>NZ_QEQQ01000013.1 GCF_003097235.1 Pseudomonas sp. CC120222-01a | reverse complement strand
CCTTCGTTGATCTTGATCTTCAAGGCCACCCGGTTGCGCGGCTGCGGCACTACTTCGGCATCGACTTCGGCCGAGTAGCGGCCCTGGGCCACATACTGGCGCTGCAGTTCGTTGCGCACGCCTTCGAGGGTGGCACGCTGGAAGATCTCGCCTTCGGCCAGGCCCGACTGTTTCAGGCCCTTCATCAGGTCTTCGGTGCTGATCGCCTTGTTGCCTTCGATCTCGATGCTCGATACCGACGGGCGCTCGATCACGTTGATGATCAGGACGTTGCCATCGCGGTTCAGCTGGATGTCCTGGAAGAAGCCGGTCTTGAACAGCGAACGGGTGGAATCCACCAGGCGACGGTCGTCAGCTTCGTCACCAACGTTGAGTGGCAAGGCACCGAACACGCTGCCGGCGGACACCCGCTGCAGGCCGTTGACGCGGATGTCGGCGATCCTGAACGACGCGGCCTGGGCCATGGAGGCATTGAGCAGCAGGATGGAGAGCAACAGTCGCGGGTAGTTCATCGAGGGTTCCAGGCGGGCGTAGAAGAGCAGCACTGGGCTGCCGGGAAGCGGGCGATGAGCATACGGGCGGGCTGTGTTCGGCGCGGTTAACCGAGGGTAAAGATGTGTAAAGTTCGCCCACCGTCTGCCAGGACGGGGCGATCATTGCGCTTTTGTAGAACCTGGCACCTGACCCATCATGATTCCCGTACTGCTGGTCGACGACGACCGCGAACTGACCGAAATGCTCGCTCTGTACCTGGCCCGCGAGGGCTTCCAGGCCACTGCCGTGGCCACTGGTGAGGAGGGCGAGAGCCGCGCCTTGAGCGGGCTTTACCGCCTGGTGGTGCTGGACGTGATGCTGCCGGGCATCTCGGGCATCGAAGTGCTGCGGCGCATTCGTGCGCGCAGCCAGGTACCGGTGCTGCTGTTGACCGCCCGGGGTGACAACATCGACCGCATCGCCGGCCTGGAACTGGGGGCCGACGACTATGTGCCCAAGCCCAGCTCGCCGGGTGAACTGGTGGCGCGCCTGCGGGCGATCCTGCGCCGGGTGCATCCCCAGATGCTGGCCGAGAGCCAGGGTGCCGAGTCCATCGGCCGTGGTGCGCTGACCCTGTGGCCGGGGCGGCGCAAGGCGCAGTGGGGGCCGATACCGCTGGACCTGACCGGCACCGAGTTCAGCCTGCTCGAAGCCCTGGTCCGCCAGGCCGGCCAGCTGGTGAGCAAGCAGGACCTGTCGCTGAACGCGCTGGGCCGGCCACTGACCCGTTACGACCGTCGCATCGACGTGCACATCAGCAGCATCCGCCAGAAGCTCGGCCCGCGTGACGATGGCAGCAGCTGGATCCAGAGCGTGCGGGGCATGGGCTACATGCTGATCGTCGAATGATGCGCCGGCGCCTGTTCTGGAAGCTGTTCCTGGCATTCTGGCTGGCCAACAGCCTGACCTTCCTGGTCGGTGCGGGGGCGTTCATGCTCGACGACCTGCGCGGTGACACCCCCGGGTTGCGGGCCATGCTGGCCACTGAACTGAACCTGTTGCAGCGCTATGGCGAACAGGCCGGCCGCCAGTACCTGCAGGTGTCGCCGCAGCCACCGGAGGTGCAGGTGGGCCTGTACGACGGCACCGGTCACTTGCTGGCCGGGCGTGCAGTTGACACCCCACGGTTCGAGCGGGCACTGCTCGATGAGGGCGGCCAGGCCCTGGTGCTGCGGGCTTCGGTGCCCACACGCCTGGATGAGGCACCGCGCCCACGGGGCATGGGCCCGTTGCTGACCGGTACGCTGATGAGTGCGGTGTTCGCCTTGCTCTGCAGCCTCTACCTGACCCGGCCGCTGACCTGGCTGCGCGAGGCCATGGGCCAGGTTGCCCAAGGCCGCTTCGACGTGCGTGTGCGCCCGCGCCTGGGGCGGCGGCGCGACGAAATCGTCGAGCTGGCCGAAGACTGCGACCGCATGGCCGGGCAGCTCAAGGCGCTGGTCGAAGCGCAGCAGCAGTTGCTGCACGACATCTCCCACGAACTGCGCTCGCCGCTGACCCGGCTGCATGTCGCCATCGGGCTGCTGCGTCAGCAGCCCGAGCGCGAGGAAATGCTTGGGCGAATCGAACGCGAATCGCGGCGCATGGATGACCTGATCGAGCAGCTGCTGACCCTGGCGCGGGTGCAGTCGCAGCAAGGCCAAAGCGAGCAGGGCGAACTGGATGCCGTCGAGGTACTGGCGCAGATCGTCGAGGACGCCCGTTTCGAGGCGGGCATGAAGCAGGCGCAGGTCAGCCTGCAGGGCGCTGGCACATTCGTCACCCGTGGCCATGAGGAGTTGCTGTACCGCGCCTTCGAGAATGTGATCCGCAACGCCGTGCGCTATACCGCGCCGGGCAGCGAAGTACGCGTCGAGGCGAGGCTGGTGGGCGGCGGGGAACAGTTGCAGGTGCATATCGTCGACCAGGGCCCCGGGGTCGAGCCGGCGCGCCTGCAGAGCATCTTCGAGCCGTTCGACCGGGGCGGGCACAGCGGCACCGATGGCTTTGGCCTGGGCCTGGCCATCGCCCGGCGCGCCATCGGGCTGCACCAGGGCAGTATCAGCGCGAAGTCGGGCGAGGCAGGTGGCTTGAGCGTGGCGATCCTGTTGCCGCGCCTGGGTTGAATGGTCATGCGCATAACTTGTGGGAGCGGCCTTGCCGGGGCGCCGGACCGGTCGGAAAGGGCTGCGTAGCGGCCCCGGCAATCTCGCGGCGAAGCAGAGAATCTGGGGCTGCTGCGCAGCCCTTTCCGACCGGTCCGGCGCCCCGGCAAGGCCGCTCCCACAACCATCAATCAGCGGCCGAGCATCACGGTCTGCAGCTGCGCCTGGGCCTGCTGCACGGTCTTCGCCTGAGTCGTCAGGTCTTGCAGCAAGGCGTTCAGTTCAGCCTGTACCTTAGGGTCGTTGACCTTGACAATCGGCCCGTTGATCTCGATCTGCGCCTTGTGTGCATCCACGTAGTCGGCAACTTTCAGGCTGCTGTCGAGGGTGCCGTTGATCTGCGGCAGCACCTGCAGGAAGGTATCGGCCGGAACGCTGACGGTGCGGTCGTAGGCCTTGTCGTAGACCACTTTGAGGTCATCAGGCTGCTTGAGCTGGGCATGGGCGCTGTCGGCCTTGGCCTTCTGGTCCTGCAGCTGCAGACCCATGTCGTTCAGGCCGGTCTGTACCGCCTTGATGTCGTCACGGCGGCTGGTGATATCGCTCAGCGAGCGCACCGCGCCTTTCTGCAGCAGGCTGCCCAGGGGTTTCACCGCGCTATCCATGGCGCCGTTGAAGTTGGTGATCACCGCGTAATGATCGTTGTATGGGCCAAACGCCTTGGATTCATCGGCGCTCAGCTTGGGCACGTGAACGCCGGGCTTGTCGACGATGCGGGTTTGCAGGAATTCGCTGAAGGCAGCGCGCTGCTTGGGTTCATTGTCGCCACAGGCGGCCAGGGCCAGGGGCAGGGCGAGGGCAAGCAGCCACTGGGGGCGGAACGAGACGTTCATGTCGATGAATCTCCATAAGGGGTTGAGGCGCGCCAGCACAATGGTTGGCGCGGCGGGCAAGAGTAACGCTTTTTCAGCTGTGGATCCAATCGCCGGCAGGGTTTACGCCAGGGGCTGCGTGAACCCGTCGATCCCCCGCCCAAGCCTCAGTGCCTGATCATGCAGCACCCGCATCAGGTGCAGCGCCGACTGCGACGGCGGCTCGAAACGCGAGTAGACGAAGCTGATATCGAAATGGATCTCGTCGACCAAGGGCACCACATGCAAGCCGCTGTCCTGCGCGACGAACTCGTCAATCACGCTGATGCCCATACCTTGCTTGACCAGTGCCACAGCTTCATTGGCATTGGTAAACGACAGCAGGGAATCCAGCTTCAGTCCACGCCGCTCGATATGGCCGGCCAACAGCTGGCCGAACGGCATGTCCGGGCGGAACAGCAGCAGCGCATGGCCCTGCAGCTGTTCCAGCGTCAATGACGGCGCTTGCGCCAGGGCATGCCCGGCCGGCATCACCACCACCATGCGCCCGCGCATGAAGGCCTGGGAGTGCAGGTGGTCGTGAATCACCGGCAACGCGGCGATCGACAGGTCGACGGTCTTCGACAGGATCTGGTTGGGCATGGCGTGCATCAGCGAGGTCTGCCACTCGATCTGCAGTGATGGCGCTTGGCGTTTGAGCTGGGCCAACGCGGCGGGGATGACCACGGTCGATAGCGAGGCACTGCAGGAAATGCGCAGCGTGCGGTGGGTGCCGGCGGCCAGGGAATGGGCGCACGCGTTCACCTGCAAGGCCGCCTGGTACACCCGCTCGACCTCGCGATACAGCACCTGCGCCTCGGCCGTGGGCACCAGGCGGTTGTTGATGCGCTCGAACAACCGGTAGGTCAGGCGACCCTCGATATAGCCGATCAGCTTGCTCACGGCTGGCTGGGACACGTAGAGCATCTTCGCTGCCGCGCTGATCGAGCCGGTCAGCATCACCGCGCGGAACACTTCCATGTGCCGCAGCTTGAACACCATCGTCGTGCCGTCCGGGGTTTCCTCAGCGGGGAGCATGCCTATTACCTTTGGTTATGGTCTTCGCCATCTGTGTATGAGCGCTGCGCAACCGCCCGCAGTATCGTGAGCCCAGGCAAATCGCCCTGGTGGCGAACAATAACAAGATCTGCAGGCAAGCGCAGTGGCGCTTGAAGGAACCGCGCTTGAACATCTACGACGAACTCAAGATCGACTGCCATAACCATTTGTTTGACCCCGCACATTTCGCTTACCACCCCAACGCCCCTTACGCGCCTTCAGGCCAGGAGGTCGCCACCCTGGCCCAGTTCAACCAGGTGATGGACGCCTATGGCGTGCGCCATGCCTTGCTGGTGCAGCCGAACAGTGGCTACCACACCGACAATCGCCTGCTGCTTCATGCACTGGCGACAGGCCAAGGGCGCTTCAAGGGGATTGCGGTGGTCGAGCGGCAGATCAGCCTTGATGCGCTGGCCGCGCTGCGCGAGCAAGGCGTGGTCGGTGTCGCCTTCAACCCGGCGCTGTATGGCGTGCCGAGCATGCGTGATGCCGAGCCACTGTTCGGCAAGTTGGCCGAACTGGGCATGTTTGCCCAGGTGCAGGTCTGCGAAGACCAGCTGCTGGACCTGCAGTGGCTGATCGAACACAGCTCGGCGCGTCTGTTGATCGACCACTGTGGCCGCCCGGATGCCGTCGCCGGCCTCCAGCAGGCCGGCTTCCAGTCGCTGTTGCAGCTGGCCCGCAGTGGGCGGGCCAGCGTGAAACTGTCAGGCATGCAGAAGTTCGCCGAGGCCGATGGCCTGTATGAGCAAAGCCATGGCTATGTACGGGTGCTGCTCGATGCGTTCGGCCCGGACGCCTGCGTGTGGGGCTCGGACTGGCCATTCATTCGCCAGCAGGCACGGGTCGACTACGGCCCGCTGCTGAAGCTGGCCGAACGCCTGATGCCGGACGCCCGCCTGCGCCGCAAGGTCATGTGGGACACCCCGCGGCGGCTGTTCGGTTTTGCCTGATCCGCAGCACTTGCCATTCCAATAACAAGAGAGCAATCGCCATGAGCACTGAGCAGCCAATCGGCGTCGGGGTGTTCGACACCCCGGCGCGCGCGCAACAACGTACCCGCACCCGGTTCATGATCCTGGCGCTGATTTCCGGCGGTACCATGATCAACTACCTGGACCGCAGCGTGATGGGCATCGCCGCCCCGAGCATCAGTGCCGACCTGGGCCTGAATGCGGCGATGATGGGGCTGATCTTCTCGGCGTTTTCCTGGACTTACGCCGCCGCGCAGATCCCCGGCGGCATCCTCATCGACCGCTTGGGCACCAAGCTCACGTACTGGCTGGCGCTGACCCTATGGTCGCTGTTCACCGGCCTGCAGGGCTTGGCCCAAGGCTTTCTGTCGCTGCTGGGCATGCGGTTTCTGGTCGGCGTCACCGAGGCACCGTGCTTCCCCACCAACAGCCGTGTGGTGGCGACCTGGTTCCCGCAGAGCGAGCGGGCCCGGGCAACCGGCATCTACACCTTTGCCGAATACACCGGTCTGGCGTTCCTCACGCCGCTGCTGTTCTGGGTGCTGCATGCCTATGGCTGGCGCTTCCTGCTGATGGCGGTGGGGCTGCTGGGCATCCTTTATGGCCTGGTGTGGTGGCGCAAGTACCACGAGCCGCATCAGTCGACGTCGGCCAACCAGGCGGAGCTCGACTATATCGCCGCCGGTGGCGGGGTGGTGGATGGCGGGCAGAAGGCCACGCAGTTCCGCTGGTCGCAAATCCCGGCGCTGCTCAAGCATCGCAACATGCTCGGCATCTGCCTGGGGCAGTTCGCCTGCAACTCGACCAATGTGTTCTTCCTCACCTGGTTCCCCACTTACCTGGTCACCGAGCGGCACATGCCCTGGCTCAAGGTGGGTTGGGTGGCGGTGCTGCCATTCATTGCCGCGTCGCTGGGCACGCTGGTCGGCGGCTGGATTTCCGATGCACTGCTGCGCCGGGGTTACTCGCTGAACCTGGCTCGCAAGCTGCCGGTGATCGCCGGGTTGCTGACCGCGTCGATCATCGTGCTGGCCAACTATGTCGAGTCTGACGCGCTGGTGATCACCATCCTTTGCGTCGCCTACTTCGCCCAAGGCATGTCGGCCCTGGCCTGGATGATCGTCTCCGACATCGCGCCGAAAGGGCTGCTGGGCCTGAGCGGCGGCTTGTTCAACCTGTTCGCCAACGCGGCCGGCATCGTCACCCCGCTGACCATCGGCCTGATCGTCACCGCCACCGGCTCGTTCGTCTGGGCGCTGGCCTTCGTCTCGTCGATCACCGCGCTGGGTGCGCTGTGCTACCTGTTCATGGTGCGCGACTTGCGTCGCCTGCCGGATATCCCTTCTGTTGAAATTGGAGCAATACAATGAGCCAACCCCTGCACGGGCAAACTGCAATCGTCACCGGCGGCATGCGTGGCATAGGCCTGGCCATCGCCCAGCGCCTGCACCAGGCCGGCGCCCAGGTGGTGATCTGGGACCTCGCGGTCGATGGCTGGAACACGGCTGAAAACGGTTTCGAACCGGTGCTGCGCCAGGCCGTGGATGTGTCCTCGCTGGCGTCGGTGGAGGCGGCTTTCGGCGAAGCACTGGCCCAGGTAGGCCAGGTCGAGATCCTGGTCAACAACGCCGGCATCAACGGCCCGGTGGTCGCTTCATGGGAATACCCGCCAGAAGCCTGGGACAAGGTCATCGCCATCGACCTCAACGGTGTCTTCTACTGCTGCCGCACCGCCATCCCGCACATGCGTGAGCGCGGCTACGGGCGCATCGTCAACGTCGCCTCGATGGCCGGCAAGGACGGCGTGCAGTACATCTCGGCCTACTCTGCGGCCAAGGCCGGGGTCATCGCCTTCACCAAGGCGGCAGCCAAGGAGCTGGCCCAGGACGGCGTGCTGCTCAACTGTATTGCCCCGGCCATGGTCGAGACCCCGCTGATGGCGGAAATGACCCCGGAACACATCGCCGCCAGCAAGGCCAAGATCCCCATGGGTCGGTTCCTCAAGGTGGAAGAGATCGCCAACATGGTGAGCTGGATTGCCGGACCGGAATGCAGCTTCACCACCGGATTCGTGTTTGACCTCAGCGGCGGAAGGGCGACCTATTGAGGCCGCTTGGGGTTGCCCACCTGACGGCGCTGGACCAGGCACCGATCGCGTTGGTGCGTGAGGCGGCGCGGGCCGGGTTCTGTTCCGTGGGGCTGCGGTTGCATCCGGTAATGCCGGGCGCGCTGGCCTACCCGCAACCGGTCGGCAGCCCCGCTGCCCGTGAACTGCAGCGGGTGCTGGCGGGCGAGGGCATGCGGGTAAGTGATATCGAGTTCGTGTCGCTCACTGCACAATTGCAGGTCGCCGAATGCGAGGCATTGCTGGCTGCCGGGGCTGAGCTGGGGGCCGTCAGCCTTACCGTCTCGGGTGATGACGACGACCCGGTGCGGCTCACCCACACCTTTGCGGCGCTCTGCGAGTTGGCCAGTGGCTACGGCCTGCGCGTGGACCTCGAGTTCATGCGCTGGCGGGCGGTGGCGAACGTGCAGCAAGCGGTGGCCGTGGTGGCCGGGGCCGGGCAAGGGAATGCCGGGGTGCTGGTGGATGCGCTGCACCTGTATCGCTCGGGTGGGGATGAGCAAGCGCTTGCACAGGTGGATCCGCGTTACCTGCGGGCTGTGCAGTTGTGCGATGCGCCGCTGCAGGCGCCGGCCGAGGCCTTGATCATTCAGGAGGCCCGGCAAGGCCGATTGTTGCCCGGGCGCGGGCAGTTGCCGTTGACAGCACTGATGAATGCATTGCCAGCCGATGTGCAGGTCAGTGTGGAGACACCTTCGGCGCTGTTTGCGCCTGAGATGGGACTTGAAGCGGCTTATGAAGCTACCCGATCCTGGTTGAGCCGCAACTGAGGCACTGAGGCACTGAGGCAAACAACAGCAAAGCGCGCTTCACTGATTGATGACACCCCACTGAGCGCACCCCCATGAACAACGAACAGGCAGCACCCGAAACCCATGGCGTGACGGTGGAGTTACTGGCAACGGTCGATCTGGGGCCGGAAATCGAAGGCATGGCAGGCCGGCAGTTGCGTATGCGCAAGGTGACCATCGCCCCCGGTGGCGTGTTTGGGCCGGTCCATGATCACAAGGACCGGCCCGGCACGGTGTTCATCCTGCAAGGCACCATCACCGACCACCGCAATGGCCAAGCCACCGACTACGGCCCGGGTGTCGGCTGGCCCGAAGACCACAACACCACGCACTGGCTGGAAAATCGCGGCACAGTGACGGCGGTAGAAATCTCGGTCGACATCGTCAAGGGTTGACCTGGTAGCCACGCCCCTGCAGGCACCCGCTGTAGGCGCTGGCCTGCGCCGAGCTTTGCGCCTGGCCCTGGTTGCGCCGGTCCTGGCGACGCTCCTGACGTTGCCGCGAGGCACCTACCGCAGCACCGGCGGCTGCCCCTTGGCCGGCACGGTTCTGCCGGTATTCCTGCTTGGCATCGTCGCTGACCCGGTCATACACCTCGTCATGCTGATTGCCCCGCACCTGGGCGCCCACCGCACCAGCTGCGGCACCGGCCGCTGCGCCCTTGACCCTGCCGCCGACATGGCTGCCAGAAGTACTGCTGCTGGCGCTGTTCGCGGCGTTGGTCGCCACGGTGTTGCAGTCGTTGATGTCCAGCTGCATCTGCTGGCTGCTCTGGCCCTTGAGCGGCACCACCGACTGGGCCTGGGCTGCTGAAGCAGCACACAGCATTATCAGTACGTAGCTCCACGTGAACGCACGCATTGCACACCTCCACAGGATAGGAATCGCATCTCACAGCATAGCTGGGTGCAGCGCTCAATGAGCTGACCGCAGCGGCACCTCGCGCAGCAGCCACGACAAGGCAAAGGCCACACAAGCAACCACCGCTGCGACCAGAAACACCCCATGCATGGCCCCGGAGAACGCCTCCAGATACGCCTGCTGCTGCGGCGCCGCCAAGGCATGCACCGCCGTCGGCGACAGGCTCGCGGCACCGCCACTGCTGGCCGCGAAATCGCTCGGCAGGCCATCGAGCAGGGCATGGGAAAACAACGCGCCGAACACCGAAACCCCCACCGAACCGCCAATCGAACGGAACAGCGTGGCCCCGGAAGTCGCCACGCCCATGTGGCGCCGTTCGACGCTGTTTTGCACCGCCAGGATCAGCACCTGCATCACCATGCCCAGGCCTGCGCCAAGCAGCCCCATGTACAGGTTCATCCGCCACATCGGCGTGTCCAGTTCCAGGCGGCTGAGCAGCCCCAGGGCGACCACCTGCAGCAGCGTGCCGACGATCGGGAACACCCGGTAGCGCCCCCAGCGGCTGATCAGCCGCCCGGTAATCGCCGACACCACCAGCAAGCCACCCATCAACGGCAGCATTTGCAGGCCAGCACTGGTGGGCGAGGCGTCCTTGACCACTTGCATGTACAGCGGCAGGAAGGTCACCGAGCCGAACAGCGACACGCCGACAATCAAGCCGATCAACCCGGCCAGCACGAAGGTGCGGTGGCGGAACAGGTGCAGCGGCATGATCGGTTCGGGCGCGCGGCGTTGCTCGAACACGAAACCGACCAGGCCGATGACCGCGAACAGCGCCAGGCACAGGACATCCAGCGAGGCCCAGGGCAGCAAGCCGCCGCCCAGGCTGGTGATCAGCACCAGCGCGCCCAGGGTGATGGTGAGGAAGAACGCACCGATATAGTCGACCACATGCTTGACCGGGGCCACGTGCGGGCGGAACACGCTGCCGATCACCACGACGGCCAGCAGGCCCAGCGGCAGGTTGATGAAGAAGATCCAGTGCCACGACAGGTGTTCGACCAGGAACCCGCCAATCAGCGGGCCAACCACGGTGGCCAGGCCGAACACTCCGCCGAACAGGCCCTGGTAACGGCCCCGTTCGGCGGGTGGAATGACGTCGCCGATAGCTGCCATGGCCACCACCATCAGGCCGCCACCGCCCAGGCCTTGCAGCGTGCGGAACAGGATCAGCTGGGTCATGGTTTGCGCCAGCCCGCACAACGCCGAGCCGAGCAGGAACAAGGCAATGGCGATCTGCAGGACGCGCTTGCGCCCGTAGAGGTCGCCGAACTTGCCATACAGCGGCACGACCACGGTGGAAGCCAGCAAATAGGCGGTGACCACCCAGGACAGCCAGCGCAGCCCGCCGAGGTCGCTGACGATGGTCGGCAACGCGGTGGAGACGATGGTCTGGTCCAGTGCCGCGAGGAACATCACCAGCATCAGGGCGCCGAGCAGCAGCGGGATGGAAGCCTGGGTGCCCGGTTCGGCCTGTGTGGAGGAGGGCGCGTCAACAGATGTCGGTTGCATGCGGTTGCCTAGAGCCTGTGGGTGCGATTGGGCGTCCATGTGCGGTCAGCGTCCTTTGCCTTGGGCGTGCTGGCGGCCGGCTTCCTGCAAGCCGGCCAGGGCGAAGCTGAACAGCTGGGCAGACACGTCTTCGGCCGGCATGCCGAGGATTTCATGCAGGGTCCCGGTGGACCCGCGCGGGCCGATCAACAGCATCGCCCAGGGGGCGGTGACACAGAGGATGCAGCGGGTCAGTGCCGGGTCGCTCGGGGGGATGGCGGTGATCTCGCTGAACAGGCCCTTGAGCAGCGACAGCTTCAGCGGAGCCTCGGCCTGCATGTGGGCCTGGCCGTGCGGGCTGGGCGCGAGGATTTCCGCAGCCAGCACACGCAGGTGCCAGTTGTCGCGGCGCTGCGTGGCCTTGCGCACGACCAGTTCGACCAGTGCCCGCAACTTTTCCGCCGCCGGTTGCTCGGCGAGGGTGATCCGCTGCAGGTCGCTGATGTCCAGGAAGCGCCGCCGCGCTTCGTCGAGCACGGCCAGGTACAGGCCATTGCGGCTGCCGAAGTGGTAGTTGATCGAGGCCAGGTCGACCTCGGCCTTGGCGGCGACGGCCTTGTTGCTGGCTTCGGCATAACCCACGGCGGCGAACAGTTCGCCAGCGGCCTGGAGGATGCGTGTGCGGGTGGCTTCGCCGTCCTTGCGCGGTTCGCGCGGTGTGGTGGCCATGTTGCGATGCTCTCGGTTCAGTGCAATGACACGCAGCGTGAGCTTGTTCTATGTTAAATTCAATTTAAATTTAATTAACGCGACTGGCCTGCGACAGACGGTGTCGCTGCGTTGCACCCGGATGGCGCACGCCGCTAGGGGGAGAGCCCCCAGTTGTGGTATACAACTCGGAACTGACACCACCTTCGCTGGCACCCGGATGCGTCGCGGCGGGTTGGTGATTTCCTTGCACCTGCTCCTTTTACTGTGAAACGGAGATTCGAAGATGACCGCCACCGACCGTCTGAGCCTGCTGCAGTACGAGCACCTGGGCCTGGACGATGCTGCCGCTGCCGAGTTCAAGGTGGCGCTGGAGGAACTGCGCAAACTGGCGCTGGAAGACCGCTACGAGCATCCAGCAGCCCTGCACCTGGGGGATATCGCCGACGCCGAGAACCGTCAGGAGCTGGCTGAAACCAAAGGCTGGGGTATCGGCTTCCTGCAGGGGCTGACCTGTGCCAAGGCGTTGCCGCCCGAACAGCTGGAGGCCATGCGCAAGGTGTTCCAGGCGGCCGCAGAGCGCGCCGTGAAGCGCATGTGCAGGTGATCCAGGGTCATTCGATCAGCAAACCCGCCTGATCCAGAAGGCCGGGGACCGATGTAAGGCATCGGTCCCCGGCCTTTCTTCTATATGCCGCCATTGGATCCGCGGTGCGTTCTCTGGCTCCGTAACGCAACTTTCCCGTCTACGCTTGCTCATGTCGACGCTCGGCCCTGCGTCAATCAACGGCTGACTGCACGCATAGAGACCTGCATCCGGGAATACCGCATGAGCCAGACCGAGCCCCTGATCATCTGCGAATATTGCGATGCCGTGTATCGGCGCACGCCATTGCAGCGTCACCAACGTGCGCTCTGCCCGCGCTGCGCGGGTGTCCTGTACCGGCATGGCAGCCTGAGCATCCAGCAACGCCTGGCCCTGAGCATCACGGGGGGTGTCTTGCTGCTGTTCGCCAACCTTTATCCGGTCATGACCATCGGCATGCAAGGGTTGAGCAACTCCGCCACCCTGTGGGATTCGGTGCTGATCCTCAGCAGTGGCAGCATCACCTTCATCGCCTTGGTCATGGCGCTGGCGATCATCTTTGCGCCAGTGCTGCAAATCACCTTGCTGTGCTGGTTGCTGAGCTTTGCCCTGGCCGGGCGCAGGGCGCCAGGGTTTGCCGTGAGCATGCGCTGCCTGGAAGGCCTGCGCCCGTGGAGCATGCTGGAAGTCTGCCTGCTCGGCGCGTTGGTAGCCGTCATCAAGCTGGCTGGCCTGCTGGATGTGATCCCCGGCATCGGCCTGATCGCCCTGGCCGCCCTGAGCATGCTGATCATCTACATTGCCGGCCGCGATATTCGCGACCTGTGGGAGCAGGTATGAGCACGCCCATATTGGCCGATGACCTCGGCCTGTGCCTGTGCCACGGATGCGGGCTGGCGTGCGAACTGGGCAAGGCCCACACCTGCCCGCGCTGCGGTGCACCCTTGCACCGGCGCAAGGCTAACGCCATCAACCGTGGCTGGGCCTTCTTGCTGGCCGCGCTGGTGTTCTATGTACCCGCCAATCTGTTGCCGGTGATGCACACCGAAATGCTCGGCAGTGGCAGCGACAGCACCATCGGTGGCGGCGTGCTGGAGTTCTGGGAGGCAGGTGCCTGGGATATCGCCCTGATTATTTTCATCGCCAGTATGGGCGTGCCGGCGATCAAGTTCTTTTCCCTCGGCCTGCTGCTGTTCACTGCCCAACGCCGCTCCAGCTGGGCACAACGGCAGCGCTCGCAACTCTATCGTGCCGTCGAGCTGATCGGTTACTGGTCGATGCTCGATGTCATCGTCGTCGCACTGGTGGCCGCGCTGGTGCAGCTGCGCGGCCTGGGCACCATCGAGCCGCGCCCGGGCATCCTGTTTTTCGGCATGGTCGTGGTGCTGACCATGTTTTCGGCAATGAGCTTCGACCCACGCCTGATCTGGGATCACCTTGGCAATAATGGAGGCCGCACCGATGGCGCAAGCGAGTGAGGCGCGAAATGGGGCCGGGCAGGCAGAGGTACGCACCCGGCGCTGGAATATTTCACTGGTGTGGATCGTGCCGATCCTGGCGATCCTGGTCGGGGCTTCGCTGGTGGTGCGCAACTGGCTGCAGGAAGGGCCGGTGATTTCGATTTCCTTTCGCTCCGGTGAAGGGCTGGTGGCGCACAAGACGCAGGTCAAGTACCGCAGCGTGGTGATTGGCGAAGTGACCACCGTGGACCTTGCCGAGGACCACAATAGCGTCATCGTCAAGGTGCAGCTGGCCAATGATGCGCGCTCGTTCGCCACCGAGGGGGCGCGCTTCTGGGTGGTACGCCCACGGATTGGTGCGGGCGGGGTGTCCGGCGTCGATACCTTGCTGTCCGGCAGCTTCATTGGTGCCGATGCCGGGGAGTCGAAAGCCTCGGAAAAGAACTTCACCGGCCTGGAGCTGCCGCCTGCGATCACCTATGGCGAGAAGGGCAAGCGATTCCTGCTCAGCGCCGAAGACCTCGGCTCGCTGGATATCGGCTCGGCCATCTATTACCGCAAGATCCCGGTAGGTGAAGTGGTGTCCTATGGCTTGCAGGACGATGGCAAGGGCGTCGAGATCGGCATCTTCGTGCAGTCGCCCTACGACAACTTCGTCACAGGTGACACCCGTTTCTGGAATGCCAGCGGCGTCGACATGCAGATCGGCGCCAATGGCCTGAAGGTCGATACCGAGTCGTTGTCGTCCATCCTGATCGGCGGGCTGGCTTTTGGTTCGCCCGACTTTACTGCGGATGTTCAGCCAGCCGCAGACCAGACGCACTTCCAGCTGTTTGCCGACCGTGATGCGGCACTGGCACCGCCGCACGGCAAGGGGCAGTACCTGCAGCTGCGCTTCGACCAGTCCATGCGCGGGCTGTCGGTGGGCGCTCCGGTAGAGTTCAAGGGCGTGGAGTTTGGCCGGGTTACTTCGATCAAACTGGATTACGACCCGGTGAAACAGATCTTCCCGGTGGTGGTGGATGCGGTGATCTACCCGCAGCGGCTGGGCCCGGTGCATCAGAAGATGCTATCGGTATTCAAGCACACCGAGGGTGACCTCAATGGCGCCCGGCAGCTGATCGGCACCTTCGTCGAACATGGCCTGCGGGCGCAGGCGCGCAGCGGCAACCTGATCACCGGGCAGATGTTCATCTCCCTGGACTTCTACCCGAACGCCCCCAAGGTCGCGTTCGACCGGGAGGCCAACCCTATCGTCATTCCTACCATGCCTGGCAGCCTGGAGATGCTCCAGGAGCAGTTGCAGCATTTCGTCGAGCGCATCGGCAAGTTGCCGCTGGAGAGCATTGCCAGCAACCTCGATGGCACCCTGCGTGACCTGCGCGCCAACCTCAAGACCTTCAACAGCCAGACGCTGCCCGGGGTAAAAGCCACCCTCGACGACATGCAGAAAACCTTGAAGACGGCCAATGCGACCATTGCCGACGATTCGCCCGCGCGCGAACGGTTGGGTGAAACGCTGGACGAACTGGAACGCATGTCGCGTTCGCTGCGTGACCTGACCGACTACCTGGGGCGCCACCCCGAGTCGCTGATCCAAGGCCGGCCGAAAGCGGCCGGTGCGCAAGATTTGAGACCTTGAAAGTGAAAGGCCAAAGGAGTGTCAGCTGATGCATCGAGTGCGCAACCTGTGTGGGGCCAGCCTGTTGATCTGGCTGAGCGGCTGCAGCAGTACCCCGAACAACTACCACACCCTGGTCCCGGCGCAGCCGGCGCAAGGGGGTAGCCAGCACGTGCAGGTGAGCCGGGTCAGCCTGCCGCCGCAGGTGGACCGCCCGCAACTGGTGGTGCGCCAGGGCAGCAGCGGCCTGGCCATTCTGGAAACGGAGTGGTGGGGCGCCAACCTGGTGGATGAGTTTCGCAGTGCCCTGCAGGACATGCTGGGCGGCCCGGCGCCCGGCACCAGCAGTGTGTTGAGGGTCGATGTGCAGCGCTTCGACAGCGTGCCCGGTCAATACGCCTCGCTCGATACCCTGTGGCGCCTGAAGCGGCCAGGCGAGCCCGAAATCACCTGCCGGACGTCGGTGCAGACCGCCGCCGACAACAGCATCAACAACCTGGTCAACGCCCATCAGGCCAACCTGCGCAAGCTGGCCGAGGCCGTGCGGGCAACGGCGGCACCAGGCAGGTCCTGCCCAAGCTCATGAAGCGGGTGAACCAGGGTACGGGGAGCCCGCATGAAGTTACGCACGAGATTGCTCTGGCTGTTCGTACCGCCGCTGCTGCTGGTGTTGTCGCTCGTCTACTTTGCGGCCCAGGGCATGCTGCTGGCGCGGCTGGACAAGCAGGACGAGCGGCTGCTGGTGGCCGAGGCCGAGCGCCTGCGCGCCTTGCTGGGCAACAGCTTCGAGCGTGACGCCAACCGCTTGCGGCAATGGGCCCAGGCGATTCCGGGAGCGGTGCCGTCGGCTTTCCCGCTCGATGCCGCCACGCTGGGCCGCAGTGGCTTCGATTTCATTCTTTACTTTGCCAATGGTGAGCAGCGGGTAAGTTGGCGGCCGCTCGACCTGGCGGCGCTGGAGCGCCCGGCCGGCGCGCCCGCACTGAACCTGAAGGCGCTGCATGACGGCGTTGCCGCGCAATTGGCGCGGCTGCTGCAGCCTCAGGACGTGGCGCCCCCCGCGCAGTTGCTGGCGGTGCTCAGGGTGCCGCTGATTCTGGTCGCCGTCGATACCGCGCGCAGCGGCGATCGGGCCAGCGGTGTGCTGTTGGCGGGAACGTTCCTGGACAGCAAGCGCATCGCCATGCTGCAGCAACAGCTGGGCGGTGAACTCACCTGGCTGCCATCGAGCACCGAGCAGGAACGGCCCGTGCTGCAGGCCGAACTCATGAGCATCGGCAATCGCCAGGTGGTCGATGCCCGCCATCAAAGCATCGACCTGCTGTTCCAGGACAGCCTGGGCGAGCCGCAACTGCGTCTGCAACTGACCCGCGAGCGCCATCTGTACCTGGAAGGCGAGCAGCAGCTCAATGTGTTTCTCGGCGTGACCGGCGGGCTCATCGGCCTGGCCTGGCTGCTGATCTACCTGGCATTGGACGTCACCTTGCTGCGGCGCATTGCCCGCTTGCATCAGGAGCTTCTGACCATTGGCCCGACGGCGGCAGGGCGGCGCCTGACTGACGACGGGCGCGATGAGCTGGGCAAGCTGGCGCGCGAAGCGAACCGTGCGCTGGACCGCCTCGAGCAGAGCGAAGCGCGCGACCGGGCGATTCTCGACGCCATGGAAGACGGCTACTTCGAACTCGACGAGCAGGCCAGGATCGAGTCGGTCAACCCGGCTTTCTGCAGGCTGCTCGGTTACCCGGCGGCGCAGGTGATCGGGCGAACCGTCGCTTCCCTGCAGGAAGACCCCGAGGCCAGTTCGTCAACCGAACCGGCAATCGCCGAGACCGAGCCCGGCGCGCCGCTCTCGGCTCGACTGCGGCGCGCCGACGGCAGCATCGGGCACTTCGAAACCCAGATATCCAGGCGGCACAATGCAGGGGGGCGTCTGATTGGCTATCGCGGCATCCTGCACGACGTCAGCGAGCATGTACTGCATCAGCAGCAGCTGTTCGACCTGGCCTATCACGATGTCCTGACCGGGTTGGGCAATCGCAAGGCGTTCCATGAGGACCTTGCCCGCCATCTGCAGGGCGGCGCCATGCCGCTGGCACTGATCTTCCTCGACCTTGACCACTTCAAGCAGGTCAATGACCGCTTTGGCCACGATGTCGGCGATGCCTTGCTGGTGTGCATGGCCGAGCGCCTGCGCAATGCCTTGCGCCAGCCGGACAAGGCCTATCGGCTGGGCGGCGACGAGTTCACCGTGATCGTCCCGGCCACCCGTTTCCAGGCAGCCAGTGCCCTGGCCGAGCGCTTGCTCAAGGTGCTGGCGGAACCGGTCAGCGTCAGCGGGTTGACCATCGACTTCGTCACCCCAAGCATCGGCCTTGCCCTCGCGCCGGTCCATGCCAACGAGGTCGATGCACTGGTCAAGGCAGCCGATCAGGCGATGTACGAAGCCAAGCGCCAGCGCGGGCGGGTCTGCGTTTTCCAGCCCGGCGACTAAGTGCCGCATAATGCGCGAAGGGCGTACCAAAGGCTGGCGCTCGGCCAATCCTGAGCCAGACTGTTGGTAGCACGCGGCCACCGATGCCGCCGTGGCCCACGGGATGTGGCGGCTTCAGCGACCACGCCCGGCCGCTGAATGCCAAAGCTCCCGAGGGGTGTAGATGATCGAGCGTAGTCGTTGCCGGTCTTTGCTGCTGTCGCTCTTCATGCTTCTGATGCCCGAATTCGCGGCGGCAGAGGCGCTGTGCGGCCAACTCACCGCTACCGGTAATCCGGAATACCCACCTTACCTCTGGCGTGACCCGAACAACCCTGACCAGTTGATCGGAGCCAATGCCGACCTGCTCAATGAAGTGGGCGAGGCGCTTGGGCTGGAAGTGAAGGTGGTGTACGGCGGGCCCTGGTCAAGGGCGCAGGAGGAAGTGCGCACCGGGCGTATCGACCTGATGGCGGGGTACTTCCTGACCCACGAGCGCCAGCAGCAGATGGACTTCGTCAGCCCGGCGTTCCTGCATGTGCGCAGCGTGGTCTGGGTCCGCCAGGATGGCGGCTTTCCCTACCACGACTGGGCGGACCTCAAGGGCCACAACGGCGGGACACTGGTCAGCAACAGCCACGGGCAGCAGTTCGACGATTACGCCAGGGCGAACCTGCAGCTCGAAGCGGTGCCAAGCGCCAGGCAGGCGTTCGAGAAACTGCTGCACAAGCGCAATGACTACCTGATCTACGAGCAGTACCCCGGCATGGCCCTGGCAGGGACGCAGGGTTGGGATACGCAGCTGAAGGTGCTCGACCCGCCGGTGTCCAGCGAAGGGCTGTACCTGGCGCTGTCGCATCAGTCGAAGTGCAATCGAGCAGAGCTGCGCGAGAGGCTGGCGCAAAAAATGAAAGAGCTGGTTGCCGGGCCGGTGCCCGAGCAGCTGGTCGAGAAGAATCTGGAGTTGTGGCGGCAGCAGCAGGCGGGAGGGAAGCCTTGAAGGGGGCGGCTAGCCATCAACCTCCAGCGCCCGCTTGGCTTCGCTGACATTGACCTCACCGGGCAACGCGACGCCATTCTTGGTCGCCAGGATCTCGGCCATGACGCTGACGGCAATCTCTGCCGGTGTCTTGCTGCCGATATAGATGCCAATCGGCCCGTGCAGGCGCTGCAGCGAGGCCTCGCTTTCGCCGAAATGTTCGATCAGGCGCTCCCGGCGCGACTGGTTATTGCGTCGCGAACCGATCACGCCAATGTAGAACGCCGGGCTGTGCAAGGCTTCGAGCAGGGCCAGGTCGTCGAGCTTGGGGTCGTGGCTGAGGCCGACGATGCAGCTGCGCAGGTCCGGGGCGAAGGCGCGCACCACGTCATCCGGCATGCCGACGATCTTCTCCACGCCAGCCACGTTCCAGCCATCCATGTATTCAGGGCGAGGGTCGCAGACCGCCACTTTGAAGCCATTGAACAGGGCCATGGTCGCCAGGTACTCGGCCAGCACTCCGGCACCGATCAGCAGCATGCGATAACCGGGGCCCAGTGTGTTGAGCATGTAGCGGCCATCGAAGCCGAACTGCTCCGGTGCGCGGGTGGTGGTCAGGTGAACCTGGCCGTTGTCCAGGTCCAGCTCGCGGCGCACCAGGTTGCCGCTGTCCAGCAGTGGCAGCAGATGCTCCAGGCTGGCCAGCGCCGGGTCGAATTCGAGGATCAGCTCAAGGGTGCCGCCGCAGGGCAGGCCGAAGCGCTGTGCTTCATCGGCGCTGACGCCGTAGCGCACCACCTGCGGCAGGCCCGTTGGCATGCCGTCGCCCTGGTAGGCCGTGGTGTAGCGGTGGATGAGGTCGTCTTCGATGCAGCCGCCAGAGACGCTGCCGACCACCCGTCCATCGCCGCGCAGGGCCATCATCGAGCCGACGGGCCGTGGCGACGAGCCCCAGGTGCGGGCGACGGTGGCCAGCAGCACGCGCTCGCCAGCCTGGAGCCAGTCACGGGCAGTGCGCAAGACCAACAGGTCGATGCTTTCCATAGGCGCCTCTTGAGAAATCCAGAGTCAGTCAATACCTGTGCCCGCGAAGAGGCCAGCACAGGCAACATCATTTACCGCATGTGCAGGATGATCGGGCTGCTACTGGCCGGGTCGGTGTGCCCGCGCAGCTTGCCGACCGCTTGCACATCCACCGCGCCGCCCGCGTTGCCCCAGGTGCTGCGCACGAAGCTCAAAACATCGGCAATCTCCTGGTCCGACAGCTGCTCGCGGAACGCCGGCATGCGGTAGGCATCCGGCACGCCAGCGGCGACGATACGTTGCGAGCCATTGAGGGTGATGTTGATCGCCGAGGCGTTTTCCCTGGCCAGTGCCGAGGTGGCACCGGCCAGCGGTGGCATCCATTCGGCCTGGCCCTTGCCGTCCAGGCCATGACAGCTGGCGCAGCGGGTGACATAGGTGTGGGCGCCAGGGCTGTCCAGGCGCGTGGCCGCAGAAACGGCCTGGTATTGCCAAGGTGCACCGTCACGTTGTGGGTCACCGGGCAGCGACTTGAGGTAGTGGGCGATGGCGCCCAGGTCGTCATCGCTCATGAACTGCGTGGAGTTGTTGAACGCCTCGGTCATCGACCCATACACCACCGCATGCTGGTTGCGCCCGGTCTTGAGGAACTGGACGATCTCGGCCTCGCTCCAGCGGCCGAGCCCGGTGTTGTGGTCGCTGCGCAGGCTGGGCGCGTACCAGCCATCGAGCAGGGCGCCGGCGAGGAACGGCGCACCCGCTTCATCCAGGGCCTTCTCGTTGAACGCCAGGCCACGTGGTGTGTGGCAGCTGCCGCAGTGGCCAGGCCCCTGGACGATATAGGCGCCGCGGTTCCACAGCGCATCCTGCCCGGCCTTGGCTGCGTACGGCGTGTCAGCAGCGAACACGCCGTTCCACAAGGCGATGGGCCAGCGCAGGTTCAACGGCCAGGGGATATCGCTGGGGATGTTCGCCTGTTGTGCCGGCTGCACACCCTTCATGAAGAAGGCGTACAGCGCCTTGACATCGTCGTCGCTGAGCTTGGCGTACGAAGGGTAGGGCATGGCCGGGTACAACCGCCGGCCACCCGGCGCGACGCCATGGCGCACGGCGCGGTCGAAGTCGGCCAGGCTGTAATTGCCAATGCCGGTCTCGCGGTCGGGGGTCACGTTGGTGGCGTGGATCGTGCCCAGCGGCGTGGCCATTGCCAGGCCCCCGGTAAACGGCTTGCCGTCGGGCAGGCTGTGGCAGGCCACGCAGTCGCTGAGCCGGGCGACATATTCGCCACGGCTGACCAGCGCGGGGTCAACGCGTTCGGTGGTAAAAGGCGAGGCGGGCTCGCGGGTCACGTACCAGGCCAGCAGGCCGGCCGCGACCAGGCACGGCACGGCCAGCCAGCCCGCGGTTCGGGCGAAACGGCTGTGGGTCATGGGGCAGTCCTTGTGCGGTCAGCTGAAGGTGTGGCGACTAAGCGGCAGACTACGCACGCGCTGGCCGGTGAGCTGCGCCACGGCGTTGGCCACGGCAGGCGCCACCGCCGGCAACGGCGGCTCGCCGATACCGCCCATCTTCGCCCCGCTCTCGACAATGCGCACATGCACCCGGGCCATGCGCGAGGGCGGCAGGATCGGGTACAGGTCGTAGTTGCGCGCACGCGGCTTGCCGTCGATGAACACCGCTTCTTCCACCAATGTCTGCGACAGGCCCAGGGCCACGGCGCCGTTGACCTGGTGCTCGATGATCGCCGGGTTGACGATGCTGCCAGGGTCGATCGCCTGCCAGATGTCATGCACCTTGACCTGGCCGTTGTCGATCGACACCTCGGCGATTGCCGCGGCTTCGGAGCCGAACGGCGAGGCCATGGCAATGCCGCGGGCACGCTTGCTGCCGTCTTCAGCGGTGAACGGCCCACGCTTCCAGCCGCCGGACAACTCGGCCACCGCGTGCAGCAGGTTGGTCAGGCGCTGATTGTCGCGCAGCAGGTGCAGGCGCAATTCGTAAGGGTCCTTGCCGCCCTTGTCGGCCAGCTCGTCGAGGAACGATTCATAGAAGAAATCGTTCAGCGAATTGCCCACCGAGCGCCAGTAGCCGAGCATGGCCGGGCCTTTGACGTAGATCTGGGCGATGCGTTTGTTGGCAATGGCGTAAGCCTTGCCCGACAGCCCTTCGAGGGCGGTGGGGTCGATCTTGTCGCCTTGCTTGCCAGCAAGGGCTTCGGTCGGGCCTTCGGTGGCGCTCACCGCTTCGATGGCCACCGGCAGGCCGTCGGCATCCAGCCCGGCACGGAACTTGACCACGGCGACCGGGCGCAGCACGTCGCGCAGGAACTCTTCTTCGCGGCTCCAGATCAGCTTGACCGGCCGGCCGACGGCCTTGGCCAGGGCGATGGCCTGGGGGTACGGGTTGGCCGAGTCATACAGGAAATGGCGGCCGAAGAAACCGCCGAGCAGCGGTGAGTGCAGGGTGATTTGCGCAGCATCCAGGCCGGTGCGTTTGGCGATGTCGTCGCGGAACATGTCTGGCGCCTGGTTGGGCAGCCAGACGTCCAGGGTGCCGTCCGGGTTGAAGCGGGCGAGGGCAGACGGCGGCTCCAGCTGGGCATGGTTGAGGTACTGGTTGTGGTAGCTGGCCTCGACCTTGGTCTTGGCATTGGCCAGGGCGCCAGCGATGTCGCCTTCGTTTTCCTCGTCGCGGGCCGGCCCGTCAACGGTGGCCAGGTGCTCGCGCCAGCCGTCGCTGGAAAAGTCTGCCGGCATCGGCCGCACCTTGCTGTCGGCGCCTGGCTCTTTCCAGTCCACCTGGATGGCTTCCACTGCACGCTTGGCGTGCCACCAGCGTTCGGCGACCACGGCCACCGCGCCCGGCAACTGA
This sequence comes from Pseudomonas sp. CC120222-01a, assembly GCF_003097235.1. Classification (GTDB taxonomy): domain Bacteria; phylum Pseudomonadota; class Gammaproteobacteria; order Pseudomonadales; family Pseudomonadaceae; genus Aquipseudomonas. Next base: position 148,985 of record NZ_QEQQ01000013.1, on the reverse strand, counting down.
TGCACCGAGTGCACGCCTTTCATGGCCTTGACCTGCTCCTCGTTGCGCAGGCTACCCACCGTCATGCCCAGGCGTGGCGCGTGCTGTACCGCAGCGTGGAGCATGCCGTCGACCTTGATGTCGATGCAGTACTGGGCCTTGCCGGTGGATTTGTCGTAGGCATCCAGGCGCCGCACCGGCTTGCCGATCCAGCGGAACTGGCCAGGGTCGCGCAGCTTGATGCTGGCCGGGTCCGGCACCGGCAGGTCCATGGCACGGCCGGCCAGTTCGCCATAGGCCAGCGAGCGACCAGAGGCGGCGTGAATGACCTTGCCAGGCTCGGTGGACAGCTCGCCGACCGGCACGCCCCATTGCTCGGCCGCAGCCTGCAGCAACATGGCCCGGGCCAGCCCGCCGAGGCGACGCATGGTCGGGTAGCTCATGCGCACCGACATGCTGCCGCCGGTAATGCGCAGGCCGTTTTCCATCACCACGTAGGCTTCACCAGGTGGCGCGCTTTCGACCAGGAAGTTGGCCGGGTCGACGTCCAGCTCTTCGCCGACGATCTGGGCCATGGCCGTGAACGGGCCTTGACCACCTTCCATGAACGGGCTGAGCAGGCGCACCTTGCCGTCAGGGCGGATTTCCAGGAACGCCGGCACCTGGGTGCCGCGCTCCGGGGTGGCTGCCGCCGCTGCCTGCACGCGGGTCGCGCCCATCGGCAGGCCGAAGCCCAGCACCAGGGCACCAACCGCGGTGCCAGCGAGGAAGCGCCGGCGCGACAGGTTGACGGTTTCGCCCAGCTGCAGCCTGAGCAGTTCTGCGGGGGTATCGACGGGCGTGTTCATCAGGCCTGCTCCCCTTGGGCGAGTGCATGTACGGCTGCATGGATGGCGTTGTAGGTACCGCAGCGGCAGAGGTTGACCATCGCCGCGCCGATCTGCTCGTCGCTGGGCTTGGGGGTGTGCTTGAGCAGCGCAGTGGCCGCCATCACCTGGCCGGACTGGCAGTAGCCGCACTGCGCCACCTGGTGCTCGACCCAGGCCGCCACCACGCGCTTGCCTATGGGGTCGGCCTCGACCGCTTCGATGGTGGTCACCTCGCGCCCGACCACGCCGGCCACGGGGGTGACACAGGCACGTACGACGTTGCCATCCACCAGCACCGAGCAGGCGCCGCACTGGGCCAGGCCACAGCCATACTTGGTACCGGTCATGCCCAGGTCGTCACGCAGCACCCACAGCAGGGGCGTGTCGGCATCGGCGTCGACCTGGTAGGTCTTCTGGTTGATATGAAGTTCCATGGCTCACCTGCTGATCATCGGTTGATGGCGCTTACTGTCTGGTGGGGAATACGTTGTTCCCCAATCCAGAAACGCTAGCACAGAGGTAGGACCACTGGTCTGGTGGCGGGCGCAGGTTCAGAGGATAAGGCAAGCAATTCGGTGGAATGCGCAATCTCTCAGGCTGGCGCGACTATGTGGGAGCGGCCTTGTGTCGCGAAAGGGCTGCGCAGCGGCCCCAAGAATTGTGAAGCGGCACAGAGAGTAGGGGCCGCGTTGCGGCCCTTTCGCGACGCAAGGCCGCTCCCACAGAAGGCCGCGGACGGATGTGGAGAGGACTTCCATGGCGAAAACCCGGATAATGCCGGCCAATTTCGTTTTGCACGCTTAAATCACGGTAATCCCCGCATGGAAATCAAGGTCAATTTTCTCGACAACCTTCGTCTTGAAGCCAAGTTCGACGACTTCACGGTGATCGCCGACCAGCCGATCCGCTACAAGGGCGATGGTTCGGCCCCGGGCCCGTTCGACTATTTCCTGGCCTCGTCGGCCCTGTGCGCGGCGTACTTCGTCAAGCTGTACTGCCAGACCCGCGATATTCCCACCGAGAATATCCGCCTGTCGCAGAACAACATCGTCGACCCGGAGAACCGTTACAACCAGATCTTCAAGATCCAGGTCGAACTGCCCGAGGACATTTCCGAAAAGGACCGCCAGGGCATCCTGCGCTCCATCGACCGCTGCACCGTGAAAAAAGTGGTGCAGACCGGCCCCGAGTTCATCATCGAGGAGGTCGACAACCTCGACGCCGATGCCCAGGGCCTGCTGATGCCGGTGGCCGACACCACCACCTATATCCCCGGCAAGGACCTGCCGCTGGAGCAGACCATTGCCAACATGTCCGGCATCCTTGCTGGCCTGGGCATGAAGATCGAGATTGCCTCGTGGCGCAACATCGTGCCTAACGTCTGGTCGCTGCACGTGCGCGACGCGCAGTCGCCGATGTGCTTCACCAACGGCAAGGGCTCGACCAAGGAGGCCGCACTGGCCTCGGCGCTGGGTGAGTTCATCGAGCGACTGAACTGCAACTTCTTCTACAACGACCAGTTCTGGGGTGAAGACATCGCCAACGCGGCGTTCGTGCATTACCCGAACGAGCAGTGGTTCAAGCCAGGGCCGAAGGACGCGCTGCCGGCAGAAATCCTCGACGAAAACTGCCTGGCGATCTACAACGCCGACGGCGAACTGCGCGGCTCGCACCTGTACGACACCAACTCGGGCAACACCGAGCGCGGCATCTGCTCGCTGCCGTTCGTGCGCCAGTCCGACGAGCAGGTGGTGTACTTCCCGTCCAACCTGATCGAAAACCTGTTCCTCAGCAATGGCATGAGCGCCGGCAACACCCTGGCCGAAGCCCAGGTGCAGTGCCTGTCGGAAATTTTCGAGCGTGCGGTCAAGCGCGAAATCCTCGAGGGCGAGCTGGCCCTGCCGGACGTTCCGCAGGATGTGCTGGCCAAGTACCCAGGTATCCTCGCTGGCATCCAGGGCCTGGAAGAGCAGGGCTTCCCGGTGCTGGTCAAGGACGCCTCGCTGGGCGGTGAGTTCCCGGTGATGTGCGTGACCTTGATGAACCCGCGCACCGGCGGCGTGTTCGCCTCGTTCGGCGCCCACCCGAGCTTTGAAGTGGCGCTGGAGCGCAGCCTCACCGAATTGCTGCAGGGCCGTAGCTTCGAGGGCCTCAACGACCTGCCGCAACCAACCTTCGAAAGCCATGCGCTGACCGAGCCGAACAACTTCGTCGAGCACTTCATCGACTCCAGCGGTGTGGTGTCGTGGCGCTTCTTCAGCGCCAAGGCCGATTTCGAGTTCGTCGAGTGGGACTTCTCCGGCCACGGCGAGGACTCCAACATCCAGGAAGCCGCAACCCTGTTCGGCATCCTCGAAGACCTCGGCAAAGAGGTGTACATGGCGGTGTACGACAACCTCGGCGCCACGGCCTGCCGCATCCTGGTGCCGGGTTACTCCGAGATCTACCCGGTCGAGGACCTGATCTGGGACAACACCAACCGCGCCCTGGGCTTCCGTGCCGACATCCTCAACCTGCACAGCCTCGACGACCGCGCCCTGCGCGCGCTGCGCCGTCGCCTGGACAAGTGCGAGGTGGATGACTACACCACCATCACCACCCTGATCGGCGTGGAGTTCGACGAGAACACGGTGTGGGGCCAGCTGACCATTCTTGAGCTGAAGCTGTTGATCTGCCTGGCGCTCAAGCGCTTCGAGGATGCCAAGGAGCTGGTCGAGGCGTTCCTGCAGTTCAACGACAACACCGTCGAGCGCGGCCTGTTCTACCAGGCATTGAACGTGGTGCTGGAAGTGCAGCTGGACGAAGAGCTGGAGATGGCCGACTACGAAGCCAACTTCCGCCGCATGTTCGGCAACCCGCGGATGGACGCGGTGCTGGGCTCGGTCGACGGTAGCGTGCGCTTCCATGGGCTGACCCCGACCAGCATGAAGCTGGAAGGGCTGGACCGCCATCTGCGCCTGATCGAGAGCTACAAGAAGCTGCACGCTGCGCGGGCCAAGTTCGCCTGACCCATTTTGGGGGCGCTTTGCGCCCCTTTCGCGACACAAGGCCGCTCCCACAGGGACTGCGCAGTCCGTGAGACTAGCACGGTACCTGTGGGAGCGGCCTTGTGTCGCGAAAGGGCTGCGAAACTGCCCCAAATAGCCGAATGTTCATGCATCAATCGCTAATTCGTATTGCACCACCCTTGCCGCATCATGTCATCAGCGCTTAGCTGAATCCCGCTCAAACCTATCCCATTCCATGGCGCGTAGACCGCCAGAAGGACCTCGGCCGCGCGCACAACAAGAAGGCGCAGACCATGAGCACTCCTCTGGATACCAATGCACTGAAGGCCCGCCAGCAAGCGGCATGGGCCAGCGGCGACTACGCGGTGATCGGCACCACCTTGCAACTGGTCGGTGAACGCCTGGCCGAAGCCTGCGATCTGCGCTGGGACGAGCAGGTGCTGGATGTCGCGGCCGGCAATGGCAACGCCACCCTGGCCGCCGCCCGGCGCGGCTGCCGGGTCACCTCCACCGACTATGTGGCCGAACTGCTCAAGCGCGGTGAAGCGCGTGCCCGTGCGGAGCACTTCAAGGTCGATTTCGAAGTGGCCGATGCCGAAGCGCTGCCGTACAAGGACGGTATCTTCGACGTCGTGCTGTCTACCTTTGGCGTGATGTTCGCCCCCGACCAAACCCAGGCTGCGCGGGAGATGGCCCGCGTGTGCCGCTCGGGTGGGCGTATCGGCCTGGCCAACTGGACGCCGCAGGGTTTTGTCGGGCAGATGTTCAAGACCCTCGGCCGGCATGTACCACCACCTCCCGGCGCCTTGCCGCCATCGCGCTGGGGTGATGAAGCACAATTACGCGAGATGTTCGCTGGCAAGATTGGCGCGATGGACGTCAGCCGCCAGCAGTTCAACTTCCGCTATCGCTCGGCGGCGCATTTCATCGACGTGTTCCGCACCTGGTACGGGCCGGTGCACAAAGCCTTCGCTGCACTGCCGGCGGATGCAGCGGCGGCATTGGAGAGCGACCTCACGGCATTGCTGGACGAGCACAACCAGGCCGGAGCCTCGTCCCTGGTGGTGCCCAGTGAATATCTGGAAGTGGTGATCATCCGGTACTGAAGGAGGCGGCTCATGGGGTAGCATGGCGGGCGTCCGCACCCTCACAAGGAAGTCACTGGTGATCAACCTTTTCCACCTGCCTCGCAACAGAAGGGCGCCCGAACCACTCGACCTGCCGCCGCCGCAGTGCCCGGTGCTGGGCCTGGCCGGGCAATCACTGCAACAGCGTTATGTGAGCTTTATCGCGCAGGCCGTGGGAACACTGCCGCCTGTACAGGCTGCTGCACTGCGTGAGGTTGGCCAGCCGCTGGCCAGGGAGCTGCTGTCAAAGGCGGTCGACCTGGGCAGCAGCAAGGGCCACGAACTGTCGGATGAGATCTACTGGCTGGTGCAGTGTGCGGCCATTGTCTCGTTGTATGCCGACGGGCCGCAGTCTGCGGCGTTCGCCGGGTACAGGAAGCATGTCGATTATTACCAGGGCATGGCGCGCTTCGCTGCCCAGGTCGAGGCGTTCCAGTGCTACGTGGATGCCAATGGCCAGCCCGCAGACGAGGTGGACATTCACTCGCGCTCGGAAGATGACCGCTACCGACTGCTGGTTACCCCGTGGGAGGCGGCAAGCTCCCACTGGGTCTACTGCCCGCGGATCATCGATACCCGGCAGGGGACCTGCCTGCTGGCGTTCGAAGACAGGCGCTGGTCGGCGGACATCAGCACCTGGGTCAGTGCCTGGCAGGTCGAGCTGACGCTGCGCAAATACCCGGGGAACCAGGCACGTCGGAGCGTGCAGGTAGTCATCGACTGTGACCAGCGCCTCGCGCAAGCGGGGACGCTGGCGGAAATCGAGCTATCGGAGCTCGAAAGCGTTGTTGACGCGTTGCTCAACGGCGCAGACCCGGCCTAGGGGTCAGTTCTTGCATTTGGCCAACACCACCTGGCAGGTGTCTGGCGTACCACCGGAGCGGCCGGCATAGCGGATGCAGTTGTTCAGCGACTTCTGCTTGGCAATGCCTAGCGTGTTGCCCCAGGCCAGGCCGCCTTCACCGGTGCTTGGCAGCGCCTTGGCGTAACAGTTGGAGCCTGGCGCGGCGGCGTAGTAGCGCGCCTTGCTGTTTTTGCTCGAACAGCCGGCATTGAGTGCCAGGCTGATGGCCAGAAAGGCATGCGCGGCCCAGTACGCGTAAGGTCGTGTGCTGCAAGTCTTCATGGTATCCCTCATCCCGACGTATTAAGTCTTTCAGGATATTTCTATCAAGCCAAGCGGTGAACTATCCGAACGTCAAGGTGATCCCTTCTTATGCGCACCCTGCGCACGCCTGATGGACCAGGCCGCCGCGCCAGTCCCTCAGCCTCGGGTCACTGACTGATTAAGGAGGCGCCGTGACCGCTACAGAGCAAACTCTCTACCGATGCACGCCCAGCCCGCTGCACGCGATCCTGCTGGCCGGCACGGTCCCGCTGTTTCTCGGCGCGCTGCTGAGCGACATTGCCTACTTCAAGAGCTACCAGATCCAGTGGAGCAACTTCGCCGCCTGGCTGATCGCTGGCGGCCTGCTGTTCTGCGGACTGGCGCTGTTGTTCGCGCTGGCCAACCTGATCCGCGCCCCGCGCAAGGGCGGGCGCCCGACGCTGTATTTACTGCTGTTGCTGGCGACCTGGGTGCTGGGGCTGATCAATGCCTTCGAGCATGCCAAGGATGCCTGGGCAGTGATGCCGGCGGGCCTGGTGCTGTCGGTGATCGTCACCGTGCTGGCCTGCGTGGCGGCATGGCTGGGCATGAGCAACCTGGGTTCGGGAGGTGAGGCATGAAGCCGTTGCATGGACTGTCGTTGTTGAGCGTGGCGCTGCTGTTGGCCGCCTGTGGCGGTGACGGCGAGCCGACCCAGGCACTGGGGCCCGACCCGAAGCTGCCGGCCCCGGAGCGCGGCCTGCTGCCGAGCATGAAGATCGCGCAACCGGCGCAATGGGGCGAGCAGAAGCCCACCGTGCCTGAGGGCTACAGCATCACGGCGATCGCCACTGACCTGAAGATCCCGCGCCAGAGCCTGGTGCTGCCCAATGGCGATATCCTGGTCGCCGAAGGGCGCGGCGGCAGTGCGGTCAAGCTCAAGCCCAAGGACGTGATCGCCAGCCAGATCAAAGCCAAGGGCAATACGCAGGTGAAGGGCGGCAACCGCCTGACCCTGCTGCGCGATGCCGATGGCGATGGCACCTATGAGGTGCAGACGGTGTTCGCCGACGGCCTCAATGCGCCCTACGGGCTGGCCTTTGCCGACGGCAAGCTGTACGTGGCCAACCAGGATGCGCTGGTGCGCTTCGATTACCAGGACGGCCAGACCAAGGCTGGCGGCCCGCCGACCAAGGTCACCGACCTGCCGGCCGAGATCAACCACCACTGGACCAAGGCACTGACTATCAGCCCTGATGGCCGCTACCTGTATGTGGGCATCGGTTCGAACAGCAACATCACCGAGCGTGGCATGGAGGTGGAGATCGACCGCGCCATGGTCTGGCAGATCGACGCCGTGACCGGGGCGCACAAGCCTTACGCCACCGGTTTGCGCAACCCGACGGCGCTGACCATTCAGCCGGACACCGGGCAGTTGTGGACGGTGGTCAACGAGCGTGACGAACTGGGGCCGGACCTGGTGCCGGACTACCTCACCTCGGTACGAGAGGGCGGCTTCTATGGTTGGCCGTACAGCTACTGGGGGCAGAACGTCGATGAGCGGGTGAAACCGCAGAATCCGGACAAGGTGGCGGCCGCTATCAAGCCGGATTACAGCCTGGGGTCGCACGTTGCCGCGCTGGGCGTGGACTTCTCAATCCCGGCCATGGGCGAACGGTTTGCCGACGGGGTGTTCGTGGGCGAGCATGGTAGCTGGAATCGCCCGAATCCGGTGGGTTACAAGGTGATCTTCGTGCCGTTCAAGGCGGGCAAGCCGGCCGGTGAGCCGATCGACTTTGCCACCGGGTTCCGCGGGGACGACGGCAAGACGAGAGGTCGGCCTGTGGGCGTGACGGTGGACCCGCGCGGGGCGTTGATCATTGCGGATGACCTGGCCAACACCGTCTGGCGCGTGACGCGTAATTGACTGCCCTACGCAGTCCCTTGCGGGAGCCGCCTATTGACGCCAAGGGGTTGAAATGTGCAGCAGCGCGGGCGTTTGCCTGCAGAGTGGTGAGCAATGGCTATGCTTCTTTGCGCGTGAACATTTCACGCGCAAACCCGGTCTTGAACACATGGAAGCAGGCCTATGAATCCTATTAGCACGCTCGCTCGCGCTGTTGCCCTCGCCACGCTGATGTCCGCTGCCACCTTCACGGTGCAGGCCGCCGAGATTCCGATTGGCAGCCAGGCGTTGGAAAGCCACGTCAAAACCCAGGTCACCGCCATCGACCTGGCCAACCGCCAGGTCACGGTAAAAGGGCCGAACGACAAGGATGTCACCCTGCAACTGACGGAAAAGGCCAAGGCGCTGCCCAACCTGAAGGTAGGTGACAACGTCGATATCTACGTCACCAGGGCAATCGCCTACGTGCTCAACAGCAATGTGGGCGGCGCGCCCAAAGCGAGTGAAGAGTCCGGCACCATTCGCGCCACCAAGGACAATCCCAACCCGGGCGGCGAAGCGTTCCGTCAGGTTCGGGTAACCTCGCAGATCAAGAAAATTGACCTGAAGACACATGAAGTGACCCTGTTGCCGCCAGAGGGCAAGCTGCAGGTGGTCAAGGTCGAGAACCCGGACCTGCAGAAGCGGATGAAGAACCTCAAGGTCGGCCAGACCGTCGATGCGATCTACACCGAAGTGCTGCGGGTCGATACCTGGCGTTGAGGTCGGGCTGCGGGCACGCTTCGGCAGGCCCGCATTCGCCGGCATGCGCGTGACGAATACCGCACGTGCATATTTTCGATTTCCATAAGCGCTGTCGATTTACCGATCATGGTCTCATCCTGACTTCAGATGAGACCCACCATGTCCTACAAGACTCTGCTGTTTGCATTCCTTCCCGTGATGATGGCCCTGCTTGCAGGCTTCGTGCTGCCGTATCAGGCCGCCAGCAATGCCGCCGTCGGCCGTGCGCTGGGGCACTGGTTGTGGGGCGCCTTCACCTCGTTGACGGTCAGTTCGGTGGTGATCATCACGGCGTTGCTGGTCCTGCGGGTGCCCATGCCTGACCTGAGCAAGGCGCTGCAAGGCCCGTGGTGGCTCTGGATCGGTGGTGTGCTGGGCGCCCTCTATGTGGCCGGCGCTGCAGCCTTGACACCTAAGCTGGGCACGGCGGGTTTCCTGGTGCTGGTGGTGGCAGGGCAGATCCTGACCTCGGTGATCGTCGATCACTTCGGGCTGATGGGCGTTGCCAGCAAGCCAGTGAACCTGGCCAGGGTTGCCGGTGTGCTACTGATCCTGGGTGGTGTGTTGCTGGTGCAGGGCGGCTGGACTTCGACCCCGTCGTCTGGCCAGGCCGTGATCGAGCGCTGATCAGTGCCCGGGCTGGCTGCACGCCCAGACTGCTTTGCGCAGCCAGCGATGGCCGGGGTCGCTGTCCTTTCGTCCATGCCAGGCCTGTTGATAGGCGAGGGCAGGGATCGGCAGTGGCGGGGTGAACTGGCGCAGTGACGGGTGCTGGCGCATCGAGCCAACCGCACGGCTAGCTACGGTGAGGATCAGGTCAGTCCCGGCGAGTACTTCGACCGCTGCGCTCCAATGGGGCAGCGCCAGCGCAATGTGCCGGCGCAGGCCTTGTTCGGCCAAGGCTCGCTCGATCTCATCGTGGGCATCCGGGTGCATGGCAATGAGCACGTGCGGGCGCGTCAGCCAGTCCTCCAGGGTGAGCCCGCCCTTGGCTGGCAGCACGTGGCGATCGGCGACGCTGATGAAGCGGTCTTCGAACAAGGTCTGGGTGGTGATACCGGCTGGCAGTTCGGGGAAGATGCCCAGGGCCAGGTCGAGTTCGCCATCGAGCAACTGCGCGAGCATGGTTTCGCGGCTGGCCTGGCTGATCGCCAGGTCGACGCCGGGGGCGACCTGGCGCAGATGGCGCACCAGCGGCGGCAGGATGATGCGCGAGGAATAGTCGGACAGCGACAGCCTGAAGCGGCGTCGGGCCAGGGCAGGGTCGAATTGTGGCGCGGCCAGCAGGCCGTTGAGGCTGCCGAGGGCATCCTGCAGCGGTTTGGCCAGGGATTGGGCGCGGGCGGTCAGGGCCATCTGGCCGTGCTGGCGGATCAGCAACGGGTCGTCGAAGTGTGCACGCAGCTGCGCCAGGGCATGACTGACGGCGGGTTGGCTGCGGTGCAGGCGCAAGGCGGCGCGGGTCACGTGCTTTTCGCTGAGCAGGGCGTGCAGGGTGAGCAGCAGGTTGAGGTCGATCTTGCGCAGTTCATCCATGGGGCGAATGCTTTTGGTGGCTTTGACAGGTGATTATCAGCCTAACAGATGTACTGGCCCCTTCGCGGGCTTGCCCGCTCCCACAGGTACTACACAGATCCTGAGGAAAAGGTAATCCTGTGGGAGCGGGTTCACCCGCGAAGAGGCCGGTGCAGGCAACACAATCCACCTTTGGGGTTATACTCGCCCCCCGTTTCACTGTAATCCGAGTATTCCGATGGGTCTTTCTGCAACCGCCACACCCGAACCGCGCCGCCTCGGTGCGCCCTTGATCGCCCTGGCCCTGCTGCTGGCCGGCGCCTGGTTCCTCAACCTCAACGCCGGCTTCAAACAGGTGCTGCTGTTGATGGTCGGCGCCGCCCTGGGCCTGACGCTCTACCACGCCGCTTTTGGCTTCACCTCGGCCTGGCGCGTGTTCATCAACGAGCGCCGCGGCGCCGGCCTGCGTGCGCAGATGGTCATGCTGACCCTGGCCGTGCTGCTGTTCTTCCCGGCGCTGTCGGCTGGCAGCCTGTTCGGTACCCCGGTTACCGGCCTGGTCGCGCCGGCTGGCGTGTCGGTGGTGTTCGGCGCGTTCATCTTCGGCATCGGCATGCAACTGGGGGGCGGCTGTGCCTCGGGCACGCTGTTCACGGTCGGCGGTGGCAATGCGCGGATGCTGGTGACCCTGCTGTTCTTCATCATCGGCTCGGTCAGCGCCACCCACCATGCCGACTGGTGGTTCGCGCTGCCGTCGTTCCCGGCCACCTCGATCGTCCAGGCCTGGGGCGTGGTGCCTGCGCTGCTGGTCAGCGTGGCCGTGTTCGCGCTGATCGCCTGGGCTACCGTGGTGCTGGAAAAGCGTCGTCATGGCGCCCTGGAAGCGCCCCTGAGCAGCGAGCATCAAGGTCTGCGCCGCTTCCTGCGCGGCCCTTGGCCTCTGCTGTGGGGCGCGATTGCCCTGGCCTTGCTCAACTACGCCACCCTGGCCCTGGCCGGGCGCCCGTGGGGTATCACGTCGGCCTTCGCCCTGTGGGGCGCCAAGACCCTTTCCAGCTTCGGCGTGGACGTCGGCAGCTGGGTGTTCTGGCAGGTGCCAGCCAATGCCAAGGCGCTGGCTGCGCCGCTGTGGCAGGACATCACCACGGTGATGGACATCGGCATCGTGCTCGGCGCACTGATGGCGGCGGGCCTGGCGGGTCGCTTCGCACCCAGCCTGAAAATCCCGCTGCCATCGCTGATCGCTGCGGTGATCGGTGGCCTGCTGCTGGGCTATGGTTCGCGCCTGGCCTATGGCTGTAATATCGGCGCCTACTTCAGCGGTATCGCGTCGGGTAGCGTGCATGGCTGGCTGTGGCTGATCGCGGCTTACGCCGGTAACCTGATCGGCGTGCGCCTGCGCCCGATGTTCTTTGCCGGCGAACGCCGCCCGGTGGCGCTCAGCGGCTGCTGAAAAACGCTGTGATCAATTGGACAAGGAGGTTCGAATGGCGCAATACACCGCTCACGTGGCCTGGGCTCGCGACGGCCAGGATTTTCTCGGTAACCAGTACAGCCGCCGGCACCTGTGGCGCTTCGACGGGGGCGTCGAGGTGCCGGGGTCGTCGTCGCCCCATGTGGTGCCGCTGCCCATGTCCGATGCCTCGGCCGTGGACCCGGAAGAGGCCTTCATCGCCGCGCTGTCCAGCTGCCACATGCTGTGGTTCCTGTCGTTGGCGGCCAAGCAGCGCTTTTGCGTCGAGCACTATGCCGACGACGCCGAAGGGGTGATGGCGCGTAATGAAGCAGGGCGCATGGCAATGACCGTGGTCACCCTGCGGCCGCGGGTCGAGTTCTCCGGGGAGCGCCAGCCGACGGCGGAGCAGCTCGATCAGCTGCATCATCTGGCCCACGACGCCTGCTTCATCGCCAACTCGGTAAAGACCGAAGTGCGCTGCGAGCCAGTCTATCCCTGCTGAGCATTGCTTCACCAGGTGCAGCAATCATCTGCACCTGGACCGATTGTTCGAATTCCGCCTGCCAATTAGCCTGATCCGGTCTTTCACTCCCGCAAGGAACCGAACATGGCTAGCCGAATTGCCCTGAGCGCCACTGGCGCTGCCGACGTCATGCACCTGGAACACCTGCAACCCCTGCAGCCTGGCCCCGGGCAGGTATGGCTGGAGCAGACTGCTATGGGCGTCAATCCCCTCGATGTGCTGCAACGCAAAGGCGGCGCAGCACTGGCACTGCCTTCGGGGCTGGGGCTGGAGGGGGCCGGGCGAGTGACCGCGGTGGGTGCCGGGGTGAGCAACGTCCAGGTCGGTGACCGCGTTGCGTATGCCACCGGCCCAGTGGGTGCCTATGCCAGCGGCCGGCTGTACCCGGCGGAGCGCCTGGTGAAGCTGCCGCCGAGCCTGGACGATGAAGCAGCCGCTGCCGTGCTGTTCAAGGGCATCACCGCGCAGTACCTGCTCAAGGCCACCTACCCGGTGGGGCCTGGTACGCAGATCCTGCTGTATGGCGCCGCCGGTGCCCTTGGCCAGCTCATGGCGCCCTGGGCGCGCCATCTGGGGGCTCGGGTGATTGGCGTGGTGTCGAAGCCACAGAGCGTGGCGCGGGCGCAGGCTGCGGGTTGTGATGATGTGCTGGTCTTCGATGCGGCGAGCCTGGCCAGCCAGGTACGTGCGCTGACCCAGGGGCAGGGTGTCGACGTCGTGTATGACAGCGTCGGCAAGCTGTCGCTGCAGGCATCGCTGGACAGCTTGCGTCCCCGTGGCCTGCTGGTGTCGTGCGGGGCGATCTCCGGGGTACCAGAGCCCATCGAAGTGGCCACTCTCAATGCCAAGGGCTCGCTGTACCTGACCCGGCCGTCCCTGGCTGCCCACACCGCCACGGCCGAGGAATACCAGCAGCGCGCAGCCGATGTGCTGGCAGCGATTGGCGCAGGTATCATTCAGCCACGCGTGTGGCGCCGTTACCCGTTGGCCGAGGCGGCCAGGGCCCATGGGGACCTGGAGCAAGGGCTGTCGGAAGGGGCGCTGATTCTCACCGCCTGACTCCGAACTCACCACCGAGCCTTGCCATGGATGCCTTTGACAGCCGCCGCGCTGATGAACTCGCCACCTTGCTGGCCTTGCACGAGCAACGCTCGTTTGCCGCCGCCGGCCGCCAGCTGGAGCGCCATCCCACGGTGCTGTCGAAGCGTCTGAACGCCTTGGAACAGCGCCTGGGCATACGCCTGGTGGAGCGCACCACACGGCAACTGCGCTTCACCGACGAAGGTGAGCGGCTGGTAGCCCGCGTGCGTGAGGCCAGCCGCCTGATTGCCGAGGCCGAGCAGGAGGCCGCCGAGGGCGCCGCAGCGGTGCGTGGCCGCTTGCGGCTGGCCTTGCCTGCCGCCATGGGCCGCCGCTGGCTCAGCGGCCTGCTGGCGGATTTTGTGCTGGCTTACCCGCAGGTGACCCTCGAAGCCGAGTATGCCGACCGCTTCGTTGACCTGGTCGGCGAGGGTTTCGACGCAGCCATCCGCGTTGGCGAGCTGGCAGACAACCGCCTGGTGGCGCGCAAGCTGGGCGATCACCTGCGCATCCTGTGCGCTTCGCCGGCCTACCTTGCGCGCCAGGGCGAACCGCTCGAACCTCAGCAGCTTTCTGAGCATAACTGCTTAGGATTCAGTGGCTTACGTTCATTTCCTGAATGGCGGCTTAACAGTGGAAAGCAGGAGGTGAGCGTCCGGGTCAGCGGCTCGTTACGCGGCAACGACAATGAGGCATTGCTTGAGGCCGCGCGGCGCGGCGTGGGCATTCTGGCAGGTGGCGACTGGTTGATGGGCGAGGACCTCGCGGCCGGGCGTCTGGTGCGGGTGCTGCCGCAATGGCAGCTGGACGTGGCAGCGGGTATCTACCTGGTGCGCCCCTCGGCGCGGCTGAACAGCGCCGCCATGGGGGCGTTCAAGGCCTGGATCGAGGAACGCTTCAAAGACGGCCCGCCCTGGCGAAGCCAGGGCTGACTGATTCTCTAAAATACATTAGTAATATATTTCAACTAATTGAAATATATATATTTATCGTTTTGCCACTGCGTGCTGGACGCATTGCTCGTAATACGTCTGCTTGATCGCTGACGGCTGCAGTTTCGAACGGCTGTTGTAGGTCTGTTCGGTGATGCCGAAGGCGGTCATGCGCATCCAGGGTTTGGCGAAGCGGCGCACCTGCAGCTTCTTGCGCGTGGCGTACAGGGTGACGCCGGAGAGCTTGGCTTGCTGCGCCTCGGCGGCGATCTGCGATCCCCATCCACAGGTTTCGCGGTCGTTCTGGCTAAGCGCTTTGGCCTGGGCGCCAAAGGCGGCAGTGGCCAGCAGGCAGCCGGCCATCGTTGCTAGAAATACTCGCATGTTGCTGTCCTAAGCATCTGAAGATGAAGGGAGTTTGCCTTGGCTAAAGATGCCTGGGGGCCAGCATTTTCCCATCAGGTAGTGGCGATGCGAATGCGATTTGCCAGTGCCGGGTGCAGGCAGCTCAGCGCCAAGCCGGCGATCCACACCACTGACACGCCATAGTTCAGCCTTTGGTACAGGCCGAACAGTTCGCCGCTTTGTGCGGCCTGGGCCATGAACACGACGCTGACCAACGCGGCAATCAGGCACGCCAGCGAAAACCAGCTCAAGGCTGGCGAACTGGCCAGGCGCTTGCCGAGCCAGGCCCACAGCGCGCTGGCCAGGGTCAACGAGAGGAACATCAGCAGGCCACTGAGGTTGTGCAGTTGCTGCGAGCTCGACGGCTCGGCAGGTGCGCAGCCTTGGTCGCACGGAAACAGGCCAGTGCCGAGGCTGCCCAGACCATGCAGCAGGATCAGGGCAGCGCTCAGCAGCGCAAGTTTCGAGGCGCGCCAATGCCGGGCAAGGCCCCAGGCAAACAGGCCGAACAGCAGGGCGAGGGGGAAGTTGTTGACCAGGGGCGACCAGTGCTGGGTCGGGGAACCTTGGGCGCCGAGCTGGCTCATGGCCTGTTGCAGGTGGTCGTAGCCAGGGTAGGCCTGGGCGGTGAACCAGACGCCGATCAGCAGCCAGAACGGGATGAGCAGGCCACAGGCGAGCAGGGCACGGTCGAGCGATTTCATGCGCAACTTCCTTCCATGGAAAGCACCTACTGTAGCGGTTTCAGCCCTGCGTGTCCCGGCGCATCTGGGTCACCAGGGTGAACCGGTCATCCGGGTGCACGGTCTCGGAAACTGCCATCAGGTCACCGTTTTTCTCGCGGTAATGGCGGATGATCTTCAGTCCTGGCGAACCCGTCGCGGCCTTCAGTTCACGCGCCATCTCTGCCGTCAGCAACACGGCCCGTACCTGCTGGTCGACGACGGCGATCGACCGGCCATAGTGTTGTTCGATCAACGCGGCGATCAGCTGGTCGGGGTGCTCGCGGGCCAGTTCGATGACCTCGGCGTAATCACGCTGGGCGTAGACATCGGTCCAGCACAGCGGCGCGGTATTGCACTGGCGGTCGACGCGGATGCTCGACACGCAGAAGTAGTGTTCCCCCGGTACCAGCCCCAGGCGCGCGGCTTCACTCAGGTCGGCGACGAAGTGGCGCACGTTCTGAATCTCCCGTTGCTGGGTTTCCGCCAGCTGCGCAAGGTCCGCCACCGTCGCCAGTGACTGCGAGTACCCACCGCGCGGGCTGCTGGCCTCGACCCGGGTACCGACCCGCTTGCGGCGTGACACCAGCCCCTGGTTGAGCAACTGGTTGATCGCCGCCCGCACCGTGTGCCGGCTCACCTCATACAAATCGCACAGTTCGAATTCAGTCGGCAGCAGGCTGCCCACCGGGTAGCGGCCACTGGCGATGCCTTCCATCAAGTCCTTGGCCACCACGGCGTATCGCGTTTCGTTCATGCCTTCGCTCAGTCCCGTCAAGTGCAACGGGCGACAGTCTACCAGTGCCGGGGCGTGCACCTGGCGCAGCGCTTTGATGAAATACCGCATCGGGTGTATGTGATCGTACAACTGCTTGCGCTATCATGACGGCTGTCTTTCAAGGTGAAATACAGGGCATGACAGAGCAGCAGGTACAGGCAAGGACCCGGCGCAAGCCGCGCAGTCTGGCCCAGGAACTGGTCACGGTACTGACCGAGCGCATTCGCAGCGGCCAGATCAAGCGCGGCGACAAGCTGCCGACCGAATCGCAGATCATGGCCGAGGAGGGCGTCAGCCGCACCGTGGTGCGTGAGGCGATCTCCCGGTTGCAAGCGGCCGGGCAGGTCGAGACGCGCCATGGCATCGGCACTTTCGTGCTGGACGCGCCGGCGACCGGGGGGTTCCGTATCGACCCGGCGACCGTGGTGACCTTGCGTGAAGTGCTGGCGGTGCTGGAGCTGCGCATCGCCCTGGAAATCGAGTCGGCAGGCCTCGCGGCGCAACGGCGCAGCGACGAAGAGCTGGCCGGCATGCGGGCCGCGCTGGACGAGCTCAACGAAGGCGCGGCACATGCCACCGATGCAGTGTCGGCAGACTTCCAGTTCCACCTGCGCATTGCCCAGGCCAGCGGCAATCATTATTTCGCCGATATCATCAACCACCTGGGTACCAGCATCATTCCGCGTACCCGGTTGAATTCGGCACGGTTGGCCCATGATGACCAGGCGCATTACATGAGCCGCCTGATGCACGAGCACGAAGCCATTTACGAGGCCATCGCCCGGCGCGACAGCGAAGGGGCGAAGATGGCCATGCGCATGCACCTGAGCAACAGCCGCGAGCGCTTGCGCCAGGCCCATGAAGAAGCCGAGGCACAGGGGGCCTGAGGCCTTCAATAACCTGGGCTTGTCCCGCGAAGAGGCCAGCACAGGCGACAAAGAAAAGCCCCGCAAACGCGGGGCTTTCTTGTTTGAGTGGAATCAGACCGAACCTTCGCTCCACTGCCCATTCACCAAGCGACGCAGCCCCAGTGGGTTAGCGTCACGCAGTGCCTCAGGCAACAGCGCCTGCGGGTAGTTCTGGTAGCACACCGGGCGCAGGAAGCGGTCGATGGCCAGGGTGCCGACCGAGGTACCCCGGGCATCGGAGGTGGCCGGATACGGCCCGCCGTGGACCATCGCGTCGCACACTTCGACACCGGTCGGGTAGCCATTGACCAGGATGCGGCCGACTTTCTCTTCCAGCAGCGGTACCAGCCAGGCGTAGGCCTCGAAGTCCTCCGGCTCGCCGATCAGTGTCGCGGTCAGCTGGCCGCGCAGGCCGAGCAGGGCGTCACGCAGTTGCGCATTGTCCTTGACCTCGACCGCCACGGTGGTCGGGCCGAACACTTCTTCCTGCAGCAACGGGTCGGCTTCCACCAGCAGGCGGGCATCGGCCTTGAACAGCTGGGCACGGGCCTGGCTGCCTTCCTGGGCCTGGCCGGCCAGGTGCTCGATACCGGCGTGGGCGTGCAGGTGCTCCAGGCCGCCGACGTAGCTGCGCAGGCCGCCAGCATTGAGCATGGTCTGCCCGGCCTGCTGGTCGAGGTGCTGGCCGAGGTCGGCGAGCAGCTGGCTGTACTGCGCCGACTGCAGGCCGATCACCAGGCCTGGGTTAGTGCAGAACTGCCCGGCACCCATGCACACGGAGCCGGCCAGCTCGCGGGCGATGGCTTCACCTCGCTTGGCCAGGGCACCCGGCAGGATGATCACCGGGTTGATGCTGGACATCTCGGCGAACACCGGGATCGGTTGTGGGCGCTCAGCGGCCATGCGGCACAGGGCGTCGCCACCCTTGAGCGAACCGGTGAAGCCCACGGCCTGGATGGCCGGGTGCTTGACCAGCGGCTCGCCAACGCCCGCGCCGAACACCATGTTGAACACACCCTTGGGCATGCCGGTGCGTTCGGCGGCACGCTGGATGGCGCAGCCGACCAGGTCGGCGGTGGCCATGTGGCCGCTGTGCGCCTTGAACACCACCGGGCAACCGGCGGCCAGGGCGGCGGCGGTGTCACCACCGGCGGTAGAGAAGGCCAGCGGGAAGTTGCTGGCACCGAACACGGCGACCGGGCCTACGCCGATGCGCATCTGGCGCAGGTCCACCCGCGGCAGTGGCTGGCGCTCGGGCAGGGCCAGGTCGATGCGCGCACCGAGGAAATCGCCACGGCGCAGCACCTGGGCGAACAGGCGCATCTGCCCGCTGGTGCGGCCGCGCTCGCCCTGGATACGGGCGGCAGGCAAGGCGGTTTCACGGCAGACGATGGCGACGAAGGCGTCGTCCAGCTCGTCCAGTTCGGCAGCGATGGCGTCGAGGAACTCGGCGCGGCGGGCCGGTTTCAGGTTGCGGAATTCGACAAAGGCGGCGGCGGCGGCTTTGGCAGCCTGGTCCACTTCGGCCACGGTGGCCTGGGCGAAGCTGTAGGGCAGGGCCTCGCCGGTGGTGGCGTCCAGGCTCTGCAGGCGTTGCGAACCAGCGGCGCTGCGCTGGCCGGCGATGAAGTTGTGGCCGAGGATCTCTGGCATGTGGGGCTCCTAGGGTTGAATGATCAGGTAATCGGTGCCGGATTGAACAGGGTGATGTCGTTGTGCAGGCGGTGCTGTTCAGCCCAGGTCTGCTTGCGGCCGCTGGCCACGTCCAGGTAGTAGTGGAACAGCTCCCAGCCCAGCTCTTCGATGGTCGAGCGGCCACTGGCAATGCGCCCGGCGTCGATGTCGATCAGGTCCGGCCAGCGCTGGGCCAGCTCGGTGCGGGTGCAGACCTTGACCACCGGTGCCATGGCCAGGCCGTACGGCGTGCCGCGGCCAGTGGTGAACACGTGCAGGTTCATGCCGGCGGCCAGTTGCAAGGTGCCGCAGACGAAGTCGCTGGCCGGGGTGGCGCAGAAGATCAGGCCCTTGCGGTTGACCCGCTCGCCCGGGCCAAGCACGCCCTGGATGGCGCCGCTGCCGGATTTGACGATCGAACCGAGGGACTTCTCGACGATGTTTGACAGGCCGCCTTTCTTGTTGCCCGGCGTGGTGTTGGCGCTGCGGTCAGCCGCACCTTGCTGCAGGTAGCGGTCGTACCAGTCCATCTCGCGCACCAGGGCATCGGCGACTTCCTGGTTTTCGGCACGCGAGGTGAGCATGTAGATGGCGTCGCGCACTTCGGTTACTTCCGAGAACAGCACGGTGGCGCCAGCGCGCACCAGCAGGTCGGCAGCGAAGCCGAGCGCCGGGTTGGCGGTGATGCCGGAGAAGGCGTCACTGCCGCCGCACTGCATGCCGAGGATCAGCTCGCTGGCTGGCACGGTCTCGCGGCGGCGCTGGTCGAGCTTCTTGAGGCGGGTTTCAGCCAGGCCCATGATCTGCTCGATCATCTCGGCAAAGCCGAGGCTGGCGTCCTGCAGGCGATACAGCCAAGGCTCGCTGAGGTCTACCGACGGGTCGTTATCGTGCATCACCTGGCCGGCCTGGAGCTTTTCGCAACCCAGGCTGATCACCAGCGCCTCACCACCGAGGTTGGGGTTGCGCGCCAGGTTGCGCACGGTGCGGATCGGGATGTAGGCGTCGCGAGCGTTGATCGCCACGCCGCAGCCGTAGCTGTGGGTGAGGGCGACGACGTCATCGACGTTGGGGTATTTGGGCAGCAGTTCGGCGCGGATGCGTTTGACCGCGTGCTCCAGTACGCCGGTCACGCACTGCACGGTGGTGGTGATGCCGAGGATGTTGCGGGTGCCGACGGTGCCGTCGGCGTTGCGGTAGCCTTCGAAGGTGAAACCATCCAGCGGCGGCAGGGCATCGGGCACTGCATCGCAGCGCGGCAGGCTGTCCAGCTCGGGGGCGGCCGGCATGGCCAGCTGGCTTTCCTGTACCCAGCTGCCTTGGCGCAGGTCTTCCAGGGCGTAACCGATGATCTGGCCATAGCGGCGCACCGGCTCGCCCTTGGCGATCAGTACGGTGGCGACCTTATGGCTCTGTGGCACGCCTTCGACCAGGGTCAGGCCGTCGGCGAAGCGGGCGCCTTCGCCCAGGCCGCCGTCATTGACCACGACCACGACGTTGTCGTCTTCGTGCAGGCGGACGTAGCGGGGCGAGTCGGAATGTTCGATCAACTGCATGTTTGGGCCCTACTTGTCAGGTTCTCAGGCTTTTTGTACATCCGCCCGCGTCGGCAGCAGCCGGCGCGGGCGTGTTCACTCAGTGCCGCGAGCTGGCCAGTTCGCCGTTGGCGGCTGGCTCAGGTTGCGGCTTCGGGGCATCGTCGCGCAGCTCGATACGCTTGATCGGGCCGACGATCACCAGGTAGCTGAACACCGCCACCAGGGCGTTGGCACCCACATACACCAGGGCCCACTTGAACGAGCCGGTGGCGCTGATGATGTAGCCGATGACGATCGGGGTGGTGATCGAGGCGATGTTGCCGAAGGTGTTGAACAGGCCACCGGACAGCCCGGCGATCTGTTTGGGCGAGGTGTCGGCCACCACCGCCCAGCCCAGTGCGCCGATGCCTTTGCCGAAGAAGGCCAGGGTCATGAAGCCGACCACCATCCATTCGGCGTCGACATAGTTGCAGAAGACCATGGTGGTCGACAGCAACAGGCCGCAGACGATCGGCAGCTTGCGCGAGAAGGTCAGCGAGTTGCCGCGGCGCAGCAGCCAGTCCGAGATCACACCGCCCAGCACGCCACCAATGAAGCCGCATACCGCCGGCAGCGAGGCGATGAAGCCGGCCTTGAGGATGGTCATGCCGCGTTCCTGCACCAGGTAAACCGGAAACCAGGTGAGGAAGAAGTAAGTGATGGCGTTGATGCAGTACTGGCCCAGGTACACGCCCAGCAGCATGCGGCTGGTCAGCAGTTGCTTGATGTAGCCCCATTTCGGGCCGTCGTTGCCGCGCTTCTGGTCCATGTCGACCAGGCCGCCGTTCTGCTCGATGTGCTCGAGTTCGCTCTGGCTGATGCGCGGGTGCTGGCGCGGGTTGTGGATGGTCTTCAGCCACACCATGGAGAACACGATGCCCAGTGCGCCCATGACCACGAACACGTGCTCCCAGCCGAAGCTGAACACGATCCAGCCCATGATCGGAGCGAACAGTGCGGTGGCGAAGTACTGCGCCGAGTTGAAGATCGCCGAGGCGGTGCCGCGTTCCTGGGTCGGGAACCAGGCCGCGACGATACGGGCGTTCCCCGGGAACGACGGGGCTTCGGCGAAACCGACGAGGAAGCGCAGGGTGAACAGGGTCACCACCGCCCAGGCCACCGGCAGGCCGCCGACAAAGCCCTGCAGCAGGGTGAACAGCGACCAGGTGAAGATGCTGAAGGCATAGACATTCTTCGAGCCGAAGCGGTCCAGCAGCCAGCCACCGGGGATCTGCCCGGCCACGTAAGCCCATCCGAAGGCGGAGAAAATATAACCAAGGGTAACGGCGTCGATGCCGAGGTCTTTCTGCAGGCTGGAGCCTGCGATGGCGATGGTGGCTCGGTCTGCGTAGTTGATCGTGGTCACCAGGAACAGCATGAACAGGATCAGGTAGCGCACATGCGTCTTTTTAGTCGCTTGCATGCTGGTAATACTCCCACTAGTTATTTTTGTGCGGGCTCACGAGTTGTAGCCGGAGTGGGGCAGGCCCACTCCGGATGCGGCAATGGCAGGCCGCAGGGCGCGCTTATTGCGGGCCCATCTTGTCCATCAGTGCTGCGAGCATTTCGTACTCTTCGGCGGTCAGGTCGGTCAGCGGGGTGCGCACCGGGCCTGCGTCGTAACCGGCGATCTTGGCGCCAGCCTTGACGATGCTCACGGCGTAGCCGGCCTTGCGGTTACGGATGTCCAGGTACGGCAGGAAGAAATCGTCGATCAGCTTGGCCACGGTGGCGTGATCGTCGCGGGCGATGGCGTGGTAGAAGTCCATCGCGGTCTTCGGAATGAAGTTGAACACTGCCGACGAGTACACCGGCACACCCAGTGCCTTGTAGGCCGCAGCATACACCTCGGCGGTCGGCAGGCCACCCAGGTAGCTGAAACGATCACCCATGCGGCGACGGATCGACACCATCAGTTCGATGTCGCCCAGGCCGTCCTTGTAGCCGATCAGGTTCGGGCAACGCTCGGCCAGTTGTTCCAGCAGGTTGGCGTTCAGGCGGCAGACGTTGCGGTTGTACACCACCACACCGATGTTGACCGATTTGCACACCGCTTCGACGTGGGCGGCTACGCCGTCCTGGCTGGCTTCGGTGAGGTAGTGCGGCAGCAGCAGCAGGCCCTTGGCGCCCAGGCGCTCGGCTTCTTGCGCGTATTCGATGGCCTGGCGGGTGGAACCACCGACGCCGGCGAGGATTGGCACCGACTTGGCGCAGGTGTCGACCGCAGTCTTGATCACCTGGCTGTATTCGCTGGCGGCCAGGGAGAAGAACTCACCGGTGCCACCGGCGGCGAACAGGGCGCTGGCGCCGTAAGGGGCGAGCCACTCCAGGCGCTTGATGTAGCCAGCCTGGTTGAAGTCGCCCTGGGCATTGAAGTCGGTGACCGGGAAAGACAGCAGGCCGTGGGAGAGGATGGATTTCAGTTCTTGTGGAGTCATTGTTGTAGGCATCCTGTGGCGCTTGGGGTGAAGGGTGTTGTTCTGCGTTGGAGGTAAGTTATCGTACAACTGCTGCGATGACTAGTGCTTTATGCAGAAATTTTGTGTGGATGCCTAAGTGATCAGTTCAAGAGTTGTGCGGATGCGGATATCGAGCGCCGCCCGCGCGGCGCATCGCGGGCAAGCCCGCTCCCACATTTGTTTCGGGCCAATCTCTCCTGTGAAGCCAACAGGGACCGCCTTGTTGGCATGGCAATGCATCTTGGTGGGCGCTGATGAAGCCCCACCTGTCTCCAGTCATGCACCAAGGCGGATCCTGTTGGCGGCACAGGAGTAACTGGCCCGAAACAAATGTGGGAGCGGGCTTGCCCGCGATGCGCCGCGCGGGCGGCGCTCGATCTGATAGGCGCAGAAGATCTAACGACGAGCACTAGGCAGTCATCGTATCTCTTCAGGAGAAAGGAAAAAAACGATCGCGGAGACAGGCACAAGCCCGCCGCCCGCTTCCACGGGAAGTGTTCTGGGACCAGCAGAGGGTGACCGGGGAAGCGGGGGCGGCCTTGCGCCGCCCCGCGATCAAAGCTAACGAAGCTGAAACCGGGTATCAGGCAGCCTGTTGGCGCTTGATCTGGCTTTTGCGCACCTGGGCGCGGCAGGCATCGCCGAAGGCCTGGAAGATCTTGATCGAATCAGGGTTCTTCGCCGCTTGCCACTCCGGGTGCCACTGCACGGCAAACAGGAACGGCGAGATGCTCGGGGCGTGGATCGCCTCGACCAGGCCGTCTTCGGCGTGGGCGATCGGCTCGATGCCGGCGCCGAGGTTACGCAGGCCCTGGCCGTGCAGCGAGTTCACGCGGATCTCGTCGGTACCGAGGGTTTCACGCAGCCAGCTGCCCGGCTTGATCTTCACGCCATGCACCTGGGCGTATTGCACATCGACCGGATCTTCCGGGTTTTCCCGGTGGTCGTTGAAGCCTGGCTCGGCGTAGACCTTCTGGTAGATGTCGCCGCCCAGGGCAACGTTGATTTCCTGCATGCCACGGCAGATGCCGAAAATCGGCAGGCCGCGCTTGAGCGCCGCCTTGACCAGCGGGATGTCGAACAGGTCGCGGTTCTTGTCCTGGCCCTTGCCTGGCGTTTCGTTCTCCTGACCGTACAGGGTCGGGTCGATGTTGCTGCCAGCACCGGTCAGGTACACGCCGTCGGCCATGTCCAGATAGGTCTCGAGGTCTTCGATGCCACAGCAGGTGGGCACCAGGACCGGGACGCAATCGGCGAAGTCGACCAGCGGGGTGATGTATTTGTGGGTCATGACCTGATAGTCATGGCCTTTGCGCTCTTGGCTGCCCATGGTCATCAGGACGACGGGTTTGCGCAGGGAAGGTTGCTTGTTGCCAATGTTGCTGTTGGACATATGTCACCTTATGACAGGGCTCTGCCTGTCGTTGTTGTGCAGGTGCACGGCCCGTGGCCATGTTGTGCTACCTGAAGTCCCGAGCACTGCCGGCTCATCACTGGACGATTCCGGTCGGGGCTTGTAGATAGCTTGCCAGAGCCGTTCGATATGTCAAACGAGCAAAAAGCGGTTAAGGCGCCGAAATACGGGGGCTGAACCCTTGCGAGCCTGAGCCGGCAAGGGTTTGGCAGGGGGTAAGGTCAATTATATTTAACGACGCAGTTGGTTCATTGCAGCGCTGCAATGATCGACGGCTCAGTGCAGTATCTGCGCCAGGAACGCCTTGGCCCGTGCAGTACGCGGCTGGTTGAAGAACACCTGGGGCGGGCTGTCTTCGATGATCTGCCCGCCTTCAAGGAACAGCACCCGCTCTGCCACCTGCCGGGCAAAGCCCATTTCATGGGTGACGCAGAGCATGGTCATGCCCGTGCCGGCCAGCTGCACCAGTACGTCCAGGACCTCGGCGACCATCTCTGGGTCGAGCGCCGAGGTCGGCTCGTCGAACAGCATGATGCGCGGCTTCATGCACAGCGCCCGGGCGATGGCCACGCGCTGCTGCTGGCCGCCGGACAACTGGCTGGGGTACTTGTGCGCCTGGCTCTCGATACCCACCTTGCTCAGGTACATGCGCGCCCGTTCCTCGGCGTCCTTGCGCGACAGCCCGCGCACGCTGGTGGGGGCGAGCAGGCAGTTGTCGAGCACGCTCATGTGCGGGAACAGGTTGAAGTGCTGGAACACCATGCCGATCTCGCTGCGCACCTGGGCCGCCTGGCGGGTGTTGGCGGCCAGGTCGGTGCCGGCAACCTGGATGCTGCCCTGCTGGGCGATTTCCAGGCGATTGATGCAGCGGATCAGCGTCGATTTGCCTGAGCCGGACGGGCCACACAGGACAATGCGCTCGCCTTCGCGCACCCGCAGGTCAATGTCACGCAGCACATGGAAGGCGCCATAGTGCTTGTTCAGGCCCTCGATGCGGATCAGTTCCGGGCGTGGGTCAGGTTCGGGGGCAAGGCTGGCAACGCTCATGGGGGCGGTCATGTTGTTGTTCTCCCGCTGGGTGTCAGTCGAAACGTGCCGCGCTGTAGGGCGCAGGGTCGGTGAAGGGGCGCTCGCCGGTGAGCAACTCGGCCACCAGGCGGCCGCTGACCGGGCCAAGGGTGAGGCCGTGGTGGGCGTGGCCGAAGTTGAACCACAGGCCTTTGTGTCGGGGCGCCGGGCCAATCACCGGGCGCATGTCGGGCAGGCAGGGCCGGCGGCCGAGCCAGGGTTTGTCATCGAGGCGCTCGCCCAGGGCCGGGAACAGCTTGCGGGCCAGGGCTTCGCAGCGCTTGAGCTGGATTTCGTTGCCCGGCGCGTCACTGGCGGCGAACTCGATGCCGGTGGTCAGGCGCACGCCGCGGGCCATAGGGGCCAGGACGTAGCCGCCCTGGGTGTCGCAGACCGAATGCTGCAGCTGCGCGCCGTCACGGGTGCCGTAGTGCATGTGGTAGCCACGCTTGATGCCCAGCGGAATGCGGTAGCCCAGGCGCTCGAACAGGTCGCCCGACTGCGGGCCCAGGCAGGCCACCACCTCGTCGGCAGTAATCGG
The DNA here is from genome assembly GCF_003097235.1 of Pseudomonas sp. CC120222-01a. Lineage (GTDB taxonomy): Bacteria > Pseudomonadota > Gammaproteobacteria > Pseudomonadales > Pseudomonadaceae > Aquipseudomonas. The sequence continues at coordinate 123,174 of NZ_QEQQ01000013.1, read as the reverse complement.
CCCCCGTTGGCTATCGACCTGCCATTGGCCGTCGACCTGGCGCAGGCTGCGCGCATCGCCATGCAGGAACTGCCCGCCACGCTGTACGAACAGCGCGGCGTAGCCACGGGTGAGGGCGCCGGGGTTGCTGACGGTCTTCGGGTCGAGCCAGTGGATGCCACCGACCACGGTGCTGTCGAGCTGGTGTTCGCGCGCCTGCAGCTGGCCGCGTTCGAGGATTTCGTACTGCAGGCCGTAACGGGCCAGGCCCTTGAGCTCGGCCTTGGCCTGCTCGAACAGCGCCGGTTCACGATACACCTCGATCCAGCCTTTGGCCTGGATCAGCCCTTCAAGGCCGGCGGCGTGGATCAACGCATCGTGTTCCTCGACGCTGCGCTGCACCAGAGGCAGCATGTCGGCCGCCGCACCAGCCAGGCGCCCGGGCGCCGACTGTTGCCAGTAGCGCAGCAGCCAGGGCGCCGCCTTGGGCAGGTGCAGCAGGCTGTAGCGCACGTCGGGCTGGCGGTTCAGGCCATAGCGCAGCAAGGCACCGAATTGCCGCGGGAAGGCATAGGGGATCACGCTGGAGCGCTCGATCAGCCCGGCGTTGCCATGGCTGGTGCCGCTGCCGGGGTCATCGCGGTCGATCAGGATCACCTGGCGCCCGCGGGCCTGCAGGTGCAGTGCGGTGCTGACGCCGACGATGCCGGCGCCGAGAACAAGGGTCTGGCAATGCATGGATGTATCCTTCGGTCAGTTCAGGTGGCGGCCCAGGCGGGCTTCCAGGTGTTTGAGCAAGCGCCGGACCAGTTCGACGATCACCAGGTAAAGCACCGCGGCCCACAGGTAGATCTGGAAGTCGAAACTGCGCGAGAACGCCAGTTTGGTCACGCCCATCAAGTCGTAGATGGTCACCAGCGAGGCGATGGCGCTGGCCTTGATCATAAGGATCAGCTCGTTGCCCAGCGGGCCGATGGCCACCAGCAACGATTGCGGCAGGATCACCTTGAAGAAGGTGGTCGAACGTTTCAGGTTCAGCGCCCGTGCCGCTTCGTACTGCCCCGGCGCCACGGCCATCAGGCTGCCGCGGAAGATCTCGGCCTGGTAGGCGGCGGTGTTGAGGGTGAACGCCAGCAAGGTGCAGAACCAGGCTTCACGGAAGAACCACCAGAGCCCGACGTCCTGCCAGAAACCTTTGAGCGAGCCCAGGCCGTAATACAGCAGGAACAGTTGTGCCAGCAGTGGCGAGCCGCGGAAGAAGTAGATGTAGCCGGCCGCCATGCGCTGCAGCAGCAGGTGGCGCGACATGCGCGCCAGGGCCAGCAGCAGGCCGAGCACGGCGCCCAGGCTGAAGGAAATCGCTACCAGCTTGGCGGTCACCAGCAGGCCCTCGACGAAGCGCGGGCCGTAGCGCTCCAGCAGGTCCGGGTCCAGCACCAGGCCCAGCAGTTGTTCGGCACTCATGCGCGTGCTCCTTGCAGGTGGCGGTTGCTGCGGCGCTCGATATAGGCGAATACCCGTCCCGAGGCGGCGGAGAACAGCAGGTAACCCAGGCAGGCGACGCCATAGAAGAACATCGGCTCCTTGGTCACACTGACCGCCAGGTTGGTCTGGCGCATCAGGTCGACCAGCGAGATGGTCGACACCAGCGAGGTGTCCTTGAGCAGCGACAGCCAGTTGTTCGACAGGCCCGGCAGGGCGATGCGGGTCAGTTGCGGCAGCACCACCTTGAAGAAGCCGGTGCGCTTGCTCAGGCCCAGCGCCGAGCAGGCCTCCAGTTGCCCTTTGGGCAGGGTCTTGAACGCCGCCAGCCAGATCTCGCTGGAGAACGCTGCGAAGACCAGGCTGAAGGCGATCATCGCGGTCAGGAAGGTGTTGATCAGGAATTCGCCTTCATAGCCCATGGCCGCCAGCAGCTTCTGCGCGGCGATCTGGCAGCCGTAATAGATGATCAGCAAGGTCAGCAGCTCGGGCAGGCCGCGGAACACTGTGGAAAAGGTAGTGGCCCAGGCCCGTGGCAGGCGCTTGCGTGAACGCGCCGCCAGGGCTACGGCCAGGCCCAGCGGCAGGCCGATGGGCAGGCAGGCGAGGGCCAGGGAAACGGTGACCAGGGCGCCGGCCAGCAGCGCCTGGCCCCAGCCACCACTGGCGAAGGACAGCAAGGACAATTGATCGAGCATGACAAACCCCTTGGGCGGGTAATGCGATTACAGTGTGGGAGCGGCCTTGCCGAGGCGTCGGACCGGTCGGAAAGGGCTGCGAAGCGGCCCCAGGATTTATGCAACAGCACAGATTGCCGGGGCCGCTATGCGGCCCTTTCGCGACACAAGGCCGCTCCCACAGGGGTTTCGCAAAGACTTTCTACAGATCAGTTGTAGATATCGAAGGCAAAGTACTTGCTGGCGATCTTCTGGTAGGTGCCGTTGGCGACGATCTCGGCCAGTGCGGTGTTCAGCCGCTGGCGCAGGGCGTCATCGTCCTTGCGCACGGCAATGGCGGCGTTGGCCTTGGTATCGGCAACGTCGCCGAGGATCTTGCAGCAATCGCCGCCGTTCTTGTTCATCCACTCGTGCAGCGGGAACTTGTCGGCGATCACCCCGTCCAGGCGGCCGGCGGCGAGGTCGGCGTTGGCCTCGTCCATGGTCGGGTACAACTTCACGTCGGCGCCGGCCTTGGCGTACACGTCTTCGGCATAGATGGCCTGGGTCGAGGACGACTGGGCGCCGACCGTGTAGCCGTCAAACTTGGTCTGGGCGTCGCCGATCTTGCTGTCCTTGGCCACGGCGACAGTCAGCGGGGTGCGGTAGTAGTGGTCGGTGAAGGCGATTTTCTTGCGCCGTTCCTCGGTGTCGATCATCGACGCCACCACGGCATCGTACTTGCGCGCCATCAAGGCCGGGATGATGCCTTCCCAGTCCTGGGCGACCAGGGTGCATTCGACCTTCATCTGTTCGCACAGGGCGTGGGTAATGTCGATGTCGAAGCCGTGCAGCTGGTTATCGGCATCGACATAGTTGAAGGGCGGGTAGGCACCTTCGGTGGCGAAGCGCAGGGTCTCGGCGCTGGCGTTACCCGCCAGCAGCAGGGCACACGCACCCAGCATAGCCATGGTCTTGTTCATCTCGCACCTCTTGCACTCTTGCTATTGTTGTTTGCCCGCCGGCCACGAGGTGTAGCCGACGAACTCGTTATGTAGAGCGGCAGTCGCTTCCAAGCGTTTTTCAACATCAGGCCCGAGCTTCTTGCAGACCTCGTTGACCATCAGGTGCACCCACGACAGCATGGTCGCGGTGGACTCCCAGAACAGGTTGAATTCGGTGGGGATACGGAACACTTCGTCGGCATGGGCATCGGCCCAGTCGCAGAAGGTGTCGGTCACCAGGGTGACCGGGATGCCGGCGGCGCGTGCCTTCTGGCACAGCTGCAGGGCATGGCGGGAATAGCGGCGGGCCTCGAACACCACCAGCGCGGTGTCCTCGCTGCGGCCGAGCAGCACGTCGCCGAAGTGCCCGGCGCTGCCATCGACCAGCAGCACGCCGTCGCGCAGGTATTGCAGCAGGTGGCTCATGCACATGGCGATGCCGCGCTCGGTCTGGAAGCCGGCGATACACACCCGTGGCTTTACCGCCAGGCGCTGTGCCACGGTGTGCCAGGCATCGCTCTGGCGGTATTCGTGAACGCGCACCAGGGCCGCGATTTCCCGCTCCAGGCTGCCAGCGTTGTCGCTGACGTCCTGGTTCTGGCGATATTCTTGCAGGCGATCACCCATCAGCCACGGCCCGTCGCCGAGGTCACTCTGCAGGTCTTGCTTGAGCGCCTTGAGATGGGCATAACCGAGGGAGCGGCAGAAACGGCCGACGCTGGATTCGCTGACACCCAGCTTCTCGGCAATGCTGGCCGAGGTCTGGAACGGCAGTTCGTGCAGGTTGGCGAGCATGTAGCTGGCGATCTTGCGGCCTGAGGCAGCGGCCCCTTGCAGGCTGTTTTCCAGGCGTTGCTTGATCGGTTGGCTCATGCTGCTGCTCCAGGTAAGGCGTGAAATAGAAAATGGCTGTTTTCTGTCATGCCGTCAACATTTGACAGATAGCTGTCACTTATCGGAAAGTTTTTGTCGTTGCATACGCTGTTGCCATTCCAATTCCAAAAAAGGAGCTACAGATGTCCGCACCTTCCACCAGCCCGCTCGTGCGCGTGCCCTTCACTGCACTGCAGGGGCTGTTGCAAGCGATCTTCCTGCGTCACGGCTGCAGCGAAGCGGTGGCCACCGTGCTTGCCCACAACTGCACCAGTGCCCAGCGCGATGGCGCCCACAGCCATGGCGTGTTTCGTATTCCCGGTTACGTTTCGACCCTGGCCAGTGGCTGGGTTGATGGGCGGGCCATACCGCAGGTGACCGACCTGGCGCCAGGCTACGTGCGCGTGGATGCCGCCGGTGGCTTCGCCCAGCCTGCATTGGCAGCGGCCCGTGAGTTGCTGGTGGAAAAGGCCCGCAGCGCCGGCATTGCCGTGCTGGCGATCCACAATTCGCACCATTTCGCCGCGCTGTGGCCCGATGTCGAACCCTTTGCCGATGAGGGCCTGGTGGCACTGAGCGTGGTCAACAGCATGACCTGCGTGGTGCCGCACGGCGCGCGCAAACCGCTGTTCGGCACCAACCCGATTGCCTTTGCTGCGCCGTGTGCCGGGCATGACCCGATCGTCTTCGACATGGCCACCAGTGCCATGGCCCATGGCGACGTACAGATCGCCGCGCGTGCCGGCCAGGCACTGCCCGAGGGTATGGGCGTGGATGCCCAAGGCCTGCCGACCACCGACCCCAAGGCCATTCTCGAAGGCGGCGCACTGCTGCCGTTTGGCGGGCACAAGGGTTCGGCGTTGTCGATGATGGTCGAGTTGCTGGCGGCGGCGCTGACCGGCGGGCATTTCTCCTGGGAGTTCGACTGGTCAGGGCACCCAGGTGCGAAAACGCCGTGGACCGGGCAACTGATCATCGTCATCGACCCGAGCAAGGCCGAGGGTAGCCGGTTTGCCCAGCGCAGCCGCGAACTGGTCGACCACATGCAGGCTGCAGGGTTGTCGCGCATGCCGGGCGAGCGGCGCTACCGCGAGCGGGAGCAGGCCGAGCGGGAAGGGGTGGCGGTGACTGAACAAGAGTTGCAAGGACTGAAAGAATTGCTTGGCTGATCCGGCCTCTTCGCGGGCAAGCCCGCTCCCACAGGTACTGCACAGATCTCAAGGGCTGTGATATCCCTGTGGGAGCGGGCATGCCCGCGAAGAATCCAGCACGAAACCCCAGCTGTGCAAAGTTGCATAGACAACCTTGCACTTATGTGATGTTCCTTGGGCCCGACTCCGGGTATCCTCAGGGCAGTCTTTCCGAACTGTCCTGATCCAAGGAGCTGCACGCTGTGTTCAAACATGTCGATGCCTATGCCGGCGACCCGATCCTCTCGTTGATGGAAACCTTCAAGGCCGACCCGCGCGCCGACAAGGTCAACCTGAGTATCGGCCTGTATTACGATGAGGCCGGTGTGGTGCCGCAGCTGGAAGCGGTGGATGCGGTGGAAAAGCGCATTGCCGGCCAGGCCCATGAAGCCTCGCTGTACCTGCCGATGGAAGGCCTGGCCAGCTACCGCCAGGCGATCCAGGCGCTGCTGTTCGGTGCCGACCACCCGGCCGTGACCGGCAAGCGCGTGGCCACCGTGCAGACCGTTGGCGGCTCCGGCGCGCTGAAAGTCGGTGCCGACTTCCTCAAACGCTACTTCCCGCAGTCGGAAGTCTGGGTCAGCAACCCGACCTGGGACAACCACCGCGCCATCTTCGAAGGTGCCGGGTTCAAGGTGCACACCTACCCGTACTTCGACCAGGCCAGCCGTGGCGTCGACTTCGACGGCATGCTGCAAGCCCTGCAGGGCCTGCCGGCCAACAGCATCGTGCTGCTGCACCCGTGCTGCCACAACCCGACCGGTGCCGACCTTGAGCCGGCGCAGTGGCAACAGGTAGTGGAAGTGGTCAAGGCGCGCCAGCTGATCCCGTTCCTCGACATCGCCTACCAGGGCTTCGGCGAAGGCCTGGTGGAAGACGCCTACGCCATCCGCGAAATGGCCCGGGCCGGCGTGCCGTGCCTGGTCAGCAACTCGTTCTCCAAGATCTTCTCGCTGTACGGCGAGCGGGTAGGGGGCCTGTCGGTGGTCTGCGACGACGAAGCCACCACCCAGAGCGTGCTCGGCCAGCTCAAGGCCACCGTGCGTCGCAACTACTCCAGCCCGCCCAACTTCGGTGCCCAGCTGGTGGCTGGCGTGCTCGGCGATGCTGCACTCAACGCCCAGTGGGCCGCAGAAGTGGAAGTGATGCGCAAGCGTATCCTCGACATGCGCCAGGCGCTGGTCGATGCCCTGGCGGTGCTGCTGCCGGGTCAGGACTTCCAGTTCTTCCTGCGCCAGCGCGGCATGTTCAGCTACACCGGCTTCAGCGTCGAGCAGGTGCGTCGCCTGCGTGACGAGTTCGGCGTGTACCTGATCGACAGCGGCCGGGTGTGCATGTCCGGCCTGCGCCCGGCTAACCTGCAACGGGTTGCCGAAGCCTTCGCTGCCGTCCAGAAATAAACCGCAGCGGGCCGCACGCGGCTCTTGTGGGAGCGGCCTTGTGTCGCGAAAGGGCTGCGCAGCGGCCCCAGCTATCTGTGTCGCTGCACAGGTCCTGGGGCTGCTGCGCAGCCCTTTCGCGACACAAGGCCGCTCCCACATTCATTTGCGGCCTGCCTTATGGGCACAACCCGCTTGTAAAGACAAGTGCAACCGCCTCTCGGAAAGGGGCTTCGCAAGTGCAACCTTTCGGTGCACAATCGCGCCCCTCTTTCCCGGTTGAGTTGGGCGATAACACGATTTCGCCATTCTCAGCCTGTTGCAGTCTTGCGAGTGGAGCTTCACCCGGAATGAATGAGCAGGCCCCAAGCGTTGAACAACGCTTTGTAGAATCGACCCCCGCCACCCTCGGCGCCTGGTCGCGTAACGACACCACCTGGATGCTGGGCCTGTTTGGCACAGCCATTGGCGCGGGGACCTTGTTCCTGCCGATCAACGCTGGCCTCGGCGGCTTCTGGCCGCTGCTGATCCTGGCCGCGCTGGCTTTCCCGATGACCTATTTCTCCCACCGTGCGCTGACCCGTTTCGTGCTGTCCGGGCGCAACGGCGGTGACATCACAGAAGTGGTCGAAGAGCATTTCGGCATCAAGGCCGGTGCATTGATCACCGTGCTGTACTTCTTCGCGATCTTCCCGATCCTGCTTATCTATAGCGTGGCGCTGACCAACACGGTCAGCAGCTTCATGGAGCACCAGCTGCACATGGCGCCGCCACCGCGGGTCATCCTGTCGTTCGTGCTGATCCTCGGCCTGCTGGCCATCGTGCGCTGCGGCGAGCAGGCCACGGTCAAGGTCATGAGCCTGCTGGTGTACCCGTTCATCGTGGCCCTGGGGCTGCTTGGCCTGTACCTGATTCCGCACTGGACCGGTGGCATCCTCGACAGCGCCGCCCAGGTGCCGTCGGGCCCGGCCTTCCTGCATACGCTGTGGCTGGCCATTCCGGTGATGGTGTTCTCGTTCAACCATTCGCCGATCATCTCGGCCTTCGCCGTTGACCAGAAGCGCAGCTATGGCGAGCACGCCGACGAGCGCAGCGGCCAGATCCTGCGCCGTGCCCACCTGCTGATGGTGGTGATGGTGCTGTTCTTCGTGTTCAGCTGCGTGCTCACCCTGAGTAGCGCCCAGCTGGCCGAAGCCAAGGCGCAGAACCTGTCGATCCTGTCGTACCTGGCCAACCACTTCAGCAACCCGACCATTGCCTTCGCCGCGCCGCTGATCGCCTTTGTCGCGATTGCCAAGTCGTTCCTGGGCCACTACATCGGTGCCAGTGAAGGCCTGAAGGGCATCATCGTCAAGACCGGCGCTCGCCCGGGTGCCAAGACCCTGGACCGTGTGGTCGCTGCACTTATGTTGGTGGTGTGCTGGATCGTCGCCACCCTCAACCCGAGCATCCTCGGCATGATCGAATCGCTCGGCGGCCCGATCCTCGCCGTGCTGCTGTTCCTGATGCCGATGTACGCCATCCGTCGCGTGCCGTCGATGCGCAAGTACAGCGGCGCGCTGTCGAACGTGTTCGTGGTGGTGATCGGCGTGGTGGCGCTGACCTCGGTGGTGTACGGCCTGATCGGCTGACTTACTGCCTGAAATAGAAAAAAGCCCGGAGCGTTTGTCGCCATCCGGGCTTTTTTTTGTCCACAGAAATTGTCTGGCAATAGAACAATTTCAATGTACCCATAGGCACCCGGCCGCCTTCATGATTAACTCAGTGTCCTTTTCAAACCCCGCATAAGGATTTCGTCATGGCTCAAGTGACCCTCAAAGGCAACCCGGTTCAGGTCAACGGCAACCTGCCACAGGCCGGCGCCCAGGCTCCGGCTTTCTCCCTGGTAGGTGAAGGCCTGGCTGACAAGTCGCTGAAGGACTTCGCCGGCAAGCGCAAGGTGCTGAACATCTTCCCGAGCGTCGACACCCCGACCTGCGCCACTTCGGTTCGCAAGTTCAACGCCCAGGCCAACGACGTGGCCAACACCGTGGTGCTGTGCATCTCGGCTGACCTGCCGTTCGCCCAGGCGCGCTTCTGCGGCGCTGAAGGCCTGGACAACGTGAAGAACCTGTCCACCCTGCGCGGTGCCGAGTTCCTGCAGAACTACGGCGTTGCCATCGCCGACGGCCCGCTGGCCGGCCTGGCTGCCCGTGCCGTGGTGGTACTGGACGAGAACGACAAGGTGCTGCACAGCGAGCTGGTTGGCGAGATCGCCGACGAGCCGAACTACGACGCAGCCCTGGCTGTGCTGAAGTAAGGATTGCCTGGGGGAGGGTAAAGGAACTCTTCTGCCTGGCCCCTCTCCAAGCAACACCCTGTAACGGCCCGGAACCCTTTCCGGGCCGTTTTCATTTAAAGTTCAACCTTTTGGCAACGTCAGGCAAAGGTAAACCTCTGGTAAAGAGCCTTTGCTATAACGATGCCAGTGCTTATCGTTCATCCTCCCCAAGCCGCCATTTCTGAACAAGGTTCGTTCAACCCATGCAAGTGTCCAATTCCCGATCCCCTCGTCGCTGGCTCGTCGGCCTGCTGATCCTGCTGCTGGTGGCCTTGCTGGCCTGGTGGCTGTGGCCTGCGGCAACGCCTGCCCACAAAGCGGCCGGGGGCGGGCGCGGCGGCAAAGGCATGGGGATGGGCATGGGCCGGCCGGGCTTCGGCGGCTCCACCGACCCGGTGCCGGTGCGCGTCGAACCGGTGCGGGTGGGTGACTTCCCCCTCTACTACAAGGCCCTGGGCACGGTCACCGCGACCAACACGGTGAATGTACGCAGTCGTGTGGCCGGCGAGCTGGTCAAGATCCTGTTCAAGGAGGGCCAGCAGGTCAAGGCCGGCGACCTGCTCGCTGAAATCGATCCGCGCCCTTACCGCATCGCCCTGCAGCAGGCCGAAGGCACCCTGGCCCAGAACCAGGCGCAACTGAAGAACGCCCAGGTCGACCTGGCGCGTTACAAAGGCCTGTACGCCCAGGACAGCATCGCCAAGCAGACCCTCGACACTGCCGAAGCCCAGGTCGCGCAGTTCCAGGGGCTGGTCAAGACTAACCAGGCCCAGGTCAATGATGCCCGCCTGAACCTCGATTTCACCCAGATCCGCGCACCTATCAACGGCCGCGTGGGCCTGCGCCAGCTCGACCTGGGCAACCTGGTGGCGGCCAACGACACCACCGCACTGGTGGTGATCACCCAGACCGAGCCAATCAGCGTCGCCTTCACCTTGCCGGAAACCGAGCTGAGCACCGTGCTCGACCGTTATCGCAGCGGCGCCAGCCTGCCGGTCGAGGCCTGGGACCGTTCCGACAGCAAACTGCAGTCGACCGGCGTGCTGGGCAGCATCGACAACCAGATTGACACCACCACCGGCACCCTCAAGTTCAAGGGCCGCTTCGAGAACAAGGACCTGGCCCTGTTCCCCAACCAGTTCGTCAACGTGCGCCTGCTGGCCGACACCCTCAAGCAGGTGGTGATGGCGCCGGCCGCGGCCGTGCAGTTCGGCAACGACGGCACCTTCGCCTACGTGGTCAATGACCAGAGCACGGTCAATATCCGCAAGCTCAAGGTCGGCGCCAGCGATGGCCAGAACAGCGTCATCCTTGAGGGCCTCAAGGCCGGCGACCGCCTGGTGCTGGAAGGCACCGACCGCCTGCGCGAAGGTACCAAGGTCGAAGTGGTCGAAGACAGCTCGCAAGTGCCGACCACCCCCGGCCAGCACTTGCAAGGCCAGGACGCCAAGGGCTCGGCCCAGGCCGATGAAGCGCCTTCCGGCAAAGCGGCAGCCAAGGCGGGCGCATGAACCTGTCACGCCTGTTCATCCTCCGCCCGGTCGCTACCACGCTGACCATGCTGGCCATCGTCCTGGCCGGCCTGATCGCCTACAAGCTGCTGCCGGTGTCGGCCTTGCCCCAGGTCGATTACCCGACCATCCGGGTCATGACCCTGTACCCAGGCGCCAGCCCGCAAGTCATGACCAGCGCGGTCACCGCACCGCTGGAGCGCCAGTTCGGCCAGATGCCGGGCCTTGAGCAGATGGCGTCGACCAGTTCCGGTGGTGCCTCGGTGCTGACCCTGCGCTTCAGCCTGGACATGAACATGGATGTTGCGGAGCAGCAGGTGCAGGCCGCGATCAACGCCGCCAGCAACCTGCTGCCCAGCGACCTGCCGGCGCCGCCGGTCTACAACAAGGTCAACCCGGCCGATACCCCGGTGCTGACCCTGGCCATCTCCAGCAAGACCATGCCGCTGCCCAAGCTCAACGACCTGGTCGACACCCGCGTGGCGCAGAAGCTCGCGCAGATCAGCGGCGTAGGCATGGTCAGCATCGCCGGCGGCCAGCGCCAGGCGGTGCGGATCAAGGTCAACGTGGATGCGCTGGCGGCCAACGGCCTCAACCTCGACGACGTGCGCACCCTGATCGGCGCGTCCAACGTCAACCAGCCGAAGGGCAACTTCGATGGCCCGACCCGGGTGTCGATGCTCGACGCCAACGACCAGCTGCGCTCGCCCGAGGAATACGCCAACCTCATCCTCGCCTACAACAATGGCGCGCCGCTGCGCCTGAAGGATGTCGCCGAGATCGTCGACGGCGCCGAGAACGAACGCCTGGCCGCCTGGGCCAACCAGAACCAGGCCGTGCTGCTGAACATCCAGCGCCAGCCGGGTGCCAATGTCATCGAGGTGGTCGACCGCATCAAGGCGCTGTTGCCCTCGATCACCGACAACCTGCCGGCCGGCCTCGATGTGTCGGTGCTCACCGACCGTACCCAGACCATCCGCGCTGCAGTCAAGGACGTGCAGCATGAGCTGCTGATCGCCATCGTGCTGGTGGTGATGGTCACCTTCGTGTTCCTGCGCCGTTTCAGTGCCACGATCATTCCCTCGATCGCCGTACCGCTGTCGCTGATCGGCACCTTCGGCGTGATGTACCTGGCCGGCTTCTCGGTCAACAACCTGACGCTGATGGCCCTGACCATCGCCACCGGCTTCGTGGTCGACGACGCCATCGTCATGCTCGAGAACATCTCGCGCCACATCGAGGAAGGCGAAACGCCACTGCAGGCGGCGCTCAAGGGCGCCAAGCAGATCGGCTTCACCCTGATCTCGCTGACCTTCTCGCTGATTGCCGTATTGATCCCGCTGTTGTTCATGGCCGACGTGGTTGGCCGGCTGTTCCGCGAATTCGCCATCACCCTGGCGGTGGCCATCCTGATTTCCCTGGTGGTGTCGCTGACCCTGACCCCGATGATGTGCGCGCGCCTGCTCAAGCGTGAGCCCAAAGAGCAAGAGCAGGGCCGCTTCTACCGCGCCAGCGGTGCCTGGATCGACTGGATGATCGAACACTACGGCCGTGGCCTGCAGTGGGTGCTCAAGCACCAGCCGCTGACCCTGCTGGTGGCCGTGGCCACCCTGGCACTCACCGTGCTGCTGTACATGGTGGTGCCCAAGGGCTTCTTCCCGGTGCAGGACACCGGTGTGATCCAGGGTATTTCCGAAGCACCGCAATCGACCTCGTTCGCCGCCATGAGCGAGCGCCAGCAGGCCCTGAGCAAGGTCATCCTGCAGGACCCGGCGGTGCAGAGCCTGTCGTCCTACATCGGTGTCGACGGCGACAACGCCACGCTCAACAGCGGCCGCCTGCTGATCAACCTCAAGCCCCACGGCGAACGTGATGTGACTGCCGGGGAAGTGATCAGCCGCCTGCAACCGCAGCTCGACAAACTGGTCGGTATCCGCCTGTTCATGCAGCCGGTGCAAGACTTGAGCATCGAGGACCGGGTCAGCCGTACCCAGTATCAGTTCAGCCTGTCGTCGCCCGATGCCGAGTTGCTGGCGCAGTGGAGCGGCAAGCTGGTGCAGGCCCTGCAGGAGCGCCCGGAGCTGCAGGACGTCGCCAGTGACCTGCAGGACAAAGGCTTGCAGGTGTACCTGGTGATCGACCGTGACATGGCCAGCCGCCTGGGCATCACCGTGGCGCAGATCACCAACGCCTTGTACGACGCCTTCGGCCAGCGGCAGATTTCTACCATCTACACCCAGGCCAGCCAGTACCGCGTGGTGCTGCAGGCCCAGGACGCGGCGGTCATCGGCCCGCAGGCGCTGGAGTCGATTCACGTCAAGGCCACCGATGGCGGCCAGGTGCGGCTGTCGGCGCTGGCGCGCATCGAGCAGCGCCAGGCGCAACTGGCCATTTCGCACATCGGCCAGTTCCCGGCGGTGACCCTGTCGTTCAACCTGGCCCATGGTGCGTCGCTGGGCGAGGCGGTCAAGGTGATCGAGCAGGTGCAGCAGGACATCGGCATGCCGCTCGGCGTGCAGACCCGCTTCCAGGGCGCCGCCGAAGCCTTCCAGGCCTCGCTGTCGAGCACCTTGCTGCTGATCCTGGCGGCCGTGGTGACCATGTACATCGTGCTGGGCGTGCTCTACGAGAGCTACATCCACCCGGTGACCATCCTTTCGACCTTGCCGTCGGCGGCGGTCGGCGCCTTGCTGGCGCTGATCCTCAGCGGCAACGACCTGGGCATGATCGCCATCATCGGCATCATCCTGCTGATCGGCATCGTCAAGAAGAACGCGATCATGATGATCGACTTCGCCCTGGAGGCCGAGCGCAACCAGGGCATGAGCCCGCAGGATGCGATCTACCAGGCGGCGCTGCTGCGCTTCCGGCCGATCCTGATGACCACCCTGGCCGCGCTGTTCGGCGCCGTGCCGCTGATGCTCGCCACCGGCTCCGGTGCCGAATTGCGCCAGCCGCTGGGCCTGGTGATGGTCGGCGGCCTGCTGGTCAGCCAGGTGCTGACGCTGTTCACCACCCCGGTCATCTACCTGTACTTCGACCGCCTGGCCCGTCGCTGGCGCCCGGCCGCTGACGCACAGCAGGCCGAGGCATGAACCTGTCCGGACCTTTCATCCGCCGGCCTGTGGCGACCATGCTGCTGAGCCTGGCGATCATGTTGCTCGGCGGTGTCAGCTTCGGCCTGCTGCCGGTGGCGCCGCTGCCGCAGATGGACTTCCCGGTGATCGTGGTCTCGGCCAACCTGTCCGGGGCCAGCCCCGAGGTCATGGCCGCCACCGTGGCCACGCCGCTGGAACGCAAGCTCGGCAGTATCGCCGGCGTCACCACCCTGACCAGCAGCTCGAACCAGGGCTCGACCCGGGTGATCATCGGCTTCGAGATGGGCCGTGACATCGACGGCGCCGCACGTGAGGTGCAGGCAGCGATCAATGCCACGCGCAACCTGCTGCCCAGCGGCATGCGCAGCATGCCCACCTACAAGAAGATCAACCCGTCGCAGGCGCCGATCATGGTGCTCTCGCTGACCTCCAGCGTGCTGCAGAAGGGCCAGCTGTATGACCTGGCCGACACCATCCTGTCGCAGAGCCTGGCCCAGGTCAGCGGGGTAGGGGAAGTGCAGATCGGTGGCAGCTCGTTGCCGGCGGTGCGCATTGCCGTGGAGCCGCAGCTGCTCAACCAGTACAGCCTGTCGCTGGACGAAGTGCGCACGGCGGTGTCGAACGCCAACCAGCGCCGGCCCATGGGCTTTGTCGAGGATGCCGAGCGCAACTGGCAGGTGCGCGCCAACGACCAGTTGGAAACCGCCAAGGACTACGAGCCGATCGTGATCCGCCAGTCGAACGGCACCATCTTGCGCCTGTCCGACGTGGCCACTGTCACCGATAGCGTCGAGAACCGCTACAACAGCGGCTTCTTCAACGACCAGAGTGCGGTGCTGCTGGTGGTCAACCGCCAGACCGGCGCCAACATCATCGAGACCGTCGACCAGATCAAGGCACAGCTGCCGGCCCTGCAATCACTGCTGCCGGCCAACGTGCAACTGAACGTGGCGATGGACCGCTCGCCGGTGATCAAGGCCACCCTCAAGGAGGCCGAACACACCCTGCTGATCGCTGTGGTGCTGGTGATCCTGGTGGTCTACCTGTTCCTCGGCAGCCTGCGCGCCTCGCTGATCCCAAGCCTGGCGGTGCCGGTGTCGCTGGTGGGCACCTTCGCGGTGATGTACCTGTGCGGCTTTTCGCTGAACAACCTGTCGCTGATGGCGCTGATCCTCGCCACCGGCCTGGTGGTGGACGATGCGATCGTGGTGCTGGAGAACATTTCCCGGCATATCGAGGACGGCCAGCCGCCGATGCGTGCGGCGTTCCTCGGCGCCAAGGAAGTCGGTTTCACCTTGCTGTCGATGAACGTCTCGCTGGTGGCGGTGTTCGTCTCGATCCTGTTCATGGGCGGCATCGTGCGCAACCTGTTCCAGGAGTTCTCGATCACCCTGGCGGCGGCGATCATCGTCTCGCTGGTGGTGTCGTTGACCCTCACGCCGATGCTCTGTGCCCGTTGGCTCAAGCCTCACCGCGCCGAGCCGACACGCCTGCAACGCTGGAGCGACAAGGCGCACCAGCGCATGGTCGATGTCTACGACCGCAGCCTCGGCTGGGCCCTGCGCCACAAGCGCCTGACCTTGTTCAGCCTGCTGGCGACCATCGGCCTGAACATCGCCCTGTACGTAGTGGTGCCCAAGACCCTGATGCCGCAACAGGACACCGGCCAGCTGATGGGCTTCATCCGCGGCGACGACGGCCTGTCGTTCAACGTGATGCAGCCGAAGATGGAGATCTACCGCCGCGCCTTGCTCGCCGACCCGGCGGTGGAAAGCGTGGCCGGCTTCATTGGCGGTAACAGCGGCACCAACAACGCCATGGTGCTGGTGCGGCTGAAGCCGATCAACGAGCGCAAGCTCGATGCACAAAAAATCATCGAGCGCCTGCGCAAGGAAATGCCCAAGGTACCGGGTGGGCGGCTGTTCCTGATGGCCGACCAGGACCTGCAGCTGGGCGGCGGTGGCCGTGACCAGACCTCTTCGCAGTACCTGTATACCTTGCAGAGCGGCGACTTGGCTGCCTTGCGCCAGTGGTTCCCCAAGGTGGTCGCGGCGCTGCGCGCATTGCCCGAGCTGACCGCCATCGACGCCCGTGACGGCTCCGGTACCCAGCAGGTGACCCTGGTGGTCGACCGTGACCAGGCCAAGCGCCTGGGCATCGACATGGACATGGTCACTGCGGTGCTGAACAACGCCTACAGCCAGCGGCAGATCTCGACCATCTACGACAGCCTCAACCAGTATCAGGTGGTCCTGGAGATCAACCCGAAATACGCCTGGGACCCGAGTACCCTGGAACAGGTGCAGGTGATCACCAGCGACGGCGCGCGGGTGCCGTTGTCGACCATTGCCCACTACGAGAACAGCCTGGCCAACGACCGGGTCAGCCACGAAGGCCAGTTCGCCTCCGAAGACATCGCCTTCGACGTTGCTGAAGGCTACAGCCCCGACCAGGCCATGGCCGCAGTGGAGCGGGAAGTGGCCAAGCTCGGCCTGCCCGAGGAAGTGATCGCCAAGCTCGGCGGCACGGCCAGTGCCTTCGCCAAGACCCAGGAAGGCCAGCCGTTCATGATCCTCGGTGCCCTGGTGCTGGTGTACCTGGTGCTGGGCATCCTCTACGAAAGCTACATCCACCCGCTGACCATCCTGTCGACCTTGCCCTCGGCCGGCGTCGGTGCCTTGCTCGCACTTTATGCCACGGGCGGCGAGTTCAGCCTGATCTCGCTGCTGGGCCTGTTCCTGCTGATCGGTGTGGTGAAGAAGAACGCCATCCTGATGATCGACCTGGCGCTGCAACTGGAGCGCCACCAGGGCCTGAGCCCGGAAGAGTCGATCCGCCGCGCCTGCCTGCTGCGCCTGCGGCCGATCCTGATGACCACCCTGGCGGCCATCCTCGGCGCCTTGCCGCTGCTGATCAGCCGCGCCGAAGGTGCCGAGATGCGCCAGCCGCTGGGCCTGACCATCATCGGCGGCCTGGTCGTCAGCCAGCTGCTGACCCTCTACACGACGCCGGTGGTGTACCTGTACCTGGACCGCCTGCGTCACCGATTCAACCATTGGCGCGGTATCCGCACCGACGCCGCCCTGGACACACCGCTATGAACTTCGCCCAGACCCGACTTCACCATGCCTTGCAGCTGCTGACCCGTGGGCGGGGCTCACGCCTGGCCGGCGCCGGGCTGTGCGTGGCCATGCTCAGCGCCTGTACCCTGAGCCCGGACTACCACCGCCCGGAACTGAGCACCCCGGCGCAGTACAAGCAGGCCGAAGGCTGGACCCAGGCCAACCCGTCCGACGCCATCGCCCGTGGCGCCTGGTGGGAGATCTACGGCGATGCCGGGCTGAATGCGCTGGTCGAGGAGCTCAACCGCAGCAACCAGACCGTCGCGCAATCGGAAGCCCAGTACCGCCAGGCCCAGGCCTTGGTGCGCAGCAGCCGGGCGTCGCTGTTCCCCAGCCTGGACCTGACAGCAACCAAGAACCGTTCGGCACAAGGCACCGGCAGCTCCAGTTCGAGCCTGTCCAACAACAGCAGCGGCATTCGCAACACCTACAACGCGCAGCTCGGCGTCAGCTGGGAAATCGACCTCTGGGGCAAGCTGCGCGAAACCATGAATGCCAACGAGGCCAGTGCCGAAGCCAGCTTCGCCGACCTGGCCGCGATCCGCCTCAGCCAGCAGTCGGAGCTGGTGCAGAACTACCTGCAATTGCGTGTGATCGACGAACAGAAGCGCTTGCTCGAAGCGACCGTGGCGACTTACGAGCGCTCGCTGCGGATGAACGAAAACCAGTACCGCGCCGGTGTTGCCGGCCCCGATGCGGTGGCCCAGGCGCGTACCCAGTTGAAGTCCACCCAGGCTGACCTGATCGACCTGATATGGCAGCGCGCGCAGTTCGAGAACGCCATTGCCGTGCTGCTGGGCAAGGCCCCGGCGGAATTCTCCCTGGCTGACAGCAAGCGCATTCCGGCATTGCCGCAGATCCCTGTGACGCTGCCGTCGCAACTGCTCGAACGCCGCCCCGACATCGCCTCGGCCGAGCGCAACGTGATGGCCGCCAACGCCAATATCGGCGTGGCCCGCGCCGCTTACTTCCCGGACTTGAGCCTGAGCATGAGCGGCGGTTACTCCAGCAGCAGCTTCAGCAACTGGATCGAACTGCCCAACCGTTACTGGTCGGTGGGGCCGCAACTGGCGATGACCCTGTTCGACGCCGGCAAGCGCAGCGCCGAAGTCGACCGCACCCGGGCGGTGTATGACCAGACCGTGGCGCAATACCGCCAGACCGTACTTGACGGTTTCAAGGAGGTGGAGAACTTCCTGGTGCAGTTGAAGGTGTATGCCGACGAAGCCGTGGTGCGTCAGGAAGCGCTGGAGGCAGCCCGCGAATCGTTGCGCCTGACCGAGAACCAGTACCGGGCAGGCCTGATCGGTTACCTCGATGTGGTCAACGTGCAGACCACAGCACTGAGCAATGAGCGCAGTGCGCTGACGCTGCTGCAAGGCCGGCTGGTGGCCAGCGTACAGCTGATTGCTGCGCTGGGTGGCGGCTGGGATGCCGAACAGGCGTTTGCCCAACAGGATTAAGGCACCCCTGCAGGCCGACTCGGTCTACTGTGGGAGCGGCCTTGTGTCGCGAAAGGGCTGCGAAGCAGCCCCAGCAATTAGTGTGCAAACGCCAATATCATGGGGCTGCTTCGCAGCCCTTTCGCGACACAAGGCCGCTCCCACAAAAAACGCGGCGGCCCGACAAATGGCAATGTGCCTTCATTCGGTGATGAAAGCGGTCTAGTTCAAGCATTTCGAAACCTCTTGTCATTCGTTCGATCCATTCCCATTCGCACAAACTCCGTGCGTTTCGCCAAAGCTTGAGTACAATCGCCAGTTTTTCCGGGCCCCCTGTTCCGAGCTGGATTTTCCGATGCTGACCGGTAGTTATTCCTCCGCGCTGGTGCTGATTTCACTTTGCGTAGCCATCCTTGCTTCCTACACAGCCCTTGACCTGACTGGCCGCATCGCCACGGCCAAGGGCCGTGCCATGTATTTGTGGATGGGCGGGGGAGCGCTGGCCATGGGCATCGGCGTGTGGTCGATGCACTTCATCGGCATGCTCGCCTTCAGCCTGCCCATCGCCCTGGGCTACGACATCGGCCTGACCGTCTTCTCACTGGTAATCGCCGTACTGTCTTCCGGCTTCGCCCTGTGGCTGGTGAGCCAGCCCAGCTTGCCCCGGCTGCAGCTGGCCTTCGGCGCCCTGATCATGGGCTCCGGGATCGCCTGCATGCACTACACCGGCATGGCCGCGATGCGCATGCTGCCCGGCATCGATTATGACCCGACCTTGTTCGGCGCCTCGCTGGCCATAGCGGTAGGTGCTTCGGCGGCCGCGTTGTGGATTGCCTTCCGCCTGCGTCAACACACCCCCTACGTGCGCCAGATCCGCGGCCTGGCGGCCATGGTGATGGGCGTTGCCATCGTCGGCATGCACTACACCGGCATGGCGGCGGCGAACTTTCCCGAGGGCAGCTTCTGCGGCGCGTTGACCGACGGCCTGCAGGGCGATGGCCTGGTCTACCTGGTGCTGATCACCACCTTGGCAGTGCTGGCCGTGGCACTGCTCACCTCGGTGCTGGATGCGCGCCTTGAGGCACGCACGGCAGCACTGGCCCACTCGTTGACCCTGGCCAACCAGGAACTGACCCAGCTGGCTTTGCACGACACCTTGACCGCGCTGCCCAACCGCACGCTGTTGTCCGACCGCATCGAGCAAGCCATTGGCAAGGTGGCGGAGCAGGGCGGCTGCTTTGCGCTGATGTTCATCGACCTGGATGGTTTCAAACCGGTCAACGACGCCTTTGGCCACCATGTTGGCGACCTGCTGCTCAAGGCCGTGGCGGCCCGCCTGCGCGGCCATCTGCACAGCCAGGACACCCTGGCGCGGATCGGCGGTGACGAGTTCGTGCTGCTGGTAGAACTGGAGGAGCCGGAGGACGCCATGGACGTGGCGGCCAAGCAGGTCAACCTGGTGTCGCGCACTTTCCGCGTTGCCGAGCATGACCTGCAACTGACCGCCAGCCTGGGGATCGTGCTGTACCCCGGTAACGGCCAGGACCAACTTGAACTGCTGCGCAATGCCGACGCTGCGATGTACCACGCCAAGAGCGCCGGCAAGAACGGCTACAGCTTCTTCGACGCCTCGATGAACAGCAACGCCCGGCAACAGTTGCAGCTGTTGCAGGACCTGCGCACGGCCCTTGAACAGGGTCAGTTCCGCCTGCACTACCAGCCCAAGTTCGACGCCCAGGCCTGCCGGCCGATCGGTGCCGAAGCCTTGCTGCGCTGGGAGCACCCACAGCACGGCCTGATGCTGCCTGACCGTTTCATTGGGCTGGCGGAAAAGACCGGCCTGATCATCCCGATCGGCGAGTGGGTGCTGGATGAGGCCTGCCGGCAGATGCGCCAGTGGCTCGAGCAAGGGCACAGCGATTGGCGCATGGCGGTCAACCTGTCGGCCATCCAGTTCTGCCATTCCGGGCTGGTCGACAGCGTTGCCCGTGCCCTGCAGGAGAACGGCCTGCCGGCCAACCGCCTGACCCTGGAGATCACCGAAACCACCGCCATGCACGACGCCGATGCCAGCCTGACCGTGCTGCAGCGTCTTTCCGACATGGGGGTGGACCTGTCCATCGACGACTTCGGCACCGGCTATTCGAGCCTGATGTACCTCAAGCGCCTGCCGGCCAATGAGCTGAAAATCGACCGGGGTTTCGTGCGTGACCTGGAGCAGGACAGCGACGACGCGGCAATTGTCTCGGCAATCGTTGCCCTGGGCCAGGCATTGGGCCTGCGCATCGTTGCCGAAGGGGTGGAAACCGACCGCCAGCAGGACTTTCTGACCCGCCTGGGTTGCGATTCGCTGCAGGGTTATCTGCTCGGGCAGCCGGTGCCGGCCGAGCAGTTCATGGGCAGGTTGCAGACGTTGCGCGAAGAAAGCGAGGCGGTTGTCTAGCCCGCGTCAAGCAGGGTGAAGGCCGGTGCGAAGGCGTCCATCTCGGCCTCCACGGCCTCGATGATGCGCTCGACATCGGCCGCGGCCATGATCGCCGTGCAGGGGATGCCGGCGATGGCCAGCAGGGTCTCGCCCGTGGCCCGGTCGAACAGCCGTGCAACCATGCTGCGCGGCGCATCCATGCTGGCCTCGAAGCCCAGCGGATGGAAATGCCAGCGCATCACCTGGCAGGCGTTGGGGAACGTCAACTTGTTCAAGCCAGCCTCCTTGTCCTTGCCTGGACGCGGTGATCGGCAGCCGTTCGCTCGGCCGCCGGGAACCTAACCATAGCACCTGCCACAGCCCATGCTCGGCGCAATACAAGACAAATGTATGAATGCATGACAAGGGTCACACCGCTGTCATGCCAGCCGTTTGGCGGCAAATGGCCACGCAAACGTTTTCACCGCACGATGCCAGCATGGTTGCCGGTTTGCTCTGCTATTTTTATCCACATTCGGCGCACGGCGTTTTCGGACGAGCGGTGCGAGCTGGGCAGACAGGGAGACAGTCATGCGCTATTCCACGCTCACCCAACGCATCGCCGGCGAAGCCGTGGCGGCGTGGGACATTCACTACCAGGCCCAGGCATTGCGCCGCGAGGGGCGCGAGATCTTCCTGCTGTCGGTGGGGGACCCGGACTTCGATACGCCCGCGCCGGTGGTCGATGCGGCGATCGCCAGCCTTAAGCGCGGCGAAACCCATTACAGCGATGTGCATGGCAGCCTGGCGCTGCGTCAGGCGATTGCCCGGCGTACGGGCGCGCAGGTCTCGGTCGACCAGGTGATGGTCCTCGCCGGTGCCCAGTGTGCGCTGTATGCGGTTTGCCAGTGCCTGTTCGAACACGGTGACGAGGTGATCGTTGCCGAGCCCATGTATGTCACCTATCAGGGCGTGTTTGGTGCCTGCGGGGCGCAGCCCGTGCAGGTGCCTGTCAGCCCTGAACAGGGCTTTCGTCTGGACCCGATGGCGGTGGCCCGGGCGATCACCCCGCGTACCCGTGGCCTGCTGTTGAACACTCCGCATAACCCGACCGGCGCCGCCATTTCGCCGCAGGACATGGCGCTGTTGGCGCAACTGTGCCGTGAACATGACCTGTGGCTCGTTTGCGATCAGGTGTATAGCGGTTTGCTGTTCGACGGCGAGCCGGCAGACCCGCTCAGCCTGCCAGGCATGGCCGAGCGCTGCGTGCTGATCGACAGCGTGTCCAAGTCCCATGCCATGAGCGGCTGGCGCGTGGGCTGGGTGGTGGGCCCGCAACCGTTGATTGCCCACCTGGCTACCTTGGCCATGGTGATGCTGTTCGGCCTGCCAGAGTTTGTCATGGCGGCTGTTTGCGCGGCGCTGGAGCAGGGCTTGCCGGCGGTGCAGGAGATGCGCGAGGCCTATCGGCAGCGGCGCGATCGAGTCTGTGCAGCCCTGGCGGACTGCCCGGGCGTGCTCGCCCATCGCCCGGCAGGCGGCATGTTCGTCATGCTCGACATCCGTGCCACCGGCCTCAATGCTCAGGCCTTCGCCCAGCGCCTGCTGTTGGAGGAGGGCGTAGCACTTTTGCCCGGGGATGCGTTCGGCCCCAGTGCGGCGGGGCATGTGCGCATGGGGCTGGTGCTCGATGCCGAGCGCCTGGAACACGCTTGCTGGCGCATCGCCGCCTGCGCCGGGCGTGTATTAGCCGAGCAGGCCTGCCGCAATATTGATGGTGAAACCCAGAATCGCCGTGTTGAACACAAAGCCTACCAGTGAATGCGCCAGCACCACCCGGCGCATGCCGCGCCCGCCGACGCCGATGTCGGAGGTCTGCACGGCAACGCTGATGGTGAACGAGAAGTAGTGGAAATCCCAGTAATCCGGGTTGCATTCACCGTCGGGGAAGCGCAGCGCCGGTGCGTTGCGATCACTGGTATAGAACAGGCGAGCGTAGTGCAGGCTGAAAATGCAACCGATCAGCAGCCATGAGCCGGCCACGGTTAGCCCGGTGTACAGGTAGTGCAGGGCCAGCGCGCTACCTTGCAAGCCGCGGCTGGAGACCAGCTGCAGCGTCACTGCGGCCAGGCTGGCGATGGCGGCGATGCACACGGTGAGCAACACCAGGCCGGCGTTCTCGTCCTCGACCCGGGCGATCTTGCGCACCTTGTCGGGGCTGGCTCGCGAGGTCAGCCACAGGACCAGCAGCAGGTACAGCCAGACGCCCAGGTTCCAGCCAGCGAGGATGCGCTGGACGGTATCGTCGGCAGGGATCAGCCAGGCGCCGAAGATGCCGACCAGGGCGGCGATGCTCAGGCGGGGGTGGGTACGGGTCAGGCGGTGGAAAGCCATGGGTGCTCGCAGGTGGATGCTTGGTCTGAACTCTAGACCACAGATCACCTGCCAAGCCATGGGTTCGATCAAGTCGCCTGGTTTACGTTACCATTGCGCGCCGTTGCTTCGATTCGCTCCAGGATTCACGTTTTGTCCGACCTTTCGCAAAATCCACTGCTGCAATACCTGGCCCGGCTGGCACCTTCCAGCCAGCAGACCATGCGTTACATCCTTCAGGATGCCGCCGACCGGCTCGGTTTCGTCGACTGCAACCTCGTCGATGTGCCGTGGCACCGGCTCGATCCTGGCCATGTGATTGGGCTGGTGGCGGCATTGCGCGCCGATGGCTATGCGCCGAACAGTTCCTCGCTCTACGTCAACGCAGTGCGCGGGGTGATGAACGAGGCGTGGCGCCAAGGCCTGATCGACCATGAACAGCTGTTGCGCATCCGTGAGGTGAAGCCGGCGTCCGGCAGCCGCTTGCCACCCGGGCGCAACCTGCGGCGCAGCCTGATCCGCGAACTGATGGACCTGTGCGAGGCCGACCCACGGCCTCAAGGCGTGCGCGATGCGGCGATCATTGCCTTGTTGTATGGCACCGGCATGCGCAAGTCGGAATCGGTGGACATCGATCTCAGCCAGGTCGATTTCGAGGCGCGCAGCCTGCAGGTTACCGGCAAGGGCAACCGGCAACTGATCAAGTACGCCCCGGCCTGGGCCTTCGAGAAGCTGCAGGCCTGGCTGGACCTGCGCCGGCAAGCGTTGCCTGAAGGGGCGTCCGATGACCCGTTCCTGTTCAACCGCATCCGCCGGGGCAATCACATCACCCGTGCCCGTATCACCAAGCATGCGATCTACTACATCGCCCGCCAGCGCGGTGCCCAGGTGGGGGTGAAGATCATGCCCCACGATTTTCGCCGGGCGTTCATCACCCGGGTGATCGAAGAGCATGACCTGTCGATCGCGCAGAAGCTCGCGCACCATGCCAACATCCAGACCACAGCCAGTTATGACCGGCGTGATGACAACGAACGGCGGCGTGCGGTGGATCGCTTCGACTACTGATTCGCCTGCACCGGCCTCTTCGCGGGCTAGTGAATACTTGAAGCCAGGTCAAAGATCGGCATGTACATGAGGATCACGATCCCGCCAATCAGCAGCCCGATGAAGGTCATCAGCAGCGGTTCGAACAGTTTCACGAACCACTCCACCCAGCGGCCGATTTCCTGATCGTGGAAATCGGCGCAGCGTTCGAGCATTTCCCCAAGATTCCCCGATTGTTCCCCTGCCCGCAGCAAGCGCAACGACACGGGCGTCACCAGCTGGCCAGCCTCCAGTGCATCCGACAACGGTAGCCCTTCACCGACACGCCGGCTGGCCTGCTCAAGGCCTTGCGCCGAAGCGCTGCCGAGCAGCCCGTGGGCCATACCCATGGCGGTGAGGATCGGGATGCCGCCCTGCAGCAGAATACCCAGCGAGCGGTAGAAGCGCGCCAGTTCATACATCACCAGGCGCTGATGCAAGGCTGGCAAGCGCCGCAGTTGTCGTGACGCGCAGCGTCGCACCAGCGGGTTGCGGCGCAGTAACACCAGCGTGCCAATACCGCCTGCAACCGCCAGTGCCAGCGGCAGTTGCTGTGCATGCAGGAACAGGCCGACATCCATCAGTACCCGGGACAACCAGGGCAGTTCGCTGCCCATGCCCTCGAACACCAGGCTGAAGCGCGGCACCACATAGCCGAGCAGGAACAACACCACACCGCCGCCCACCAGCAACAGCAGCAAGGGGTAGACCGAAGCCCCCACCAGTTTTTGCCGGACCAGGTCCAGGCGTTGGCGATAGCCGATGTAGCGGGCCAGGGCATCGCCCAGCGCGCCGGTGCGCTCGCTGGATTGGACCAGCGCCACGTACAGCGGCGGGAATACCCGTGGCTGCTTGGCCAACGACTGGGACAGCGAATGGCCTTCATAGAGTTGACGCACCAGCTCGGTCAGGACCTTGCGCGTGGCCCCGACGGGGGACTTTTCCGCCAGGCTTTCCAGCGCATCGATCAGTGGCAGGCCGGCGTGCAGCAAGGTGGTCAGCTCCTGGCTGAACAGCACCAGGTCGAAAGTCGCCGCACGGCGCCAGGCCAGACCGCCCAGGGCTTTGCCCTGGCCGCGCACGCTGACCACCCGCAGCCCCTGGTTCTCGGCCTGGCGACGCGCGTGCTCGGCATCCTCGGCGTCGATCTGCAACTGCACGATGCCCTGTCTGCCGAGGGCCTTGAGGCTATAGCGCATGTCTATTCTCCTCATTGCCAGCTGGTGATTTCAGCGTTTTCGCCATCGCCGCCGGGCTGGCCATCCTTGCCCATCGACAGCAGGTCGTACTCACCGCCGTTCTCGCCGGGTTGGCGGTAGATGTAGGCGCGGCCCCAGGGGTCCTGCGGCACCGCCTTCTGCAGGTAGGGCCCCGACCAGCGCACCTCGCCACTGGGGGCGGTGACCAGCGCCTGCAGGCCCTGCTCACTGGTGGGGTAATGGCCGACTTCCAGGCGGTACAAGTCCAGGGCCTTGCCCAGGCCTTCGATCTGCGCCTTTGCCACCTTGGCTTCCGAGCGACCGAGTTGGCTGAAGTACTTGGGCGCGACGATACCGGCCAACAAACCGAGCACCACCAGGACCACCAGGAGTTCAAGCAGGGTGAAGCCACGTTGGGGGTTGGATCTGCGCTGCATGGTGAAGCCCTCCGCTGCATGGGGACACGCTTTTCCAAGCCCCATGCAACAGCCGTGCACGTCTGCCTCGGGGCCTTGCGCCATGCGCCATGGCAAGCGGCACGGTGCTTGCGTCGTAGCAGAAAAGCCCGGGTTTTCCGGGGCATTTCCCCCACATCGGGGGAGCACGGCGGGGAGGCGACCGACATGCGTGTGGTGATCCTGGTAGTGACCTGGCTGGTGGCGGCAAGCGCCCAGGCCGACATGTACATTTCCATCGATGCCAAGGGTGGTTATGTACTGAGCAACGTCCATCGGCCAGGACGCCATTACGAACGGGTGATCAGTGAACCGCTTGCCCAGGCGGGCCCGGCTGACGCGCAGATGATTACCGGGCGGCCCTATGCCGAACTGGTGGCGGCGGCGGCCCGCGACTACGATGTGCCGCTGGCGCTGCTGCATGCGCTGATCAAGGCCGAGTCAGGCTACAACCCCAAGGCCCGATCGGCGGCCGGGGCAGTAGGGCTGATGCAACTGATGCCCGATACGGCCAAGGAGATGGGCGTGGAAGACATCCTTGACCCTGAGGACAACGTGCAGGGTGGGGCGCGCTACCTCAAGCGCATGCTGACGCTGTTCGACAATGACATCACCCTGGCCGTGGCCGCCTACAACGCCGGCCCCGATGCCGTGCGGCGGCGCGGCACGGTACCGCCATACGCCGAGACCCGCCGTTATGTGCCAAGCGTGTTGCGCGAATACCGCAAATTGCAGGGGCTGGCCGATGACTCGCCACTCTGAACCGGCCTTGCGTCGCGAAAGTGACGCAACTCGTCCCCAATCAATGCCATGGTTACCCAACTCTGGGCTATAACCTTTCAACAGGTGCCCAGCAGTGGAGTCCGACATGGACATCGCCCCCCGTTCCGAAGCCATCGAGGCGCCTGCTGGCAACGACACCGCTGCCCCGCGCAGGCCGTTCAACCTGCTGCGCTGGTACGCCTGGGTGAGCTTGGCGATCATCCTGTCGGTGGCCGCTGGCCTGGGGCTGATTTCCAGTCGTTTCGTCATTGATGAGAGCATCGAGCGCGACGCCTTGCTTACCGCGCAGTTCATCACCTCGATCGCCGACGCCGAAGTGCGCCATGTGTCGATCCCCAATGTGCGCACCATGGGTGAACTGCTCGACCCACGCACCGATCGTACGGCCATGCCTGACGTTGACCCGGAAGCGCGGCGCAAGGCCCGTGGTGAGTTCCTTGACCATATCGCCCACTTGCCCGACATGCTGCTGGCCAACATCTATGCCCCGGACCGCACGGTGATCTGGTCGACCAACCCGGCGCTGATGGGCAAGCTTATTCAGGGCGACGACGACCTGGACCGGGCTTTCGAGTACAAGATGCGGGTCTCGGCCAGCTACCACAATTTCGAGCAGGCACGCGTCGAACAGAAATTCGTGGTCCCACCGGAGCAACTGTTCATCGAAAACTACATTCCATTGTTCGATGCCGATGGCGATACCGTCACGGCGATGGTGGAAATCTACAAGGAACCGCACGACCTGATCGTGCGCATCGAGCACGGCCTGATTCTCATCTGGCTGGCCATCACCGTCGGCGCTGCGCTGGTCTACATCGGCCTGTACGGCATCATGCGCCGTGCTGCGCGGGTGATGGCGGTGCAGCAGAAACGGCTGATCAACAGCGAGACCTATGTGGCCCTGGGCGAGGTGTCCTCGGCGGTGGCCCACAGCCTGCGCAACCCGCTGGCCAGCATCCGCTCCAGCGCCGAACTGGCCCAGGCCTTCGATGACGGCCCGGCACAACGCAACATCAATGACATCATCAGCCAGGTCGACCGCATGTCGCAGTGGATTCGCCAGTTGCTGCAATCCTTGCGGCCGCTGAATGACGAAGCGGTGCCGGTGGACTTGCCCCAAGTCTTGCAGGAAAGCCTGCAGAGCTTCGCCGTGCCGCTGGCCCGTAGTGGGGTCACCCTCGACCTGCGACCGGTACCGCCGGTGCAGGTGCTCGGCCACCCGGCGTTGCTCGCCCAGATCTTCAACAGCCTGATCGCCAATGCCCTGGAGGCGATGGAGCACGGCGGGCAGTTGCGTATCGAAGTGGTCAAGCGTGACCGGCGCAGCCTGACCTTGCGCCTTGCCGACACTGGCAAGGGCATGAGCGAGCAGCAGCAGCGTCTGGCGTTCAGGCCGTTTTTCAGCACCAAGCAAGGTGGGTTGGGTGTGGGGCTGGTACTGGTCAAACGCATCATGGAACGCTTTGGCGGTTCAGTTCGGCTCAGTAGCAGCAAGGGCCATGGCACGCGGGTCTCGCTCAGCTTTCGGTTGGTACGCACCTGATAATCGTTATTACGATTGTGATGTAACGCATTGATATATCTATATTTTGTTTATTTTGGGTAAGGAGTACCCAAATGTGGGGGAAAATCCTCGAACAAAAGTCATGAGAACCATGTAACTAGTTGATCTATATAAACATGATGATTGGTTTATGGGCATGGCGAAGTTTTTGCAGGTTCTCGCAGCAGGTAACGCGCGACAAAGGCGACGGTAGTTGCCCTGGTGGGGTGGCATCAATTTGCTACTATCGGTAGCAACGCGGTGACCACCTCTGAACGGACTCCCTGTATGGGAACGACGCGATGCAGATGCTGGATGAAGATGTCCCCGTGAAGCCCGCTGCACTGCCCAGCAGCAGTAGCCTTGCCGCGCCGCTGCACGAGTTCAACCTGCTGCGCTGGTTCTCGGTGATCAGCCTGCTGATCATCACTGCGGTGGCCGGTGGCCTGGGCTACGTGTCGACCCGCTTCGTGGTCCGTGACAGCGTCCAGCGGGATGCCATGCTCACTGCCCAGTTCATCCAGTCCCTGGCCTTGGCCGAAGTGCGTCATTCGCAGCTACCGCCCGGCACCACCATGGGCGAGCTGCTCAACCCGCGCCTGGATCAACAGCACCTGCAGGTCAGCCCGGAGCTTGCCGAGTCGACGCGGGACGAGTTTCTCGACCACGTCGAGCATTTGCCGGATACCTTGCTGGCCATTGTCTATGCCCGAGACCGTACCATCGTCTGGTCCACCAACCCTGAGCTGATTGGCAAGCGCATCGAAAACGACGGTGGCCTGAACCGCGCTTTCAGCTCGCGCAAGGCGGTGTCGGCCAGCTACCACAAGGTTGCAGAAGGCCGTGAAGAGCAGAAATTCCTGCGCCAGCCCAAATACCTGTTCATCGAAAACTACATCCCCTTGTTCGACAGCCAGGGCGAGCAGGCCTTGGCCATGGTCGAGATCTACAAGGAGCCGCAGGACCTGGTGCGGCGTATCCAGCGCGGTTACGTGCTGATCTGGGCATCGACCCTGGTAGGCGGGGCGCTGATCTACTTCGGCCTGTTCTGGATCGTGCGCCGCGCCGCGCACATGTTGCAGCAGCAACAGGACCGGCTGGTGGCCAGCGAAACCTACGTGGCCCTGGGCGAGATGTCCTCCGCCGTGGCCCATAGCTTGCGCAACCCGCTGGCCAATATCCGCTCCAGCGCCGAGCTGGCCGAGGAAATCGCCAGCCCGCTGGCGCAGAAGAACATCAATGACATCATTACCCAGGTTGATCGCATGTCGCGCTGGGTGCGTGAGCTGCTGGTGTCACTGCGCCCAGCCAGCGATACCGCCGAGGCGGTGGACCTGGTGGCGGCCATCGAAGATACCCATCAAGCCTTTGCCCAGCAGATCGAGCGCAACGGCGTGCACTTCAGCTACGAAGGGCCGCAGGCGCTGCAGGTGGCCAGCCAGCCCCTGCAATTGACGCAGATTCTCAACAGCCTGTTTTCCAATGCCCTGGAAGCCATGCCCAAGGGCGGCGTCCTGCATGCACAGGTCAGTCTGCAGGATGGCCAGCGCGCGCAGCTGTTGCTCAGTGACACCGGCAAGGGCATGAGCCAACAGCAGGAAAGAATGGTGTTCAAGCCATTCTTCACCACAAAGCAGGGCGGCCTCGGCGTGGGCCTGGCCCTGGTCAAGCGGATCATGGAACGGTTTGGTGGCTCGGTCAGCCTGAGCAGCCGTGAAGAGGAAGGAACCCGCGTCAGCCTCACTTTCAATATCGCAGCGGGAGGGGACCATGGAGCACAGCATCCTGGTAGTTGAGGATGACGAAATCCTCGGCGACAACATTCGCACCTACCTCAGCCTCAAGGGCTTCGAGGTAACGCTCTGCCACAGTGCGGAGCTGGCGCTGGAACAGATCAAGCGGGCCCAGCCCGATGCGGTACTGACCGACAACTCGCTCCCCGGCATGAGCGGGCATGACCTGCTGCGCACCCTGGTGCAGCAGGCGCCTGACCTCAAGGTGATCATGATGACCGGTTACGGCAATGTCGAAGACGCCGTGCAGGCCATGAAGGAGGGCGCGTTCCACTACCTGACCAAACCGGTGGTACTGGCCGAGCTCAAGCTGACCCTGGAAAAGGCCCTCGCGGCCGAACGCATGGAGCGCACCTTGTCGTTCTACCAGGAGCGCGAGGCGCAGAAGTCCGGGTTGCAGGCGCTGATCGGCGAGTCGCCGGCGATGCTCACCCTCAAGCACACGTTGCAGCAGGTGCTCGACGCCGAGCGGCGCATGGCGATGGACGACCTGCCGCCGGTGTTGGTCGAAGGCGAGACCGGTACCGGCAAGGAGCTGGTTGCCCGCGCGTTGCATTTCGATGGCTCGCGCAGCAAGGGGCCGTTCATCGAGTTCAACTGCGCCTCGATCCCGGCCAATTTGCTGGAAGCCGAACTGTTCGGACATGAGAAGGGCGCGTTCACCGACGCCAAGGAGCGCCGCGTGGGCCTGGTGGAGGCGGCCGATGGTGGCACGCTGTTCCTTGACGAGATCGGTGAGATGGACCTGGTGCTGCAGGCCAAGCTGCTCAAGCTGCTGGAAGACCGCAGCATTCGCCGTATCGGTGCGGTCAAGGAGCGCAAGGTCGACCTGCGGGTGATCAGTGCCACCAACTGTAACCTCGAGCAGATGGTGCAGCAGGGCAAGTTCCGCCGTGACCTGTTCTTCCGCCTGCGCATCATTGCCCTGAAAGTGCCGCGGCTGTACGCCCGAGGCCAGGATGTGCTGCTGCTGGCCCGGCATTTCCTGGCACACCACGGGCGCCGCTACGGCAAGCCGAACCTGCGCTTCAGCGCCGAGGCCGAAGCCTTGATGTTGAGCTACAGCTGGCCGGGCAATGTGCGTGAGCTGCGCAACATGCTGGAGCAGACCGTGTTGCTTGCGCCCAATGAGGTGGTGCAGGCGCATCAGTTGAACCTGTGCATGACCTTGATCGACGAGCCGATGGTGGCTCAGCCTACGGCGACCGTGTACGAACTGCCGCGTCATGAGCCGGAGGCGGGCACCAGCCTGCCGGACATGGAGCGCGACCTGGTGTGCAAGACCCTGGACCGTACCGACTGGAACGTCACCAAGTCGGCGCGGATGCTCGGCCTGTCGCGGGACATGCTGCGTTACCGCATCGAGAAGCTGGGGCTTACCCGGCCCGACAAGCGTCAGTGGTGAGGCAGGGGGCGCATAGCGCCCCTTGAGCTTTATTGACCTTCTGAGCTGTTTCCGCCTTGCCGCCCAGTCCTTTCCGAGCCGCTGCCATCCATCCCCGGCAGGTCGCGGTTGTCATTCTGCTTGGCCGGTGGGCTTTCCGGGTCATTGCCCTGGATGCGCGGGTCGGTATCCCTGGGCATGGGCTTTTCGATGGGGTTCAGGGTGCTGTCGACACCCGGCTGCGGCGCCGGGTTGTGCGGGTCATCGGGGTAGGTGGGCCCGGTGCCGACCGCCAGGGCCAGCGGCGAGCTGAGCAGGGCAAGCAACAGCAAGGTTGAACGGGGCATGGCAGGCTCCTTTGCATTGGGTAGGGCACATACTTGCGTTGGGCCCTACCCGCGATGCTCAGGTGCCATCACCCCGATCAGCGGTCACACTACCGTCGACAGCGCCATGATGAAGATGATGCCGACGATCGACAGGATCGTCTCCATCATGCTCCAGGTCTTGAAGGTTTCGGCCACGGTCATGTTGAAGTACTGCTTCACCAGCCAGAAGCCAGCATCGTTGACGTGGGACAGGATCAGCGAGCCGGCGCCGGTGGCCAGCACCAGCAGTTCGCGGTTGACCCCTGGCACCAGGTCGATCACCGGGGCGACGATGCCGGCACCGGTAATGGTCGCCACGGTCGCCGAACCTGTGGCGATGCGGATCACCGCCGCTACCAGCCAGGCCAGCATAATGGGTGAAATTTCCGCCTGCACGGCCATCTGCCCGATCACGTTACCCACGCCGGTATCCACCAGCATCTGCTTGAAGCCGCCACCGGCACCGACGATCAGTACGATGGCCGCAGTCGGTGCCAGGCTCTGGTCGAGCATCTTCATGATCTGCTGGCGGCTGAAGCCACGGGCCGAGCCGAAGGTATAGAAGGCCAGCAACAGGGCGGCGAGCAGCGCGGTGATCGGGTGGCCGATCAGGTCCATCCACTGGCGGATGATGTGCTCGGCCGGCAGTACCACATCGGCGAAGGTCTTGAGCAGCATCAGCGCCACGGGTAGCAGCACGGTGATCAGGGTGATGGTGAAGCTGGGCAGGTTGCTCTGGTCCGATTCCTTGGCAATCTGGTCCATCAGCTCCTGCGATGGGTTGCCGGGGATGTAGCGGGAAATGAAGTTACCGAACAGCGGGCCGGCGATGATCGCCGTGGGCAACGCCACCAGCAGGCCATAGAAGATGGTCTTGCCGATGTCGGCGTGGAAGATCCCGATCGCCAGCAGCGGGCCCGGGTGTGGCGGGACCAGGCCATGCACCACCGAAAGGCCGGCCAGCAGCGGGATGCCGATCTTGACCAGCGACACGCCCGAGCGCCGGGCGACGATGAACACCAGCGGAATCAGCAGCACGAAGCCGATCTCGAAGAACAGCGGAATGCCGACCAGGAAGGCAGCGAACATCATTGCCCAATGCACGTTCTTCTTGCCGAAGGCGCGGATCAGGGTTTGCGCGATCTGGTCGGCGCCGCCGGAGTCGGCCATCAGCTTGCCTAGCATCGTGCCCAGGGCGAGGACGATGCCGACGAAGCCGAGCACGCCACCGAAACCGTCCTGGAACGACTTCATCACCTTGGCCACCGGCATGCCGGAGGTCAGGCCGAGGAAGCCGGCGGCCAGGGTCAGGGCGACGAAGGGGTGGACCTTGAAATGGGTGATCAGCAGGATCAGCCCGACGATGGTGACCAGCGCGTCGAGCAGCAGGTAGGTATCTGTAGCCAGTCCGAACATGGTTGTGATGCCTCGGTCTTATCGTTGTTTTTGGCGTAGCTTTTTATTGAACTTTCGCCGCCTTCCGGCGTCGAGACAGCGCTATCTTTGGTGAGCCGGAAAAACCGCCGGTTCAGGCAGTCCGCGCCAGGTTCCGCTCACCGCAGGGCTTTAGCCAGGCGTCGACCGTTTCGGCGAGCACCGCAATCGGTTGCGTGGCGTCCAGCGGCAGGGTCAGCGGCTCGCCGCGGGGGGATTCGAGTGCGGCGAACTGGCTGTCGATCAGGCTCGCCGGCATGAAGTGGCCGGGGCGGGCGAGCACGCGCTTTTCGGCCTCGGCAGGGGTGAGTTCGAGGAACACGAACACCAACTCCGGCATCGCCGCGCGCAGGGTGTCGCGGTAACGGCGCTTGAGCGCCGAGCAAGTGAGGATCGGCCGTTCGCCAGCCTGCACCGTTGCTTGCAGCTCCTGGCCCAGGCGCACCAGCCAGCCGGCACGGTCATCGTCGTCCAGGGGGATGCCGGCGCTCATCTTGCGGATGTTTTCGGCAGGGTGGAATGCGTCGCCTTCGATCAGGCGACCGCCGCTTCGCTTGGCAATGGCATCACCGACGCAGCTTTTGCCGCAGCCGGCCACGCCCATCACCACGATGGCGGACAGGGGAGAATTCATCAGTACCTCCTGCGGGGTGAGATAGCGCTGTCTCGTCGCAAACGAAACGCCACCTCCCCGGTGTTATTGATCTTGTCCTTACGCAGTATGGACGCTTGGCAGCATGCTGCAGTGGCCACTACCAAAGATTACATTGCCTGCGTCCTGAGACAGCGCTACCTTAGTGGCCGTTCCCCATTCCTGCAAGTAGTAAAATTACAACATCCATGTCGCGCACAGGCTCCCGCACCACAGGTCGTCCCACGCTGGCTGAAGTCGCCAGGCTTTCCGGGGTTTCCCCGATTACCGCTTCGCGCGCGCTGCGCGGGGTCAGCACGGTTGCGCCGGAACTGGTGGAAAAGGTCGTGGCTGCCGCTGCTTCTCTGGGCTACGTCGCCAACCCGGCGGCCCGGGCGCTGGCGTCGGCGCGCAGCCAGTCGGTGGTGGTGCTGATTCCGTCGTTGTCCAACCAGCTGTTCATCGACACCCTGGAGGCTATCCACGAGGTCATGCGCCCGCGTGGGCTCGAAGTGTTGATTGGCAACTATCACTACGATCTCGACGAAGAAGAAAACCTGATCCGCAATTACCTGGCCTATCAGCCCTGCGGCATGCTGCTCACCGGCTTCGATCGCAGCGATGCGGCGCGGCAGATGCTGGCCGCCAGCGGCGTGCCTTGCGTGCACATGATGGAGCTGGGCGGTGAGGCGGGCGCGTTGTCGGTGGGCTTTTCCCAGCAGCAGGCCGGGCGGGCCGCAGCGACGCACCTGATCGAGCGTGGCCGGCGGCGCCTGGCGTTCATTGCCGCGCAGCTCGACCCACGGGTGATGCAGCGCGCCGAAGGCTTCCGCCAGGCCCTTGCTGACGCCGGCATGCAGGCCACCGAGCTGGAGATCCTGGCGCCACAACCGTCATCCATTGCGCTGGGCAGCGAACTGTTCAGCCAGCTGTTGGCGCAGGCGCCTGATGTGGACGGCATCTTCTTCTGCAACGACGACCTTGCCCAGGGCGCGGTGTTGCAAGCGTTGCGTCAAGGCATCGAGGTGCCACGCCAGGTGGCCATGGTCGGCTTCAATGACCTGCCCGCATCGGCGCACATGGTGCCGCGGCTGACTTCCATTCGCACCCCGCGGGCGGCTGTTGGTCGGGGGGCCGCCCAGGCATTGCTGGCGTTGCTCGATGGCAAGCGGGTAGCGACCGAGCAGCAGGATCTGGGCTTTGAGCTGATGGTGCGCGAGAGTTCATGAGGTTTTGCAGGAAACGTCGCTAACGGGTTAATCACCAAGTGATATCACTTGGCTTGCACGGCAACAAAGCCGATCTATGCTCAGAAAACCCTGGGCATCAAGGATCCTGGCGCCATGTTCGACTTCCACCGTAAGTCTGATTTGATCGAGATTCAGCGTACCCGTGAGGCCCTGGCCGAGAGCCAGGCCAAGCTTGCCGCGATCAGCCGCTGCATGGCCATGATCGAGTTCGCCCCAGACGGTACCATTCTTGATGCCAATGCCCAGTTTTGCCAGGCCATGGGCTACAGCGTCGACGAGCTGCGCGGCAAGCACCACCGGCTGTTCTGTGACCCAGGCTACGCCAAGAGCGCCGAATACCAGCAACTGTGGCATGAACTGGGGCAGGGCAAGGCCATCAGCGGCACGTTCGAGCGCGTCGACAAGGCTGGCCGCGAGGTCTGGCTGGAGGCCAGCTACATGCCGGTGCTCGACGCGCAACAGCAAGTTACCAGCGTGATCAAGGTGGCGGCCGATATCAGCCAGCGGGTCAAGGACGAACATGAGAGCGAAAGCCTGCTCAAGGCCATTGGCCGGTCCATGGCCGTAGTCGAGTTCACCCCGCAAGGGCGGGTGATCAAGGCCAACCAGAACTTCCTGGCGACCATGGGTTATCGCCTGGAGGAAGTCGTGGGGCGCCACCATGGGCTGTTCTGCCTGCCCCATGAACGCGAATCCGGCGCATACCGCGAATTCTGGGCTTCGCTCAACCGCGGCGAATATCACTCGCACCGCTTCGAGCGGATCAACAAGCAGGGCCAGACGGTGTATCTGGAGGCCTCGTACAACCCGATCTTCGACAACAAGGGCCGCTTGTACAAAGTGGTCAAGTTCGCCAGCGACATCACTGCGCAGGTCAGCACCCAGCAAAGCGCTGCCGATGCGGCTCACGCCAGTTCGGTGCAGACCGATGCCTGCGCGCGCAAGGGCACCGAGGTCGTCCAGCAGACCGTAGCGGTCATCGAGCAGATATCCCAGGAGCTCAATGATGCCGCGCGCAGCATCGATGCGGTGAGCAAGCAGTCGGATGTGATCGGGCAGATCGTGCTGACCATTCGCGGCATCGCCGACCAGACCAACCTGCTGGCCTTGAACGCGGCCATCGAGGCGGCCCGGGCCGGTGAGCATGGCCGTGGCTTTGCCGTGGTGGCCGACGAGGTACGCAGCCTGGCGGCGCGCACCAGCAAGGCGACGCTGGAAATCGTCGATGTGGTGCGCCAGAACCACGACCTGTCGCTGACCGCCGTGGCCAGCATGCAGTCGAGCCTGTTACGCACCGGGCATGGCGTTGCCCTGGCCAACGAGGCAGGGACGGTGATCATGGAGATCCAGCAGGGTTCGCGTCACGTGGTCGACGCCATCAGCCAGATCAACTCGACGCTGCAATTGCATTGAGGGCATCGCCCAGTTCCCGCAGCAAGGCCTGCAGGCTCGTTTCCAGCTGCAGGTGCAGCGCGCTCGTCGGCAGCCCCTGGGCATGGGCCTGTTCGATGGCTTCGCAATCCTTGACCACCCCGCGTACCCGCAGCATCTTGGCGCCCCCTTTGATGCGGTGAGCGAGCGCGCGCAATGCTTCGCGGTCGCTCACCGCATCAAGGGCCTGCAGGGCGGCCAGGTCTTCGCGGGCACTTTGCGTCAGTTGTTCGAGCAGGCGGCTGGTCAGCTGCTGGTCATTCTGGGTCAGGTGCTGCAGCTCGTTGAGGTCGAACCCACTTTCGCTTGGCGCGGGTGCAGCAGGTGCGGAGCGTGCCTGTGGCAGGTGAGCCTTCAGTGTCTGCAGCCCGATGGGCTTGAACAGGCAGTCGTCCATGCCGCTCTCCAGGCAGCGTTGACGCTCTTCGGCCTGGGCATTGGCGGTCACCCCCAGGATGCTGCAGGCGGGCTGCCCGCGTTGTTGTTCGAGTTGCCGAACCCTGCGGGCCAGTTCATGGCCGTCCATCACCGGCATGCTGCAGTCAGTGATGACCAGGTCGAAAGCCTGTGCTTGCCACAAGGCCAGCGCCGCTTCACCATTCTCGGCCAGCGTCACCTGATGGCCGAGGCTGTGCAGCTGTTTTTCCAGCAGCAGCAGGTTGGCGGGGTAGTCATCGACCACCAGGACATTCAGCGGCCCGCGGTCTTCGTTGTCGGCGACCGCGTTTTGTTCCCCTGGTGCAGGTGGCGCACTCAGTTGCAGCGGCAACTGGACGCGCACACGCGTGCCGACGCCTTCTACGCTTTGCAGGTCCAGTGTGCCTCCCATCAGTTCGGTCAGGGTCCGGCTGATGACCAGCCCCAGCCCCGCGCCTTGGCTCGCCCGTGGCCCTGAGGCCTGGGTGAAGGTATTGAACAGCCGGGCCTGATCCTGGGCGGAAATGCCGATACCGGTGTCGGTCACACCCAGTTCGACCCACGCCGTGTCGCCTGCGCTCGAGGGTTTGAACGTGAGGCGGGCCTGCACGTCGCCACGATCGCTGAACTTGATGGCATTGCTCAACAGATTGGAGAGGATTTGCTTGACTCGCAACGGGTCAGCCAGCACCCAGAGCGGAGTGTCTGGCAGCTCGCCTTGCAGGTGCAAGCCCTTTATCCGAGCATTGCCTTCGAACACGCGCAGGGTGCTGCGCAGCAGTTCGACCAGGTCGGTGGCAACTGGCTGCAAGGTCATGTGCCCGGACTCGATGCGGGAAATGTCCAGGATATCGCCGATCAACCCGAGCAGGCCGATGGCAGAGTCGTGAGCGGTCTGCAAGGTCTGGGTATCGCAGTGGCCTGAGCGGTTGTCTTGCAGCGCCAGTTCCAGCAGGCCTATGACCGCGTTCATGGGGGTGCGGATCTCGTGACTCATGGTCGCCAGGAATGC
Source organism: Pseudomonas sp. CC120222-01a (assembly GCF_003097235.1). GTDB lineage: Bacteria > Pseudomonadota > Gammaproteobacteria > Pseudomonadales > Pseudomonadaceae > Aquipseudomonas. Next base: position 85,555 of record NZ_QEQQ01000013.1, on the reverse strand, counting down.
ACTTTTGGTCTTGCTGGCTTGCTCCGCTTCGTCCTTGGCCTGGCGCAGTTGCTCCAGCAGCCCGCGACTGAAGGCCAGCTGCGCCTGCAGTGCGCGCTGGGCTTCGGTGCGCTGGTGGATCAGTTTGCGCAAGTAGCTGTTCCAGAACACCACGCCCGCCAGCAGCAAGGCTGATAGCACCAACACTTGCAGGGCCAGGGTGCGGTAGTTGCGCCAAGGGCTGTCGCTGACCAAGGTGCTGGTGCGCCAACGGTTTATCAGCTGCTCCAGCTCTTCCGGAGGGATGCTCATCAGCGCCTTGTCGAGGATGGCCTGCAGTTGCGGCAGGTCAGGCGCCACGGCAAAGGCGGCGACGGCCAGTTCGTCTCCCAGGATACCGGCGATACGCAGGCGACCCTTGAAGACCTGGTTGATGTAGTACGAGGCATTGATATAGCTGCTGTAGGCGGCATCAGCATCGCCGTTGGCCACCGTCTCCATCAGGCCAAGCGGGTTGTTGACCATGACCAGTTTCGCCTGCGGAAAGCGGCGCAGTACTTCGGCGCGAAGGTGCGAGCCCTGCAACAGGGCAATGCGCTGCCCATCCAGGTTCCTGGCGTGCAGCGGCGTCGGTGCCTGGCTGCGAGTCACCAGCACCCTGGGGCTGACCAGATAGGGACGGGTGTAGCGCAGTTGCGCGGCGCGTTCCGTGCCATAGCCCAGCGCCCCGATCATCTGTGCTTCGCCGTGTGCGACCTTTTCAACCATCTGCTGCACGGTGCCTTGCTCGATGAACCTGAACTGCAAGCCGGTACGCAAGGTGATCTGCTTGAGCAGGTCGACGGTGATACCGCTGAGATGCTGCTGGGCGTCGTTGAACGTCAATGGGGCCAAGGCCGTGTCGACCAGCACGCTGACCGTCGGATTCCGGGCTATCCAGTCCTTTTCTTCTTCCGTCAGAACTGACAGGTGACGCTCCAGCAACAGGCTGGTATTGCCGCTGCTCCAGCGCCGCAGAATGTTCAGGCGCTCGCTTTCGGTGATCCTGGCCATGGCTGCGTCGACCAGGCGGCGCAGCCGCGGGTTGTCATTGGCGAAAGCGAAAGCAAAGGTACCGGGCGCCACCTGGCAGAAGTGATCGATCTTCACCGTGCCCTGGTAACTCTTGCCAATCAGGAAATCGGTACTGATGGCATCGCCCAGATAGGCGTCGGCCTCACCCATTTCGACCGCTGCCAGGCCTGCCAGGGTCGAGCGATAAAGACTCAGTTGCGCCTTGGGGTAGAGGGCGCGGACGGTCTCGCCTGGCAAGTAGTGGTCGACCATCGCCAGGCGCAAGCCAGCCAGGTCCTTGGCCTGTTTCAGGGAGGCGTCCTCGCGCGTAACGATTACGGGCAGGTCGTCGGCATAGGGCAGGCTGAGGCTGAGCTGGGCATCGGCAGCTTCGAAGCCATTGGAGCTGCCCAGCAGGTCGATGGTGCCAGCACGCAACGCGGCGATCGCTTCATGGCGGCTGGCGAAGCGCCTGACCTCGATCGGCACGCCAAGTTGCTCTGCTATCAGCCCGGCGTAGTCGGCGCTGAGGCCTTCGTAATCGGCCAGGCTGACGTTGATCTCGAAGGGTGGATAATCTGGCTGTGAAGTCCCCATTAGCAACACGCCGCGCCGTTGTAGCCACTGTCGGTCAGCGTCATCCAGTTGCAAAGGTTTTGCGGCGCTGGTGGCGCGTGCCAGCAAATGCCGTGGCTCACCGTCGGCGAGCGCCATGAGTGGGCAGCAGAGCAGGGCGATGAGCAGGGTCAGGCCAGCCAGGACAGGTTTCATGCTACCCGCACGCTCAATTGACGTGGTTGCGCTTGGCCAGGTCGACCATTTCCACCAGTGACTCGGTCTTGAGCTTTTCCATGATGCGGCCGCGGTAGGTGCTGATGGTCTTGGCACTCAGGTTCATGCAAGCGCCGATGTTCTTGTTGTTTTCGCCACGAGTCAGGCGCCGCAGCACTTCCATCTCGCGGTTGGACAGGCTGCCCAGGCGCTCTGGTTCGCTCTCCAGGGTATTGCTGTTCACCGCCATCTGGGGGAAGGTCGAGTAGCCCTTGATCAGGGCCTTGAGGGCGAACACCACGGCCTCAAGGTCTTCGCCTTTGGTGACGAATGCACCGATGCCGGCATCCAGGCAGCGGCGTACGTAAAGATCGGTGGCCTGCCCGGTCAGCACCATGATCTTGGGGGCTGGCTCTTGTTGTTGCAGGCGCTTGATGACTTCCATGCCATCCAGGCCGGGGAGCCCGATGTCCAGCAGTACCACGTCGGGGCGTAATTCGCGCACTTTCTGCGCCACTTCACTGCCATTGTCGAGTTCGCCGACGATACGGAAGCGCTCTCGCTCGAGCAGTATGCGCAAGGAAAAACGGACGATGGCATGATCATCAACGATCAGCACGGTTGTCATGTCACTAACTCCTGTCGGAATGTGGTCGGTTTCCCGAAGCAATCAGGAATACGTCTGCAAGCTTTTTCTGCTGTGCGGCACGATACGACCATTCCGGATCCCTGGTAATGGCGAGTATAGATGTGTTGAACAAGCGAGCCGGTATTGTAGAAATTTCCTACAAGGTGGCCGTCACAGGCACCCTCGCAAGCGACGATGCCTGTGTCGGCGGAGGGTCAGGCGCAGGTCGGGTGAGGCTTGAGGACACGCTGGGTCGAGGCGGGGTTGTTGCGCAAGGCCTGGCCCACCCGCGTCGGGCGGGCCAGCAACTGGCCGCCGCAATTCGGGCAACGGCCCTGCAGGCGGTGGTCAGCGCAGTCGCGACAGAAGGTACATTCGAACGAGCAGATCAAGGCGTCAGGGCTATCGCCCGGCAGGTCGGCATCGCAGCATTCACAATTCGGGCGCAGCTCCAGCATGGTTATCCCTCCGGTCTGGTGGAGTGCGCAGTCTGCTCCGCCCCTCGTCAGCTTGGCAATGCTAGTCGCCGGGGCGGTACAGGTGGGCGTGGCCGGCGCGGTACAGCGCCGACTCGGCGAACGGCGCATCGCCGAGCACATGGCCGACAAGGATCAGCGCGGTGCGGCGGAAGCCCTTGCTGGCAACCTGATCGACGATACCGGCCAGCGTGCCACGCACCCAGTCCTGGTCCGGCCAGGTAGCACGATGAACCACCGCAACCGGGCAGTCGGGGCCGTAGTGGGGCAGCAATTCTTCGACGATGCGTGGCAGGTGCTTGACCCCGAGGTGAATGGCCAAGGTGCTGCCATGCCGGGCCAGATCACCGAGCTGTTCGCCTGCGGGCATCGGTGAGCTGTCGCCGTAGCGGGTGAGGATGACCGTCTGCGCCACTTGCGGCAGGGTCAGTTCACAGCCGAGCAGCGCCGCGCTGGCGGCGGTGGCGGTGACGCCGGGAATAATCTGGTAATCGATGCCCAGTTCGCGCAGGTGGCGGATCTGCTCGCCGATGGCACCGTACAGGCTGGGGTCGCCACTGTGCACCCGGGCCACGTCCTGGCCTTTGGCATGTGCGGCGCCGATGGCGTCGATGATTTGCTCGAGGTGCAGTTCGGCACTGTTGATGACCGTCTCGGCCTGATGCCCTTCGAGCACCGCCGCAGGTACCAGCGACCCGGCATAGATGATCACCGGGCACTCACGGATCAGGCGTTGGCCCTTGACCGTGATCAGTTCCGGGTCGCCGGGGCCGGCGCCGATGAAGTAGACCGTCATGGCAAATCCTTGAATAGATGAAAGAAGCGATTATCTGACGCAGGCCAGTGCCAGGGTAGCGGGGCCGCGCACCTGGCGGGTCACCTTGAGTATGGCGCTGGCGTGACTGAGGCTGGCCAAAGCCAGTGCCGTGCTCTCGGCAACGCCCCAGCAGCCGCTGTGGGCGTAGGCGACTGCAGAGCGGTGGCTGAGTTGCGGCGCGTATGCCTGCAGTTGCTCGGCGGTGAAAACCACCAGCGGCAGGGCGTGACGTGCGGCGAGTTGTTGCAAGCCTGGCTCGTCGGCCTTGCCAGCGATGCTGGCAAAGCCGCGAAGTGCCGTGGCGTCAAGGCCGTGAACCTGCAGCACGTCTTGCAGCAAGGCCTCGAGAACGTCCACCGGGCAGCCCCGCCGGCAACCCAAGCCGGCATACAGCGCCGGCATTGGCTGCTCGATGGCCATCAGGCGTGGCTGGAGCGGCGATACAGCCAGGCGCTGAGCAGGCCCAGCGCTACCCAGAAGGCCGCGTTGGTCAGCCAGGAGGCGATCTTGAACTGAGCCTCCAGGGCTTGCGGGGCCAGGCTTTCGTGGACTTCCGGCTGCGGCGCGCCGATCACGTGGGGTACCACCAGCAAGACGGCGCCCAGTGCCTTGAGCAAGCCATGACGCGCGAACACCAACAGCGCCAGGCCCAGTGCGGTCGCGGCGGCGGTGCCGACCCACCAGCTCTGGCGCTGACCGAGGTCGGCGGCAGCAGTGCCTGGCAGTTCCGGTGGCAAGCCCAGGGTCGGGGCCAGGCAGAACACGGCAAAACCGGCCAACCCCCACAGCGCACCCGTGCTGGTACGGCCCGGCTCACGCAGGCTGTACAGGGCGGCGAGGATCAGGGCGAAGCCGACGGCTACCACCAGGTTGCCGCCAGTGGTCGACAGGATGCGCTGCCAGCCATCTTCAGGCGACCAGGCTTCTTCGCTGTGGCTGTGGCCAGCGTCGGCTTGTTCGCCGTGGCTGTGGTGCTCGGCAGCGGGGGCGGCCGACTCATAGGTTTCCGCTTCGAGGATCAGCGGTGCGACCCAGAAGCTTTGCAGCAGGGTCAGCAACAGCGCGGCGAGCAGGCCGCTGAACCCGGCTGTGCGGGCAATACGCTTGATCATGGCAGCCTCAGTGGCAAGGGAAGGCGGCGCTATGGCGGGTGTCGTGTGCGGCGTTGTGCACGGCTTCGATGTGCGAGAACCCGGCAAAGTAGACCAGGCACAGGCCGAGCAGGCTGGCACCGACGGCGATGACCACCCGCTGGCTGAGGGTGACGGGAGTGGCGATGCTGTGTTTGGCGCTGGTGATGGGCATGACGCGATCCTCTGCTTTTTTGTAAGGGCAACGGACAGGCGCGGCAATCCCGGGCGCAAGGCGCCCGAGGGAATGCGACAGCGCCCGCCCACCGCGGGGTGTTCATGAACGCCAGGCCGGTCTCCGGGCTTGCGAGGAGGAGCAGGGCTCCTTGAAAAGCATCACCTTCCCATGCCGGACTGCGTGGCACAGTGGTCTGGACGCTTCGCTCGCTTACCGTTGCGGGGGCAGCACCGGATTTGCCCGGCCCTGGCAAGGGCCTGCGACGCACCGATTTCCCGTTTCACCCCCGATGGGGGCACCTGACGCAAGGCGTAAGGAGAGCACGCGGCGAGGGTGGCGTCAAATACAGATGAAACACGATCAGCGGCTGGCGACCGGCCCGAACCTCCCTTTTTTGCGCAGTCCAACGTAAGCAAGGCCTCGCTTCGCCTGGCCGGAGGTACGCACATGAAACGCAAGACTGCATGGGTTGTCGTGTTGTCAGGGTTGTTGTTGCTCAGTGGCTGCTGGCCTTACTGGCACGACGGGGATCACCACCATCGGCATTACTACGATGGAGACCGTGGGGGGCACCAGGACTATCGTCGCTACTGACGCAAGGCAGCATTGACTTCATGCCTTGCGCTTGCGACCAGCCCTGTGCCACGCAACAGTAAAGTTATGTAAAAGCTCGCCCGGGCTGGCCGGTTTGGAATTTACACTGGCAGCGCTGCCCTGCCTTCCATAAGGCAGGGCACCGGTTTTCGCCTTTTGGAGCGCTGTAATGAAGTTGAAGCATGTATTGCGTGCCGCCGTGGTGGCTGCACTGGTATCCACGCTGGCAGGTTGCTGGATGTTCATGCCGCCAGGAGGCGGTGGTGGTGGGGGGCATGGCGGCCCAGGCATGATGGGCGGCGGGCACGGTGGCGGCCCACGCTGACAGTAGTGATACAGACGGCTGTTCGCTCGCCGACCCAGGGCTGAGCGGATAGCCCGATTGCAATCATGACGCGTCGAGTAACCGCCCAGGGTTGAAGAAGAACGATGCAATCATTACGGCGCAGATCACTCCCAATGCGTCCGCGACCAGCAACAGGAATTCGCTGCCATCCCCCAGAAGCGCCTGCTGGCTGATGGCGAAGCTCACCCCATGGGGAAAGGCGGCAATGCCCAGCAGGGCCAGCGCCAACGCGGCTGACAGCAGCACGTTGTGCGCCTTGCCGAATGCCAGGGTACAGGCCCAGAACACAAAGATGCTGAACACGGCGAGACCCGCAGAGGTCACGAACTGGGCGAGTACTTCCAGCCACCACACCATGGGTTTCTCCTGAACGATGTGCCGGGTCGATACGCATGAGAATCATGGCTGATTGAAATCGTTCCGTTCGGCTAAAGAAATAGTGCGAAAGAGGGGGCGTTGCCAGTAATGGGACTTTGCCCATATAGCAAACAAGCCTAATGTGCTGCGCACTTTGCGCAGTAACATAGGCACACGAAAACCAAAAAAGGGCGTTCGGCTTGGCCACTCTTTCGTAAGTTCTCGATGGGGCAGCAGGAGCGTGTCGCGTGAAGCGTTCAAGATCGGTCACAGGCGCAATACTGTTAACCACTCTTACCACGTTGTTCATGGCCGGGTGCGCACAGAACCGGGATGTGCGGGATGGCCATGATTATACGTCCGGCACTACCGACAGAAGCACGCCCGCTTATCTGGGGTGTGTCAAAGGTGAACTTCAAGGTAACGTGAAAACCTATGAGGTCGATGGCGACAACTCGGTCAAGCTGTATGTCGAAAGTACCGACCCCACCCAGGCCGAAGGTTTGGTGGAACTGCGCGGCACCGGAACCCAGCGTCAGTTCACGGCCTACCAGCGCGACGCCTGGTACGACCATGGCAGATTGCTAGACGCTGCATTGATGTGCAAGAAAGCCTGAACCGTTGATCTGCAAGAGCAAAAAGCCCGCGCACATGAGAGCGGGCTTTTTGCGATGGGTGCTGATCCATCAGCGTGTTTCATTCTAAGGGATGGAGCGGTCCTGCCCATTCGACGGAAGTCTTGCGCCATGGCAATCAAGCCTGTTCGCGACCTTGGTGGATTACTCCATTGGCACGAATCTGGTTAGAATGGCGCACGTTCCAGTCTGGTTAATTGCAAATGCCAACCTTTCGCATCCTGTTCTGTGCCGCACTCGCTGCAAGCCTTGCTGCTTGCGCAAACCCAGGCAAGCCTACTGCCAGTAAGCTGACTTCGAAATCCCCGGACGTGTACGCCGCTTGCGTATTGCCAAAGTGGCAGGCGCTGTCGCCGCAGACCACGCAAAAGTCCATCAGCCATGGTTACCGCTTGACCGCACCGAGCGCGGTGACTTCAGACGAAGTGCTGGAAGTCGTCGAATATCACGATGGCAGCCGGGCAACTTTCTACAAAGGCAGCTTCCTGTCGAGCGACAAGCTGCGCCTGGCCGCCAGAGAGTGCCTTGAGTGACCGGCTGCCGGTTGCATCAGTAGCCCGCCCCGCCCATGCCGCCCATGCTGGGTAATGCCTGCCGGGACTTCTGCTGCGCATTGCTCCATTCGGCACAGGTGATGAAACTGGTCTTGTCGACCTTATCGGCCTGATCGAAGCTGACCATGTAAGGCTGCTGCTGTTGCCCCGGCTTGCTCAGCATGTAGTCGAAGCAAGTACCCGGTACTACCGTGCGGTCGGACTGGGCGCTCGGTTTGCCGCCAATTTGCAGGACTTGCGCCTTGCTCATGCCGGTGTCGACTTTGGCTACCAACGGCTGATCATGGTAGAGGGATGAGTGACTCGAACAGCCCGTGAGCGCTGCCATTGCCAGCATCAGCGCACAAGTTGATTGGTTCATGGCAGTGCTCCCGTCAGAGAACGCCGTAACGGAACAGCATCAATCCAGTCGGCTATTCATCATACGCTTGTATTGCTTCACTCGGCGCAGCGTGCACCACTGCTCCAGCAGCAGGGCGCGCAGGGGCGAGGCCTTGGCCTTCGGTTTGCTGCCCATGGCTAGCCGGCGCATCTGCAGCTTCACCAGTGCCATGTAAGCCAAGGCGGCGAACGCCTTGCGCTTCCAGCGAATCGGCGGCAGTTCGGCCAGGGCCTTGGTCTCGCCGGCTTGCCAGCGCCGGGGCAGGGTGGGGTCGACCGCCAGGGCGGTGGCAATGCCTGCCATGGCCACACCGCTGGCGAGTACTTGCTCGATCACTGGCAGGCGGCGAATGCCACCGGTGACCATCACGGGCATGCGGGCAATCGCGGCAATTTCGCGGGCGAACTCGAGGAATCTGCATCCAGAACTGCGCGCCTTGGGCACCGCCTTCGGCCCAGGCCTGATACAGGCGCAACAACTGATCGGAGGGGGTCTGGTCCTGGTTGGCGAGGTTTTCTTCCATGGCCGCCTTGGCGATGCGGTTGGGGATGACACTGCCATTGGGCAGGCGCAGGGGCTGGAAAGGGGTCATGCGGTGTTCTCCAAGGTAGCGCCGGGCTGAGGTCGCTGGAGATCATCACCTGTGGCCAGCAGGCGGGGTTCAGCCTGGAGGAAATGCGCAAACTGACCAGCGCATCGGGTGACGGCGCAGCACGGCATGATCTGCTGCTCGCCAGCCTCAAGCGCAAGGTGGCCGAAATTGAAGCCATGCAACTGCGCCTGGCGCAGAACCGCGCGCAATTGCTGGCGGTGATCGCCGGCATGCAGGGCAAGCCACAGGGCATGGATTGCGACGAGAATGCCCAGCGCCTGATTGCCGGGTGGCAGGAAGGGGAGCTGCCGACTGTCATCAAATGAAAACCCGCTGTCGCCCGATGCGAAGCACCCCGTCCCCCGAGCGCTTACATTCCAATTACCCAGAACTGACGCCCTGCGTCCAGATCGATGATTGGAGAGACAAGCATGTCCAAAGTCGTACGTTTCCATCAGACCGGTGGCCCCGAGGTACTGCGCTACGAGGATGCCGAGGTCGGTGAGCCAGGCCCGGGCCAGGTGCGCCTGCGTCAGGTGGCAGTGGGGCTGAACTATGCCGATACCTATTTCCGCAATGGCACTTACCCGATCCCGCTGCCCAATGGCATTGGCGTGGAAGCCTCCGGGGTGGTGCAGGCGGTAGGTGAGGGCGTGACCCAGGTGGCGGTGGGGGACCGGGTGACCTACACCGGTTTCCTCAACACCCTCGGCGCCTATTGCACCGAGCGGCTGATCCCCGCCGCAGCGCTGATCAAACTGCCGGAAACCATCGCCTTCGAGACCGCCGCCGCCATGACCATGCGCGGCCTCACCGCAGCCTACCTGATGCGCCGGCTGTACGACTTCAAGCCCGGCGACACCGTGCTGCTGCATGCCGCGGCGGGTGGCGTCGGCCTGATCGTCGCGCAGTGGGCGCGTCTGCTGGGGCTGAACGTGATCGGCACGGTGTCCACCGAGGCCAAGGCCGAGGTCGCCCGCGCCCATGGCTGCAACCAGATCATCAACTACAGCGTCGAGGACGTGGCCAGCAGCGTGCGTGAGCTCACCGATGGCGTTGGCGTCAACGTGGTGTTCGACAGCGTCGGCAAGAACACTTTCATGGGCTCACTCGATTCGCTCAAGCGCCGTGGCCTGATGGTCTGCGTCGGTACCGCCTCCGGCACCATCCCGCCGTTCGACCCACAGTTGCTGGCGATCAAAGGTTCGCTACAACTGACCCGCCCGGCACTGGCCGACTTCATTGCCGACCCTGCGGAAAAAGCCGACCTGGCCGGCGAGCTGTTCGACCATGTCAGCAGCGGCCGCATCCGCATCGAAATCAACCAGCACTATGCCCTGCAGGACGCCGTCCAGGCCCATCGCGACCTGGAAGCGCGCAAGACCACCGGCTCGTCGATCTTCGTCATCTGAAGAGGGCAACCACATGCACATCGAACAACTGACCTGTGCGATCGGCGCCGAGATCAGCGGCGTCAACCTGGCTGACGCGATCAACGATGACGACCTGTTCGAGCAACTGCGCGCGCAGTTGCTCAAGCACCGTGTGCTGTTCCTGCGTGACCAGCACTTCAGCCGTGCCGAGCACGTGGCCTTTGCCCGGCGCTTCGGCGACCTCGAAGACCACCCGGTGGCCGGCAGCGACCCGGAGCACCCAGGCCTGGTGCAGATCTACAAGCGCCCCGACCAGCCCAACGACCGTTATGAAAACGCCTGGCACACCGACGCCACCTGGCGTGAGGCACCGCCCATGGGCTGCGTGCTGCGCTGCGTCGAGTGCCCACCGGTAGGTGGTGACACGATGTGGGCGAACATGGTGCTGGCCTACGAGAACCTGCCCGCTGATGTGAAGGCGAAAATCGAAGGCCTGCGCGCACGCCACAGCATCGAAGCCAGCTTCGGCGCCGCCATGCCGATCGAAAAGCGCCTGGCGCTCAAGGCGCAGTTCCCGGATGCCGAGCACCCGGTGGTGCGCACGCACCCGGACACCGGTGAACAGGTGCTGTTCGTCAACGCCTTCACCACCCACTTCAGCAACTACCACACGCCCCAGCGTGTGCGTTTCGGCCAGGACGCCAACCCCGGCGCAGCCGACCTGCTGCGCTACCTGGTCAGCCAGGCCTACTTGCCCGAGTACCAGGTGCGCTGGCGCTGGAAGCCCAACAGCGTGGCCATCTGGGACAACCGCAGCACCCAGCATTACGCGGTCATGGACTACCCGCCATGCCATCGCAAGATGGAGCGAGCGGGGATCAAGGGCAGCCGCACCTTCTGAGTCAGCCGCCGCACATACGACCGCGGCGCACAGCACAATAACAATAGCGAGGACTACTGCATGCAATTCTTCGACGATTCGTTGCACCCGGAAAACATGGAAAAGGTGGTGATCACCGTCGCCCCGTATGGCCCGGAGTGGATGCCCGAGGACTTCCCCGAAGACATCCCGCTGACCATGGACGAGCAGGTGCAGAAGGCAGTCGATTGCTATGAAGCCGGCGCCACCGTGCTGCACCTGCATGTACGGGAACTGGACGGCAAGGGCTCCAAGCGCCTGTCCAAGTTCAACGAGCTGATCGCCGGGGTGCGTGAAGCGGTACCGGACATGATCATCCAGGTCGGTGGCTCGATTTCCTTTGCCCCCGAGGGCGAAGGCGAAGCAGCCAAGTGGCTGTCCGACGACACCCGGCACATGCTCGCCGAGCTGACCCCACGCCCCGACCAGGTAACCGTGGCGATCAACACCACGCAGATGAACATCATGGAGCTGCTGTATCCGGAATACCTGGAAGGCACCTCCCTGGCCCACCCGGCGATCCACGCTGCCTACAGCGAAATGACCGTGCCTGCCGGCCCGGCCTGGGTCCGCGAACACCTGCGCCGTTTGCAGGCCAGTGGCATCCAGCCGCACTTCCAGCTGACCGGCATGCATGCCCTGGAAACCCTCGAGCGCATGGTTCGCCGTGGCGACTACATGGGCCCGCTGAACCTGACCTGGATCGGTATCGGTGGCGGTTTCGACGGCCCCAATCCGTTCAACTTCTTCAACTTCATCCACCGCGCGCCGGATGGCTGCACGCTGACCGCCGAATCGCTGCTGAAGAACGTACTGCCGTTCAACACCATGGCCCTGGCCATGGGCCTGCATCCACGCTGCGGCAACGAAGACACCATCATCGATCAGCACGGCAAGCGCTTCGGCTCGGTGCAGCAGATTCAGCAGACCGTGCGCGTAGCCCATGAACTGGGCCGCGAAGTGGCCAACGGCAAAGAGGCCCGGGCCATCTACCGCATTGGCGAGCAGTACACCAGCATCGAGCAGACCCTCAAGGCCAACGGCATGGCGCCGAATCGCCAGCCGGGGCAGAAGGGCGTGCCGCAGCGGGCCTGACAAAGCATTCAAAGCCCTTGTGGGAGCGGCCTTGTGTCGCGAAAGGGCCGCAGAGCGGCCCCAGGATACCTGCGTCGCCGCAACGATTGCCGGGGCTGCTCTGCAGCCCTATCGCGACACAAGGCCGCTCCCACAAAAGCGGCGCTAATTTGGCATTGCTCCATAACAACAAGAACACCACCCACGCCAGATACCCCGAGGAGGCACCATGGCCACCTATCTCGCCAGTGCCGAAGCACCTGGCTCCGACACCGCGCACAGCGTCCCCCGGCGTTACGCCTGGGTTGTCTTTGCGCTGACCTTCGGCCTGTTGATCTCCGACTACATGTCACGCCAGGTGCTCAATGCCGTATTCCCCCTGCTCAAGGGCGAGTGGGCCCTGAGCGATAGCCAGCTTGGCCTGCTCAGTGGCATCGTCGCGCTGATGGTCGGCCTGCTGACCTTCCCCCTGTCATTGCTCGCTGACCGCTTCGGCCGCGTGCGCAGCCTGGTGCTGATGGCCGTGCTGTGGAGCCTGGCGACCCTGGGCTGCGCCCTGGCGGAAAACTACCCGCAGATGTTCATTGCCCGCTTCCTGGTGGGTGTCGGCGAGGCCGCCTATGGCAGCGTCGGCATCGCCGTGGTGGTGGCGGTGTTCCCCCGTGACATGCGTTCGACCCTGGCCGGCGCCTTCATGGCCGGCGGCATGTTCGGCTCGGTGCTGGGCATGGCCCTGGGCGGTGTGCTGGCCCAGCACCTGGGCTGGCGCTGGGCGTTCGCCGGCATGGCCCTGTTCGGCCTGGTGCTGGCGCTGCTGTACCCACTGATCGTCAAGGAAGCCCGCATCACCGCCAAATGCGTCGAACAAGGCCGGGGCCCGGCGAGTCGCCCGCTGCGCACCCTGTATGGGTCGCGCTCGGTGATCGCCGCGTATATCGGCAGTGGCCTGCAACTGTTCGTCGGCGGCACGGTCATCGTCTGGATGCCCAGCTACCTGAACCGTTACTACGCCATGGGCACCGACCGCGCCGGGGCGATTGCCGCCGTGATCGTGCTGTGCAGCGGTATTGGCACGATCCTCTGCGCGATGTTCTGTGACCGCCTGGGCCGTCAGCGCCCGGACCGCAAGATCAGCCTGGCCATCGGCTATTGCCTGGGCAGCTGCCTGCTGCTGTCGCTGGCCTTCGCGCTGCCGGCAGGTACCGCGCAACTGGTGCTGATCTGCCTGGGCATGATGATCGCTGTTGGCACCAATGGCCCGTCCAGCGCCATGGTTGCCAACCTGACCCACGCCGCTGTGCACGGCACGGCATTCGCCACCCTGACCCTGGCCAACAACTTGCTGGGCCTGGCGACCGGCCCGCTGATCACCGGCCGTGTTTCCGACCTGATCGGCCTGCACGCTGCGTTCCAGTTGGTGCCGCTGATGAGCATCGCCGCCGCCGCGGTGTTTTTCATCGCCAAACGCCATTACCACCGCGACATGGAGCGTCTGCAAGCATCGGTCAGCCGTACCGAGGAGTTGAGTTCGTGAAACAGACGTTGTCCGTCGAAGTGTTCTTCGATTTCATATGCCCGTGGTGCCTGATCGGTCAGCGGCAATTGCAGGCTGCCCTGTTGCTGCTGCAGCGCGAGCAGCCACAGGTAGAGGTGACCTTGCAGTGGCGGGGCGTGCAGCTACTGCCCGGCCTGCCTGCCAATGGCCTGCCATTCCACGCCTTCTATGTAGAGCGACTGGGCAGCGAGCAGGCCGTGCGCGAGCGCCAGGCGCAGGTGCGAGCGGCGGCCAGAGTGGTCGGTGAAGACATCGACTTCACGCGTATCCGCCGCATGCCCAATACCGCCAATGCCCACCGCTTGCTGCAACGTGCGTCCGGCCTGCTCGGCGCCAGGCGCCTTGAAACCCTGCTGACTCAGCTGTTCATTGCCTACTTCCATCAGGGCCGCGACCTGGGCGACAGCCGGGTATTGCTCGCCATTGCCCAGTCTTGCGGGCTGGAGGCGGCGCAAGTGGTCGATTGCCTGCGTGAAGATGGCAGCCCGTTCCTCGACGGTGCCGGGCGCGCGGGCAGCGCGGTGCCGTGTTTCCGCGTCAATGAGGGCCGCCTGCTCCCCGGCGCACAACCTGCCGATGTGCTGCTCGCGGCCATGCTTGAAGCCCTGCAAGTACAGGTGCCGGCATGAGCCGGCGGATCGCCCTGGCGGCGAACCAGGTGCCTGAGCGCAACGAACGCGTGCTGGTGGAGATCCACGGCAAGAGCCTGGCCGTGTTCAATGTGGCCGATACCCTTTACGCGATTGACGACAGCTGCCCGCACCAGGGCGCCTCGCTGTGCGGCGGGCGCCTGGAGGGCCGGGTCATCCAGTGCTGCGCCCATGGCCTGCGCTTCGACCTGGCCAGCGGCTACTTGCTGAACTCGACAGCGCTCAAGGTTCAGACCTACCCGGTCGAACACCAGGAGGGTGAAGTGTTCATCGTGATCGCTTGCCAAGCCTGATCGCGCTTCAAGGTGCCTGCTCGGCTAGCCTGGCCCGCCAGGTGGCGGGCGGCATGCCGAACTGGGCGATGAACCAACGGGTGAACGAACTGGGCATCGAGTAACCGAGCATGTCGGCGATGCGCCCCAGCGAATAGCCGGGGTTTTCCAGATAGCGCATCACCAGGTCGCGGCGCACGTTGTTGATCATGTCCTTGAACGTCAGCCCGTCTTCTTCCAGGCGCCGTTGCAGCGTGCGCACATTCATGCCCTGGGTTTGCGCCACCTGCTCGATGGTGGCGCGGCCCATGGGCAGCAGCAGGTAGATGGTCTTGCGCAACTCCAGCTCCAGTGATGGCGTGCCGCCGGCCGGCAGGGTGTCCAGGTAGCGCCGCGCCAGGCGCGCCATGGCCTCGTTGGCCTGGGGGCTGGCGCTGTCGAGGTCGGCAGCGGGGCAGACAATGCCGTTGAACTCGCTGCCGAACACCAGCTTGCAGCCGAAGATGCGCCGGTGGATGGCCAGGTCGGCGGGTGCGGCATGGGTGAAGTTGGCGCTGATCGGGTGCCACTGGGCTCCCAGCAGCGCCGCGCACAGGCGCAACATCACGCCGATGGCCAGCTCCGTGGCCTGGCGGCTGCACGGCGCCCGGTCGTTGATCACTTCCTCACGAATGATGACCGTCTTGCCGGCTTCCTCGACATGGATGGCCAGGGCGTCGTTGAGCAGGTGGCGATACTGCACGATCACTTCCAGGGCATCGCGCAGGTTGCGCTGGTGGCTGAGCAGCAGGCTGATTTCGCCAAAATCAGAGAGCTGGCGCGATTCGGCCATGCGCAGGCCAAAGGTTTCGCAGCCGCTGATACGGGCCGAATCTTCCAGCAGGGTAATCACGTTGGCGGCCGGTATACGCCGGTTGGGGTCTTCGAGGAGGGCGGCACTGAGGCCGACCTGGGCGAGCAGGGCGTTGGGATTCAGGCCCACGTGGCGGGACACTTCGAGGTAATTGGTCAGGCTGGCGGCACGGACTAGGGCGGGCATTGTTATTGTTTTCCGTCAGGCGGTCTGTGAGTTATAGCGTGAGTGTCACCTATTGAGAAGCACAAGTCCGAAACGCCCGATTGTCATCAAATGAAAAGTCGCTGACGCGCAATGTGAAGCACCCGCCGAGCCCCCTCTTTACTGTGAACCTCGTACCCGATCCAAGCCGAGGTTCTGACGTGGAAAGACTGCAAACCACCGCCACCGTGCTGATCATCCCTGGCCTGCGCGAGCATGTCAGCGAGCACTGGCAAACCCTGCTCGAAGCGCGCCTGGCCAAGGTCCGCAGCGTGCCGCCGTTGCAGGTCGACGGGCTTGCCTGCAACACCCGTGTCGAAGCGATCCAGCGTGAACTTGAGCAGATCGACGGCGAAGTGGTGCTGGTGGCGCACAGCGCTGGCGTGCTGATGGTGGCCCACTGGGCGGCGCGCTATCAGCGGCCGATCAAAGGCGCCTTGCTGGCAGCTCCACCAGACCTGCACGCCCAGTGGCCGGCTCACTACCCCAGCCCGCAAAGCCTGGCCGAGCAGGGTTGGTCGCCCTTGCCGATGGCGCCGTTGCCGTTCCCCAGCATCGTCGCCGCCAGCAGCAACGACCACCTGGCCAGCTTCGAAGCCGCCGGCGTCATGGCCCAGGCCTGGGGCAGCGAGCTGGTCGCCCTTGGGCCAGTCGGCCACCTCAACCCGGCAGCCGGCTTCGGCCCCTGGCCGCTGGCGGAACACCTGATTCGTCGCCTGGACCACTGATCTGCCAACCGCGCACGGATGCCCAGGCCAAGCCCGCAGATGACGGGCGGCCCAAAACAACAAGAACAATAAGTGGAGTCATCGCAATGCCAGAACACCGCATTCACCGTGCTGTGAAACCACAGCGCTGCCTGCTCGCCTGCGCCATCAGCCTGCTCAGCCTGCCCGGCGCGCAAGCCTTCGAAGTCACTACCGGCAGCGAAGACTGGGCCGTACGCTTCGACAACACCGTCAAGTACAACTACGGCGTGCGCACCGAAAGCGCCGACAAACGCATGCTCGGCACCCCCAACAGCAACGACGGTGACTACAACTTCCGCAAGGCCGGCACCACGGTCACCAACCGGGTCGACCTGTTGACCGAGCTGGATGTGGTCTACCAAGGCAACACCGGTTTCCGGGTCAGCACCGCCAGCTGGTACGACAAGGCTTATGACAACACCGGCTCCAACAGCAACCCGTTCGTCAACGGCAACGGTGACCAGTCCGGTATCAACCCCAGCCTCAACGGCCTGCCGGGTACAGGCGTACCGCTGGGCAGCCCGCACCTGAGCAACTATGCCCAGCGCTACTACAGCGGCCCCTCTGGCGAAGTGCTGGATGCCTTCGTGTTCTTCAGCCGCGACGTCGGCGAGGAGTCGCAGATCAGCGCCAAAGTCGGCCAGCACAACCTGTTCTGGGGTGAAACCCTGCTTAACCCGGTGCACTCGCTGAGCTATGGCCAGTCCGGTCTGGACCTGGCCAAACTGGCGGCCTCGCCAGGCACCGAGGCCAAGGAACTGTTCGTGCCGCGCAACCAGCTGTCCACGTCGTTCATGGTCAACCCTGAGCTGACCCTGGGGGCACAGTACTTCTTCGACTGGGATGCCGCGCGCTTGCCGGAAGCCGGCACCTTCTATGGCGGTTCCGACGTGGTGGGCGAGGGCGCCCAGAGCTTCCTGCTCGGCCACACCGGCACCCCGGGGTTGATCCCGGTGCGCGGTGCGCTCACCACCATTCGCCGTGGCGACGACCTGACCCCGCGCAACAGCGGCGACTGGGGCGTCATGGCCAAGTGGTCGCCCGAATGGCTCGGCGGCACCCTGGGCTTCTACTACCGCAAGACCTCCGAGATCCTGCCCCAGGCCTGGCTCGACGCACGCGGCATGACCGTGGCCCGTGGCCCGTTCGGCGCGCCGCCGGCCAGCCGCCAGGGCGCGGTCGGCAACCTGTACAACTCGCTGCAGAGCACCACCTACCAGTTCGCCTATTCCGACGACATCGACATCTATGGCCTGAGCCTGTCCAAGGACATCGGCGGCATCAGCGTCGGCAGCGACCTCAACATTCGCCACCACATGCCCCTGGCGAGCATCCCGGCCATCGTCAGTGCCCCCGGCACCGCCGGCCTGGGTGGTGGCTTCGGCCTGCTGCCGCCACGCCTGGCCAGCAGCGGGGTGATCTACGACGTGCCCAAGGACGGCGACAGCCTGAGCGCCACCGGTGAAACCCTGCACTGGACCCTCAACGGCCTGATGACCATCGGCGACACGCCGCTGTTCGATTCGGCAACCCTGCTTGGCGAGCTGTTTTACAGCAACCTGCTCAAGCTCGATGGCCACAACGAGGCCTTGTACAAGGGCAAGAGCAGCTACCGCGGCATCGACCAGCCGACCCGCGACAACTGGGGCATCGCCGTCAACTTCACCCCCACCTGGTTCCAGGTGATGCCCGGTATCGACCTGAGCATGCCGCTGTCGGTCAACGTCGGCATCGACGGTGTGTCGCCGGTGCAGGGCGGCGGCGCCAAGGACACGGGCAACTATGCGGTCGGCGTCAGCGCCGCCATCTACAACCAGTACTTCGTCGACTTCAAGTACGTCGACAGCTTCGGCAAGACCCAGTCCTGCAAGGATGGCCAGACCGACGGCAGCACGCCGAACGCCCTCGACGGCGAACAGGACTACACCTGCTACGGCGGCGGCTATGCCTCCTTCTCCGGCGGTGGTGCCACCACCGAAGACCGTGGCGCCCTGTACCTGACCCTCAAGACCACGTTCTGAGACCTGTCCCCCACAGACTTCACAGGAAAACAACAATCATGAACTACGTGAAAACCCTGTTGGCCACCTGCCTGTCGCTGGCTGCCCTCAACGCCGCCCATGCCGCCGTATCCCCTGACCAGGCTGCCAGGCTGGGCAAGAGCCTGACCACCCTGGGCGCGGAAAAGGCCGCCAATGCCGATGGCTCGATCCCGGCCTACCAGGGCGGCCTGCAGACGCCGCCGGCCAGCTTCCAGAGCGGCGCCAGCATGCGCCCCGACCCGTTCGCCAGCGAGAAACCGCTGCTGGTCATCGATGGCAAGAACGCCGAGCAGTACAAGGGCCAGCTGACGGCCACCACCCTTGAACTGCTCAAGCGCTTCCCGACCATGCGCGTCGATGTCTACCCGACCCACCGCAGCGTGGCACTGCCCCAGGCGGTGCTGGACAACACCCTGAAGAACGCCACCGGCGCCAAGAGCCAGGAGGGCGGCACCGCGGTGGACAACGTGCTGCCGGGCATCCCGTTCCCGATCCCGCAGAACGGCGCCGAGGCAATGTGGAACTTCCTGCTGCGCTACCAAGGCGTGAGCATGACCGCCAAGTACGATTCGTGGAACGTCGACGCTGCCGGCAAGCCGTCGCTGTCGACCACCGGCCAGGCCAACATCAGCTACCCGATCTACGAAGACATGAACAAGCCGATCGGCGCCAAGGACACCTACTACCAGATGAAACTGGTGTACACCGGCCCCGCCCGCCGCGCCGGCGAAGCGATGATGCTGCGCGATGCTGCCAACCCGCTGGTGCAGCCACGCAGCGCCTGGCAGTACCTGCCTGGCCAGCGCCGGGTCAAGCTGGCGCCGAACCTGGCCTACGACACGCCCAACCCGGGGACCTCGGGGTCTGGCACCTACGATGACGTGTTCGTCTTCAACGGCGCCCTAGACCGCTACGACTGGACCCTGGTCGGCAAGCAGGAAATGTACGTGCCGTATAACACCTACCAGCTGACCTACAACACCGACGTCAAGCAGCTGATTACCCCCAACCACCTGGCCCCGCAGTTCGTGCGCTGGGAGAAGCACCGCGTGTGGGTAGTGGAAGGCAAGCTCAAGGACGGTGCGCGGCACATCTACCACAAGCGCCGCTTCTACCTCGACGAAGACAGCTGGGTTGCCCTGGCCTCCGACCAGTATGACGCCCGCGGCCAGCTGTACCGTGGCTCGTTCGCCTTCCTCACCCAGAGCTACGACAAGCAGACCCCGGATGCCACGCCGTTCATGATCTACGACCTGGTCGGCGGCACCTACAACCTCAACGGCGTGGTCGGTGCCTACGGCGGCATCCGCTACATCGACCCGCTGTCCAAGGCCCAGTGGTCGCCTGAATCGCTGGCCGGCAACGGCATCCGCTGAGCGCATGGCGCAGAGGTTCGCAATGTCTGTTTTCAAACGATGCAGCGTGGCGATGCTGGTCTGGGTTGCGCTGCAAGGCGCGGCTCAGGCTGCGCCCTTCACCGATGTGCTGGACTTGCCGGCCGTGCCCAGTGCACTGGCCGCCAGCAGCGCGCTGCGTGATGTGACCCGGGCCGGTGAGCGCCTGGTGGCGGTGGGCCCGCGTGGCCACATTCTGTACTCCGACGACCATGGCGCGCACTGGCAGCAAGCCCAGGTGCCGGTGAGCGCCGACCTCAATGCCGTCAGCTTCCCCACGGCCGAGCACGGCTGGGCAGTGGGCAACGACGGTGTGGTGTTGCACAGCCGCGACGGCGGCCAACACTGGCAAAAGCAGCTCGATGGCCGTGAGCTGGCCGATGGCACCGACAGCACCTTGCTCGATGTCTGGTTCAGCGATGACCAGCATGGCTATGCCGTGGGCCTGTTCAACTTGCTGCTGCGCACCAAGGACGGTGGCCAGCACTGGTTGCCCTGGCAGGACCACAGCGACAACCCGCAAGGCCTCCACCTGACCAGCCTGGCGCCGGTGGGTGACGCGCTGTACATCACCGGCGAGCAGGGCCTGTTGCTCAAGCTGGATGCCGCAGGCGAGCGCTTCATCCAGGTGCCGACACCGTATGCCGGCACCCTGTTCGGTGCCGTCGGCAAACCCGGGCTGCTGTTGATCTATGGCTTGCGCGGCAATGCCTACCGCAGCAGCGACGGCGGCCAGCAATGGCAACCGGTCAGCAGTGGGGTCAAGACCAGCCTCACGGCCGCCAGCCTTGGCCCAGGTGGCGATGTCTGGCTGGCCAGCCAGGCCGGCGACCTGCTGCTCAGCCGCGACGGCGGCGCCAGCTTCAGCCTGCAGCCACAAGCCACCCGCGGCCCGGTGACCGCGCTTGCCGACGACGCCGGTAGCGGCCTGGTCCTGGTGGGCGAGCGGGGCGTGCGCACCTTCGACGAGAGAAGACCCTGATGGCCGATATCCGCCAAGACCCCCTGCCGGTGATCCACAACCTCGCCGACTTCGACCCGCGTTCGGGCAACTGCCTGGAGCGCCTGGTGTTCAACCACCGCCTGGCCTTTGTGCTGTGCATGCTGCTGACCACCCTGGTGCTCGGCTACATGGCACTGACCCGCCTGGAGCTGCGCCCCAGCTTCGAGAAAATGCTGCCGCAGAGCCACCCCTACATCCAGAACTACCTGGCAAACCGCCAGTCACTGCGCGGCCTGGGCAACTCGGTACGGGTGGTGGTGGAGAACACCCGCGGCGACATCTTCGACCCCGACTACCTGCAGACCCTGCGCCAGATCAACGACGAGCTGTTCCTCAGTGACGGTGTCGATCGTGCCTGGATGAAATCGCTGTGGAGCCCGGCTGTGCGCTGGACCGAGGTCACCGAAGAAGGCTTCCAGGGCGGCCCGGTGATGCCCGACGGATACCAGGGCGCGGCCGCCGACATCGAGCAGCTGCGGCAGAACATCGAACGTGCCAACATCGTCGGCAGCCTGGTGGCCCGCGACTTCAAGTCGAGCATGCTGATCGTGCCGCTGCTGGACCAGGACTCGGCCACCGGCAAAGGCATCGACTACCACGCCTTCTCGCAAAAGCTCGAACACCTGCGTCACCAGTACCAGGCCAGCGGCCAGTACCAGATCCACGTGATCGGTTTCGCCAAGCTGATGGGCGACCTGATCGACGGGTTGATCCAGGTGATGGCGTTCTTTGCCCTGGCCGTGCTCACCAGCCTGGTGATCATCTACCTGTACACCCGCTGCGTGCGCAGCACCTTGCTGGTGGTGCTGTGTTCGCTGACCGCGGTGGTCTGGCAGCTGGGCATCGTCGCCTGGCTGGGCTATGCCATCGACCCGTACTCGATCCTGGTGCCGTTCCTGATCTTCGCCATCGGTGTGTCCCACGCCGCGCAGAAGATGAACGGCATCCTCCAGGACATCGGCCGCGGCACCCACCGGCAGATCGCCGCACGCTACACCTTCCGCCGCCTGTTCGTGGCCGGGGTCACCGCACTGCTGGCGGACGCGGTAGGCTTTGCCGTGCTGATGCTGATCGATATCCCGGTGATCCAGGACCTGGCCATCACCGCCAGCATCGGCGTGGCGGTGCTGATCTTCACCTCGCTGCTGCTGATGCCGGTGGCGCTGTCGTATGTCGGCGTGGGCCGCAAGGCGGCCGAGCGCGCCTTGTACATCGATGCCCGTGCGGCGCAGCACCGTGGCTTTGGCCGCTTGTGGGACCTGCTCGACCGCTTCACCGAACGCAAGTGGGCCACGGGCGCCTTGCTGGTGGCAGCGGTGCTGGCCGTCGTCGGCGTGTGGGGCAGCCTGCAGCTGAAGATCGGCGACCTCGACAGCGGTGCCCCGGAGCTGCGCGCCGACTCGCGCTACAACCGCGACAACGCCTTTATCACCAGCCACTACGCGCTGAGCAGCGACACCTTCGCGGTGATGGTCAAGACACCCCCTGAAGGCTGCCTGCGCTACCAGACGCTGGTGCTGGCCGACCGCCTGGCCTGGGAGCTGCAACAGTTGCCCGGGGTGCAGACCACGCTGTCGCTGGCCAATGCGGTGCGCCAGATCACCGCCGGTACCTACGAGGGCAACCCGCGCCTGAACAGCCTGCAACGCAACCAGGATGTGCTCAACTACGCGGCCCAACAGGCCTCGGTCAACACCCCGGAGCTGTTCAACAACGATTGCTCACTGATGCCAGTGATCGCCTACCTCAAGGACCACCGCGCCGATACCTTGGCGCAGGTTGCCGCCAGCGCCGAGCGCTTCGCCCAGGCCAACGGTAGCGAGGATCACCAGTTCCTGCTGGCAGCTGGCAGTGCCGGTATCGAGGCCGCCACCAATATCGTCGTGCGCGAGGCCAACCACCGCATGCTGTTGCTGGTGTACCTGGCCGTCACCCTGTTCTGCCTGTTCACCTTCCGCAGCTGGCGCGCCACCGTGGTGGCCGTCCTGCCATTGATGCTCACTTCGCTGCTGTGCGAGGCGCTGATGGTGGCCCTGGGCATCGGCGTCAAGGTCGCCACCTTGCCGGTGATCGCCCTCGGCGTGGGCATTGGCGTCGACTATGCGTTGTACCTGCTCAGCGTGCAGCTGCATCACCAGCGTGCCGGCCTGCCGCTGGCCGAGGCCTACAAGCGGGCCGTGGCCTTTACCGGGCGCGTGGTCGGGCTGGTGGGCATCACCCTGGCCGCCGGCGTGGTCGGTTGGGCCTGGTCGCCGATCAAGTTCCAGGCCGACATGGGCCTGCTGCTGACCTTCATGTTCCTCTGGAACATGCTCGGCGCGCTGGTGCTGATCCCGGCGCTGTCGCACTTCCTCCTGCGTGGCCATGGCGCCCCGGCGGCACGCCGGGCCCGTGTCGCGCCACGTTCGTCAACCCAAGCAACCGAGTGTTCGCCTCATGTCTGATTACCTTCCGCCACTGCGCGACATGGATTTCCTGTTTAACGAAGTGTTCGATATCCCGGCCTGGTGGGCGCAGACCCCGGCGCTGGTAGAGCAGGTCGACGCCGATACCGCCCGGGCCGTGCTCGAACAGGCCGGCAGGCTGATTGCCGGCGTGGTGGCGCCGCTCAACCGCAGTGGTGACGAACAGGGTTGCCGTTGGGATAACGGCCGCGTAATCACCCCGGACGGTTTTGCCGACGCCTACCGGGCGTTCGCCGAAGATGGCTGGGTGGGTGTGGCCGGGGCGCCAGAATATGGCGGCATGGGCATGCCGAAAGTGATCGGCGCCCAGCTCGAAGAGATGCTCAACGCGGCCAACCTGTCGTTCGGCCTGTACCCGATGCTCACCGCAGGGGCCTGCCTGTCACTGCTCAATCACGCCAGCGAGCCACTCAAGTCCCGTTACCTGCCACCGATGTATGAAGGCCGCTGGACGGGCTCGATGTGCCTGACCGAGCCGCACTGCGGTACTGACCTGGGCCTGCTGCGCACACGTGCCGAACCGTCGGCCGATGGCCGTTACCGGGTCAGCGGCACCAAGATTTTCATCACCGGCGGTGAGCAGGACCTGACCGAGAACATCATCCATCTGGTGCTGGCCCGTTTGCCCGACGCACCTGCTGGTGCGAAGGGCATTTCCCTGTTCCTGGTGCCAAAAGTGCTGGTCGACGACGATGGTTTGCTGGGCGAGGCCAACGCCGTCAGTTGCGGCTCGATCGAGCACAAGATGGGCATCAAGGCCTCGGCCACCTGCGTGATGAACTTCGACGGCGCCATCGGTTACCTGGTCGGCGAACCGAACAAAGGCCTCAACGCCATGTTCACCATGATGAACTACGAGCGCCTGGGCGTGGGTATCCAGGGCCTGGCCCTGGGCGAGCGTTCCTACCAGAACGCCATCGCCTATGCCCGCGACCGCCAGCAGGGCCGTGCCCCGACCGGCGCCGAGGCGCCCGGGCAGGCTGCCGACCCGATCGTCGTGCACCCGGATGTGCGGCGCATGCTGTTGACCATGAAAGCGCTGAACGAAGGCGGGCGGGCGTTCTCCACCTACGTGGCGCTGCAGCTGGACCTGGCCAAGTACAGCGAAAGTGCCGACGCACGCCGCCTGGCCGAGGCCAAGGTGGCCTTGCTGACCCCGGTGGCCAAGGCCTTCCTCACCGACATGGGCCTGGAGACCACGGTGCATGGCCAGCAGGTGTTCGGTGGCCACGGTTACATCCGTGAATGGGGCCAGGAACAGCTGATTCGCGATTGCCGCATCACCCAGATCTACGAAGGCGCCAACGGCATCCAGGCCCTCGACCTGGTGGGGCGCAAGCTGCTGGGCGATGGCGGCCAGGCATACCGCCTGCTGTCGACGGAGATCCGCACCTTCGCCGAGGCGCTGACCGCCGAGTTCGGTACGCCGCTGCTGGCGGCCGTGAACGAACTTGATGACCTGACGGCCTGGGTCCTCGACCGCGGCCAGGGCAACCCCCAGGAGATTGGCGCAGCGTCGGTGGAATACCTGCACGCGTTCGGCTACACGCTGTATGCCTACCTGTGGGCACGCATGGCCGACGTCGCCCTGAACACCGAACAACCCGAGCCGTTCCACCAGAGCAAGCTGGCCACCGCGCGCTTCTACTTCGCGCGCCTGCTGCCGCGCACCCTCTCGCTGAGTGCCAGCGTCAAGGCCGGTAGCCACAGCCTGTACCTGCTCGATGCCGACCTGCTGTGAAGGATGCCGCGATGACCACCACCCGTATCATGCCGGCCGCCGAACAGGCCTATGGCTACCCGCTGCTGATCAAGCGCCTGCTGTTGTCGGGCGTGCGCTACCAGCCGAACCAGGAAATCGTCTACGCCGACAAGTTGCGCTACAGCTACACGACGCTGGTCGAGCGCATCCAGCGCCTGGCCAATGTGCTCAGCGAGGCCGGGGTCAGGCCTGGCGACACCGTCGCCTTGCTTGATTGGGACAGCCACCGCGCCCTGGAGTGCTTCTTCGCCGTGCCGATGCTCGGTGCGGTGCTGCACACCGTCAACGTGCGGTTATCCGCCGAGCAGGTCCGCTACACCATGAACCATGCCGAAGACCGGCTGGTGCTGGTGCATGATGACTTTCTGCCGCTGATGGAGCAGCTGCGCGAGGCGCTGCCGACCGTGCAAGGCTTCATCCGCCTCAGCGATGGCGCCTGCGACCAGCCGGCCCTGCCCACGCTGGGCGAGTACGAAGCGCTGCTCGGCGCGGCGGGTACCCGCTTCGACTTCCCCGACTTCGACGAACACTCGCTGGCCACGCTGTTCTACACCACCGGTACCACCGGCCTGCCCAAGGGGGTGTATTTCAGCCATCGCCAGCTGGTGCTGCACACCCTGGCCGAGCAGGCCACCCTGGCGGCCTGCGGCGGCGAGCCGTTGTTGCGTGAAGGCGATGTGTACATGCCGATCACGCCGATGTTCCATGTGCATGCCTGGGGCGTGCCCTATGTGGCCACGGCGCTGGGCATCAAGCAGGTGTATCCGGGGCGCTACGAGCCCAACCGCCTGGTGCGGCTGTACCGCGAGGAGGGCGTGACCTTCTCGCACTGCGTGCCGACCGTGCTGCAGATGATGCTCGACTGCGACGAGGGCCGGCGCACCGACCTGGTCGGCTGGAAGATGCTGCTCGGCGGCAGTGCGCTGACCGTGGGGCTGGCACAGCGCGCCAGCCACCGCGGCATTCGCGTGCACTGCGGCTATGGCATGTCGGAAAGCTGCCCGCTGCTCAGTGTCACCCGCCTGAGTGCGCAGGACCTGGCGCTGCCCATGGCCGAGCAGGTGCCGCTGCGCATCAATGCCGGCGTGCCGATCGTGCTGGTGGACTTGCGTATCGTCGATGACGCAGGCAATGACGTGCCTCACGACGGCGAACACCTGGGTGAAGTGGTGGTACGCGCGCCCTGGTTGACCCAGGGCTACCTGAAGGAGCTGGAGCAGGGCGCCGCATTGTGGCGCGGTGGCTGGCTGCACACCGGTGACCTGGCCTGCGTCGATGCAGGGGGTGTGGTGCGTATTCGCGACCGGATCAAGGATGTGATCAAGACCGGTGGCGAGTGGATCAGCTCAGTTGAACTGGAAAGCCTGATCAGCCAGCACCCGGCCGTCGAGGCGGTGGCGGTGATCGGCGTGCCGGACCCGCAATGGGGCGAGCAGCCGCTGGCACTGCTGGTTTGCCGCGAGGGTCGGCAGCTGGATGCGGCTGTATTGGCCGAGCATCTGCAGCCTTTTGTCGCCAGTGGCCAGCTGAACAAATGGGCGATTCCGCGGCAAATACGGTGTGTCGAGCAAATCCCGAAAACCAGCGTGGGCAAGCTCGACAAGAAGCTGATCCGCCAGTCGCTGCTTACCGGATAACCTGCGCAAGAAAGCGGATGCAGCGCAGGGCGGGCGACGTTAAAGTGCGCTGAAACTGGTTTGCCGTAGGAAACTCACATGTCCAGCGCCTTTACGTTGATGCCGTCTCCGGTCGGCACCCTGACCCTGGTGGCGCGCGGCGAGCAACTCGCCGCCGTGCTGTGGGAGGAGGAGCGCGAGAACCGCGTGCGGCTTGGCCCGCTGCACCGCGATGATCTTCACCCGACGCTGCGCGAAACGGCGCGCCAGCTGGGCGAGTACTTCGCCGGCACGCGCCAGCGCTTCGAGCTGGCGCTGGACTTTGCCGGCACCGAATTCCAGCGCCAGGTGTGGGCGGCCTTGCTGACCATTCCCTTTGGCGAGACCCGCAGCTACAGCGACATCGCCCGGCAGATCGGCAACCCCAGTGCGGTGCGGGCGGTGGGCGCAGCCAACGGGCGCAATCCGATCTCGATCATTGCTCCTTGCCACCGGGTGATCGGCGCGTCCGGGAGCCTGACCGGGTTTGCCGGGGGCTTGCCCGCCAAGCAGTATCTGCTGGCATTGGAAGGGCGGCAGAGCCTGGCCCTGGATCTCTGAACAACCTGTACTGGCCTCTTCGCGGGCACGCCCGCTCCCACAGGTATTGTGCAAGCCTCAGATCTGTGGAGATCCTGTGGGAGCGGGCGTGCCCGCGAAGAGGCCAGTACAGGCAATCACTTCATGCAGCAGTTAGCGGCACTCCGATTGCGAGGTTGCTGACGGTATCCAGCAGGATCAGGCCTTCAGCCTTGTCATCCAGCGCCGCCAGCAGGTTGCCCTGGCTGTCCCAGGCTGCCGAGCCGCCGGCACCGATGAATTTGTCGGCCGGCCCGACGCAGTTGGCCAGCAGCACCGGAATGCCCAAGGTGCGCGCCACCTCCGGGTAATGCTCGTTGCCTTCACGTATGCCTTTGGCGGTCTTGGCCACGCTGACCAGATAAAGCTCGGCCCCCATCCCATGGGCCTGGGCGGCATGTTCGATGAACATCGATTCATAGCAGATGGCCGGGGCAATCTGCAGCGCCCCCGATTCGAACACCAGGGGTTGGTCACCACGCGTGAAGAACGGCAGCTCATCGTCATGCAGGCGCTGCTTGGCATACCCCAGGGGCGGCAGGCCCGGGCGCAGGATGGGCATGCCGATGCGAATGCCTTCTGCGGTCGGCAGCGGCAGCCCCACGGCCACGCTGACTGCCAGCTGGTCACAAAGCGCCTGCAAGGGCTCGAGGCGGGCAGAGGTCACCGGCAGGGCCACCTGGCGCGCCAGGGTCGGTTCGTAACCGGTCAGCGACAGTTCCGGGAACACCACCAGTTCGGCGCCCAGTGCCGCGGCCTGCTCGATGCAGCGCAGATGGCGGGCGAGGTTGCCGGCCAGGTCGCCTTTGCGCGACGCCAGTTGTACGGCACAGAGTTTCATGGTGCGTCCCTTCCCTGGTACAGGTCGAAGGGCCGAGCATACCCCCGACACACTCGCCTGTACCAGCAAAGGGTTGCCTCAGGATGTCGAATGCGGCCCGAAGCGCTGGCGGAACCAATCGTCGAGCATGGCTTTTTCCGCATACAGCCGGTCGCTGCTGTGGGAAGCACGGCCTGGGCGGCTCAGGTACATCTTGTCGCTGACTCGCTCCTGGGCCTGTTGGTCGGGCTTGCCGGGCTGGTGCAGGGTGTAGCTCAGGTCGATGGTCGGCCAGGTGATGTCGCGCATGAAGCGCACATCGTAGGCCTGGCTGTGCCACGGCTCGTAACGGCCGGCCAGGTCGATGTCGCGAATGTCGATGACCAGTTGCTGGTCAGGCTTCAGGTAGCGCTGGCCTAGCTTCTGCAGGTATTCGGTCAGGGTCTTCATCACGTAAGCGTCGGCGCCGCGTTCATAGCCAGGGCCATCGAGGCTGGCGTCGCGAAATTTTTCCGGGTGGTCGAAACGCACCTCGACCTGCGCAGGCGGGGTGCCTTGTGCCATGCTGTTGAATGACAGCGCCATGAGCACGGCACACACGAGAGCGTTACGCATGATGCACCTCCGGGGTGGGCTGCGTGTCGCTCCATTTTACGCCGGCCGCCGCGCGCCAGCAGAGGAAGATTGTAATGAGCCGGTTTCGGCGGGTAGCCGCCAACAGCAAGGGGCGCGACCTGGCCGTGGGCGATATCCACGGGCATTTTCGGCGGCTTGAGCAGTGCCTGGATGCAGCAGGCTTCGACCCTGCCGTGGACCGGCTGTTCAGCGTCGGCGACCTGGTCGACCGCGGGCCGCACAGTGAAGAGTGCCTGGATTGGTTGGATCAGCCCTGGTTCCATGCCGTGCAGGGCAATCACGAGTCGCTGGCGATCACTTGCCTGCATGGCGGGCGGCTGGACATGGAGATGTACCGTGCCGCTGGGGGCGGCTGGTTCATCGATATGCCCAGGGACCGGCAGGCGGTCTTCGTCGAACGGTTCCTGCAATTGCCGATAGCCCTTGAAGTGCAGACCGATGCCGGCCTGATCGGCTTGCTGCACGCCGACAGCCCGTTCAACGACTGGAACGCATTGCGCGACAGCCTGCTGTTCGATGACGACCCTGGCGTTCGCGAGGTCTGTCAGTGGTCGCGCCAGCGCCTGAAGGACGGCAACACCGAGCGCGTGGCAGGCTTGCGCGCCTTGCTGGTCGGGCATACGCCGGTGTTGCGGGCCAAGCAGCTGGGCAACGTCTGGCACCTGGATACCGGTGGCTGGGCCAGTGGCCATTTCAGCCTGATGGACCTCGCCAGCCTGCGCCTGGTCAGCCCGGCAGCAGATGAATGATCAGCGCCACAGACAGCCCCATCAGCATGACCCCGGAGGCCCGTTCCAGCCACGGCAGGGCATGGGCGAAGCGCCGTAGCAGGCGTTGATTGCCGATGGCCGCAGCCACCAGCAGGTCCCACAGCAGCACGATGCTGAACATCCAGACGCTGTACAGCCACTTCCAGCCGGCACTGCTGCTGGCCACCATGCCGGCCAGGCTGGCGTAGAACAGCGCGTTCTTCGGGTTGAGCGCCCCAGACAGAAAACCCATGCCCAGGCCACGCCACCAACCCTTTATCGCGCCCGGCCCGGCAACCGCCGTCAACTCGCTTTTGCCGGCATGGCGCAGGAACAGCAGGCCGATGTACAGCAGGTAGCCGGCACCGGCCAGTTGCAGGGTGATGAACAGCAGACTGCCTTCGCGCAGGATGGCCAGGCCGGCGAAAGCCATGGCAATGAACAGGCCGTTGGCCAGGGCGATGCCCAGGCAGGCGCCACTGGCAACGCGCCAACCTGCCGCTACCGAGGTGCGGGCTACCAGGAAAAAGTCCGGCCCCGGTGACAGCAGGGCAAGGAAGTGGGCAAGGGCGACGATCAGGAACTGCTCCATGGTGGGCTTTCTCGGTTGCAAAGCCGCAGTCTGGAGGCTGCCGTGGCGCAGGTATTGAAGATTATTGCGCGTGCCGGTACTGCCCCGGCGTGACCCCGACATGGGCCTTGAACACCCGCTGGAAGTGGCTCTGGTCGGCAAACCCCAGCTGGTAGGCAACCTCGGCCAACGCCAGCCCGTCACGCAGCAGCAGCCGGCCACGGTTGACCCGGGCGTTGAGCAGGTAGGCATGGGGTGTCAGCCCGGTGGCGGCGCGAAACGCGCGGATCAGCTGATAGCGGCCAAGGCCCGCTTGCCCGGCCAGGCGTTCGAGGCTCAGTTGTGCCAGGTCTTGTGCTTCGATGTGCTCGATCAGCCCGCGCAAGGTCGGCATCCCCAGCACCGGTGCTGGGGCCGCGAGCGAAGCCGGTTGCGCCGAAAAGTCGTGATCGCCCAGGAATGCCAGCAGCGCCGCTTCCTTCTCGCCGACGCCCGCGGCAGAGAAGAGCAGGTCGTTCAACGCGCAGAATTCACGGTACATGGCCGGTTCCCGGCTGATCCGTGCAGGGGCGCCGGGCCTGGCTGCGGCGAGCCCTGATTCCAGGCGCCACTGTGCCAGCCAGCCGGCATCCACATGCAGCATCTGGTAGCTCCAGGCCTGGCCGGGTTCGGGGTTGCAAGCATGTACCCGCTGGGCCGGCACCAACACCAGGGTGCCCGGAGTCAGTCGCTCCTCCTCTACGCCAGCCCCGCTGAAACAGCTGCTGCCGGCATCCACTGCGCCGATGGAGAAGGTTGGGTGACTGTGCGCCTTGTAGCAGGCGCGGCTATGGCAGGCGCGGCGGCTTTCCACCCAGGGCAGTGCCGGGTCGCGCCAGAGCTGGGAGCGGGCAGTGGGCATGACAGGGTCCTCGATCAGCTGGGCAGCTTAGCAGCGCCGGGCGAGCGACCGTACAGTTTTTGCCCTTGGCTGTACCTTGACCCGGCCCCTGCACGGCATCGACAGTAGCGGCTGATTGCCTGGAGAACAAAATGGACCTGTCGAGCCTGTTGCTATTCATCCCCGCCTGCTTCGCCCTGAACATGGCGCCGGGGCCGAACAACCTGTTGTCGCTGCACAACGCCAGCCGCTATGGCCTGCGCACTGCCTGCGTGGCCGGTGGTGGGCGGATTCTCGCCTTCAGCGGCATGATCGCCCTGGCCGCCATGGGCCTGGCGGTGGTGCTGCACACCAGCGAGTACCTGTTCCTGGCGATCAAGGTGGTGGGCGCGGCGTACCTGTTCTACATCGCCTGGCAGCTGTGGCGCGCCCCGGTCGGTGAGGCCGTGGTGGCCAGTGATCACCCGCGCGGCACATGGCGCCTGGCGCGCCAGGAATTCTGGGTGGCAGCGGGCAACCCGAAAGCCATCCTGATCTTTACCGCCTTCCTGCCGCAGTTCGTCTCGGTTGGCAGCGCCACGCCGGTGAGCGAGCAGTTCCTCTGGCTCGGCGTGCTGTTCCTGTTGCTGGAATGGGCTGCGATCGCCATCTACTCAGGCTTGGGTGCCTATATG
Source organism: Pseudomonas sp. CC120222-01a (assembly GCF_003097235.1). Classification (GTDB taxonomy): domain Bacteria; phylum Pseudomonadota; class Gammaproteobacteria; order Pseudomonadales; family Pseudomonadaceae; genus Aquipseudomonas. Next base: position 54,184 of record NZ_QEQQ01000013.1, on the reverse strand, counting down.
CAACGCTGGTTCAGCCAGCCCGGGCCACGCCGGCTGTTCAACCGGGTCAGCGCCTCGCTGCTTGGCTGCGCCGGCCTCGGTCTGCTGGCGGCGCGGCGCTAGAACTGCCAGCGCACGCCCAGGTTCACCCCACTGGCTTCCTGCTGGCGGCTGTCGAGGTTGGTTGAGTACTGCACGCCGCCGTGCAGGCTCAGCGCCTCGCTGACCTGGGCGACCAGGCCGGTCTCGAGCTGCAGCGAGGTGTAGCGGTAGTCGGTCTTGATCGTGTCCACCCCATCGAACGTCAAGGTGTCGCGACCGCCGTCGCCATGCCACAGGTTGAGCTGTGCGTAGGGTTGCAACAGGCGCCCGTTGCTTGAGTTGTAGGCGCCTTCGAGGCGCACGCCGAGCCGGCCGATGAGCTCGACCTGAGCATCGTGGCTAACGTGCGAGACGCTGTCATTGGCGCTGTCCAGCGAGACTTTCTGGGCGATCAGCTGGGCTTGTGGCTCCAGGGCCCAGCGCTCGGAAAGGCTGATCGGGTAGCCGGTCTCCAGCGAGGCAGTCCAGGCGTGGCCGTCGATGTTCAGCTTGTCGCCCCGGTCGGAGCGGGCGCGGCCATCGAGCTTGGTGTATTGCAGCACGCTGTCGAGGTACCCGCCTTGGGGACCCACCAGCGTCCAGTAGCCACCGACACTGTCGCCATCGAGCTTGAGGTCACCGACACTGCGGTCCTTCATGGCCAGGGCAAAGCCTTTGACATCGGCATCCAGGCGGCTGTGGCTGATGTACAGTCCCATGTGCTGGCGATAGCCGTCATCGTTGACCTTGGCGTACAGGTCCTGACCCACCTTGAAACCATTCAGGTCGCCGTCCAGGCTCGGGCTGACGGTACCGCTCCATTGCTGGCGCAGCGCGCCGCCGTAGGCCTGGCCCCAGCTGGCGGGCAGGGCGCCGTCGCCCTTCAGCAATTGCTGGTCACCCTGGCGCTGATGGAAGGTGCCCAGTGCCTGGCGGGCGATGATGGCTGCGCCCCGTGGGGCTGCGGCATAGACTGGCACTTCCGGGCGATACAGCGGCAGGCTTTCGCCTTGCACCAGCGCTGGCAGGTCGGGCTGGCCGGGCGCTGGCGCAGCGACAGGGGGGGTAGCGGCCGGGGCGATCACGGGCGGCTGGCCCGGATCCGTTGGCTGCGTCGGCTCCCCAGGCTGTGTTGCAGGGGCTGGAGCGGGCGGCGCGACCAGCGTCGAGCGCAGGTACCAGCTGTTTTCGCTGCCAGCGGTCACACCGCCTTTGAACAGTCGGTAGTCATAGGCACCCACCGACAGCGTCTGAGTCTGGACAAAGGCCGTGGCGCTGCTGGTGGCGCCATTGCGGGCTTCAACGACCTGGATGCCGTTCTGACTCGTGGCGGCACCCGCGCCACCCAGATTGTTCACTTCCAGGCGCGTGCTGCCGCCGATGCTGCCCTGGCTGACCACCAGCCGATCGGATGCTGCATCGTCGCCCGCAAGCACGCTGTTCACGCGCAGCAGGCCATTGTCACCCTGGTAGTTGCCATTGATGGTCAGGCGGCCCTGGGCGTCATTGCCCGTGCTCAGGTCGATCGTGCCGACATTGCGCACACTGGCAAGTTGCCCCGTGGTGAACGGCGCAATTGTTCCCTGGCGAGCAGCCAGCGTGCTGCTGGCATCGATAGTCAGCGTGCCGCTGCCGGTATCAGCATCGCCAAGCGTAAGCGTATCGTTCAACGTCAGGCGGCTGTTCTGGTTCAGTTCGACGGCCTCGAAGTTCAGGTAGCGGGCGCCGCCATCAATCTCGCTGTTGAAGAATTGCAGGCGATCGTTGCCGGCACCGCCATCGATGTTAACGTTCAGGGTTTGCGGGCCGAGGTTGCTGATGGTGACCTGATCGTCACCGACGCCCATGTCGACCCGCCCACCGATGGTGCCCCCCGACCAGTTCAAAACATCATTGCCCGAGCTGGCCAGCACATTGCCTTTCAGGCTGCCACCGCTGATGGTGATGCTGTCGTCGCCACCGCTGGTGCTGATGTTGCCGCCTATGGTGCCGCCGCGAAGGATGATGGTGTCGTTGTTGAAGCCGCTGACCAGGTTGCCGTCGATCAGGGTTTCAACGCCCAGGTCCTGGGACATCTCGAAGTAGTTGTCAGCCAGTTTGAGGTCTACCCGGCCAATACGCCCGCCCGCGAAGAATGCCCGGTCGCCATCCTCGAAGGCGCCGACGATTCGCCCGCCGGACATGTAGAACGTGTCGTAGCCTTGCCCTTGATTGAGCGATTGCACGGTCCCGCCGGTCATCCTGAAGTCGTCGATGGCCGGGGTCTGCACCACGGCGCCCAGGTTGTCGCCAGGCGAGACGACCAGGTTTTGGGCATGGACCAGTAGCGGCAGAGTCAGGAGGGGGAAAGCGGCGGACGAAAGCAGGCGAGGGCAACGCATAGGCAGGTCTCCGTGTCCATTAGAGGGACCACTACCTGACGCGGCATTTCAAGCGCCGCGTCGGCCCTGCCTGAGTTGTATGTAATGCGCGAACACGGGGCAACTGGCAAAAATGCTAGGTGGCCCGTGGCTATCAATCGCGATAGAAGGTCTGCACCAGGTGGTAGCCGAACTTGCTCTTGATCGGCCCGTGCACCACGCGCAGGGGCTTCTTGAAGATCACCTGATCGATCGCGCCTACCAGCTGACCCGGGCGCACTTCGCCCAGGTCACCACCGCGCTTGCCCGATGGACAGGTGGAGAACTTCTTCGCCAGCACGTCGAAGGCCTCGCCGTTGGCGATGCGCTGCTTGAGCTTTTCGGCTTCGTCAGCAGTCTTGACCAGGATGTGGCGGGCTTGAGCTTTCATGGGTACACCTGTGCTTCGGGGCAAAAAAGGGCGCCATTATGCCTGATCGCGCAGCTCCGTGCGGTCACGAAACTGCTCCAGCGCCTGCGGGTTGGCCAGGGCGTCGGTATTTTTCACCGGCAGCCCGTGCACCATGTTGGGGGCCCCATGAAGGGGCCCTCGAGGTGACTTACTCCACTTTAGCCTTTTGCACCTCTTCCGATGCCGACCACACGCGATAACGCACTTCGACACCCTTGGGCACGTACACCACGACGGGCAGCTTGCTGTTGTAGCGCAGCATGAAGCCTTCACCGACCACCGGCACGAAGGCCTGGGTCTTCTTGCCATCCGGGCAGGCCATCAGGGTGCTGGCTGGCCCACCGACCTTGTCCAGGCGGTAGTAGCTGTAGCCCCAGCCTTCGAGGGTGTGCTCCTCGAGGCTGCCGGCCAGGCGCTGGCGGTTGCAGTCCACTTCCAGTGTCTTGCCCGCGAGGATTTCCAGCTTGTGGGCCGATTCATCGGTTTGTGCCGGCAGGTGGATGACCTGTCGGGTGAAGCCTTTTTCCGCCTCGGGATAGGGCGCGACGTCCTTGAGGCTGGCGGCCATCGCCGGAGCGGCGGCGGCCAGAGTCAGGGCAAAGATCGCGGTCATAGGGGTTGGGCGCATAGGGCCTCCTTGCAGATAAACGAGTGCAAGACCGTTGCCAGGCCCAGGCCGCCCGTCACTGGGCCAACCAGCCACCATCGACGTTCCAGGCGGCACCGCGAACCTGGCTACCGGCCTCGCTGCACAGGAAGAGTACCAGCTCACCGAGGTGTTCGGGGGTGACGAAGGCCAGCGAAGGTTGCTTCTCGGCCAGCAGATCGTGCTGCGCTTGCTGCGGATCGACGCCGTTGGCGGCACGATCGTCAATCTGTTTCTGCACCAGCGGGGTCAGCACCCACCCTGGGCAGATGGCGTTGCAAGTGACGTTGCTGGTGGCGGTTTCGAGCCCCACCACCTTGGTCAACCCGACCACGCCGTGCTTGGCCGCCACGTAGGCCGCCTTGCCGGTGGAACCGACCAGCCCGTGCACCGAGGCAATGTTGATGATCCGCCCCCAGTTGCGCGCGCGCATGCCGGGCAGGGCCAGGCGGGTGCCATGGAATACGGCCGAGAGGTTGAGGGCGATGATCGTGTCCCAGCTGTCCAGCGGGAACTGCTCCACCGGCGCCACGTGCTGGATGCCGGCGTTGCTGACCAGGATGTCGACGCCGCCGAACTCGCGCTCGGCCATTGCGAACAGCGCTTCGATCTGCGCCACATCGGACAGGTCCGCCGGGTGGTGGACCACTTTGACGCCGTGGCTGGCGATCTCTGCCACTGCCGGCGACGGGTCGCCGAAACCGTTGAGCACAATATTCGCCCCGGCGCGGGCCAGCACCTGGGCGATGCCCAGGCCGATGCCGCTGGTGGAGCCGGTGACGAGTGCCGTCTTGCCTTTCAAAGTCATGCAGAAACTCCTTAGACGATGCCGGTGGCGTAGAACGTGGCAATGACCACGAATACCGCCAGGGTCTTGATCAGGGTAATACCGAAAATGTCCTTGTAGGCTTCGCGGTGGGTCAGCCCGGTCACGGCCAGCAAGGTGATCACTGCGCCGTTGTGCGGCAGGGTGTCCATACCGCCACTGGCCATCGCGGCCACCCGGTGCAGTACTTCGAGGGGAATGTTGGCGGCATGGGCCGCCGCGATGAAGCTGTCGCTCATGGCCGCCAGGGCAATGCTCATGCCGCCCGAGGCGGAGCCGGTGATGCCGGCCAGCAAGGTCACGGTGATCGCTTCGTTGACCAGCGGGTTGGGAATCCCGCGCAGCGCATCAGCCAGCACCAGAAAGCCCGGCAGCGAAGCGATGACTGCGCCAAAGCCATACTCGGAGGCGGTGTTCATGGCCGCCAGCAGGGCGCCGCCGACTGCACTCTTGGTGCCTTCGGCCAGGCGCTCGCGGATCACCCCGAAGGCACACACCAGCACCATCAGGATGCCCACCAGCAGGGCTGCCTGCACCGCCCAGATTGCCGTGAGCTTGGCCACGTCGCTATTGACCGGTGCACTCATGCCCGGCAATTGCAGGGTATGGCTGGGGCCGTACCACTGCGGGATCCAGTGGGTGAACAGCAGGTTCATCACCCCCACCAGCACCAGCGGCGACAGGGCCAGCCAGGGGTTGGGCAGGGCCAGGTCGGCGGCGGTTTCAGGTTCGTTGCGCAGGTTGCTGCCGTAGCCTTCACCCGCACGCTGGGCCTTGTTGCGCTGGCGCTGCAGATAGAGCATGCCGGTGCAGAACACGAACAATGTGCCGATCAGCCCGAGCCACGGCGCGGCCCAGGCGGTGGTGTTGAAGAAGGTGCTGGGGATGATGTTCTGGATCTGCGGGGTGCCGGGCAGGGCATCCATGGTGAACGAGAACGCACCCAGGGCGATGGTTGCCGGGATCAGGCGCTTGGGGATGTCGCTCTGGCGGAACATCTCGGCGGCGAACGGATACACCGCGAACACCACCACGAACAACGACACGCCGCCGTAGGTGAGCAGGGCACAGACCAGCACGATCACCAGCATCGCCTGGCGGGTGCCGAGCAGGCGGATGGCGGCGGCGACGATCGAGCGCGAGAAGCCGGACAGCTCGATGAGCTTGCCGAACACGGCACCGAGCAGGAACACCGGGAAGTATAGCTTGATGAAGCCGACCATCTTCTCCATGAACACCCCGGTGAACGCGGGGGCCACGGCGGCCGGGTCAGTGAGCAGGACGGCGCCGAGGGCGGCGATGGGGGCGAAGAGGATCACGCTGTAACCGCGGTAGGCGGCCAGCATCAGCAGGGCCAGAGCGGCGAGGGCGATGAGCACGGTCATCGGGATGGATCTCCTGGGTGAGTCTTGTTGTTATGGGTGACCGGGAGATAGCGGGAATCGTGCCAACTTCGTAACTATATGAAGTTAAAGGATTTTTTGTTCTTGGTTAATGGTTGTGTCTCCAATTTGAGATTGCAGGGGCCGCTGCGCGGCCCATCGCGGATAAATCCGCTCCTACAGGAGACCGCTTACCCCCTGTAGGAGCGGATTTATCCGCGATCGAGGGCGAAGCCCTCGCGGCAATCTCAAAACAGAAACACACGTCTCTAATCAGAGACCGAATGCAACCATTTTCTTGTACAAGGTCGAGCGTCCCAACCCTAACGCCTTGGCAGCCTCGGGCACGTTGCCCGCATGCTCGGCCAACGCCCCGGCAATCAGCCTGCGCTCGAACTGTTCACACGCCTCACGATAGCTCATCCGTTGTTCCTGACCCGCGACCGGGCTCAGCGGCCCTAGCGCCGCCGCCAGGTCGGCGACACCAAGGCGTGGCTGGTCAGCCAGCAACGTCGCCCGTTCCAGCACATTGCGCAGCTCACGAATATTCCCCGGCCACCGATGCCGCGCCAGCAATGCCTGGGCGTCCTGTTCCAATTCGTACTGGCTGCCCAGCTCGGCCAGGATCGCTTCGCACAGCGCCGGCAAGTCCTCGAGCCGCTCGCGCAGCGGCGGCACTTCGATCGGCAGCACATTCAACCGGTAGTACAGGTCGGCACGAAATGCCCCGCGGGCCATGGCCGCCTGCAGGTCGATGGAGGTGGCGGCGATGATGCGCACGTCGCTGCGCAGCATCTGGTTCGAGCCGACCGGTTCGTACTCCTTTTCCTGCAGTACGCGCAGCAGCTTGCTCTGTAGCGCCAGGGGCATGTCACCAATCTCGTCGAGGAACAAGGTGCCACCCTCGGCCAGTTGTAGTTTGCCGCTGCGGCCCTTGCGGTCGGCACCGGTGAAGGCGCCAGGCGCGGTGCCGAAGAACTCGGCTTCCAGCAGGTTTTCGGGGATTGCCGCACTGTTGATGCTGACAAAGGCCTTGTGCGCCCGCGCCGAAGCCGCATGGATGGCATGGGCCAGCAACTCTTTGCCAGTGCCGGTTTCGCCCAGCAGCAGCACCGGCGAATCGCTGCCCGCACCGCGCCGCGCGCGACGTTTGGCTTCGAGGCTGGCCGGGCTGCTGCCGACGAACTGCGCGAAGCTGTACTTGGCCTGGCGTGCACGCAATTGCGAGCGGGTGCTGGCCAGTTCCTGTTGCATGCTTGCATAGCGCTTGAGCAAGGGCGACAGGCTGCGCAGCTCCTCGAACAAGGCAAAGCCGATGGCGCCGATCAGGGCGCCCTGGGCATCGTGGATCGGCAGGCGCATCACCACCAGCGGCTCATTGGGGGTATCGAGCATGTCCAGCAGGATTGGCCGGCCATCGCTCACTACCTGGCGCATCAGGCTGCCCGGGATGACCGCCTCGCACGGCTGGCCGATCGCGCTGCCGGCATCGGCCAGGCCGAAGCGCCGGGCGTAACGTTCATTCATCCAGACTATGCGTGCATCACGGTCGACGATCACCGTGCCTTCGCTGGACTGCTCGATGATCTCGAACAGCGAGCGGATCGCCAGTTGCCGTACCTGGGGGTAGTCCTTGAGGCTGTCGCTGTCGTGCATGGGTAAAATCCTGAAACCTATCCTCTGGGGTCGAACGCCTCACGCAAGGCATCGCCGATAAACACCAGCAGCGACAGGATCACCGCCAGGGCGAAGAACGCGGTAAAGCCCAGCCACGGCGCTTCCAGGTGCTGCTTGCCCTGGGTCACCAACTCACCCAACGAAGCACTGCCGGCGGGCATGCCGAAACCGAGGAAATCCAGCGCCGTCAGCGTGGTGATCGCCCCGGTGAGCATGAAGGGTACATAGGTAAACGTCGCGTTCATCGCGTTCGGCAGCACATGGCGCAGCATCACCAGGGTGTCTGACAGCCCAAGGGCACGCGCTGCCTTCACGTACTCGAGGTTGCGCCCACGCAGGAATTCGGCACGGACCACATCGACCAGGGCCAGCCACGAGAACAGCGCCATGATGCCCAGCAACCACCAGAAGTCCGGCTCGACAAAGCCACTGAGGATGATCAGCAGGTACAGCACCGGCAGCCCCGACCACACCTCCAGCAAGCGCTGCCCGAACAGGTCCACCCAGCCGCCGTAATAGCCTTGCAGCGCGCCGGCACCGACACCGATGAGCACGCTGATCACCGTCAGGGCAAAGGCGAACAACAGCGAGGTGCGCGTGCCATACAGAACCCGCGCCAGCACGTCGCGACCCTGGTCGTCAGTCCCCAGCCAGTTGCTCGCGCTCGGCGGGCTCGGGGTGGGCACCAGCAGGTCGTAGTTGGGTGTGTCGGCGCTGAACGGGATGGGGGCGAACAGCATCCAGCCGCCCTGACCCTCGATCAGCTGGCGCACATAGGCACTGCGGTAGTCCGGCTGGAACGGCAGCTGGCCGCCAAACTGCTGCTCGCTGTAGCGCTTGAGCGCTGGCATGTACAAATCGCCTTTGTAGCTCAGCAGCAGCGGCTTGTCGTTGGCCACCAGTTCGGCGCACAGGCTCAGCACCAGTAGGCCGGCGAACAGCCACAGCGACACCCAGCCCAGGCGGTTGCGGCGAAAGCGCTGCAAACGACGACGCGAAACCGGCGACAGCATCAGTGCGCCCTCGTGTCGAAGTCGATGCGCGGGTCGAGCACGGTGAAGGCCAGGTCGCCGATCAGGCGGAACAGCAGGCCAGCCAGGGTGAAGATGAACAGCGTGCCGAACACCACCGGGTAGTCCCGTGACACCGCGGCTTCGTAGCTCATGCGGCCAAGGCCGTCGAGGGAGAAGATCACCTCGATCAGCAACGAGCCGGCGAAGAACACCGTGATCAGCGCCTGGGGCAGGCCGGCCAGCACCAGCAGCATGGCGTTGCGCAATACGTGCCCATACAGCACGCGGCGTTCGCTCAGGCCCTTGGCGCGTGCAGTGACCACGTACTGGCGGGAGATTTCATCGAGAAAGGCGTTCTTGGTCAGCAGGGTGAGGGTGGCAAAGCCACCGATCACCAGGGCACCGACCGGCAGCACCAGGTGCCAGAAGTAATCGGCGACCTTGCCCAGCACGCTGAGCTGGTCGAAATCATCCGAGACCAGGCCACGGACCGGGAACCAGTTCAGTGAGGTGCCGCCGGCGAACAGCACGATCAGCAGCAGCGCGAACAGGAACGAGGGCAGGGCATAGCCGACAACGATCAGCGCGCTGCTCCAGGCATCGAAGCGGCTGCCGTGGCGTACCGCCTTGCGGATGCCCAGCGGGATCGACACCAGGTAGGTGATCAGCGTGGCCCAGAAGCCCAGCGACAGGGTCACCGGCAACTTGTCGAGGATCAGGTCGGTGACCTTGGCGCCGCGGAAGAAGCTCTGGCCAAAGTCCAGCCGGGCGTATTGGCCGAGCATCAGCCACAAGCGCTCCGGGGCGGTCTTGTCGAAACCGTACTGGCGCTTGATCTCCTCGATCAGCTTCGGGTCCAGGCCACGGGTGGCCCGGGACTCACCGTGTACCACTTCGGCCCGGGCGCCGGGCGCACCGCCGCCCAGGCCCTGCAGCCGCGCCACCGCCTGCTCGACGGGGCCGCCGGGCGCGGCCTGGACGATGGCGAAGTTGACCAGCAGGATCGCCAGCAAGGTCGGGATGATCAGCAGCAGGCGCCGCAGGATGTAGCTGGTCATGGCTGGGCCTTCTGCCGTTCGGCCATCTGCGCGTTGGTCAGTGCGGTCGGGCTGATTTCCCACCAGCTGTCCAGGCCTTCGTCATAGGCGGGCTGGATGTTCGGCAGGCCGAAGCGGTTCCACCACACTGTCGAGCTGCCGGGCGGGTAATAGTTGGGGATCCAGTAGTAGTTCCATTGCAGCACCCGGTCCAGGGCATGGGCGTGGTGCAGCATGTCGGCCTGGGTATCGGCGCGCACCAGGCCGTCGATCAGCTGGTCCACCACCGGGTCCTTGAGCACCATCAGGTTGTTCGAGCCCGGGTCGTTGGCAGCGGCCGAGCCGAAGTAGTTGTACAGCTCGGCGCCTGGCGACAGGGTCACCGGATAGCCGGTGACGATCATGTCGTAGTCGCGGGCCATCAGACGGTTCACGTACTGCGCCGAATCGACGTTGCGGATGTTCAGGGTGATGCCGATCTGCGCCAGGTTGCGCTTCCACGGCAGCAACAGGCGCTCCATGCCGGACTGGCCGTTGAGGAAGGTGAATTCCAGTGGCTCGCCCTGGTCGTTGACCAGGCGATCACCGTCGGGGTGCCAGCCGGCCTGTTGCAACAAGGCCAGCGCCTGCAATTGTTGTGGGCGAATGATCCCCGAGCCGTCGGTGACCGGCGCCGTGAACACCTGGTTGAAGACTTCGTCCGGTACCCGGCCGCGCAGCGGTTCGAGCAGCTTGAGCTCGCCCGCATCCGGCAGTTCGCGGGCTGCCAGCGGGGTATTGGAGAACACGCTCTGCTGGCGGATGTACATGTTGCGCATCATCTGCCGGTTGCTCCACTCGAAGTCCCAGAGCATGGCCAGTGCCTGGCGCACACGGCGGTCCTTGAACTGTGGCTTATCCAGGTTGAACACGAAGCCCTGGGCCGCCTGCGGCTTGGCCGGCCCCAGGTGGGCACGTTGCAGGCGGCCATCGTCCAGCTGCGCGCCGTTATAGCCCAGGGTGTAGGCGGTGGCGGAAAACTCGCGGTTGTAGTCGTAGCCGCCCCCCTTGAGCACCTGGCGCGCCACTTCGGTGTCGCCGAAATACTCGATGCGGATGCGCTCGAAGTTGTAGCGCCCGCGGTTTACCGGCAGGTCCTTGGCCCACCAGTTGGGGTCACGTTCGAAGGTGATACTGCGGCCGTTGTCGATGCGCCCGATACGGTACGGGCCGCTGCCGACCGGCTTGTCGAAGCCGGCACCGTTGACGAAGTCGCGTTTGCCCCAGTCGTGCTCGGGCAGTACTGGCAGGCTGGCCAGGTCCAGCGCCAGTGTACGGCCATGGGGCTGTTTGAAGTCGAAGCGCACCAGCAGCGGACCTTCGACCGTGACGCCGGTGACTTCTGCGAACTGGGTGCGGTACTTGAGGCTGCCTTCGGCCATGAGTTTGTCGAAGCTGAAGCGCACGTCTTCGGCGCGCACCGGCTTGCCATCGGCGAAGGTCGCCTTGGGGTCGATCTCGAAGCGCAACCAGGCGTCGTCCGGGCCACGTTCCATGCGCCGGGCGATCAGGCCGTAAACGGTATAGGGTTCGTCGAACGAGCGTTGCGCCAGGGGCGCATACAGCCAGCCATCGACCTCGCTGACGCCGATGCCTTTGTCGATGTAGGGGAGGATATGGTCGAACTGGCCGATCTCGATGGCCGAGCGGCGCATCAGGCCGCCTTTGGGGGCGTCGGGGTTGGCGTAGTCGAAGTAGCGGAAGGTTTCGCTGTAGCGGGGGGCTTCGCCGTAGACAGTCAACGCGTGGGTGGGCGCGGCTTGAGCCATCCAGCCCATACACAAAAGCACGACGCCAAAAATGACCTGTGGGAGCGGGCGTGCCCGCGAATGCGCCAGTTCAGACAACCTCGTTGTCTGCTCAGGCCTCTTCGCGGGCATGCCCGCTCCCACAGGGATAATCATCGGATGCGATGACTTAGTCCTGGCGGCTGGTCACTTCCAGCAGGTGGTAGCCGAACTGGGTCTTGACCGGGCCCTGTACGGTGTTGACCGGGGCGCTGAACACCACGGTGTCGAATTCCTTGACCATCTGGCCTGGGCCGAACGAGCCCAGGTCACCGCCTTGGCGGCTGGACGGGCAGGTGGAGTTGGCCTTGGCGATTTCAGCGAAGTCGGCACCGGCTTCGATCTGGGCTTTCAGTTCGTTGCACTTTTCTTCAGTGGCGACGAGGATGTGACGGGCGGTGGCGCGTGCCATGGGTACTGCTCCTTGGGGGTGAAAACGGCAAGCCTAGCGCACTTGATCGGGTCATGTCTCGCCAGGCTTGCTGTAGGCACTTCACATACGCGCTGCGGCCTCGCGCAGCAGGGTTTCGGTCGCGCTCCAGCCCAGGCAGCCATCGGTGATCGACACGCCGTATTTCAGCGTGCCCTTGCCCAGGGCCTGGCAGCCATCGAACAGGTGGCCTTCGAGCATCACGCCGACCAGCGAGCGGTCACCGGCCAGGCGCTGGGCCAGCACGTCCTCGAACACGGCGGGCTGGCGGGCAGGGTCCTTGCCGCTGTTGGCATGGCTGCAGTCAACCATGATACGCGCCTGCAAGCCGGCCTTGGCCAAACCCTGGCGGGCCTGGGCGATGCTGGCGGCATCGTAGTTCGGGCCCTTGTGGCCACCGCGAAGCACCAGGTGGGTGTCCGGGTTGCCCAGGGTTTCGATGATCGCCGGGTAGCCCTGCGCATCCATGCCGAAGTGACGGTGCGGGGCCGCCGCGCTGCGCATGGCGTCACAGGCGATACCGACGCCGCCGTCGGTGCCGTTCTTGAAACCGACCGGCAGCTCCAGGCCGCTGACCATTTCCCGGTGAATCTGCGATTCGGTGGTACGCGCGCCAATCGCCGCCCAGCCCAGCAGGTCATCGAAGTACCCGGCGGCCATCGGTTGCAGCAGCTCGGTGGCGATCGGCAGGCCGCGTTCGATCATGCTCAGCATCAAGCCGCGGGACAGGGCGATGCCGGCGTGCATGTCGTCGCTGCCATCCAGGTGCGGGTCGTAGGCCAGGCCTTTCCAGCCCACCGTGGTGCGGGGTTTTTCCACGTAGGCGCGCATCACCAGCAGCAGCTTGTCATCGACTTCGCGGCTCAGCGCCGCCAGGCGGTCGGCGTATTCCAGGGCCGAACGGGGGTCGTGGATCGAGCACGGGCCGACGATCACCAGCAGGCGCTCATCGCGGCCTTCGAGGATGGCGCGGATGGCCTGGCGGTGGCTGTGGACTTGCTGGGCGTGTTCGCTGGATAGCGGCATCTGCTGCTTGAGCAGGTGCGGGCTGGGCAGGCGCTGGCTGACGGTGGTGTTGGCAGCGTGCGGTTGGGTCAGGGGCAGAGCGAGGTTCGAGGCTTGCATGGCGTGTGTTCCCTGGGCGGACGGCGGGTTCTGGCCCGCGCGGTCGGCCCTATCGAGGTGTTCGACTATTCGTTGATTGATTGTCTGCAGCATTGCCACCCGTGATGGACCGATCGGAGGCGGCAGGCTGGCCCGAACGGGATTGGCTAAATCGCCAGGCATAGGTGCTTGCGTAGTAATAAGTGGCGTAGTTCATGAATCTGTCCTCAGTTCGAATCGGTAAAAGTGCAATGGCCTGAAAAGCAAAACCCCCGGTCGGGGAGCCGACCGGGGGTTTGAGTATTCTCATGTTCGGCGGCCCCTCGAAGGTGGGCGCCGGGTGGGTATCGGCGCCTAGTGGCTAAACCAATACCCAAAGTAATAGCTGGCAGCAGCCTGGCAGCCGGCAACGGCCAGCACAGGGCGCAGGGTGCGACCGGTGTGGTTGGCGTGGTTGCGGGTGTGTTTCGGCATGTTGCTCTCCAGTGAATGAGCCCGAGCTTACTTCAGGCAATGCGCACTGTTCAATGGATAAATGCTATCGCGTCGATAATTGCACAAAACGGATAGCACTCTGCACACGATGGATATTGCCACCCCAGGGCGAACCCTAACCTGACCCGGTCTGAACAATAACAATGGAGACCCTGGCCATGTCCCTGGGATTCGACTACCTCAATGCCATGCTTGAGGACGACCGTGAAACCGGCGTCTATCGCTGCAAACGCGAGATGTTCACCGACCCGCGCCTGTTCGACCTGGAGATGAAGCACATCTTCGAAGGCAACTGGATCTACCTGGCCCATGAAAGCCAGATCCCCGAGAAAAACGACTTCTTCACCCTGACCATGGGGCGCCAGCCGATCTTCATCGCGCGCAACAAGGACGGGGAGCTCAATGCCTTTCTCAACGCCTGCAGCCACCGCGGCGCCATGCTCTGCCGGCACAAGCGCGGCAACCGTTCCAGCTACACCTGCCCGTTCCACGGCTGGACCTTCAACAACAGCGGCAAGCTGCTCAAGGTCAAAGACCCGAGCAACGCCGGCTACCCCGACAGTTTCAACTGCGACGGCTCCCACGACCTGACCAAGGTCGCCCGCTTCGAGTCGTACCGTGGCTTCCTGTTCGGCAGCCTGAATGCCGACGTCAAGCCGCTGGTCGAGCACCTCGGCGAGTCCGCCAAAATCATCGACATGATCGTCGACCAGTCCCCGGAAGGCCTGGAAGTGCTGCGCGGTGCCAGCTCGTACATCTACGAGGGCAACTGGAAGCTCACCGCCGAGAATGGCGCTGATGGCTACCACGTCAGCTCCGTGCACTGGAACTACGCCGCCACCCAGAACCAGCGCAAGCAGCGCGAAGCGGGCGACGAGATCAAGACCATGAGCGCCGGCGCCTGGGCCAAGCAGGGCGGTGGCTTCTATTCCTTCGACCATGGCCACCTGCTGCTGTGGACCCGCTGGGCCAACCCCGAAGACCGCCCGGCCTTCGAGCGCCGTGATCAGCTGGCCGCCGATTTCGGCCAGGCACGCGCCGACTGGATGATCGAGAACTCGCGCAACCTGTGCCTGTACCCCAACGTCTACCTGATGGACCAGTTCAGTTCGCAGATCCGCATTGCCCGGCCGATTTCGGTGAACAAGACCGAAATCACCATCTACTGCATCGCGCCGAAAGGCGAGAGTGCCGATGCCCGGGCCAAGCGCATCCGCCAGTATGAAGACTTCTTCAACGTCAGTGGCATGGCAACCCCGGACGATCTCGAAGAGTTCCGCTCCTGCCAGACCGGCTACGGCGGCGGCACGGGCTGGAACGACATGTCCCGCGGTGCACAGCACTGGGTCGAAGGTGCCGATGAGGCGGCGAAGGAAATCGAACTCAAGCCGCTGCTGTCGGGCGTGCGCACCGAGGACGAAGGGCTGTTCGTACTGCAGCACAAGTACTGGCAGGACACCATGATCAAGGCACTGAAACAGGAGCATCAACAGGAACAGCAACTGATTCCCGTGGAGGCCGTGCAATGAGCCTGCATAACACCGTGCGTGACTTCCTCTACCGCGAAGCGCGCTACCTGGACGATGCCCAGTGGGACCAGTGGCTGGAGCTGTACGCCAGCGACGCAACCTTCTGGATGCCGTCCTGGGACGATGACGACACCCTGACCGAAGACCCTCAAAGCGAGATTTCGCTGATCTGGTACGGCAACCGGGGCGGCCTCGAAGACCGCGTGTTCCGCATCAAGACCGAGCGCTCCAGTGCGACCGTGCCGGACACCCGCACCTCGCACAACATCAGCAACATCGAGATTGTCGAGCAGGGCGAGGGCAGCTGCCGGGTGCGCTTCAACTGGCACACCCTGAGCTTCCGCTACAAGACCACCGACAGCTACTTCGGCACCAGTTTCTACACCCTCGACCTGCGCGGTGAGCAGCCGCTGATCAAGGCCAAGAAGGTGGTCCTGAAGAACGACTACGTGCGTCAGGTCATCGACATCTACCACATCTGATCCGAGGTAACGCGAGCCGCTCGGTGTGCCCTTGGGCGCGCTGCGGCCAGGCTCGCCCGCGAGGTGCAACATGAGCTTCCAGATCGCGCTTAATTTCGAAGACGGGGTGACCCGCTTCATCGAGGCCAGCGGCCATGAAACCGTGGCCGATGCCGCCTACCGCCAGGGCATCAACATCCCGCTGGACTGCCGCGACGGCGCCTGCGGTACCTGCAAGTGCAAGGCCGAATCCGGGCGTTACGACCTGGGCGACAACTTCATCGAAGACGCCCTGAGCGAAGACGAAATCGCCGACGGCTACGTGCTGACCTGCCAGATGCGCGCCGAAAGTGACTGCGTGGTACGCATCCCGGCGTCGTCGCAGCTGTGCAAGACCGAACAGGCCAGCTTCGAGGCCGCCATCAGCGACGTGCGCCAACTGTCGGCCAGCACCATCGCCTTGTCGATCAAGGGCGAGGCGCTGAGCCGGCTGGCCTTCCTGCCGGGGCAGTACGTCAACCTCAAGGTGCCGGGCAGCGACCAGAGCCGCGCCTATTCCTTCAGCTCGCTGCAGAAGGACGGCGAGGTCAGCTTCCTGATCCGCAATGTGCCGGGCGGCCTGATGAGCAGCTTCCTCACCAGCCTGGCCAAGGCCGGTGACAGCATGAGCCTGGCTGGCCCGCTGGGCAGCTTCTACCTGCGGCCGATCCAGCGCCCGCTGTTGCTGCTGGCCGGTGGTACGGGCCTGGCGCCGTTCACGGCGATGCTGGAGAAGATTGCCGAGCAGGGCAGCGAACACCCGCTGCACCTGATCTATGGGGTGACCAACGATTTCGACCTGGTCGAACTGGACCGCCTGCAGGACCTGGCGGCGTGCATCCCCAACTTCACCTTCAGTGCCTGCGTGGCCAACCCTGACAGCCAATACCCGCAGAAGGGTTATGTGACCCAGCACATCGCGCCGCAGCACCTCAATGACGGCGACGTCGATGTGTACCTGTGCGGGCCGCCACCGATGGTCGAGGCGGTGAGCCAGTACTTGCGCGATCAGGACATCAACCCGGCGAACTTCTACTACGAGAAGTTCGCGGCGGCCGCGGCCTGAGTTTCCTTGGGGCCGCCGCCATCGTGCGGGTGACGGTGGCCTCCTTTTATTGCCTGCGGGATTGCTGGGGCCGCGTTGCGGCCCTTTCCGACCGGTCCGGCGCCCCGGCAAGGCCGCTCCCACATGTACCGCGTTCCCTTGTGGGAGCGGCCTTGCGTCGCGATGGAGGGCGCAGCCCTCCCGGCAATTTCGGATTGAAAGGAGATCGACATGAACAACCGATTCCACAATAAGGTCGCCCTGGTCACCGGCGCCGCCCAGGGCATTGGCCGTGGCGTGTGCTGGCGGCTCAAGGCCGAAGGCGCGCAGGTGGTGGCCGTGGACCGTTCCGAACTGGTCCACGAACTGGCCGGGGAGGGCATGCTGACCCTCACCGCCGACCTCGAACTGCACGCCGATTGCGCCCGGGTCATGGCCACGGCGGTGGAAACCTTCGGCCGCCTCGACATCCTGGTCAACAACGTCGGCGGCACCATCTGGGCCAAGCCCTTCGAGCATTACCAGGTCGACCAGATCGAGGCCGAAGTCCGCCGTTCGCTGTTCCCGACCCTGTGGTGCTGCCACGCGGCGCTGCCGTACATGCTCGAACGCGGCAGCGGCGCCATCGTCAACGTCTCGTCGATCGCCACCCGTGGGGTCAACCGCGTGCCATACGGCGCGGCCAAGGGCGGCGTCAACGCGCTCACCGCGTGCCTGGCCTTCGAAACCGCCGGCCGCGGCATCCGCGTCAACGCCACCGCGCCCGGTGGTACCGAGGCGCCCCCGCGCCGTGTGCCGCGCAACAACAGCGAGCAGAGCGAGCAGGACAAGGCCTGGTACCAGCAGATCGTCGACCAGACCCTCGACAGCAGCCTCATGCACCGCTACGGCAGCATCGACGAGCAGGTCGGCGCGATCCTCTTCCTGGCCTCCGACGAGGCCTCCTATATCACCGGCGTGACCTTGCCGGTGGGGGGCGGTGACCTCGGCTGAACCCTTCCCATGCAAAGCCCCCATGCAAAGCCCCCCGGCAAAGCGTTCCTCCAAAACAACAACAAGAGAGACAGATGCCATGCGAACCCTGGACGTCCACCCGATCATCGATAACGCCCGCTTCACACCGTTCCACTGGATGGTCATGGCCCTGTGCGGCCTGCTGCTGATCTTCGACGGCTACGACCTGTTCATCTACGGCGTAGTACTGCCGGTGATCATGAAAGAGTGGGGGCTGACCCCATTGCAGGCCGGTGCGCTGGGCAGCTACGCGCTGTTTGGCATGATGTTCGGCGCCCTGGCGTTCGGCAGCCTGGCCGACCGCATCGGGCGCAAGAAAGGGATCGCCATCTGTTTTGCCTTGTTTTCCGGGGCGACCATTCTCAACGGCTTTGCCAGCAGCCCCGGCGAGTTCGGCATCTATCGCTTCATCGCCGGCCTCGGCTGCGGCGGCCTGATGCCCAATGCCGTGGCGCTGATGAACGAATACGCACCCAAGCGCGTGCGCAGCACCCTGGTGGCAATCATGTTCAGCGGCTATTCGCTGGGCGGCATGCTCTCGGCAGGTGTCGGCATCTTCATGCTGCCGCGCTTTGGCTGGGAGTCGATGTTCTTTGCCGCTGCGGTGCCGCTGCTGCTGTTGCCGGTGATTCTCTATTACCTGCCGGAGTCCATTGGCTTTCTGGTGCGGCAGGGGCGCACAGAAGAAGCGCGCCAGCTGCTCAAGCGCCTGGACCCGGATTGCGATGTGCAGGCGGATGACGCGCTGCAGGCGGCGGATCGCAAAGGTGGCGGCAGCTCGGTGCTGGAACTGTTCCGCAATGGCCTGGCCATCCGCACCCTGGCCCTGTGGCTGGCGTTCTTCTGCTGCCTGCTGATGGTCTACGCGCTGAGCTCGTGGCTGCCGAAACTGATGGCCAACGCCGGCTACAGCCTGGGCTCGAGCCTATCGTTCCTGCTGGCCCTGAACTTCGGAGGCATGGCCGGGGCAATTCTCGGTGGCTGGCTGGGCGACCGCTACAACCTGGTCAAGGTCAAGGTGGCGTTCTTCATCGCGGCGGCGCTGTCGATCAGCCTGCTTGGCGTCAACAGCCCGATGCCGGTGCTGTACCTGCTGATCTTCATCGCCGGCGCTACCACCATCGGCACGCAGATCCTGCTGTATGCCGGGGCTGCCCAGCTCTACGGCCTGTCGGTGCGCTCCACCGGCCTTGGCTGGGCATCGGGCATCGGCCGCAACGGTGCCATCGTCGGCCCGCTGCTCGGCGGTGCTTTGATGAGCATCAACCTGCCGCTGCAACTCAATTTCATCGCCTTCGCCATCCCCGGTGCCATCGCCGCACTGGCCATGGCCGTGCACCTGGCCAGTGGCCGGCGCCAGGCCCAGATGGCGACGGCCTGATCATTCACTGACTGAACTGGAGCTTTTGCATGACCAGCCCGACCATCGAACGTATCGACGCGATCATCGTCGACCTGCCGACCATCCGCCCGCACAAGCTGGCGATGCACACGATGCAGCAGCAGACCCTGGTGGTGCTGCGCCTGCGCTGCAGCGACGGCGTCGAAGGCATCGGCGAGGCCACCACCATCGGCGGCCTGGCCTACGGCTACGAGAGCCCCGAAGGCATCAAGGCCAACATCGACGCGCACCTGGCGCCCGCGCTGATCGGCTTGCCCGCGGACAACATCAATGCCGCCATGCTCAAGCTCGACAAGCTGGCCAAGGGCAACACCTTCGCCAAGTCCGGCATCGAAAGCGCCTTGCTCGACGCCCAGGGCAAGCGCCTTGGCCTGCCGGTCAGCGAACTGCTCGGTGGCCGTGTGCGTGACAGCCTGGAAGTGGCCTGGACCCTGGCCAGCGGCGACACCGCCCGCGACATCGGCGAAGCCGAGCACATGCTGGAGATCCGCCGGCACCGGGTGTTCAAGCTGAAGATCGGCGCCAACCCGCTGGAGCAGGACTTGAAGCACGTGGTGGCGATCAAGCGTGAGCTGGGCGAACGCGCCAGCGTGCGCGTCGACGTCAACCAGTACTGGGACGAATCCCAAGCCATCCGTGCCTGCCAGGTGCTCGGCGACAACGGCATCGACCTGATCGAACAGCCCATCTCGCGCATCAACCGCGGCGGTCAGGTGCGCCTGAACCAGCGCAGCCCGGCGCCGATCATGGCTGACGAGTCCATCGAGAGCGTCGAGGACGCCTTCAGCCTGGCCGCCGACGGCGCCGCCAGCATCTTCGCCCTGAAAATTGCCAAGAATGGCGGCCCACGCGCCGTGCTGCGCACCGCGCAGATCGCCGAAGCGGCCGGTATTGCCCTGTACGGCGGGACCATGCTCGAAGGCTCGATCGGCACCCTGGCCTCGGCCCATACCTTCCTCACCCTGCGCCAGCTGACCTGGGGCACCGAGCTGTTCGGGCCGCTGCTGCTGACCGAAGAGATCGTCAACGAGCCACCGCAGTACCACGACTTCCAGCTGCATGTGCCACGCACCCCGGGCCTGGGCCTGAGCCTCGACGAACAACGCCTGGCGCGCTTTGCCCGCCGCTGAGCCACGGACTGAAGGAACACACAAATCCCCTGTGGGAGCGGCTTTAGCCGCGAAGCAGGCGACGCGGAGGATGGCACCGGCTGCGCCGGTGTTCGCGGCTAAAGCCGCTCCCACAGGGTCCGTGCCAGCCTTTGAACACTTTGCAAGACAGGAGAAAACAACATGCTGTTCCACGTGAAGATGACCGTGAAACTGCCGGTCGACATGGACCCGGCCAAGGCCGCGCAACTGAAGGCCGACGAGAAGGAACTGGCCCAGCGCCTGCAGCGCGAGGGCACCTGGCGCCACCTGTGGCGCATCGCCGGGCACTACGCCAACTACAGCGTGTTCGATGTGCCCAGCGTCGAGGCGCTGCACGACACGCTGATGCAGCTGCCGCTGTTCCCGTACATGGACATCGAGGTTGACGGCCTGTGCCGCCACCCGTCGTCGATCCACAGCGACGACCGCTGATTCAACCCTTTGCACAAGAACAAGATGAGGTAAGCATCATGACCGTGAAGATTTCCCAGACTGCCGATATCCAGGCGTTCTTCGAAAAGGCCGCCGGCTTTGGCAATGACGACGGCAGCCCGCGCCTGAAGCGCATTATTCAGCGCGTGCTGCAGGACACTGCACGCCTGATCGAAGACCTGGAAATCACCGAAGACGAGTTCTGGCACGCCGTCGACTACCTGAACCGCCTTGGCGGGCGCGGTGAAGCCGGGCTGCTGGTAGCAGGCCTGGGCATCGAGCACTTCCTCGACCTGCTGCAGGATGCCAAGGATGCCGAAGTCGGCTTGACCGGCGGCACCCCGCGCACCATCGAAGGCCCGCTGTACGTGGCTGGCGCGCCGCTGGCGGAGGGTGAAGTGCGCATGGACGATGGCAGCGAGGAGGGCGTGGCGACCGTCATGCTGCTCGAGGGCCAGGTGCTCGACCCGCAAGGCCAGCCGCTGGCCGGGGCCATCGTCGACCTTTGGCATGCCAATACCCGTGGCACCTATTCGTTCTTCGACCAGAGCCAGTCCGAGTACAACCTGCGCCGGCGCATCGTCACCGATGCCGAAGGCCGTTATCGCGCGCGCTCCATCGTGCCATCCGGCTATGGCTGCGACCCACAGGGGCCGACCCAGGAATGCCTGGACCTGCTCGGCCGCCACGGCCAGCGCCCGGCACACGTGCACTTCTTCATCTCGGCACCGGGGCACCGCCACCTGACGACCCAGATCAACCTGGCCGGGGACAAGTACCTGTGGGACGACTTCGCCTACGCCACCCGTGACGGGCTGGTGGGCGAGGTGGTGTTCCATGAAGGGGCGGAGGGTCGCCACGCCGAGTTGAAGTTCGACTTCCAGCTGCAGAAGGCGCACGGGACCGAGGACGAACAGCGCAGCGGGCGGCCGCGAGCGCTGCAAGAGGCCTGAAACACCGCGCTGGCTTCTTCGCGGGACAAGCCCGCTCCCACAGGTGTCGCGTCAGTATCAGAACCTGTGTCGAGCCAGTGGGAGCGGGCTTGCCCGCGAAGAAGGCCACACAGAACAAGAGCCAGCCACCAAGGCCGGCCGAAGCCTTGCGAGACGTCTCATGAAAACCCTGATCAAGGACTGCTCCCTGTCAGCCCTGGTCGCCGGCTGCATCGCGACCCTGATTTCCTACGCCGGCCCCCTGGTGATCATCTTCCATGCCGCCGAAGCCGCAGGCCTGTCCCACGGCATGCTGTCGTCCTGGGTCTGGGCCGTGTCCATGGGCAGCGCCGTGCTCGGTGCCGCACTCAGCCTGCATTACCGGGTACCGGTGGTGATCGCCTGGTCGATCCCCGGTTCCGCACTGCTGGTCACTGCCTTGCCCCAGCTCGGCCTGGAGCAGGCCGTAGGTGCGTACCTGGTCGCCAACCTGGTCCTGCTGCTGATCGGCATCAGCGGGGCCTTCGACCGCATCATCGCGCACCTGCCTGGCTCCATCGCGGCGGGCATGCAGGCCGGCATCCTGTTCAGCTTCGGCACCGAAGTGTTTCGGGTACTGCCGGTGCAGCCGCTGCTGGTGCTGGCGATGTTCGCGACCTACGTGCTGATGCGCAGGCTGCAACCGCGCTACGCCGTGGCGGCAGTGCTGGCTGTCGGCGCCCTGGTGACCGTGGCCAGAGGAGCCTTTCGCAGCGAGGCGCTGGTGCTGGAGCTGGCCTCGCCACAGTGGATCACCCCACAGTTCAGCCTGGCAGCAACCTTCAGCCTGGCACTGCCCATGGTGCTGGTCGCACTGACCGGGCAGTTCATGCCGGGCATGGCGGTGTTGCGTAACGCCGGCTACGCCACGCCGGCCAGCCCGCTGATCAGTGCCAGCGCACTGGCCGGCGCGCTGCTCGCACCGTTCGGTTGCCATGGCCTGAACCTCGCGGCTGTCACCGCCAGTCTGTGCACTGGGCATGAAGCCCATGAGAACCCGCGCCGGCGTTACATCGCGGCGGTCGCTGGCAGTGCCCTCTACCTGCTGCTGGGGATTGCCGGGGCGACGCTGATGTCGCTGTTCGCTGCGTTCCCTGCCGCGTTGATCGCCGCGCTGGCCGGGCTTGCCTTGTATGGCGCCATCAGTGAGGCCCTGGCGCGCAGCCTGGCCGAACCCAGCGAACGCGATGCCGGGTTGTTCACCTTCCTGGTCACCGCCTCGGGGGTGTCCTTCCTGGGCCTGTCGGCCGCGTTCTGGGGGCTGCTGTTCGGCCTGCTGGCCCATGGGCTGCTGCGCCTGCGCCGCCCGCAACCCCACGAGGTGCTGCGTCGCACCCCCTGAAAACCCGTGTTCCCCGCGCTTTATCCATAACAACAAGATCAAGAGAGCTTCGGAATGAACCACACCCCTTGCGTCGCCATCGGGCTGACTTTGCTCAGCCCCTCCTTGTTCGCGGCCGAAGGCGGCTTCTTTGAAGATGCCAAAGCCAGCCTCAGCGCCCGCAATTACTACTTCAGCCGTGATTTTTCCGACATCGTCGGGGCCAACCAGCAGTCCAAGGCCGAGGAGTGGGCCCAAGGCTTCATCCTTGACTTCAAGTCCGGCTATACACCGGGCCCGGTCGGTTTTGGCGTCGACGCGCTGGGCCTGCTTGGCATCAAGCTCGACAGCAGCCCGGACCGGGTCAACACCGGCCTGCTGCCGGTGCAAGGCGATGGCCGCGCAGCCGACGAGTACAACCGTATCGCGCCCACCTTCAAGGCCCGGCTGTCGAAGACCGAGCTGCGCGTGGGCGAGCTGCAGCCCAACCTGCCGGTGCTGACGTTCAGTGATATCCGCCTGTTGCCGCCGACCTACCAGGGCACCAGCATCAGCTCGGCGGAAATCGACGGGCTGACCGTGCAGGCCGGGCACCTGACCAGCACCCACCTGCGCAACGAGGGGGGCGACGGCAAGATGAACGCCATGCTCGGCCATGTGCCCCAGCGTCAGGCCGAAAGCGATGCGTTCAACTATGTGGGCGGTGACTATGCGTTCAACGCCAACCAGAGCAGTGTCAGCCTCTGGTATGGGCAGCTTGAAGATATCTACCACCAGGGTTTCCTGGGCCTGAAGCACAGCAAGCCGATAGGGGACTGGGTGCTGAACGCCAACCTTGGCTATTTCACCGCTCACGAAGACGGTGATGCGCTGCTGGGCAAGATCGACAACCAGGCGTTTTTCTCGATGTTCACAGCCCGGCATGGCGGCCACAGCTTCGGCGCCGGCTACCAGGGCATCTATGGCGACAGCCCGTTCCCACGGGTGTTTGCCAACATCTCGCCGTTGGGCAACGAAGTGCCGACCTATGAGTTCGCCTATACCGACGAGCGTTCGTATCAGCTGCGTTATGACTACAACTTTGCGGCCATGGGCGTGCCAGGGTTGACCGCGACGGTCCGCTATATCACCGGCAACAATGTCGACACCGGCAAGGGATACGAGGGCAAGGACCGCGAGCGTGACCTGGACATTGGCTATGCGGTGCAGAGCGGGGTGTTCAAAGGGCTGGGAATTCGAGTGAGGAATGCCATGGCGCGGTCCAACTACCGGAGTGACATCGATGAGAACCGGCTGACCCTGGTGTACACCTGGCAGCTGTTCTAAGGCATCGCCGGCCATTTGTTGTCACACAGCAGCGATTGCGCCACCCGGGTGCCGGGGGTTAGGTTTCCTCAATTGCCATTGAGGAAGCCTGACTTTGGACTCCATCACCCAAGCCGTGCTCGGTGCTGCGCTGCAAGGTACGGTCCTGGGCCGCATTCAGGGCCGGCGCTCGCTCATCTACGGCGCTGCGCTGGCCACCGTGCCGGACCTCGACGTGGTCATCCGCTATGCCGACCCGGTGTCGCAGATGACCTACCACCGCGGCTTTTCCCATTCGATCTTCGTCCTTACCAGCCTGGCCTTGCTGCTGGCCTGGCTGGTCAACCGGCTTGGCCGAACGCGCTGGCCCGACAAGGGCTACACCTTGCCCCGGCTGTTCCTGGCGTTCTGGCTGGTGCTGGTGACCCACCCGATCCTCGACGCGTTCACGGTCTACGGCACACAGCTGTTCTGGCCGCTGGCATTCACCCCGCTGAGCTGGGCGGCGGTGTTCATCATCGATCCGGTCTATACCGTGCCGCTGTTGGCGGCTGTACTGTACGCCACCTGCAAAGGGTTGAAGGGCAGGGCCGTGCAGGTGTTGAGCCTGGCACTGGTCTTCAGCACTGCCTACCTGGGGTTCGGCCTGGCTGGTCGTATTGCCGCCGAGCAGCGCTTTCAACTGGCGCTAGAGCAGCAAGGTATCCAGGCCAGCGAGGTGCGCGCTGTGCCCATCGCCTTCAACAGCCTGGTCTGGCGGGTGCTGGCCAAGACCCCGGATGGTTTCTACTACGAGGGCATCAGCAGCTCGTTTGACCGTGAGCCGCCGGAGATGCAGCGCCTGCCACTGAATCTGGTGGCGCGCGATACCCTGCACGATGCGCCTTTGCTCGAACGCCTGCGCTGGTTTACCGGTGACTGGCTACGCTACGACGTCATCGACGACCAACTGGTGGTCACCGACCTGCGCATGGGTATCCCCGGCAACTACACCTTCCGCTTCAACATGGCCCACCGCGATAGCCAGGGGCAGTGGGTGGCCGACACGCCAAGCCGCTGGGTCGGCTCAGGGGTTGGCGCGATGCTCAACAACGGTGACCTGGCGCTGATCTGGCGGCGGATTCTCGAGCAGCGGCCGCCGTTGCCGTTGGCCGCCTGGAGCGAGCGCTGAGTGCTTGCCCTTGCAATACTGCGATTTGCACCCATTTAAGCCGGCCTTCCGCATGCCCAGGAACCTGCCATGGAACCCAACCGCTTCGGCGACATCGCCGCCTTCGTCAGCGCCGTGAAGGCCGGCAGCTTCACCGCCGCAGCGGCCAGCCTTGGCCTGACCCGCTCGGCGGTGGGCAAGAGCATCGCCCGCCTGGAGGCACGCATGGCCGTGCGCCTGCTCAACCGCACCACGCGCAAATTGAGCCTGACCGACGAGGGCCAGGTGGCCTTCGAGCGCTGGCGGCAGATCCTCGATGACCTGGACGAGGTCGAGAGCACCATGGCCCTGCGTCGGGGCAAGCCAACTGGCACCTTGCGCCTGACCGCGCCGTTGTCGTTCGGCCAGCGTCATGTGCTGCCGATCCTGGATGCCTACCTCAAGCAGTGGCCGGAGCTGCGCGCCGACATTCGCTTTACCGACCGTTTTGTCGACTTGGTGGAAGAGGGCGTCGACGTCGCCGTGCGCATCGGTGCGCCCAAGGAAGATTCACAACTGTTGACCCGCACGGTCGCCTGGCAGCAGTTCGTTACCTGCGCCTCGCCCGAGTACCTGCAGCAGCACGGCGTGCCGCAGGTGCCGGCGGACCTCTACGGGCATGACAAGATCGCCTTCCTCAGTGGCGAGAAGTCGATGCCGTGGCGCTTTCACACCGACGAAGGGCTGCACCTGTGCGAGGAGCCCGGTCGATTGAACATCGACAGTTCCGAGGCGATGCTCGATGGCGCCCGGGCCGGTTTCGGCCTGATTCACCTGCCGACCTATATCACTGGCGATGACCTGCGGGCCGGTGCACTGGTAGAGGTGCTGCACGACTATCGCCCACCGGCGGACCCGATCCGTGTGGTTTACCCGAGCAAGCGGCACCTGTCGCCACGGGTGCGCGGGTTCATCGACCTGCTGGTAGCGACCTGGGAGCAGGGCGTGCCCTGGGAAGACTGATTGGGGACAACCAGGCCCCTATGTGGGGCCTGAGGTCGGGTTTATCCCTGGCGCTGCAGCGCAGAAACTGGCGTCACTGATAATCCCTCTGGAGACCCCATGACTGCCCTGTCCGTACTGGATCTGGTCATGATTGGCGAAGGCAAGACCTTCGCCGACGCGATCGAAGAATCCCGCCAACTGGCTCGCCACGTCGAGCAGCATGACTACCGCCGCTACTGGATCGCCGAGCACCACGACATGCCCGGCATCGGTTCGGCTGCCACCTCGCTGGTGATCAACGAGATCGCCAATGCCACCCAGCACATTCGCGTCGGCGCCGGCGGCATCATGCTGCCCAACCATGCGCCGTTGGTGGTCGCCGAGCAGTTCGGCACCCTCGACACGCTGCATCCGGGCCGCATCGACCTGGGCCTGGGGCGTGCGCCCGGTACTTCGGGGCCCACGGTTCGCGCCTTGCGCGGTGCCGCGCCAGAGCGCGACTTCAGCCAGGACATCGCCGAACTGCGCGACTATCTGGCCGACAATGGCAAGCGCCAGGTCCGCGGTGTGCCGGGCACACACGAAGTGCCGGTGTGGATCCTCGGCTCCAGCCTGTTCGGTGCCGACCTGGCAGCGAAGCTGGGGCTGCCGTATGCCTTTGCCTCGCATTTCGCACCGCGTTACCTGCTGCAGGCGATTGCCCATTACCGGGCCAACTTCCAGCCTTCCGCACAATTGGCCAAGCCGTATGTGATGGTGGGCGTGAACCTGTTTGCCGCCGACAGTGATGCCGAGGCCGATTACCAGGCCAGCTCGCACCGCAAGTGGATGCTGGACCTGCATGTCGGGCGCTTCGGCTTGCTGCCCAAGCCGCAGGAAGGGTATGTGCAGAACTTGCCGGGGCACGAGCGGGCGGTGCTGGAGCAGGTGATGGCCTGCAGCATTGCCGGTGGGCCGGAGCGGGTGCGGGAAGGGCTGCGCTCGCTGATCGAGCAGACCGGAGCGGATGAGTTGATGATCGATTGCCGGATCCACGATCCGTTGGCGCGGTTGCGCTCGCATGCCTATGCGGCGCGGGCTTTGGCAGAGTTGCGTTAAACCTCACTGGCCTCTTCGCGGGCAAGCCCGCTCCCACAGGTTCTGCACAGTGCTTGAAGTGCGTGCAATACCTGTGGGAGCGGGCGTGCCCGCGAAGAGGCCAGAACAGGCAACAAGAAAGGGAGCTTTCGGGCTCCCTTTTCAGCATCAGGCCTGCTTGAGGAACGGATAGTCCGTATACCCCTCAGGCCCATTGGCATAGTCGAACTGCGCCCGATGCTCGTTCAACGGCGCCTGCAGCCGCAGACGCTCAACCAGGTCCGGGTTGGCAATGTAGCTGCGGCCAAAGGCCACGGCATCGATCAGGCCACGACCAATCAGGTCTTCGCCTTTCTCGGCGGTATAGGCACCCGCCGCGATGATCACACCTGGGTACGCGGCACGGATCTGCTCGCGGAACTCATCGCGCAGCGGCTTGCCGCCTGCCCAGTCCGGCTCGGACAGGTGCAGGTAGGCGAGGTTGCGCTTGGCCAGTTCCTTGATCAGGTACAAGCCGGCGGCTTCCTGGTCCTCGCCGTTGTCCACGCCGTTGAAACCACCCAGCGGGAACACGCGGATGCCAATGCGGTCGGCGCTCCAGTTGGCGATTGCAGCGTCCACGGCTTCCAGAACGATACGCGCACGGTTCTCCACGCTACCGCCATAACGGTCTTCGCGCTGGTTGGCACTCGGGGTGAGGAACTGGTGCAGCAGGTAGCCATGGGCGGCGTGCAGCTCGATGAAATCGAAACCGGCCTCACGGGCGTTGACCGCCGCCTGGCCGAAGTCGGCAACGATGGCGGCAATCTCGTCTTCGTTCAGGGCACGAGGCGTGGAGGTTTCCACCCGCATCAGGTTGCCTTGTTCATCGCGCAGGGTAGTGCGGGCGTTGGCCGGCAGGGCAGATGGTGCGACCGGTGCTTCGCCGGCGGGCTGCAGCGAGGTATGCGAAACCCGGCCGGTGTGCCAGACCTGCACGGCACTGTGACCGCCATCGGCGTGGATGCCTTCGTTCACGACCTTCCAGGCGGCGATTTGCTCGGCGCTGTGGATGCCTGGCGAACCGGAGTAACCCTTGGCCTGGAAGGAGATTTGCGTGGCTTCGGTGATGATAAGCCCGGCGCTGGCGCGCTGACGGTAATACTCGGCCATCATCGGTGTCGGTACGTCGCCAGGCTCCAGGCTGCGCAGGCGGGTGAGCGGGGCCATGAACACGCGGTTGGGCAGGGTCAGGGGGCCGATCTGCAGGGGTTGCAAGAGTTTCATTGTTGCTCCAGAGGTAGGAAAACCAATGGCGCGAACGATACCGGGATGATTGGGGAAAGGGGGGACCGGGACCCCGGCGTAGAGCTCCCCAATGGATGTAGCCTGTCCCGGCCTCTTTGCGGGCTTGCCCGCTCCCACAGGGGGATCATTTCCTTGAGGAGGGTGATGAACCTGTGGGAGCGGGCAAGCCCGCGAAGAGGCCGGGACAGGAGAACACTCAGCGCCGAGCCAACCGCCCACTGACAAAATGCGCCACATCATTGAACCCTGGCGTAGACGCATGCCCCGGCGTCACCAGCGAGTCAATGAATGCCTCGTCTTCCGCTGTGATCTTCACCTCCAGCGCCCCGCCATAGGTATCCCACTGCGCCTCAGTGCGCGGCCCGACGATGGCCGAGCTGACCAGCTGGCTGTTGAGCACCCAGGCAATCGCGAACTCGACCAGGCCCACGCCCTTGGCCTGGGTGTAATCCTGCAGCTGCCGGGCAATGGCCAGCGATTCCTGGCGCCATTCCACCTCCATGATGCGCTTGTCCTGGCGCGCGGCACGGCTGCCAGCCTCGGGCTCGGCCCCCGGCGCATACTTGCCGCTGAGCACGCCACGGGCCAGTGGACTGAAGGGCACCACGCCCAGGCCGTGATACGCGGCGGCGGTCATCTGCTCAGGCTCGGCCTGGCGGTTGACGATGTTGTACAGCGGCTGGCTGACCACCGGCTTGGCCACACCCAGGCGCTCGGCGAGGTTGCAGATCTCGGCGATGCGCCAGCCGCGGTAGTTGGACACTCCCCAGTAACGGATCTTGCCCTGCTGCAGCAGGTCGCCGATGGCGCGCACGGTCTCTTCCAGCGGCACCTTGTGGTCTTCGCGGTGCAAGTAGTAGATGTCCAGGTAGTCCAGGTGCATGCGCGTCAGCGTGGCATCGATGCCATTGAAGATGTGCTTGCGCGACAAACCGCTGCGGTTGGGCAGGCCATCGGTGGGCCCCATGCCGACCTTGGAGGCGACGATCCAGTCCTGGCGATGGCGCGCCACCGCTTCACCGACGATCTCCTCGGAGCGGCCGGCGTTGTACACGTCGGCGGTGTCGATGAAGTTGATGCCCTGGTCCCAGGCCTTGTCGATGATCCGCAGCGCATCCTCGGTGCCGGTCTGCTCGCCGAACATCATGCTGCCCAGGGTCAGGGCGGAGACTTGCAGGCCGGATTGGCCCAGGGGACGGTAGATCATGCCGAGTATCCTTTGCGGGGAATGATCCGGTTGTTTTACACAGAACCGACGGGGTTTGAAAGGCCGCCAGGGCGGTGATTTCAGCCAATCAACTCGAGGGCCTCAATCAGGCTCAAGGGCCGCTTCATCCGTTGTGACAGCGTCGCCATGGCATCCGAGTAGCCCTTGGCTACCACCGCCTCGACCTGTTCCCCGACGCACTGCAGGGCAATGAAGTCGCCTTTCTCCGGCTCACCGACGAACTTGATGCGATCCCAATTCCGGGCATGTCCCAGCACCTCGTAGGTGCGCCCGTGCTGGTAGGTCCAGAAGAACGGCACATCGTTGTAGCGGCGCTGTTCACCCAGCATGTTGGCTGCCGCAATCACGCCGTGCTGCTGAGCCAGCCGCCAGTGCTCGATGCGCACCGGCTGCCCTGCATGGGGGAAGGTGGCGATATCGCCAGCGACCCACAACCCATCGGCGGCATGCAATTCGGCATCGACCGACACTGACTGGTCTTTGGCCAATTGCACACCTTGCACGAACGCCGTGGCCGGCTTTACGCCCGTTCCGAGTAGCACCAGAGCGGTGCTCAGCCGCTCGCCATTGGCCAATTGCACGGCTTCGACCTTGTCTTCGCCCAAAAAGCGCTCGACTTCGGTCGGGCCGTGGAACACCACGCCCTTGCGCTCATGCAGCTCGCGAATGCAGCGCCCGATACGTTCGCCCAGTTGTTTGGCCAACGGTACTTCGTGACGCGTGACCACATGCACCTGCGCGCCATACTTTCGAAGTGCCGAGGCGGCTTCGAGGCCAATGAAGCCGTCACCGACGATCACCACCGGCTGCCCAGGTTCGGCGGCATCGAGCAGGCGCGCGGCATCCTCGCGTGAGCGCAAGGTCATGATGCCGGGGAGGTCGACACCCGGCAGCTGCGGGCGCAACGGTTTGCCGCCGGTGGCCAGCAGGGCGGCGTCATAGTCGATGTGCTGGCCGTCGGCGAGGGTGATCTGGCGTTTTTTCGCATCCAGCGCACGGACCTTGCCGAAGCGCCTGTCCAGATGGCCCTTGCGCAGCTGATCGGGCTCCAGCAAGGCGGACACCTCGTCGGGCGCCATCTCCCCGGCGAGGACGAATTTGCTCAAGGCGGTGCGATCGTATGCGGGCTGCCGTTCCTGGTCGAGCCAGATCAGGTGCCCGCCGAAGCCGTGGTCGAGCAGCGTGGCCACCGCCGCCGCGCCGGCGGCACCCGCACCGATCACCACGAAAGTGCGGGCATCGCTGTGGCGCGGTGACTCGCTCTGTGGCAAAGGTTGGTCATCGACCCATACCTCGCCATCCTTGACCCATGCCCGGTACCTGCGCAGGCCTGTCAGCGCCGGCGGTTCGCACACCGCGCCTTCATCGACGGCAAAAGCGGCCTTGTGCCAGGGGCAGACCAGCAGCCCGCCGCAGATCACGCCTTCTTCCAGCGGCGCGCCTTCGTGCGGGCAGTTGCCTTGGTAGGCATGGACCTGATCGCCCTGGCGGACGAGGATCATGTCTTCGTTGCCGGCCTGCACGCGCAAGGGGCGCTTGGGGTCGAGCTGTTCGAGGCGGGCCACGGCGTGCTGGGTCATGGGCTTCTCCAAAGGGGGCCTTTGGAACCATTTGACGCCTGGGGCGGGAGGGGGATGCGTTGACCTGACGATCGGTGGGGGTATGTTCGCATTGAGATTTTCTGCGCCTGTCAGATCGAGCGCCGCCCGCGCGGCGCATCGCGGGCAAGTCGGATCGCCGCACCGCCGCTCCCACATCTGTTTCGGGCCAGTTAGTCCTGTGCCGCCAACAGGATCCGCCTTGGTGCCTGACTGGAGACCGATGATAATCGGTTGCGCGCATGACTGGAGATAGGTGGAGCGGCATCAGCGCCCACCGAGATGCATTGCCATGCCAACAAGGCGGTCCCTGTTGGCTTCACAGGAGAGATTGGCCCTAAACAGATGTGGGAGCGGGCTTGCCCGCGATGCGCCGCGCGGGCGGCGCTCGATCTGACAGGCGCCGCAAACCTTCCGGCGAGCACCCCAAAGCCTCAACTGGCCCGTGCAGTATTCAGCGCCCGAGCCCGGGTAACCCGCAGGGCCACCAGGCTACCCAGCACGATCAGCGCGGCCAGCGAATACAGCGCAGCATCGGTCGAGCCGGTCTGGTCCTTGATGAAGCCGACCAGGTACGGGCTGAGGAAGCCAGCCATCTGGCCCACCGAGTTGATGATCGCCAGGCCCGCCACTGCGGCACTGGCGCTGAGCAGCGCGGTCGGCATCGGCCAGAACATCGGCAGGCCGGTGAGGGCACCCATGGTGGCGATCGACAGGCCGAGGATGGCGATGGTCGGGTTGCCGGCGAAGTTGACTGCGATCAACAGGCCGACGGCGCCCATCAACATCGGCACCACAAGGTGCCAGCGGCGCTCGTTGCGCAGGTCGGCCGAGCGGCCGCAGAGGATCATGAACACGCCAGCCAGCAGATACGGAATGGCGCTCAGCCAGCCGATCAGCAGCGGGTTGTCGAAGCCCATGTTCTTGATGATTGACGGCAGCCAGAAGTTGATCGCGTACACGCCGCTCTGGATGCAGAAGTAGACGAAACCGAAGGTCCAGATCAGCGGGTTGGTCAACACGGCCATCACGCTGTCGCCGGTGGCGTTCGGTTTGCTCGCGGCGTCGGCCTCGAGGTCGGCGGCGATCAGCTGGCGTTCGGCCGGGCTCAGCCAGGCAGCCTTCTGGTAGCCATCGCTGAGCAGCTTGATGGCCAGTACACCGAGGGCGACGGTCGGCAGGCCCTGGATCAGGAACATCCACTGCCAGCCGGCCAGGCCATGCTGGCCAGCGGCGAAGTGCTGGAGGATCCAGCCGGAGAACGGCCCGCCGAGCAGGCCCGACACCGGGATCGCCGACATGAACAGGGCCATGATGCGGCCACGGCGGTCAGCCGGGAACCAGCGCGAGAGGTACAGCACCACGCCGGGGAAGAAGCCCGCTTCGGCGGCGCCGGTCAGCAGGCGCAGGGTGTAGAACTCGGTGGGGGTGGTGACGAACAGCAGGCAGGTCGACAGGCTGCCCCAGGCGATCATCATCGCCGCAATCCAGCGCCGCGGACCGAAGCGGTTGAGCGCCAGGTTGCTCGGCAGGCCGCAGAGCACGTAGCCGATGAAAAAGATGCCGGCGCCGAGGCCGTACACGGTTTCGCTGAACTTCAGTGCATCGAGCATCTGCAGCTTGGCGAAGCCGACGTTGACGCGGTCCAGGTAGTTGAACAGGTAGCAGATGAAAATGAACGGGATCAGCCGCAGGGTGATGCGCCGGTACAGCGCGTTGCGGGTGATATCCGTGCCTTGGTCAGGGGCGGGGCTGTGTGCCATGATCGTGGTCTCTGTTGTTATGGTTGTCGCCGCGTCGCCTGTGCCGGCGCTCGCCCTGACGAGTCTCGGGGACGGCGGCGCGCCTGTCTTTGTGCTTTTGCACAGCGTATCGCGGATGGCGCTGTGCTGCCGTACAAAAGCTGACACGATTAAGGATCGCTGAATGTTCGAACTGGACCATGACCTGGCGCAGGATATCGTCGATCGGGCGATGGCCATTCTGCCCTGCAACGTCAACGTCATGGACAGCCAGGGGCTGATTCTCGGCAGTGGCGAGCCGGAGCGCATCAACACCCGCCACGAGGGTGCTCAGCTGGTGTTGGCCAATGGCCGGGTGGTCGAGCTGGACGTCGACGCGGCCAAGTGCCTCAAGGGCGTGCAGCCCGGGGTCAACCTGCCGCTGATGCTCGACGGGCGCCTGATCGGCGTGCTCGGCCTGACCGGCGACCCGCAGCAACTGCGCACCTATGGCGAGCTGGTGCGCATGACCGCCGAGATGCTCCTGGCGCAGCGCCATCTGCAGGTCGAGCAGCAGTGGCGGCGCCAGCGTTGCGACGACCTCCTGGCGTTGCTGCTCGGCGGCAGCGGTGATTCGCCACGGTTGCTGGACGAGGCGCAGCAGTTGGGCCTGAAGCCCCAGTTGCCACGGGTGCCATGCCTGTTCGAACTGCAATCCGGGCCGCCTGCCGAAACACTGTCGGCCTGGTTGATGAGTCGCTACCCGGAAAGCTGGTGCGTGAGCCCTTCGCGCGAGTCGCTGCTGTGGTGCCGGCCGGCGGGGCTGGTGCTGGATGAAGCACGCCTGATCGAACGCTTGCGGCGCCACGGCTGGGAGGTCGAACGCCTGGCGCTGGGCAGCGCGGCGCAGAGCCTGGAACAGCTGCGCCGGGGCTACCGGCGGGTGCGTGACTTGCTGGCCTATGGCCGCGAGGTGTTGCCGAAGGAGCAACTGCTGAGCCTCAGCCGCTACCGCTTGCCGGCCTTGCTCTGGCGCCATCGCAATGAAGACGCGCTGGATGAACTGCTCGAGCCGCTGCAACGCATTCGCGCCCGGGATGCCAGCGGCCAGTTGCTGACCACGCTGCGCGCCTGGTGCGCGCACGATGGCCAGAGCCAGGCCTGTGCCGATGCCCTGGGGATCCACCGCAACAGCCTGCGCTACCGCCTGGAGCGCATCGCCGAACTGGGCGAAGTAGACCCGTTGCGCCTGGAAGGCATGCTGAGCCTGTACCTGGGGCTGCAACTGCTGCCGGCCGATTGAGCGCCGCCGAAGGCATTTGCCCAAACAACGCCATCGGCCTTTTGTGCATCCGACCGAGGCTACCGCGCCACACAGCTGTCAGCATGCCTATTATCAGGACAGGAGAATCCCCATGAAAATCGTCATCGCCCCCGACTCGTTCAAGGACAGCCTCGACGCTGCCGGTGTCGCCCGTGCCATCGCCCTTGGCCTGGGCGCGGCGCTGCCGGCTGCCGAACTGGTCGAATGCCCGATGGCCGATGGCGGCGAAGGCACCATGGAGGCGATCGTCGCTGCCAGCCATGGCGAGCTGCGTAGGCTGAACGTGCGCGGGCCGCTGGGGCAGCGCGTGGAAGCCGGTTGGGGCTGGCTGGCAGAAAGCCGCACCGCAGTCATCGAGATGGCCCAGGCCAGCGGCATCCAGCTGGTACCCAGCGGCCAGCGCGATGCCTGCCGCAGCAGCACCTGGGGCACCGGCGAGCTGATCGCCGCAGCCTTGGCGGCTGGGGCGCAACGGATTGTCCTGGCCATTGGCGGCAGTGCCACCAACGATGGCGGCAGCGGCATGCTGCGGGCGCTGGGCCTGCGCCTGCTGGATGCCGACGGGCAAGCGCTGGAGGAGGGTGGCCTGGCCCTGGCCCGGCTGGCCCGTATCGACGCCAGTGACCTGGACCCACGGCTGGCCGAGGTGCAGGTGGACGTGGCAGCCGATGTCGACAACCCGCTGTGTGGCGCCAATGGCGCTTCGGCGATCTTCGGCCCACAGAAGGGCGCCAACCCCGAGCAGGTGCAGGCGCTGGACCAGGCCCTGGGCCACTTTGCCGACCACTGTGCGCAACTGCTGGGTGAAGACGTGCGCGACTTCCCGGGTTGCGGTGCGGCCGGGGGCATGGGCTTTGCCGCCAAGGCCTTCATGGGCGCGCGCTTCCGCCCCGGCGTGGAAGTGGTCGCGGAGCTGGCTGGCCTGGACGCGCTGGTGCAAGGTGCCGATCTGGTGATTACCGGTGAAGGGCGCTTCGACGCCCAGACCCTGCGCGGCAAGACCCCCATGGGAGTCGCCCGGGTGGCCAAGCGTCACGGGGTGCCGGTGGTGGTGCTGGCGGGCACCCTGGGCGAAGGCTACCAACAGCTGTATGCCCACGGTATCGACGCGGCCTTTGCCCTGGCCAACGGGCCGATGACCCTGGAGCAGGCGTGCGCGAATGCCGCGCAGTTATTGCAGGACCGTGCCGGTGATATCGCCCGTGTCTGGCAATGCGCCAGGCGGCAGCGCTGATACGTCGCAATCCTCCTGCATCAGCGGGTGCTGCAGGGTATCGGCAAAGCGCCGCGGCGCGCCCTGCTCGAGCATGGCAATGAAGCTGCCCAGCGCCGGCGAGGCGTTCTCGGCATTCCAGTTCATGTACAGGCCCATGCTTGGCGTGGGCTGGCCCTTGATCGGCCGGATCGGGCGGAACTGCACGCGGTCGCGCAGGCTCGAGTAGGCGATCGATTCTGGTACCAGGGCGACACCGAAGCCGCAGGCCACCAGCCCGACCTGGGTGTGGATCTGCGCGGCCTCCTGGACGATCCTGGGGTGGAAGCCGGCCGACTCGCACAGGGCGATCAGCTGGCCGTGGTAGCCGCTGCCCAGGGCCTGCGGGGTGAAGACGAAATCCTCATCGGCAAAATTGCTCAGGTCGACCACGGGCTGCCGCGCTTCGGGATGGTGGGCCGGCAAGGCCATGACGATCTGCTCGCTGAGCATCAGGCGTGATTCGAGGGTGTCTGCCGGCAGCGGCAGCTTGCGCATGAAGCCGACGTCCGCTTCCCCGGCCAGCAAGGCCTTGGCCTGGGAGGCCGAAGGCATTTCGCGGATGGTCAGGCGTACGTTCGGGTAGGTTTCGCGAAATTGCTTCAAGGTGGTGAGCAGCGACGCATAGTAGGCGATGGAAATGGCGGTGATGGTCAGTTTGCCGCTGATGCCTTGGGAGACATTGCGCGCGTATTCGATGCCTTGCTCCAGTTCCTTGAGCGTGCGGTAGGCCGTTTCCAGGAAGGCCACGCCGGCAGCGGTGAGCTTGACCGCCCGTTTGTTGCGCAGGAACAGGCTGAAGCCCAGCTTCTCTTCGAGGCGGCTGATTGCCTGGCTCAGGGGCGGCTGGGCCATGTGCAGGCGCAGGGCTGCCTTGTGAAAATGCAGCTCCTCTGCGACGGCAATGAACTGCCTGAGCAAGCGTGTCTCGATCATTCCCAATTCCTTCGACGAGCCGGGACGGCGGTGATATCCCAGAGATATCAAAGTTGCATGCTTTTAATATTAAGTCATTGATTTTTTTGTTGTTATCGTAAAAAGGAGAATTGGAAGGGCTCTACAATGCCATTTACAGACCCATTCATGGGCAAAGTCGCCATCGTCACCGGTGCTGCCCAGGGCCTTGGCCTGGACTACGCCATGGCACTTGCAGCCCGTGGCGCCCGGGTCGTCATCAGTGACCTGGGCACCGACCGGTCAGGTGAAGGGCAGGACCCGATGGCCGTCAGCGCTGCGTTCGAAACCCTGCGCGCCAGGGGCTTCGACGTGGTCGCGCACATCGGCCAGCTGGAACATGAAGACGCCTGCCGGCAACTGGTCGAGCTGGCCATCGAACACTTCGGCGCACTGGACATTCTCATCCACAACGCGGGCTGGGTGGACTACCAGGGCATCGAGAACCAGGAACAGGCCTTCCTCGACCGCGCCCTGGGCATCAGCGTGCATGCGCCGGTGTGGCTGGCCAAGCATGCCTGGCAGCACCTGAAGCGCTCATCGGCACCGCGCATCGTGCTGACTACGTCTGACCGCGCCATGTACCAGCGTTACGCTCAGCCGGGGCTGGTGGCCTATGCGGCGGGCAAGATGGCCCAGGTCGGCATCATGAACGCGCTGAGCATGGAAGGTCAGGAGCACGGCATCCTCGTCAATGCGATCTCGCCCGTGGCCAAGACTCGCATGTGGGGTATCAGCCAGGCACCGCAAGAGCTCAAGCCGGAGTGGGTGACCCCGGGTGTGCTGTACCTGGCCAGCGGGCTGTGCCACGACACCGGCTATATCCTGCGGGCCAGCAATGGCCAGTTCACCGCCACGCGCCTGTGCGAGAACAGCGGGGTCAGCTACCCGCGCGACCTGGCACGGGTGGAGGCTGCCAGCCTGGCCGAAGTGGCCGCGCGCTGGAGCCGAATCAAGGAATGCCACTACGTGCCGGTGAAGGTCGCCAATACCCGCGCCGACCTGGGGGAGAGCCCGGTCTGGGATGCGCAGACGGGGGCGTTGTACTTTGTCGATATCACCGGCGGGCGTATCAACCGGCTGCTGCCCGAGGGTGAGGTGGAGCGGCTGTATGAGTCGGCCGCACGCATTGGCGCACTGGCGCTGACCGACCGCGGCAACCTGATCTTCACCGAAGACTCCAGCGCAGTACTGCTCGACCTTGCTTGCGGCCGCATTCGCCAGTACTCGGTACCCGTGCATCCGCGCTCGACCTATCGTTTCAACGATGGCGCCTGTGACCCGCAGGGGCGCTTCGTCACCGGCCTGATGGACGAAGTCCCGAGTGGCGGGACCGGGGCGCTGTTCCGCTTCGATGGCCAGCTCAGTGACGAGGTGATCCATTGCGGCCTGGCATTGCCCAATGGCTTGGCCTGGTCAGCCGACGGCCAGACGTTGTTCTTCGTCGACTCCGTGGCGCGCAAGATCTACCGCGCCGAATACCCCGCAGAAGGGCGCCTGGAACAAGTCAGCCTGTTCGCCGAGACGCCAGCGGAGCTGGGGCGGCCGGACGGTATTGCGCTGGACCGGGAAGGTGGCCTGTGGGTCTGCCAGTTCAATGGCAGCTGCCTGCTGCATTACGACCGTCATGGCCACCTGACCGAACAGGTGGTGATGCCGGTACCGCGCCCGACCAGTTGCTGCTTCGGCGGCGAAAACCTGGATACCTTGTACATCACCACGGCACGGGTCGGCATGGCGCCGGCGCAACTGCGGCATTACCCGGATGCGGGCGACCTTTACGCGATTCGCCCGGAAGTGGGTGGTATCGCACGCCATGCCTTCAAGGAATGAGCGCCTGCCCCTGACTGGCCGGTAGCACGGCCAGTTCGCCGAAGCGTTGTGCGGCGTCGATATAGCGCAAAGCCGACCTGGCGTCCTTCCAGCCCACGTAACGCGGGCAGGATGACCGTGAATCAGCGAGGCAACGAAGCATCCATCAACTGCCGCAGCGGCGCATATTCGGCCTGGCTCACCGGCACCAGTCCGCTGGCATCCTGGGACGCGACAAAGGCGGCCATGGCCTTGGGGTCGTCCAGCATCGCCGCGCGAATGCGTTGCTTCAGCGCCGGGCACAGGCTGGCACTGAACACATAAGGGTCGTAGTAGATCGGCTGTGAGCGCCATTGCACCTTGAGTGCAGCCGGGCTCAGCGCATGCCGGGCGAGGTAGGCATCGGCCCGCTCGCTGGCGACGAAGGCAGCATCGACCCGGCCATCGAGCAACGCCTCCAGTGCCTTGTCGTGGGTCCCGGCATACACCAGCGCGCCGAAGAATTGCGGCAACGGCGAGCCGACTTCGGCCGGGAACTCGACACTCGGCACCAGGCTGCCCGAGGTGCTGGCCGGGTCGCTCAGGGCCACACGCTTGCCGCGCAGTTGCTCGATGTTCTCGACGCTGTTGGCACGGGTCAGCAGCAGCGCCTGGTAATGGCTGCCGGCCGGCGTGTAGGGGCCAGCGCTCAAGGTGAAGGTCGCGAACGGTTCGATGCCGGGGTCGCGACGGTTGGCCAGCACATAGGACGCTGGCCCAAGCCGGGCGATATCCGCACCGCCGGAGACGATGGCGTCCACCACGCTTTCGTAGGAGGCGGCAATCACCAGCTCCACCGGCACGCCCGCCGCTTGGCTCAGGCGCTGCAGCAGCGGCTGGTGTTCGCGGACCATGTCCTCGCTGCTCTTGATCGGGATCACCGCCAGGCGCAGGCTGCGCGGCGTGCAATCGGCCACGGCGGCAGTGGCCAGCAGATTGGCCAGCAACAGCGCGGCCAGGGTCTTCACAACACGCATGGCTTTTCCTCGATACCGTTGAAGGGCGGGTACTCACGCAACTGCGCCGGCGACAACGGCCGGCTGAAGTGATAGCCCTGGGCGATATCGCAGCCGGCGAGCTTCAGGCACACCACCTGCTCGCGGGTCTCGACGCCTTCGGCCACCACTTCCAGGCCCAGGCGCTTGGCCAGGATGATGGTCGAGGACACGATCGGGCTGTCGTCATAGCTGTTGGACAGCGGTGCGATCAGCGAGCGGTCGATCTTCAGCTTGCTCAGCGGCAGCGACTGCAGGTGCGCAAAGCCGGCATAGCCGCGGCCGAAGTCGTCCAGGCTGATGCCCAGGCCGGCGGCACGCAGGCGATGCAGGTGATCGACAGCGGTGCCTTCCGGGTCGAGGATGGTGGTTTCGGTGATCTCCAGCTCCAGGCGCTGCGGGTTGATGCCGTAGAGCTGCAACTTGGCCAGCAGGCGGGTGCTGAAGTCGGCCTGGCGCAACTGCATGGCCGAAACGTTCACGGCCAGCCGTGCCTCACGGCCTTGCGCATCCCAGCGGGCCAGTTCTTCGCAGGCCAGGCGCAACACCTCCCAACCCAGCTCGATGATGAAGCCACTGCGTTCGGCCAGGCTGATGAAGCGGTCTGGGTAAAGCAGCCCGAATTCGGGGTGATCCCAGCGCACCAAGGCTTCATAGCCCAGCACACGATGGCTATCCAGGCGGATCTGCGGCTGGTAGTGCAGCACGAACTGGCGTTCGGTCAGGGCCGTGCCGAAGGCCTGCTCCAGGGTGAAGGCCTGGATATCGGAAAGGTTGAGCGAAGGGTCGAAGAAGCGATACTGGGCGCGCCCGGCCTGCTTCGCCGAGTACATGGCGGCATCGGCGCTGCGGATCAGGCTGTCGATGTCCTGGCCATCACGCGGGCAGATGCTGACCCCGACACTGGGGCTGGTGTTGACCTCCTGGCCGTCGAGGGCGTAGGTGGCCGAGAGCTTCTGTACCAGCGTGCGCACCCAGCTGTTGATCTGCGCCTCACTGCGCTCGCCTGCCAGCAGCACGACGAACTCGTCACCGCCGAAGCGCGAAGCCTCGTCGCCGGGTTCGAGCAGACGCTGAATGCGCCCGGCCACTGCCTGCAGCAACAGGTCGCCGATCTTGTGCCCGAGCGAGTCGTTGATCGACTTGAAACGGTCCATGTCGATGAACAGGATGGCCATCAGGCGGCGCTTGCCGCGTTGCCGGGTCAGCGCCTGGCCGGCGACTTCGACGAACTGGCGGCGGTTGTGCAGACCGCTGAGATGGTCGGTGGCGGCGGCGTGGCTGCTGCGCCGGTGTTCGTCTTCCAGACGTCCGATCAATTGCTGGTTGACCTGTTGCGCGTGCTCCAGAGCGCTGAACGCCTCCTGGCGCTTGCGCAGCAGGCGCAAGGTCCAGGCCAGGCTGGCGAGGATCATCAGCGTCATGCTCAGGTTCAGCCAGAACTGCCGCGAATAGGCCAGCGTGGACGGGGCGAGAATCTCGTCATAGCGCTGGCTGACCACCACGCTGAAGCCACGCTCGGGCACCCGCCGGTACAGGCTCTGGTAAGGAACGCCCGAGGCATACTGGGTCAACTGCCCGGAGGCTTCGTCGGCATCGGCGATGTCCGGCTCGAAGCTGTCACCTGCCACCACCACGCCGCTGCTGTCGATGCGCAGGCGTTCACCGCCGTCGTCCTGAATCAAACGCATCAAGCCACTTTTACCGAGGTCGATGTGCTGGAACAGCACCGCCAGGTAGCCGATGTCGAGCTGCACCACGAGGATGTTGTCGATCTCCCGGCCCGGCAGGTCGGTCAACGGCAACAGGAAGGGCAGGCGCCAGCTGGGCATGGTCAGTGGCGAGGTATCGGGGGCGCTCCGTGGCAGGAAAGGTTTGAAACCGTAGTGGGCGACATGCACCTTCAATTGATCCAGCCATTGCGCTGGCAGCTGCGCGGCCTCGTCGCTGTGGCTGGCGGAAAGCAGCCGGCCCTGGCGGTCGTACAGGCTCATGCGCTTGAACACTGGGTCTTCGGCCAGCAGCCTGGCCAGGCTCAGGCTGCCCTGGCGCAAGGTTTTCATGTCGTCCTGTGTCACCCGGCCCACGGCCTGGGCGCGGTCGACCAGCTGGCGCAGGCTTTCGCCGACGATACTGGCCAGGTTCAGATGCTCGGCCGCCTTGGCCGCCAGTGCATCCTGGCGCGAGGCGGCCTTCTGGGTGACGTGCAGCCCCCAGAGGAAGGTCAGGGTGGCTGCACAGAGCATCAGGATCAGCAAGCGCAGAAGGCTTGCGGAGGAGAGAGAGCGACGGATCACTGCTGTTGTTCCCGACCCTGGGTGATGGTCGAAAAATACGACAGGCAGATGACAGCCTCATGACTGGTGGCTAATTGCCTTTAAGGTTTTCCCCGATCCGCCAGGGGCGCCTGTATGCGCGTAGTCTCCTCCTGCAGGTAAGTGATCAACGCGGTGATCTCGGTATCGCCCAGGCGCATGTTGGGCATGGCCAGGCGGTTGTACTGCTCGAAGAGCAGGGTGGCCAGTGGTTCTTTCTCGGCGAGCATCTGGTCTGGCTCCCTCAGCCAGCGTATCAGCCAGCTGGGGTCGCGTTGCTGGGTTACGCCGAGCAGGTCGGGGCCGATGCCGGGTTGGCCGGGTTCGGTGTTGCCTACGGTGTGGCAGGAGGAGCAGCGGGTGCGGAAGATCTGTTCGCCGCTGCTGGGTGGGCGGATCTGCGGGGCGCTGGCGTAGTCGTTGGCCATGGCGCTGGCCTGTTTCCAGTTGTGCAGGCTGTTGCCCAGGCGATCGGCGAGGATATAGGGGCTTTCGAAGGGCGAGGCCTTCATCCAGCGGCCAGTGGCCTGGTTGCCGATGATCAGGCTCAGGTTGTGGTCCTTGGAGCGGCCGTTCTCCAGGCCTTCGATGTACAGGCCCAGGCGGCGGCGCAGCTGTTCGATGTCGTCAGGTTCGCCGGTGAGCAGGGTCCAGCCGGGGCCGATGCCGAACTTTTCGGCATAGCGCTTGAGGGTGGCGGGGGTGTCGTTGTAGGGGTCGATGCTGATGGAGTACAGGAAGATATCCTTGCCCACCCGGTCACCGAGGATCTTCTGCACCTGGCGCAGGCGCGCGGTTTCCACCGGGCAGGAGTCGGAGCAGCCGGTGAAGATGAAGTTGATCGCCACCACCTTGTCCTTGATCAGGTCGTCGAAGAACCGCACCTGCTTGCCGTCCTGGGTGACCAATGGGGTGTTGGGGAAGTAGCTGGCGCCCCACGGCGTGGCAGCCTCGGCCGAGGGGGCCGACTGCGCCGATTCAGCGGGCTTGATCGGCCAGTAGTGAGTGCCGGCAGCGAACAGGGTGAGTGCGAGCAGAACACGCCATGACAGGGCCATGATGTCATTCCTCCAGTGGTGATGCAGTTGGGGCCGCAAAGCGGCCCCTTTTCGATGGAACAGTCACTTGATGCTGATTGGCGCCGTCACGCTCTGGCCCAGTGCCGACTTCACGGTGATCGTCGCCGGTGAAGCCGGGCCGCTACCGGTGGTGGTCACCGACAACCGCCAGCGGGCCCCGCTGGATGCCGCAGACAGCGTCGCCGCGCCCAGGTTCAGCGGGCCACTGGTGGTGGCTGCGGTCACGCTGATGCTGTTGCCGCTGGCCACCGACGTAGTGCCGGAGATGTCCCAGGTGTAGCGGTTGTTGCTGCGTACCTGCACGACGGCGCTGCTGACCTCGATCTGGTCCGCTACCACGGCAGGGCCCACCGCGACACTGACCGTGGCCGGGTTCAGCGACTCGGCACCCTTGGCATCACGCGCCGTGTAGGCAAAGCTGGCGGTGAACGGGGTGTCGACCGTGGCCGGTGGCGTGTAGGTCACGGTAGTGCCATCGGTGCTGACCGTACCCTTGCCGGAATCAGGCTGGTTAAGGCCCTTGACGGTCAGCGGCAGGTTGCCTTCTGGGTCGGTGTCGTTGGCCAGCACGTTGATCACGATCGGCTTGCCGGCCGTGGTCGCGGCGCTGTCGTTGTTGGCCACCGGTGGCTTGTTGGCGGTGTCGGTGTTGTTATTGCTGGCGGTGCGGAAGGTTGGCAGGCCTACCGACGCCATGTATTGCACACCATCCCAACCCGGCAGCGGTGTCGGCATCACCTGGAATTGGCCCGGGTGCTCGATGTCCCAGCGCAGCAGCATCGAGTTGTCTTCGTGCTGGGTGTTGTGGCAGTGCTCCATGTAGGTACCGGCGAATTCACGGAAGTGAATGGCCATTTCAACTTCCGACGAGGAGTCGGCGTCCGGGCCGATGCGGTAGACGTCCTTGCGTGCCCATTTTTCCCACTCTGGTGGCGCCTTGCCGTCGCGGCTGAGGATCACGCCTTCCTCGAAGTGCACATGCACCGGGTGGCTCCAGCCGCTGCCGCCGTTCTTGATCTTCCACACTTCCAGGGTGCCGTCGCCGCTGAAGCCGCCTTGGCTCGCTTCATTGGCCAGTTGCGGTGCTGCGGAGATGCGCCGCGGGTCCATGCTGTAGCCGAAGCCACCGTCGGTCTTGATGGTCCAGGGGGTGGTGTCGGTGCCGTCGGAGCGGCCGAAGGTGAACTCGCGGTGGCGCGCGGCCTTGATCTTGGCCTGGTCGGCCACGGCATTGCGATCGATCACCAGCGGGATCATCTTCAGGCCTTCGGCCTTGCCCGGTTTGGCCGGCTCATAGGCAGTCGGGTCCATGCTGACGTCCTGGCCGCTGTAGGCCTGCACGACCAGTTGCATGACCTTGCCCACCACCGGGTCGCCCTTGTCCCACTCCGGCCCGTTGCTGGTCTGCTTGATCACCGCCTTGTATTTCTCGGACAGCACGTCGGCCAGCGAGATCGGCTGTTTCGGGCCCTTGCCGGTTTCATGCTCCATGATGTTGACGATGTACAGCTTGTCGCCAA
This sequence comes from Pseudomonas sp. CC120222-01a, assembly GCF_003097235.1. GTDB lineage: Bacteria > Pseudomonadota > Gammaproteobacteria > Pseudomonadales > Pseudomonadaceae > Aquipseudomonas. The sequence continues at coordinate 9,872 of NZ_QEQQ01000013.1, read as the reverse complement.
CCTTGATGCCGTTCTTGGCGAAGTTGATGATGATGTCGTAGCGCTCGGCGATGCCTTGCAGCGGCAGGATGCCGTTGTTGTCGTCGGTCTTGCCGTCGCCGTTGAGGTCCATGGTGCCGTCGAACGGCACGGCGTGTTCCATGATGTTGCCGTCGTTGGCGATCATGTGGAACGGCACCCGGGCGTACGACACATTGGAGCCGGACGGCCCCTTGAACTCACCACCGTTGCCAGCGATTTCGCGCACCACGGCAAACTTGAAGTAGCGCGACACCGAGCCATTGAGGATACGGAAGCGGTAGGCGCGGGCGCGGACCTTGAGCTTGGGCTGGTACTGCCAGTTGACCAGCACCTGGTCGCCGAGGAAGCCGTCGGTGTTGAACGGGTTGAACCACAGCTGGCCGTTCTGATCCCAGGCCTTGTCGGCGATCACCAGGTTGACGTCGTAGTCGCGGTTGCCCCACGGCATCGCCGAGCCGCTGGGGAAGCGCAGGTTGACGCCGTCCTGCAGCGCTTCGTTGCCACGGTCGATGGCGCTGTAGTAGTTCATCATCACGGCGTTGCCCTTGTAGACGTTCTGCGCCGTGAAATCCATCATGTGGTCGTGGAACCAGTGGGTACTCATGGTTTCGTGCCAGTCGCCACGAATCTTGATGCTGCCGTTCTCGCAGGTTTTCAGCCCCGGGTTGGCGTCGTTGACGAACAGGGTTTCACCCGGCGAGCAAGGGAAGGCGGCGCGCGGGTCTTCGGCACGGGTGTTGATGGTGTCGTAGCCGGCCAGCTGGATCGGCCAGCGGTAGTCATAGTACTGGCCAGGGAAGAAGTAGGCGTTGGCGAAGCCATCGCTCTCGGCCGGCGAGTGACCGTTGTGCTCGTGGGTGGAAATGGTGTGCAGGCCAAAGCCGGCGTTGGCTGCCGGGTCGATCGGCAGCGCGTTGTAGTGGCGCATCAGCACCGGCTGGCCATAGCGAACCATCAGCAGCTTCGGCGGGAAGGTGCCGTCGAAGGTCCACAGCGACTTGTGGTTCTGCAGCGGGAAGTTCGGGTGGAAGCGGGTGTCGATGCCCTTGGTGGTGCCGAGGGTGGTTGGGATGTCCGAGGTCTGGTAATACAGCCCACCCGGTGCGAACTCGCCCACGGCATAGTTGTGCAATTGCTTGCGGTCACGCAGCCCCTGGTTGATGCGCGCACCTGCCTGTGCAGTCTTGAACGCCGCCTGGGGGTAGAACTCGTTCCAGCGCTGGTGCGACCAGCCCTTTCCTGGTGGCCGGCCTTCCGCTGGCGAGCCTACCGAGTTGCGGTTGAGGAATAGCTCGATCTGCGCCTTCCAGGGGTTGCGGTCGAGGGTGTTGGCGTACTGGGTCGGGTACGGGTATAGGCCCGGTTGCTTGAGGAAGGCCTCCAGGGCATTGCCGTTGGGGCTGCTGCGGGCGACCACGTTAGGGTCTTGAGCAGGTTCCGGGCCCAGGGTAGGGACCGGGAAGGTCAGCGAAGGGGGCGGCAGGTTGGGATCGAGTTTTTCCGGGCCGAATTCCTCGAACAGCAGCAATTGCTGGGTAAATGGCTGCGCCCCGAACAACGGGCTCGGCTTGCCATTGGTAGGGTAATTGCGTGACGTCTGCAGGGCGGGCGGCAACACGTTGTCGACGCGATTGCTCGAGCGATCGCCGAATACCCCGTTCGGCTCTTCCAGCGAGCCTTCGTTGGCTTCAGGCAGGTTGAACAGGTTGAGCAGCGCCGGGCCGGGGTCGGCCGGCTGGTCATCGTAATGCGACGGGTCCGTCGGCGGCGGCTGGCTGACATCATCCAGCGAGGAGGCCATGGCTGAGGTCAGCCCAAGGCTGAGCATCAGCAAGGTCACGGCAGACAGTTTGAAGGCGTGGCTGTTGGGGTGGATCACGGCAGGGGTTTTCATTGCCTGGTGCCTCGCTCGCGGCTAAATGGCTATGGGCCATCAATGGCGTATTGCCGGGTTTTAAGGGCCTGAGCAACGGCTGTGCCAACAGATGTTTCGGTAATACTTTGTTAAACAACTCCTTGTGGCGCCTGAGGTGCGCTAAATAATGGGGTGTCAAGGACCGGGTGTAGGCCCCCGAAACTGGGCAGGGTTGGGGCCCAACTCCGGTGATGGAGTGGGTGACAATTGGTGATGGGGGCTGTATACATGTTGCCCACCAAGGGGAGCCCGGCAACGGGCTGAGAAACCGCTGACAGCTGCAGCGCGGTGACCCTTAGGGTTTGTACGAAAAGTCGCCGAGCGGCGATCAGGCAAGGCGAAAACAGGCGAGGAAGCGGAGTTTGCTGGTTGCAAATGAGCATTCCGAGCCTGTTTTCAACGCAGCATGATCGTCGCGCAGGCACTTTTCGTACAAAGCCTAGAACCTGATCCGGATAATGCCGGCGGAGGGATGGGACTGCCGGACCTGCCTTTGCCGGCCTCACTGCGAGGCCACACCATGACCGAACGCTTCCATGAAACCCTGCAACGCCAGAACCAACCGACCTGGTCGGCCGCCGTTGGCCACCGTTTCGTCACCGAACTCTGCGCAGGCAGCGTCGCCGACCCGATCATGGTCCGCTACCTGGTCCAGGACCACCGCTTTCTCGATAGCTTCCTGACCCTGCTCGGCGCCGCCATCGCCACCGCTGATACCTATGAAGCCCGCCTGCGTTTCGGCCGCTTCACGGGGATGATCTCCAGCGACGAGAACACCTATTTCCTGCGTGCGTTCGAAGCCTTGGACGTCAGCCCGGCGCAGCGCACCGAGCCCGCAGACACCGCACCTACCGCCGGTTTCAAGGCCATCATGCGCGAGGCTGCCGCCACCCGTTCCTACGCCGCCGCGCTGGCCGTGCTGAACGTTGCCGAAGGCCTGTACCTGGACTGGGCCCTCAAGGCACCCAAGCCGTTGCCGGCCAACTTCGTCCATGCCGAATGGATCACCCTGCACGACAACCCGGCGTTCTGCGATTTCGTTGCGTTCCTGAAGTCCGAACTGGACCGTGTCGGCCCCCAGGAGGCCGCACTGGCCAGTGACTTCTACGCACGTACCGTTGAACTGGAGCTTGCCTTCTTCGACGCCATTTACACCGAGGAGGCGTAAGCATGGATATTTTCGAGCGTTTGAAGGCTGCCACTGCCGGCCAGTGGAACAGCTATGTCGATCACGACTTCGTGCGGCAGATGGGCGAGGGCACGCTGTCGGAAGAAGCCTTCCGCACCTACCTGATCCAGGACTACCTGTTCCTCATCCAGTTCGCCCGCGCCTGGGCCCTGGCCGCCTACAAGAGCCGCCTGCCGGCGGACATCCGCGCCGCCCAGGCGGGCCTGGCGGCGATTCTCGACGAGACCGAACTGCACCTGCGCCTGTGCGCACGCTGGGGGTTGTCGCAGGCCGATATCCAGGCAGCCCCCGAGCACCAGGCGACCGTGGCGTACACCCGTTACGTGCTCGACTGCGGCGCGGCCGGTGACCTGCTTGAACTGCATGTGGCGTTGGCGCCGTGCGTGATCGGCTACGCCGAGATCGGCCGCACGCTGGCGGAACGCATTGGTGACCTGAGCGACCACCCGTACCGGGAATGGATAGGCGAGTATGCCGGCGAGGGCTACCAGGGCGTGGCCGCGGCGGCGCGCAAGCATCTGGATGAACTGGCGGCACGGAGCATGACCGAGCAGCGGTTTGTGGAGCTGGCACAGATTTTTGGCCAGGCTTCGCGGCTGGAGGCTGATTTCTGGCAGATGGGGCTGGATGGCGTTGACTGAGTGCCGGTTGGCTTCAGTCGGGCTGTTTCATTGAGGTTTTGTGAATTGCCGTGCACATGTACCGTACGGCGATTCGATCGCGTTCGGGCAGGGTGCGGTAGTGGTCGATGAGGTTGACCTCTTCCTTGTTCAGGCGGCGCAGGAACAGGCGTTGGTTGAATGAGGTGAAAGCACGGAGGATGCGGATCAGAACGGAATCGATTGCCATGGAATCGCCTTGCATGATTATGGGCTCTCGTCCGTGAGATTTTCCCTACTTTGTCAGGGGATAAAGGCGAAGTCTAGCGATCTGGGTCAATGTTTTGAGTGATTGGGCTGCTGCAGGCAGCCCAAGCTTTGCTCAGCCGGTGCTCATTTGCGTTTTCGCTTGCTGGGTTGAATCGGGGCTTGTTCGAACGCCTCTGGCGGTGGCGGTGCTGCGCGAACGTTGAATACGCGGCAGATGATGTACCAGCAGATGGCTACTGACAGGTTGTAGGGAAAGAGCACTGCCCAGAAAGGTAGTTGCCAGTTTTTTTTGCCTTGCATTTCTCCGGGCTCGCCGGTGCGCCAAGGGGCGTAATGGTTCCAGGCCTCTGCTGGTGTGAGGCATATGGCGTGTAACGGCCTGTGCCACCAGTTGGGTTCGCCTGGAGGAGGGAGTTTGTCGGGGCCGTGATCCATGAAATGGCGTAGGTATTCCCAGACTTCGGCGACATATCTTATGTCGGGTTCGGTAGGTTCGTTGCTGTCGGTCCAGAGGCAGTCTTGCTGGTGGAGAGTGCCATCCTCTCGACGGGGGGCGAAGGCCAAGGCGTAGCTGGTGCTGAAGGATGAACCGCCAAATTCGGTTCGTTTAAAAACACCGCCGCAGACATTATGCCAGTCGAAAACGAATAGTCTTCCTATGCGCTTATAATAAATTTTCTTGGTTGATCGATTGAAATAAACTGCGGACAGCTTCTTGATATAGAAAATACGGTAGATCAAAAAAGGCGAGAAGATGAAAGGGCACAGCCAAAAAATTAAAATTGAGTGTATGTCGGTAAACATGTCTTTCCGAAATTCATCGTCTAAAATGTCTGGATAGAGCAGGGCGCCGAGGGCTAGTGTCATGGCTAAATAGAGCTTGCCCATAAATACGGAGTCCGTCACCCAGGGGTTTTTCAATGTTAGTACCTGTTGGTCGATTTGTGTGACCTGACCACCAATTTTTGGCGGGTGTTTCGAGTCGCTATTAGGGGTGAATAACCATAGTGTCGCCATATTACTAGCCTTCCAGTATAAAGCTTGTTGTAGACATGGCTTCTTCGTCTATGCCGGTGCCTGGGAGATAGCTTATTTCCAACATTGCTCCGAAGTGCGAACTGCATGTTTTTTTGTAATTCAGGACAAGCCCCGCTGGCGTGAGGTGGCAAGTTGGTGTTATGGCGTTGGGGGTTCTAGTATTATTACTGCTGAGCATGCTTGCAGTTGATTGCCAGCTACTATGGCCAAGAGCGAAGCCGGGTAGGAGCACAGTAAATTCAAAGCGGGTGGCGTGGCCGGGCATGTCGCCGTGAAGTGTTGCCCTCCAATCGGGCGGGGACCATACTTTAAAAGTGCCACTATCCATTTCATTCAGGTTCAATTTCATTGAGTCATTCTTTGAGAGAAGACGTGGCAGATAGAAGGCTGCGTACCACGCTTTGATTTCTTTGTTTTCGCTCCGGAAGCTTGGTAGTTTTTTTTCATGATCTAAAGGCACATCCAGTCTCGACTCTCCATCATTTTGACGAGTTCCAAAAACACTTCTGACAGCCCAAAATTCTATCGGGCTGTGTAATTTTTCATGCGCTTTATGGTGGAAGTACATCCCGCCTGCAATCAACGCGGTGCCAAGCAGCACAACTGCGGCCGCTCCCCAGCCAGCAAAGGGAATAAAGATTGTTGGGCCGGCGATGGCAAGCGCGCCCTCTAATGCCAGAATTGAGCCCAGTGCAACAGAGGATCCCCCCATTAAGGTGTATATCCCTGCATCCGCGTTTCCATTTATTTTTTGTCTTCTGTATTTTTGTACGTCTGAGGCGAAACCCAGTAAAATGGCTGGATATCCAGATAATCTAGCAAACGTATTGCTGCTCAGGAATTTTAAAACGCCATTACCAAATGCCATTCCAGGAGTAGTAGGTCCCAGCTTTAATATCATTGCTTTCTGTGTCGCGCGTGTGCTCACTAGTGTCGCTGTCGCAGCGCCGATTACTCCAAAAACTGATGCTGTAAACCCTGTTACATATTCTTGTTCGTCATTATCCTGTAAGTTTTTGTATGCCGCTTTCAATGCGAATATGTTGAACCACAGCATCACCGCATTTAAACCAGCTCCCCCGCCAGAAGTGAGTAGCCCGATTAGCGTTGGCTTTACCCGAGAAGTGGTGGTCATCTCCAGCATCACTTTCCTACTGCCCGTGACGCGCAATTGCTTCATTTCTTCAACTTGCGCCATCCCGCTTTTCAGGTATTTCTCTACTTCCTGGCTGAAGGGGTTCTCCAAAATCAGCTTGTCGGTGATGTTGTACCGCGCCGCCAGCAGCCCCAACGCTTTTTCGGCATTGGCTTCGCGCGCGGCAGCCTGCACCTGCTGACGTAGGCTGTTGCTGGCATCCCAGCGCGTCTTCCCGTGCATGCGCTTGAGCACCACGGTGCTGACCGATTGAGCCGTGAGGTCAGTGATACCGGCATAAGCCGGAAATCGGCCAGCCAGACCTTCGATGACGTTGTCGGTGGCACCGAACAAGGTGCCGATCGAGTCGGCCTTGTCGCGAAACGGGTTGAACGGCGCCAACGCTTCGTACAGCGGGCTGTCGTGCTGGTCCAGCCAGCGCTCCAGGCGCTGCAACCGCAGGTCCTGCTCTTCAGTCCCGGGTACGGGTTGGCCCATCGGGTGAATCAGCAGGGCCAGAGACATTTCCAGCCCGCGTGCGGAGCTGAGATCGTCGCGGTCATAGCAGGCCAGCGCGGCTGCCAGACTGTACGGATCGTCCAGATGGCCGGCTTCGGCGGTGGCCAGCCAGGCGTCGTGATCGTTGCTGGCTTGCAAGGCCAGTTCACGCATCTGGCTGATGCGGTACTCCAGTTCGTCGCGTTCCTCCAGAAACTTAAGGTACTTGGCGGTATCGATGCGCTGTCCCAGTCGATGGCCCTGCTCGGAATAGTCTGGGTGGGTGAGCACCCGGAAGCGTTCCTCGTAAGGCGGTTTCGGTCGGCTGTCCGGGCGTATCCTCAGGGCTGCCGTGCCCAAGGACGGGTTGTCGGCCGGGTACATGCTTTCCAGGGTCTTGTTTAGCAACGTGGCCACCAGGTTGCGGTGGTGGAAGTCGCGGCTCTGTGGGCTGAGGCGTTCGGCATCCAGCTGGTAGCACATCGGCACATCGGCTTGCTCGGTACCCTGCGCCGGTCTTGTGTGGGGCAGCTGTTCGGAAGGCATCAAATCGCGCATCTGGTGCTGGTAGGCCGACACCGACAGGCTCAGGTCCAGCGCCAGGCCTTCGGCATCGCTGAGCACCACCACGGCGGGAATCTTTGGTTGGGTGTAGGGGTAATGGCGTGCAACGGCGTGCAGGCTGCCCGCGAACAGCGCCGAGGTGCGTGGCTGGCTGCTCCAGCTCAGCGACATGCGTTGGGCGTCCGGCTTAAAGTCCTCGACCCAGGTTTGCAGGGCGCTGACCGGCAGCACATGGGCCTGGGTGGAGTGCACCTGGTTGCCGTCAATCAGCTCGGCCATGTTCAGCTGGCGCATGTGCCGTCTGCGCATGGCCAGCGAACCGGTGATGCGCGCGGTCACAGCGTTGGTCCACAGGTGCGGGCTATAGGCGATCCAGACTTCCTTGGCGCAGGCCTCGCCGGTGTCGGCCCAGACCCAGCCCACCGCCCGGCCGGACAAGTAGCGGTCGCGCCGCTGATAGTGCTCCAGGCATCGGTAGCGTAATTCCTTGTACTGGCCCTCACCGTCGTACTCGTGGATGACCAGCTTTTCGCCCTGGCTGCCTTTCATAAACACGTAGACGTAGCCTGGGCGCAAAGCGCGCAGGGTGTAAGCGGAGTGCTGCAGTGGAGGGAAGCCTTGCTCCAGGTCGAAGCCGGAATCGCTGTAGCGGCAGGGCGGGGCAGCGCCGGTACGTGGCACGATGGCGTAGCGCACTGGCAGGATCGCTACCCGTGCACTGCAGGCAGGGGGCGATGCGGCGCGGCTCACGGAGGCGTCAGTCATGGGCGTTTTCCTTGCTGTGAATGAGTGCTTGCAGCTCGCGAAGGCGGCCTTGCGGTGACTCTTCGAGGTTGGTGTAGATAGCCTCGGCCCGCGCATCACTCATCAGCCACCTGTGCTCTGCGACCAGGCGAATGAAATCACCGGCAACGGTCTCGTCGCTGAAGTTGAGTGCATCCAGTTGCGGTAGCAGGGCTTCGATCCATTCACGGATCTCCGCCAGCGTGCGATCGGTATGAGCGGGCGTGGTCAGCAGTTCGTGGGCAAGACTGAGCACGAAGTGTTCGTGCAAGCCCGCTTGCAGCCGGCCAAGCTCGTGCTCTTGCAGCGACAACAGAAGGGCAGACCTCGAACGCGCTGTGGTCGGAGTGTTTTCAAGTGTCTTCCACTCATGGACAGGCCCCCAGTCGACTCGCCACGCCAAACGCGACACCGGGCCCAGCCACGCTGCTTGATTGGCCTGATCCAATGCCTCCAGCCAGGCACTCAGGTGATTGGGCGTGATGTGGTGGGTGGCCACCCCCAGATCCGGCATGGTGAATTGCACCAGGCTGTGGAAATGGTCGGAAAGCTCATCGACGCTGACCTCTGCATCCACGGCGATAGCGCCGCCAATGGGCATCCAGGCAGTGACGGCATGACGAAGCAGTTCTGGCGAATCGCTGACGTCCACCAGCAATGGGCCGAACTCGTATTCCTCATCCATGACGCTGCGTTTCCAGGGCCAGGAGTGAGGGGGGCGATCGGTGACGGTCTCGATCAGCTCCAGCACTGACGGCGCGTAAGGAGGCACTACTTCACCTTGCGGTGAAATGGACGCAGGGCGGACGGCTGAATGCTCCAGCTCTCGACTGAGCAGCAAGAGAAAGCGGAAGCCACTGGCAAAGTGGATGTCGGGCATAGGCGCGGAAGATGAACCCGTCATGCGTCAGGTGCTCCTATGCAGTTGCAGTCAGACAGCGAGCACGATCCGTCGGGACGTCGCCCGCACTGCCGATCCAGAGGGGCCCCGCTGACAGGTGCGCCATTGATGGTGAAGGAATGAGTGGAGCCCCCCATTGATTGGTGCACCGCTCCGTTGAGGCGTATCGTCGGGCTGTCCAGCGTGATGCCGGACTCATCGATACGAATGGAGCCACCAGGGCCTTGGATAACCAAGGTTTCAGCCGCCCGCAGGCTATAAAGCCGGGTGCGCCTGCGGATTTCCGTTCGTGCCTCCAGTTCCGCATGCCCTTCGATCTGTTGCTCGAGATTGCCGCCAACCTGGACCTGATAGTTGGCGGTGATCTTGTCATGGCGATGGTTGCCGACGGTTTCGAAACGGTCCTTGGCAATATTGATCCTTTGGGTGCGGCCAACATTGAGGAAGTGGTCCTGACCAACGGTGACGCGCTCATCGTTACCGACGGTTTCGCAGCGGTCATGGCCAATCGAAATCGTTTCATCGCGGCCAATCTGCTCGGCCCGGTCGTTGCCTATCTGCGTGCTCTCATCGTGCTTGACCACATTGTTCTGGTCCCGCTCGGCATGGATGAACACTTCCTGCCGCCCCAGTTCATCCTCGAAACGCAGCTCGTTGTAGCCATCACCCTTGTGGGTCTGGCTCTTGATGGTCATGCGGGTCTTGTGTTCCGGCAGGTCGTATGGCGGCAGCTGGTTACCGCAGTAGGTGCGGCCGGTGATGATCGGCTGATCAGGGTCGCCGTTGAGGTACTGGACGATCACCTCCTGGCCGATGCGTGGGATGGCCATCGATCCCCAGCTGCCGCCAGCCCAGCCTTGTGACACGCGTACCCAGCAGGAACTGAACTCGTTGCTTTTGCTCTCCCGGTCCCAGGGAAAGCTGACCTTGACCCGGCCCCACTGGTCGCAAAAGATCTC
>NZ_QEQQ01000012.1 GCF_003097235.1 Pseudomonas sp. CC120222-01a | reverse complement strand
CCGTCTGTGGCCAGCACCAGCGTGCCGTAGGTGCCAGTGAACGTACCGGCGATCACCGGGCCGCCGGCCACGCGGTCGGCGCCTTGCACGTCGTTGGTCAGCACGTTCCCGGTCAGCTCGACATGCTGCTCGGTCGCCGTGACCACGTTGCCATCATCGAAAGCCTGCGGCGCATCATCGTGGATGATCACATCCAGCGAGCCCTGGGCGACATCGCCGTCACTGTCACTGACCAGCACCGGCAAGTGCTCGCTCAGCGACTTGGCCCCATCGTCCTCGATATGTTGCCCGGTTGCAGTCAGCGTGTAGCTGTAATTCACCACGCCAGTGCTCGGGTTATAGCCGGTAATCGTCAGGATGTTGCCCAAGCCGGTGGTGATCGACTGGCCAACGCCGGTCACCACACCGCCCGTCACCACGTTGATGCCACCGACACTGAGGTTGAACACGCCATCCTGAGCCACCACGGTAAAGCTGCCCTGCTGGGTCAGCGCCGCGGCGTTACTGGCAGAGCCCAGTGGCAGATTCGCCTCGTTCAGGCTCAGTTCACCCGGGGCGATATTCAGGCCTAGCAAAGTGACTGGATGATTTTCGTCTACCGTCGGGATGGACGGCTCCGTAGGCCCCGTGCCGCCATTGCCGCCGCCAACCGGCCGACCGTTGAGCGAACTGCCATTGCTGGGGTCGAGGCCGCCCACTTCGCGGTTGGCAAGCTCGGGAAAGCCATTGAAGCCTGCCGTCGGGAAGCCCACCACGGGATCGACACGGGCGCCGACTTCATCGAGCATGACGAAACTGTGGCCACCGCCCAGCGCCCCGGAAACACTCGGGCTGCCTGACCCGGCGGCGGTCGCCTCGGCGCTCTGGGTCGGGTCGTCGCCAGCGGCAATCGCCTGCTGGATGCGCGCCACATCACTCAGTTGCGCGTCGCTTGGCGCGACGTCGTGGCCCTGCGCATGGGGCGCCCGGCTGGCGAGCAGGTCCGGGGTCATCTCCAGGCTGCTGTCACGGCCCAGGGTCAGCTCGGCACCGTTCTGCAGGTGCACTGCCACGGCCCCCGCAGCCCCCGTTTCCAGTTGCTCGCCAGCGAACAGGCGGTCACCTTCGATCAAGGCTCGCCGACTACCATCGCTGGCAACTGCGAAAACCTGACCAATCACCTTGCTGACCACACCGACTAACTTAGCCATGAGCGCACGCCTCCCCTAACTGATCGGCTACATCAGCCACTGACATTACGCAGGCAGGTGTGGGCAAGGAGTCCGAAAAATCTCAACGGTGAGAATCGTTCTCTCAGGCACTATTTTGGCGATAGGAATAATGTAAGTTGGCCATCAATTTATGCCAATTTTTTGTCGCCAAATACTGCTTTCACCTATCCGATCCATGTCCTTAGCTGTAAAAAATCTGGAATATCCTGAAGTGCCTGTAAGCCGCGCCTTGCAGCGGCTCGCAAATCCACCTGAATGAAACAATGTCTTGCTTTGCATAGACCGCATAAGTTTTTTTTCGCATAGGCGTTATGAAAAAATATTCTTAGCTCGCGCGTTAAATGTTCTTAGCTCTGTTGTTACAAACGTGAAACGATTCGAACTATAAATATCGTCATTTTATTGGCGAAAAAGCAGGAATTTTTGTGACCAGGGAGAAGTACCCCCATGCGCGTTCTAACACCCCTCGCCAGCGCAATGCTGGTAGCCATGGCATGCACGAACGTCGAGGCAATGTCCCTCAACGAGGCAATCCAGAGTGCCGTGGATTACCACCCGCAAATCAGCTCGAATCGCAACAGCAAGCTTTCCGCCGACGAGGATGTGAAATTCGCCCGTGGTGGCTACTACCCGACGGTGGACCTCGTCGCAGGTTACGGGCGCCAGCGCTCGGACAACCTCAATACCCGCGGCCTCAACCCGGACGGCACGAGCAACCACAACAAGGAAACCCTCAACTACACACAGTCGGAACTGCGCCTGCGGCAGATGATCTTCGACGGCTTCAACACCGCCAATGAGGTAGGCCGCACCGAGGCTGTGGCGACCTCGCGCGCCTATTACACCCAGGCCATCGCCCAGGACGTCGCCTTGCGCACCGTCGAGGTGTATCTGGAGGTGCTCAAGCGTCGAGAGTTGGTGGACCTGGCCAAGAACAACCTGCAGGCGCACTTGCGCGTCAACGACCAGATCGGCCTGCGCAGCGAGCGTGGCGTTGGTAGCACCGCCGACCTCGACCAGTCCCGCGCCCGTCGCGCCCTGGCAGAAAACAACCTGGATACCGCCGAAGTCGACCTTGCCGATGCCGAGGCCAACTTCTACAGCGTGGTCGGTCGCGTGCCTGACGAGCTGGAAGGGCCACAGTCGATCAAGGTGGAAATACCCGGCACGCTCGACCAGGCACGCGAAGGCATGCGCCAGAACAACCCTTACCTCAAATCGGCCCAGGCCGACGTCAATGCCGCAGAGCAGCAGTACGAAGTGGCCAAGTCGCCGTTCTACCCGCGCCTGGACGCGGTGCTGGCCACCGGTGCCAACAACAACATCGGCGGCGAGCCGGGCCACGCCAACAACGACTGGCAGGCCGGCGTAGAGCTCAGCTACAACCTGTTCCGTGGCGGCAGTGACAAGGCCCGGCTGCAATCCGATGCGCACAAGATCAACCAGGCCCTGGACATCCGCAACAATGCCCTGCGCGAGCTGACCGAAAACCTCAGCCTGTCCTGGAACGCCATGAACAATGCCCGCAAGCAGACCCCGACCGCCCGTGAGTACGCCGAGACCACCCAACGCGTGCGCGCGGCCTACCAGGACCAGTTCGGCCTGGGCCAGCGTACCTTGCTCGACGTGCTCGACAGCGAAAACGAGCTGTACAACGCCAACCGCCGCTACACCGAAGTGCGTTACACCGAAGAGTTTTCGATGTACCGGGTACTGGCGACCATGGGTGAACTGCTGAGCAAGCAACGCATTTCACTGCCACCAGAGGCTATCGCCAACAACGAGGTCCGGACCGAAGCCAGATTGCCCGAGATGCGCTAAGCGTCGCACGCACTGGCACGGATCGCCTGCACAGCAACCCATCCACCCTGGCGGGAGTAGGCCATCGTGACCAGTATGCAAAGCGCGCAACCGCGTCCGGATGTCGATGACCCACTGCTCGATGGCTTGCTGATCCTGTGCCGGCTGCACGGTCGCCCGGCCAGCCGTGCCAGCCTGTGCAGCGGCCTGCCCCTGGCCCAGCAGCGCCTGGGCGTAGACTTGCTGCCACGGGCTGCGGCGCGTGCCGGCCTGCAAGCGCGGGTGCTGGAGCGAGCCCTTGATGACATCTCGGCGCTCAACCTGCCCGTGCTGCTGTTGCTCGACAATGGCCGCAGCGCGGTGTTGCAACGCTGGGGCGATGACGGCCGTGCGCTGATCCTGCCCTGCGAAGCTGAGGGCGGCGAGCAATGGGTCGAACGTGAAGCACTGCAACAGGCCTATAGCGGCAACGCCCTGTTCGCCCGCCCTCGCCATACCCTGGAAGACGTGCGTTCACCGCTGCTGCCGCGGGTCAACGCCTGGTTCCGCGACACCCTGCGCCATTCCCGCTGGCTGTACGGCGACGCCCTGCTGGCCAGCCTGCTGATCAACCTGCTCGGCCTGATGGTGCCGCTGTTCGTCATGCAGACCTACGACCGCGTGGTGCCCAACCAGGCGCTGTCGACCTTGTGGGTACTGGTTGCCGGCCTGTTCATCGGCACTGCCTTCGAGCTGGTGCTGCGCATGGTCCGCGCCCACCTGCTGGACCAGGCCGGCAAGAAGACCGACCTGATCCTCTCCGCCACCCTGTTCGAGCGCATCACCGGCATGGCCATGAAGGCCAAGCCCGCCACCATCGGTGGTTTCGCCCAGAGCATCCATGACTTCCAGGGCCTGCGTGAATTTCTCACCGCGGTCACCTTGACCAGCATCATCGACCTGCCCTTCGTCGCCCTGATGCTGCTGGTGATCGGCCTGCTCGGTGGCTGGCTGGTACTGATCCCGCTGATCGCCTTCCCGCTGGCAGTGGGCTTTGCCCTGTTCATCCAGGCCCGCCTGCGCGACACCGTGCAGAAGAGCCTGAGCCTCGGTGCCGTGCGCCAGGCCCTGCTGATCGAAACCCTCGGCGGCCTGGAAACCCTCAAGGCCTGCGGCGCCGAAAGCGAACGCCAGTACCAGTGGGAGCACACCAACGCCGCCATTGCCCGCCTCGACGCCCACGCCCGCAACCTGTCGTCGCTGGCCAGCAACGGCACGCTGTTCATCCAGCAGTTCTGCGGCATGGCGACCATCGTTGCCGGGGTGTACAGCATCATCGCCGGCAACCTCAGCGTCGGCGCCCTGGTCGCCAGCTACATGCTCGGCAGCCGGGTGCTCGCCCCGCTCGGCCAGATCGCCGGGCTGATCACCCGCTATCAGCAGGCGCAGCTGACCATGCGCAGCACCGATGCGCTGATGGCCCTGCCCCAGGAACGTCAACTCGACCAGCAGGCCCTGGAGCACACCACGCTCAAGGGCGGCCTGGCGCTGAGCCACATCACTTTCCGTTATCCAGGGCAAGTGAGCCCGGCACTGCACGATGTGAACCTGACCATCACCCCCGGCGAGCGCATCGGCATCATCGGCCGCAGCGGCTCGGGCAAGAGCACCCTCGGGCGCCAGCTGATGGGTTTCCATCACCCCGACGAAGGCCAGGTGCTGCTGGACAACCTCGACCTGCGCCAACTGGACATCGCCGACCTGCGCAGCCAGATCGGCTACGTGGCTCACGACCTGCCGCTGCTGGCCGGCAGCCTGCGCGACAACCTGACCCTCGGCGCACGCCACATCAGCGATGCGCGCATGCTCGAAGTGGCCGAACTGACCGGCGTCAGCGAGCTGGCCCGGCAGCACCCGAACGGCTTCGACCGCCCGGTGGGCGAGCGCGGCCAGCTGCTCTCCGGCGGCCAGCGCCAAGCGGTGCTACTGGCCCGCGCGCTACTGCTGGAGCCGCCGATCCTGATCCTCGACGAACCCACCAGCCACATGGACAACAGCAGCGAAGAGCAACTGCGCCAGCGCCTGCTGAGTTGGGTGCCGGGCAAGACCGTGCTGCTGGTCACCCACCGCACCTCGATGCTCAGCCTGGTCGACCGGCTGGTGGTGCTCGACAACGGCAAGATCGTCGCCGACGGGCCGAAGGATTCGGTTGTCGACGCCCTGCGCAAGGGCCGTATCGGCTCGGCCCTTTGACTCAACATACTCAACCCTGTGGGAGCGGGCGTGCCCGCGAAGCAGACACCGCGGTGTGTGGCACCGGCTTTGCCGGTGTTCGCGGGCAAGCCCGCTCCCACAGGGACCGCGCCTTGCCACTGAGACAAGTGAGGTAGGCATGTCCTTTAGCCACAACATCCGCAGCAACCATGGCGCCGACAAACGGGCCGAACGCGACTACATGCCGGAACTGGCCGGCGCCACCCTGCAGGACTCGCCACGCCTGTCGCGCCTGACCGTGTGGCTGGCCGCCGCGCTGTTGCTGGTGGCACTGGTCTGGGCCAGCCTGGCGGTGCTCGACGAAGTGACGGTCGGCGAAGGCAAGGCGATACCGTCGAGCAAGGTCCAGGTGGTGCAGAACCTCGAAGGCGGTATCGTCACCGAGATCTTCGTGCGCGAAGGCCAGATGGTCGAGAAAGGCGCCACCCTGCTCCGCCTGGACGACACCCGCTTCAAGTCCAACAAAGGCGAGAGCGAGGCTGACCGTTATGCCCTGACCGCCCAGGTCGAGCGCCTGTCGGCGGAAGCCGAAGGCCGCCCGTTCGTGCTCTCGGACGAAGTGCGCAGCAAGGCGCCCCAGGTCGCCGAAGACGAGACGGCCCTGTATGGCTCGCGCCAACGGCGCCTGGCCAGCGAAAAACAGACCCTCAACGAGCAGCTGCGGCAGAAGAACCAGGAGCTGGCCGAGTTCCGTTCCAAGGTCGATCAGTACCGCTCGGCCGTGGCACTGTTGCAGCAGGAGACGGACATGTCGGCGCCGCTGGTGAGCAAGGGCGCCATTTCCCCGGTGGAGATCCTGCGCCTCAAGCAACGCACCGTGGAAGCCCGCGGCCAGCTCAATGCCACCAGCCTGGCCATCCCCCGCGCCGAAGCGGCGATCGCCGAGATCAAGAGCAAGATCGAGGAGTCCGACGCCAGCTTCCGCTCGGACGCGGCCAAGGAGCTGAACGACAAGCGCACCGAGCTTTCCAAGATCACCGCCACCAGCATCGCCATCGACGACCGGGTCAACCGCACCACCGTGGTCTCGCCGGTGCGCGGCATCGTCAAGCTGCTCAAGGTCAATACCATCGGCGGCGTGGTGCAGCCAGGCAGCGACCTGGTAGAGATCGTGCCGATCGAGGACAACCTGCTGATCGAGGCCAAGGTGCGGCCGCAGGATGTGGCCTTCCTGCACCCCGGGCAACCGGCGATGGTCAAGTTCAGTGCCTATGACTACACCATCTACGGCGGGCTCAAGGCCAAGCTGGAGCTGATCAGCGCCGACACCGTCACCGACGACAAGGGCAATGCGTTCTACCTGATCCAGGTGCGGACCGAGAAGAACCACCTGGGCGGGGACAACAAGCCGTTGCTGATCATCCCCGGGATGGTGGCCACGGTGGATATCATCACCGGGCAGAAGAGTGTGCTGGATTATCTGCTCAAGCCGGTGCTCAAGGCACGGACCGAGGCGCTGCGGGAACGGTGACTGGTTTGGATTGTGTGAGGGCTGCCAGGTGCATGCCTTGAGATTCTCAGCGCCTGTGAGATCGAGCGCCGCCCGCGCGGCGCATCGCGGGCAAGCCCGCTCCCACATCTGTTTCGGGCCAGTCACTCCTGTGCCGCCAACAGGGACCGCCTTGGTACATGACTGAAGAAAGGTGGAGCAGTATTTGTTTTGGGCCAGTTACTCCTGTGAGGTCGCCACTGACCGCCTGGGTGCATGACTGGAGACAGGTGGAGCAGCATCAGCGTCCACCGAGATGCATTGCCATGCCAACAAGGCGGTCCCTGTTGGCTTCACAGGAGTGACTGGCCCGAAACAGATGTGGGAGCGGGCTTGCCCGCGATGCGCCGCGCGGGCGGCGCTCGATCTCACAGGCGCTGAAGATGCCAAGGCATACACTTAGATGCCCTCACTCGCCCCCTCTCACCGCAAAAGCGTTCAATCCGGACCAAAGTCTTCCTGCAACTGGCTCAACTTCCCACAATGCTCACTGGCCAATCGACTGATAATACGGATTGCCTGATGAATCCCCGCAGTATTGCGAAAACTCAGCTGAGGATTGTGCTCACACTCCAGCACTTCATCATGCTGAACGAGCGCCTCGCCAAGCAGTTCGAGTGTCCAGGCATAGCTTCGGATGTTGAGCAGAAGCTCCTGATCAGTCATCGAGTCCCCTCCTCGCTGCGCAAGCGGAACAAAATCGACTACAGACCGGACAGAAACGGTGGTGGGCTAGTGCTGGCAAATCACGCCGGCGGAGAACGAATGCGAGGATCCTGGCAGGGCTCAAGGTAAGCATGCATGAAACTCCAAGTTAGGTTGGAGCTACCACGTATCGTCGCCAAACAATTGGGTGGCAGCTGTACGCAGGTTGGCGAACCGGGAACTTGGAACCCGGCAGACCCGAAGGTCTCCCACGCACAGCCGCCATGGCACGAGGCTGCGGGCGCAAAAAAAGCGCCTGCAATCGTGTGGGGCGCTGTTACGCCAAGTTATCCGGGTCGCCAAACCCGATCGCGGAGTTTGCCGCGACAGAGGGAATTTATCTCTCCAAAGGCTTTACCGCAAGCGGTGTAACCACCCGGATTGCCTACTAAACCTGTAGGAAATGGCCTTCATTCAGAATGGTTCCGCTCGAACACATCGGCGCCCATTGCCCTGATCTGCCCTTCGATCAGCGCCTCGAACGGCCGTAGCAACTGATTGAAACCTTCGGGCTGCTCCAGCACATTCAACGCCTGCACCACCGCCTCGATAGTCGACACCGCCCCCGGCTCCGGCGCCTTGCGCAGGCGGTAGCGTGAAGGCGCCACTTGCGCCAGCGTCACCCTGGGCAGCGCCTCCAGCAGCGGGTTCAGGTACAGCAGCTTGCGTGCCTTGCGCCAGGTGCCGTCGGGGACGATCAACATGAACGGCTTGTCGTCCGTTTCGCCGTAGGCTGTCAGCGCTTGCGCCTGCTCGCCCGGGAACAGCAGCACGGGGCGATAGCCTGGGGTCGCCAACAGTTCGGCAAGATCAGCGAAGACTTCCCCGACCCGCAGTTCGGCATTGACCAAGCCCAGGGCGGCCAGGCGGGCGGTATTGAGCGCGTGACTGGTTTCACTGGGGTGCTGCAGCAGAACCACGCGGGTGCGGCTGTCGAGGCTGGAAATCAGCGGGCAAAGGCAATGGTCGAGCGGGCGCTGGCAGCGTTCGCAGCGGGGTCTGGGCATGGGGTTCTCCGTTGGTAGGAGAATTTTGCCACAGGCCGGAAGTTTGGGCCCGCTTTGCGGGCCATTCGCGAGCTTGCCCGCTCCCACAGGCATCGCACAGGGCGCGAAATTTGTGCAGTAGCTGTGGGAGCGGGCGTGCCCGCGAATGGGCCTGCAAACCTGGATCTATCGGTTGAACCGCTCCGCCAGGCTATGCAGGTACTCGGCCATCCGCTCCAGGTCCTGGCTGATCTCGGCCCCTTGCTTGGCCTGCCCCGCCGACTGGTCGCACAGCTGGGCAATCCGCACGATCTGCTGGTTGATGTCCTCGGCCACATGGCTCTGCTGCTCCGACGCCGTGGCCATCTGCTGGCTCATGCCAGTAATGCGGCTGACCGCCTGGGCGATCCCGGCCAGCGCCGTCTGCACTGCCTCGACACTCTGCACGCTGTCCCGCGAGATCTGCTCGCCGTGGCTGGCGGTGCTCACCGCCCGCTCGGCACCGGCACGCAGCGAGGCGATGATCTGATGGATCTCATTGGTAGAGGAGCGTGTGCGCTGGGCCAGCGAACGCACCTCATCGGCGACCACGGCAAAGCCCCTGCCCTGCTCGCCAGCGCGTGCCGCCTCGATCGCGGCGTTGAGCGCCAGCAGGTTGGTCTGCTCGGCAATCGAGGTGATCACGTCAACCACGCTGCCGATCGACTGGGTCTGCTCGGCCAGGGCATTGACCGCCTGGCCGATGTCACTCACCGCCTCGTTCATGCTGCCCATGGCCTTCAGGCTCTGCTGCGCCAGCTCGCTGCCTTGCTGGGCCAACTGGTCGGCGTCACCTGCAGCATGCGCCGTGCTTTGCACGTTGTGGGTGACTTCCTGGATGGTCGCGGCCATCTGCGCGATGGCCGTGGCCGACTGGTCGGTCTCGCTGCGCTGGCGGTCGAGCATCTGCGCCTGGGCATCGGACAGGTCGGCCGATTGCGCGGCGCGAGACTTTACCCCGACGCCAGCATCCACCAGGCGGGTAAGCGCGGTTTGCAGGCGCGCTTCTTCACTGATGATGGCGAGGTCGAGCTGGCCCAGCAGGCCAGGATTGTCACTGTAAGTCAGGGCCACCAGGGGGCTGGTGAACGCCTTCGGGTGTTCAGCAAGCGTGCGGCGAATCCTTTGGTTTTGCTGACGCTCGATCAGGTACCAGGCCACCAGCAAGCTGGTCATCAGCACACCCAGAGCCAGATAAGGTGGCAGCCAGAGATAGCCGGCAGCCGACAACAGGCCAGCACCGATCAATGGCCCGCCACTGGCCAGGCCGCGCCCGAACCGGGCTGCCCAGGGCGTCGGCGACTTGCCTGCGCGCAGCCGTGCGTACAGGGCTTCGGCACGGCGGATCTGCTCGCGGGTCGGTACCGAGCGCACCGACTCGTAGCCACTGATGCGGCCGTTCTCATAGATCGCCGTGACATAGGCGCTGACCCAGTAGTGATCACCATTCTTGGCGCGGTTCTTGACCACCCCCATCCAGGGTTTGCCTTGCTTGATGGTCTCCCACATATGGCCGAATACGGCGGGGGGCATGTCTGGGTGACGCACCAGGTTGTGCGTCTGGCCGACCAGTTCGTCGTAGGTAAAACCGCTGATCGCGACGAAGGCGTCGTTGCAGTAGGTGATGCGACTGTCGAGATCCGTGGTGGAGATCAGGCGCTGCTCTTGGGTAAAAGTTCTTTCGTGCTCAGTGACGGGCAAGTTCATGCGCATCTTGAACGGTCCTTCGAAGAGGGATGTGAGGGGCAGCACAACTAAATAACTAGCAGAGCGTGGGAAGGTTAGCGGCTAATTTGAAATTTTATTTAGGGCATCCAGTCGGATTGTCCTACAAAATTTCACCCTTCAACCGACATTCAACTGGCTCTTGAGCAGATCTCGGAATGTTTGAATCAACGGCTCTCGACTACGCCCCCTGCGGACGATCAGCGAGAATGGCGCCTGGTACCCGAAAGTGGCCGGCGATAGCACTCTGAGGTCACCCTTGTCGACCCATGCCTGGGCGTAGTGCTCGGGCAGGTAGCCAATGTAGGCGCCCGAGAGAATCAGGATCAGCTGCGCCTCCATGCTTTCCACCGTCGCCGCACTGTGCTTGAAGCCGTGCCTGGCCAGTTCGGCCTGGCTCCAGTAGCCACGCCCCACCATGCGTTGCTGGGTCACCACCTGTTCGGGGATGCGCCGCTCAGCAAACAACGAGTGGCGGCTGCTGCAATAAAGCCAATGCTGTTCGCGGTAAAGCGGCTGATAAAGCAAGCCACTCATGCGCGAGGAAAACGCACCAATGGCCAGGTCCAATCGGTTGTCCTGCACGCCGAGCTGCAGCTCGTAGGGGCTGGACACTGACAGGTGCAGGTGCACCGCCGGGTGTTCCTGGCTATAGGCCCCGATGGCCTCGGCCAAGGGCAGCGCCTGGTCGCCTACGGTGGAGTCGATCACGCCGAGGTTGAGGGTGCCACGCAGCTCGCCCTTAAGCGCTGCGGCGTATTGTTCGAAACCATCCAGCTCGGCCAGCAGGCGCAGTGTCTCCTGGTGGAACAGCTCACCCTTGCTGGTCAGGCTGAAGCCGCCGCGGCCACGGTGGCACAAGACGATACCCAAGCCACCTTCAAGCTGGCTCATGTAGGTACTGATGGCCGAGGTCGACAGGTTGAGCTCGCGCTGGGCATTGGCGAACCCCTGGTGGCGCACCACGCTGACGAAGATGCGCAGCAGTTTCAGGTCGGGCAAGGTCGAGGCCATGGTGCAACGGGTCCGCAGGGGTATTTGCGCGCAGTCTAACCGCTCCTGCGGCCTTTAGTTCAGAAATTCCTGAAGTAAGTATTTGCCGGTAGCGATTTTTCCCACGCACTACCTTGCGCAGACTTGGCCGAAATGTCCCTGCCCGCCAGCGATCCAGACTTGAAAGGCGTGCGGCGGCACAGGTTCGAACAAACAGAACAATCGACCGACTGATGAGGCCCACCGTGGACAAAGTTCTCCACCAACCACTGGGCGGCAACGAAATGCCGCGTTTCGGCGGCATCGCCACCATGCTCCGTCTCCCCCACCTGCAAAGTGCCCAAGGCCTGGACGCCGCGTTCATCGGCGTACCGCTGGACATCGGCACCTCGCTGCGCTCCGGCACCCGTTTCGGCCCGCGCCAGATCCGCGCCGAATCGGTGATGATCCGCCCGTACAACATGGCCACCGGTGCCGCCCCGTTCGACTCGCTGTCGGTGGCCGACATCGGTGACGTGGCGATCAACACCTTCAACCTGCTCGACGCCGTGCGCATCATCGAAGAAGCCTACGACGAGATCGTCGAGCACAATGTCATCCCGATGACCCTGGGTGGCGACCACACCATCACCCTGCCGATCCTGCGTGCCCTGCACAAGAAGCACGGCAAGATCGGCCTGGTGCACATCGATGCCCACGCCGACGTCAACGACCACATGTTCGGCGAGAAGATCGCCCACGGCACCACCTTCCGCCGCGCCGTGGAAGAAGGCCTGCTCGATTGCGACCGCGTGGTGCAGATCGGCCTGCGCGCCCAGGGCTACACCGCCGACGACTTCAACTGGAGCCGCCGCCAGGGCTTCCGCGTGGTCCAGGCCGAAGAGTGCTGGCACAAGTCGCTGGAACCGCTGATGGCCGAAGTGCGTGAAAAGGTCGGCGGTGGCCCGGTGTACCTGTCGTTCGACATCGACGGCATCGACCCGGCCTGGGCCCCAGGCACCGGTACCCCGGAAATTGGCGGCTTGACCACCATCCAGGCGATGGAGATCATTCGCGGCTGCCACGGCCTGGACCTGATCGGCTGTGACCTGGTTGAAGTCTCCCCGCCTTACGACACCACCGGCAACACCTCGCTGCTTGGCGCCAACCTGTTGTTCGAGATGCTCTGCGTGCTACCGGGCGTCGTGCGTCGCTGATACCGCTACACCCCGGCAGGAGCCATGAGGGAGGGCCATAGAGGCCCGCCAACACAAGACAAGACCGCCGGGCGCCGTGAACACGCCTGCGCGGTCGATCTCGCCATAATAAAGATAATCGGGAGACCCCCAATGGCCTTGGACATCATTGTTGTAATGATCTATACCGTCGGCATGCTAGGGCTGGGCTGGTATGGCATGCGGCGCGCGAAAACCCAGGAAGACTACCTGGTGGCCGGGCGTAACCTCGGCCCGACTCTGTACATGGGCACCATGGCCACCACCGTGCTCGGCGGCGCCTCCACCGTCGGCACCGTACGCCTGGGCTACGTCCACGGCATCTCCGGTTTCTGGCTCTGTGCCGCCCTGGGCCTGGGCATCATCGCCCTCAACCTGTTCCTCGCCAAACCGCTGCTGCGCCTGAAGATCTTCACGGTCACCCAGGTGCTGGAACGTCGTTACAACCCGATGGCCCGCCAGGCCAGCGCGGCCATCATGCTGGCCTATGCGCTGATGATCGGCGTGACCTCGACCCTGGCCATGGCCACCGTCCTGCAAGTGCTGCTCGACTTGCCGTTCTGGGCGTCGCTGCTGCTCGGCGGCGGTGTGGTGGTGGTTTATTCGACCATCGGCGGCATGTGGTCGCTGACCCTCACCGACATCGTCCAGTTCGTCATCAAGACTGTTGGCCTGATGTTCATCCTGCTGCCGGTGTGCCTGTACAAGGCCGGTGGCTGGGACACCCTGGTAGCCAAGCTGCCGGCGGCCAGCTTCAGCTGGACCACCATCGGCTGGGACACCATCATCACCTACTTCCTGATCTACTTCTTCGGCATCCTGATCGGCCAGGACATCTGGCAGCGGGTGTTCACCGCCCGTGACGAGAAGGTCTGCCAGCGCGCCGGCACCACCGCCGGTGTGTACTGCGTGCTGTACGGCCTGGCGTGCGCCCTGATCGGCATGTCCGCCCATGTGCTGATGCCGGACCTGGCCAACCCGAACAATGCCTTCGCCGAGATGATCAAAGGCCAGCTGCCGGAAGGCATCCGCGGCCTGCTGATGGCGGCAGCCCTGGCGGCCATGATGTCCACCGCCAGTGCCGGCCTGCTGGCAGCCTCGACCACCCTGACCGAAGACCTGCTGCCCAAGCTGCGCGGCGGCAAGCAGTCGAGCCTGGGCGTCAGCCGCCTGTTCACCCTGATCACCGGCCTGGTGGTGCTGGGCATCGCCCTGGCGGTGAACGATGTAATCAGTGCCCTGACCCTGGCCTACAACCTGCTGGTTGGCGGCATGCTGATCCCGCTGATCGGTGCGATCTTCTGGAAGCGCGCCACCACCGCAGGCGCCATCGCTAGCATGTCGCTGGGTTTTGCCACCGCTCTGTTCTTCATGTTCAAGGACGGCCTGGATGCCAACACGCCGATCTACTACAGCCTGGCGGTCGGCCTGGTGAGCTTCGTGCTGGTGAGCGTGCTGTCGCGCAAGCCGGTGGGTGAAGTGAAGCTGGCCTGACTTGTCAGCCTGTGCGGGCCTCTTCGCGGGCAAGCCCGCTCCCACAGTGTCAGCACATCGTTGAGCCTTGTGCGATTCCTGTGGGAGCGGGTTCACCCGCGAAAGGGCCGGCCCAGGCAATGCAAATACAGCAGAAACAAAAAGGCCGCAGCATCTGACAGATGCTGCGGCCTTTTTTCATTTCAGCGACGACGCGGCTGGCGCTTGCGCTGCTCTTCATCAGTCGGGATCGGCACCGGCTGCAAGGGTGGTGGAATCAGCCCCAAAGCGACGGCCAGGTCGTGGAGCCAGTTGAACATTTGGTTTTTCATAATGCCCCCTTGACGGGTCAGCCTCACGGCAATTCAATCCTGCGATGTTTCATACAGATCATAGTCCGATGTCCTGTACTACGCATGCTCTTGTTCCTACAGATATGGGCTAGTTTGACGCGGATCAAGTGGAAACGGCGTATTCCGACGACTGGTTAATCGTTTCGCTTTGTTGCACGTCGATCCAGGCCTGCAAATTCGCCCCGCGCATGCCCTGGCGCCACATCAACCAGGTTTCCGCGTGATCGAATGGCGCCTGCAAGCGATGGGCGCTAACCCGGTCACGCCCGGGCAGGCTGTCGAGCATCGATTGCGCCATCAAGGCCACCCCCGCGCCGGCAATCACGCAGGCCAGCATGCTCTGGTACGACTCGATTTCCATCACTCGCCCCATCGGCGTGTGGTCATGGGCATACCAGGCTTCCAGGCGCATGCGGTAGGAACAGCCCTGGCGGAAGGTGAACACCGCCTTGCCGGCCACGTCCTTGGCACTGCGCACCACCGGGTGTTCCGGGCTGGTAATCAGAACCAGCACTTCATCGCACAGCGGCACACCATCCAGCCCGGCCAGGCTTGGTGGGCCGTCCACCAGTGCGGCATCCAGGCGATGGCTGAGCAGGCCTTCAAGCAGGTCACCGCTGGGGGCCGCCTGCACCTGCAGGTTCACCGCCGGGTACTGCTGGTGATAGCGCGCCAGCAGCGCCGGCAAGTGGATCGCGGCCGTGCTGTACATGGTGCCCAGGGCGAAATCGCCGGCCGGCTGGCCGCCCTGCACCGCCGCCACGGCTTCGTCACGCAGTGCCGAAAGGCGGCTGGCGTAATCCAGCAACACCTTGCCGGCGGGTGACAGCTGCAAGCGCTGGCGCTCGCGCAGGAACAGCTCCACCCCCAGCTGCTCCTCAAGCTGGCGCAGGCGCGTCGAGAGGTTCGACGGCACCCGGTGCAGGCGCTCGGCAGCGCGGGTGACCGAACCTTCCTCGGCGACGGCCTGGAAGATGCGCAGTTGGCTGAACTCCATGAAATTCTCCAAAACAGAACAACTTGATCATCATTATTCAATTTTATTGAAAGTCAACTCGCCCTAACCTGCCATTCATCGCATTAATTCGCGCAGGAGAGTCCTCATGTCGCCGTTCGTACAACTGCTGGCCAGCGCCGTGGCCCTGATGATGGCCATGGGCATCGGCCGCTTCGCCCTCACCCCACAACTGCCGCAACTGATCGCCGAAGGCCAGTTCGACCTGACCGCCGCCGGGCTGGTGGCGGCTGCCAACTACCTGGGTTACTTCCTTGGCGCCGTGGACGCCATGTACGCCCGTCGGCCAAACCAGGTGAAACTGCGCCTGCACGGTGGCCTGTGGTTGTGCGTGCTGCTGACTTTGGCCTCTTGGGCTGCGGACGGCTTCTGGAGCCATTTGCTGCTGCGCTTCGGCACCGGCGTGGCAAGCGCCTGGGTGCTGGTGATGATCACCAGCCTCAGCCAGCAAGTGGCCAATGCCCACAACCGCCAGCGCTTGGGGGCGATGGTGTTCGCCGGGCCTGGGCTGGGCATCGCGCTGACTGGTTTGCTGGCACTGGCTGCGCATCTGCTGGGGCTGGGTTCAGCGGCACTGTGGCTGGTCTATGCCGTTGCGGCCCTGGTCATGCTGCTGGCCGTGCGCCCCTGGCTGCCTCGCGCCCTGCAACCTGCCGTGCTCCCCGCGGCCTCGCAGCAGGGCCCGACCCGCAGCGTCGGCATTGCTCGCCTGGGCCTGGTCTATGCCCTGTACGGCGTGGGCTACATCCTGCCGGCCACCTTCCTGTCGCAGATGGCCAACCAGCAGTTTCGCGGCAACTGGATGGCCGACCTGTTCTGGCCGGCGTTCGGCCTGGCGGCGGCGCTCGGTGTGGTGCTGGTGAGCCTGCGTCGGGCTGGCCGGACTTCGGCATGGCTGACGGTCACCCTGTGGTTGCAAGGCTTGGGGGTACTGGCCTGCCTGATGGGCGGTGGTGTTGGCCTGACCTTGGGCGTGGTGCTGTGCGGTGGGCCATTCCTGGCGTGCATGCAGCTGGTGATGCAGCGCTCGCGGGAACTGGCGCCGCATGCCACACAGCGTAATGCCGGGCTGCTGACTGCATGCTTTGCCCTTGGGCAGTTGAGTGGGCCATTGCTGGCGGCGTTGAGCAACCATTACAGCGGGAGTTTGCAGGCGGCGCTTGTGTTGGCTGCGGTGGGCCTGGGAGTAGCGGGCGTGCTGGTGATCACCAGTGGCCGCAGCCTTCAGGGTTGCCCGGCGGCAACTCGGGTAGCCTGAACTTACAAGGTTTGCAGTACCGGCCCCTTCGCGGGCAAGCCCGCGAAGGGGCCGGTACTGGCAACCTTCAACCCACAAACTTGCGCAGCTGCTGCTTCACCCAAGGCTCGGCACTCACCAGAATCACGCCGAGCAATACCATCAGCGCACCGATCACGAAATTCGCACTCAACGGCTCACCCAGCAGCACCACACCGAACGTCACCCCGAACAACGGGGTAATGAACGAGAACACCGCCAGGTTGGAGGCCAGGTACTTGCGCAACAGCCAGAACCAGGTCAGGTAACTGACGAACGACACCACGATCCCCTGGAACAGCACGCTGCCCACCGCCAGCGGCGTCAAGGTCACATCGCCGATTTGCCCGCTGACCAGGGCGATCAACAGCAAGCCGGCAAAGCCCACCGCCAACTGGTAGAACAAGGTCAGGGTTGCTGGGGCCTCCGAAAGGCGCGAGCCACGTACCACCACCGTGGTCGCGCCCCAGGCCAGCCCGGCGAGCACGCCGAAGGCATCGCCCAGCAGCATGCGCCCATCCATCTCGACGAACGACATGCCCCCCGCGAAGGCCATCGCAATCCCGGCAAAGGCCAGCAAGATCCCCAGCCACTGCAGCAACCGCAGCCGTTCGCTGGGGAGCATGAAGTGCAAGCCAAGTGCAGTGAACACAGGCGCCGTGTAGAGGAACACCGACATGTGCGCCGCCGAGGTCAGCTTCAGGCCCTCGGCGATGAACAGGAACTCCAGCCCAAACAAGCCGCCGGCCACGAGCCCGGCCCGCCAGGTGTTGCCCACCTGTTCCCAGCCACCGCGCCAGCAGATCATCAAACCCACCAGCATGGCGGCGATGCAGTTGCGCAGGGCGGCCTGCATCACCGGTGCGATATCCACCGCCGCAGTCTTGATCAGCACCTGCTGGCAACCCCAGATCAGGCACAGGCCCAGCATCACCTGGAAGGCAAAGGCGTCGGGGTTCTTGCGGGCCGCGCTCATGGGCGGGCCTTTTGGGTGGTCGAGGGCATCGGCAAGGGCTCGGCAGTGGTCAAGGAATACCGATTATCGGGTTTCCTGGCCTGCCCTTGCCAGCCTCAAAACGACCTCAAGCGATCTGTGCCTTGGCCGACACCTGCTCGAAGGTGGTTTCGTCCAGCCCATCCTCCTGCTCATCGAGCACCTGACGCGGGTGTTCGAAGCCAGGGATACTGCTGTCGATCAGGCTGAGCAAACGCGAACCGCGCTCGGTGAGCACGAAATTCTCGCCGTTGCCGCCCTCCTCCTGCTCACGGCTCTCGATGAAGCCGCGCTCAAACAGCAGCTTTTCGTACTCGCAGGCACGGGTTTTCAGGTGGTCCAGATCACCCACCGGTTGGCCCTTGGCGGCCAGCGCCGCAGCGTGCTGCTCGGCATAGGGGCGTGGCGTGAAGCTGTGACCGGCGCCGTTCTGCACCTCGTGCAGCAAACGCTCGATCAGGTCCCAGTCGTAGGTGCTGCTCATGGAGATGGCCTCCTGCTGTGGACGAAGGGGGTACACAGGTTGGGACCTGTTGGCAGCCGCAGGCGTTCCGAAAGATCGCAGGACTTGAGCATGGCGAAAAAAATCTTCGCTTAGCTGAAGGGGATCAGCTAGAAAAGCGCCACTAACTGTTCTTCACTAAATAATTGATAAACAACCGAAACAGCTCCGCATTCCCGGAAATCCCCAACCGCTGCCAGATATTGTGACGATGCACCTTCACTGTGCCTTCGGAGATTCCCAGCTCACGGGAGATCGACTGGCTGCTGTGTCCCTGCAGGATCAGCTTGGCCACATGCCGTTGGGTTTCGGTCAGCTGGCCCTGAAGGATGTCGACGAAGGCATCTTCCAGCTGGCTGTCCGACTCCTGCGGGTCGGCCAGGTCATCGGCATGGGCCAGGCGCAGGTGCTGGCTGAAAATGGCATCGATCACCGGTGTCAGTGCTGCCAGCCGCTGTGCTTCCTCAACCTCGAACGCGCCCTTGTCCAAGCCACGCATCAGCGAGTACACCAGCGCGGTACGTGACCGCACCGGGACGATGAAGCCGATTTCTTCAATCAGGCTGCCGTGGTGCGAGGAAACACAGGGGTGGATGTCGTGGGAGATGGAAAAGCCCGAGGCGAAGAAGCTGTCCGGGGCCAGTTCGCTCATGCGCCACAGGCCGGACGGGTGGTTGTTGGTACAGGCGACATAGAACGGGTCGAGCAGGTAACCACCGCGCAAGTAGGCCTTGAGCGTGCGCTCGGCCACGCGCTGCTGGTAGCCGTCGTGGATCAGCAGCGCCGGCTGGTTGAAGCGGAACAGGTAGGCGCAGCTCATGTCGAAATCGACCACGCCCTTGAGCGCGGTGTCGAGGGCCGGGCCCAGGGTGTCGCTGCCGATGCTGCGGATGACCGCGCCCAAGCGGTCGGCGTTGTCGCTGTTCATGGCGATGGCCTGTGCGGTGTGGGAAGAAAACGCGAATGCCGCCCGGCTGTAGAAGCCCGAGCGGCATTGAACGATGCCAGGCCCTGTCAGTGCAACGCTGGGCTGGCAGGCAGCAGTTCGCTCTCTTCCTCCTGGCGGCCCAGCTCCAGCGCCTTGGGCACCGCAAGCCAGTAGGCCAGGCCCATGCCCAGCAGGCCACCGGCGAGCTTGCCGATGATCAGCGGCCCGATCAGCGTCGGCTGGAAGTTGGCCGAGTAGGCCAGGTGGTCACCGAAGGTGAAGGCCGCACAGACGGCGAAGGCAATCACCAGCACCTTGTCCTTCGGCGGCATGTCGGCCACCAGGCGGAACATCGCCAGGATGTTGGCCGAGGCCGCGAGGATGCCGGCGGCGCCCACGGGTGACAGGCCCAGCTTCGAGGCCACTTTCTCGATCGGCCGCGACAGGAAGCGCTTGATCAGGTAGACCATCGGGAACGCACCGCAGAGCATGATGCCCACGTAGCCTGCGATCTCCAGGGCGCGGAACTGGTCGGCCTTGTCGGCGATGATCGGCGCGAAGCCCCAGCCGCCAAACAGCGAAGTGAAGGCACCGGTGAAGTACTCGACGATCGAGGCTACCAGCACCAGGGTCACTGCCGCGTACATCAGCTGCCCCAGCTTGAGGAACAGGCTGACCATCAGGTTGGGGAAGTAGCGCAGGGCTGCAGCAAGCGCCACGCAGAACAGGATCAGCGGCGACAGGTTGCGCAACAGGGTCGGCAAGGTGAAGTGCAGCGCCTGGGTCGCGGCGCCTGCCGTGGCGATGTCCGGGCGCACGCCCAGGCCCATGGCCTGCATGCCCATGGCGATGAACACGATGCTGATCGGGATGCTCAGCAACCCGGCCATGATGCCCAGGGCCATGTACTTGTGGTCGGCCTTGTTGAGCATGGCCAGGCCCACCGGGATGACGAAGATCACCGTCGAGCCGCACTGGAAGCCGGTGATCAGGCCGAGAATCCAGCCTTCCGGGCTGTGCGACAGCGCCTGGGCCAGCTGGTAGCCGCCCAGGTCCGAAGCAATGAAGATCGGCCCGGCGATGCCGGCGTCAGCGCCCATGGCCAGGAACAGCGGGCCGATGACGTGGCTGATGAAGCTGGAAATGAACGGGATGGCGGCCATGATCCCGGCCACCGGGATGAAGATCGGGCCGATGCTGTGCAGGCCGGCCGTGAATTCCTTGGCCAGCTCGGATTCTGCGTTGACGATCGAGGCGATCGCACCGATCACGGCGCACACCATGATCACGTAGATGACGTAAGTACCTATGTTTTCCATCTGCTGCCTCTGTCTTGTTGGAATTGGCTTGGGGGCAGAATTGAAGGGTGCAGCTGTTCTTCTTGTAGGTAGCCGGCAGCGCGCTGCCGGCCGGGTATTACATCGCGGTGTAGGCGTTGTCGACGAACAGGTGCGAGCCACTGACGAAGCTCGACTCGTCGCTGGCCAGGAACAGTGCGGCGTTGGCCACTTCGCTCGGATCGCACAGGCGCCCCTGCATGGTCTTGATCGCTTCGTCGGAAGCATCCACGCCATAACCGCGCAGCAGGTCGAGCTCGCGGCGACCATGGGCGGTGCCGATGAAGCCCGGGCAAATGGCGTTGCTGCGGATGTTCTGGTCGCGGTACTCCACGGCCAGGGCGCGGGCGAACATGTGGCACGCGCCCTTGGTGGTGCAATACAGCACCTCCATCGGCGTGCCGACCACGGCGGAAATCGACGAAGTGCAGATCACGCTGCCGCCGCCTGCAGCGAGCATGCCTGGCAGCACGGCCTTGGTGACCAGGAACATGCTTTTCACGTTGACGCTCATCAGCCGGTCCCAGTCGGCTTCGCTGGTCTCCAGGAACGGCCCGGCGGCGATGATCCCGGCGTGGTTCATCAGCACGGTGATCGCCCCGAAATGTGCCTGGCCCTGGGCCACGGCACGGTGCACCTGGTCGGCCTGCGACACATCGGCGGCGACGAACAGTGCCTGCCCGCCTTCAGCATTGATGCGTGCCGCCACCGCTTCGCCCTGGCTGGTCGGCAAGTCGAGGATCACCACCTTGGCGCCCTCGGCGGCGAACAGCTCCGACGCGGCCAGGCCACAACCGCCTGCGCCGCCGGTAATCAGTGCCACCTTGCCTTTCAATCGATCCATGGGTGTGTTCCTCGGTTGTTGTGGTTGTGGCCTCAAACTAGAGCCGAGGATGGCTGCGGTAAATATACCCAGGGGTATAGCCGCCGGTCGCAGGCGCTGAACCAACCGCCGCGCGCGTGCCTCCACCGGGCATCAATACCGCCGGAGGTAGAAAGGATGAAACCGCTGCTGCGCATCGCCTGTGCCACCGCCCTGTGCTGCGCCCTGCCCGCCTGGGCTTGCACGCCGGAGGAGGCTACACAGAAACGTGAGGAGCTGGCCGGGCTGGTCAGTCAGTTGACCGAGCAGAACCCGCAGAAGGCCAAGGAGATCAATGATGAGCTCCAGGGGATGGAGCTGGGGACGGCGAGCAAGGATTTGCCTGATAAATGTCAACTGATCGACAAGCGGATCAAGGAGTTGAAAGAAGCGGAGAAAAAGGCTGATTAAATCGCTCTACCCTCAGACGCGGTAATTGTGGGAGCGGCCTTGCGTCGCGAAAGGGCTGCAGAGCAGCCTCCGGATTGATGCGTCAAGTCGAGATTGCCTGGGGCCGCTTTGCGGCCCTTTCGCGACGCAAGGCCGCTCCCACACTGAGCGCGTGGGCCTGAGAAGCAATAGCCTACTCAGCAGCCGGCTTGCGCTTCTTCAGCGGCGCCAGGCCATCGGAGCTGGCCAGCGGCGCGTTCGGCCGTGGCTTGGCGGTCGGCTTGCGCTTGGCAGCGGCCTTCTTCTCGCCAGTCTTCTTGTCGACCTTCTTCTTCTTGGCACCCACCGCCTTGCCCGAGGCCTTGACCTTCTTCGGCCCGCTGTAGGTGCCCTTCACTTCCTTGATCACCCGGCGCTCGAACTGCTGCTTGAGGTAGCGCTCGATGCTGGACATCAGGTTCCAGTCATTGTGGGTGATCAGCGAGATCGCCAGGCCTTCGCCACCGGCACGGCCAGTACGGCCCACACGGTGCACGTACTCGTCGCCGCTGCGTGGCATGTCGAAGTTGATCACCAGGTCCAGGCCGTCGATGTCCAGGCCACGAGCCGCCACGTCGGTGGCCACCAGCACCTTGGAGCTGCCCTGCTTGAAGCGCTCGATGGCCAGCTTGCGGTCCTTCTGGTCCTTTTCGCCGTGCAGCACGAAGGCTTTCACGTCCTTGGCCACCAGGTGGCCGTAGATACGGTCGGCCAGGGCGCGGGTGTTGGTGAAGATGATCGCCTTGTCGAAGGTCTCGTTGGCCAGCAGCCACTGGACGATGGCTTCCTTGTGCTGGTCGTGGTCGGCGGTGATGATCTGCTGGCGGGTACCTTCGGCCAACTGCGAGACGCTGTTGAGCATCAGGTGCTCAGGGTCTTTCAGGACCTTGCCGATGATGTCGCGCAGGGCCGCGCCGCCAGTGGTGGCCGAGAACAGCAGGGTCTGCTCGCGGTTCTCGCACTCCTTGCACAGGCGCTCCATGTCTTCAGCGAAGCCCATGTCGAGCATGCGGTCGGCTTCGTCGAGGATCATCACCTGCACGTGGGACAGGTCGAGGTTGCCGGCGTTCAGATGCTCGAGCAGGCGGCCTGGGGTGCCGATCAGCACGTCCGGCACCTTGCGCAGCATGGCGGCCTGTTCCTTGAAGTCTTCACCGCCGGTGACCAGGCCGGCCTTGATGTAGGTGAACTGCGAGAACAGCTGCACTTGCTTGAGGGTCTGCTGGGCCAGCTCGCGGGTCGGCAGCAGGATCAGCGAGCGGATCTCGACGCGCCCGCCCTTCAGGTCAACCAGGCGGTTGAGCAGCGGCAGGACGAACGCGGCGGTCTTGCCGCTGCCTGTCTGCGCGGTCACACGCAGGTCTCGCCCTTGCAGGGCCAGGGGGATGGCCGCGGCCTGCACCGGGGTTGGCTCGACAAATTTAAGCTCGGCCACGGCTTTAAGCAGGCGTTCATGCAGGGCGAATTGGGAGAACACGGAGGTAACCTCAGGCAAGTGCGGGAAATTCAGTTGCATAGGGTAACGTTTTCTGCCGTTTTAGCCGAATTTCTTTTAGCAACTTGGTCGGCTTCCGCGCTCTAATAGCGCTTCGTTTCGCTGTAAAAGACTGGTTTCAAGCTTATGGACATCCAACGCATCTGGCGTGACAGCCTCGACCTGTGGGGCACCCTCGACCAACATCCACTGCTGCACGCCGCTATCGGCCTGGCGGTGCTGCTGCTGATTTCCCTGGTGCTCGGGCGCCTGGCGCGCTTCCTGGTGCTGCACAGCGCCCGCCTGCTGGCCCGGCAGGCGGCACTGAAGTGGCTGGACGACCTGCGCCACAACAAAGTCTTCCATCGCCTCGCCCAGACCATCCCGTCACTGGTCATCCAGTTCGGCCTGAAACTGGTGCCGGAGCTGTCCGACACCAGCCAGCACTTCCTTGGCAACCTCGCCCTGGCCTTCACCCTGCTGTTCATGACCATGGCCCTGTCGTGCCTGCTCGATGCCTTGCTGGACATCTACGCCCGCACCGAACACGCCCGCACCCGCTCGATCAAGGGCTACGTGCAACTGGCCAAGATGATGCTGTGGATCTTCGCCTCGATCGTCATCGTCGCCACCCTGATCGACCGCTCGCCGCTGTTGCTGCTGTCGGGCCTGGGTGCGATGTCGGCGGTGCTGCTGTTGGTGTACAAGGACACCCTGCTGTCGTTCGTCGCCAGTGTGCAGCTGACCAGCAATGACATGCTGCACGTCGGGGACTGGATCGAAATGCCGCAGGTGGGTGCCGATGGCGATGTGGTCGATATCACCCTGCACACCGTAAAAGTGCAGAACTTTGATAAGACCATCGTTTCCATCCCCACCTGGCGCCTGATGAGCGAGTCGTTCCGCAACTACCGCGGCATGCAGCAGTCGGGCGGGCGGCGGATCAAGCGCAGTCTGTTCATTGACGCTGCGGGTGTACGCTTTCTCACCCCGGACGAAGAGCAGCGCCTCACTCAGGTGAGCCTGCTTGGCGACTACCTGGCCAGCAAGCGCCAGGAACTGCTGGCCTGGAACGAGGCGCTGGGGCCCGTGCCCGAACTGTCGGCCAACCGCCGCAAGCTGACCAATATCGGCACGTTCCGGGCGTTTGCTCTGGCTTACCTGAGGAACCACCCGAACGTGCACCCGAACATGACCTGCATGGTGCGGCAGATGCAAACCACGGCCGAAGGTGTGCCGCTGGAGATCTACTGCTTTACCACCACCACGTTGTGGGCGGAGTACGAGCGGATTCAGGGGGATATCTTCGATTATCTGCTGGCGGTGTTGCCGGAGTTTGGCTTGAGTCTGTATCAGCAGCCGAGTGGCAATGACATGCGCATAGGGCTGGCGGGGCGCCCGGCACCCGAGCCGATGCCGCGTCGCCTTGAAGAAATGAACGAGGTTTGAGCTTACGGGGCGTTACAGCCCCTTCCCATCTCAGGGCCGAGTCAGTTGCCTAGTTTGCCAAAAGCGCTTTGCTTTCCCGGGCGTTGACCATGCTGTACAGCGCACCGGCCAGGATCAAGCCCATCGCCCAGCTGATATCCGCCCCCAGCCACTCGGCCACGAAGCCCGTGTAGAACGACAGCTTCATGAACGGGATGATGCCGATGATTGCCACGGCATACACCGCCAGGCTTCGACGATTGAAGCAGCCGTAACGGCCCTTGGCATCGTACAGCGCCCCCACGTCATACTGCCCCCGGCACACCCAGTAGTAATCCACCAGGTTGATCGCACTCCAGGGGATCAACAGGTACAGCTGGCCGATCAGGATGTCGGCAAAGAACGTATCGAAATTGTGTTGGGTAGCGATGGCAATCAGCGTTGCCGCGGCAGTCAGGCCCGCCATCACCAGCGCCTTGGCCGTCGCAGTCACGCGCCTGATGGTCTTGAAGGCACCAAAGATCGTGACCGATGACATGTAGGCGCTATAGAGGCACAAGACGTTGTACTGGATCACCCCCAGCGCAATCACGGCCAGTGCCAACGGTGCCCAAGGGCCAAACAACCCGGCAATTGCCGTCGCAGGGTCATGCCCCAGTGCCGAGGGTAATTGCACAGCCACCAGCGCGCCCAGCGCCATCATGGCGAAGGAGCCCAGCGCGCAACCGCAATAGGTGGCCCAGAACGTGGCGCGTGGGTTGACGTTGGCCGGCAGGTAGCGCGAGTAATCCGCCACATAGGGCCCATAGCCCAACGTCCAGGAGGCGGCCTGGGCCACGATCAGGTTGAAGGCGGTGAATGAAAAGCCCGTCGTCACTGCCGTGGTGCCTGCCGTGTCACCGGGGTGCAGCAGGATCAGCACCAGTGCGCCGGCAAACACCAGCGTGGACAGCAGGCTCATCCACGCCCCCAGGCGGTGGATCAGTTCGTAACCGACAAAGCCGATGATGAAGGTCAGCACGCCGACGACCACGATGGCCTGGTCGTCGCTCATGGGCAGCAGTGCCTGCACGGCGTTACGCATCAGCACGCCGCTGGCAGCAAGGAACAGTACAGCGGCCGTGACCATCACCAACAAAGGCAGCGCCGCGCCATGGACACCGAACTGGGCCCGGCTCTGAATCATTTGCGGCACGCCCAGGTGCGGCCCTTGGGCAGAGTGCGCGGCCATGAACACGGTGCCGATCAGGTTGCCGACCAACAGGCCCAGCAGGGTCCAGGCAAAACTCAGCCCCGACGCAACGCCCAGGGTGCCGACCATCAGTGCGGTAATCTGGAAGTTGGAGCTGAACCAGATGGTGAACAACCGTTTAGGCGTGCCATAACGCTCAGCGTGTGGGACGAATTCGATACTTCGCGTTTCTAGCTTCACGCCGGTCTCCCGATTTTGTTTTCATGATTATCGGGTAGCCGCCGGCCAGGTTTGGGTTCATTAACGAACGCGTCTTAGCTAGCTGCGCCATGCCTTGCTTGATAACGTCAGGCTACACAGGCGGCTCATCCACACCGACGCCAGGATCAGCGCCCCGTCATTGTGGGCTTGCTCCTCGAAGAGGCCGGTAGCTACCCCGCATACCCCAGCAGGTACAACAGCCCGGTCAAGGTCACCAATGAGGCCACGGTCGACAACAGGATCGTCCGCGAAATCAACCCCGCCTCGCGGCTGTAGTACTCCGCCAGCATGAACGGCCCGGTACCGGTCGGCAGCGCCGCCAGCAACACCGCCGACGCCGCCCACATGGTCGGCAGGCTGAACACCTTGAACGCCAATACCCAGGTCAGCGCCGGCTGCCCAACCAGCTTCAACGCCACCAGCGGCCACGGGCTGGCCTGCGAACCAGTACGCTTCTCGGCCAGGAACGCCCCCAGCGAGATCAATGCGCAAGGCGTGGTCGCCAGCGCCAGCATGTCGAGAAAATGCATCACCGGCTCGGCCAACCCCAGGCCGCCAATGGCCCAGCCCGCTCCCGCCAGCGGCGAAATCACCAGCGGGTTCTTCGCCAGGGCCTTGCTCACCAGCAGCATCGCACGGCCGATCTGCCGCTCTTCCTGCAGGCCGATCTCGATCAGCGTCAGGGAAATCGCGAACACCAGGCAGACCACGATCAGCGACGAGATCAGCGCCGGTTGCAGCCCCGGCTGGCCGAACAGCAGCAGGCACAGTGGGATACCGATATAGCCGGTATTGGCATAGCCCGCACTGAGCCCGTCGATGCTCGCCGCCACCAGGCCGTGGCCGCTGTACAGGCGCCAGGCCAGGGTCACGACGAACATCGCCAGTGCTCCGGCGCCGAAGGCGACGATGAACCCCGGGTGCCAAATCTCGCTCCAGGTCGCCGTGGCAGTGACCTTGAACAGCAGCGCTGGCAGGCACAGCCAGACCACCATCTTGTTGATCTCGGCGGCGGCCTTGTCGCCCAGCTTGTTGGTCTTGCGGCACAGAAAGCCGACCAGGATCAGGGCGAAGATCGGCGCGACAATGACGAAGATGGTGTGCATGTCAGGCCTTGCCTGTCACAGGCGCCTGCGCACGGCTACCCAGGCGGCTCAGCCATACCGATGCCAGGATGATCGCGCCACCGAGCAACAACCGGCCAAGCGGCTCATCGCGGTTCCAGATCAGCAGGTTCAGCAGCAGCCCCACCGGCACATGCAGGTTGTTCATCACCGCCAGCGTGCCGCCGGAGACCAGGCACGCGCCCTTGTTCCACCAGTACAGGCCCAGGGCCGTCGGGCACAGGCCGAGGAACAGCAGCACCAACCACTGCACGTTGGTGGTCGGCAGGTGCTGGGCATTGCCGAACATCAGGAACGCCGGCAACACCACGATCAGCGCGCCCAGGTAGAAATAGCCGAAACGCTTGTAGTGCGGCAGGTCGCTAGGGTTACGGGCGACCAAGTGGCGGTACAGCACCTGGCCGGCGGCGTAGGTGAAGTTGGCCAGTTGCAGCAGCAGGAAGCCGATGAAGAAGTCGCCGCTGATGCTGTCGAAGCGGATCACCCCCGCCCCCGCCACGGCCACCAGGGCCGCGAGCAGCGCCCAGGGGTTGAAGCGGCGATTCAGGGCATCTTCGATCAAAGTCACGTGCAACGGCGTGAGGATGGTGAACAGCAGCACTTCCGGCACGGTCAGCACGCGGAAGCTCAGGTACAGGCAGACATAGGTGATGCCGTATTGCAGCGCGCCGATCAGCAGCATCGAGCGCAGGAAGCGCGGCTCCACCTGGCGCCAGCGGGTCAGCGGCAGGAAAACCAGGCCGGCCAGCACCACACGGGCGAGCACGGCGAAGTAGCTGTCGACGTGGCCGGCCAGGTATTCGCCGATCACGTTGAAGGAGAACGCCTGGATCAGCGCGACGATTATCAGGTAGCCCATGGTTGCCTCTCGTGGATCAAGGGCGCGACCTTAGCGGGTTGCGGCGCGTGTATTCAACCATGAGGAATGTGGGGTGGCTGGATACTCGGTCTTTGTGGGAGCGGCCTTGTGTCGCGAAAGGGCTGCAGAGCAGCCCCAACAATATGTGCAACTGCGCTGAGATCCTGGGGGCGCTTCGCACCCCTTTCGCGACACAAGGCCGCTCCCACATAAAGCAAAAGCAGATCGCGTGTGCCAGGCATAAAAAAGCCCGGCCATCAGGCCGGGCAGGTACACCCAAAGGAGCTACAACAGGTGTCAGGGATGGGAATTCGTTGAAGCTCAGGCCACCGCGGCCAGCTTGGCCTTGGCCTGGTTCAGGCCCTTCTCGTGGAACTCGCCACTCATGTTCAGGCCTTCGGCATGGATGAAGTCGACATCGTGAATACCGATGAAGGCCATCACCTGGCGCAGGTACGGTTCCTGATGGTCGCTGGTGGCACCGGCATGGATGCCGCCACGGGCAGTCAGGACGATGGCGCGCTTGCCGGTGAGCAGGCCTTGCGGGCCGGTCGGGGTGTACTTGAAGGTGATGCCGGCGCGCAGCACGTGGTCCAGCCAGGCCTTGAGGGTGCTGGGGATGGTGAAGTTGTACATCGGCGCGGCCATCACCAGCACGTCGGCAGCCAGCACTTCATCGGTCAGCTCGTTGGAACGGGCCAGGGCCTCCAGTTCGGCGGCGCTGCGCTGTTCTTCAGGCTTCATCCAGCCACCGAGCAGGTTGGCATCCAGGTGTGGCACCGGGTTAACCGCCAGGTCGCGTACGGTGATCTGGTCAGCCGGGTGCGCGGCCTGCCACTGCTGGATGAAGTCACGGGTCAGTTGACGGGAAACGGAATCCTGCTGGCGGGCGCTGCTTTCGATGATCAGTACGCGGGACATGGGGTGCCTCCATCGGCATAAAGGGTTGCGATTCGATGGAGGTGAGATTAAGGCTTGACCTATCGATAAAAAAGCGTAAAAAGTGGGTTCAATCTATCGATTAATCCGTTTTATTGCGCTTTGCAGTCCAGCGCGATGCGCAGCTTGATGATCTGCCGATTGAAATTGGCCGTCACATCGACACGCTTGCCAGCCGGTACGTTGACCCGACGCACCCGCGGTGCCTCGGGCCCGTTGCGGAAGGTCACCTTGCAGGCTGCCGGCACTTGCCCATAGTTGTTCAGGGTAATGGACCCGATGTCGTAGGCCGTGTCATAGGTGGTGTAGTCCAGCTTGACCCCGGTCAGTTCCTTCTCCACGTCGATGGGGTAAGCCATGGCCCCAAGGGGCAGGCACATCAGAATTGCCGCACAACATTTCTTCATGGGGCGCTCTCCTTGAAAGAGCGCAGCTTAGGACAACAGGAGCCAAACATGAAAGCGCCGCGCGTGACCCTGGATCAATGGCGGACCCTGCAAGCAGTGGTCGACCATGGCGGGTTTGCCCAGGCCGCCGAAGCCCTGCACCGTTCGCAGTCTTCGGTCAGCTACACCGTGGCGCGCATGCAGGAGCAGCTGGGCGTGCCGCTGCTGCGCATCGATGGCCGCAAGGCCGTGCTGACCGAGGCCGGCAACGTGCTGCTGCGCCGTTCGCGGCACCTGGTCAAGCAGGCCAGCCAGCTGGAAGACCTGGCGCACCATATGGAGCAAGGCTGGGAGGCCGAGGTGCGCCTGGTGGTCGATGCCGCCTACCCCAGCGCCCGCCTGGTGCGCGCCCTGGCTGCGTTCATGCCACAGAGCCGCGGTTGCCGGGTGCGCCTGCGTGAAGAGGTGCTGTCGGGCGTCGAGGAAGTGATGCACGAAGGCATCGCCGACCTGGCCATCAGCAGCTACAGCATCGGCGGCTACCTGGGCACCGAGCTGAGTTCGGTGGAGTTCGTCGCCGTCGCCCACCCGGAACACAGCCTGCACCGCCTGGGCCGGGAGATCACCTTCCAGGACCTGGAAAGCCAGCTGCAGGTGGTGATCCGCGACTCCGGCCGCGCCCAGCCCCGTGATGTCGGCTGGCTCGGCGCCGAGCAGCGCTGGACGGTCGGCAGCCTGGGCACCGCCGCCACCTTCGTCGGCAGCGGCCTGGGCTTTGCCTGGTTGCCACGGCACATGATCGAACGGGAGCTGCACGACGGCGTGCTGAAGCCATTGCCGCTCGATCAGGGTGGCAGCCGCCACCCACTGTTCTACCTTTATTCGAGCAAAGAGAAGACCCTGGGCCCGGCCACGCAGATTCTCATCGACCTGCTGCGCAATTTCGACACCGCGCCGCTGGACGTGCCCTTCGCAGCCCCCCCACAAGCCTGAGAGGACCGCGCCCATGGCCTATTTCGAACATGAAGGATGCTCGCTGCATTAT
The DNA here is from genome assembly GCF_003097235.1 of Pseudomonas sp. CC120222-01a. Classification (GTDB taxonomy): domain Bacteria; phylum Pseudomonadota; class Gammaproteobacteria; order Pseudomonadales; family Pseudomonadaceae; genus Aquipseudomonas. The sequence goes on along the minus strand of NZ_QEQQ01000012.1, from coordinate 143,169 downwards.
CAGGAATATGGCCAGGGCGAACCCCTGATGCTGCTGCACGGCCTGGGCTCCAGCAGCCAGGACTGGGAGCTGCAGGTCCCCGAGCTGAGCCGCCACTATCGGGTGATCCTCATGGACATCCGCGGCCACGGCCGCTCCGACAAGCCCCGCGACGGTTACCAGATCGCCACCTTCAGCGAAGACCTGCTGGCCCTGCTCGAGCACCTGCAGACCGGCCCGGTGCACTTCGTCGGCCTGTCCATGGGCGGCATGATCGGGTTCCAGTTCGCCGTGGACCACCCGCAATGGCTGCGCAGCCTGTGCATCGTCAACAGCGCCCCCGAGGTCAAGCGTCGCACCCGCAGCGACTGGCTGTGGTGGCTCAAGCGCTGGGGCCTGGCGCGCATCCTCAGCGTCGAGACGGTCGGCCAGGGCCTGGCCGCGCGGCTGTTCCCCAAGCCGGGGCAGGCCGAGCTGCGCAAGAAGATGGCCGAACGCTGGGCACGCAACGACAAGCGCGCCTACCTCAAGAGCTTCGACGCCATCGTCGACTGGGGCGTGCAGGAACGCATCGGGCAGATCCGCTGTCCCACGCTGGTGATTGCCGCCGACCACGATTACACGCCGATACACCTTAAAGAGCGCTACGTCGCCCTGATGCCCCACGCCAGGCTGGTGGTCATCGACGATTCCCGGCACGCTACACCCCTCGATCAACCCGAGGTCTTCAACCAGACCCTGCTGCAGTTCCTTGCAGCCGCTTCCACCTCTCAAGGATCATTGAGCCCATGCTGAAAAAACTCCTGCTCACCGCCTGCTCGGTCGCCTTCGCCACCAGCGTCATGGCTTCCGACAAGACCCCGCACGTTCAGCTGGACACCAGCTTCGGCCAGGTCACCATCGAGCTCAATGCAGAAAAAGCGCCGATCAGTACCAAGAACTTCCTGGCCTACGTCGACAGCGGTTTCTACAACAACACCATTTTCCACCGCGTGATCCCGGGCTTCATGGTCCAGGGCGGCGGCTTCACTGACCAGATGGTGCAGAAAGACACCAAGGACCCGATCAAGAACGAGGCCAGCAACGGCCTGCAGAACACCCGTGGCACCCTGTCGATGGCACGCACCTCCAATCCGAACTCGGCCACCAGCCAGTTCTTCATCAACGTCGCCGACAACGACTTCCTCAACCCGGGCCGCGACGCCGGTTACGCCGTGTTCGGCAAAGTGACCCAGGGCATGGAAGTGGTCGACCAGATCGTCAACTCGCCAACCACGGTGAAAAAAGGCATGCGCGATGTCCCGGCCGATCCGGTGTACATCAAGTCCGCCAAACGCATCGACTGACCGCCGGTTTCACAGGGACGTGAAACCTTCCGGGGTCGGGTAGCACAGGAGTCTTGTCACCCATGCTGTACCGCCGTTTCGAGCAACTGATCGACATCTTCCGCGACGCGCCCAGCGAGTCGCCACCCGGCCAGGTCTGGCCGTTCTACCTGTACTACCTGCGCCAGGTCTGGCCGAGTTTTCTCGCCCTGCTGGTGGTGGGCCTGTTCGCCTCGCTGATCGAGGTGGCGATGTTCAGCTACCTGAGCCGCATCATCGACCTGGCCCAGGGTACGCCCAACGTCAACTTCTTCAGCGAACACAGCGGCGAGCTGATCTGGATGCTGGTGGTGATCCTGCTGCTGCGGCCGGTGTTCTTCGGCCTGCACGACCTGCTGGTGCACCAGACCATCAACCCCGGCATGACCAGCCTGATCCGCTGGCAGAACCACACCTATGTGCTCAAGCAGAGCCTGAATTTCTTCCAGAGCGACTTCGCCGGGCGCATCGCCCAGCGCATCATGCAGACCGGCAACTCGCTGCGCGACTCTGCCGTGCAGGCGGTGGATGCGCTGTGGCATGTGCTGATCTACGCCATCACCTCGCTGGTGCTGTTCGCCGAGGCCGACTGGCGTCTGATGCTGCCGCTGCTGGTGTGGATCGTCGGCTACATCGCCGCGCTGTATTACTTTGTGCCACGGGTGAAGGAGCGCTCGGTGATTTCCTCCGACGCCCGCTCCAAGCTGATGGGGCGGATCGTCGATGGCTACACCAACATCGCCACCCTCAAGCTGTTCGCCCACACCGACTATGAACAGCAGTACGCCCGCGAAGCAATTCGCGAACAGACCGAGAAAACCCAGCTGGCCTCGCGCGTGGTCACCAGCATGGACGTGGTCATCACCACCCTCAACGGCCTGCTGGTGGTCACCACCACGGGCCTTGCGCTGTGGCTGTGGAGCCAGTCGCTGATTACCGTCGGTGCCATCGCCCTGGCCACCGGCCTGGTGATCCGCATCGTCAACATGTCGGGCTGGATCATGTGGGTGGTCAACGGCATCTTCGAGAACATCGGCATGGTCCAGGACGGCCTGCAGACCATCGCCCAGCCGGTCACCGTCACCGACAAGCCCCAGGCGCCGCCCCTCAAGGTCAGCCGCGGCGCCGTGCGCTTTGACGACGTGGACTTCCACTATGGCAAGGCCGCCAACGTGATCGAAGGGCTCAACCTGGACATCCGCCCGGGCGAGAAGATCGGCCTGATCGGCCCGTCCGGCGCGGGCAAGTCGACCCTGGTCAACCTGCTGCTGCGCCTGTACGACGTGCAGGGCGGGCGCATCCTGATCGACGGCCAGGACATCGCCGAGGTCAGCCAGGCCAGCCTGCGCGCACAGATCGGCATGATCACCCAGGACACCTCGCTGCTGCACCGCTCGATCCGCGACAACCTGCTGTATGGCCGCCCCGGTGCCAGTGACGCGGCGCTACACGAAGCCGTGCGCCGGGCGCGGGCCGACGAGTTCATTCCGCAGTTGTCGGATGCCCAGGGCCGCACCGGCTTCGATGCCCATGTCGGCGAGCGTGGCGTGAAGCTTTCTGGCGGCCAGCGCCAGCGCATCGCGATTGCCCGGGTGCTGCTGAAGAATGCGCCGATCCTGATCATGGACGAAGCCACTTCGGCGCTGGACTCGGAGGTCGAAGCGGCCATTCAGGAAAGCCTGGAGACCTTGATGCAGGGCAAGACGGTGATCGCCATCGCTCACCGGCTGTCGACCATTGCCCGGATGGACCGCCTGGTGGTGCTGGACAAGGGGCGGATCGTCGAAAGTGGCAGCCACAGCGAGCTGCTGGAACAGCGGGGGTTGTATGCCCGCTTGTGGCATCACCAGACCGGGGGGTTTGTCGGGGTCGACTGAACCTCGCGGCCACGCACTTCTTGTGGGAGCGGCCTTGTGTCGCGAAAGGGCTGCATAGCAGCCCCAGATTGCAGTTTCTCCGCTGAAATTGCCGGGGCCGCTGTGCGGCCCTTTCGCGACACAAGGCCGCTCCCACAAGGATTTGCGTCAGGCTTTAGCCTTGGCGGTAGGGCAACATTCCCCTTGCCTCCTCGGCATACCCCCGCACCCCTTCCCGCTCCTGCTGCAGAAAATCCTCCACCGCCCGCCGCAACCCCGGATGCAGCAGGTAATGCCACGACCGCGTCAGCACCGGCTCGAACCCGCGAATCAGCTTGTGTTCGCCCTGCGCCCCGGCATCGAAACGCTGCAGCCCCTCGGCAATCGCAAAGTCCATGCCCTGGTAGAAGCAGGTCTCGAAATGCAACCGGTCGAACTCATCGAGGCAGCCCCAGTAGCGGCCAAACAGGCTGTCGCCACCGACCAGGCTCAAGGCCATGGCCACATCACGCCCGCCCTGGCGCGCCATCACCACGCGCACGGCCTCGGGCATGCGCTCGGCCAACAGGCTGAAGAACTCCCGGGTCAGATAGGGGGAGCGCCTGCGCACCGCATAGGTGTTGGCATAACAGAGGAAAACAAAGTCCCACTGCGCTTCGTCCAGCTCATCACCGCGATACCAGCGAAAATCGATGCCCTGCCCCGCCACCTGCTCACGTTCCTTGCGCATCTGCTTGCGCTTGCGTGAGCTGAGGCTGTCGAGAAAGTCCTGGAAGTCGCGATAACCGTGATTGCGCCAATGGAACTGACAACCCAGCCGTTCCATCCAGCCCGGCAATGCCGCCATCTGCGCATCCAGTTGTGGGTCGGTGAAATTGATGTGCGCCCCGGACAGCCCGGCTTTGCCCAGATACTCGGGCAATGCCTGCAGCACCAGCAGGCCATCGGCAGGGTCGGCCGCCAGCAGACGCGGCCCGCTGACCGGGCTGAACGGCACGGCGCCGAGCAGCTTGGGGTAGTAGGCGATTCCGGCGCGCTCGCAGGCATCAGCCCAGCCGTGGTCGAACACGTACTCGCCATACGAATGCCATTTGCGGTACGCCGGCAACAGCGCACGCACCTGCCCGTCGCGCTCCAGCACCAGGTGTTCGGCTGCCCAGCCGGTGTTGCGGGCAACACTGCCGCTGTCTTCCATGGCACTGAGAAAGGCATGGCGCAGGAACGGTTGGCCAGGGGGGACCAGGGCATCCCAGGTCGCCGCTGGCAGGTCACGCAGATGGGCAAGGCTGTAGAGACTGGTCACGTTTTCGACTCACTGTGCAAGGCCATCAGTATCGGCGAACAGAGGCCCGTCGCTCAAATGCGGATCGGCCCGTTTCGCCTTTCATTCTCAATTACTTAACAGCAGTGCCACTAATTAGACATTAATCTGTCATTGGCCCCCGCAATACTTGCGCCTGTTTTCCGGAACCCCAGAACCTGTCTAGTCAGGCCCTTTCCGAAGACATGCCAACATGGGGGCGGGCGCTGAGCCTCCCCAAATCTTTTAAGTAGGGAGAACCTTATGCGTCTTGTTTCTACACTTACCGGAGTGAGCCTCACCGGCATGATGCTGGCTATGAGTACTCCGGCCAGTGCTGCCGTCGACGCCAAGCTGCTCGAAATGCTCCGCGCCAATGGCTCGATCAACCAGGCGCAGTACAACGAACTGCAGGGCGACCTGGCTCAGGAAACCAAGGAAAAGGCCGCTCAGAAAGCTCAGTCCGACCGGATGAGCTCCTTCGAACAAAAAGTGGCATGGGCCGCCAAGACCCAGATCAAGGGTGATGTGCGCCTGCGTTACGAAGACGTCAACGTCGACAACCCGATCTCCCGCAGCCCCAACCAGGACCGCGAGCGGGTGCGTGCCCGCGTCGGCTTCTACAGCGAGATCAACCCGCAGGTTGATGCTGGCGTGCGTGTGGCCACCGGCAGCAGCGCCGATGCCCGCTCGACCAACCAGAGCCTGGACAACTACTTCGAGAAGAAATCGCTGTGGGTCGATCTGGCCTACCTCGACTGGCACCCGACTGCCGTGCCTAACCTGCACCTGATCGGCGGCAAGATGATGCAGCCATGGGTGAGCATGGGCGACATCATCTGGGACAGCGATATCAACCCGGAAGGCGTGGCCGTCACCTACAAGACCAACGCCGGCCCAGCCGAAGTGTTCGGCAGCATCGGCCACTACAACCTGAAGGACAACGTCGACGGCGACGGCGTGCAGTACAAGCACGACGCACAGCTGTACGCGGCCCAGCTGGGTACCAAGTTCAACGCGGCTGACACCGTCAAGGTCACCGTCGGTGCCAGCCTCTACGGCTACGACAACGACAAGGCCTCGGCCCTGCTGCGTTCGCTGGGTAACACCACCGACGAGTTCAACCTGGTTGAAGGTTTCGGCCAGGTCGACTTCACCGGCTTCGCCATCCCACTGTCGGCTTACGGCCAGTACGTCAAGAACACCGAAAGCACCGACGGCATGGACACTGCCTGGCTGGCAGGCCTGAAGTCCAAGATCGGCGCCTGGAGCCTGGACTACAACTACCGCGACGTGCAGCGTAACGGCGTAGTCAGCCTGTTCACCGACTCTGACTTCGGTAACGGCTTCACCGGTTCGCGCGGTCACAAGTTCAAGGTCGGTTACGAAATCGACAAGAACTTCACCCTCGGCGCGGCCTACATGATGGCCAAGACCGACTACTCCAACCTGCCGGACAGCAACGCCAGCGTAGATACCCTGCAGGTGGACCTGGAAGCCAAGTTCTAAGCGACACCCTCCTCTGCTTCACTCTGAGGCGGGAAATGCCGACCCCATCCGGCATTTCCCGCCTTTTTTTGCCTGCAAAAAAAGAGGGGGCCGCAAAGCGGTCCCCTCGATCTGACAACTAACGCGACAATCAACGCTTGCGCAGAATCACGCTGCCAATTGAATACCCCGCGCCGAACGAGCTCAGCACGCCCAACGACCCTGGCGCCAGGTCATCCTGGTACAGGTGGAAGGCAATCACCGACCCCGCCGAACTGGTATTGGCATACCGGTCGAGAATTACCGGTGCCTCCTCCTCGTTCACCTCACGCCCCATCAGCTTCTTGACGATCAGGTGGTTCATGCTGAGGTTGGCCTGGTGCAGCCAGAAGCGCTTGACGTCCGACCGTTGCAGGTCGTTTTCGCCCAGGTGCTCACCGATCAGCTCGGCGACCATCGGGCAAACTTCCTTGAACACCTTGCGCCCTTCCTGAACGAACAGTTTGTCGCGCGCGTCGATGCCCTCTTCCGCCGCGCGGTTGAGGAAGCCGAAGTTGTTGCGGATGTTGTTGGAGAACGCGGTCTTCAGCTTGGTGCCAAGGATGTCGAACTGGTGTGCCGAGGTGGCCAGGTCGGCACGCTCGACCAGCACTGCAGTAGCCGCGTCACCGAAGATGAAGTGGCTGTCGCGATCACGGAAATTCAGGTGCCCGGTGCAGATCTCCGGGCTGACCACCAGCACCGCCCGGGACTGGCCCAGTTGCACGCTGTTGGCAGCGGTCTGGATGCCGAAGGTGGCCGACGAGCAGGCCACGTTCATGTCGAAGGCGAAGCCGTCGATGCCCAGCGCCTGCTGCACTTCGATGGCGATGGCCGGGTAAGGGCGTTGCAGGTTGGAGCAGGCGACGATCACCCCGTCGACATCCGCCGGGGTACGACCGGCGCGTTCCAGCGCCTGGCGGGCAGCGGCCACGCCCATTTCGCAGAGGATCGACTGCTCGTCGTTGGAACGCTCGGGCAGGCGCGGCTTCATGCGCTGTGGGTCGAGGATGCCGGCCTTGTCCATGACGAAGCGGCTCTTGATGCCCGAGGCCTTTTCGATGAAGGCGGCGTCGGACATGGGGGCTGCTTCGATTTCGCCACGCTCGATGGCGGCGGCGTTGTCCTGGTTGTACTGCTGCGACCAGGCATTGAAGGAGGCCACCAGTTCTTCGTTGGAAATGCTCTGGGCCGGGGTATACAGGCCGGTGCCGCTGATCACGACGTTATGCACGATCGATCCTCTGCTCAAAGGCCATCGCCATAGGCGCTGGCTGGGAATATGGCAACTTAATGGCACTTTAGTGCCAATTAAAAGACGTACGCTGACTCTGTGGGAGCGGGCGTGCCCGCGAAAGGGCCGCAAAGCGACCCTCAAATTCCCTGAAGTGTGCCACAAATCAAGGTAGTTAGCCTTCCACTTGGCTCCACTGCTTGCTCAATCTCTTGTCGGAAATCGGCATCTTGGTGCCCAACTGCTGGGCAAACAGCGACACCCGATACTCCTCCAGCAACCAGCGGTACAAGGTCAGCTGCTCATCGCGCTTGCCTTCCTGGGCATGCTTGTCGGCCCGCGCCTTGTATTGCGCCCACAGGTTGCCCAGCTCGCCGCTCCACACCCGGTCCTTCTGCACCTGGGCGCCCAGCTTCTCCAGGCGCAGTTCCACCGCCTTGAGGTAGCGCGGCAATTCCTTGAACCACACGGCAGGGGTTTCGCGCACGAAGCCCGGATAGACCAGGTTGGCCAGCTGCTGCTTGATATCGTTCAGCGCCACCGCCTGGCTCAGGTCGATCTTGCCCTTGAAGCGCTTCTGCAGACCGTGCCACAGCTTCAGCACTTCCAGCGTCTGGCGGGCCAGGCGCTCAGCATGCTCGGCCCAGCTGCCACGCTTGCGCTCGGCCAACCCGGCCAGGGCTGCACCGTCACGTGGCAACGTGGCTTCGCCGTCGAGGATGCAGCTGTCCAGGCTGGCCAGCAGGATGTCCTCGACCAGTGCCTCGATCCGGCCCAGCTCGCGGTACAGCAGGCCCAGCTCGGTCAAGCCCGGCAGCTTGCCACGCAGGAACTTGGCGGGCTCCGCCAACTGCTGCAACAACAGGCGCTGCAAGGCGCGACGGTGCTGGAACTCGGCTTCGGCCTGGGTCGAGAAACGCCCTTCGCGGACAGTGCCGTTTTCTTCCACCAGTGCCGGGTACACGGTCATCGACAGGCCGGCGATCTTCTGCTGGGCGGTCTGCTTGACCTCGCTGAAGGCCTTGGCCTGCACCGGCTGCTCGCTCTTCTCGGTACGCGGCACGGCCAACGCGGCCTGGCTGGCGGCAGCAAAGCGGGCGGTCAGCTCGGCCAGGTCGCGGCCTTCGCCGAGGAACTTGCCCTGGCCATCGACCACTTCGATGTTCATGCGCAGGTGGCCTTCGACCAGGTTGACCGACTCGGCCCAGGCCTCATCGGAAACCCGTGCGCCGGTCATGCGCAGCAACTCCTGGCCCAGCGCCTGGGGCAGCGCGCCCTGGCCGAAGGTCATGCGTGCCAGCGAGGCCTTGACGAAGTCCGGCACCGGCACGAAGTTCTTGCGCAGCGCCTTGGGCAGGTTGCGCACCAGGGCTACGCACTTGGCCTCCAGCAGGCCCGGCACCAGCCATTCCAGGCGCTCGCCAGGCAGGTTCGGCAACAGCGGCGCCGGCACCCGCACAGTTACGCCGTCACGCGGGTGACCAGGCTCGAAGTGGTAGGTCAGCGGCAGGCGCAGTTCACCCACCTGCATGCTGTCCGGGTACTGCGCGGCGGTGACTTCGCTGGCCTCGCGGGCCAGCACGTCTTCCTCGCGCATGATCAGCAGGTTCGGGTCCTTCTGGCTGGTCATGCGGTACCAGGCATCGAAGGTCGCGGTCTGATGGATCTCCGCCGGCAAGCGTGCTTCGTAGAAGGCGTACAAGGTTTCTTCATCGGCGAGAATGTCGCGCCGACGGGCCTTGGCCTCCAGTTCATCGAGCTCTTCGAGCAGGCGCTTGTTCGCAGCCAGGCACTTGGCCCGCGACTGGATTTCACCGCCGACCAGGCCTTCGCGAATGAACAGCTCACGCGAGGTGACCGGGTCGATCGGGCCAAAGTGCACCGGGCGGCGGCCGACCAGGATCAGGCCGTACAAGGTGATCTGCTCATAGGCCACCACCTGCCCGCGCTTCTTCTCCCAGTGCGGCTCGAAGTGATTCTTCTTGATCAGGTGGGTCGCCAGCGGCTCGATCCAGTCAGGCTCGATCTTGGCGACCATGCGCGCATAGAGCTTGGTGGTTTCCACCAGTTCGGCGGCCATCACCCACTGCGGGCGCTTGCGGCCAATGCCCGAAGACGGGTGCACCCAGAAGCGCCGCTGGCGGGCACCCTGGTAATCGCCTTCCTCGGTCTTCTGGCCGATCTGGCTGAGCAGGCCGCTGAGGATCGCCTTGTGCACCTTCTGATAGTCGGACGGCTCTTTGTTGACCGTCAGTTGCAGCTCGCGGCAGATCAGCGACAGCTGGCGATGGGCATCGCGCCATTCGCGCAGGCGAAGATAGTTCAGGAAATTCTTGCGGCACCAGTTGCGCAGCGGACTGGCCGTCAGCGCCTGGCGCTGCTCTTCGAAGCCACGCCACAGATTGACCAGCGCGGCGAAGTCGGTATCGGCGTCCTTCCACTGCGCATGAGCCTGGTCGGCGGCCTGCTGGCGCTCCGGCGGGCGCTCGCGGGGATCTTGCACCGACAACGCACTGGTGACGATCAGCACCTCCTGCAGGCTGCCCTGGCGGGCGCCCTCGAGCAGCATGCGGCCCAGCCGCGGGTCGATCGGCAGGCGCGCCAGCTGGCGGCCGATCGGCGTCAGCTGGTTCTCGCGGTTGACCGCCGAGAGTTCCTGCAACAAGTTGAAGCCGTCGCTGATGGCCTTGCCATCCGGCGGCTCGATGAACGGGAAGGCGTCGATCGAGCCCAGGCGCAGGTGCAGCATCTGCAGGATCACCGCCGCCAGGTTGGTGCGCAGGATCTCAGGGTCGGTGAAGGCCGGGCGACCGTTGAAGTCTTCTTCGCTGTACAGCCGGATGCAGATACCCGGCTCGACCCGGCCGCAGCGGCCCTTGCGCTGGTTGGCACTGGCCTGGGACACGGCTTCGATCGGCAGGCGCTGGACCTTGGCGCGGTAGCTGTAGCGGCTGATGCGCGCGGTACCGGTGTCGATCACGTAACGGATGCCGGGCACGGTCAGCGAGGTTTCCGCGACGTTGGTGGCGAGCACCACGCGGCGCCCGGTGTGCGACTGGAAGATGCGCTGCTGCTCGGCCGGCGACAGGCGCGCATACAGCGGCAGGATCTCGGTGTGGCGCAGTTGCGCCTTGCGCAGGATCTCCGCGGCATCGCGGATTTCCCGCTCACCCGGGAGGAACACCAGCACATCGCCGGGGCCTTTGCCCACGCTGCGTTCATGCTGGGCGATCTCGTCGAGGGAGGCGAGGATCGCCTGGTCGACGGTCAGGTCATCCTCGATCTGGTTACCCTCCTCGTCCTGCTCGCTGGTCAGCGGGCGGTACCAGGTTTCCACCGGGAAGGTACGCCCGGACACCTCAATGATCGGCGCATTGTCGAAGTGCTTGGAAAAGCGCTCCAGGTCGATGGTCGCCGAGGTGATGATCAGCTTCAGGTCCGGGCGGCGGTGCAGCAGGGTCTTCAGGTAGCCGAGCAGGAAGTCGATGTTCAGGCTGCGCTCGTGGGCTTCGTCGACGATGATCGTGTCGTAGCGTTCGAGGAAACGGTCGTGCTGGGTTTCGGCCAGCAGGATGCCGTCGGTCATCAGCTTGACCAGGGTGTTGGCATCGCTCTGGTCTTCGAAGCGCACCTGGTAGCCAACCAGCCCGCCCAGCGGCGTGCCGAGCTCTTCGGCAACCCGCGCGGCGACGCTGCGCGCTGCAATCCGCCGTGGCTGGGTATGGGCGATCAGGCCATGGCTGCCGCGGCCCAGTTCCAGGCAGATCTTCGGCAACTGGGTGGTCTTGCCCGAACCGGTTTCGCCGGCGATCACCAGTACCTGGTTTTCGGCCAGGGCCTTCTTGATCTCGTCACGCTTGGCGGCAATCGGCAGGCTGTCGTCGTAACGGATCGGCGGCACGCTGTTCTGGCGTGCGGTGACTTGGGCGCAAGAGGCCTGGACCTTTTCTACCCACTGCGCCAGCTTGGCCTCGTCGGGGCGCTTGCGCAGTTCATGCAACTGCCGGCGCAGGCGGTGGCGCTCGGCGATCATGGCGTGGTCGAGGTTTTGCAGCAGTTTGTCGATGGCTTGGTCAGTCATGGGGCTTTTTAGTGATGCAGGTGGGCCTGCTTTTTCATGATCGGCATTCGAAGGATGCGCGATTGTCGCAGATTTGCCGGCTCTCTGCTGCCTGTACCGGCCTCTTCGCGGGCAAGCCCGCTCCCACAGGATCGCGTGGTGGCTGATCCCTGCAAAGTACCTGTGGGAGCGGGCTTGCCCGCGAAAAGGCCCGCACAATGTTTAGCCAGGTGCGATGTAAAGGTTGCCATTCACTGCTTTAATCAACCTTACGCCGCATGTGAGTATCAAAGGCATGACTCCCGTCCAGACCATCGCCCCACCGTCGTCCCGCCCTTCGCTAGCGAAGGCCCGGTCCCGCGCCGGTGAAAATCCGCTGGTCCACATCATTCTCGCCTTCTGGGCCCTGTGGCATTGCCGCCACGCACGCCCACCGGATGCTTCGCTCACGCCTTTGTGACCAAACCCGGCCGCCGTACGGCCGTTAGTCTCATCTGGACCGCGCCTGCGCGCAGGTCCTGTGCGCCTGTGAGCGAACCCATCATGCACTTTGCACCTGTAGAGCACGCCAGTCGTTTCCTGGCCGAAAACCCTGATATCGAACTGTTCGAGCTGTTCATCCTCGACGCCAACGGCGTGCCACGCGGCAAGCTGCTGCACCGCGAGGAACTGCTGGCGGTGTACCAGAGCGGCCGCCCGCTGCCCAGCACCATCCTTGGCCTGACCCTCAATGGCGACGACGTGGAAAACTCCGGCCTGGTCTGGGATGTCGGCGACATCGACTGCCGCGCCTACCCGCTTGAAGGCAGCCTGGTGCGCCTGCCCTGGCGCCGTGTGCCGACAGCCGCCGTGCAGGTCAGCATGCACCCGAGCGAAGGCCTGCCAGCCAGTGTCGCCGACCCGCGCCATGTATTGCTGCGCACCATCGAAGCACTCAAGGCTGACGGTTACCACCCGGTGATGGCCTGCGAGCTGGAGTTCTACCTGCTCGACCAGCAGCGCGATGCCCAGGGCCGCCCACAACCGGCACTGGACAACGACGGTGGCCGGCCGCGCACGACCCAGGTTTACGGCCTGCGCGAACTGGAACAGATCGAACCCTTCCTCGCCGACTTGTATGCCGCCTGCAAGGCCCAAGGCATTCCGGCGCGCACGGCGATCTCGGAATATGCCCCGGGCCAGGTGGAAATCACCCTGGAGCATGGCGATGCCCTGGAAGCAATGGACCAGGCCGTGCGCTACAAGCGCCTGGTCAAGGGCGTGGCCCATGCCCATGGCATGCAAGCCTGCTTCATGGCCAAGCCGTTCGCGCAACTCGCCGGCACCGGCATGCACATGCACCTGAGCCTGGCCGACAGCGCCGGCAACAACCTGTTCGCCAGCGAAGACAAAGCCGGCACCCCGCTGTTGCGCCAGGCGGTGGCCGGCATGCTCCGCCACCTGCGTGACTCACTGCTGCTGTTCTGCCCCAACGCCAACTCGTTCCGCCGCTTCCAGGCCAACAGCTATGCCCCGCTGGCGCCGACCTGGGGCGTCGACAACCGCACCGTCAGCCTGCGTGTACCCGGTGGCCCGGCCAACAGCCGGCATGTCGAGCACCGCATCTGTGGCGCCGATGCCAACCCATACCTGGCGGCTGCCGCCATTCTGGCCGCCAGCCATCGTGGCATCCGCGAGCAGCTGGACCCCGGTGCGCCGGTGGAAGGCAACGGCTATGCCCAGGCCACCGAACACCTGCCCACCGACTGGCTGACCGCACTCGACGCACTGGAGCGCTCGCACTGGGCGCGGGAAGCGCTCGGCGAGGCGTTCCTCGGCGTCTACCTGAAGGTCAAGCGCGCCGAGTACCGCCAGTTCATGGCCGAAGTCAGCGAACAGGACTGGCGCTGGTACCTGCACCAGGCCTGAGCCTTACCCTATTCAGAACAAGGAACACCCATGAACGCAGCATTGAACAACGGCCCGGCCCAGCGCGCGCCGTCCTATTACAGCGCCTCGCTGAACGACCACACCGAGTACCCGCAGCTCAAGGGCACGGTGCAGGTCGACGTGGCAATCATCGGCGGTGGTTTCACCGGCGTGGCCACCGCGGTGGAGCTGGCCGAACGCGGCCTGAAGGTGGCGATCGTCGAGACCAACCGCATCGGCTGGGGTGCCAGCGGACGCAATGGCGGCCAGGTCACCGGCAGCCTGTCGGGTGACGAGGCCATGCGCACACAGATGCGCAACCACCTGGGCGCCGAGGTCGATGATTTCATCTGGCACCTGCGCTGGCGTGGGCATCAGGTGATCGAGCAGCGGGTCGAGCGCTACGGCATCGACTGCGACCTCAAGCGCGGTCACCTGCACGCGGCGATGAAACCTTCGCACATGGAGGAGCTACGCAGCTTCCAGACCGAAGCCGAGCGCCGTGGCATGGGCGACCAGGTACAGTTGCTCGACCGCAAGGGTGTCGCCGAGCACCTGCAAAGCCCGCTGTACCTGGGCGCACTGAAGAATCTGCGCAACCTGCACCTGCACCCGCTCAACCTGTGCCTGGGCGAGGCCCGCGCCGCCCACAGCCTGGGCGCGCTGATCTTCGAGAACTCCGAAGTGCTGGACATCGTCCATGGCCCGCGCCCTGCGGTCGTCACCGCCCACGGGCGGGTCGAAGCACGCCAGGTGATGCTCGCCGGTGACGTCTACCACAAGCTGGAAAAGCGCCAGCTCAAGGGCAAGATCTTCCCGGCCATGGGCGGCATCGTCACCACCGCTCCGCTGGGCGATCTGGCGGAGCAGATCAACCCGCAGGACCTGGCGGTGTACGACTGCCGTTTCGTCCTCGACTACTACCGCCTGACGGCCGACAAGCGTTTGCTGTTCGGCGGCGGCGCCAACTATTCGGGCAAGGACTCGCGTGACATCGAAGGCGAGCTGCGCCCGTGCATCGAGCGCACCTTCCCGGCGCTCAAGGGCGTGCCGATCGAGTTCCAGTGGAGCTGTGCGATGGGCATCGTGGTCAACCGCATCCCGCAACTGGGCAAGCTGTCGGACAACGTGTGGTACTGCCAGGGCTATTCCGGGCACGGCATCGCCACCAGCCATATCATGGGCGAAATCATGGCCGAGGCACTGACTGGAACGCTGGAGAAGTTCGACACCTTTGCGCAGTGCAAGCACGTGCGAGTGCCGATGGGGGACTTGCTGGGCAATCCGCTGCTGGCGGCGGGGATGTGGTACTACCAGATGCTTGAGAAGCTGCGCTGATTTCACCGGCCTCTTCGCGGGCAAGCCCGCTCCCACAAGTACTGCAAAACCCTGTGGGAGCGGGCTTGCCCGCGAAGAGGCCAGTAAAGCCAGCCGAGATCCAGAAGATCAGGCGATCTTCTTCAGCCCCTGCTTCTTCAGTTCTTCATCACGCAGTTCACGGCGCAGAATCTTGCCGACGTTGGTGGTCGGCAGCGCATCGCGGAACTCGATGTAACGCGGCACCTTGTAGCCAGTGACATTGGCACGCATGTGCTCCATCACCTGCTCCTTGGTCACGGTCATGCCCGGCTTGACCACGATGAACACCTTGATCACTTCACCCGACTTCTCGTCCGGCACACCGATGGCCGCGCACTGCAGCACGCCCGGCAAGGCGGCGAGCACGTCTTCCAGCTCGTTGGGGTACACGTTGAAGCCCGAGACCAGGATCATGTCCTTCTTGCGATCGACGATGCGCATGTAGCCATCCGGCTGGATCAGCGCGATGTCACCGGTCTTCAGCCAGCCTTCGCTGTCGAGGATCTCGGTGGTGGCGTCTTCACGCTGCCAGTAGCCCTTCATGACCTGCGGGCCCTTGACGCACAGCTCGCCGGTTGCGCCCAGCGGCAGCTCGTTGCCGGCGTCGTCGATGACCTTGCACAGGGTCGATGGCACCGGGATGCCGATGGTGCCCACCTGGTTGGCCTCGGCCGGGTTCACCGCCGCCACCGGGCTGGTTTCGGTCATGCCGTAGCCTTCGCAGATGGCACAGCCGGTGACGCTCTTCCAGCGCTCGGCCACGCTCAGCTGCAGGGCCATGCCCCCGGACAGGGTGATCTTCAGCGCCGAGAAGTCCAGGGCGCGGAATGCCTCGTTGTTGCACAGCGCCACGAACAGCGTGTTGAGGCCGACAAAACCGCTGAACTTCCACTTGCCCAGCTCCTTGACCATTGCCGGCAGGTCGCGTGGGTTGCTGATCAGCACGTTGTGGTTGCCGATCAGCATCATCGCCATGCAATGGAAGGTAAAGGCATAGATGTGGTACAGCGGCAGCGGGGTGATGAGGATTTCGCAGCCTTCTTTCAGGTTGGAGCCCATCAGCGCCCGGCACTGCAGCATGTTGGCCACCAGGTTGCGGTGGGTCAGCATCGCGCCCTTGGCCACGCCGGTGGTACCGCCGGTATACTGCAGCACCGCCACGTCGTTGGCTTGCGGGTTGGCTTCGGTGACCGGCTGGCCCTTGCCCAGCGCCAGGGTATCGTTGAAGCGCACGGCACGCGGCAGGTTGTAGGCCGGCACCATCTTCTTCACGTACTTGATCACGCTGTTGATCAGCAGGCGCTTGAGCGGCGGCAGCAGGTCGGCCACTTCGGTGACGATGACATGCTTGACCTGGGTCTTGGGCACCACCTTCTCGGCCAGGTGCGCCATGTTGGCCAGGCACACCAGAGCCTTGGCACCGGAGTCGTTGAACTGGTGCTCCATCTCGCGCACGGTGTACAGCGGGTTGGTGTTGACCACGATCAGGCCGGCGCGCATGGCACCGAATACCGCTACCGGGTATTGCAGGACATTGGGCAGCTGGACGGCAATGCGGTCACCCGGCTTGAGGTCAGTGTGCTGCTGCAGCCAGGCCGCGAAAGCGCCTGATAGCGCGTAGAGCTCGCCATAGGTGATAGTCTTGCCCAGGTTGCTAAAGGCCGGTTTATTGGCAAAGCGTTGGCAGGATTGCTTGAGTACCGCCTGGATATTGGG
Organism: Pseudomonas sp. CC120222-01a; assembly: GCF_003097235.1. Classification (GTDB taxonomy): domain Bacteria; phylum Pseudomonadota; class Gammaproteobacteria; order Pseudomonadales; family Pseudomonadaceae; genus Aquipseudomonas. The sequence goes on along the minus strand of NZ_QEQQ01000012.1, from coordinate 126,866 downwards.
GAATTCGTCAGGATTGATTTCCGCCGTAATCCCGGCTGGGTATTTATCCTTCCAAAAATTTTCGATCATGGAAGCCCACTCCTTCAGCAACAGCGAAGTTCGATTCGCGCGTCGATGCGCTTATTATTGATATGCGATGGCGGTTCGTTGCAAACCGAATCATCTGAAAGCGCGCCGAGAGTAACAGCTTTGATTGGGGTCGCCTAGGGGCCAAGACCGGCCTCGCGGTCACAAAAATGACTCAATGAACGATACAAGTCATTTTTAGAGTAATTGACCAAAATGTCGCAAATCGGGCTGTAAGCTGCCTGCCAGAGCACCTCGGAAGCATTCGCGGGCAAGCCCGCACCCACAGGTTCTACACAACCTTCAAGCATGTGCGGTCTCTGTGGGAGCGGGCTCGCCCGCGAAGAAGCCAGCGCGGTCTCAAGCGATGTCGCGCAATTCCCTGCGCAGAATCTTGCCCACCGGGGTCATTGGCAGCGACTCACGCACCACGATGTGCTTGGGCACCTTGTAGCCGGTGAAGTTGGCCTTGCAGTAGGCCTTGAGGTCGTCGACGCTCACCCCACCCTCACGCGCCACCACGAACAACTTCACTGCCTCGCCCGAACGCTCGTCCGGCACACCGATGGCCGCGCAGTTGGCCACCTGCGGATGGCCCATCACCACATCCTCGATTTCGTTGGGGTACACGTTGAAACCGGAGACGATGATCATGTCCTTCTTGCGGTCGACGATGCGGGTGAAGCCGTCCGGGTCGATCACCGCGATATCGCCGGTCTTGAACCAGCCCTCGGCATCCAGCGCCTGCGCCGTGGCCTCCGGTTGCTGCCAATAACCCTTCATTACTTGCGGGCCCTTGATGCACAGCTCGCCGCGTTCACCCAGCGGCTGTTCGTTGCCGTCATCATCGATGACCTTGAACACCGTGCCCGGCACCGGCATGCCCACCGTGCCCAGCCGCGCCAGCTGGCCGTAGGGGTTGGTGCTGGCCACCGGCGAGGTTTCGGTCAGGCCGTAGCCCTCGACGATACGGCAGCCGGTGAGTGTTTCCCAACGCTCGGCAGTGGCCTTGACCAGTGCCGTGCCGCCGGAGTTGGTGACTTTCAGTGCCGAAAAGTCCAGCTGACGGAAGCCTGGATGGTCCATCAGCGCAACGAACAAGGTATTCAGCCCCAGAAGCGCGGAAAAACGCCACTTGCCCAGCTCCTTGATGAAGCCGGGGATATCACGCGGGTTGGTGATCAGCACGTTGTGGTTGCCGGTCACCATCATGCACATGCAGTTCGCGGTGAAGGCATAGATGTGGTACAGCGGCAGCGGTGCAATCATCACCTCCTGCCCTTCCTTGATCAGCCGCTGCCCGTCCGGGCCATGCTGGGAGAAGCAGGCCAGCACCTGCAGCATGTTGGCCACCAGGTTGCCGTGGGTGAGCATGGCTCCCTTGGCCAGGCCCGTGGTACCGCCGGTGTACTGCAGCACGGCGATGTCATCGAGCGACAGCGGCACCGGCTTGTGCGTCAGGCTGCGGCCTTCGCGCAGTACCTGCTTGAACGAAATGGCCTGGGGCAGATGATAGGCCGGGACCATCTTCTTGACCTTGTCGACCACGGTATTGACCAGCCAGCCCTTGGCTGCAGGCAGCAGGTCGCCCATCTTCGCCTCGATCAGGTACTCGATGCCGGTATCGGGCAGCACCTCCTGCACGCGCTTGCCGAACATGTTCAGGTACACCAGTGCGCGGGCCCCGGCATCCTTGAACTGGTGACGCATTTCGCGCTCGGTGTACAGCGGGTTGGTATTGACCACGATCAGCCCGGCGCGCAGGGCGCCAAACACGGCGATGGGGTATTGCAGGACGTTGGGCATCTGCACCGCAATGCGATCACCCGGCTTGAGGTCAGTGTGCTGCTGCAGCCAGGCGGCGAACGCTGCCGAATGGCGTTCGAGCTCGGCGTAGCTCAGGGTCAAGCCCAGGTTGCTGAACGCCGGGCGCTCGGCAAAGCGCTTGCAGCTGCGCTCGAACACCTCGACGACCGAAGCGTACGCGTGAAGGTCGATGGTGGAAGGCACGCCCTCGGGGCGTTTGTCATTCCAGAAGTCGGCTTGCATTTATTATTGTTCCTCTGCCTGAGCCCGTAGGGATTCCTTGTCCCGTTTGCCTGATGGCAAAAAGGCGTTGAATCGACGTTAGCAGGTATGCCCGAGGTGGCATATACGCCAAGTGCCGCCATTAACATTGTGAATCTTATTTGTGCCCTTCCTGCAATTCGGCCGGTTGTGCATACACTGAGCGGGTCACCATCGCGCAAAGGATTCGCCATGCCCCATGACGCCTTCTGGCTGCCTGCCAGCGAGCATTGCAGGCTGTACGTGCACCAATGGCTGCCGGCCACACCGGTCAAGGCCGTGGTGCTGCTGGCGCATGGCATGGCCGAGCATGGCGGTCGCTACCAGCGCCTGGGCCAGGCCCTTTGCGATGCCGGCTACGCCCTGCTGGCAGCGGACCTGCGCGGCCACGGGCGCACCGCCGAGCAGGGCAGCCTCGGCCTGTTCGCCCGGCAACATGGCTGGAATGCCGTGGTCAACGACCTTGGCCTGCTGGCCCAGCACATCGGCCAGCAGTTCCCTTGCACACCGCTGTTCCTGTTCGGCCACAGCATGGGCAGCTACATTGCCCAGGCCTACCTCATGCACCACAGCGCCAGCCTGCACGGGGCAATCCTCAGCGGCTCCAACTTCCAGCCCGCCACGTTGTATCGGGCGGCGCGCCTGATTGCACGGCTGGAAGCCTGGCGCCAGGGGCCACTGGGCAAGAGCGCACTGATCGAGTGGCTGTCGTTCGGCTCGTTCAACAACGCCTTCAAGCCCCCCCGTACGGCGTTCGACTGGCTCAGCCGTGACCCGGCGGAAGTGGACAAGTACGTCAACGATCCGCTGTGCGGCTTTCGCTGCAGCAACCAGCTGTGGCTCGACCTGCTTCACGGGCTGGCGCAGATCAGCCAGGCGCGCAACCTCGCGCAGATCGACCCGAACCTGCCCATGCTGGTGATTGGCGGTGAATGTGATCCGGTGAGTGCCGGCAAGCGTCTCACCCATCTGGCCGACGCCCTGCGTGCGACCGGTAATCGACATATACAGCTGCGCGTCTATCCTGAGGCGCGGCACGAAGTACTCAACGAACTCAACCGTGACGAGGTCACCGCTGATATCCTCGCTTGGTTAGCGCAAGCGCTGGCCCTTGGCCGCCCTGCCCGCAGTGAATGATAGGCGCCCTCGCCCGCCCCTTAAGGAAACCCAATGACCCAGGTCACCAACACGCCTTACGAAGCCCTTGAAGTCGGCCAGAAGGCCACCTACGAGAAATCCGTCGAAGAACGTGACATCCAGTTGTTCGCCGCCATGTCCGGTGACCACAACCCGGTGCATCTGGATGCCGAATTCGCCGCCAAGAGCATGTTCAAGGAGCGCATCGCCCACGGCATGTTCAGCGGTGCCCTGATCAGCGCCGCAGTGGCCTGCACCCTGCCTGGCCCTGGCACCATCTACCTGGGCCAGCAGATGAGCTTCCAGAAGCCGGTGAAGATCGGCGACACCCTGACCGTGCGCCTGGAAATCCTCGAGAAACTGCCGAAGTTCAAGGTGCGTATCGCCACCAACGTGTACAACCAGAACGATGAGCTGGTGGTCGAGGGCGTGGCCGAGATCCTCGCGCCGCGCAAGCAACAGACCGTCGAGCTGGTATCGCCGCCGAACTTCGTCGCCAGCTGATATCAATGTTGGATTCTTCGCGGGCAAGCCCGCTCCCACAGGATTGATGCAGCTATCGAGGGCAGCGCAATACCTGTGGGAGCGGGCGTGCCCGCGAATAGGCCGGCAAAGCCTCTACATCAGTTCGCGCAATCGCCTTTCGATATGCCGCCGCTCCGGCTCTTGGCTAGTCAACTCCAGCGCCCGCTGCCAGGCCACTCGCGCCTCTTCGACATTCCCCAGCTGCCGATGCATCTCCGCCCGCGCCGCATGGGCCAGGTGATAGTCGCGCAACTCTCCCGCTGCCAGAATCGCCTCCACCGCGTCCAGCCCCGCCTGCGCCCCGTCGCGTTTGGCCAGTGCCACTGCCCGATTGAGCGCCACCACGGCTGACGGCCAGTGCCGTTGCAGCACATCGTATAGCCCGACAATTTCCGCCCAATCAGTCTCTTCAGCCGTCACCGCCTCGGCATGCACGGCGGCGATCGCCGCCTGCACGGTGTAGGCGCCAAAAGCGCGACTGGCCAAGGCCAGGCGCACCAGCTGGCAACCTTCGGCAATCAGCTCGCGGTCCCACAGGCTGCGGTCCTGCTGGTCCAGCAGCAACAGGTTGCCCTCGGCATCGCTGCGCGCGCGTTGCCGCGATGCCTGCAGCAGCATCAGCGCCAGCAATCCCACCGCCTCGGCGTCCGGTAGCAGTTGCACCAGCAGGCGCCCGAGGCGGATCGCCTCGTCACTCAGGTCTTGTTGCAGCAACGCCTCGCCCGAGGACGCCGAATAGCCTTCGTTGAACACCAGGTAGATCACCCTCAGCACGCTCTCCAGGCGCTCGGGTAGCTCATGCAGCTCCGGGACCTGATAAGGAATGCCGGCATCGCGAATCTTGGCCTTGGCACGGACGATGCGCTGGGCGATGGTCGCGGGGCTTTGCAGGAAGGCCCGGGCGATCTGCTCGGTGGTCAGGTCGCAGACTTCGCGCAGGGTCAGTGGTACCTGGGCATCGGCCGCCAGGGCCGGGTGGCAACAGGTGAAGATCAGCCGCAGGCGGTCATCGGCCAGCAGCTCCTCTTCGCTGGGGTCTTGCCCCTGGCCTTCGATCAGCATGATCAGGTCGGCCTGGGAGCGGTCGAAGCGGGCACGCCGGCGCAATGCGTCGATGGCCTTGAACCGCCCGGTGGAGACCAGCCAAGCCCGCGGGTTGTCCGGGATGCCATCGCGCTGCCAGCGCTCGACGGCGATGAAGAAGGCATCGTGCAGGGCCTCCTCAGCCAGGTCGAAATCCCCCAGCAGGCGGATCAGCGTCGCCAGGATGCGCCGCGAATCACGCCGGTACACCGCTTCGACTTCGGCACGTACCTGCGCCAGCTCCGCCATCAGTCAGGCATCCGCTGGGTCACGACCTCCACCAGGCGGTCCAGGCTCTCTCCCCAGCCCTGATGGAAACCCATTTCTTCATGGGCGCGGCTGTCGGCAGCATTCCAGTGCCAGGCACGGGCGGTGTAGCGGGTCTTGCCGTGTTCTTCGTCGAAGCTGATCACCGCCGTCATGAAGGCCTTGTCCGACGGCACCCAACCCGGCCCGAAGGCATCGGTGAACACCAGCCGGCGCGGGGCGGCAATTTCCAGGAACACGCCCTGGGTCGGGAACTCGGAGCCATCCGGGGCGCGCATGAGGGTACGGAAAAGGCCGCCGACCCATAGCTGCATCTCGCATTCCGGGGTGGTCATGCCGTGCGGTCCCCACCACTGCATCAGCCATTCGGGCTCGGTCCAGGCACGGAACACCTTGGCAGGCGGGGCATCGATCAAGCGGCTGATGGACAGCTCGTGCTGGGCGGACGCGGGTTGGACAAGGGTCATGCTGGTTGTTCTCCGTTGCTGTCAGGGTTGCAGTTCGCGCACCGGCCGCACTTCGACACTGCCGACTCGCGCCGCCGGGATGCCCTTGGCGATGTTCAGCGCCTCGTTGAGGTCGCGGGCATCGACCAGGTAGAAGCCGGCGAGCTGCTCTTTGGTTTCGGCGAACGGGCCATCGGTGATGCTCATCCGCCCGGCGCGCATGCGCACGGTGGTGGCGGTCTGCACGGTTTTCAGCGCCTCCGCCGCGATGATGCGCCCGGAGCTCTGCAGCGATTCGGCGTAGGCCAGGCATTCGGCGTCTTCCGGACTGTCGGGCAGGCTGTGCAACAGCCCTTCGTCACAATAGACCAGGCACAGGTATTTCATGGTCGTCTCCAGGCGTTGGCAACGTGCATTTGGCGATAGCCGATCAAGGCTTGAGATCGAACAGTGCTTTCTGGGTTTCCATGTCGAACGGTGCCGACCAGTGTTCGTGGATCACCTGCCACTGGCCGCCGACCTTGCGGTACCCGACGGTGGCACGCATGAAGCCGCACTGGCTCTCGTCATCCCCTGGGCCGCAGCGGTTCAGCCAGTGCGCCAGGCCCAGGTCACCGTCAGCGTGCACGGTCAGTTGGGCAAGCTCGAAGACCATGGGCCCGGGGCACATGCTCATGCACATTTCCCAATGGGCCTGGTAGGCGGCCTTGCCCTTGAACTGCAGTGACTGGATGGCATCGAAGGCGACGATGTCGTCGGCGTAGGGCGCGGTGATGGCGGGAATGTCACGGTCACGCACGGCCTGCATCCAGCGTTCGATAAGCTGACGGATTTCGTTTTCGGCTGCCGTGTTCATCGGGTGTTCCTCCGATCGTTCATGAGCGTTTCGGCACAAGGATGTCTTGTACCTTCAGCTCATGGTCGAACGGTAGTCGCGCAGATCGACAGGCTGCCGGAATTATTTCCGCAGCAGGGGAACCCAGATTTCCATCACTGCCTGAGGGTCGGCAGGATCGAACCCGGCCGGGTAGCGCTCGAACAGGGCCGCATCGGCCTGCTGCTCACCCGACTGTGGCAGCCACTGGAAGATGCCATCGAAGGTCGCCTTCAGGCATTGCAAGCTGCCATGGTGCTCGAACACTGCGTAATGTTGGGGTGCCAGCGTCAAGGTACTGAACCCGTCGGGCATGGGTTGGTCGGCATTGACTTCCACACCTGCCAGGTAGTCGAAACCGCCCTGCTCGTCGGGGTTGTAGCAGACCCCATAACTGTCATGATCGCGCTGCCCGGGCACATGCCCAAGGTGCGGTGCGAAGCGTTGCCAGAGCAATGGCAACCCACTCAGGTCGCTCATGCTGAAACGTTCGGCCAAACCGGCCAGGTTGAGCTGACGGCCGTCTTCGTAGCGCGCTGGGGAGATGGGTTGCAGCGTCATGTCCGTTGCCTCAGGTAAGCGGTGGGCTGGCGAGAATGAATTCACGGTAGCCCGAGATGATCACATACACCGCGAAATAGCAGAAAATCGCCGCCGACAGCAGGTACGACCAAGTCAGCAGGCGGTCCCCCAGCAAACGCCCGCCATGGCTGGCGATGCCACAAATGCCCATGCACCAGACCAGCCCGGCAGCGAAGAAGCCCCCAAGAAACAGCCCTGCGTCCAGCAGGCTGCCACCGCCGGAGCGGGCTATCAGCACGCCGCCGACCGCCGCGAACCAAAGGATGGCGCTGGGCGACGACATGGCCAGGAAGATGCCCCGCAGAAACTCGCGCCAGCCCGACTCCACCACCACTTGCGCGCCGGCCTCCATGTGCCCGCCACGCCAGGCAGCCAGCAGCATTTTGATGGCGAACCACACCAGCAACGCCGAACCGCCAAGCCACAAGGTCCAGCGCACGCTCTCGAACTGCAGCAGCACGGTCATGCCGGCAAGCGCCGCAATGGCATAGACCAGGTCGCCTACACAGGTCCCCAGGCCGAGCCAGAATCCCTGGAAGAAACCACGCTGCATGGCCAGGGTGATCATGGCGATGTTGGCCACGCCGATATCGAGGCACAACGACAGGCTGAGGAGGAAACCGTTGGAAAATGGCATTGAACACTCGAAGTCAGGGCAATCAGGCGCCGTAGAGCCTGCCACGAGCAGTCATGGGATGGAAGGGTGTTCGATCAAGCCAGAGCCGCCTGCTCGAACACCTCATCGGCCCACTGGTTAAGGCTTTTGCCGGCAGCGCGGGCGGCAACACTGGCAGCCGCATGCACCTCTGGGCGAATGCGCAGCATGACCTTGCCAGACGCGGGTTTCTCCGGGGTGATGCCCTGCTCGGCGCAATCGGCCAGGTAATCCTCCAGCGCCCCACGGAAGGCTTCATGAAGCTCTGGCACCGAGCTTGCGTGAAAGCTGATGATGTCGCGCATGCCCAGCACACGCCCCACAAAAATGTCGTCACGCTCATCGTATTCGATACGGGCGGCATAGCCCTTGTAGCGCATGCAACTCATAGGCTGACTCCTGCCCGCAGCAAGAATTCGCGGGCTTCTTCAATCTGATACCGTTTGGCTTCCTTGCCGGGATGGGGGCGATGGCACCTCCAGCTCTGGCCGCCAAGCACCAGCTTGACCCTGGAGCCTTGTCGCTCCAGCACTTGCCCGCCGAGGTGAAGCACCAGCGCTTCAACCTCGGCAAACGCCAATGAGGCCGTGGTGGGCGTCCTGAAGATAGCGTCGTAGATTTTTCGGTATCGAGTGTTCATCGGAAAATGCTATCAAATTAAGATAGCACTTTTTCCCCGATATCCATTCAGGATTTTTCAGTACACGCCAGCACCTGCGCATAACGCTCGCGATCCACATTGGCCCCGCTCAGCACCACGGCCACGCGCTTGCCGGCCTGGCGCTCGCGCTCTTGCAGCAACGCCGCCAGCGCCGCAGCACCGGCACCTTCAGCGGTGTTGTGGGTGGTTTCGTGATAGATGCGCATGGCCGCTGCCACTTCGCTGTCGGTGACCCGCACGATACGTGCAGCATGCTCGCGAACCAGGGCAAATGCATCCGGGTGCGGTACCCGGCAGGCCATGCCATCGGCAAAGGTATCGGCCGTGGCCGTGGTGACGATGCGGCCCTGCTCGAAACTCTGCGCATAGGCATCGGCCGCACTGGACACCACGCCGACGATTTCGGTCTTCAGCCCCAGCAGGTTGCGCGCCTGGATCAGCCCGCAGATGCCCGAGCCCATGCCGATCGGCACGTACACGCAATCCAGGTCGGCCACGGCTTCGAACAGCTCCAGGGCATAGGTGGCCACGCCGCGCACCAGCTCAGGGTGGAACGACGGCACCATGTCGTAGCCCAGTTCGTCCGCCAGGCGGGCCGCCTCTTCGCGGGCCACGTCGAAGTCGACACCGTGCTCCACCAGCTCGGCGCCCAGTGCGCGCATGGCGGCGTTCTTCTCTTTCGAGTTGCCCTCGGGCACCACGATCACCAGCGGCACGCCGGCCTGGCTCGCGGCCAGCGCCATGCTCTGGCCGTGGTTGCCACGGGTGGCGGTGACCAGGCCCCGCGGTGGCTTGCCGGTGGCCAGCAGCGACCGCACGTACACCAACCCGCCACGTACCTTGAAGGCGCCGGTGGGGGCATGGTTTTCGTGCTTGACCCACAGCTTGCACCCGACCCGCTCGGCCAGCAGCGGCCAGGCGCGCTGAGGTGTTGGCGGAACGTGCTGGTGAACGAAATCGGCGGCTTCGCGCAGGGCAACAAGGTCGAACATGGCGATCATCCCTTCTTCGGTAGGTGGTTGATCCGATCCTAAGCGCCGGGCATTGTATGGGTACAACCTTATATTGCATGGGTAGCAATTTCGTGTGGATCCCGCAGCTGGTCGACGATGACCAACCCCGATATCTCGCCTTGGTCGATGCCATTGCCCAAGCCATCGAAAGCGGCACCCTCAAGGTGGGTGACCGCCTGCCCCCGCAACGCCGGCTGGCCTGGAAACTGGGCCTCAACCCGAGTACCACCCAGCAGGCCTACCGCGAAGCTGCCGCGCGCCACCTGGTGGCTGGCGAAGTGGGCCGCGGCACTTACGTGCTGGCAGGCAGCAAGGAAGCGACGTTGTTCCGCATCAAGCATCACGACGGGCAGCGCCCGCTGATCGACCTGTCGACCAACGTCCCGGTAGCCGACCCGCACAACCATGACTTGCAAGACAGCTTGCGCAGCCTGCTGAAACGCCCCGACAACAACTTGCTCGATCATTACCTGGGCCCCGAGCAGTTGCTGCTTGGGCGGATTCGTGGCGCCCAGTGGATGGCAAACCGCGGCCTGGCCCTTTCAGCGGACGAGCTGTTGCTGTGTGGTGCAGCCCAGCAAGCGCTGACACTGGTGCTGCAGTCGTTCTGCCAGGCTGGCGAGCCGGTCATGCTCGAGGCCCTGACCGCACCGGGCATCAAGGCGGCCTGTCGGCAACTGCGCCTGCCGGTGCATGGTGTGGCACTTGACGACCAAGGCCTGCGGCCCGATGACCTGGACCGTGTGGCGCGCGCCAGCGGTGCCCGCGTGCTGGTGACCACACCGACCCTGCACAACCCCACGGGCGCCTGCATGACGGATACTCGCCGCGCGGCAATTGCCGAGGTAGTCAAACGCCTGGGGCTGTTGCTGATCGAGGATGATGTGTATGGCGCATTCAGTGACCAAGCGCCGCTCTATCCACTACTGGGCGAGCAGGCGATTTACATCAACAGCCTGTCCAAGACAGTGGCAGCTGGCCTGCGCTTGGGATGGATTGCGGCCAGCCCGAAGCTGCTGGCACAGGTTGACCCGCATGCCCAGGCCAGCCACTGGTCGGTGTCGCCATTGAGCCTGGATATCGCTTGCCAATGGATCGAAGATGGCACCGCTGCACGGCGGCTCGCCTGGCAGAAATCGGAAATTACCGAGCGATGGCGCCTGGCACGCAGACTGCTGGGTGATGGACTGCACAATACCGGGCAACCTTCGCCCCACGCGTGGCTGGGCACGCCACAGGGCGCCGAGGCGGTGGTCAGGCAATGTCGCGAGCAAGGTGTGGAGATCGTCCCGGCCAGTGTGTTTGCCATTGGCGCGATCGAAGTGCAGGCCGTGCGCATCAGCCTGTCGGCAGCAGGTAGCCGAGCTGAGCTGAAACAAGGCCTGGAGGTGGTACAGAAGGTACTGACGGGCCGATGAAACAGGGGACGCAAGCAGCTTCTTCGCTACGGCTCAACGCGAAGAGGCCGCTGACGTAGGGCGATCACCCCTGCTGGCAACCTTCGCCCATCGCCCGGTACTGAATGGTATGCACCTGGCCATGATGGTCTTCATAGGTCATGGTCGCAGGTACCACTTCGCAGACATTGGGGATGGTCGACAGGTTGATCACCCGTTTGATGTCGAGGTTCATGGAATAGTCGTACTGCTGGGCCACAGGCTCGCTGGAGACCGGTTTGGCCTCATCGGCGAGGGCGAACGAGGACATACCGACCAGTGCAAGAATCAGTAATGGTTTCATGGGGTTTGGCCTTTAAAACAATCCAGCTGATCGCGTGACTTCTGATGCCGTCATTGGCGCGGAGAAGTTGTCATCGACTGCGAAGATGACACGAAGTACCGATCCCGCTTCGTCTACTGCCAGTGGGAATAGGTAAAATTCTACTCCTGGCCGGGAATAGTTGAACCCTGAACTCGGACATTCACCCTTGCAGGATTTGCAACAATCTGCGACAAAGCCAAACGGCTCGATAGCCTGGAATCACCGGGCTAGAGCCATCCGCTCCAGGTACATCCCATGACTGCCCTGCATTGCACCCTGCTCATCGGCCCCGAGCGTCGATTGCTCGAACACTTCTACAAACAGCAGGGTTCGCGCATGCGCGCAGCCAATGATGGTGAATCATGGGTGGCGCGCAGCGACGGGATCGTTGCCGGCCTTTGCCTCAGTGCCGTCGCCGACGGCCACTGGCTCACCGGGCTGTTCGTCGCCCCGCAGCAGCGCAAGCGTGGCGTGGCCGCGCAGTTGGTCGAGGCGGCACTGGCCGGGCACAGTGGCCCGACCTGGCTGTTCTGCCACCCCGACCTCACAACCTATTACCAGCGCCTTGGCTTCAGCATCACCGAGCAACTGCCCGAAGCCCTGGCCTCGCGCCTGCAACGCTACCAGCGCAGCAAAAGCCTGCTGGCCATGGTGCGGGCTCAATCGTCGCTGTCATCCAGCCCGGGGAACAGCACATCGGTGTAGCCGAACTTGGCAAAGTCCTGGATACGCGAGGGGTAGAGGCGGCCGATCAGGTGGTCGCATTCGTGCTGCACCACCCGCGCATGAAAACCATCGGCAAACCGGCTGATCGGATTACCCTGCGGATCGATACCTTCGTAGCTGATGTGCTTGTAGCGTGGCACCACACCACGCAGGCCTGGCACCGACAGGCAGCCTTCCCAACCGTCCTCGATCTCCGTGGTCAGCGGGGTGATCACCGGGTTGAGCAGAATGGTCTGCGGCACCGGTTCGGCATCCGGGTAACGTTCGCTGCGCTCGAAGCCGAAGATCACCAGTTGCAGGTCGATACCGATCTGCGGTGCCGCCAGGCCCACGCCGCCGACATGGCGCATGGTTTCGAACATGTCATCGATCAGCTGCTGCAGCTCGGCGCTGCCGATCAGATGTTCAGGCACGGGTGGGGCAATGCGTAGCAAGCGCTCGTCGCCCATCTTGAGAATGTCACGGATCATCGCGGGTTCGGCTCGGTCGGTTCAGGCTCGACCGGGTGTTCATGGCCGAGCACGGTGATGGTTTCCTGAGGTTTGACGCCCTCGAAATCCTTCTCGCCCGGGTTCTTGCCCTGGCTCGACATGTGCTCGATCACCGCATTCATTTCCGCCCCCAGCAACAGCACGGCGGCAGAGATGTAGAAGTACAGCAACAGCACGATGATCGCACCGATGCTGCCATACATGGCGTTGTAGTCGGCAAAGGTCTTGACGTAGTAGGCAAAGCCCAGGGAGGCGATGATCCATACTACTACCGCCAGCACCGAGCCGGGGGTGATGAAGCGAAACTTCTGCTTCACATCCGGCATCACGTAATAGATCAAGGCCACCGCGACCATCATCAGGATGATGATCGCCGGCCAGCGCAGCACGGTCCAGATGGTGACGATCACTTCCTGCAGGCCGACTTGCGAAGCGATCCACTCCATCACCTGCGGCCCCAGCACCATCAACGCAGCTGACGAGAGCAGCATGCCGGCGATGCCGATGGTGTAGATGATCGACAGTGGAATGCGCTTCCACACCGGGCGTCCCTCGGGCACGTCGTAAGCGGCATTCATGGCGCTCATCATCAGGCGCACGCCGGCCGAAGCGGTCCACAGGGCGATGACGATACCCACCGACAGCAGCCCGCCCTTGGACTGCTGCAACTGGTCAATGACCGGGTTCACCTGCTCCAGGGCCTGAGGCGGCAGCACCAGTTCCGATTGCAGGCGCAACCAGGAAAAGAAGTCCGGCAGGTGCAGGAAGCCAATCAGGGCGATCAGGAACAGCAGGAACGGGAATAGCGAAAACAGCATCTGGTAGGCCAGCGCGGACGCATAGGTCGACATCTCGTCGTCGAGGAATTCCTTGACGGTGCGTACCAGCACGCGGTGCAGGGGCAGGCCGCGCAGGTCGGGGAAAATCATAGCGTCTCCTTTCGCCGCTTGATTCTTGAGTACAACGGGTAAGTCTAATAGACCACGCCGATGATGTACTGCTCCCGGACATGCCAGAAGAAAATGCCTGAAGCTGTTCCGGCCTCTTCGCGGCGGTTCGGCGCGAAAGGGCCGGAACAGGCCACCTCAGATCAAGGCTTCTTCACAGCATCCTTCACGTTGCCCTTGATCTGCTGCGCCTCGCCCTTCAGTTCCTGGGCCTTGCCTTCTGCCCGCAGCTTGTCGTTATCGGTCACCTTGCCGACGCCCTGCTTGATGTTACCAATCGCTTCGTTGGCCAGGCCTTTCGCTTTGTCTTTGGTGCCGCTCATGGCAAATCTCCTGCAAATGGAGACACGTGGACCGTGTCGACAGTCGGTGGACCGGGGACCTTGCGAAAGAGTTTCAATCAATTTGCCTGGCCCAAGCCGAACGGCGAATCAGCGGGCGAATACCGCACCGAATAGGCCAACCTCACTGCTCAAGGCCCGACGGCTGCCCTAGAATCGCTGCCAACCTGCGTATAAAAACAACAGTTTCCGGATATTTGCCCCATGCGTCTGATGCCCCTGCTTGCGGCTTTCTTGCCGTTGTTGCCCTTGCCTGCCCTGGCCGCCGTACCGGCCAGCGAAACCCTGAAGGTCGAGCGCTATGCCGACGATGGCCAACCCGGCACCCTGCGCTGGGCCATCGAAACCAGCAACCAGAACCCCGGCCACTACCGCATCGAGATCGCTGCCGTAGGCAAGCCGCCCTATGTGATTCGCCCGGCCCGCGCCTTGCCGGAAATCAAGGGCCCGGTGCAGATCAGCGGCCTGCCCTGGGCCCGTGACGGTCAATACATCGCTATCGACGGCTCGGGTTACATCAAGGATCAGGGCGTGCGCACCTGCCCCGGCGCCCTGCCCGGCCAGTTCGGCACCAACGTACGCACCACCACCAACCCCGGGTTGGTACTGCGTGACACCCAGGGCGTGCACCTGAGTGGCCTGGAGGTGCGCAACTTCTGCATCGGCATCCTGGTCAACCGCGCCAGCGGCAACGTCATCGAAGACAACCGCATCGTCGCCAACAAAGGCGGCGCCGGCATCATGCTCACGGGCGACGATGGTGCCGGCAACCCGACCGCCACCACCACGGTCAACAACAAGGTGCTGCGCAACCAGCTGATCGACAACGGCGATGGCCTGGAACTGACCCGTGGCGCAGCATTCAACCTGGTGGCCGACAACCTGTTCCGCTCGACCCCGGCCAACCCCGAGCCGTCCCAGGGCATCGAGATCCTGCTGGGCAACGACAACAGCGTGGTGCGCAACCGCTTCGAGAACTACTCCGACGGCCTGCAGATCAACTGGGGCAAGCGCAACTACCTCGGCGCCAACACCTTCAGCGGCAACTCGATCGGCGTCAGCGTCACCGGCGAAGGCAACATCCTCGACGGCAACCTGATCCACGGCAACCGCATCGGCGTGGCCCTGCGCCCGGAACCTGACGTCACCGCCACGCGCCTGAGCGGCAACCGCATCTGGGGCAACAGCCAGGACATCCGCCGCTGCGAGGCCGGTGGTTCGTGCGTGCCGAACCAGCGCACCGGCGCCATCGTGTTCGGCGTACCGGCCCAAGCCCATGCCTTGTATGTAGGCTCGCGTGGCGTCGGCGCAGATTTGCCGAAGAAGGATCAGGCGATCATCTGCGATGCCAAGGGCGAGCCCAAGCCGTGCCAGCCGCTGCCCAACCACAACCAGCAACCGCCACGGCTGATCGCGCTGGACGGCAATGTGCTGCGAGGCGAGGTGCAGGGGCCGGTGTCGAGCCTGTTGCGCATCGAGGTGTTTGGCAATGCCCAGGCAGAGGGGACCGAGGCAGAGCAATATCTGGGAGATGTGCTGGTGAACAGTGATGAGCAGGGGCAGGCGCGGTTTGCCCAGGTGCTGGGGAATATCGGCGGGCTGAAGAGCTTTACGGCGACGGTGACCACTGCGGATGGCGCTACTTCCGAGTTGAGCAGGCCGATTAGCCGTTAAGGCAACTGGCCTCTTCGCGGGCTTGCCCGCTCCCACAGGGATTGCGCACAGCCCGAGGCATGCGCTGTACCTGTGGGAGCGGGCAAGCCCGCGAAGAGGCCCTCAAGCCTTGCTAGGCCGGGTGCCACCCCTCACAATGCAGCCCTAATCAAGCGTCAACCCGCAGGAACCTGCATGAAACTCGACAAACCCGCCGCCATCGCCCGCCGCAACCAGGCCCTGGCCAACCCGGTGCTGACCAGCGCCAACACCCTGTTCGCCATCCTCGACCGCAAGCGCAACCTGTGGTGGTTCGAGGTGCCGGTGGCACTGCTGCGCAAGGGCCAGCCCGACTGGGTCAACCTGCTACTGCACACCCCGGAAAGCGACGAGCTGCAACACCTGAAGGTGCCGGTCAACTTCCTCCGTGCTCACCAGGAGCAGATGGAAGTGCGCAACCCCGGCAAGCGCCGCTCGACCATCAGCCTGGCCCTGAGCGCCGACCGCGACTCGCTGCTGCGCGACACCCGCCCGGGTGGCGAGCAGCTGGACTTCCGGACCTTCGTGCAGGCCTGATCAGGCCTTTTCGATGCGATCGTCATGGATGACGATGCGGCCCTGCTTGAACAACCCGCCAATGGCCTTCTTGAAGTTGCCCTTGCTGACGTTGAACATCTGGCTGATCACTTCCGGGGCGCTCTTGTCGCTCACCGCCAGCGTCCCGCCTTCGGCCTCCAGGCGCGCCATGATGCGCTCCTGCAGGTCATCGCCCAGCGCCTTGCCGACCGGCTGCAGGCTCAGGGCGATCTTGCCGTCATGGCGCACTTCCTTGATGAAACCTTCCACGTGCATGCCCGAACGCAGGAACTTGAACACCTCGTTCTTGTGGATCAGGCCCCAGTGGCGGTTGTTGATGATGGCCTTGAAGCCCATCGGCGTCTCGCCAGCCACCAGCAATTCGACCGGCTGGCCAACCTGGTATTGAGCCGGGGTAACGTCCAGGTAGCGGTCCAGGCGTGAAGTGGCGGTGATGCGGCGGGTGCGCTTGTCCAGGTAGACATGCACGACGCAATAATCGCCGATTTTCAGTTGCCGGGCTTCTTCGGAATACGGCATCAGCAAGTCCTTGGGCAGCCCCCAGTCCAGGAAGATACCGGCACCGTTGATGTCCTTGACCTTGAGGCTGGCGAACTCACCAACCTGCACCTTGGGCTTCTCGGTGGTGGCAATGAGCTTGTCATCGCTATCCAGATAGAGGAACACGTTCAGCCAGTCGTCGATCTCGGTTTCGGCGTTCTTCGGGATGTAACGCCCTGGCAGCAGGATCTCACCGTCGGAGCCGCCATCCAGGTACAGGCCGAATTCCACGTGTTTCACGATTTGCAAACTGTTGTAACGCCCAAGCAGAGCCATTTCCGATGTTCCTCAAGACAAGGCGGCTATTCTACACCTGAAGCCACTGCGCTGCCTGATCGCTGATGCGGCGGAACCGCGCCGTCCCCCTTGCGTCTACCGATCAGCCGGCCACAGCCAGGACCTGCACATGCCTGTACGCCTGTCCAAAGCCCTGCTCATCACCATCGCCTGCGCCGTTGCCTTGGCGGCCTGCAGCCGTATCGACCTGGCCTATCGCAACCTCGACCGCCTGGTGCCCTGGTCGCTGGGTGACTACCTGGCGATGAACCGTGAGCAGAAGACATTGCTCGACGAACGGCTCAAACAGCACCTGGCCTGGCACTGCAAGACCCAGCTGCCAGGCTACCTCGACTGGCTCGACCGGGTGCGCGACATGGTCGCCGAGGACCAGGTGACCGACCAGGCCTTGCAGCAACGCACCGTCGAGGCGCGCCAGGCGATCGGCCGGGTGGCCGAAGAAATTACGCCCTCGGCCACCGAGCTACTGCGCGGCATGAGCGATAAACAAGTCACGGAAATGCGTGATGCCTTCCGCGACGATATCAGCGAGCGGCAAAAGGAATACGTCGACACCCCCGTGGCCAAACAGATTGCACGCCGCACCGAGCGCATGGAAAAGCGCCTGACCAACTGGTTCGGCGAGCTCAACGCCGCCCAGCGCCAGCGTGTGCAGGTCTGGTCGCAGGCGCTGGGTGACCAGAACCGCCAGTGGATCGCCAACCGCCAGCACTGGCAGCAACAGTTGATGCTGGCCATGAACCAGCGCAACGACGCCAGCTTCGAGCCGCGCCTGGCGACCTTGCTGCAACGCAAGGAAAGCCTGTGGACGCCGGAGTACCGGGCGGCCTATCAGAATAGCGAGCAGCAGGCGCGCAGTTTGATTGTGGACCTGATGCACTTGAGCACGCCCACGCAGCGGCAGTTCCTGCAGGAGCGGCTGGCCAAGGTGAGGACAGACTTCAGTGAGATGAAGTGCCTGAAAAGCTGAATGTGAACAGCAGGTCTGGCCTCTTCGCGGGTAAACCCGCTCCCACATACTGAAGCCAGTGGAGGATCTGTGGGAGCGGGTTTACCCGCGAAGAGGCCGGGCCTGGCGAAACAGGATCACCGCCCCTTGCGCCGATAGGGAAACACATCAATCACCTTGCCTTCCCGGATCGCCGCCTGCAGCCCCTTCCAGTAGTCCGCGTCATACAACTCGCCATGCAAGCGGCTGAACAACCGGCGCTGGCCGATATCGGCAAACAGGAACGGCGGGAACTCTTCAGGGAACACATCGTGCGGCCCGATCGAATACCACGGCTCGCCGGACATCTCATCCTCCGGGTAGCGCGGCGGCGGGATGTGCCTGAAATTCACCTCGGTCAGGAAGCTGATCTCGTCATAGTCGTAGAACACCACCCGCCCATGCCGGGTAACACCGAAGTTCTTCAGCAGCATGTCACCCGGGAAGATGTTCGCCGCCGCCAGTTGCTTGATGGCCAGCCCGTAGTCCTCCAGCGCTTCGAGCACCTGCCCTTCGCTGGCGTGCTCCAGGTATAGGTTGAGCGGGGTCATGCGCCGCTCGGTCCAGCAGTGGCGGACCAGCACCGTGTCGCCTTCAAGCGCCACGGTCGAGGGCGCCACTTCCAGCAACTCGGCCAGGCATTCGGGCTCGAACTTGCCACGCGGGAAGCGGAAATCGGCGAACTCCTGGGTATCGGCCATGCGCCCCACCCGGTCGACGCTTTTCACCAGCCGGTACTTGTCGATCACCGTGGCACGGTCGACGGTCTTGGACGGCGAGAAGCGGTCCTTGATGATCTTGAACACAGTATTGAAGCCCGGCAGGGTAAACACGCTCATGACCATGCCGCGCACCCCGGGGGCCATGACGAAGCGGTCGTCGCTGCCGGCCAGGTGGTTGATCAGGGCGCGATAGAACTCCGACTTGCCTTGCTTGTAGAAACCGATCGAGGTGTACAGCTCGGCAATGTGCTTGCCCGGCAGGATGCGTTTCAAGAAGTTGACGAACTCTGCCGGTACCGGCACGTCGGCCATGAAGTACGAGCGGGTGAACGAGAAGATGATCGACACCTCGGCCTCGTCGGTGATCAGCGCATCGGCCTCGATGCCATGGCCTTCCCGGTGCAGCAGTGCAATCGCCAACGGCCATTGCTCATCAGCGTTGTACAGGCGGCCGACCAGATAGGCGCCCTTGTTGCGGTACAACACCGGCACGAACAGCTCCACGGCCAGGGCCGGGTCCTTGCACACCCAGTCTGGCAGGCAGTCCTTCAGTTGTTCTTCAAGACGTGCCACATCGCCTTCGAGATCGCCATAGGCAAAGGCATAGTCAGCGAAAATGGCCCGCAGCAGCCCCTTGAGGCTACCGCCGGGCGTGTAGGTGCGGGTCTGCGCAGCGCGCTCATGGGTGCGGATCGAAGGCCGGGTGGTGTGGATGAACATGCAACCGTCGCTGATCTGGTCATGGCTGAACAGGCTGCAGAACAGCGAGTTGTACCAGGTCTCCGCCAGCTCGTCGTCCAGCCGTGGGTCGATCAGGCGGATGTAGGCGTTTTTCACCAGCGGCCACTGTTCCACATCCAGCAGCACCTCTTCGTCGAAACCGTCGCGCAGCCAGGCGTTGACCTCGCCGACTTTCTGTTCATACAGGTTGATCCGCACTGCCGACGCCCGCTGGATGTCCTGCCAGCGCGCCTGCTCGAAGCGCTCGCGGGCGCCGAGGGTGATACGGCGAAAGTGCTCGCGGTAGTCGTCGAAGCCGTCGAGGATCATCCGCGCGATCTCGCCGGCGGGCCAATGCTGGGTCATGCACAACACCTCAAGGCTGGGTGAGCTATGAGCTTAGCCTGTGCTGGCCTCTTCGCGGGCACGCCCGCTCCCACAGGATCTCCACAATACTGAACGCTGTGATATCCCTGTGGGAGCGGGCGTGCCCGCGAAGAGGCCAGTACAGGTTTACAGCGCAAGAAAGCACAAGAATCGCCCAGGCGAGTCACGTACACTCGCGCCCTGCCCTGTACCCGGAGACCGTTGTGAGCCCCATCGCCCTAGCCCGCCTGCTGACCCTTGCCGCTGTCTGGGGGGCGAGCTTCCTGTTCATGCGCATCATCGCCCCGGAGCTGGGTACCGTCCCTACCGCGTTCTTCCGCGTCTCCATCGCCTGCCTGGGCCTGATCGCCATCCTAGCCGCCACCCGGGTGCGCTGGAACTTCGACGGAAAGCTTGGCGCCTGCCTGGTGCTGGGCATGATCAACTCGGGCATCCCGGCCACCTTCTACTCCGTGGCCGCGCAAGTGCTGCCCGCCGGCTATTCGGCGATTTTCAACGCCACCACACCGCTGATGGGCGTGCTGATCGGCGCGTTGTTCTTCCGCGAAGCCATGACCCTGCCCAAGCTCGGCGGCATCTTCCTGGGCCTGTTCGGTGTCGGCATCCTCAGCGGCGCCGGCCCGGTAGCACTGGACATGGCCCTGGTGCAAGGTGCCCTGGCCTGCCTGGCAGCCACCACCTGCTACGGTTTCGCCGGCTTCCTCGCGCGGCGCTGGATCAGCGGCCTGGACAGCCGCCTGTCGGCCCTGGGCAGCATGCTCGGCGCCACCTTGATGCTGAGCCCGCTGTTCGCCTGGAGCGCCATGACCCAGCCTCCGGCAAGCTGGGGCGGCTGGCAGGTATGGCTGTCGCTGCTGGGCCTGGGCCTGCTATGCACCGCCTTCGCCTATATCCTGTACTTCCGCCTGCTGGCCGAAATCGGCCCGGTCAAGGCCAGCACCGTGACCTTCCTGATCCCGGTGTTCGGTGTATTGTGGGGAGCGTGGCTGCTCGATGAACCCTTGTCGATGGCCCATGTATATGGCGGTGTGCTGATTGCCCTGGCGCTGTGGCTGGTACTGCGCCCGGCGCGCACGTGAGGCGATGCGGACCATGAGCGACACATTCAAGAAGGTGCTGTTCCGCCTGGAACAGGACGCAAGCGGCTACCCGCCAGCCTCGGTGGAAGGCTTGTGGACACAGGCGGTCGCTGGGGGCTATCGGGTCGACAGCATCCCCTTCCACGTCTACGGTATCGCCCCCGGTGACATCATCAGCATTCGCCACGAAGGCGACCAGGCCTGGTTCGACGCCTTGCAGCAGAGCGCCGGAGCGTCGGTGTTCCGGGTCGTCGTCAGGCCACCGGAAACCCTGGAGCAGGTGCACGCGGCCCTGGCCGAATTCGGCTGCACCTGCGAGGTGGAAAAGGCGGTCAGGATGCTGGCAGTCGAAGTGCCGGCAACGCAATCGGCCGACACCCTGCTCTACTACCTGCTGACCCAGCGCGAAGCCGGCACCCTGGACTTCGAGGAAGGCGTGTTGCGCCACGCCATCCCCGAAGAGTTTCGCTAGGCCTTACGCCTCAGCCAACCGCGCCGCCGGCTTGCGGAATACGAACAGCAGGCCGACCACGATCAGCCCCATGCCCAGCAGGCTCAACGGCGCCAGACGGTTGCCGAAGATCAGGAAATCCATCACTGCAGTCACGGCCGGCACCAGGTAGAACAGGCTGGTGACATTGACCAGGTTACCCTTGGCGATCAGCCGGTACAGCAGCAGGGTCGCCAGCAGCGACACCACCAGCCCCATCCACAGCAGCGCACCAACGAAACCACCGGTCCACTCCACATGCAGCGGTTGCAGCGGCGCGAACACGGCGCACATGGCGAAGCCGGCGATGTACTGCAATGGCAGCGTGCCCATCGGGTTGTCGGTGATGCGCTTCTGCAGGATCGAGCCGAAGGTCATGCTGGCCAGCGCCAGCAAGGCGAACAGCATGCCGAGCAGCGACACCCCGCCGAGGTTGATGCCCTGATAGACCACCATTACCAGCCCGCCAAGCCCCAGGCCCAGGCCGAACAAGCGGCTCCAGGAACGCTGGCGCTCCATCAGCACCACGGTGAGGATCGGTTGCACCCCCATCACCGTGGCCATCACGCCCGGGGTGACGTGGGTATTGAGCGCCAGCAGGTAGAAGATCTGGTAGGCGCCAAGCAGCACGCAACCGGTGCCCAGGGCACGCAGGATCGCCCCCCGTGTGCGCGGCCAGCGCAGGCCCAGCAACGGGCCGATCAGCAGCAGGCCGGTCAGGGCCAGCGCCGAGCGCAGCAGCAGGAAGGCGAAAGGGCTGGCATGGGCCAGGCCGAGTTTGGAAACGATCGCGCCACTGCTCCAGAGCAGGACGAACAGGCTGGTGGTGGCCGCCGAGGCCACGGATGCTTTGTTGAAGACAGACATGTATTGCCACCTGATGTAAGGCGAGTAAGCCAGACGGCGGGCGTGAACTTCAGCGAGGGAAGGTGCCGACCGTGTTCAGTAGGTTGCGGGTGCGAAGGGATGCGGCCAGAAGCCGATCAGCCCAGCACGACCACGCAAGGAGGCGGAGCTACGCCGCCTACGACGCCACTGACACGTGGTGGTGGGTAGTGACTGATCATGACCGGCTGCTGACTGCCACGCACGACCATGCCCGCGACTGGCGCGATGGCAAAGCTTGCGGTGGAAGGGATGGCTGGCATGATCGGGTCTTCAGGGAAGAGAAGTGTTTCGGAATATAGCGGTGAATTCAGGGTTGGGCAATAGCCTGATCCGGCCTCTTCGCGGGCAAGCCCGCTCCCACAGGTACTGCACAAGCATTAGGTTCTGTGCAATCCCTGTGGGAGCGGGCGTGCCCGCGAAGAGGCCAGCCCTGCTATCAGAACAACCAGCGATACAGGAAGTAAGCCACCACCACCGCCAGCACCGGCCGCAGGATGCGGTAGGCCTTGGGGTTGGCACGCTTGAACTGCTTCATGCGGGTACTGATCTTGTTGCTGAAGCGCTTGCTCCAGGCATACGCCTGGTTGATCCCGCCCACACGTTCGTCATCGGTGTTCTGCGGCGCGGTGGCGCGGCCGAGGAAGGCACTGACCTTGCGGTTGATGCGGGTCATCAGCGGGCTGCTCAGGGGGCGCTCGATGTCGCAGAACAGGATCACCCGGGTCACGTCGGTTTCGTTCTTGACCCAGTGCACGTAGGTCTCGTCGAACATCACGTCCTCGCCGTCACGCCAGGCGTATTCCTCGCCATCGACGTAGATACGGCAGGCGTCAGAGTTGGGGGTCGACAGGCCCAGGTGGTAGCGCAGCGAACCGGCAAACGGGTCGCGGTGCGGGTTCAGGTGGCTGCCGCCAGGCAACAGGGCAAACATCGCACCCTTCACATTGGGAATGCTGCTGACCAACTCGACGGTTTTCGGGCACAGCGCCTCGGCAGACGGCAGCGGCTTGTCGTACCACTTCAGGTAAAAGCGCTTCCAGCCTTTCTTGAAGAACGAACCGAAGCCAGCGTCGTTGTCCTTCTCGGCAGCACGGATGTAGCCCTCGTCGAACAGGCGCATGGCCTCCTCGCGGATCACCTGCCAGTTGTCCTTGAGCACGTCCAGCTCGGGGAAACGCTGGCGGTCCAGGTAGGGCTTGGACGGCACACCGGAAAACAGGTACATCAGGCTGTTATAAGGTGCGAACAGCGCCGAATGGTTGACGAACTGGCGCAGTACCGGCAGGCGAGCCTTGCCGCGCAGGTGCACGTACAGCACGCTGCCGAAGAACACCAGCAGTACACCTGCCTTGGCGAGGAAGGAAAAGGTCATGCATCACTCCTTGGAGTGGAAGCAGGCCAGCGCTGCCTGCTCCCAGAAAAATCATCCGGCCATCATAAACCCATCCCGCCCCGGTAAAAACAACCTGGGCGGGATCTCACTCATGAAGATTTTGCAATAAACCAGGTCGCCGAATGTTGCGCCGGATCAGCGGCCGGGCGGATTACTGCTGGTTTTCCTGCTCGCTGAACAGGTCGCTGAACAGCATGCTGGACAGATAACGCTCGCCCGAGTCGGGCAGGATTACGACGATGGTCTTACCTTGCATTTCCGGCTTCTCGGCCAGGCGCACTGCTGCTGCCATGGCCGCGCCACAGGAGATACCGCAGAGGATGCCTTCTTCCTGCATCAGGCGGATGGCCATGGCCTTGGACTCTTCGTCGGTCACGGTCTCGACCTGGTCGACGATCGACAGGTCGAGGTTTTTCGGCACGAAACCGGCGCCGATGCCCTGGATCTTGTGCGGGCTGGGCTTGAGCTCTTCACCGGCCAGGGTCTGGCTGATCAGCGGCGAAGCCACCGGCTCGACCGCCACCGACAGGATCGACTTGCCCTGGGTGTGCTTGATATAGCGCGACACGCCGGTAATGGTGCCGCCGGTGCCAACACCAGCAACCAGCACATCGACCGCGCCGTCGGTGTCGTTCCAGATTTCAGGCCCGGTGGTCTTCTCGTGGATCGCCGGGTTGGCCGGGTTGTCGAACTGGCCCGGCAGGAAGTACTGGGCAGGATCGGAGGCGACGATTTCGTTGGCCTTCTCGATGGCGCCCTTCATGCCCTTGGCCGGCTCGGTCAGCACCAGCTCTGCGCCCAGCGCCTTGAGCACCTTGCGGCGCTCCAGGCTCATGGACGCCGGCATCGTCAGGATCAGCTTGTAACCACGGGCGGCGGCAACGAACGCCAGGCCGATACCGGTGTTGCCCGAGGTCGGCTCGACGATGGTCATGCCCGCCTTGAGTTTGCCGCTGCTCTCGGCGTCCCAGACCATGTTTGCGCCGATCCGGCACTTGACCGAGTAGCCCGGGTTGCGCCCTTCGATCTTGGCCAGAATGGTCACCCCACGCGGGGCGATACGGTTGATCTGCACCAGCGGCGTGTTGCCGATGGAGTGGGCGTTGTCTGCGTAGATACGGCTCATGGCAGGGTCCTTGAACATGAGAAACAGCAGGGAAAGACTTAAAGGGTAAGCCCGCCCCGGTGGCCAGTAAAGCCTGTTCGAACTCCCGGGCTTTGCCTGCGGTCAACCGTGCAACCCGCTGCGGAGAGCCTTGCGATGAAAGCTCGCTACCGCTGGCCGATGATTGGTCTGGCCAGCCTGATCGTGCTGCTGGTGGCCCTGCAGGTGGCCCTGCCCTATCTGATGCGCGACTACCTGAACGACAAGCTTGCCCATATGGGTGAGTACCGCGGCCAGGTGGCCGACGTTGACCTGGCCTGGTGGCGTGGCGCCTACCAGATCAACGGGCTGAAGATCGTCAAGACCTCCGGCAAGGTCCCGGTGCCATTGCTGGATGCGCCGCTGATCGACCTGTCGGTGAGCTGGCATTCGCTGATCTACGACAAGGCCGTGGTGGCCAAGGTGAGCTTCCTGCGCCCCGAGCTCAACTTCGTTGACGGCGGCAGCAAGCAGGCCTCGCAGACCGGCCGGGGCACCGACTGGCGCCAGCAGCTGGAAAAGCTGCTGCCCATCACCCTCAACGAAGTGCATATCGAAAACGGTACCC
Source organism: Pseudomonas sp. CC120222-01a (assembly GCF_003097235.1). GTDB lineage: Bacteria > Pseudomonadota > Gammaproteobacteria > Pseudomonadales > Pseudomonadaceae > Aquipseudomonas. Next base: position 101,758 of record NZ_QEQQ01000012.1, on the reverse strand, counting down.
TCACCTTCCGCAACTTCAACTCCAAGCCACCGGTCGACCTCAAAGCCACGCAACTCGATGCGGACATTCGCAACCTGACCAATGTGCGCGACCAAAAGGGCCACCGCGATGCCAGCTTCGACGCCACTGCCCTGCTGCTGGGCGATGCCAAGGTCGAAAGCCGCGCCACCTTCGACCCGTTCAGTGATTTCGACGACTTCGAATTCCGCCTGCGCGCCACCGGCATCGAACTGCGCAGGCTCAACGACTTTTCCAGCGCCTACGGCAAGTTCGACTTCAATGCCGGGCACGGCGACCTGGTGATCGAGGCCCAGGCCGAACAGGGCCGGCTGCACGGCTACATCAAGCCGTTGTTGCGCGATGTCGATGTGTTCGACTGGCAGCAGGACGTGGAGAACAAGAACAAGGGCATTTTCCGCTCGATCTGGGAGGCGCTGGTGGGTGCCAGTGAGACGGTGCTGAAGAACCAGCCGAAAAACCAGTTTGCTACCCGGGTCGATCTGAACGGGAGCGTGCACCAGCAGAACATCAGTGCTTTCGAGGCGTTCCTGCAGATCCTGCGCAATGGCTTCATCCAGGCGTTCAATGCACGTTATGAGCAGTCCCCGCCCAGTTCCGACTGAGCCTGCGTGACGGGCCATTCAGGGACTGAATACCCGGTCTGCGTTTCCAGCTGCCTGGGCCCGCGTTATAGTCGTTGGCAAACTATAGGCACCCCGCAGAGGACAGACCCATGAAGTTCGAAGGCACCCGCGACTACGTCGCCACAGACGACCTGAAGCTGGCGGTCAACGCGGCCATCACCCTCGAACGCCCGCTGCTAGTCAAGGGCGAGCCCGGCACCGGCAAGACCATGCTCGCCGAGCAGCTCGCGGCCTCGTTCGGCGCACGCCTGATCACCTGGCACATCAAGTCCACCACCAAGGCCCACCAGGGCCTCTACGAGTACGACGCGGTCAGCCGCCTGCGCGATTCGCAGCTGGGCGTGGACAAGGTCCACGACGTGCGCAACTACCTGAAGAAAGGCAAGCTGTGGGAAGCCTTCGAAGCCGATGAGCGGGTGATCCTGCTGATCGACGAGATCGACAAGGCCGACATCGAGTTCCCCAACGACCTGCTGCAGGAACTCGACAAGATGGAGTTCTACGTCTACGAAATCGACGAGACCATCAAGGCCAGGCAGCGCCCGATCATCATCATTACCTCCAACAACGAAAAAGAGCTGCCCGACGCCTTCCTGCGCCGCTGCTTCTTCCACTACATCGCCTTCCCTGACCGCAGCACCCTGCAGCAGATCGTCGACGTGCACTACCCGAATATCAGCCAGTCGCTGGTCAGCGAGGCGCTGGACGTGTTCTTCGACGTGCGCAAAGTACCGGGCCTGAAGAAAAAGCCGTCCACCTCCGAGCTGGTCGACTGGCTCAAGCTGCTGATGGCCGACAACATCGGCGAAGCCGTGCTGCGCGAACGCGACCCGACCAAGGCCATTCCGCCGCTGGCAGGTGCCCTGGTGAAGAACGAGCAGGACGTGCAGCTGCTCGAACGCCTGGCCTTCATGAGCCGGCGCGGCAACCGCTGACAGGAGCCGGGCCATGCTGCTCAACCTGTTCAATGAAATGCGCGCGGCCAAGGTGCCGGTTTCGGTGCGCGAACTGCTCGACCTGCACCACGCCCTGCAAAAAGGCGTGGTGTTTGCCGACATGGACGCCTTTTACTACCTCGCCCGCGCCATCCTGGTGAAGGACGAGCGCCACTTCGACAAGTTCGACCGTGCGTTCGCCGCCTACTTCAAGGGCCTGGAAAACCTCGACCAGCATATCGAGGCGCTGATCCCCGATGAATGGCTGCGCAAGGAATTCGAACGCTCGCTCACCGACGAGGAACGCGCACAGATCCAGTCGCTGGGCGGCCTGGACAAACTCATCGAGGAGTTCAAGAAGCGCCTCGAAGAGCAGAAGGAGCGCCACGCCGGTGGCAACAAGTGGATCGGTACCGGCGGCACCAGCCCGTTCGGCTCGGGCGGCTTCAACCCTGAAGGCATCCGCGTCGGCGAAGCCGGGAAGCGCCAGGGCAAGGCGGTAAAAGTCTGGGACCAGCGCGAATACAAGAACCTCGACGACCAGGTCGAACTGGGCACGCGCAACATCAAGCTGGCCCTGCGCCGGCTGCGCAAGTTCGCCCGTGAAGGCGCCGCCGAAGAGCTCGACATCGACGGCACCATCGACCACACCGCGCGTGACGCCGGGCTGCTGAACATCCAGATGCGCCCGGAGCGACGCAACACGGTGAAGCTGCTGTTGCTGTTCGACATCGGCGGCTCGATGGACGCCCACGTCAAGGTCTGCGAAGAGCTGTTCTCGGCCTGCAAGACCGAGTTCAAGCACCTTGAGTACTACTACTTCCACAACTTCGTGTACGAGTCGGTGTGGAAGAACAACTTGCGCCGCACCTCGGAGCGCTTCTCCACGTTCGACCTGTTGCACAAGTACGGCGACGACTACAAGGTGGTGTTCGTCGGCGATGCGGCCATGGCGCCGTACGAGATCACCCAGCCGGGGGGGAGTGTCGAGCACTGGAACGAAGAGGCCGGGTATGTGTGGATGCAGCGCTTCAAGGAGAAATTCAGGAAGATCATCTGGATCAATCCGTATCCCAAACAGGCCTGGGACTACACCGCGTCGACCCACCTGGTGCGGGATCTGATCGAGGACAAGATGTATCCACTGACCTTGCAGGGGCTGGAAGAAGGGATGCGTTACCTGTCCAAGTGATGGAGCCTGGACCGGCCCTTTCGCGGGCATGCCCGCTCCCACAGGGATAGCGTTTGCTTGAGCTACCACTATCTCCTGTGGGAGCGGGCGTGCCCGCGAAAGGGCCAGCAGCCTTACAACCAACGGCCCAGGAAAACCTGCTGCTCCCGCCAGGCCTCTTCCTGCACAACGGCCCTGAACCGCACCACCGCCCCCGGCATGCACTGCGCCAACTGCGCCAACGCCAATGGCGTCAACGCCCCCAGCCGCGGATAGCCACCAATGGTCTGCCGGTCATTGAGCAGCACGATCGGCTGCCCGTCCGGCGGCACCTGCACTGCCCCCAGCGGAATCCCTTCGGAAATCATCGGCGCGCCCTGATAGACCAGCTCCGGCCCAAGCAAACGGATACCCATGCGGTCGGCCCGGCTGTCCAGCGTCCAGTCACGGTTGAACGCCTCGAACAGGCTGGTCCCGCTGAAGTCGCCAATCTGCGCGCCCATGACCAGGTCGAGCACCGGCTTGACCGCATAACTCGGGCGCATCGCTACCGGGACTTCGCGCAAGGCCGGCGAACCACCGGCAAAGGAGAGCATCTGCCCCTTCCCCAGCGCTGCCCCTCGCCCATCGATCCCTCCCAGTTCCTCGCGCACGACCGTGGCACAGCTGCCCAGCACATCCTCGCCGACAAACCCGCCCGGAGCTGCCAGATACGCCCGCACACCCTGCTTTGGCTGCTTCAGGGTCAAGCGCTGCCCTTTAACCAGAACGAAGCTGCGCCACGGTAGCAACGGTTGATCATCCACCTGTGCCTCCAGGTCGGACCCGGCCAGCGCCAGCACGCAATCCTGCTCGGCCACCAACGCAAAACCACCCAGCGCCACCTCGACCACCGGCGCCCCCAGCGAGTTACCCAGCAGCCAGTTGGCCCAGTGCATCGCCACCCAGTCCAGCGCCCCGCCCTGGGTCACGCCCAGGTGCCGCACGCCAAAGCGCCCGGCGTCCTGCAACTGGCATAGCGCAGTACTGGCCTCGATCTTCAACTGCTTCATCCTTGCGCCTCCACATCGCCGCCCAGGGCCAGGAATTCCTCACGCGATATCGCCACGAAGCGCACCCGGTCCGCCGGCTGCAGCAGGCTGTAGCCATCGCGTTCGCGGTCGAATAGCCGCACAGGCGTGCGCCCGATCAGGTTCCAGCCACCCGGCGACACGGCGGGGTAAGCCGCAGTCTGGCGCTCGGCGATGCCAACGCTGCCCGCTGCCACGCGCTTGCGCGGGGTGCTCAGGCGCGGGCTGGCCAGGCGTTCGTCGACCAGCCCCATGAAGCCGAAACCGGGGGCGAAGCCCAGGGCGAATACCGGGTACTCGCGTTCGCTATGCAGGCGGATCACCTCGGCTTCGCTCAGCCCGCTGCGCGCTGCCAGCACAGGCAATTCCGGGCCGACGCTGGCGTGGTACCACACCGGGATTTCATGGCGCCGGCCAGCGCTACCGGTGTCCGGCTGCAAGCCTTCCAGCGCCTGGGTGATCAGCGCCCGCGCCTCGCCCGGTGGCAGATCGAACTGCACCATCAGCGTGGTGTAGGAAGGCACCAGATCGACCAAGTGCTCGCCGAGCGCCGCGCTCAGGCGCTGGCTGGCGGCGAGCATCCACGGCATGTTGGCTTCGTCGATATGGTCGAACAAGCGCACCATCAGGCTGTCGATGGCCACGACTTCGATACGCAGCTTCATCGCGCCTCCAGCGCATCGAGGGCCTGGCGGATCTGCCGCACGGCCGCCACCGAACTGTCGTTGTCGCCATGCACGCAGAGGGTGCTGGCGGCCAGCTGCAACGCGCTGCCATCATCCGCCACCAGGGTTTCACCGCGGGCCAGGCGCAGGGCCTGCTCCACCACCAGCGCCGGGTCATGGTGCACCGCGCCCGGCAGGCGCCGCGAGACCAGGTGGCCGCTGGCGGTGTAGGCGCGGTCGGCGAAGGCTTCGAACCACAGCGGCACGCCGATTTCATCACCCAGGGCCTGGGCCGCGCGGTTGTCGGCGGTGGCCATGAGCATCAGCGGCAGGCCATTGCCATAGGCCGCCACGGCTTCCAGCACGGTGCGCAGCTTGAGCGGGTCGGCCATCATGTCGTTGTACAGTGCGCCATGGGGCTTCACATAGGCCACGCGGCCGCCGAGCACCTTGCAGATGCCGTCCAGGGCACCGATCTGGTAATGCAGCAGGTCGCGGATTTCTTCAGGGCTGCAGGCCATGGAGCGGCGGCCGAAGCCGACCAGGTCCGGATAGGCCGGGTGCGCGCCGATGGTCACGCCGTGCTCCAGCGCCATGGCCACGGTGCGGCGCATGATGCTCGGGTCGCCGGCGTGGTAGCCGCAGGCGATGTTGGCGCAGTCGATGTAGGGCATCACCTCGGCATCCAGGCCCATGCGCCAGCTGCCGTAACTCTCGCCCATGTCGCAATTGAGTAGCAGGGGTTTCACCTGACGTGCTCCCGTGTCGATGTTCATAGGCCTACCTTAGCGCGCCTGAAGTTGTTTGCCGCGTGTTTCCGGCAAGCTCAGCGCTGCCACGATCACCACGCCATAAGACACCGCAGAGAACACGCCGATGCCCAGGCCCAGGGGGATCTTCTCGCCAAGCAGGCCGATCAGCAGCGGGAACAAGGCGGCGATGACCTTGCCGATGTTGTAGCAGAAGCCCTGCCCCGAACCACGCACCCGGGTCGGGAACAGTTCGGTCAGGAACGCGCCCATGCCGCTGAAGATGCCCGAGGCGAAGAAGCCCAGCGGGAAGCCCAGCCACAGCATCACGCCGTCGCTGACTGGCATCTGCGTATACAGCAGCACGATGATGAACGAACCCACGGCGAACAGGATGAAGTTCTTCTTGCGCCCCAGCAGGTCGGACAGGTACGCGCTGACCACATAACCGATGTAGGACCCGACAATCACCATGGCCAGGTAGCCGCCCGTGCCCAGCACGCTCAGGCCGCGCTCGTTCTTGAGGAAAGTCGGCAGCCACGAAGTGATGGCGTAGTAGCCACCCAGCGCGCCGGTGGTCAGCAGCGAGGCGCGTACGGTGGTCCAGAGCATGCCGGGGGCGAAGATTTCGTAGAAATGCGACGGCGCTTCGGCGGTTTCCCCAGCCTTGGCCTGACGATACACCTCCGGGTCCTTGACCAGTCGGCGGACGAAGATCACGAAGATCGCCGGCACCAGGCCCAGCAGGAACAGCGCGCGCCAGGCCTGTTCCGCTGGCAGCCAGGAGAACAGCAGCGCATACAGGATCGCCGTCAGCCCCCAGCCAATGGCCCAACCCGACTGCACCATGCCCACCGCCTTGCCGCGGTCCTGGGCCCGGATCACCTCGCCGATCAGCACGGCGCCGGCGGTCCACTCGCCACCGAAACCGAAGCCCATCAAGGTGCGGGCGATCAGCAGCTGCTCGTAGTTCTGGGCGAAACCGCAGAGGAAGGTGAAGAAGGCGAACCACAGTACCGTCAGCTGCAAGGTGCGCACGCGGCCAATGCGGTCAGAGAGAATGCCCGCGACCCAGCCACCGACGGCCGAGGCGATCAGGGTGCTGGTGTGGATCAGCCCGGCTTCTGCAGTGCTGATGCCCCACAGCATGATCAGCGTCGGGATGACGAAGCTGAGCATCTGCGTGTCCATGCCGTCCAGGCCATAGCCGATCTTGCAGCTCCAGAATGTGCGCCGTTGTTGTTGGTCGATGTCGCGGTACCAGGCGAACGGGCCGGTCGAAGGGGGGGATTGCACCTGCTGCTGCACGCCGCTTGGGTTCATGCTTGCCTCGGCTTGTTGGTATTGTTTTATGGGCGACGTCGAGCGTCGCGGCCTGGGCGTCATGTTCAGAGGCCGTGCTGCCTGCGTCCAACGAGAAAAACCGCCGGTCTGGAACAAGAAAAACTGATCATGAACCTTCGCTTCCTCGAAACCTTTGTCTGGGTCGCCCGCCTCAAGAGCTTCCGCCTTACCGCCGAGAAGCTGTTCACCACACAGGCCTCGGTGTCCAGCCGCATTGCCGCGCTGGAGGCCGACCTCGGGGTGAAACTGCTGCTGCGCGACTCCAGGGGTGTCAGCCTGACGCCGGAAGGCAGCAAGGTGCTGGAGTATGCCGAGCGCATGCTCGACACGGCCAAGGCCATGAAGCAGTCGCTAGACAGCGACCGGGCCAAGGTCGGGCGCATTCGCGTCGGGGTAATGGACACGGTGATCCACACCTGGATGAGCGCGCTGGTGGCGGAACTGACCGAGCGTTACCCGCAGGTGGAGATCGAACTGGTCGCCGACACCGCGCTGAACCTGCGCGAGCAGCTGCAGAAGGGGTTTCTCGACGTGATCCTGCAGACCGACCTGTTGCGCGAACAATCGATCCGCAGCCAGGACCTGGCGCGCTACCCCATGGGTTGGGTGGTGGCGGCAGGCTCGGTGTACCACCGCGACTTCGCTTCATTGGCCGAGCTGGGCCGCGAGCGGATTGTCACCTTCTCGAAGAACTCACGGCCGCACCAGGAGGTGCTCAGCCTGCTGCAGGGTGCCGGGGCCGAGACACCGCGGTTGAACTGCGTGAACTCGGTGGCGGCTATCACCCGCTTGCTGCGCGATGGCTTCGGGGTTGGCGCCTTGCCACCGGCCTTGGTGGATGCGGAGTTGAGCCGGGGTGAGCTGGTGCTGCTGGAAGGCCTACAGCCACCGCCGAGCCTGGAGTTGGTGGTGGCGTGGCAGACCGGGGTGGCGTTGGTGGATGAGGTGGTCGGCGTGTGCCGGCAGGTGCTGGAGCGGTATGCCCGGGATGTGGGTGGGCAGCGGATTGTGCTGGTCTGACAGCTTTGTACTGCCTGCACCGGCCTCTTCGCGGGCTCGCCCGCTCCCACAGGTACTGCACAGGGCTCAAAGGCGGCGATATCCCTGTGGGAGCGGGCATGCCCGCGAAGAGGCCGGTACAAGCAACAAAAAATCAGCGCCAGCTCTCTTTCACCGCCCCGCGCCGCCCGCCAAGGATCACCCAGCCAATCCCCAGCAGCAGGCTCTCGACCACAAAGGCCAGCACAAACCCGGCCCCGACGCCCCAGCCAATCGCCTCGGGCACCAGCAAAATCTGGTAGCTGTACCCCTTGAGCGTCTCTTCGCGCAGCTGCGGCTCCGGCTGCACCAGCACATGCCAGGTGCGGCTCAGCCACGACCCTTGCAGCGCCTGCCATTCGTCTTCCAGCAGCTGATTACGAATCAGCAGGCTTTCGATGCTGTTGGCATCACTGAGGAACACCGGGTCGTCACTGGTCCGGTAATGCCGCACCAAGGCCTGCAGATCACCGTTGAAGAAGCGCTCGGCAGTCTGCTTGAAGCCATCCAGCGCCTGGCGCGATTCGAACAGGTGCGCCTCGGCCCGCTGGCTGTAGTCCTTGACCAGCCCAGGCACCTGGATACCGGCCAGCAGGCCGAAGGTGAACAGCAGCAACCGCAGGTAACTTCTGAACATGCAGCGTCCTTAGCTCTGGCCTTGCACAACGCACTCGCCGTGCCGCCACAGGCCCCATTGGCCGGGTTCGTAGCGCCGCCAGGTCTCGTTCTCGGTCAAGGCCTCGGTGGCGATCACCGTGACCACGTCGTTGGGCGTGGTTTCGGTATGAAAATCGACGATCAGGTCGACATCCTTCAAGCGGGCGGCACCAAACGGCGCACGCCGGGTAATGTGTACCAGCTTGGTCGAGCAGAAGCAGAACAGCCAGTCGCCGTCGCTGAGCAGGCAGTTGAACACGCCCTTGCTGCGATACTCGGCACAGGCTTCGACCAGCACCGGCAGCAGCTGTTCCACTTCGACCGGTTCAGGGAAAGCCGCACGGATGCGGTTGAGCAGGTCGCAGAAGGCTGCTTCGCTGTCGGTATCGCCCACCGGGCGATAGAAGGTCGCTTCGCCCTTGAACTCGCCGAGCTGGCCGTTGTGCGCGAAGCACCAGTTGCGGCCCCACATTTCGCGGACGAACGGGTGGGTGTTGGACAGGCACACCCGGCCGACGTTGGCCTGGCGGATATGGCCGATCACCACTTCGCTCTTGATCGGGTAGCGCTGCACCAGGTTGGCGACTTCCGATTCACTGCTCGCGGCCGGGTCCTGGAACAGGCGCAGGCCGCGCCCTTCGTAGAAGCCGATGCCCCAGCCGTCGCGGTGCGGGCCGGTACGCCCGCCGCGCTGCATCAGGCCGGTGAAACTGAAGACGATGTCGGTGGGGACGTTGGCACTCATGCCCAGCAGTTCGCACATGGGGGTGTCTCCGCTTACAGGCGTGGCTCGACCCGGCCGCGGCCACCGCTCGGTGCGGCCGGTGGCGGGTCGTCGCGGTAACGGTCATGGCGCTCGGCGGCCATTGGCGCACCAGCCGTGACTGCAGTGTCCTCGGCGGCACGGCGCTGGGCGGCGGCTTCAGCCTGCGCGCGGCGCTCGCGGGCGCGCTTTTCCAGCGGCCAGCGGATCAGCACGAAGACGATGTACAAGGCGAAGGCGATCATGCCGTACATGGCGAAATCGGAAATCGCCCGCCAGGCGTTGTTGCCGACCTTGAACGCAAGGTCCAGGGCGGTGATGGCAATCGCCGGGGCAAAGCTGTCCTTGACCGGGTCGACGATGGTCGGGGTCAGCAGCAGCACCGCCAGGATCACCCGCAGCGGTTCACGCAGCCAGCGCCACATCCAGCCGGTGAGTTTGAAGCCCACCAGCAGGCAGCCCAGGGCGGCGACAGCGTAGAGGCCCCAGGCGAAGGTGTAGTCGTTCTCGATCATGGTGTTCGTGCAAGCCAGGCAAAGAGATGCCTATGATAAACACTTTTCAGGGCGCAGACAGCGTCTCCCTGTCCCGGTCAAGAGATCCCCGATGCCAACCAAGCCTCAGCCCCCCATTGCCCGCCAGGACCAGGCCACTGATCCCTACGCCTGGCTGCAACAGCGCGACACCCAGGAAGTGCTCGATTACCTGCAAGCGGAAAACGCCTATCAGGAAGCCTGCCTGGCCGACCAGGCACCGCTGCGCGAGCAGTTGTTCGAAGAGATCAAGGGCCGCATCCTCGAAACCGACCTGTCGCTGCCCTCGCCCTGGGGCCCGTACCTTTACTACACACGCACCACCGCGGGCGACGAATACCCGCGCCACTACCGCTGCCCACGCCCGGCGGACGATTCCAACACAGTCGATGAAAGCCAGGAGCAACTGCTGCTCGACCCCAACGCCCTGGCCAACGGCGGCTTCCTCTCGCTGGGCGCGTTCAGTGTCAGCCCGGACCACCACCTGCTGGCCTACAGCCTCGATACCAGCGGCGACGAAATCTACAGCCTGTACGTCAAGGACCTGACCAGCGGCAACCTGACCGCCCTGCCCTTCGACGACTGCGACGGCAGCATGACCTGGGCAAACGACAGCCAGACGCTGTTCTTCGCCGAGCTGGACGACACCCACCGCCCCTGGCGCCTGCGCCGTCACACCCTTGGCGAGACCGACGCGACCACAGTGTTCGAAGAGCCCGACGGCCGCTTCTTCCTGCACTGCTACCGCACCAGCTCCGAGCGCCAGCTGGTGCTGCTGCTCAACAGCAAGACCACTAGCGAGGCCTGGGTACTCGACGCCGAAACACCACAGGCGCCATTCACCTGCCTGGCGCCACGGGTCGAGGGCCACGAGTACTTCCCCGACCACGGCCAGCTCGACGGCCAGTGGCGCTGGTTCATCCGCACCAATCAGGACGGCATCAACTTCGCTCTCTGCCATGCCCCGGCCACCCCGGTGCCCAGCCGCGACCAGTGGCAGGTGCTGGTGCCGCACCGCGACGACATCATGCTCGAAGGCCTGAGCCTGAATGCCGACGCGCTGACCCTGAGCCTGCGTGAAGGCGGCCTGCCAATCATCGAAGTGCGCCCGCAGGGCCTGGCCCCCTACCGAGTCGAATTGCCCGATGCGGCCTACAGCCTGTACGTGCAGGACAGCCTGGAGTTCGCCAGCCGCCGCGTGCGCCTGCGCTATGAGGCGCTCAACCGCCCGGCCCAGGTGCGCCAGCTGGAGCTGGCCACGGGCGCCCAGGAAGTGCTCAAGCAGACGCCGGTGCTCGGCCAGTTCGATGCCGACGACTACGTCAGCCAGCGCCTGTGGGCCACCGCGCCAGACGGCACCCAGGTACCGATCAGCCTGGTGCGCCGCCGCCAAGACCTGGGCAAGACCGTGCCGCTCTACCTGTATGGCTACGGCGCCTACGGCGAAAGCCTCGACCCGTGGTTCTCCCACGCCCGCCTGAGCCTGCTGCAACGCGGCGTGGCCTTTGCCATCGCCCACGTGCGCGGCGGCGGCGAGCTGGGTGAAGCCTGGTACCGCGCCGGTAAACAGGAACACAAGCACAACACCTTCAGCGACTTCATCGCCTGCGCCGAACACCTGATCGCCGAGGGCGTGACCGCGCCAGAGCGCCTGGCCATCAGCGGCGGCAGCGCCGGTGGCCTACTGATGGGCGCGGTGCTCAACCTGCGCCCTGAGCTGTTCCGCTGTGCCATTGCCGAGGTACCGTTCGTCGACGTGCTCAATACCATGCTCGACCCCGAGCTGCCGTTGACCGTCACCGAGTACGACGAATGGGGCAACCCCGAGGAGCCCGAGGTGTACGCGCGCATCAAGGCCTATGCGCCCTATGAGAATGTCAGCGCCCAGGCCTACCCGGCCATGCTGGTGGTGGCCGGCTACAACGACAGCCGCGTGCAGTACTGGGAAGCCGCCAAGTGGGTCGCCCGTTTGCGCACGCGCAAGACCGACGACAACCTGCTGCTGCTCAAGACCGAGATGGGTGCCGGGCATGGCGGGATGAGCGGGCGGTACCAGGGGCTGCGCGATGTGGCGCTGGAATATGCGTTTGTCTTCGGCGAGTTGGGTATTGCTTGAAAATGCCGGGGGCGCGTTGCGCCCCTTTCGCGACGCAAGGCCGCTCCCACAGGTACTGCACATGCCCTGAATACTGCGCTGAAACTGTGGGAGCGGCCTTGCGTCGCGAAAGGGCTGCAAAGCAGCCCCAGGATCGTGCAGCCAATCCATTACTTTCAGTCAATCATCCTGCGCAGGCGGTTTTACCGGTTCCTGGTGCAGGCCGGGCAAGTCCTGGTCCTTGGGCGGCCCCGGTACCGGCATCGGCGGCAGCAGCGGCGCGCCCGGAGTGCTGTCGTAGGCCTTGGGCGGCGTGCTCGGGGTGATCTGCGGGTAAGGCGTGGGCGTCGGCGTGCCCGGCGCACCGGGTACCGGGGTGTTCAGCCGTGGTGGCGTGCCTGCCGCTTCAGCCAGGGGCATGGCGGCGACAAGCAGCGCAGCGAGGATCGCGTGGAACATCAGCAACCTCCTGTCGGGAACCTCTCTACAGGCTACGCCGATATTCGAGTTTTCGCCTGTCCGCCTGCCCTGCAAGCGCGCTAGACTCAATGGCATAACCGTCATCTGCCTGATCAGAACAAAGGAAACACCATGAGTTCGGCTTCCACCTCCGCCGCCACCGCCCGCCTCGATCGCATCCTCGCCGACGCCAAGCGCGACAAGGAGATGGGCTACCGCGACAAGGCCCTGAAAATGTACCCGCACGTGTGCGGCCGCTGTGCCCGCGAGTTCGCCGGCAAGCGCCTGAGCGAGCTGACCGTGCACCACCGTGATCACAACCACGACAACAACCCGCAGGACGGCTCCAACTGGGAGCTGCTGTGCCTGTACTGCCACGACAACGAGCACTCGCGCTACACCGACCAGCAGTACTTCAGCGAAGGCTCCACCAGCACCCCGAGCATCGCCAAGGCTACCCACAACCCGTTCGCCGGGCTGGCGGGCATGCTGAAAAAGGACTGACCGTCAGCACTATCCCCCTCGTCGCCGGCAAGCCCGTATAATCGCGCTCTTTTTTTCGCGAAAGGCCCCGGCACGTGGCAAACAAACGGTACAGCTGCATCGGCCTGTTCAACCCCAAGTCTGCGGAGAACGTCGGTTCGGTGATGCGCGCAGCGGGTTGCTACGGCGTCAACTCGGTGTTCTACACCGGCAAGCGCTATGAACGCGCGCGTGACTTCGTCACCGACACCAAGCGGGTGCACTACGACATTCCGCTGATCGGCATCGACGACCTGCAACGCATCATTCCCCTGGGTTGCACGCCAGTAGCGGTGGAGCTGGTTGACGGCGCACGGCCGCTGCCTGAATACACCCACCCGGACCGGGCGATCTATATCTTCGGGCCTGAGGATGGCTCGTTGAGCGAGGAAGTGCGGGGCTGGTGTGAAGAGACTATCTACATCCCCACCGAAGGCTGCATGAACCTGGCGGCGACGGTGAATGTGGTGCTGTATGACCGCATGGCCAAGGGGCTGAATACCCGCTCTGGGCCCAAGTTCAAATAAAAGACAAATAAAAAAGCCGCCCATGCAGTAAAACTGCAAGGGCGGCCAGGTGCTGAGCTCCGTCAGAACAGCACCGGTCTTGCTCAGATCACGAAGCGTTGATCCAGATGGTCTTCAGCTCCGTATACTGATCGTGGGCCCAGATGGACTTGTCGCGCCCACCAAAGCCAGACTCCTTGTAGCCACCGAACGGCGTGGTCACATCACCCTCGCCGAAGCAGTTGACCGTCACCACGCCCGCGCGGATTTCACGCGACAGGCGCAGCGCGTTGCGCAGGCTGCCGGTGTAGGCCGAGGCAGCCAGACCGTAGACGGTGTCGTTGGCCAGCTCGATCGCCTCGTCAATGGTCTCGAAGCTGGTCACGCTCAGCACCGGGCCAAAGATTTCCTCGACGAACAGCTTGTTGTCGCGGCCAACGTTGTCGACGATGGTCGGCTGCACGAACACGCCTTCCTCGGTCTCGCCACCCTGAACGATGCTGAGTTTCTGCTCGGCAGCGTATTCCAGGTACGACTTCACCTTTTCGAAGTGCGACTTGCTGACCATGGCGCCCAGGCGGTTGTCCGGGTCGAGCGGGTCGCCCAGCTTCCAGTCCTTCAAGTGCTTGGCGATCAGGCCCAGCAGCTCGTCCTTGACGTCCTTGTGGACGATCAGGCGCGAGGACGCCGAGCAGTTCTCACCCATGTTCCAGAACGCACCGGCGGTGACGAACTGGGCCACTTCGTCGAGGTCTTCGCAGTCGTTCATGACCACGGCCGGGTTCTTGCCACCCAGCTCCAGGACGATGCGTTTGAGGTTGGACTCGGCAGCGTATTTCAGGAACAGGCGACCGGTATCGGTGGAACCTGTGAAGCTGACCATCGGGATGTCCATGTGGCGGCCAATGGCTTCGCCGACTTCACGGCCACCGCCAGGTACCAGGTTGAACACGCCTGCAGGAATGCCCGCCTCATGGGCCAGTTCGGCCACGCGCAGGGCGCTGAGGGTGGTTTCCTTGGCCGGTTTGACCACGATCGAGCAACCGGCGGCCAGCGACGGGGCGATCTTCCAGGCCAGCATCAGCAGCGGGAAGTTCCACGGCAGTACCAGGCCAACCACGCCAATGGCTTCACGCACTACCATGGTCACGGCGGCATTGCCGGTCGGGGCGGTGGCGTCGTAGATCTTGTCGATCAGCTCGGCGTGCCAGCGGATGGTGTGGATGGTTTCCGGCACGTCGACGGTCTGGCACTCGCTGACCGGCTTGCCGCTGTCCAGCGCTTCCAGCACCGCCAGCTCGTGGGCGTTGTCTTCCAGCAGCTGGGCGAACTTCTGCAGCACGTGCTTGCGGTCGTTCGGCTGCATCTTCGACCAGGTGCCCTCTTCGAACACGCGCTTGGCCGCCGCCACCGCAACGTTGACGTCGTTGACGTCGCAGGCGGCGACCTCAGCCAGCTGCTTGCCGGTGGCCGGGTTGGTGGTGACGAAGGTGCGACCGGAGATGGCATCGCGGAATTCACCGTCGATGAACGCCTTGGTGCGCAGCTGCAGGTCGGCGGCGATGGCCGCGTATTGTTCCTTGCTCAGCAATTCAGCCATTTTTCCAGCCTCCTTATTTGATCTGGGCGATGGTGGCCTTCAGTTCGCTGACCACGCGCTTGAGTTCGGCCTTCTCGGCGTCATCCAGGTCGTACAGTGGCTTGCGCACGCCGCCAGTCTTCAGGCCGTTCAGGGCAACGCCGTTCTTGATCGCCTGGACGAACTTGCCACCTTCGAGGAAGTCCATCAGCGGCATCATGGCGGCCATGATCTTGCGGCCCTTGTCGAAGTCCTTCTCGATCACGCAGGCCTCGTACAGGGCCACGTGCTCGCGCGGGATGAAGTTGGAGCCGGCGCAGACCCAGCTCTTGGCGCCCCAGGCGAAGAATTCCAGGGCCTGGTCGTCCCAGCCGCACGACAGCTGGATGTTCGGGCGCTTGATGGCCAGGCGGTGCAGCTGGGCCATGTCACCGGAGCTTTCCTTGATGGCGACGATGTTCTTCACGTCGGCCACGGCGTCGAAGAACTCCTCACCCATGCTCACGCTCATGCGGCCTGGGTAGTTGTAGAGCATGATCGGCAGGCCGGCGGCGGCGTCGACCGCTTTGACGTGCAGGGCGATTTCCTGCTGGGTCGGCAGCGCGTACGGCGGGGTGCCGACCAGCAGCGCGTCAGCCTTGATTTCCTTGGCGTGCTGGGCGAAGGCCACGGCGTCTTCGGTGCGGATGCCACCGGTGCCGACGATCAGTGGCAGGCGGCCGTTGAGCACGTCCTTGGCCTGGGCGGCCAGCTCGATGCGCTCCTGGGTGGTGTGGGCGTAGTACTCGCCGGTGGAGCCGCCGATGATGACGCCATGGATCTTCGACTCGACCAGGTATTCGAGCACTTCGGCGAACGCCGCCTTGTCGATCGAGCCGTCCGCAGCCAGCGGAGTGATTGCCGGGGTGTAGATGCCTTCGAATTTCACGGTAGGTTCTCCAGTGCGTTGATCAGTGTTGTAAAGGCCACGACGGATCGACGCCGTGGCGGGTTGTCAGTCAATTCAGCCCAGCGAAGCGGCCTGTTGCAGGTTCAGCGAACGGGTTTCCGGGGCCAGGGCAACCGAGAAGGCCAGGCCGACGAACGTCACCGCGGCAGCGGCATACATGGTTGCGCCGATGCCATAGCTGTCCAGGGCGATAGGCACCAGCCAGGTGCCGACGGCGGCGCCGATCCGCGACATCGAGGTGCCTACGCCCACGGCGCCAGCGCGAATTTCGGTGGGGAACAGTTCGTTCGGGTAGACCAGCTGCAGCACCTGGGCACCGCCGATGAACAAGGCGTAGGCGCCGAACAGCACGAGGATGAGCATCTCGTTGCCGTTGCTGAAGGCCCCCAGGCCGAGCAGTGCCAGCCCCGACCAGAAGAAGCTGTGCAGCAGCGTGGTGCGCCGGCCGAGGGTGTTCAGCAGGCGAGTGCCGATGATGCAGCCGACCACGAACAGGCAGGTGATGGCCACCGAGCCGATCGCCGCCCAGTCCCCTTTCAGGTTCAACGCACCGAGTACTTTCGGAGCGAAAGCGTAGACGGCGAACACCGGGATCACCGAGCAGGTCCAGAACATGGTGACGAACAGCATGCGTTTGCCGTAGCCGGAGTGCAGCAGGCTGAGGAACGACAGCTTGCGGGTCTTGGGTTCCTCGGGCAGGTTCTTCAGGCTGAAACCGTTGCCGTAGACTTGCTTGATCACCTGCTCGGCCTCGGCCGAACGGCCCTTGCTGATCAGCCAGCGTGGCGATTCCGGGGTGCCCAGGCGGATGGCGAACAGCAGTGCGCCAATCACTGCGGCACTGGCCAGCACCAGCCTCCAGGCATCGTCGCCACCGTGGCGCAGGATCGCTTCACCGGCCATGTAGGCCGTGGCGGCGCCGGCGAACCACAGCACGGTCAGGGTGGCCAGGCGTGGGCCGCGGTTCTTCTTGGGCAGGAACTCCACCAACAGCGAAGTCGCCACCGGGTATTCGATGCCCACCGCGATGCCGATGACGAAGCGCAACAGGAACAAGGCCAGCGCCGACTCCACCCAGAACTGCGCGACCGAAGCCAGCATGAACAGGACCGGGCCGACGAAGAACACCCGTTTGCGGCCCAGGCGGTCGGTCAGCCAGCCGCCAAAGAAGCCACCGAAGAAGATGCCGATCAATGCCGAGGCGGCGATCATGCCCTGCCAGAAACTGGTCAGGTTGAGGCCGGCGGACATCTGCACCATGGCCACGCCGATGATGCTCAGCACGTAGCCATCGACGAACGAACCGCCACCGGAACGCAAGGTCAGCAACTGGTGGAAGTTGTTGATCGGTACTTCTTCAATCGAATGATTCGGACTTGTCATTGTTAGTTCCTACCACTTCTTGCTTGCACATATTCAAGGCGAGCGCATCCGCGAAACTGAAAACCACATTCAGCCCCGGGTGACCGGACTACGCATCTCGATCATCAAATTCGGGCAAAGGGCGCCCGTGCCGGCAAATAACCACCGGCATCAAGTTGCTTGCTGTCTACTTCAAAGAACGGTCAGCTTTCCTTGCCAGCGCGGAACTGCCCCCACATCAGGTTGGCGTTCAAGCCCAAGGAAACCAAGGGCTGCGGCGGGTTCGCACAAGGCCCGGGGGCATTGAGCAGAAACTCGATCAGTTCGTTCTTGTCACCCGCCAGCCAGTCGGCCAGCAACTTGCCGGTGACGGTGCCACGGGTAACGCCCAGGCCGTTGCAGCACAATGCGCCCACCACATTCGGCGCCAACTTGCCGAAGAAGCCCATGTGGTTGCGCGACAAGGCCAGTGCACCGCCCCAGGTATATTCGAAGTTCACGCCGGGCAACATCGGGAAGCGCCGGGCAAAGGATTCGCGGTGACGCTCGACGAAGCGCTCCAGGTATTTGCGGTTGCTGCGCCCGTCCGGGTTGTAGCTGAAGCTGTTGCGGATCAGCAGGCGGTTGTCGACGGTACGGCGCATGGTGGTGCCGAATGGGTCGGCCGGGATCACGCCCCAGAAGGGCTTGCCACCCAGGCGTGCCTGTTCGTCCTCGGTCAGCGGGCGGGTGATGCTGCCGTAGGTGAACACCGGCAGCATGCGGCCCTTGAGGAAGCCGAAGCTCATGCCGAAGGCGTTGGTGGTGAGCACCAGCTTGTCGGCCGTGATCGAGCCATTGGCGTGGCGCAGCACGACCTTGTCGCCGTACTCGACGTCGGTGATCGGTGTGTGCTCGTAGAGGGAAACGTTGCTTGGCAGGCTGTCGGCCAGGCCTTTGACCAGCGCCGAAGGCTGCAGCAGTGCCGTGCCCGGGGTGAACAGGCCCTTGCGGTAGAAGTGGGTGCCGATGTGCTCGGGCAGGTCGCGCCCTTCAATCACTTCGTAAGGCTGGCCGAGCTTGTCCAGGCCACGGCGGTAGGCATCCAGCACAGCGATGCCACGGTCTTCGATGGCGGCTTGGTACTTGCCGCAATGGCGGAACTGGCACTCGATGTCATAGCGCTCGATCAGTTCCTTGAGGTACGACTGGCCACCCAGGTTGAGCTTGAGGATGGTCTTGGCAATGTCGATGTCGCCGATGTAGTCCTCGGCGCCGATGTCGTGCGGCAGGTCGATGGCGAAACCGGCGTTGCGCCCGGAGGTGCCGAAACCGACCTCCTGGGCCTCGATCAGTACGATCTCGTCGTCAGGGAAGTTCGTTGCCAGCTGCCGCGCAGCGGCCAGGCCGGTGAAGCCGGCGCCGACCACCACCCAGCGCGCCTGGCTGTGGCCACTGTGGGCCGGCCTTGGCGTGCGAGGTTTGCTCAGGTGATACCAGCCACAGGTGGCATCATCGGCAGGTAACGAACTTATTCTTGTCATGTCACTAACCTGGTTCTTGTTTCGACGGGTGGTCAGCGCGGGTGGCGACGACCGGGTAATTCATATCTGAATCGGTACATCCAGCCCTTGCGGTGCTGCGTATTCGGCCATGCGCCGACGCGACAGCTCCATATGCTCGCGGGCCAGCTGGCCAGCGGTTGGCGCATCACGGCGCTCGATGGCCTCGATGATCTGTTCGTGCTGCTCACAGGCGATCTCGAGGTCCCGCTGCATGTCGTCGGTAGTCGGATGGCGGTAGAAAATCTTGCCCAGGCGGGTATGGTCGATGAGCAGGCGGCGCAGGCTTGGCATCAGGTAATCGTTGTGCGCCATCTTGCCGATTTCCAGGTGGAAGGCGTCGTTGTAGAGCACGCGGTTTTCCACGTCGCGCTCTTCGATGGCCTGGCGGAACTTGGCCTGGATGGCCTTGAGCACTTCGATTTCATCAGCACTGGCGTAGGTGGCGGCCAGCTGGGTGGTGGCAACGTAGATAAGCGGCGCGGCAACGTAGAAGCTGTGCAGCGACTCGTGGTTCATGGCGGCGACGCGAGGTGCGCGGTTGGCTTCCAGCTCGATGTAGCCTTCGGCGGCGATCTGGCGCAGCAGCTCACGGACCGGGGGGCGCGACAGGCCGAACTCGTCGCACAACGCCAGTTCGTCCACCACGGCGCCCGGGGCCAGTTCCATGCTGAGGATCCGGCGGCGCAGCGCTTCGGCAAGGACGGCTTTGCGGTCCTGCGGCACTTCTGCAGCGAGTGGTTGGACGGTGGCTTTCATGGCGGCCTTCTTTGTTGTCATAGAGCGATGTCTACTATTTGTATAACGACTATATGGCACTGTTAGACAATGTGTCTACAGCATTTTCGATGAACGGTGAAATCTCTCAGAGCCCGTGTTTCAAGGGGTTTGAGGGCTTTCCAGAGGTGAGATTAAACACCCTCGAGGCTGCATTGCCAAACCGGACAGGTAATTATCCAGATCAGACAAATGTGCAAAATGTGCCGGCCCTTTCGCGGGCAAGCCCGCTCCCACAGGGACCGCGCAGCTCGGGAGGACTGTACTGTATCTGTGGGAGCGGGCTTGCCCGCGAAGAGGCCGGCACAAACAAAAAAGCCATCTGCAGGCAGATGGCTTTGTTCGCTTCACTCCGAATCAGGCCGCAGCCAACGCCTCTCGCCGCTCATGCCGCTTGCTGGTAATCACGCCCAGCACCAGGATCACCAGCGCCAAGGCCAGGGTCAGTGACACCTCCATCCGGTGTTGCGGCATCACGAACATGGTGCCCAGCGCGAACACGATGAAGCCGATCACCGCATAGGTCAGCCACGGATACAGCCACATCTTGAAGGCGATCTCGACGTTCTGCCGCTGCAGGATGGCGCGCATGCGCAGCTGCGAGAAGGCGATGGCCAGGTACACCAGCAAGGCGATCGAGCCGGAGCTGGCCAGCAGGAAGGCAAACACCTCGGCTGGCGCGAAGTAGTTGACGATGGTCGCCAGCATGCCGATCAGCGTGCTGCCGATCACTGCCGCACGGGGCACGCCAACTTGGGAAGTGCGCTGAATGAAGCCCGGTGCGTCACCGCGCTTGCTCAGCGAATAGAGCATGCGCGAAGAGATGTAGATCGACGAGTTCAGGCAACTGGCCACCGCCACCAGCACCACCATGTCCACCAGCAGCTTGGCATATGGGATGTGCATGATTTCCAGCGCACGCTGGTAGGAGCCCTGCACCGGCAGCAGCGGGTCGTTCCACGGCACCACCGAGATGATCACGAAGATCGACAGCAGGTAGAACACACTGATGCGCCAGATCACCGAGCGGGTGGCCTTGGCGATGTTGCGCGCCGGGTCCTTGGATTCCGACGCGGCGATGGTCACCGCTTCGGTACCCAGGTAGCTGAACATGGTGGTGAGCAAGGCGCCGATGATTGCCGTCCAGCCGTTGGGCATGAACCCGCCCTGCTCCTCCAGCAGACGTGGCAGGCCACTGACTTCACGGCCCGGCAACACCCCGGCCAATGCTGCGGCGCCCAGGGCGATGAACGCGACGATGGCGATGACCTTGAGCATGGCGAACCAGAACTCGAATTCACCGTACTTGGCCACGCTGAACAGGTTGGTGGCGGTCAGCAACACGGTCATGCTCAGGGCGAAAAACCAGGCATCGATGTGCGGGAACCAGTTGTTGAGCACCACGCCGGCGGCGATGGCTTCGATGGGGATGACCAGTACCCAGAACCACCAGTACAGCCAACCGATGGTGAACCCGGCCCAGCGCCCGATGGCGCGGTCGGCATAAGTGGAGAAGGAGCCTGTGTCGGGGCTGGCGACCGCCATTTCGCCGAGCATGCGCATCACCAGTACCACCAGCGCACCGGCCAGTGCGTAGGCGACGATGGCTGAAGGCCCTGCGGCGGCGATGGCGTGCCCGGAGCCGATGAACAGCCCGGCACCGATCACCCCGGCGATGGAGAGCATGGTCACATGGCGTTGCTTGAAGCCTTGCGCCAGCTGATTGCCGGCGCCAATCGCGCTTGTCATTGTCATCCTGATCCCTGCTTTTGTTCTTTTGTGGAGGGGGACGTGAAGCTCCTGGGTCGAAACCCAGCGTGGATGAGCTTCGCGCGGGGACAAGTTAATCCTGCGGGCGCCCGCGTCAGTTGCCCCTATCCGCCAGGCAGTTGACCAGACCGGACATTGAGACGGACGGAATGCCCATTGCAGAGCCTTCGCGACCGCCCGGCACAACGAATGAACGCTCGCGGCAAGCTGCAGGTCAGCTGCTTACATTCCACAAGGAGGGCAAGCCATGCTCGATATCCATAACGCTCCGGGGTCGCGGGAGCACAATGTTCATGGCCTGGAACGCGCAGGGTCGCTGGCTGGTGGGGCGCTGATGCTCAGCAAGGGGCTACGCCACGGCGGGCTGATCGGGCTGTTGCAGATGGTGGTCGGTGGCCTGGCGGTGGCCCGTGGGCTCAGCGGGCACTGCTCGACCAAGGCCTGGTGGCAGAAGCATCGGAAGGAGTATCACCGCTTGCGTTCGGATATCGAGCGCAGTGCGGCGGAGCTGGAGGTGCTCAAGGCCAGTGCCGAGGCGGCTACCCGGGGGGTGACAGTGACGGGTGGCTGAGTCTTGGGCTGGCCTGTCCCGGCCTCTTCGCGGGCACGCCCGCTCCCACAGGATCACCACAGGTCCTGAGAGTTGTGCGGTACCTGTGGGAGCGGGCGTGCCCGCGAAGAGGCCGGTGCAGGCTAGCGCAGGGCTTTGCTTTGCAGCACGTCGGACCGGCGCCCCAATACGTTCTCGCTGATCTGCACGAACTCTTCGGTGCTCACGCTGGGCAGGCGCATCAACGCCCTGGTCACATCATCCAGCGAGCGTTTAGCCTGGGTATGGATGCGGATTTCCTTGTCCAGCGCCTGCAACACCATCACCCCGCGGGCCACCTGCGCCGGGCTGGCGTGCTCGGCACGCAGCTGGGTGACCTGGCCGCCCTGCTTCTGCAAGCGCGCCTGCCATACCTCGTAACGGTCATCGCTGATGCCACCGGCACGGCGCAACAGCTCGGTGGCGTAGTACTCGGTCAAGCCCTGGCCCAGCCAGTCGCTGTTGTCACGCACCCGAATCTGCGCAAACAGCTGCACCAGCTCGCGCAACAGCGGGCTGCTGCCATTCTCGCTGACCATCGGCCGGCTACTGTGCAGGTAGATCGAACTCTCCGCCACCGTCGCCCCGCGCCACATGCCATCGCGGGCCCCCACCAGCAGCAGCTTGGCCGGGTTGCGCGGGAACACCGCCTGCAATTGCGGCCAGACGAAGGTCAGCAAGGTCAGGCTGTCCATCCGCCGCATGCCCTGCCCTACCGGCGCGGCCACGGTCACGTCGGTCTCACCCAGGCGGGCGCGGCGGCTGCCAAGGTCGCCCGCGAGCATCCAGCCGGTCGGGCGGTCGAACAGGCGGGACACGTTGTCGATGCGGAACTTGTCCTTGCCGATGCGTGGCCAGGACGTTTCGATGCTCTTCCAGCCTTCAGGCAAGTCGACCGTCAGGCGTGCCACCAGCTCGGTGCCGTCCTGCTGGTCGAGGCGCGCAGGCGGCACCAGCTGATCGCCGAGGAACAGCGCCCAATGCGGGGTGATGCGTGAGGAGTAGGCGCCGCTGCGCAGTTTCTGGTCCAGCTTCACCCGGTAGCTGAGGCTGGTCTTGCCCGTCGCCGGGTGCCACACGCCGCGTTCGCCCTGTTGCTGCCACTGGCCATCGGCCTGGAAGCCACTGTAGGTGTCGGCCTTGCCCAGGTCGAAATCCAGGCTGCGCACGGCACTGCCTTCGGCCAGGGTCAGGCGCACTTCGGCCTGGCCATTGGCAGGCAGCAAGCGCACCTGGTAATCGAGGTCGACTTTTTTTGCCCAGGCCGGCGAACAGGCCACAAGCCCCAGGAGCAACAACAGCTGGCAACGCATAGCGAAACTCCTTGTTCCTCAGAGGCGACGGGTGCGCCGTTCAGCTGGCGCGGAAAATCAGGTGGTCTTCCCAGTCGTCTTCGTCCACATCATGTTCACTGAGCATACGCCCCGATTGCGAGATGCGCTGTTCATGCACCTGCTTGCGGTCACCGCACACTAGGTGATGCCACTCGGGCAGGTCCTTGCCCTCGCTGACCAGGCGGTAACCACAGGTGCTCGGCAGCCATTTGAACTGGTCGGCCTTGCCCGGGGTGAGCTGGATGCAATCGGGCACATGGGCGAAGCGATTGGGATAGTCGCTGCACTGGCAGGTATCGAGGTCGAGCAGCTTGCAGGCGATGCG
Organism: Pseudomonas sp. CC120222-01a; assembly: GCF_003097235.1. Classification (GTDB taxonomy): domain Bacteria; phylum Pseudomonadota; class Gammaproteobacteria; order Pseudomonadales; family Pseudomonadaceae; genus Aquipseudomonas. Next base: position 78,381 of record NZ_QEQQ01000012.1, on the reverse strand, counting down.
CGTGTAATAGACGCTGTTGTCGTCTTCATCCTCGAGCTTTTGCAGGCAGCACAGGCCACAGCCGTCACACAGCGACTCCCACTCTTGCGGGCTGAGTTGTTCGAGGGTCTTGCGCCGCCAGAACGGCGCGCTGTCAGCGATCATCACACGGGTTTCCTGCAGTCATCTTGGTGGCCGCGGTGCGCGGCGGCGCCAGTCTAGAGCCTGGCCTTCGGCAACGCCAGACCGCTTGTCAGTGCCAGGCGGACGCAGTAGCGTGCGTGCTTTGCCATCCACTTGCAGGAGCAGCCATGAGCGCCACCCCCCGCATTGCCGATTACGCCATCAACGAGCAGTTCATCAACCGCTGGTCGCCACGCGCCTTCACCGCCGAACCAATCAGCGAAGAGACCCTGCTGAGCTTCCTCGAAGCGGCACGCTGGGCGCCGTCGGCCTACAATTCGCAGCCTTGGCGCTTCCTGTATGCGCGCCGCGATACGCCGAGCTGGGAGCGTTACCTGAGCCTGCTGGTGCCGTTCAACCGCAGCTGGGCACAGCAGGCGTCGGCGCTGGTGCTGATCATTTCCAAGACCACCTTCGCAGCACCTGGCGCCAGCGAAGAAAAGCCGGCGCTGTGGCACACCTTCGACACCGGTTCCGCCTGGGGCCACCTGGCGCTGCAGGCCAGTATCAGCGGCTGGCACACCCACGGCATGGCCGGGTTCGACCAGGCACTGGCACGCCAGGAGCTGAAGATTCCGGAAGGCTATGAGCTGCATGCCATGGTGGCGATCGGCAAGCTGGGCGACAAGGCCAGCCTGGACGAGGCGCTGCAGGCGCGTGAAGTGCCGAGCCCGCGTCGGCCGCTGAGCGAGCTGGCGACTGAGGGTGATTTCAGCCTGTAAGGCTTGTGTCGCCTGTGCTGGCCTCTCGCGGATAAATCCGCTCCTACAAGGCCGCGCGCCCTGTAGGAGCGGATTTATCCGCGAGAGGCCAGCACAGGCAAAAGAGGTCAGTAACCCCGGGCGAAGTCGACTTCGCCGCGCAACCCCTGCCCCTCTGCATACGCCCGCACATTCCCGGCAAACAACCGCACCATCGCCGCCGGCGAGGTGGGCGCCGAGCTGTGCCCGGTCAGCAACAAGCCCCAGGCAGTCCAGAACGGATGCCGTTGCGGCAGCGGCTCCTGCCGGCACACATCGATCACCGCCCCGGCCAGATGCCCCTGCTTCAGCGCCTCGACCAGGTCGGCATCGACCACCGCCGCGCCACGCCCGGCATTGATGAACAGCGCCGTGGGCTGGAAGCACTGGAACAGCGCTGCGTCATACAGGTCATGGGTGGCCGGTGTGTCCGGCAGCAAGTTGAGCACGTAATCCACCTGCCCGACCATGCGCGGCAAATCCGCCAGCCCCGCCACTTCGACGAACGGCGCCTGCTCGCGTGCGCTGCTGGCGATACCGTAAAGGGTCACGCCAAACGGCACGAGTAACTCGGCCACCCGCTGGCCGATATCGCCGGTACCGACGATCAGCACCTTGCGCCCTTCCAGGGTACGCCCCGGGCGGTCATCCCAGCGACGCTCCACCTGGCTGACCAGGCGCGACAGCACTTCCCGCTCATGCCCGAGCATGTAGGTCAGCATGTACTCGGCCATCACCTGGCCGAAGATGCCTACGGCACGGGTCAGGCGGTAGTCACGCGGCAGCCCTTCGGCCAGCAATGGCGTGATGCCGGCCCAGGTGGACTGCATCCATTCAGGCTTGTGGCCCTGGCGCAGCAAGCTCGCCAGCAAATCCGGCTGGCCCAGCCATACCGGGCACTGCGGCGCCTGGCGGGCCAGTTCGGCGGAGTCGCCGCTGGTCAGGACTTCCAGGTCCGGCATGGCTTCGCGCAGCAGTTCGGCGTATCGAGCATGATCATGCTCAGCAATCAGTACACGCATGATCAAACCGGGTCGTTACGGCGCAGCAGCTCTTCGGGCAAGTGCTCGATGTACTCGTCCTCGGCCGGTGGCATCTGCAGGTGATAACCCTGGGTCTCGAGGTTTTCCAGCACCTTGGCGATGTCCTCGCGGGCCAGTTGGCGCTCCGGGGTCAACACCAGGTCGAAGGCGTGCACCGGCTTGCCAAAGAAGGGCAGCAGCGCCTCAGGCACGCGCTCCAGGCCATCGGCCTTGAGCACGTACAGGTACATTTCGTTCTTGCGTGGGCTCTTGTAGATCGAGCAGATACGTTTCATTGCTTGTCTCCGGCACCTGCCAGGTCATCCAGCAGGGCCTGGCCCATCCGCTCACGGCGCCAGCCGCGCAGCGAATCGGGCAGTTGATAAGGGCCGTTCGGATAGCCGCTCTTGAGCAGGGCTTCCAGGGTTTTCTTGCGCAGCATCAGCTCCGGGGCGATCCCCAGGCGCTCACCTTCGGCCTGGCCGATGGCACGCAGGCGCTTGAGGATACCGGCGGCTTCGATCGGCAGCGGCTCAGGCAAGGGCTGTGGCCATTGCTCGGACGGCAGGTTGCCGGCGCGCTTGATCAGTTCGAGCAGGAAAGCGCCGTCCTGGCGGATGGTGCGCGGGTGCATTTCTTCAATCTTGGCCAGGGCCGACAGGTTGTCCGGCTGGCTCTTGGCCATGGGCCACAGCGAGTGTTCCTTGAGAATGCGGTTGCGCGGCACATCACGGCTGCGCGCTTCGCGCTCGCGCCAGGCGCACAGTTCGCGCAGCACCGCCAGTTGCTGGCGGCCCAGCTTCCAGGCGAGCTTGACGTCACGGTACAAGGTCTCGGGTTCGACTTCACGGCGCAGCGCGGCCACCAGCTCGGCGCCATCGTCCAGCACCCAGGCGTACTTGTCGCCGGACAGGCGTGGCTGCAAGGCGGCGAACAGTTCGGCGAGGTGCACGGCATCTTCGGCGGCGTAGCTGACCTGGGTTTCCGACAGCGGGCGCTGCAGCCAGTCAGAACGGGTTTCGCCCTTGGGCAGCTCGATGCCCAGCACTTCCTGCACCAGGCGCGAATAGCCCATGGAGAAGCCCAGGTTCAGGTAACCGGCGGCCAGCTGGGTGTCGAACAACGGTTGCGGCAGTTTGCCGGTGAGGCGCAGCAGCACTTCAAGGTCTTCGCTGCAGGCGTGCAGCACCTTGACCACGTTGCTGTCGTCGAGCAGTTCGCCCAGCGGCTGCCAGTTGCCGATCAGCAGCGGGTCGATGAGGAAAGCCCGCTGCCCGTCACCGACCTGCACCAGACCGGCTTTCGGGTAGAAGGTGTCGACCCGCATGAACTCGGTGTCGAGCGCCACGAACGGCAGTTCGCGCCACTTGCGGCAGTGTTCGGCCAGGGTCTGGTCGTCACGGATCCAGTGAATTTCGATGGCCACAAGGCTCTCCCACAAACATTGGCGCGCAGTATATACGGCGCGGGCCCTGCTGGTGAAACCTGCGCCATCCCTGGTTTAGATGAACGGCCTCAACGCTGGGCTGCCAGCCACGGCCGGCAGCTGGCAAACATGTCCAGCGACTGCTGGTAGACCTCGGTGCGTACTTGCAGCAGGCCCAGCATCGAATGGAACAGGTTGTCATGCGACAACGGTGCATCGCTGAGCTTGGCCAGGCAGTCGGTGTCGATGCCGAAGTCCTCCTTGTAGCTGTCGGAGAACCAGGTCAGCAGCGGCACATGCTTCTGTTGCTCCGGGGCAATGGCATACGGGGTGCCGTGCAGGAACAGGTTGTACTCGCCCAGCGACTCGCCATGGTCGGACAGGTAGATCATCGCCGTGTCGACCTTGTCCTGCTTGCTGCGCAGGGTATCGATCAGCGACGACAACACCTTGTCAGTGTAGGCCAGGGTGTTGTCATAGCCGTTGATGATTTCCTGCTCGCTGCACTGGTTCAGCGCGTTGCTCTGGCACACCGGGGTGAAGCGCTCGCCGTCTTTAGGGTAGCGCTTGAAATACTCGGGGCCGTGGCTGCCCATCTGGTGCAATACCAGCACGGTGTCCTTGTCGAGGTTGTCGATCAGCTCGCCCAGGCCCTGCAGCAGGATTTCGTCATGGCACTCGCCACTGGCGCACAGTTGCGGATCCTTGAGGTTGCTGACATCGATGAACTGCACGCGGTCGCAGGTGCCCTTGCAGCCCGACTGGTTGTCGCGCCACTGCACGGCCAGGCCGGCACGCTGGAGGATGTCCAGCAGCCCTTCGCGGTTCTTCGCCACGCGGGCGTCGTATTCCTTGCGCTTCATGCCGGAGAACATGCACGGCACCGAGACGGCGGTTTCGGTACCGCAGGAATGCACATCGGAGAAACTCACCAAGCCCTGTTCCTTGGCCAGGTTCGGGGTGGTATCGCGGTCATAGCCCAGCACGCCGAAGTGATCGGCCCGCGCACTTTCACCGACTACCAGCACGGTCAGCGATTTGCGCTCGTGCTTCTGCCAGGCCGCGTCACGCTTGGCATCTTCGCCATAGTTCTGGAACGGGCGCGCTGCAGTACCGACGCGCTCGTTGACATAACCGATGGTTGCGCCAACGACATTGCTCGGGGTGAGCATCAGGCGCAGTTCGTGGTGGTTGCGAAACAGCGACGACAGCCCTTGATAGTTGACCAGTGCCACCGAGCCCAGCGCCACCACGCAGGCGCCGCTGACCACCAGCTTGCCGAGCAGTTCGCGGTGCCACGGGCGGTAGGCGATCTGCGCCTTCCACAGCAATACCGACGGCAATACGCCGAGCAACAGAATATAGGCAGCGAACTTGAACGACATCAGATCGCGCACTTCCGCAACATTGGTCTCGGCCATGTTGCGGAACATGCCAGCGTCAATAAGTACGCCGTATTGGTTCATGAAGTAAGCGGCACTCGCGCCACTCAAGAACAACACGATCAATAACGGTTTCAAGACATAACGAAAGGCGAACAGCGTCAACACCAGGTTGAACGCGAACAGCATCAGCACCGCGAACGCCAGGCTCAGCCAGAGCCCCGACATCCCGGCAGGCACCACCTCTTGCAGGTGCCCCCAGAGGAACATGTTGAGACCGACCAGCAGGTAAACGCTGGCCAACAGCGTGACCCATTCAGTCCGCAGGGATTTGAAGTTGAGCATCGGCATTCGCAATCAAGAGTGGTTATCAACCCCCCAGGCCAGATGGCACCGTGGGAAAGTCGGGCGAACTCTAGAAAGCGCACCATCAATTTTTCGTGAAAAAGACGGTAACAAATTCGTAAGCCGATGCATTTTTTTACATTAAATTAACTTCATTCAGCGTTTGTTCAGCCGCGCAGACGCGCCTTGGCATAGGGTTCGCGGTCGATGTCGAGCACTTCGACGCAGAGCTGGATGTCCACACCGGCCTTGGCCGGAATCGCTTCGCGCAGCACCTCGAGCAAGCCGTTCGACAACTGCTGCTTCACTTCGGGCGAACGCCCGCTGAGGATTGCCAGGCGCACATGGGCGAAAGCCCGCTCACCCGGCGCGGTGCCCACTCGGTACTGGCTGAAGGCCTGAGCCCGGCTCTTGATGTCGGCCTCGTCGGCGAACTGGCCACTGCCGACCAGGGTGTGGTTCAGGCGCAGCAACAGCACATCGACGTTGATCTCGAGCAGGTTGTCACTGTATTCCAGGTTCAGGTGAGGCATGGCGCAGGCTCCAGGCACGGGAAAGGATGCGACAGCCTACCCCAGTCCCCCACCTGCGCAAAGGCGGCTATCCTCATAGGTCAGGACCTTACCGACAACCCTGACAGAGGTGAAGAAATGCCAGTTCCGCATGATCTGCTCGCTGACCTGCACGTTACCGCTGACGCATTCCAGGCGCTCATAGACAAGGACCAGGACCTTCACAAGCTGCACAAGGAATACAACACCAAGGACAAGGAGGTGCTGGCCGCCGAGGCCAACGGCACCAACGATGAGGCGGTCAACCGCCTGCGCAAGGAAAGATTGCTGCTCAAGGACAAGATCGAACGGATCATTCATCCGCCGAAGTCCTGATAGTCCTTCATTGAATTCACTGGCCTAATCGCGAGCTGCGCTCGCTCCTACAGGATTACACATGCCCCGTAGGAGCGAGCGCAGCTCGCGATAGGGCCAGCAGCCCTTACACCGCCGCTGAAGCCTTCAACGCGCCATCCAGGTCTTCGATCAGGTCGCGGTAATCCTCGATCCCCACCGACAACCGCAGCAGGTTCTCGCTGATCCCCATCTCGCCCTTCTGCGCTGGGCTCAACGAGTTGTGCGACATGCTCCAGGAGTGGTTGATCATGCTCTCCACGCCGCCCAGCGAGTCGGCCAGCACGAAGATCTGCAGGGCCTCGACCAGCCGGTTGAGCGCTGCCCGGTCAGCGCCCTTGACCTTCATCGCCACCACCGCTCCGCCAGCGCGCATCTGCCGCTTGCACAGGTCGTGCTGCGGGTGGCTTTCCAGCCCCGGGTAGAACACCTGCTCGACCTGCGGGTGGCCTTCAAGGAAGCGCGCCACCTGCAGCGCATTGGCACACTGGCGCTCCATGCGCACATCCAGGGTCTTCAGCCCGCGCAGGGCCAGGTAGCAGTCGAACGGCCCCTGGATCGCGCCTACCGCCATGCTGATCTTGCGCAGCCGCGCCAGCAGTTGGTCATTGGCAGCAACCACCACGCCCCCGGTGAGGTCGGAATGGCCGCCGATGTATTTGCTCGCCGAGTGCATCACCAGGTCCACGCCGAGGGTGATCGGGCGCTGGTTCCATGGCGAGCAGAAGGTGTTGTCGATGCAGGTGAGGATGCCGCGGGCACGGGCCAGGTCGCACACCGCCTTGATGTCCACCAGGTGCAGCAACGGGTTGGTCGGTGACTCGATCCAGATCAGCTGGGTCTCTGGCTTGATCGCGGCCGCCACCGCCTCGACATCATTGAGGTCGACATAGGTGGTGGTCAGGCCCGAAGTACGCCCGCGGTAGTCCTCGAGGATGCGGAAGGTGCCGCCGTAGACGCCATTCATCACCACCACGTGGGCGTCCTTGGGCAGCAGTTCCAGCACCGTGGCGGTGGCATTCACACCCGATGCACAGGCCACCGCACCGACGCCCTCCTCCAGCGCAGCAACACAGCTTTCATAGGCATGCCGGGTCGGGTTGCCGACACGGCTGTAAGCGTATTCGGGATTATCGTCGAGGCTGCGCTTGATGTAGGAACTGGCGGTGTAGATGGGCGGGAAGATGGCGTTGTCGGCAACGCTGGACTGCTCGCCGGCGTGAATGGTACGGGTGGCGAAATTACGCGGCTTGTCGGACATGGTCGGGCCCATTGGCAGGATTCAAGCCTGCAACTATGGCAACAACCTGGCGTGGCGGCAATGCCAGGGCAATTCAGGAAAATTTCCTAGGCCTGAGGTAATCTGGGGAAAATTTTTCTCGATGGTTTTGCCCTGCCATGGACAGTTTCGACCAACACATCCTCACCCTGCTGCAACGCGACGCCTCGATCTCGCTCAAGGACCTGGCCGAAGCGGTCAACCTGTCGACCACGCCGTGCTGGAAGCGGGTCAAGCGCCTGGAAGAAGAAGGCTACATCCTCGGCCGCGTCGCCCTGCTGGACCCCGAGCGCCTGGGGCTGGGGCTGACCGTGTTCGTCCAGCTCAAGACCCAGCGCCACGACAGCGCCTGGCTGGAGCAGTTTGCGACGACGGTGAAGGGGTTCGAGGAGGTGATGGAGTTCTACCGCATGTCCGGGGACTGGGACTACATGCTGCGGGTGGTGGTGGGCGACATCGCGGCGTATGACCGCTTCTACAAGAAGCTGATCACCAGCACCGATGGGCTGTCGAACATCACCTCCAGTTTTGCCATGGAGCAGATGAAGTACACCACGGCCCTTCCGGTGCATCGATCCTGAATCGGCGCTGGATTCTTCGCGGCTAAAGCCGCTCCCACAGGGGTATCGAGATGCCTGTAGGAGCGGCTTCAGCCGCGAAGAGGCCGGCTCAGGCAGCCTATCAATCCGAAGCGAGCACCGCCTCGATCCGGTTCCCGGCCTTGGCTTTCTCCAGCTTGATCGCAATGAACTTGGACGTCGGCGTATACGTCCCCTCGCCATAACTCTCCAGCGGCACCAGCGGGTTGGTCTCCGGGTAATACGCCGCCGCCTGGCCATCCGGAATGTCATAAGGCACCAGGCGGAAGCCAGAAACCCGCCGCTCCACGCCATCCTCCCACAGCGACACCAGGTCCACCTGCTCGCCCGGCTCGAAGCCCAGACGGCGGATGTCCGCTTCGCTGACAAACACTACCTCGCGCAGGCCGAACACCCCGCGATAACGGTCATCGAGCCCGTACAGCGTGGTGTTGTACTGGTCGTGCGAACGCATGGTCTGCAGGATCAGGTCCGGCTTGTCACCGCGTGCCAGCACCTTGGCATTGACCAGCTCCTCCGGCAGCGCATGGGGCATGAAGCGAGCCTTGCCAGTGGCCGTGCGGAAGTTTCGATCCGCCGCGTTGTTACCCAGGTGGAAGCCACCCGGGTGCTGCAGGCGCTCGTTGAAATTGGCAAAGCCCGGGATAACGTCGGCGATCATGCTGCGAATGCGGTTGTAGTCGGCGACCGCGTACTCCCAGTCGATCGGCTGGTTGCCCAGGGTGGCCTTGGCCATGCCGGCGATGATCCACGGCTCCGAGCGCATGTGCGCAGAGCGCGGGCGCAGCTGGCCGTTGGAGATATGCACCATGCTGAAGGTGTCTTCCACCGTCACGCCTTGCGGCCCCTCGGCCTGCATGTCGATCTCGGTACGGCCCAGGCACGGCAGAATCAGCGCATCGCGCCCGGTGACCAGGTGCGAGCGGTTGAGCTTGGTGGAGATCTGCACGGTCAGCGCGCAGTTGCGCAGCGCCGCGTGGGTGCGCGGGGTATCCGGCGTGGCTTGGGCGAAGTTGCCGCCGAGGGCGACGAACACCTTGGCTTTCCCCTCTTCCATGGCCTTGATCGCCAGCACCGCGTTGTGCCCGTGGGCACGCGGCACGCGGAACTTGAAGCGCTTTTCGATGGCATCGAGCAGGGCCGCCTTGGGCTTCTCGTCGATGCCCATGGTGCGGTCGCCCTGCACGTTGCTGTGGCCGCGCACCGGCGACAGGCCGGCACCGGGTTTGCCGACGTTGCCGCGCAGCAGCTGCAGGTTGACGATTTCCTGCACGGTCGGCACCGAATGGCGATGCTGGGTGACGCCCATCGCCCAGCACATGATGACCCGCTCGGCCTTGCGGTACATGCGCGCGGCCAACTCGATCTCGGCCAGGGTCAGGCCCGACTGCTTGACGATGTGCTCCCAGGAGGTGCCGTCCACCACCGCCAGGTAGTCGTCGAGGCCACTGGTGTGCTCGGCGATGAAGGCATGGTCGAACACCGCCGGCTCGCCCTTGGCCTGGGCTTCACGCTCCCACTGCAAGAGGAACTTGGCGATACCGCGCATAGCCGCCATGTCGCCGCCCAGGGCCGGGCGGAAGTAGGCACTGGTGGTCGGCTCGGAGCCGTTGCTGAGCATCTCGAATGGGTGCTGCGGGTGCTGGAAGCGCTCCAGGCCACGCTCTTTGAGCGGGTTGAAGCACACCACCTGGGCACCGCGCTTGACCGCTTCGCGCAGCGGTTCGAGCATGCGCGGGTGGTTGGTGCCAGGGTTCTGGCCGATGACGAAGATCGCGTCGGCCAGCTCCAGGTCGTGGAACACCACGGTGCCCTTGCCCACCCCGAGGGTTTCCGACATGCCGGCGCCGCTGGCTTCGTGACACATGTTCGAGCAGTCGGGGAAGTTGTTGGTGCCGTAAGCGCGGACGAACAACTGGTAGAGGAATGCTGCCTCGTTGCTGGCCCGGCCCGAGGTATAGAACTCGGCCTGATCGGCCGAGTCGAGGGCACGCAGGTGCTGGGCGATCAGCTCGAAGGCTTCTTGCCAGCTGGTTTCGACATAGTGGTCAGTGGCCGCGTCGTAGCGCATCGGGTGGGTCAGGCGGCCTTGGTATTCAAGCCAGTAGTCGGTCTGGTCGAGCAACGCACTGACGCTGTACTTGGCGAAAAATGCCGGGTCGACCGAGCGGCCGGTGGCTTCCCAGTTCACCGCCTTGGCGCCGTTTTCGCAGAACTTGACCATTTCGCCTTCCGGCGACTCGCCCCAGGCGCAGCCTGGGCAGTCGAAGCCACCGTTCTGGTTGGTCTTGAGCATGGCCCGCAGGTTCTTGAAGGCGTTTTCGCTGCCCAGCCAGCTCTTGGTCACGCTCTTCAGTGCGCCCCAGCCGGCGGCGGGGCCCTTGTAGTCCCTGATGTGTTGGTCCTGGCTCATGCGGTCAATCCTCACGCTTCGATGCTTTCTTCCAGCGTATGGACCCAGCGATAGAGCCGTCCAATCGATATGTCTTACCCCTTGATAAGCAATTTCGATCATGGGCTGGCACCGCGCCGCGGCTTTCGCGGGCACGCCCGCTCCCACAGGTACATCACCGCACTCGAAACCTGCGCAATCCCTGTGAGAGCGGGCGTGCCCACGAAGGCCTAGACGCAGTTACAACCCTTTAAAAATGGGGCCTGCAGCCGTGATAGAGGGCATTGATGAAACGGTCGGGGAAAGCAATTTGACGGGGCTGGCCACAGGCGATAGCTTGGATCCTGTAGCCCCCATTTCCTTTCGAGCGCCAACGTGGAACAGAACAGCCGGGCCCTGATCGACGGCTTCAACCGGAAAATCGACTACCTGCGGATGTCGGTCACAGACCGCTGCGACTTCCGTTGCGTGTACTGCATGGCCGAAGACATGCAATTCCTGCCGCGCCAGCAGATCCTCAGCCTCGAAGAACTGTTCCAGGTGGCCGAGCGCTTCGTCGCCCTGGGCACCCGCAAGATCCGCCTGACCGGTGGCGAGCCGCTGGTGCGCCAGGGCATCGTCGACCTGTGCGGGCGCATTGCCGCCCTGCCCGGCCTGCGTGAACTGTGCATGACCAGCAACGGCTCGCAGCTCGGGCGCCTGGCCCAGCCGCTGTTCGACGCCGGCGTCACCCGCCTGAACATCAGCCTCGACAGCCTCGACGCCGGGCGCTTCAAGCAACTGACCCGCACGGGTGACCTGCACCAGGTGATCGCCGGCATCGACGCCGCGCGCCAGGCCGGCTTCCAGCGCACCAAGCTCAACTGCGTGGTGCTCAAGGGCCGCAACGACCACGAGCTGGTCGACCTGGTGCGCTTTGCCATCGACCGCGAGCTGGATATCACCTTCATCGAAGAAATGCCCCTGGGGGTGATCGACGAACATCAACGCGGCGAGTCGTTCTGCTCCAGCGATGAAGTGCGCGAGCGCCTGGCGGAGCACTTCACCCTGATCGAATCCACCGAATCGTCCCAAGGCCCGGCGCGCTACTGGCGCCTGGCCGAAGCGTCACACACCCGCGTCGGCTTCATCTCGCCGCACAGCCACAACTTCTGCGCCACCTGCAACCGCGTGCGCCTGACCGTCGAAGGCCGCCTGCTGCTGTGCCTGGGCAACGAACACTCGATGGACCTCAAGCAGGTACTGCGTGCCCACCCCGGCGATGCTGCACGGCTGGACAAGGCCATCCGCGACTCGCTGCACCTCAAGCCCTACCGCCATCATTTCGAGGTCGGTGGCGAGGTGCAGATCCTGCGCTTCATGAACATGACCGGCGGCTGATCGGCCGCCTCTGGATTTCCATGATCGTCCACCCCCGCCCCGATGTACTGCGCGTGCTTTTCACCCTCAAGGGCTCGATCGTCAAGCGCATTGCCCTGCGCTGCCTGATGGTGACCTTGCTGGCCGCGCTGATCGTGCTGGTCGAGCGGCATTTCCCGGCATTCTTCTACCCGGTCAGCGCCACGCCGTTCACCCTGCTCGGGCTGTCGCTGTCGATCTTCATGAGCTTTCGCAACAACGCCTGCTACGACCGTTGGTGGGAGGGGCGCAAGGCCTGGGGCAAGCTGATCATCGAAACCCGTTCGTTCATCCGCGAAAGCCTGGTGATCACCGACCCGACACTGCGCGCCGAGCTGCTGCGCAGCCTGTGCGGGTTTGCCCACGGGCTGAATGCGCGGTTGCGCAACGAAAACGAAGTGAACGCCACACGCCCGTGGTTGAACGCAGCGGCCCCGGTGGCTGAGTACAACGTGTGCGATGGCATCCTGCGCGACATTGGCAGCCACTGCTCGCGGCTGGCAGAGCAGGGGCAGATCAGCGAATGGCGCTATACCCTGCTGGAACAACGCCTGGCCGGGCTGACCGAGGTGCAGGCCACCTGCGAGCGGATCAAGGGCTCGCCATTGCCGTTCCCCTATACCCTGCTGTTGCACCGCACCATCTATATCTTCTGCCTGCTGCTGCCGTTTGCCCTGGCCGAGCCGCTGGGCTGGCTGGCGCCGCTGTTCACCACCATCGTCGGCTACACCTTCTTCGGGCTGGATGCAATTGGCAACGAACTGGAAGACCCGTTCGGGCGGGATGAGAACGACCTGCCGATGGATGCCATGGTGAGGACGGTTGAGCGGGATGTGCTGGGTGCCCTGGGGGTCGAGCCGCTGCCACCGGTGTTGCTGCCAGTAGACTATGTACTGAGCTGATGGCCTCTTCGCGGGCACGCTCGCTCCCACAGGTAAGGCGTGATCCCTGTGTGCGGGCGTGCCCGCGAAGAGGCCGGGGCAGGCTAACCGCGGCTTTCGCAGGCGTCGATGAGTTTCAAATGCTTCACAAAATTACAGGGGCGATGCCGCGCATCCAGCTGCTCCACCAGAATGCCTTCCCAGGCCGTACGGCAAGCGCCGGTCGAGCCGGGCAGGCAGCACACCAGGGTGCCGTTGGAAATCCCTGCCAGCGCCCTGCTCTGCACGGTCGAGCTGCCGATATCGAGAATGGACAAGGCGCGGAACAGTTCGCCAAAGCCATCGACGCTCCGATCCAGCAGGCACTGCACTGCCTCCGGCGTGCTGTCACGCCCGGTAAAGCCGGTGCCACCGGTGATCAGCACCACCTGCACGTCGTCATCGGCGATCCAGGTCGCTACCTGGGCGCGGATCTTGTACAGGTCGTCCTTGAGCAGCGCCCGCGCCACCAGGCGATGGCCGACTTCCACCGAGCGGCTGGCCAGCAGCTCGCCGGAGGTGTCGTTGTCGTAGGTACGGGTATCGCTGACGGTCAGCACGGCGATGTTCAGCGGTACGAAGACCGCATCGGGTTGGACGCGCACGGTGAAGCTCCTTGAATGGCATTGTCGTCACGCTAGAGGCAAGCCAGACAAGCGTCCAATCGAAATGGCGAACCGGCCGATCAATGACATCTATCGCAGACGTGGGTTAAGGTCTGCACAACCAGACGCCAGGCACTTCCATGGACATCAAGCAGCTCAAGTTCCTCATCGCCCTCGACCAGACCCGCCACTTCGGCCAGGCGGCGGCGCTGTGCCATATCACTCAGCCGACCCTGTCCATGCGCCTGCGCAACCTGGAGGACGAACTGGACCTGGTGCTGGTCAAGCGCGGCCAGCGTTTCGAGGGTTTCACCGAGGCGGGCGAGCGCATCCTGGCCTGGGCCCGCACCCTGCTCGCCGCCCATGACGGCCTGCAGGCCGAGGCCGCCAGCTGCCGTGGCCAGGTGGTCGGCAGCCTGCGCCTGGGCACCGTGCCGCTGGCCAGCTTCAACCCCATGCACCTGCTGCTGCCACTGCGCGAAAAGTACCCCGAACTGCAGTTCCAGCTCAGCTCGCACAGCACCGAGCAGATCATGGACGGCCTGAGCCGCAACCAGCTCGACCTGGGCATCTGCTACCTCGACCAGGTCAACGCCAACTTCTTCGAAGTGATCGAGCTGGGCACCACCACCATGGGCCTGCTGTTCGACACCCAGCACTTCCAGTTCGACACCGACAGCCTGCGCTGGGACGAACTCGCGGACATTCCCCTGGGCCTGCTGAGCAAGGGCATGCACTACCGCCAGTCGCTGGACCTGAGCTTCCGCAGCCGCAGCCTGGAGCCCAATGCCGTGCTGGAAAGCGACTCGACCTTCCAGCTGGTACAGGCCATCAACACCGGCGTGTGCTGCGCGATCATGCCGCTGGGCTGCGGCCTGGAAGACCTCAGCGAGCACATGCGCATTATCCCCATCACCGACGCCAGCATTCACAGCCCGGTCGGCCTGCTGCTGCGCCGCAGCGAGCCGCGCTCGGCGATTGCCGAGCAGTGCTTCGCCGAAGCCAAGGCGCTGTTTCAGCCCACCTGACTCGCCGTCGCCTGGCGATATTGCCGGGGCGTGAAGCCAGTCAGCTGCTTGAATTGGCGGCTGAACGCGCTGTGGTCGGTGTAGCCGCAGCGCAGCGCCACTTCGGTGATCGGCAAATCGGAATGCAACAGCTGGTGGGCGTGCTCCAGGCGCGCCTTGTGGATCATCTGCCGTGGGGTGAGGTGGAACACCCGCTTGCAGTAGCGCTCCAGCTGCGCCACGGAAATGCCGGCTATGCGGGTCAACTCATTCATGCTGATCGGCTGGTGGAAATGGCGGCGGATGTGCTCGTCCACGGCCGCCAGGCGCTGGTAGGCGGGGTGGGTGTCGGCGGCTGACTGCAGGTCGACGGAGATGCCCACCAGGCCAATGATCTCGCCCGCCGGATTACGCAGCGGGCGCTTGTGGGTCAGGCACCAGCCCGGTTCACGGCTGCCGTACAGGTGCAGTTCGAGCTGATCCTCCAGCACCAGCCCATCCTTCAGTACACGGCGATCCTGCTCGGTGTAGCCGGGGCCCAGTTGCGCCGGGAACACCTCGGCGCTGGTCTTGCCCAGTAGCGGCTGCAGGCGCTTGAGGCCACAACGCTGGACCAGGGTGGTGTTGGCCAGCACATAGCGAGCGGCCGGGTCCTTGATGAAGATCGCGGCGTTGGGGATGGCGTCGAGGATCGGCAGTAGCAGCGACACACCGGCCAGCAGTGCCTCCAGGGTGGCTGGGCGGTGCTGGTCGAGGGACTGGTACAGGGTTGCCAGGGGGGTGTCAGTCATCTTCAGGTTCTCTGCCCGCGAAAGGGCCGTCAATACCCATGAATCTCCAAAGCCTTATGCATCAAGGCCTGCAGCCTACCCATCCAACTTGCATACCCGCCACTCTTTTCTGCAACTGTGCCGATTTCGTCATCCTGCCTGCAGAAAACCATCAAGAACCCCCGCCCCGTTCAGGTCCACTCTATGCCCCACGCAAGCCGCCCAATACCTACAAGAGCGCGGCCGTAAAAAGCCGCACCACGTGACATCAGACCTGCCTATCCAAAACCTACAAAAAGGCGCACCCATGTCAGGCAAATTCAAGAAACAGCTGTCATTGCTCGACCTCACCTTCATCGGCCTCGGCGCCATCTTCGGCTCCGGCTGGCTGTTCGCCGCCAGCCACGTCTCGGCCATCGCCGGCCCGGCCGGCATCCTCTCCTGGTTCCTCGGCGGTTTCGCCGTGCTGTTGCTGGGCATCGTCTACTGCGAACTCGGTGCCGCCCTGCCGCGTGCCGGTGGCGTGGTGCGCTACCCGGTGTACTCCCACGGCCCGCTGCTCGGCTACCTGATGGGTTTCATCACCCTGATCGCCTTCTCCAGCCTGATCGCCATCGAAGTGGTCGCCTCGCGCCAGTACGCCGCGGCGTGGTTCCCCGGTCTGACCAAGGTCGGCTCCAGCGACCCGACGGTGCTCGGCTGGCTGGTGCAGTTCGCCTTGCTGGGGCTGTTCTTCTTCCTCAACTACCGCAGCGTGAAGACCTTCGCCAAGGCCAACAACCTGGTCAGCGTGTTCAAGTTCATCGTGCCGCTGCTGGTGATCGGCGTGCTGTTCACCTTCTTCAAACCAGAGAACTTCGAGGTCCAGGGCTTCGCCCCGTTCGGCTTGTCTGGCGTGGAAATGGCGGTGTCGGCCGGTGGCATCATCTTCGCCTACCTGGGGCTGACGCCGATCATCTCGGTGGCCAGCGAGGTGAAGAACCCGCAGCGCACCATCCCGATCGCGCTGATCCTCTCGGTGCTGTTGTCCACCGCGATCTATGCCCTGCTGCAACTGGCCTTCCTCGGCAGCGTGCCGACCGAAATGCTCACCAACGGCTGGGCCGCGGTGACCAAGGAACTGGCCCTGCCCTACCGTGACATCGCCCTGGCCCTGGGTGTCGGCTGGCTGGCCTACCTGGTGGTGGCCGATGCGGTGATCTCGCCCAGCGGCTGCGGCAACATCTACATGAACGCCACCCCGCGCGTGGTCTACGGCTGGGCGCAGACCGGCACCTTCTTCAAGTACTTCACCCGCATCGACGCCGAGTCCGGCATCCCGCGCCCGGCACTGTGGCTGACCTTCGGCCTGTCGGTGTTCTGGACCCTGCCGTTCCCCTCCTGGGAGGCGCTGATCAACGTGGTGTCCGCCGCGCTGGTCCTGAGCTACGCCGTGGCCCCGGTCACCGTCGCCGCTTTGCGTCGCAATGCTCCTGACATGCCGCGCCCATTCCGGGTCAAGGGCATGAGCGTGCTCGGCCCGCTGTCGTTCATCATCGCCGCACTGATCGTCTACTGGTCCGGCTGGAGCACCGTGTCCTGGCTGCTGGCCCTGCAGATCGTGATGTTCGTGCTGTACCTGCTGTGCGGCCGCTTCGTCCCCACCCAGCACCTGTCGCTGGCCCAGCAAGTGCGCTCGTCGGCCTGGCTGATCGGCTTCTACGCCGTGACCATCCTGCTGTCCTGGCTGGGCAGCTTCGGCGGCCTCGGCGTGCTCGACCACCCGTTCGACACCCTGGCCGTGGCCGTCTGCGCCCTGGGCATCTACTACTGGGGCGCGGCTACCGGCGTGCCGGCTCACCTGGTGCGCCTGGAAGGCGAGGACGAAAGCGAAGCCTCGGCTGAAACCTACAGCGGCCGCCCTGCCGTCGCCTCCTGATCCTCTTAGCAATGGACAAGCCCATGAAACAGATTCACGTCATCGACTCGCATACCGGCGGCGAACCGACCCGCCTGGTGATGAAAGGCTTCCCGCAACTACAGGGGCGCAGCATGGCCGAGCAGCGCGACGAACTGCGCGAGCTGCACGATCAATGGCGCCGCGCCTGCCTGCTGGAGCCACGCGGCAACGATGTGCTGGTCGGCGCACTGTATTGCCCACCGGTGTCGGCCGACGCCACTTGCGGGGTGATCTTCTTCAACAACGCCGGCTACCTGAACATGTGCGGCCACGGCACCATCGGCTTGGTGGCCTCGCTGCAGCACCTGGGCCTGATCGAGCCCGGCGTGCACAAGATCGACACCCCGGTCGGCCAGGTCAGCGCCACCCTGCATGAAGACGGCGCCATCACCGTCGGCAACGTGCCGTCCTACCGCTACCGCCAGCAGGTGGCGGTAGAAGTGCCTGGCCATGGCGTGGTGCGCGGCGACATCGCCTGGGGCGGCAACTGGTTCTTCCTGGTCTCCGACCACGGCCAGCGCATCGAACTGGACAACCGCGAAGCCCTCACCGAGTACACCTGGGCCATGCTCAAAGCCCTCGAAGCCCAGGGCATCACCGGCGAGCACGGTGCGCCAATCGACCATGTCGAGCTGTTTGCCGACGACGCCCATGCCGACAGCCGCAACTTCGTCATGTGCCCGGGCAAAGCCTACGACCGCTCGCCCTGCGGCACCGGCACCAGCGCCAAGCTGGCCTGCCTGGCCGCCGACGGCAAGCTCGAAGCAGGCCAGACCTGGGTCCAGGCCAGCATCACCGGCAGCCAGTTCCACGGCCGCTACGAGCGCGACGGCGAGCACATTCGCCCGTTCATCACCGGCCGCGCCTACATGACCGCCGACAGCACCCTGCTGATCGACGAACAGGATCCATTCGCCTGGGGCATCTGAACCCGGCTTTTTAAACCACTGAATATCGCCAGGAGTGACAACAATGACTGACAACATCTTCACCGGCACCATGCCTGCCCTGATGACCCCGTGCACCGCCGCGCGCAAGCCTGACTTCGACGCCCTGGTGCGCAAGGGCCGCGAGCTGATCGAAGCCGGCATGAGCGCCGTGGTCTACTGCGGTTCGATGGGCGACTGGCCGCTGCTGACCGAAGCCGAACGCCAGGAAGGCGTGGCCCGCCTGGTGGCCGCCGGCATCCCGACCATCGTCGGCACCGGTGCGGTGAACACCCGCGAGGCCGTGTCCCATGCGGCCCACGCGGCCAAGGTCGGTGCCGCCGGCCTGATGGTCATCCCCCGCGTGCTCAGCCGCGGTGCTTCGCTGATCGCCCAGAAGCACCACTTCTCGGCCATTCTCGCCGCCGCACCGAAGCTGCCGGCGGTGATCTACAACAGCCCCTACTACGGCTTCGCCACCCGCGCCGACCTGTTCTTCGAACTGCGCCGCGAGTTCCCCAACCTGATCGGCTTCAAGGAGTTCGGCGGCGGTGCCGACCTGCGCTACGCCGCCGAGCACATCACCTCGAAGGATGACGACGTGACCCTGATGGTCGGTGTCGATACCCAGGTGGTGCATGGCTTCGTCAACTGCGCCGCCACCGGTGCCATCACTGGTATCGGCAACGCCCTGCCGCGTGAAGTGCTGCAGCTGGTGAGCCTCAGCAAGCAGGCCGCCAAAGGTGACGCCAAGGCCCGCCGCCTGGCACGTGAACTGGAGGCGGCGTTGGCGGTGCTGTCGTCGTTCGATGAAGGCTGCGACCTGGTGCTGTACTACAAGCACCTGATGGTGCTCAACGGCGACACCGAATACAGCCTGCACTTCAACGAAACCGACGTACTCACCGATGCCCAGCGCAACTATGCCGAGCAGCAGTACGCGCTGTTCCGCAAGTGGTACGCAAGCTGGTCGGCCGAGCAGAACCTGGCCTGATCCCCGGGGCTGCTTCGCAGCCCTTTCGCGACACAAGGCCGCTCCCACATTGACCGGCGTACACAGGTCCTTTGTGGGAGCGGCCTTGCGTCGCGAAAGGGGCGCAAAGCGCCCCCCGATCCAGAAACTGATTCCGAAGGAGGCTCCATGACCCTGACAGGCAACCTGCTGATCGGCCAGCGCGCCGTACCCGGCAGCCGCGACGCGATCCGCGCCATCGACCCGGCCACCAACCAGGCCCTCGAACCCGCCTACGCCGGCGGCACCGGCGAACACGTGGCCCAGGCCTGCGCACTGGCCTGGGCGGCGTTCGACGCCTACCGCGAAACCTCGCTGGAACAGCGCGCCCATTTCCTCGAAACCATCGCCAGCGAAATCGAAGCGCTGGGCGATGCACTGATCGACCGCGCCGTCGCCGAAAGCGGCCTGCCCAAGGCGCGCATCCAGGGCGAGCGTGGCCGCACCTGCACGCAACTGCGCACCTTTGCACGGGTGGTGCGCAGCGGCGAATGGCTCGATGTGCGGGTCGACAACGCCCTGCCCGAGCGCCAACCGCTGCCACGCGCCGACCTGCGCCAGCGCCAGGTGGCCCTGGGCCCGGTGGCAGTGTTCGGCGCCAGCAACTTCCCCCTGGCCTTCTCGGTAGCCGGAGGCGACACCGCCTCGGCACTGGCTGCTGGCTGCCCGGTGGTGGTCAAGGCCCACGCCGCGCACCCCGGCACCAGCGAACTGGTCGGCCAGGCCGTGGCCCGCGCGGTCAAGCACTGCAGCCTGCCTGAAGGCGTGTTCTCGTTGCTGTATGGTGCCGGCCGCGAAGTCGGCATCGCCTTGGTCAGCGATCCACGCATCAAGGCGGTCGGTTTCACCGGCTCGCGCAGCGGCGGTATTGCCCTGTGCCAGGCGGCCCAGGCACGCCCAGAGCCAATTCCGGTGTACGCCGAGATGAGTTCGATCAACCCGGTGTTCCTGTTCGACACCGCCTTGCGGGCCCGTGGCGCAAAACTGGCGCAAGGCTTCGTCGCCTCGCTGACCCAGGGCGCCGGGCAGTTCTGCACCAACCCAGGCCTGGTGATCGCCCGCCAGGGGCCGGCGCTGCAGCGCTTCATCGAGGCGGCCAGCGAGCACGTGCGCCAGGCCGCCGCGCAGACCATGCTCACTCCGGGCATTGCCAGCGCCTATGCCGCTGGCGTCGACGCCCTGGCCCACAACGCCAACGCTACGGTTGCCGCCAGCGGCCAGGCGCAGCAAGGGCCGAACCAATGCCAGGCACAGCTGTTCGTGACCCAGGCCGAAGCGTTTCTCAGCGACCCAGCGTTGCAGGCCGAAGTGTTTGGCGCTGCTTCGCTGGTGGTGGCCTGCAGCAGCGACGAGCAGGTCCGCCAGGTGGCCGAGCACCTTGAGGGCCAGCTGACCGCCACGCTGCAACTGGACGATGCCGATATCGACAGCGCCCGCGCCCTGCTGCCGACCCTGGAACGCAAGGCCGGGCGCATCCTGGTCAACGGCTGGCCGACCGGTGTCGAGGTGTGCGATGCGATGGTCCACGGCGGGCCGTTCCCGGCCACCTCCGATGCCCGCACCACTTCGGTCGGCACGGCGGCGATCCTGCGCTTCCTGCGCCCGGTGTGCTACCAGGACTTCCCCGATGCCCTGTTGCCGCAGGCGCTCCAGCACGGCAACCCGCTGCAACTGCGGCGCTTGCTCGACGGTAAACGGGAAGGTTGAGCATGGTCGACACCCCTGAAACCGATATCGCCGTGGTCGGCGCCGGCATCGTCGGCGTGGCCTGCGCCCTGCAACTGGCCCGCCAGGGCCGTCGGGTGCTGCTGCTCGATCACCAGGCGCCCGGCCACGGTGCCTCCTACGGCAACGCCGGGCACCTGGCCACCGAGCAGGTGTTTCCGATCGCCGACCTGTCGATCCTCAAGCGCCTGCCGCGCATGCTGCTCGACCCGATGGGCCCGCTGCGCCTGGACTGGAAGTACCTGCCCAAGGCCATGCCGTGGTTCACCCGGCTGCTGCTCAACCTGCGCCCGGCGCCATTCCAGCGCAGCGTGGCCGGTATCCGGGCGCTGAACGAAGGCAGCCTGGGCGCCTGGCAGCGCCTGCTGGGCTCGATCGGGCGCAGCGAGCTGTTCAAGGAAGATGGCTCGTTGCTGGTGTTCGAGCGGCCCGAGTCGCGTCACGCATTGCAAGCCTTGCAGGCGCGCATGCAGCAACAGGATGTGGCGGTGGATTTCTGGTCGGCCGAGCACGTGCGCAACGCGGCACCGCAGCTAAACCCTACGCTGTTGGGTGGTTTGTTCTTCCCGCGTACCGGGCACTTCATCGATCCGTACCGGGTGGTCTGCGCGCTGTTCGAGGCGGCCAGGGCCAGCGGTGTGCGTTTCGTCCAGGCGCGGGTTTCAGGTGGGCAACTGCACGGCGACGGGGTCAGCCTGGCCAGTGACCAGGGGACGTTCAAGGCGCGCCAGGTGCTGCTCAGTTGCGGCGCGCATTCTGCACAGCTGACGGCAGCACTGACCGGCAAGCGCGTACCGCTGGACACCGAGCGCGGCTATCACCTGATGCTGCCGCAGGAACAACAGCGCCTGCCGTTCGCGGTCACCTCGCTGGAGCGCAAGTTCATCATGACGCCCATGGCTGACGGGCTACGCCTGGCCGGCACGGTGGAGTTCGCCGGCCTCGATGCGCCGCCCAGCATGCAGCGGGCGTGGCAGTTGCACCGGTTGAGCAAGGGCTTGTTCCGGCAGGACCTGAGCGTTGAAGGCGCGACGCCATGGATGGGCTTCAGGCCGTCGTTGCCGGACTCGTTGCCGGTGATCGACCGGGTGTGTGATGGGCGGGTGCTGCTGGCGTTCGGGCACCAGCATCTGGGCTTGACCCAGGCAGCGGTGACGGCGGAATGGGTGGGGCGGTTGGCCGAGCAGTCGGCCGGGGCGAAGACATCGGCATATCGCTTGGATCGGTTTTGAGGTTGGGGCCGCATAGCGGCCCCTTCTCGACTCAGCGATAGCGCTCAAGCCAGTGGGCATAAGGTGCCGGCAACGTCCAGGAGGCCTTGTCCACCCCCAATTCCTTCGCCGCGAAGTACGCCCAGTGCGGATCGGCCAGGTGCGCACGCCCCACCGATACCAAGTCCAGCTGGTTGGCCTGCAATGCCTTCTCGGCCAGCTGCGGCGTGCCGAACCCCCATGCCGAAGTCACCGGCAAGCCCGCCTCACGACGTACACGCTCGGCAATCGGCCCCATGAATGCCGGGCCCCAAGGAATGCTGGTTTCCGGGATGGTGAAACCCACGCTGACGCTCAGCAGATCCAGCCCGCCCGCCTTGAACCGACGCGCCAGTTCGATCGACTCTTCCAGGGTCTGCTCATCGCGGCCGTCATATTCCAGCACACCAAAGCGCGCGGTCAGTGGCAGGTTCTCCGGCCAGACCTCACGCACGGCGGCCAGGGTTTCCAGCAAGAAGCGGCTGCGGTTGTCGAAGCTGCCACCGTAGGCATCGGTGCGCTGGTTGGAGTGCTCGGAGAAGAAGCTCTGCCCCAGGTAGCCATGGGCGAAGTGCAGCTCGATCCACTCGAAACCTGCATCACGCGCACGGCGCGCGGCGTCGACGAAATCCTGCTTGACCCGGGCGATGTCGTCCAAGGTCATCTCGCGCGGTACTTTCGGCAGGTGCGCGCCAAAGGCGATGGCCGACGGCGCAATGGTTTCCCAACCACGGGCATCGTCGCCGGCGATGTGGTCATCCCCTTCCCACGGGCGGTTGGCGCTGGCCTTGCGCCCGGCGTGGGCAATCTGGATGCCCGGCACCGAGCCTGCGGCCTTGATCGCCTGCACCACCGGCACGAAGGCCTGGGCATGGGCGTCGCTCCAGATCCCGGCGCAACCGGGGGTGATGCGCCCTTCCGGCGCCACCGCGGTGGCCTCGACCACCAGCAGGCCGGCACCGCCCCGGGCCAGACCGGCCAGGTGCACATGGTGCCAGTCGTTGATCATGCCGTCCTCGGCCATGTACTGGCACATCGGTGGGATGGCGATGCGGTTGCGCAAAGTGACATCTTTGAGGGTGTAAGGTTGGAACAGGGCAGACATGGGCAGCTCCGGATCATCTGGATACGATTGTTCGATCATAATCGAACTATGGCAATTGATGAAACCCCCGTTATCATGTCGGCCATGCGAGCCTACCAACACCCCAACCCTGAAGACCTGATTCTCGAGCGCGTGCTCTACGCACTGAGCGACCCGGTGCGCCTGGGCATCGTCCGCCACCTGGCCGGCGTGGCCGAGGCCAGCTGTGGCGAGCTCGATGGCGGGCGGCCGAAGTCGAGCATGTCGCACCATTTTCGCGTGTTGCGTGATGCGGGGTTGGTGCATACCCGCAATGTCGGGACCACCCACATGAATTCGCTGCGCAGCGAGATGCTGGGCGAGCGGTTTCCTGGGTTGCTGGATTGTATTCTGCGGCAGAACTGATTTTTCCTGTGCCGGCCTCTTCGCGGGCAAGCCCGCTCCCACAGGAGTAGCGTCAAGCCTGTGGGAGCGGGCGTGCCCGCGAATGGGCCGGTACAGGCAACCTCAATGCTGATCCTTGCGCAGTGCAAAGCGGCACACCTGCCCTCCCCTGAGCATGCATTCCTCATGGCTGACCTCGGCGCCGCCAAGTGTGCCAATCAAGGCCAGGTCCAGCTCACACACCACCGGATGCGCCTTGGCCAGATGATGGAAAACGCAGTTGTGCGCGACGATCTGCGGTTCGCCTGAAGAACGGAAGAACACCTCGGCCTCATACCCCGCCGCATTCATGTGCTCGACAATCCGCCCCTCATCCACCACCTCAGCTTCCATGTCCGTCGCCAGCTTGTGCCCCAGTTGGCGCATCAGCGCCAGCAATGCCTCCTGCCCCATCAAGCCCGCCACTTCACCAATCAGCAGGTTGGCCAGCAGCGGATACTGCCGAGGGAACAGTTCGCGGCCATGTTCGGTCAGCTGGTGCAGTTGCTCCGGACGACGTCCGGTGGGCCGGGTGGCGCCGCGCTTGACCAGGCCGTCACGCTCCAGCGCGGCCAGGTGCTGGCGCACCGCCGTGCGGGTAACGGCCAGGGCCTGCGCCAGCTCGTCGATGCTCATGCCGGCCGGCTGATGCAGCAACGCGTGGAGCAGGTCCTGCTGGGTACGGCCAAGGCCTTCGAGCATCAGAACTTGTCCGGGAACTGCTTGACCAGCGCCGCCGTGAGGGCGTCGGACAAGGTCAGGATATGCTCGCGCATCATCGCCCAGGTGCGCGCCTCGCCCGCGTAGTCACCGGCCGCCAGCTGGTCGATCTGCGCCACGTGATGGCCACCGTGGGCGCTGAGCAAGGTCAGCAGGGTCTGCTCCGGCAGGTTCGGGTTGGCCTTGGCCAGGAAGGCGGAGATGGCCTTGGCATTGCTGCCCAGGTCATTGACGGCGGCTTGCTGCCCTTTCTTGTCCTTGGCCACGGTGGCATCGCTGTAGTGCTTGATCGCGCCCCAGTGGCCGGCGAGCAGCTTGAACAACTGGTCAGCGGCGGGTTGGCCGTACAGCGGGGCGATGCTGTTGGCGATCCTGGTGGCATCACTGACCACTTCATTGGCCGCGACTGTGGCCTGCTTGGCGTTGCCCGTCTGGTTGGCGACGGCATAGTTGCGAACCCAGAAAATATGCTCGACCCACAGGTCGCGCAGGGCCATGCGCGTGGTCATCGCAGCGGATTCGGCGGGTTTGGCGGCGGGGGTTGCGGAGGAGTAGCTTTGGCTCCATGCCGGCTGGGCGCACAGGGCGAGCAGCAACAAGGCGGCAATCTTGATGTTCATGACGGCACCCTCCTGGAGGGGATCGACTGACAAGATTAATTTAAGCATCAAAATATGTTTTTATTCGGCCGTCGGCGGAATTCCGATCAATGGTTTGCCCATTGAAGACAACAGCCACGGGAGACTTCCCGTGGCTTATGCGCCCGGCGCTGCAAGGTCAGGCGCTGATGGCGTCCAGGCTGCGGATGGGTGTGGGGACCGCACAGAACAGCGGGAACTCCTCTTCGATGATCCACGGTTCTTTCATGACCAGGTAAACATCGAGAAAGTCGGAGAAACCCGGCCAGATGAACAGGTCGTTGGCTTCGGCAACCGCCCGCGACAGCACGCCCACGCCGCCAAAACTCTTGATCATCGACACGCTGACGATCTCGCTGCCGGAATGGAACACGGTTGCCCCGTCCAGCATGCCTGGCCGGCGCTCGGCAAAGCGGTTAAAGATCGAATGATACGGGCATTCCGGCAGAGGCTTGATCACCGCGCAAGGCGCTGAGCGGTCATTGCTGGTTGACGAGGCAACGACTTCGATGCGCAAGCCCTTCAGCGGTACCGAATGGTAGTTCTCGCCCATGCTGTCGCCCAGCACCACCACCATGTCCGCTTCGTCCTTGGCCAGCTTGACCAGGTTGTCGGGCGACTCCGAACAACTGAAGATCGGACTGTAGCCAGACAACTTGCTGACCACGGCGCCCATGATCTGCTGGTTGATTTCCATCGACAGCGTGCTGTTCAAGGCAACCCGCAACGGCAGGCGCTGGTTGCGGCTCTGGCGCAGCTGATTGATCTTCAGCTGCATGCGCTCGGATGAACGCACGATTTCCAGGACATGCGGCAGGATGCCCATGCCCTCCTGGGTCAGCGATACCCCTTTGTTGGTCCGGTCGAACAACTTGAAACCGCAATGATCTTCGAGCTTTTTCAACTGAGCAGCCAAGGCCTGGACCGTGACGTGTACCTGTTCGGCCGCATCGGTGATCGAGCCCGTGCGGGCTACGGTCACGATGTTTTTAAGCACCTTGATGTCCATTCACTCTCCCTCCCCGTTCCGTTGACGCAGGCCGTCAACGAAAGGCATGAGGATATCGCACAACCGCCGGCACTGTCTGCCCGATAACGGTGCACGCCGTCTGGGTAGCAAGCAATGGTTGAGGCACGTCAAAAAAAAGTGAAGTTTCGGCGAACGATTCAACTGTTAGATTTTTGGCAGCTTTTACATAAAAAGAGATTTGCCATGCTGACACTGAATAGAAACATCGATACTGCCCTGCGACAAAACAAGACCGTTAACGTCCTGGGCAGCGATTATGCGTTGAACGGGGGCTTCAATGAGTTTGTCGAGTTTTCCAAAAGTTGGGAAACCATGGGCGTCGACCGTTATTACGGCCAGGCCGAAAAAGGCACCCGCTATCGCCGTTACAGCGACTTCGACTTCAACCCGGTCACCGGCGAACTTTGCCAACTCAATCACCGCGCCTACGAACAATCCGAAGCGCACAACAACTATGTCGGTGGCATGGCACGGCATTTCGATGACATCAGTGCCGATGTGTTCAACTCACCGATTCTGCGCGCGTTGATTCGCCTGGATTTCGACGTGTACAAGGCGGTATTGCCTGAAGAACTGCACACGGTCACCTGGCAGTGCCAAGTGCACCAGATCCGTATCGAGATCAAACCGGGGGCGCAGATCGAAATCACCCCTGAAGGTATTCACTGCGACGGTTATCCGTTCAGCGGCGTGCACTTCTGGGGCCGTCACAACGTCGAGGGTGCTACCAGCAACATCTACGACAAACAGTCGAATGTGATCGACTCCGGCACCTACCTGAACATTCTCGATACTACTTACTTCCTCGACCGCGAACTGCAACACTATGTCACTCCGGCGATCAACCCGAGCCCTTCGGAAATGGGCTATCGGCAGATCATTGCAATTTCCTTCTCTCGACCGGGCAGCGAGCATGACATTATCGACTAGTTACATCGGCCCGGTGCCGAAGTTGTTTCCCAGTGAACACATCAATGGCCTGAGCATCAAGAAAGCCACGCCTTTCCATGCCCGCAAGATCGTCGACTTCTTCCGTCGCTTCGAGGAGACCTCGTTCTGCGACTGGCAGGACGAAGGGCTGCTCAAAGGCTTGCTCGGCTCGGAGCATACCTATTGCTACATGGCCGAGAACCACACCGGCACCATCGTCGGTGCGGTCGCAGGGGGCTTGATGGGCACACGGGGCACCATCAATCACATGGCGGTGGCGCCGGACTATCGGCAGAGCCGGATCGGCACCTCATTGGCCAACTCGATACTCAGCGACTTCCGCCAGCACGGTATTCGTCGGGTGTTTCTGTTCGTCGAGAATGACAACACCAACGCACTGAGCTTCTGGCAGAAGCAAGGCTTCCTGCAAACCCGTGGTGAAATCACCTGCGAGGTCGACCTGTGACCTCGTCGGTACTGCTAACCACCTCGCGCAAGGAAAGCCTGGTCGACGCCCTGCCGATCGTTACCGGCTACTTCGTGGTCAGTTTCGTGTTTGGTGTCATGTGCATCAACGCCGGCCTGCCCTTGTGGCTGCCGGCCGCCATGTGCCTGTTCGTCTACGCCGGTGCGGCGCAGTTCGCCGCACTGGCACTGATGACCAGCAGCGCACCGCTGATCACCATCGCGTTGTCGACCTTGCTGATCAATTCGCGGCATATGCTGATGGCGATGTACATGTCCAAACGCAGCGCACAACTGCCGATCAGCAAGCCGCAGAAGTTGCTGTACGCATTCGGCCTGACCGATGAGTCGTTTGCTTTTCATAGCCAACGCCTGGAAAACGGCAAGCCGACCTCACCGGGTTATTTGCTGCAGTTCAATACCTATTGCCATGCCAGCTGGATCGCTGGCGCGGTGTTTGGCGCGGTGGCATCGGATGCATTGAACCGGTTTTCCCAGTTCAAGCTGGACTATGCCCTGACGGCCATGATGATCTTCGTGCTGATATCGCTGTGCAGCACCTTCACCAAAGCCGTCATCGCCCTGGTGGTGATCGTGACCACCTGCCTGCTGAACATGTTTGCGCCCTCGCCCTTGAACGTATTCATCGCAACCGCCGTTGGCTGTGGAGCAGGGCTATGCCTGAAAAGAACTACCTGATCGCAGCGGTGATGCTGATGGCTGCCATCACTTACCTGACCCGCGCGACCCCGTTTCTGCTGAAGATGGAGAAGTCCCCCAAGCTGTTCAATGACGTCATTGAATACCTGCCGGTGGCAATCATCGCCAGCATCACCGTACCCGCCCTGCTGGTGGCCAAGGATGGCTCGCTGATCGGCCTGAATGCCGACCTGCTGGCTGCGATTCCAGTGATCATCGTCGCTTATTGGTCCAGGAGCCTGATCTACAGCGTGTGCGCCGGCGTCGCCGGACACGTGGCGATCACGCTGCTGGCTTGAGGCCCGGATCTGAAAAGGAAACCGCTATGAGCCTTGTTCGCCGGAAAGTCACCCTGACCAACCTGAGTGAATTTTCCCGCCTGATGCCCAAGGTTCCACGTGACCGGGTCATCGACGAAATGGCTGACCTGTCGCTGGAATGCTCGCTGGCCTACGCCTTGAGCAAGACGTTCTTGCGCGATGGCTGGATCGCCGAATATCGCCATCTGCATGCGGCCGCTCACTTGAGCCCGGGCAACGACCTGCTGCTGTTCGCCACCTCCGGCAGCTTGAAGCTGGAAATGCCCGATGGTTCGGAACTGCACGTCACGCACGGCGACCAGGTGGTACTCAAGGCCGCCACCGAGGCGAAGGTGTTTCCCGTCAGTGACGAGGGTGACGTGAGTTTCCTGGCGCTGGCGGTGGACCTCGACCTGAGCGAGGTGTTGCAGGAGCTTGCCATCGACAGCGCCTTGCCGAAAGCGCAATAAAAAAAAAGCCACGGGGGTCACCCGTGGCTTTCTCGAAGCAACATCGCCTGATCAGAGCGCCATGTCGTTCTCTGGCTTGCTTTCAACCGGCTTGCTCGGCGCCACGGTGGTGCCGACGCTGTCGTCGATCACCGGTGGCTTCTCCAGCTGCAGCACTTCAGCGGTGTAGTTCCACTCTTTCTGGGTGGCCGCTGCCGAGTCGTTCAGCTTGGTACCGTAGCTCGGTACGATTTCCTTGATCTTGGCCTGCCACTCAGGGGTGGCGACCTTCTCCTTGAACACGGTTTCCAGCACGTTCAGCATGATCGGCGCGGCGGTCGAAGCACCTGGCGAGGCGCCCAGCAGGCCGGCGATGGTGCGGTCCTGGGAAGCCACCACTTCGGTGCCCAGCTTCAGCACGCCGCCCTTCTCTTCGTCACGCTTGATGATCTGCACGCGTTGACCGGCCTGCCACAGTTTCCAGTCTTCCTTCTTGGCGTTCGGGAAGTAGGTGCGCAGGGCTTCGAAGCGATCGTCATCCGACAGCATCAGCTGGCCAGCGAGGTACTCGACCAGCGGGTACTGGTCGATACCGACCTTGGTCATCGGCCACACGTTGTGGGTGGTGGTGCTGCTGAGCAGGTCCAGGTACGAACCGTTCTTCAGGAACTTGCTCGAGAAGGTGGCGAATGGGCCAAACAGGATCACGCGCTTGCCGTCCAGCACGCGGGTGTCCAGGTGCGGTACCGACATGGGTGGTGCGCCGGTCGAGGCAATGCCGTAGGCCTTGGCCATGTGCTGCATGGCCACGGTCGGGTTCTCGGTCACCAGGAACGAACCGCCCACCGGGAAGCCTGCGTATTCCTTGGCTTCTGGAATGCCCGACTTCTGCAGCAGCTTCAGCGCGCCGCCACCGGCACCGATGAACAGGAACTTGGCGTCGGTAGCCGACTCGGTACCGTCCTTGAGGTTCTTGTACTCGACGTGCCAGGAGCCGTCCTTGTTGCGGGTGATGTCCTGCACTTCGCTGGACAGCTTCAGGTCGAAGCCTTTCTGGGTCTGCAGGTGGCCAACGAACTGGCGGGTGATTTCGCCGAAGTTGACGTCGGTGCCGATAGGCGTCCAGGTGACCGCCAGCTTCTGGTTCGGGTCACGGCCTTCCATCATCAGCGGGACCCACTTGGCGATCTGCGCGTGGTCCTCGGAGTACTGCATCGGGCGGAACAGCGGGCTGGCCTGCAGCGCGTCGTAACGCTTCTTGAGGAACTTGATGTTGTCATCGCCCCAGACGAAGCTCATGTGCGGGGTGGTGTTGATGAACGAGTGCGGGTTCTTCAGCACGCCCTGGCGAACCTGCCACGACCAGAACTGGCGGGAGATCTGGAAGGCTTCGTTGATTTCGATGGCCTTGGAGATGTTGACCTTGCCGTCTTTGTCTTCCGGGGTGTAGTTCAGCTCGGCCAGCGCGGAGTGGCCGGTACCGGCGTTGTTCCAGCCGTTGGAGCTTTCTTCGGCGACGCCGTCCAGGCGCTCGACCATTTCCATCGACCAGCTTGGCTCCAGCTCGTGCAGCCACACGGCCAGGGTGGAGCTCATGATGCCGCCGCCGACCAGCAGCACATCGACTTTCTTGGTTTCTGCGGCGTGCGCTTGCATGAAGCTCGCAGCGACAGCCAGACCCAGCAAGGTCTTGCCAGCTTTCTTGAACATTGATCAATTCCAGTCAGTAGAACGGAGGTAGGGCCTGTGGCTGGCCCAGAGGGTTCCTTGTTCTTCAGCGCAGGCTTGTTGTAGATGATTGTTCAGCAGCCAGAGAACCAGAAAACGACTCAGGATTTTGTCGAATTGACCGACAAGGCTGAATCGTTTCGCCGATTGTAACCGAAATGCCAGCACAAACAAATTGCGCGGCAATAGGCAAGACGACAGGTTGTCTCATGCTGGCCAAGCGCCGAGAGAAGCCATTGCAGTATCGTTCAAGCGCCCCTAGTATTGCGAGCACTTCTCATTCGCACCCAATACGCGCTAGCGCCGGATGCCGCCGTGGTTTCGATTCCTGAGCTGAACAGTTCGATCCATACCTTGTACCAGAGCCATTCGCGCTGGCTGCTGGGCTTTCTCTATCGACGCCTTGGCAACCGGCCGGATGCCGCCGACCTGGTGCAGGACACCTTCGTGCGCATTCTGCATCGGCCGCGCCAGTTCGACGGCCAGTCGGCGGAACGCTCCTACCTGGCGACCATCGCACGCGGCTTGTGCATCGACCATTGGCGCCGGCAGAAGCTGGAACACGCCTGGCTTGAACACCTGGCCTTGCAGCCCCCTGCCCTGCAGCCCTCTGCCGAGCAGCACGCACTGATCGTCGAAACCCTGCATGAAGTCGACGCAATGCTGCAGCGCTTGCCGGGCAAGGTGCGCCAGGCGTTCCTGATGGCACAGATCGACGGCCTGGCCTACCGCGATATCGCCGTGCACATCGGCGTCAGCGAACGCATGGTCAAGAAGTACCTGGCCCAGGCGTTGCTGCACTGCGCCATCCTCGAAGCCGAACTCGACGGCCTGCTGGTGGAGTGAGGCCATGACCCAAGCGACACACAAACTCAGCCACGCCAGCCTGCAGCAAGCCGCGCACTGGTATGTGCAGTTGCAGGATGAAGACGTCGCCCCGCAATTGCAGCTGCAATGGCAGGCCTGGCTCGACCAGCACGGCGACCACCAGGCCGCCTGGCTTTACGTGCAACGGGTTGGTCAGCGCTTTGCTCCGCTGCAGCTTGAGGGCAATGTGGCAGGCAGGGTGCTGCGCGAGCACGATGCACGCCGCATGACGCGCCGCAGCGGGCTCAAGTCGTTGCTGGTGCTGGGCGCCAGCTCACTGCTGGGCTGGCGTGCCTGGCATGGGGCGCCGCTGCAAGGCTGGAGCGCCGACCTGGCCACGGGCATCGGCGAAACCCGGCAAACCCGCCTGGCCGACGGCAGCCAGTTGTGGGTCGGCGCGCAGAGCGCATTGGACCTGGACTTCACCCTGCAGGCCCGGGTGCTGCACCTGCGCTTTGGCGAAATCCTGGTGGAAACCGCCAACGATGCCGGCCGCCCGTTCTTCGTCGATACCGCCCAGGGCCGCATGCAGGCCCTGGGCACCCGTTTCGCGGTGTGCCAGCAAGATGAACTCACCCGCCTGGACGTCTACGCCGGCGCCGTCGAGGTGTGCACCGCAGGCAGTGCCGAACGCCGTATTGTCCAGGCTGGGCAACAGGTGGCGTTCAGCGCCCAGGGCATGGGTGACACACGGCCGGCGCAGAGTGCCGGCGAGTCGTGGATCCACCGGCGCCTGAACGCCGAAGACATGCCGCTGGCGCAGTTGCTGCAGACGCTGGGGCGGTATCGCCATGGTCATCTGGGTTGGCATCCGGCGGTGGCGCAGCTATCGGTGATGGGCGCCTTCCCGCTCGACGACACCGACCGCGCACTGGCCTTGTTGCAGGCGGCTTTACCGGTCCGTGTGCAGCGGCTCACACCCTGGTGGGTGAGTGTGGAGCCCGCCTGACTGATCGCGCTGTCGTGCAGGATGCCTGGACTTTGTGGGAGCGGCCTTGCGTCGCGAAAGGGCCGCAAAGCGGCCCCAGGATTTCGGCTTCAACGCAGATATCGCCGGGGCCGCTTCGCGGCCCTTTCGCGACGCAAGGCCGCTCCCACAAGCTTGGCGTGGTCAACGCGTTGTGTTCAGTCCTGTGAGAACAAATAAAAAATTTCGAACTTGGTTCCCTTTTTCTCGTTTCGTTCGGTTTACCCCGCATACGACACCTCACAACCCAACGTATCGATTTCAGGGACCAGCATGCCGAAGCCCCTCCACCCCGCGTTCCGCCTGGCGCTAGCCGCGCCGCTTTCGCTCTGCACAGTCGCGCCATTGATGCTGCCTGCCACAACAGCGCATGCCGCACAGGCAGCCAGTGCCGAGATGAACTTCGACATCGCCCCCGGCTCGCTCGCGGGTGCGCTCAACCAGTTCAGTAGCCAGGCCGGCATCTACCTGGCCGGCAGCAACGCCTTGGCCGCCGGCAAGACAAGCCAGGGCCTGCAAGGCCGCTACAGCGTCACCCAAGGGTTGGCCCGCCTGCTTCAGGGCTCCGGTCTGCAGGCCGTGCCCCAGGGCAATGCTGGTTATGTGCTGCAACCGGCCGCCGACGGCAGCGCGCTGCAACTCGATGCCACCACGGTGAACGCCGCCCTGCTCACCAGCAACGGCCAGAGCGACAACGGCTACCGTGCCGTTGCCAGCAACACCGCCAGCAAGACCGGTGCCGCCCTGGCCGACACGCCGCGTTCGGTTTCGGTGGTGACCCGCCAGCGCATGGACGACCAGCAGTCGCAGACCCTCACCGAAGTGCTGGGCTACGTGCCGGGCATCTTCTCGCCACCTTTCGCCGGCGGTGACGGGCAAGCCGGCGACCTGTTCTTCATCCGCGGCTTCAACGCCACCGACTACGGCTATGGCCTGTTGCGCGACGGCCTGCGGGTGCAGGGCAACCGCTATGACACCAGCAGCGAGCCTTACGGCCTGGAACGGGTGGAAGTGTTCCGCGGCCCGACCTCGATCCTGTATGGCGAAAACGCCCCGGGCGGTGTGGTCAACCTGGTCAGCAAAAAGCCGACCGCCGACGCCCGTGGTGAAGTGCAGCTGAGCTACGGCTCGTACAACCGCCGCCAGCTCGGGGTCGATGTCTCCGGCCCGTTGACCGACGAAGGCAACATCCTCGGTCGCCTGGTGATGATGGGCCGCAAGTCCGACACGCAGATCGACCATCAGCCCGACGACCGCCTGTACCTCGCACCGTCGCTGACCCTGAACTTCGACGAGTTCAACAGCCTGACCGTGCTGGCCACCTACCAGCGCGACCGTACGCTGATGGAGTTGGGCTACCCTGCCGCCGGCACCTTGCTGCACAACCCCAACGGCAAGATCGACAAGGACCAGCTGTCCGGCAACCCGGACTGGGACAACTTCGAGCGCGAAACCTGGAGCCTGGGCTACGAGTTCAGCCATCGCTTCAACGACACCTGGCAATTGCGCCAGAACTCGCGCTACCTGCAGTCCCGCATCGACCGCCAGGAAATGTGGCCCGGCAACCTCAACAACGGCGGCTTCGGCACCACCCTGAGCAACCAGGCCTACGACCGCTACAACAAGTCCATCGCCTACTCGCTGGACAACCAGTTCGAAGGCCACTTCATCGACGGCGCTTTCGAACACACGCTATTGCTGGGCGCGAGCCTGGACCGCACTTCGTTCAACCAGGATTGGGACGCCGGCAACGGCGGCACCATCAACGTGTTCAACCCGGTGTGGAACGGCAAGCCGAGCACCCCGTTCCATGTGCAGAACGCGCTCCTGGAACAGACCATGTACGGCCTGTACAGCCAGTTGCAGACCAAGGTCGACCACTGGGTGCTGCTGCTCGGCGGGCGCCTGGACCGGGTCAACAGCCAGTTCCGCAACAAGGCCGGTACCCTAAACGCCGAAGCCGACATGGACAGCTGGGACAGCAAGTTCACCTGGCAGACCGGCGTGATGTACCAGTTCGACAACGGCCTGTCGCCCTACTTCAGCTACTCCACGGCCTTCGCCCCGACCCAACAGACCGAAAGCAAGAGCGGCCCGCTGGACCCGACCACCAGCGAGCAGTACGAAGTGGGCATCAAGTACGAACCCAAGGGCTGGAACACCGCGTTTACCGCGTCGGTGTACGACCTGCGCAAGAAGGACGACGTGCTGTACGACGCGGCCGTGGGCGACTACCGCCAGATCGGCGCCAGCCGTGCCAAGGGCGTGGAGCTGGAGCTCAACAGCGACCTGAGCGAGAACCTGAACCTCACTGCCGCCTACACCTACACCGATTCACGCATCACCAAGGACGTGGCCGGGTCGCTGTATGAAGACCACCAGATGACCGGCGTGCCGCGCAACCAGGCGTCAGTGTGGAGTACCTACCGCTATCGTGACGGGCTGCTGAAGGGGCTTTCGGTTGGCGGTGGTGTGCGGCATTTCGACAGCACCTTTGCCTATACGCCGGCCAGCCTGTACGGCAAGCTCGATACCGGTGATGTGACGCTGGTGGATGCCAAGGTCGGGTATGAGATCGACGACAACTGGTCGGTCGAGGTCAACGCCCGCAACCTGTTCGACAAGGAATACGTGGCAGGCTGCAACAACGCCGGGCGTTGCTATTGGGGTGAAGAGCGCACCTTGCTAGGCACTGTTTCACTGCGCTGGTAGCGGTCTCCTGTACCGGCCTCTTCGCGGGCTCGCCCGCTCCCACAGGGATCACACCAGGCCTGAGGCCAGTGCTGTACCTGTGGGAGCGGGCATGCCCGCGAAGAGGCCGGTACAGGCAACCACAATTGCCATTGAAGAAACCGATCACCCGATCGGAATTATTCGCCTTACAGCCCCACCCAGCCCCTTTTATCCTGCGGCCCAGACCCCGCTCAATCACCACAATAAAGGGCCGCCCCGCATGTCATTCAAACGCACCATCCACGCCGTCGACACCCACGCCGGCACGCCCATGCGCGTGATCACCGGCGGCATCCCGCACATCCCCGGCGACAGCGTGCACGCCAAGATGAAATGGCTTGAAGCCAACGACGACCAACTGCGCAAGCTGATGCTGCGCGAACCGCGCGGCTACCCGGCGCACTGCTGCAACATCATCGTCCCGCCCAGCCACCCCGAGGCTGACGCCGGCTACATCATCATGGAGCAGATCGAGTACCCGGTGATGTCCGGCGGCAATACCATTTCGGTGGTCACCGTGCTGCTGGAAATGGGCATGCTGCCGATGCGCGAGCCACTGACTGAGCTGGTGCTGGAGGCACCGGCCGGGCTGATCCGCATCAAGGCGCAATGCGAGGGCGGCAAGGTGAAGGCGGTCACCTTCCAGAACGTGCCAGCATTCGCGGCGCACATCGACGCCGTCATCGATGTGCCGCACCTGGGCAAGGTCCGCGTGGACGTGGGCTGGGGCGGCATGTTCTACGTGATCGCCGATGTGCGCCAGTTCAAGGGCCTTGAGCTGATTCCCGAGCATGGCGGCGAAATCGCCCGGGTATCGTCGATGATCCGCCAGGCTGCCATCGAGCAGTTACCAGTCGCCCACCCCGACTACCCTGGCATCGGCATCACCATTTCCCAGCTGTCCGGCCCCAGCGAAGACCCCAACGCCGACTGGAAGAATGCCGTGACCATGGCCAGCGGCGCATTCTCCTGGGACGACCCGGCCACCTGGACCGGCGCGCTGGACCGTTGCCCGTGCGGCACCGGCACCTCGGCGAAGATGGCCACGCTACACGCCAAGGGCGAACTGCCGTTGCACCGCGATTTCCGCCACCAAGGGCTGCTGGGCAATGTCTACACCGGCCGCCTGATCGACGAAACCCGCATTGGCGACAAGCCAGCCGTGGTGCCGACCATCACTGGCAAGAGCTGGATCTACGGCCTGAACACCTTCGTCCTCGACCACGACGACCCGTTCCCGGAAGGTTTTACCATCGGCGACATCTGGGCCTGAGTGCCGCTACTATCGGCGAGTCGGGCCAGCCGGCTCGCCTTTTGACGACGGTCGCCTCTCATGAACATCGAGCACCTGCGGGCCTTCATCGAAGTGGCCGCCAGCGGCAGCTTCCACAAGGCTGCCGAACGCCTGCACATCACCCAGTCTTCGGTCAGCGCCCGGATCAAGGCCCTCGAAGACCGCCTCAATCGCCCGCTGTTCAGCCGCAGCCGGCATGGCGTGACGTTGACCTCCGGCGGCAATCTGTTCTACCGCCACGCCGTGTCGGTGATCAGTGCCTGGGAGCGCGCCCAGCAAGACGTGGCGTTGCCCACCGACATGCGCAGCACGGTCAGCCTGGGGTTGCCGATGAACCACTGGGGTAACATCACTGCCGACTGGGTGGCGTGGATGGAGCGTCACCAGCCACGGGTGGCCACCCAAGTGCATTCGGACTACTCGCTCCTGCTGATGAACGAGCTGCGCCAGGGTTTGCTGGACCTGGCGATCCTTTACGAACCGCACCACTGGCCAGACGTGGTCCTCGAACCCTTCCTCGAAGAACCGCTGCAGCTGGTGTCAACCCAGGCCGACACCGTGTTCGAGGGCCATGGCGAGGGGTACGTGTATATCAGCTGGGGCCGCTCGTTCACCGACCAGCACAATGCGGCCTTCCCTGGAGCCCGGCGTCATCGCCTGTCGATTACCCAGGAAACCATCGCCCTCGACTACATCCTCAGGCACGGCGGCTCGGCGTATTTCTCGCAGTTCATGGTCAAGGACCTGCTCGCCGAGGGGCGCCTGCATGTGGTGGCCGCTGCGCCGGCGCTCAGTGTGCGTACTTACCTGGCGTTCTCCACCTTGCGTGAGCGTTCGCCGGAAACGCTGAAAGCGGTCGAGGGGCTGCAATCGATCCCCTTCTACACCCAGGGCAAACATTTCAGCTAACAAAAACCCCCGGCCATTTGCATGACCGGGGGCTTCGGATCAGGCCGCTAGCGGCGAGATCTGGGGATCACCAGGCTTACTGCTGCTGAGGCAGCTTGTCGATCGGGCCGCAGCCACCGATGACCTTGGAGATGGAAACCGAAGGGTGGAACAGGTAGTCGTACGAGCAGTTTTTCTGCGCGTTATAGACTTGGCCAGTGCAACCCGACAGCAGGGCAACGCCGGAAACTACAGCAACGGCGACAGTGGCCTTGAACAGCTTTTTCATACTAAGTCCTTTAAATGCTTCATCTTCGGCCATCTTTCTGATGGCGGCGGGATGATACAGAACCCAGGCATTGGATCCAAGTCGCAATAAGCCATCGACCCAATGCGCCGTGCCCGTGAAGTGCCTCACATCGACGGGCCACCCACGTGCTGAAAACGTGAACTCCACAGCACGGTGGGGTTGGTCTTTGCGCCTTGATCGCGAGATCAAGGAATAACCTGTGATTGGGGCCGCCATGCGGCCCCTATGTTTTTACGAGCCATGCAAAGCGCGATAGGCTACGTGCCTGCCTTCGCACTGCCCAACAGGAGTTCCCCATGCTCGGTGTCACCGACTACGGCGCGTTCGTCATCGCCTTCATCATCGTCCTGGCCATCCCCGGCCCAGGCAACTTCGCCCTGATCACCGCCACCGGCAAGGGCGGTATCAAGGCCGGCATGGCAGCGACCTGCGGGGTGATCCTCGGTGACCAGGTGCTGTTGTGGCTGGCCGTGGCCGGCGTCGCCACCCTGCTGGCCGCCTACCCCGCCGCCTTCCACGTGGTGCAGTGGGCCGGTGCCGCCTACCTGGCCTACCTGGGCCTGCGCATGCTGCTGAGCAAACCCGGCGGCGCTCCCCGCGCCAGCCGCATGGACAGCGGCCACTACCTGCGCCAGACCATGATGATCACCTTGCTCAACCCCAAGGCGATCATGTTCTACATGGCTTTCTTCCCGCTGTTCGTCGACCCGGTGAAGCACCAGGGGCTGGTGACCTTCGGTTTCCTCGCTGCCACCGTGGCGGTGGTGACCTTCCTCTATGGGTTGATTGCCGTGGTGCTGACGCACTTGCTGGCGGAGCGCATGCGCGCCAATCCACGGATTGCCAATATGTTCGAGCGGGTGGCCGGGGCTTGCCTGGTCGGGTTCGGCATCAAGCTGGCGGCGATGCGCTGAAGCTTGGCAAAAAACGCTCAATCGCCGGGGGTCACAAAGCAACAGCGGCTTTGGCGTAAACCACATTTGGGCCGGGCATGCCCATGAGCTGCCGAAATGGGGCTGCTCTTGCATTGAGGATGTACCAGCATTCGTGGCCACTATCATCAGCCCAGGTGCCCAGGTCCTGTGCGAGTTTCATCAGACTCGCGACGGCTATCGCTTGGCTATTGTGCGCGGCGCGAGGGGATGTGCAGTGCTTTCGCCGCAATGCCACCCGAATCGGTACGCTGAAAGCAAAAAAGGCACCATAGGTGCCTTTTCAGGAAGTCATGAGTGCTGGTAGTCGCAGCGCTTGCTTAGCACGTCCAGGAAAAACCCTGAAAGGGGTCGGAAGCTAACCATTGTTGCCGGTTACCGCTACCGTACGAGTGGCGACTCGCATAATCCACACTGATCTGCCGATTGCGCCATGGTCCAGATCAGTCCTGCTCTTATTGAGCCCTCGCCGGCAATCTCGATCAAAGCTGAGTCGTCCGTCAACCGTATTGCTGATCAGGGCCCAATACCCACATCTGGCAATGCTTACCCAAACGTGGGTTGACCATTTCACAAATAATTCAGATCCAAATAACGTTTTTACAATTAGAAACAGTTTTTCGGGGCTCTCTACGCCAGTTCAGCTATGGCACAACCCGTGCTTTGACGATTACGGCTCAAGGAACGACCTCTTGCATGCATGTCCGGAACCGGCCAGAACATCGCCGCTCGAGATCGTCGGAAGTCCGGTAACCCGGTATTTCAGGTCGAGCTGTTTATTCGATATCCGTGTCGCTCCGTAGTTGTTGCACAAGCCGTGCAACACGAGCCCTAACCTCGGTAGGTCGAATGCGTGCAAAGAGGCTGGCAGCATTTCGGAGACCATTATGAGCACATCTGCAGGAGTCAGAACTTCAGCCGTAGCGCCCACCCAAACGCGGCTCAGCACGCTCTTCGCTCGCCCGGCACTGCTTGCCGGAGCTGTAGTCGCTGCTATGGCATTAAGTATTGCCGGGCCTGGCGATGCCTGGGCCAAGGGCGGTACCGACAAGCCGGTGAAGGGCACTCCATCACCCTTCACTACGCCCACGTTACCTGACCCGATCTTTGTCGACCCCTTGGCCATTCACGGCTTCGACATCACCGGTTTCATTCAGGACATGACGGTCGACAGCAGCAACAGCAACTGCCCGAATACCAGTAGCCCGGACCGTTTAGGCGGTACGGTCGTCGTCAACGGCACAACTATTATTGTCCCCTGCAATTCGGTCATCCAGATGCCCGCCAACACACTCAACTGGGCGGACTTCGTACACGGTGGCCCGCTGGGCCTTAAACAACTGCCGGCCACTTACCCATCATTTGAAATACATGTTGTCGGCAACACCGTGGCCGGCAAACAAATTGCCGGGCTGATCTTTGTCTCCCAGCAATCGGCCCAGGTCGGCAGTGGCTATATCAGCAGGATTGACCAGACCACCGGCAACATTGAAGTAACAAGTACCAACTCGCCGCAACCGACTGTCTTGCAGATCAACGACCCCAACGGGCGTTTCGGCCGGGCCCAGAGCCCCGATGCGCGCTTCTCGGTGGATGACGCCAACCCGACCATTCACGCGGCCACGGGTTACCCGATGTGCGTCCCGCGTACTGGTGACGACCCGCTCTGCCCACAGAAAAACCGGCCGAAAGTGGTGACGCCGACCACCACCAACAACTGCCGCAACTTTGCCCAGGCCGGAGTGGCGCTGCCAGCCTCAGGTGAGTTGACACCACCGAAGGCAGGCCAATTGTATTGCAGCCAGTTCGTCATGAAGCGCTTCAGCGACCCGACCCGGACCGCAACCGATCCGGACCCGACGCAACAAGTACCGTTCGAAGTCGGCGACTTCATCACTTATTCCGGCACGCTGTTCAAATCGACCACGGCCGGTGTGCCGGACTTCATTTCTGCCCACACCATCGAGGCAAACCTCGGCATCTACACCCAGCCGGGTTCCCAGCCCAGCTACCTGGCCATTGGCGAATTCGGCGTCGGCACTGCTGACCCGGCCCTGGTCGCAGTAAACGGCGCGGCTCAGGAAACCCAGGACCGCATCTTCCTTGAGGCCGAGACCACCGACGTCAAGACCCCGGTGGACATCTACCTGATCGATGTCGACCCTGCCACCGGCGTGCAACGCAACCGCTGGATCACGCCGTTTGAAATGACTGGCGAATGTGACCCGGCCACTGTGCTGGCGGCTACCTGCGCCGGTGCTTCCGGCGGGATCACCACGCAAAATGTTGGCGCCCAACCACAGCGCGCACGGTTGCGTGCGTCCAAGGCACCGACCGGCCTGCTCAGCCAGCCAAGCCGTACCTTGCGGGTGGTCGCTCGCTCACTGTGCGTACCCACCAACACCCTCCCGCAACCTGGGGTCGATAGCTGCCTGCAGAACGCCAGCCGCCTGACCGTGGCCAACGGGCTGACCGCCGGCCAGTACGTGGCACCGGTGTTCGAGTTCATCTTCCCGGAAAACGTCAAGCCAGGGGACGAGATTGTGCCCAATGACTTCTGGCACCTGCCGTTCCTGCGCAATGGCGAAGGCAGCACTACCCCAACCGGGGTTGGCGCGCTGGAACCAACGCCTTGGTGAGTTGAAGCGAAAATAAAACGCTGAAAACGAAAAAGCCCCGCAGACGTTAATCTGCGGGGCTTCATCTTGTATGGCGGAGAGATAGGGATTTGAACCCTAGGTACTGTTGCCAGTACAACGGATTTCGAATCCGTCCCGTTCGACCACTCCGGCATCTCTCCAATGCCGCGCATCATACCAGCGTTTTCTTGAAACGCAAATCTTTTTTCAAAAAAAATCGCGTGGTATCAGACGCTTGCGTGAACGTGCGGCTTACAGCGGCACGCCCAGGCGCTTGGCAACTTCTTCGTAGGCTTCGATCACGTCGCCCAGACCCTGGCGGAAGCGGTCCTTGTCCATCTTCTTGCGGGTTTCTTTGTCCCACAGGCGGCAGCCATCCGGGCTGAACTCGTCACCCAGGACGATCTGGCCGTGGAACACACCGAACTCCAGCTTGAAGTCGACCAGCAGCAGGCCGGCGTCATCGAACAGCTTGCTCAGCACTTCGTTGACCTTCAGCGACAGCTTCTTCATCTCGACCAGCTGCTCGGCGGTGCCCCAGCCGAACGCGACAACGTGGGATTCGTTGATGAACGGGTCACCCTTCTCGTCGTTCTTCAGGAACAGCTCGAAGGTGGACGGCTCCAGCTTGATGCCCTCCTCCACGCCCAGGCGCTTGACCAGGCTGCCGGCGGCGTAGTTGCGCACCACGCACTCGACCGGAATCATGTCCAGCTTCTTCACCAGGCACTCGTTGTCGCCCAGCAGCTTGTCGAACTGGGTCGGCACGCCGGCTTCTTCGAGCTTCTGCATGATGAAGGCGTTGAACTTGTTGTTCACCATGCCTTTGCGGTCGAGCTGTTCGATGCGCTTGCCGTCGAACGCCGAAGTGTCGTTACGGAACAGCAGGATCAAGCGGTCGGCGTCGTCGGTCTTGTAAACCGATTTGGCCTTGCCGCGGTAGAGTTCGTCGCGTTTTTCCATGATTGGGCTCCGCTTGCTGAGGTGTTGGGCTAGGCGATTTCGCGCCAGTCGAGCCCGTGTTCCTGATTCGCCACCTGGAGCCAGTCCGGGTCGCACCCAAGGGTGTCGACGAAGCACTGGCGGGCCAAGTGTGGCAGGTTGTTCTTGCTACTGAGGTGGGCCAGCACCAGGTGCTGCAGGTTGTTCCAGCCCAACTCTTGCACCAGGCGCGCGGCCTGGTGGTTGTTCAAATGTCCTTGCATGCCACCCACCCGCTGCTTGAGGAAAGCCGGGTAGTGGCCGCGTGCGAGCAAGTCGCGGCAGTGGTTGGCTTCGATCAGCAGTGCATCCAGGCCCTGGTAGCGCTCGAGCAGCAGCGCATCGTACGAACCCAGGTCGGTGAGCATGCCGAAACGCCGCTTGCCGTCGCTGAACACGTACTGCAGCGGCTCGTAGGCGTCGTGTTCGACCCGCGCCGCGCTCACTTCCAGGCCACCGATCTGCAGCCGCTCGCCACAAGCGAGAAAACCGGCCACCTCCACCGGCTTGCGCATGCCGCGCAATGTGCCTTGGCTGAGGTAGACCGGTACATTGTAGCGCCGTGACAGCAACCCCACCCCATGCACGTGGTCGGCATGTTCGTGGGTGACCAGCACGGCGCTCAGTTGTGCCGCCGACACCCCGAGCAGCGCCAGGCGCCGCTCGGTCTCACGCAGGGAAAAACCGCAATCGACCAGGATGAACGTGTCACCACTGGCGATCAGCGTGCCATTTCCCTGGCTGCCGCTTCCGAGTACCGCGAAGCGCACTTAGCCCAGGTGGTCCTGAATGGCGCTCAGCACGCGGCGGGCGACATCGGCCGGGGCCACGGTGTTGATGTTCTTCTCGACGGTAACCTGCACGCTCTCACCGACCTTGCTCAGGCGCACCTGATAACGCTCGGCGCGGGCCT
Organism: Pseudomonas sp. CC120222-01a; assembly: GCF_003097235.1. GTDB lineage: Bacteria > Pseudomonadota > Gammaproteobacteria > Pseudomonadales > Pseudomonadaceae > Aquipseudomonas. The sequence continues at coordinate 35,588 of NZ_QEQQ01000012.1, read as the reverse complement.
CACGCTCTTCCTTGGTCGGTGCGCTGCCGAACATGCGGCTGAAGAAGCCAGGCTCGTTCTGCTTGTCTTCAGGCTTTTCCGACAGGTTGATGTAGTACAGGCCCAGGCTGCGGTTGATGTCCTCGACACGCCACTGGCCGCTCTGCTCCAGCGCACGGCCCACGCCGGACCAGGCACGGTCCAGGTCCGAACCGAGGAACAGCACCGGGTTGCCACTGCCGTCTTCGCTCAGGCTGACACGGCTCGGGGCATCGAAGTCGCGCGCAGCCAACAGCGATACCGAACCGCCCTTCTCGGCGCTGCGGCTCATGCTGGCCAGCATTTCGTCGACCAGCAGCGCGTCGGCGCCGGTGTTGGCCGAAGTGGACGGGAACGCGGTGTCGGCGGTGCTGCCGGCCGGGCGTTCGACGCTGACGATGTACACCTCGGAGGTGTTGCGCTGCACGCCAGGCTCGATGCGCACACGGACACGCACTTCGCTGTCGCCACTGCTGGCGGTGCTCGACAGACGCTGGCCGAGCGATGCCGACAGTTCGTCGAAGCGCTGCCAGGTGGTGTTGAATTCACCGGTCTGCGGGCGTTCTTCAGCGATGCGGAAGCCATTGTCCTCGAAGAACTGGTGCGCCACCGGCCACACTTCGGCCGGCGAGTGCTGGGCCAGGACCCAGCGGCTGCTGCCGCTGCGCTGCAGGGTGTAGTCGCTGGCTTCGGCGCCAGCGGTCAGCGGTTGCGGACGCGGCACTTCGAACTCGCCAGTGGCGCGATCGTCGGCAACGTTGCGCGGGATCGGCAGCAACGGGTCAAGGCGCTTGACGTTGCCGGCGTCCGGCGGCAGTTGCATCGGCGCAGTCGGGTGCGCCTGCAGGTAATCGCTGCCGCGGTCGCGGAAATAGCCATCCTCGCCCCACAGCCAGCCACACCCACTGGTGCTGGAAATAATCAGGGCGAGCGCGGAAAGACCAGCCAGTCGCTTCATGCGGTGTACTTCCTCTTAAACCAGTACGCCGGACTGGCGCAAGGCAGTACGGACTTTTTCGTGGCAACCTTCGCTCAGCCAGGTCAGTGGCAGGCGAATGCCTTTGTGCATCAGGCCCATTTCCACCAGCGCCCACTTCACAGGGATCGGGTTGGCTTCGCAGAACAGGTCTTTGTGCAGCGGCATCAGTTTTTCGTTGATTGCGCGGGCCTTCTCGGCATTGCCCTCAAGGGCGGCCTCGCACAGGTCGGCCATTTCGCGCGGGGCGACGTTGGCGGTGACGGAGATGTTGCCCTTGCCGCCCATCAGGATCAGCTCGACTGCAGTCGGGTCATCACCGGACATGACGATGAAGTCCTTGTCGACGCCATCGAGGATGGCCTTGGCGCGAGCCAGGTCGCCGGTGGCTTCCTTGATTCCGATGATGTTCTTGACCTTCGACAGGCGGATCACGGTGTCGGCCTGCATGTCGCAGGAGGTACGGCCAGGCACGTTGTAGAGGATCTGCGGAATGTCGACGGCTTCGGCAATATGCTTGAAGTGCTGGTACAGGCCTTCCTGGGTCGGCTTGTTGTAGTACGGCACGACCAGCAGGCAGGCGTCGGCGCCAGCATTCTTGGCGTTCTGGGTCAGGTGCACGGCTTCGGTGGTGGAGTTCGCACCGGTGCCGGCGATCACCGGGATCGGCTTGTTGCTGCGCTTGACGCGCTCGACCACGTGCTTGATGACCAGGATGTGTTCTTCGACATCCAGCGTGGCCGACTCACCGGTGGTGCCGACAGCGACGATCGCGTGGGTGCCGTTTTCCAGGTGGAAGTCTACAAGTTTGTCGAGGCTGACCCAGTCCAGACGCCCTTGTGCATCCATGGGTGTGACCAACGCCACCATACTGCCCGCAATCATGTAACTGCTCCTGCCGGAAAAAGAGAGCGGTAATGGTACTGGGGGCATCGGCCTTGCACAAGCGAAGCAGGCGGGCGGAGCATTCCCCTCGGCGCCTTATTTCGCTACCCTTGATCCTTTGATCGGTGCAGCGCGGCCCGCCGGGCCGTCGACCCTGCTCCCCGGCCAGCGTCCACGTCCTCGCATGCGAGCCCCGGGCCCTGCCGACAGGAGGCTTTCGCCCGTCCTGCACCGACCGCTCATCGCTTTAGGAATGCTGCATGTCCACCCCCACCGTCCGCGAACAATTCCTTGTCATCAGCGCCCTGGGCCCAAACCCCATGGAGCTGGCCAACGTCCTCAGCCGCGCCGCATTCGAAAACCGCTGCGCGGTGGTCACCTCGCGCCTGAGCCGCCACGGCGAGACCAGCGCCCTGGTGCTGCAGGTAGGCGGCAGCTGGGACGCCCTGGCGCGCCTCGAAGCCATGCTGCCGGGCCTGGGCAAAAAACACGGCCTGACCCTCGACGTGGTGCGCAGCGCCGACCAGGAAGTGCGCCCGCAGGCCCTGCCCTACGTGGCCTACGTCAGCGCCGCCTATCGTCCGGACATCATCAACGAACTGTGCCAATTCTTCCTCGACCACCGCGTCGAGCTCGAAGCCATGACCTGCGACACCTACCTGGCGCCGCAGACCGGCAGCAGCATGCTCAACGCCCAGTTCACCGTGATCCTGCCGGCCGGCACGCAGATCAGCTGGCTGCGCGACCAGTTCCTGGACTTCGCCGATGCCCTGAACCTCGATGCGCTGATCGAGCCGTGGCGTCCACAGAACCCCATGTAAGGAAATCGACCATGGCAGTAGCACTCGACCAACCCGTCGCCGACTTCCAGGCCCAGGCCACCAGCGGCCAGACCGTCAGCCTGGCCGAACTCAAGGGCCAGCAGGTGGTGGTGTACTTCTACCCGAAGGACAGCACCCCGGGCTGCACCACCGAAGGCCAGGGTTTCCGCGACCAGCATGACGCCTTTGCCGCCGCCAACACCGTGGTGTTCGGCGTGTCGCGCGACGGCATCAAGTCGCACGAGAATTTCAAGGCCAAGCAAGGCTTCCCGTTCGAGCTGATCAGCGACAAGGACGAGGCCCTGTGCCAGCTGTTCGATGTGATCAAGCTGAAGAAGCTGTATGGCAAGGAATACATGGGCGTCGACCGCAGCACCTTCCTGATCGACAAGGACGGTGTGCTGCGCCAGGAATGGCGTGGGGTGAAGGTGCCCGGGCATGTGGATGCCGTGTTGGCGGCTGCGCAGGCCTTGAATAAAGGCTGAGATTGATAGGGGCTGCTTTGCAGCCCTTTCGCGACACAAGGCCGCTCCTACAGGAGATCACGTTCCTCTGTAGGAGCGGCCTTGTGTCGCGAAAGGGCCGCAAAGCGGCCCCAGCTGCATCAGAGCATCGGTGAGACGCTGGCTTCCTGCCTGGGCCAGGCATCCAGCACGGCCTTGATCAAGGTCGCCAGCGGGATCGCAAAGAAGATTCCCCAGAACCCCCAAAGCCCGCCAAACAGCAACACTGCGCAGATGATCGCCACCGGGTGCAGGCTCACCGCCTCGGAGAACAGCAGCGGCACCAGCACGTTGCCATCCAGCCCCTGGATGATCGCGTATACCGTCATCAGGTAGATGAACTGGTCGCCCCAGCCCCACTGGAACAGCGCGATCAGCGTTACCGGCACGGTCACCACCACCGCGCCAACATAAGGCACCACCACCGACAACCCCACCAGCAGCGCCAGCAACGCGGCGTAATTGAGACCCAGGCTGATGAATGCGATATAGGTGGCAATCCCGCAGATCAGGATCTCGATGCCCTTGCCGCGAATGTAATTGGCGATCTGCCGGTTCATCTCGCTACCCACGCGGTTCAGCAAGGTCCGCTGACGCGGCAGGTAACTGCTGACCCAGCGCCCGATCAGCACGCGGTCCTTGAGGAAGAAGAACACCAGGATCGGCACCAGCACCAGGTAGATCATCGCGTTGACCAGCAGTGGCAGGCTCGACAGCGAGAAGGTCAGCGCCCATTGGCCGAACTTGCCGATTTCGCCGCGCACCGACTCGATCGCATGCAACACCTGCTCATCCGACACCAGATGCGGATAACGCTCCGGCAGCAGCAGCAACAGTGACTGCCATTTGCCAAGCATTCCCGGCAGTTCGTTGAACAGCGTGATCAGCTGGTGCCAGAGCAGCGGCACCAGCACCAGCATGAACACCGCCAGTGCGCCCATGAACAGCGCGAACACCAACATCACCGCCAGCCGGGTCGGCACGCGCACGCGCTCCAGGGCGTTGACCAGGCCCTGCATCAGGAACGCCAGGACCATGCCCGCCAGCACGGGTGCGAGCATGCCGCCGAGGGTGAGCACTGCGGTAAACGCGAGAAACAGCAAGACCGCCAGCACCACTGCTTCCTCATCGGAGAAGTAGCGCTCTATCCAGTCGCGAAGCACTTTGAACATTGACGATCCTTGGGTTGGCTCAGGCCTTGCGGAGCCAGTAGGTGTAGGTACCGGCCTCGGCCGTTTCTTGCAGCAGGGTATGACCGGAAAGCTGGGCGAAAGTGCGGAAGTCGCGCTGGGAACCGGCATCGGTGGCAATGACTTTCAGGATCGCCCCGCTGGCCAGGCGGTTGAGTTCCATCTTCGCCTTGAGCAGCGGCAGCGGGCAGTTCAGCCCGCTGGCGTCGAGTTCGGCGTCGCAGGTCAGGGTGTCACTCATCGGGCGCGTCTCCAGAGCCGGGCAGATAGTCTTGGGAAAAGCTCGGTAGCATACCGCCACTGGTCGGCTCCGCGCGACCCGGCTACAGTAAGGCTTTTTCATCGACGCGAGCTTCTGCATGAATCTACTGCGCCCCACCCTGCTGGCGCTGGCCTGCCTGATGGCCCTTCCCGGCCACGCCGACGACCTGCCGTCACTGGGCGACGCCAGTTCCGCGATCGTTTCACCCAAGCAGGAGCATGACCTCGGCCGCGCCTGGCTGAGCCTGCTGCGTGGCCAGGTCAACCAGCTCAATGACCCGCAGTTGAAGGACTACGTCGAAACCACCGTGTACCGGCTGGCCGAAACCAGCCAGCTGCAGGACCGGCGCCTGGAATTCATCCTCATCGACAGCCGCGAGCTCAACGCCTTTGCAGCGCCTGGCGGCATTGTCGGCGTCAACGGCGGCCTGTTCCTCAATGCCCAGACCGAAGGCGAATACGCCTCGGTGCTGGCGCACGAACTCGCACACTTGTCGCAACGCCACTTCGCCCGCGGCGTCGAGGCCCAGCAGCGCATGCAGCTGCCGATGATGGCCGCGCTGCTGGCCGGCATCGTGCTGGCGGCAGGCGGCGCTGGCGATGCCGGCATCGGCATGATCGCCGGCACCCAGGCGGCAGCGATCCAGGAGCAACGGCGCTTCTCGCGGCAGAACGAGCAGGAAGCCGACCGCGTCGGCATCCAGAACCTGGAACGGGCCGGCTACGACCCCCGCAACATGCCGACCATGTTCGAGCGCCTGGCGCGCCAGTACCGCTTCGATGCCAAGCCGCCAGAATTCCTGCTGACTCACCCGGTGACCGAGTCGCGTATCGCCGACACCCGCAACCGTGCCGAACAGGCACCCAAGGGTGGCGTCGAGGACAGCCAGCGCTACCAGCTGATCCGCGCCCGCGTGGCACTCACCTACGAGGGCACCCCAGGCCTGGCAGCCAAGCGTTTCCGCGCCCAGCTCGACGAAGACCCGAAACTGGACGCTGCGCGCTATGGCCTGGCCCTGGCGCAGATCAAGGGTGGCCAACTCAACGAAGCGCGGGAAAACCTCAAGCCGCTGCTGGCCAAGGCGCCTAACGACATCACCTACAACCTGGCGCAGATTGACCTGGACATCACCAACAACCGCCTCGCCGACGCCCAGCAGCGCGCCGAGCGCATGCAGGGGCTGTACCCGGGCAACTACCCGCTGAAACAGGTGCGTGCCGACCTGCTGGTCAAGCAGAACAAGCCGGCCGAGGCGGAGAAGGTGCTGGACGACCTGCTCAAGAGCCGGCCGGATGACCCGGACGTCTGGTACGACATGGCGGAAGTGCGCGGGTTGTCGGGCAACACCATCGGCCTGCACCGGGCGCGCGCGGAGTATTTCACCCTGGTGGGGGATTTCGACCAGGCGGTACAGCAACTGGACTACGCCAAGCGTCGTGCGGGCAGCAACTTCCCGCTGGCATCGCAGATCGACCAGCGCCAGCGCGAGATCATGGAGCAGAAGCGCATGGTTCAGGAAATGATGGGCCGCTGATAATTTGGGGGGCGCTTTGCGCCCCTTTCGCGACACAAGGCCGCTCCCACAAGGTCCAGCGCACGCCGAACATGTGGGAGCGGCCTTGTGTCGCGAAAGGGCCGCAAAGCGGCCCCAGCTGCGTCAGGCGTTACCGGAGAGCTTCAGTCGAGCCGCCTGGGTAAAGTCCAGCATGCGGTTCAGCGGCTTGATCGCCTTCGGCACCAGCGCCGGATCAACAAAAATCTCGTCCCCACCGTTACGCAAGCAATGCAGCACCCGCTCCAGGGTATTCATCGCCATCCACGGGCAGTGCGCGCAGCTACGGCACGCCGCGCCGTTACCGGCTGTCGGCGCTTCGACGAACTCCTTGTCCGGGCACAGCTGCTGCATCTTGTAGAAGATGCCGCGGTCGGTGGCGACGATGAAGGTCTTGTTCGGCAGGGTCTGCGCCGCCTTGATCAGCTGACTGGTGGAGCCCACCGCGTCGGCCAGTTCGATCACCGCTTCCGGCGACTCGGGGTGCACCAGGATAGCGGCATCCGGATACAGCGCCTTCATGTCGGCCAACTGGCGCGACTTGAATTCTTCGTGAACGATGCAGGCACCGTCCCACAGCAGCATGTCGGCACCGGTCTGCTTCTGGATATAGCGACCCAGGTGCTGGTCCGGGCCCCAGATGATGGTCTCGCCGTTGTCCATCAGGCTTTCGACGATCTCCAGCGCGCAGCTCGAGGTCACCACCCAGTCGGCCCGCGCCTTCACCGCAGCGGAGGTGTTGGCATAAACCACCACGGTACGCTCAGGGTGCTGGTCGCAGAAGGCCGAGAACTCTTCGACCGGGCAGCCCAGGTCGAGCGAGCAGGTGGCCTCCAGGGTCGGCATCAGCACGCGCTTTTCCGGGGTGAGGATCTTGGCGGTTTCACCCATGAAGCGCACACCGGCGACGATCACCGTCTCGGCCGGGTGGTTCTTGCCGAAACGGGCCATTTCCAGCGAGTCAGACACACAGCCGCCGGTCTCTTCAGCCAGCGCCTGGATGACCGGGTCGCAGTAATAGTGGGCTACCAGCACGGCATTCTGCGCTTTCAGCTCGGCAGCGATGGCCGCACGGTATTCGGCCTCCTGCTCGGCGGTCAGCGGGTTGGGCTGCTTGGCGTCAAGGTGGGCCTGAACCAACAGGCGTTCGGAAATCTGGGTCATGATCGCTGGACCTGCAGGCGCGCGTGCGCGTCAAATCGAGTGTATCACCCGGCCCTGGCAGATCGGCTAGGGGTGCCGGACGGCAGGCGTGCCGCCACGGCCCTCTGCGGGCGCGGATTATTATCGGACGCCGAAGGCTACAGACAATCTGGGGAATTCAAAAGCGGTTTTTGTGATGCCCGTGCTGGCCGCGAAGAGGCCAGCACGGGCATCACATCAGCCCTGTGGCTGCATGGCGGCAAAATGTGCCGCCAGCAGCATGGCGAACTCTTCGACGGTCATCTTCTTGCCGTTGAAGTCGACCATGCCATCGGCATAGTGCAGGCTCGACACCACATCGTTGCCCTGCACGGTGGCCATGCCGCTCTGCACCGCCATCATGCCGACCATCTCCCCAGTCTGGCTCGATTGCGAAGCAATGGCCTGGGCATCGGTCTGCCCTTCCAGCAGCGCCTGCAAGGTCGCCAGGTCGCCGATCATCGGCTTGGACAACGACAGCTTGCTCTTCACCTCGGTGATCAGTTGCTTGCTCAACTGGTCAGGCGGCAGGTCGAACGAGGCCGGGCTGGCGAAGTCCATCGACAGGTCGAAACGGCTCTCGCCATTGGCGGTACGGAACGCCAGGTTCTCGATGGCCAGCTTGGGCTTGGAGGCCAGCAACTGTTGCAGGTCGCCGTGGAAGCGGGCCTTTTCCGCCTCATCCATCTGGATTTCCGGCACCGGCTGCCCGGCAGCCTGAGCCGCTTCGAACTCCGGCAGGTGGGCCTGGTACCACTTCGACAGCGACTGCAAGGCCGGTGCATTGAGCGACTTGACGGTCACACCCATCTGCGCGTTACCGACTGCGCGGCCATCCCAAGTGATGTCCGCAACCCGGTAGTCCACGCGGCCACCCACGGTGTCCGGGCCGTCCAGGGTCTGCAGGAGGTTCTGCTCAAGACCCTTGAGCACCAGCACCTGCTGCTTGTCACCCAAGGTCGCCTTGGCCTCGGCCAGCAGCAGGTCGACGTTGCCGACGTACACGGCGTCATACTTGCTGGCAGCCAGGTTGCCACCAACCTTCAAGCCCGAGAGTTCGAGCGTGGCGGGCGGATGGTCCTCGCCGACCAGCTTCATCACGAAGCGATCCGCGCTGCCATGGAACTTCGACGCCTTGCCTTCCTGATCACCGCTGACCTCCAGCGACATGCCCGAGAAGTCCAGGCTGCTGCCATTGGCCTCGGTGTGCTTGAGCGGTGCCACGGTGATGTTGCTGTCGACATTGCCGGAGAAGCCCAGGCTGGTATGCGCACTGATCGGCGACTGCTCACCTGCCGCAGCGAACCACGGCGCTGTCAGGTCATCCTTCTGCAGGCTGCTGCTGCTCGCGGCCAGCACCGGCACCAGCTTCAGCGCCTTGACCCGCGACCACGGGAACGGGCCATGCTCGATCTGGTCGGTCATGCCGAGGTCGAAGCTGAGCACTTCGCCATGGCCGAGGTTGATGTCCTTGGCCTTGAGCCGATACTGCGCAGTGCTGCTGAAGAAGTGCTGATCGAGGGACACCAGCTCGACAGTCATGCTGCCGCCATAGTTGACCAACGCCTTCTTGAGCTGCTCGTTACTGCGACTGACAGCATTTTCCAGCTCCCCAGGCAGTTGCTTGCCGGTGTACCAGGCGCCAGCGGTGGTCACGACGGCGATGGCGATAGCCAGGCCGGAAAGGATGCCTACTGATTTCTTCATGAATAGAACCGATCGATGTCCATATGGGCGGATTCGCAGCCAGACGGCTGCAAGGGGTGCAAAAGGATATCATCGCCGCGACAGCGTGGTGCCCACGCCAAGGCAGAAAGGCTGGATTTGGAAGAATGTCCGACAATCGTTAATTTTTACGAACATTCAAGTCGATCGAAACCGCAAAAAAGCGCGCAAAAAGCGAACATTTAGGCTTTTTACCCGATAAATATTTCAATTCGGCAACATCTTGTCATGTTTAACTTGACGCCTTCCTACCAATCGTTTTTTATTTTCACCACCTCGCCCAGCGCCCGATCCACGAAGAAGAAAAAGTCGCGCCGTCATGATGCTCGGATGCCCCTGCCCGCACGCTTCAACCTCCTCGCCAAGGCACTGCCAGCCTGACGCCGGCGCCTAGCACGCGCCTATCTCTGCTCCAAACAAAAAGGTGAACAACATGGAGCCACACCAGCATGCAGCATGACCACAACGCCACCGGCAACGGCCAATTCCGTAAATCCCTGAGCCTCTGGCACGTAGTCATCATCGGTCTGGCGTATCTCACGCCCATGACCGTGTTCGACACTTTCGGCATCGTGTCCGGCGTTACCAACGGCCACGTTCCCAGCGCCTACCTGCTGGCCCTGGCCGGCGTTCTGTTCACCGCAGTGAGCTACGGCACACTGGTCCGCCGCTTCCCGCAGTCCGGCTCCGCCTACACCTACACCCAACGCGCCATCAACCCGCACGTGGGCTTCCTGGTCGGCTGGTCTTCGCTGCTGGACTACCTGTTGCTGCCCATGGTCAACGCGCTGCTGGCCAAGCTCTACCTCTCGGCCATGTTCCCCGAGGTGCCGGCGTGGATGTGGGTGGCCGGCTTCGTCACCCTGATCAGCCTGATCAACATGCGCAGCATCAACCTGGTCGCGCATTTCAACCTGCTGTTCGTGGTCGTGCAGCTGATGATCATGTCGGTGTTCATCTACCTCTGCGTTCGCGGCCTGGATCAGGGCGAGGGGCTGGGAACGACCTGGAGCCTGCTGCCGTTCGCCGACTCGCAGACGCAACTCAGCGCCCTGGCTGCCGGCGCAACCATCCTGTGCTTCTCGTTCCTGGGCTTCGACGCCGTCACCTGCCTGTCCGAAGAAACCAAGGACCCGGGCAAGACCATCCCGCGGGCGATTTTCCTCACCGCCCTGATCGGCGGCGTGGTGTTCATCGCCGTGTCGTATTTCATGCAGGCGTACTTCCCGACCAACGCACGCTTCCAGGACCCGGAAGCGGCATTGCCGGAAATCGCCCTGTATGTCGGTGGCAAGCTGTTCCAGTCGATCTTCATCGCCTGCACGGTGATCAATACCATCGCCTCGGGCCTGGCTTCGCAGACCAGCGTGTCGCGCCTGCTGTACGTGATGGGCCGCGACAATGTGATCCCGAGCAGCGTGTTCGCCCGCCTGCACTCGCGCTACAAGACCCCGATCGTGAACATTGCCGTGGTCGGCGTGATCGCCCTCTCGGCCATCTTCTTCGACCTGGTCACCGCCACCTCGATCATCAACTTCGGCGCGCTGGTAGCCTTCAGCTTCGTCAACCTGTCGGTGATCAGCCACTGCTACCTGCGCGAGGGCAATCGCCAGGGACTGGCCAACAAGATGAAGTACCTGGTGCTGCCGACCATCGGCTTCTGCATCATCGCCAAGCTCTGGCTTGACCTCAACGAGCATTCGTTGATCTTCGGCGGCCTCTGGGCACTGGCCGGGCTGCTGCACCTGGCCTGGCTGACCAAGGCCTTCCGGGTTTCGCCACCGAACTTCGTCGCTGATTGACTCCAGCCACCGACAACGCCCGCGCCTGAACGCGGGCGTTGTTGTTGAACGATAAGGAAAGCCCTCATGCTGCTGCGTCGCCTGTCCATCCAGTGGAAGATCACCCTGCTCGCCGGCCTGTGCCTGCTGGCCATCGTCGCCTTGCTGGTCGCCAGCTCACTGACCCAGTCCCGGCGTAGCGCGGTGCTGGTCAACCAGGCCAGCACGGAAATGCTCGAACACAGTGCGCGCCTGCGCCTGCAGGCCCATGCCGAGACCCAGGCGATGCGCATCCAGCGCTACTTCATGGATGCCTACCAGTACGGCAACGGCTTCGCTCGCCTGGTCCAGGTGCTCAAGGCCAGGGGCGGTAGTGACTTGCGCGCCGAGCTGACCCGCCAGGCCCACGCCAGCCTCGCCGGCAACCCGGACGTGATCGGCCTGTACCTGGTGTTCCAGCCCAATGCGCTCGACCACCTGGATAACCAGTTCATCGGCCAGGAGGCCAGCGGCAGCAACGAAAGCGGGCGCTTCTCGCTGTATTGGTCGCAACCTCGCCCAGGCACCCTGGACCTTGAGGCGATGCCCGAATCGATGCTGAACGACAACAGCCCTGGCACCAATGGCCTGGCCAAGAACCGCTGGCTGACCTGCCCGCAGGAAACCGCCAGGGCCTGCGTGCTCGAGCCTTACCTCGACGACGTCAATGGCCATCAGGTACTGATGACCAGCATCGCCCTGCCCCTGCTGGAAAACGGCAAGGTGGTCGGCGTGGTCGGCCTGGACATCGGCCTGGACAACCTCCAGCAACTGAGCCTGGATGGCCGCCAGGAGCTGTTCGACGGCCAGGGCCAGGTCAGCATCGTCAGCGCTGCCGGCCTGCTCGCCGGGCATAGCCGTGACGCCAGCAAGCTGGGCCAGCCGCTGGACAAGGAGGTGGATCAGGGCCTGCTGCGCGTGACACGGCCGTTTGCGCCGATTCCTGATGCCAACCCCTGGCAGGTACAACTGGAACTGCCTGAGGCAGTGTTGCAAGCGCCGGCCCTGGCCCTCAACCAGCGCCTGGACAGCCACAACCAGAGCGCCAACCTGACCAGCCTGCTGATCGGCCTGGGCGCCGCCATCATCGGCCTGCTGCTGGTCTGGCTGACTGCGCGTGGCGTGACCCGGCCGATCCTCGCCGTAGCCGCCCGCCTGGAAGACATCGCCAGCGGCGAAGGTGACCTGACCCGCCGCCTGGACTACGCCCGCCAGGACGAACTGGGCCAGCTGACAGGCTGGTTCAACCGCTTCCTCGACAAGCTGCAACCAGTGATCGCTCAAGTCAAAGGTTCGCTGCTCGAAGCCCGCGGCACCGCCGACCAGTCTGCCGCCATCGCCAGCCAGACCAGCAATGGCATGCAGCAGCAGCAACGGGAAATCGAACAGGTCGCCACCGCCGCCAACGAAATGAGTGCCACCGCCCAGGATGTCGCCCACAACGCCGCCCAGGCGGCCCAGGCTGCACGCGGTGCCGATCAGGCCAGCCGTGAAGGCTTGCAGCTGATCGCCAGCACCCGCCAGACCATCGACCAACTGGCAACCGGCATGGACACCGCCATGGACGAGGCCCGTGCACTTGAGCACCGTAGCGAGCAGATCGGCTCGGTGCTCGAGGTGATCCGCGCGATTGCCGAGCAGACCAACCTGCTGGCCCTTAACGCCGCCATCGAAGCCGCACGCGCAGGCGAAGCCGGGCGTGGTTTTGCCGTGGTTGCCGACGAGGTGCGCAGCCTGGCCCAGCGCACCCAGGTATCGGTGGAAGAGATTCGCCTGGTGATCGAAGGGCTGCAGCAAGGCACCCAGGACGTGGTCGGCGCCATGCATGAAGGCCAGCGCCAGGCCCAGGCCAGCGCCACGCGCATGGAGCAGGCGCTACCGGCGCTGGAGCGTATTGGTGAGGCCGTGGCGGTAATCAGCGACATGAACCTGCAGATTGCTTCGGCAGCCGAGGAACAGAGTGCGGTGGCCGAGGAAGTGAACCGCAACGTGGCCGGGATTCGCGACGTGACCGAGTCGCTGTCGGGCCAGGCCGATGAATCGGCACGCATCAGCCAGGCGCTCAATCGACTGGCCAACCAGCAACAGGCGCTGATGGAGCAGTTTCGCGTCTAGCCTGCAAGGGCCTCTTCGCGGCGGTTCGACGCCTCGACAAGCCCGCTCCCACAGGGCACATCGATACCTGTAGGAGCGGGCTTGACCCGCGAAGAGGCCGGCACAGCCAACACAGCAACATCGTTATTGACCGAGCAAAACACATGCAAACCGCAACCCGTTCTTCTTTCTTCGACATCACCAGCGAACAGGGCCTGTTACGCACCTCGATCGCCGTCACCCTGTTCATCGCCACCATTGGCATCGGCTTCGGCCTGGCCTCCGGCTCGTTCTCGATCGTCTTCGACGGCGTCTATTCGCTGGTCGACGCCAGCATGAGCGGCCTGTCGCTGGTGGTGGTCAAGCTGATCACCTCGCACGCCACCAGCCTGCAACTCTCGCGCAAGCTGCGCGAGCGCTTCACCATGGGCTTCTGGCACCTGGAGCCGATGGTCCTGGCACTCAACGGCATCCTGCTCAGCGGCGTCGCCATCTACGCGCTGATCAACGCTGTCAGCAGCCTGCTGCAGGGCGGACGCCACCTGGAGTTCGGCATCGCCATGGTCTATGCGCTGCTGACCGTAATCGCCTGCGCGACCATCGCCGTGGTCGAGGACCGTGCCAACCGCAAGCTGAAGTCGGACTTCGTGCGCATGGACGTCAAAGGCTGGGTGATGTCGGCCAGCATCACCGCCGCCCTGTTGATCGCGTTCTGCTTCGGCTACGCAGTGCAGGGCACACAGTGGGAGTGGGTATCGCCGTACATCGACCCGGCGGTACTGGCATTGGTGTGCCTGGTGATCATTCCGCTGCCGCTGTCGGTCGTGCGCCAGGCGCTGTCGGAGATCTTCCTGGTGACGCCAGGCGACTTGAAATTGCACGTTGACGAAGTGGCGCGCGAGTTCGTGGCGCGGCACGGCCTGCAGTCGTACAGGGCCTATGTGGCCAAGGTCGGGCGCTCGCGGGAGATCGAACTGTACTTCATCGTGCCGAAGACCATGGCGGCGAAAACCATCGATGAATGGGACGCATGGCGTAATGAGATCGGCGATGCGGTAGGCGGCGAAGGCCCGGATCGCTGGATTACCGTGGTGTTCACCGGTGACCCAGAGTGGGCTGAATAATCAGCAGGGGCGCCCTGCGCCCCGGCAACGGCCAGCCATGAACGACAAAGCCCGCGACCATGACTGGTTGCGGGCTTTGTCTTACTGCATATGGTGGGTCGTGTAGGATTCGAACCTACGACCAATTGGTTAAAAGCCAACTGCTCTACCAACTGAGCTAACGACCCGTTGGATGGCGCGTATAATACTGATTTTTAACGGGAAATCAATACTCGAGCCAACCTTTTGTCAGAAGTAGCGCGTCGGGTCTGCGACACCCGCCGCCTTGAAACCATCAGCACGCAGGCGGCAGCTGTCGCATTTGCCACAGGCCTGGCCTTCATCATTGGCCTGGTAGCAGGAAACCGTCAGGCTGTAGTCCACGCCTCGGGCGATACCTGCCTGCACGATCTGTGCCTTGCTCATGTTCTGCAGTGGCGCCTGGATGCGGAAGCCCTGCCCTTCGACACCCGCCTTGGTGGCCAGGTTGGCCATGCGCTCGAACGCCTCGACGAACTCCGGACGGCAATCCGGGTAGCCGGAATAATCCACCGCATTGACACCGATGAAGATATCACGCGCTTCCAGCACTTCCGCCCAACCCAGGGCCAGCGACAGGAACACGGTGTTGCGGGCCGGCACGTAAGTCACCGGAATGCCCTCGCCCGGGGTCTCTGGCACATCGATACTGCTGTCGGTCAGGGCCGAGCCGCCAATACCATCGAGGTTGAGGCCAATGACCTTGTGCTCGACCACGCCCAGGTCACGGGCGACGCGGGCAGCGGCATTCAGCTCGGCGCGATGGCGCTGGCCATAGTCGAAGCTCATGCTGTAGCAGCTGTAACCTTCGGCCTTGGCCATGGCCACAACCGTGGCCGAATCGAGGCCGCCAGACAGCAGGATTACCGCGCGTTTCTCAGTCATCTCTTTCACTCCTCAATCAACGTCCGGGTTCGTCGTTCCACAGCAGCTTGTGCAGCTGCATCTGGAAGCGTACGGGCAGGTTGTCGGCGACGATCCAGTCGGCCAGGTCAGTAGCGCTCACCTGGTGGTGGCTGGGCGAGAACAGCACTTCGCCCGCACGTTCAGCCAGGTTGTACTGGATCAGCTTGGACACCGCCCAGTCATAGTCCTCGCGGGAACAGATGACGAACTTGACCTGATCGTTGCGGGTCAGCTGCTCGATGTTCTCGTAGCGGTTGCGGTGCGACTCTTCGGACCCTGGGGTCTTGAGGTCGACCACACGGCTGACGCGCACATCGGTGCCCGAGATATCGAGAGCGCCGCTGGTTTCCAGCGAGACCTCGTAGCCGGCATCGCACAGACGCTGCAGCAGTGGCAAGGCGTTCGGCTGGGCCAATGGCTCGCCGCCGGTGACGCAGACGTAACGCGGCTTGAAGCCGGCCACCTGCTCAAGGATCGAATCGAGGGTGCGAATGGTACCGCCGGTGAAGGCGTAGGCACTGTCGCAGTACTGGCAGCGCAGGGGGCAACCGGTCAGGCGCACGAATACCGTGGGCAGCCCAGCCGTTCGTGTTTCACCCTGCAAAGAGTAAAAGACTTCGGTGATGCGTAATGTGTCTTGCATGCTCGCCACGGGCGTGACAGCTAAACAGGCTGTCCGCCTCCGTCAGGCACTGTCGCGGACTCGACATGGCGTTATCCGCTACAGCGTGTTTATAAAAAAAGGGCAGTGATTCTAACGAAAAAACCCGCGGCAGGCGCGGGTTTCTTGCAAAGGTGCAACTTAGAGCTTCTGCAGGTCGCGTTGCGCCAGCTGCGCGGCGGAAGTGCCGGGGTACTGGGTGATGACCTGCTGCAGGATGCCCTTGACCTTGTCTGTGTGGCCCATGCGGCGCTCGACGTCAGCCAGCTTGTACAGCGAATCTGGCACCTTGCTGTGCTTGGGGTACTTCTGACTGACCTGAGCGAAGGCCTGGCTGGCCGCTGGCAGGTCGCCCTTGGCCAGGTTCACCTCACCCAGCCAGTACTGGGCGTTGCCGGCGTACTGGCTGTTCGGGTACTTGCGCAGGAAGGCGTTGAACGCCTGGCTGGCCTTGTCGAAGTCCTTCTGCTTGATCTGGTCGAAAGCGGCGTCGTAGTAGAGCTTTTCTTTCGCCGGATCACCGGGCTCGCTGCTGGCGGCCGGTTGTTGTGCAGCGGCACCAGCGGCGCCTGCTGCTGCACCGGCGGCGGCATTGGATGCACCACCGGTGGAGGAATTGTCGGGGGTCGCGGCAGGCGCGCCACCACTGTTGATGCGACGATCAAGATCCTGGTAACGCTCCAGGTTTTCCTGCTTCATGCGCGACACATCGTTCTGCAGCTCTTCGATGATGCCTTGCTGGCGGGAAAGTTGATCCTGCATCTGTTGCAGCTGCATGAACAGCTGGCCCTGTGCCGAGGCAGGGGTCGAAGCCCCTGCGCCGGCATAGGCGCCGCTCGTGCCATAACCGGAAGGTGGGTAAGCACCCCCGTTGTCATCAACTACAGGAACCGCAGCCCACGCCGAAAGCGGCAGGCTGAGTGCGAGGACGGTTACAGCACGACGGCACATACGCATAAGAACTTACTTACGCAGTTCTACGCGACGGTTCTGAGCCCAGGACTGCTCGTCGTTGCCGGTGGCAACTGGACGCTCTTCGCCGTAGGAGACCAGTTCCAGCTGAGCAGGGGAAACACCCTGCAGAACCAGGTAGCGCTGAACGGCTTTCGCACGACGCTCACCCAGAGCCATGTTGTACTCGCGGGTGCCGCGCTCGTCGGTGTTGCCTTCCAGGACAACGCGGTTGCCGTTGGCTTTCAGGTCCTTGGCGTGAACGTCCAGAGCGCGCATGGCTTCTGGCTTCAGGTCCGAGCTGTCGTATTCGAAGTAGAAGGTGGTGATTGCGCGCAGGGCGGCTTCTTCGCTCAGGGAACCGTCAACAGCGCCAGTGTTGGCACCGTAGCCAGCGTTCGGGTCAACAGCGCCTTCACCAGCGTTGTCACCGCCTTTCGAGGAGCAACCTACAGCTACGGCCATGGCCAGAGCCAGCGCAGCAAATTTACCAAACTTCAGCATTTCCATCGTGAAACTCCTAATGAAACCCCAGTGTGTTAAGCAAAAACGTATTACGCCGCAATCAGTTCAGGTAAGGGGACCAGGACGGTTCTCTGACTTCGCCTTGAGCGGTAGGAAGTGGGAGCCTCACACGGCCGTTAAGCGACACGAGCATCAAGACTCCCCGGCCCTGCTGGCGGGTGGCGTAGATTAGCATGGTGCCGTTAGGCGCAACAGTGGGCGACTCATCAAGACTCGTTTCCGAGAGAATCTTTACACTTCCGCGCTGCAAGTCCTGTGCCGCCACTTTAAAGTTGGTGAAGCCCTGCTGGCGATGGATCATTACCAGGGTCTTTTCGTCCGCCGAGAGTTTCGGGTTGGCGTTGTAGTTACCCACGAACGTCACACGCTCGGCACCACCACCGCTGACCGACTGCTTGTAGATCTGTGGCTTGCCACCACGGTCGGAGGTGAAGTACAGGGTGTTGCCATCCTTGCCCCAGAACGGTTCGGTGTTGATGCCCGGGCCGGCGGTAACGCGGCTGATCTGGCGCGAGGCCACGTTCATCACGTAGATGTCCGGGTTGCCGTCCTTGGACAGCACGAACGCCAGGCGCGAACCATCCGGCGACCAGGCTGGCGCACCGTTCAGGCCTTCGAAGTTGGTCACCTGCTCGCGGCGGCCGGTGTCGATGTTCTGCACGAAGATGCGCGGGCGCTTCTGCTCGAACGAAACGTAGGCGATACGCTTGCCATCCGGCGCAAAGCGTGGCGACAGGATCGGCTCACGCGACTGCAACAGGGTCACTGCACGGGCACCGTCGTAGTCCGAACGCTGCAGGGTGTAGCGAGTATTGTTGGTGGAGAAACGCTCGGCCGTCACGTACAGCATACGGGTAGAGAACGCACCCTTGATGCCGGTGAGCTTCTCGAACGACTGGTCGGCAATGTAGTGCGCCATGTCGCGCAGCTGGTCGGTGCTGCCCGCCACGCTACCGGTCAGCACTTGCTGCTCGGTGGCGACGTTGAACAGCGCGTACTGCACCTGCAAGCGACCGCCCGATGGCACGATGCTGCCAACCATCACGTACTGGGCACCCAGCGCTTTCCAGTCACGGAAGATGACCTCGCTGGCCTGGGTCGGCTGGCTGATCATGTTCTGACGCGGAATCGGCGAGTAGTAGCCCGAGTTGCGCAGGTCGTTGCCGATGATGTCGGCCATGTCTTCTGGCAGCACACTGCCACCCTGCAGACCGAACGGCACTACCGCGATGGGCGTGGCCCGATCGCTGCCGCTGGTGACCAGGATGTTCTTTTCCTCTGCCATGGCCATGCCAGCCACGCAGCAGAGCATGACCAGCATTCCTCGAAGGAGTTTAATCACAACGCTAGATCCTCAGGTGTAAATGTCATCTTGAACGAACGATAACGATTGAAATCGCTCGGCTTCATACCCTGCATCTCGGTCAAACGACCAATGTTCTTCACAGCAGCCACCGCAGAACTGTCGAACGGACCATCGCCACTGGACTTGATCACGCTGACACCGGTGACGGTACCATCCGGCAACATGTTGACCTGCAGGGTCACCGTCATGCCTTTACGCGCGGAAGGCGGACGTGCCCAGCCCTCGGCCGCGCGCATACGGATCAGGTCGTCGAAGTCGCCGGCCACCTGGTCACCCTGCTCGTCAGCCAGGGCCTGCTGCCGCTCGGTGGTGTCGGACAACAACTCGGCCAGGGCCTGAGCTTTCTTGTCTTCCGCCGATTTGCGGGCCGCTTCCTGTGCCTTCTTCTTCTGAGCATCTGCAGCGGCCTTTTTCTTGGCCTCTTCAGCTGCCTTCTTCTTCGCTTCCTCGGCCGCCGCTTTCTTCTTGGCGTCCTCGGCTGCTTTCTTCTTCGCGTCCTCGGCGGCCTGCTTCTTGGCCTCCTCGGCTGCTTTCTTCTTGGCTTCTTCCTCGGCCTGCTTTTTCGCCTCTTCCTCGGCCTTCTTCTTGGCGATGTCGGCCTGTTGCTTCTCGGCGGCCTTCTTCGCCTCTTCGGCTTTCTTGGACTCGGCGGCTTTCTTGGCTTCGGCAGCTTTCGCAGCTTCCTCGGCCTTTTTGGCTTCGGCGGCTTCGCGTGCTTCTTCAGCCTTTTGAGCGGCGTCGGCTTTCTTTTGTTCCGCGGCCTTGATGGCCTCCTGCTCGACCTTCTTCTGCTCCAGCTGCTCGACTTCGGTCTGGCGCGAGGCGGTTTTCTTCGCTTCCCCGGCAATCTTCTGATTGGTCTGGGTGGTCGCCTGGCTCTTGGACTTGAGCTGATACAGGGTAGCCTGAACGATCGGCTTGGAAGGCGGCAGTTCAGGCGTCATGGCAAAGCTGACGAACAGCAGGGCGAACACCAGCACATGCAGGCCGATGGCCCAGACAGTGGGCCAGAAGTAGCTTTCCGAGGCGGATGGCTCTCGCTGTTGCATCAGGGCGCCTCGGTAATCAGACCAACGTTACCGACACCGGCCTTCTGCAACCCGCCCATGGCGCCCATGACGGCGCCGTAGTCGACAGCCTTGTCGCCACGAATGAAGACCTGGGTCTGCTTGCCCTGGTCGCGACCCGCGGCAATGATCTTGGTCACTGCGCTGGTCATGTCCGGCAAGGTCATGGCCTTGTCCATCTGCTTGTCGGTATCGACTTCGCTGCCGAGGTTCCAGTAGTAGGTCTTGTCGGCCTTGATGGAGATGGTGAGGATCTGGACGTTGTTGTCCTGCGGCAAGGCTTCGCTGGAAACCTTGGGCAGGTCGACCTTCACGCCCTGGTTGAGCATGGGCGCCGTCACCATGAAGATGACCAGCAGCACCAGCATCACGTCGATGTAGGGCACCACGTTCATCTCGGCGACGGGCTTGCGTTTGTGGCGAACTCGGGCCATGGGCTTCTACCTGATTACTCTTCGCTGGTGTGCACTTTGCGGTGCAGGATCGCCTGGAACTCGTCGGCGAAGGTGTAGTAACGGCCGATCAGCACTTCGCTGCGCGCCGCGAAACGGTTGTAGGCAATAACCGCCGGAATGGCCGCGAACAGGCCGATGGCCGTGGCGACCAGCGCCTCGGCGATACCCGGGGCCACGGTGGCCAGGGTGGCCTGCTGGGCACTGGCCAGGCCGCGGAACGAGTTCATGATGCCCCACACGGTACCGAACAGGCCGATGTACGGGCTGGTCGAACCGACGGTGGCGAGGAACGGCAGGCTCTGCTCGAGCTTTTCTTCTTCACGCGAGATGGCCACGCGCATGGCACGGGCCACGCCTTCCATGACCGCGTCCGGGTCGACGCCCGGCTGCTGGCGCAGGCGCGAGAATTCCTTGAAGCCGGCACGGAAGACCTGCTCGACACCGGAATCCGGGTCCGGGTTGCTGCCTGCCTGACGGTACAGCTTGGACAGGTCGATACCCGACCAGAAGCGCTCCTCAAAGGCATCCAGCGCACGACGACCGGCGCGCAGCAGGGTGCTGCGCTGGAAGATCATGATCCATGAGGTGACCGAGGCGGCCACCAGGGTCAGCATTACCAGCTGTACCACCACGCTGGCATTGCTGACCAGACTCCACATGGAGGTATGGTCGACGACGTTAGCTTCCACGCTTATTCTCCTGCGTTCGATTGATTACCCGAGCCGTCCGCCGCAAAGGCGTCGCGCAGCTGGGGGGGTATGGCTCGGGGTTTGAAAGTGTCGGCGCGCACGGCGGCCACCAGGAACTGCCCTTCGCAGAGCAGCGTTTCATCTTTTTCCCGCCAGACCTGCTGCACGAAGCGCAGGCTGGCGCGATTGAGTTCAAGTACTTGCGCGGTGACCCTCAGCTCGTCGTCCAGGCGTGCCGGCGCGTGATAGCGGGCTTCGCTGGAATGAACCACGAACAGCAGGTTGTCCTCGGCCAGCTGCGACTGGGAAAAGCCCAGATGCCGCAGGCGCTCGGTGCGCGCGCGCTCCATGAATTTCAGGTAATTGACGTAATACACCACGCCACCGGCATCGGTATCCTCGTAATAGACGCGACAACGGTGTGCGAACGGTTCCAGGCCATTTTGCGCGCGCATACTCTAGTGCTTACTCCTCAGCTTGCCAATCCGCTGCGGCAACTGTTTTTTCTTCATTAATGTCGAATTGCCAGCGCGCCATCGGCATGCCAGCGGTAGGACCACGAAAAGTCGGTTTTGATCTGTCATTCATCGCCTGGCTCGGAAAATTCACCTGCGCCTCCCAGGCTGCCAGGCACATTCAAGCCAAAGTGCAGGTAGGCATGCCGAGTGACCACACGGCCGCGCGGCGTGCGCATGATGTAACCCTGCTGGATCAGGTAGGGCTCGAGCACATCCTCGATGGTGTGGCGCTCTTCACTGATGGCTGCCGCCAGGTTATCCACGCCCACCGGGCCACCGTCGAACTTTTCGATCATGGTCAGCAACAGGCGGCGGTCGGAATGGTCGAAACCGCGCTCATCGACATCCAGCAGGTTCAGCGCCATGTCCGCTACAGCCTTGGTGATCTGGCCCTTGCCGCGCACCTCGGCGTAGTCGCGCACCCGGCGCAGCAGGCGGTTGGCGATCCGGGGCGTGCCACGGGCGCGACGGGCGATCTCATAGGCGCCCTGCTCTTCGATGGCCAGGCCAAGGATGCCGGCCGAGCGGCTGACGATGGTCGAAAGGTCCTTGTCGCTGTAGAACTCCAGGCGCTGGACGATACCGAAACGGTCACGCAAGGGGTTGGTGAGCATACCGGCGCGAGTGGTGGCGCCCACCAGGGTGAAGGGCGGCAGGTCGAGCTTGATCGACCGGGCCGCAGGGCCTTCGCCGATCATGATGTCGAGCTGGAAGTCTTCCATGGCCGGATACAGGACTTCCTCGACCACTGGTGACAGGCGGTGAATTTCGTCGATGAACAGCACATCGTGCGGTTCGAGGTTGGTCAACATCGCTGCCAGGTCGCCCGGCCGCTCAAGGATCGGCCCCGAGGTGCTCTTGACCGATACGCCCATCTCCTGGGCGATGATATTGGCCAGGGTGGTCTTGCCCAGCCCGGGCGGGCCGAAGATCAGCGTGTGGTCGAGCGACTCGCCGCGACCGCGTGCCGCCTGGATGAACAGCGCCATCTGCTCGCGCACCACCGGCTGGCCGATGTACTCGTCCAGGCGCAACGGGCGGATCGCACGGTCCTGGACTTCTTCACGGTCGCGGCCACTGGCGGCGATCAGACGGTCGGCTTCGATCACTTGGTAATCATCCCTTTAAGGCTGCGACGAATGAGTTCCTCGCTGCTCAGGCCGGCCTTGTCCTTGATTGCGGCAATGGCCTTGCTCGCTTCCTGCGGCTTGTAGCCCAGGGACACCAGGGCGCTGACCGCATCGGCCTCGGCGGAAGACTCGCTGGCCAACGGCAGCGGGCCATCGGAAACCAGGGTAAACATGGCCGGAGAGGTTTCCCAGGCTTTGAAGCGATCCTTCAGTTCGACCAACAGGCGCTCGGCAGTTTTCTTGCCAACGCCAGGCACGCGCACCAGAACCGCAGCATCCTGAGCCTGCACGCAGCGCACCAGCTCGTCCACCTCCAGGCCGGACATCAGCGCCAGCGCCAGCTTGGGGCCCACGCCATTCAGACGGATCAGTTCGCGGAACAGCTCGCGCTCGCGCTTTTCGGCAAAGCCGTAAAGCAGATGGGCGTCTTCGCGCACCACCAGATGGGTGTGCACGGTCACCGGCTCGCCGACCTTGGGCAAGCGGTAAAGGGTGGTCATCGGCACTTCCAGCTCGTAGCCCACGCCGTTGACGTCGATAATCAGGTGCGGCGGCTGTTTTTCCGCCAGGGTGCCGCGCAAACGTCCAATCACGTTCCGATCCTTCCTCTCGGGGAGCCGGTCGAAGACCGCTCAACCCTATCAGCAAATTCAACGGGTGAACGTTTCACCCGGACAAAATGTGTATCAGCGCATGAAGCGCTTACAGACGCAAGCGCCCGCCGCGCCGCCGTGCCGTAGCCAGGCCGTGGGGCACCAGGCTGGAGCGGGTGTGGGCATGACACAGGGCGATGGCCAAAGCGTCCGAGGCATCGATCTGTGGCTTCTGGGTCAGCTTGAGCAGGTGCATGACCATCAGCATCACCTGCTCTTTATTCGCCCCGCCGCTGCCGGCGACGGCCTGCTTGACCTGGCTGGCGCTGTATTCGGCGATTTCCAGGCCGGCTTCAGCGGCAGCAACGATAGCTGCACCGCGAGCCTGGCCCAGTTTGAGCGCAGAATCGGCGTTGCGCGCCATGAACACCCGCTCGATGCCCATGGTCACCGGGCCGTGCTGGGCGATGATCTCGCTGACACCGCGAAAAACAATCTGCAACCGCTCAGGCAGCTCACCGCTGCCGGTACGGATACAGCCCGACGCCACGTACTCGCAACCACGGGCGGTCTGGCGGACCACACCGTAGCCGGTGATGCGCGAGCCGGGGTCGATACCAAGAATCAGAGTCATAGCGCCTGCATGTTCAAAATGTACCGGCCTATTCGCGGGCAAGCCCGCTCCCACAGGAAGCGCATCAAACCCGAGCCTGATGCAATACCTATGGGAGCGGGCTTGCCCGCGAACAGGCCTTCAAGGCCAACGGAAGAACCTTAGCCGAGTTTTTCCATGATCTCGTCGGAGATCTGCGCATTGGAGTAGACGTTCTGCACGTCGTCCAGGTCTTCGAGCATGTCGATCAGCTTGAGCACCTTCTCGGCGCCCTCCTGGTCCAGTTCGGCGCTGGTAGTCGGCTGCATGACGATTTCCGCGTCGGCGGCCTTGAAGCCTGCCTCTTCCAGCGCGTTACGCACGGCGTAGAAGCTGTTGAACGAGGTGAACACCTCGAACGAACCATCGTCGTTGGCCACCACGTCGTCGGCATCGGCCTCCATCGCGGCTTCCATCAGGGCATCTTCGTCGATGCCTGGGGCGAAGCTGATCTGGCCCTTGCGCTCGAACAGGTAGGCGACCGAGCCGTCGGTACCGAGGTTGCCGCCACACTTGGTGAAGGCATGGCGCACGGCGGCGGCGGTCCGGTTGCGGTTGTCGGTCATGGCCTCGACCATGATCGCCACGCCACCCGGGCCATAGCCTTCGTAGCTGAGCTCTTCGACGTTGTCGCTTTCGTTGGTGCCGGCACCACGGGCCACGGCGCGATCGATGATGTCACGGCTCATGTTGGCGCCCAGGGCCTTGTCCAGCGCCAGGCGCAGGCGCGGGTTGGAGCCTGGGTCGGCACCACCTTGCTTGGCAGCGACGGTCAGCTCACGGATCCACTTGGTGAAGATCTTGCCTCTCTTGGCATCCTGGCGCTCTTTGCGGTGCTTGATGTTCGCCCACTTGGAATGACCAGCCATAACGACTCCGAATCCTTGAAACAGAAACAGGTTCCGCCCCGAAGGGCGGAACGTGGGAATACTGCGCCGAAGCGCCGGGGCGCACCCGCCGGGATGCGCCCGGGGCCGATTACTCGACCTTGGTCTGCTCGCGCAGACGGATGTGCAGCTCGCGCAGGGCCTTGGCATCGACCATGCCAGGGGCCTGGGTCATGACGCACGCAGCGCTCTGGGTTTTCGGGAACGCGATCACTTCACGGATCGACTGGGCGCCGGTCATCAGCATGACCAAACGGTCCAGGCCGAAGGCCAGGCCACCGTGAGGCGGTGCACCGAACTTCAGGGCGTCGAGCAGGAAGCCGAACTTCTCTTCCTGTTCCGCAGCCTCGATACCCAGCAGGCGGAATACCGCTTGCTGCATTTCCTTGCGGTGGATACGGATCGAACCACCACCCAACTCGGTACCGTTCAGCACCATGTCATAGGCACGGGACAGCGCGGTGGCCGGATTGGCCTCCAGCTCTTCCGGAGTGCACTTCGGCGCGGTGAACGGGTGGTGCAGCGCAGTGAAGCTGCCGTCTTCGTTCTCTTCGAACATCGGGAAGTCGACGACCCACATCGGCGCCCACTCGCAGGTCAGCAGCTCGAAGTCGTGACCCAGACGGATACGCAGCGCGCCCAGGGCCTCGCTGACAACCTTGAACTTGTCGGCACCGAAGAACACGATGTCACCGTCGACAGCGCCTACGCGGTCGAGGATGTTGTTGAGGTTGGCCTCAGGGATGTTCTTGACGATCGGCGACTGCAGGCCTTCGACGCCTTTGGCGCGCTCGTTGACCTTGATGTAGGCCAGGCCCTTGGCACCGTAGATGCCGACGAACTTGGTGTACTCGTCGATCTTGCTGCGCGGCATGCTGGCGCCGCCTGGCAGGCGCAGGGCGGTAACGCGGCACTTCGGATCGTTGGCCGGGCCGGCGAAGACCTTGAAGTCGACATCCTTCAGCTGGTCGGCAACGTCGACCAGTTCCAGCGGAATACGCAGGTCAGGCTTGTCGGAACCGTAGCGGCGCATGGCCTCTTCGAAGGTCATGTGCGGGAATTCGCCGAATTCCAGGTCCAGCACTTCCTTGAACAGCTTGCGGATCATGCTCTCGGTGAGGCCCATGATCTCGGCTTCGTCGAGGAAGCTGGTCTCGATGTCGATCTGGGTGAATTCCGGCTGGCGGTCAGCACGCAGGTCTTCGTCGCGGAAGCACTTGGCGATCTGGTAGTAGCGGTCGAAACCGGCAACCATCAGCAGTTGCTTGAACAGCTGAGGCGACTGAGGCAAGGCGAAGAAGCTGCCCGCGTGGGTACGGCTCGGCACCAGATAGTCACGCGCACCCTCTGGGGTGGCACGGGTGAGGATCGGGGTTTCGACGTCGAGGAAGCCGTTTTCATCGAGGAAACGACGGATGCTGCTGGTGATGCGCGAACGCAGGCGCAGCTTGTCGGCCATTTCTGGGCGACGCAGGTCGATGAAGCGGTAGCGCAGGCGGGTTTCCTCGCCGACGTCGGAGTACTCGTTCAGCGGGAACGGCGGGGTTTCCGCTTCGTTCAGCACGTTCAGCTGGTAGCCGAGGATCTCGATGGCACCGGACGCCATGTTGGCGTTCACTGCGCCGTCCGGGCGCTTGCGCACCTTGCCGGTGATCTGCACGACGTACTCGCTGCGCACGCGGTCAGCGGCGGCGAAGGTTTCGGCGCGATCCGGGTCGAACACGACCTGGGCCATGCCTTCGCGGTCACGGATGTCGAGGAAGATCACCCCGCCGTGGTCGCGGCGACGATGGACCCAGCCGCAAAGGGTGACTTCCTGGCCGTCCAGGCTCTCGTTCAGTTGGCCGCAATAATGGCTGCGCATCATGATGGTGGTTTCGCTTCTCGTGATTCGTGTATTCGTTGGAGGCCTTGGCCGCCCGGAGGGCTAATACTGCAAGACCCGGCTACTGCAATTCAACTCAGTCGGCCTTGTCGCCGCCTGCCAGGTTCTTTTTCGCCCCGGTCTTGAAGTCGGTTTCGTACCAGCCGTTGCCACTCAGGCGAAAACCGGGGACCGACAGCAGTTTCTTCAATGCCGGCGCCTGACAGGCCGGGCAGTCGGTCAGCGGCGCGGCGCTGATCTTCTGCAGCGCCTCCATCCGGTGATCGCAGGAAGCACATTGATAGTCATAAAGGGGCATGAACGTCTCTCGTCAACCACAACGCTGGCTGCCGGGGCAGCAAAAAGCGGGATTATATATGGTTAACCGACACTGCGCAGCCCGCCGGGCGATCAGCGTGCACTCGGTGGATCGCGCAACCAGGCGACACAGATCACCCGGATCAACCCGCTGAAGTTGCGCACGCCCCCCTGGCGCAGGTGCACTTCGCGATCGACATATGACAACACGGCACTGACTGAGCACTGATTCGCTGCGGCTATCTGCTCGAGGATACCCCAATACACCGCCTCCAGGCGCAGGCAGGTGGAAAAACCGTTCAACCGCACCGAACGCGATACGGGCTGAGTCTGCAACATGTCGAAATCGGCCTTGAACGGGTCGATGCACTGCTTGCCAGGCCAGTGCCCCACCCTCACCGCACGCTTGATTGCTTGCATCGCGCCACTTCCTCAGTTCAATCAACTGGGGCCCAATAAAGCGCTGAGCGAGGCAGCCAAAGCAGCGGCAAAGCCTTCCTGTACAAACGAAAAGGCCCGACTGGAATGGGTTCAGCCGGGCCTTCAGACACGTCCTACACAATTAGCCGATCAATTACCGTCAAGCAACACCCGAAGCATCCAGGCTGTCTTTTCATGCACCTGCATGCGCTGGGTCAGCAGATCAGCGGTCGGCTCATCGCTGACTTTGTCCACCACCGGGAAGATGCTGCGGGCAGTGCGCACCACGGCCTCTTGACCCTGTACCAGCTGTCGGATCATTTCATCGGCATGCGGCACACCCTCTTCCTCCTTGATCGAGGAGTGCCGTGCATAGAAGGCGTACGAACCTGGCGCCGGGAAGCCCAGCGCGCGGATCCGCTCGGCGATCGAGTCGACTGCCAGCGCCAGTTCGTTGTACTGCTCCTCGAACATCAGGTGCAGGGTGCGGAACGACGGACCGGTGACGTTCCAGTGGAAGTTATGGGTTTTCAGATACAGCACGTAGGTATCCGACAACAGGCGGGAAAGCCCTTCGACGATGGATTTGCGATCTTCTTCACTGATACCGATATCGATTGCCATGAAGTTCCCCTTTCCATAAGGCTTGATGATCAAGCGGGCCCTACACACTGTATCAACACCTGGCGCAACGCGCCCATGACACAGGGCAACCCATTGGCACCTGCCGCCTGCGGTTTGAGAAGCCACCGCCTTTGCTGTTAAATAGGCACGGTGCCACCCGTGCAGACTGTCATTGCCGGGTGCATAGGCTGGCCTCCACGTGTTCGCGCTTTACACCTCATGCGCACCGTGCCGCCAGCTCTTCCTGTGATCGGCCTTATCAACTGTGAGCCAACCCATGTTCAAGATCGTCCATCTGGTGACGGGCGTTGCGGCTTTGCTGCTATCGCTCATGCCCAGCCTCAAACCCGACGCAACACCCTTCCTGCAGCAACCCGACGCGGTCTACCTGGCCCTGCTGGGTCTGCTCAACCTGCTGCTTGCCCCGGTCGTGCCGCTGTATTACCGCGGCGCGCGGCAACAGCTGCAATACCTGGCTTGCGCCCTGCTGGTGGTGGCCGTGGTCCTGCAGACCCTGACCCTGCTGGCACGCCCGGAAATGGGCAACCTGGCGGCGCTGGTCTGCGCCGCACTGGCCGTCACCCTGCACCTGGTGGCTGGCTTCGCCCGCAGCAGCAAGAAGGCGCGCGCCAGCCAAGGTGCGCCACTGGAAGCCAGCAAGCGCGATACCGGCACCGTGAAGTGGTTCAACACCTCCAAGGGCTTCGGTTTCATTTCCCGCGACTCGGGCGACGACATCTTCGTCCACTTCCGCGCGATCCGCGGCGAGGGCCATCGCATCCTGGTCGAAGGCCAGCGCGTGGAATTTTCGGTGATGCACCGTGACAAAGGCCTGCAGGCCGAAGACGTGGTCGCGGTAAACCGCCGTTGACCCTGCGCCGCCCTGGGGCAAGCCCAGGGCGGCCACTCATCAATAATGAGGTGGCGGCGCCTCTTCTCCTTCACTGCCGTACTGCCCTACCATCTCTTCATAACGCTTGATCAGCTCGGCCATCTGCAGTTGCAGACGCTCGATGACCCGTCCCTGCTCGACCACCACATCATTCAGCGCCTGGATCGTGTCATCCTGGAACGCCTGACGGGTTTCCAGCTCGATGATGCGCAACTCTGCCGACATGTCAGGCCTCCTGGTAATCGTGGTTCAGCAGCGCACGCAGACGCTGACGAATGGCATCCACCTGCTCTGGCGCATACCCGACAGCCGGCACCTTGCCCCAGACCGGTGCGGGCCACGCTGCATCGCCGTGATGGCGGACGATGACATGCATGTGCAGCTGGCTGACAACGTTACCCAGGGTGGCAACATTCATCTTGTCAGCCGCGAACTCGCGTTTGAGCGCTTCGGCCAGGTAGGTGGTTTCTTTCCACAGTTGCGCCTGGTCTTCCTGGCTCAGGTCGAACAACTCGCTCACCCCTGCGCGCTTGGGCACCAGGATGAACCACGGGTAATTGGCATCCTTGCTGAGCAGCAGACGGCACAGCGGAAAGTCACCCAACACCAGGGAGTCCTGCTGCAAACGAGAATCCATATCAAACACGATTAATCTCCAACAAGTAAGCCTATGCGCCAAGGATACTCTGCTTCGCCCGCTCCAGCATGCTGCCAGACGCGTAACTGCACGCTTTAAGCCCATGAATCTTCATGACTTGCACAACGGCGGTAACACAGCGCTACTTTTCGCACCAAAATGAGGCCACAAAAGTGTGCGGCACTACGCTTCTACCCACATCAATGACTCAGGATCAACAGTTGTCGGTAACACGTTGACTTTTATGGCAGCTTTTTCTTTTAGCCTGTGCATTGAAGTTGGCACACCATCAGACAACTCCCGCCCCGTGTTTTCGGCACTTTCCAAGCTCTGGCAGCAGCCTTTGTGAAAATTTCATGAACCGTTGTTAATTTTGAGCACGCTTGTTGCATTCTCTTCACGCCAAGTCGGCACGACACCTGCATTGACCGGTGACGCGACAAATAACAACAGCGAGTTTGGGTACACCAGGGAGTTTCCATAGCCAGAATCTGTAGTTACAGAATCGTTACGGCAGTGGAACAGCGCTGGCGTTGTACGACCCGGTTAATCGGGACGTGATTTGCGACATGGAAATACCTAAAAGCGACATGGCCATAAAGTTCCCGAAAGGATGATTTTTGCCATATCGCCAACAACAGTCAGCGTGCTATACATTTCCGCCGACATAACAAGAAAGAGCTGCCCCATATAACTAAAAGACTTGGGCGCAGCGGTACTCTTCCTAAAAACCAAAGGAGCAAATCACGATGCGCGTGATGAAGTGGAGCATGATCGCCCTGGCCGTTGCGGCAGGGACCTCGCAGATGGCCGTTGCCTCGTCCCAGGACGATTCCAAGGGTTTCCTCGAAGACAGCAAGCTGAACGTCAAGACTCGCATGCTGTACTTCAGCCGCGACTTCCGTAACAACGAGCCAGGCACCCAGAGCCGCGTAGAAGAAACTGGCCTCGGCTTCCTCGGCACTTACGAGTCGGGCTTCACCCAGGGCGTTATCGGCGTAGGCGTCGATGCCATCGGCATGCTCGGCGTGAAACTGGACAGCGGCAAGGGTCGCCACAGCACCGGTCAGTTCCCGACTGACGCTGACGGCCGTGCGCAGGACGAGTTCTCCGAAGGCGGTGGTGCGGTCAAACTGCGCATGTCCGATACCGTACTGAAAGTCGGCGACCAATTCACCGCCATGCCAGTGTTCGCGACCGATGACAGCCGCCTGCTGCCAGAAGTAGCCCAAGGCGCGCTGATCACCAGCAACGAAATCAAGGGCCTGACCCTGAACGCCGGTCGCTTCACCGCGCTGAACGCCCAGTCCCAGACCTTCCATGACAGCCTGCACCTGAAAGAGGCAGACGTTATCGGTGGCACCTACGCCTTCACCGACAACCTGTCCACCAGCCTGTACTACTCGAAGGTCGAAGACTACTGGCGCAAGTACTATGCCAACGTCAACTGGGCACTGCCGCTCTCGGACAAACAAGGTCTGGTGTTCGACTTCAACATCTATGACACCAAGAGCGATGGCCAAGGCCTGCAGCGCGCCGAGAAAGATGGCGTGACCAAGCTCGACAACCAGGCCTACAGCCTGTCGGGCGCCTACAACATCGGCGCTCACACCTTCACCCTGGCCTACCAGAAGGTCCACGGTGACGGTGACTACGGTTACGGCGTGGACGGTGGCGGTACCATCTTCCTGGCCAACTCCGTGGCCCGTTCCGACTTCAACGCTGAAGACGAGAAATCCTGGCAGGCTCGCTACGACCTGAACTTCGCCGAGTTCGGCGTACCAGGCTTGACCTTCATGACCCGTTACGTGCGTGGTAGCGATGCCAACACCGGTTCCACCAGCAATGGCAAGGAATGGGAACGCGACGTAGACGTCAAGTACGTACTGCAGGAAGGCCCGGCCAAAGACCTGAGCTTCCGCGTGCGTCAGGCCACCTACCGCTCCAGCGATGGCGTGTACTACGGTTCGAGCTCGATCGACGAACTGCGCCTGATCGTCGAGTACCCGCTGAGCATCCTGTAAGCCTGGCTTATAGTGCCCCGCACCTGAAAAAGCCCGGCACACTTGCCGGGCTTTTTCTTGGCTGACAACTGCCACGCCCTGGGGCATTCTGTACGCCTTCGTTTCGCCCCCGTACAATGCGGGGCTATTTCAACGTCTTAGGCAATCGACACGGCTAACCATGCGCACCAGTCAATATTTGCTCGCCACCCAGAAAGAAACCCCTGCCGACGCAGTGGTCATCAGCCATCAGCTCATGCTGCGTGCCGGCATGATCCGCAAACTGGCCTCCGGCCTGTACACCTGGCTGCCGATGGGCCTGCGGGTGATGCGCAAGGTCGAAAACGTTGTGCGCGAGGAAATGAACGCCGCCGGCGCCCTGGAAGTGCTGATGCCCAGCATCCAGCCTGCCGAGCTGTGGCAGGAATCCGGCCGCTGGGAACAGTACGGCCCTGAACTGCTGCGCCTGAAAGACCGCCACCAGCGCGACTTCTGCGTCGGCCCGACCCACGAAGAAGTGATCACCGACCTGGCCCGCAACGAGCTGTCCAGCTATAAACAGCTGCCGCTCAACATGTACCAGATCCAGACCAAATTCCGTGACGAGATTCGCCCACGCTTCGGCCTGATGCGCGGCCGCGAATTCATCATGAAGGACGCCTACTCCTTCCATGCCGACCAGGCTTCCCTGCAGGAAACCTACGACCGCATGCACCAGGCGTACACCAACGTCTTCACCCGCCTGGGCCTGGACTTCCGCCCAGTGCAGGCCGATACCGGCTCCATCGGTGGCAGCTACTCCCACGAATTCCACGTCCTGGCCGAGTCGGGCGAAGACGACGTGATCTTCAGCGACAGCTCCGATTACGCCGCCAACATCGAGAAGGCCGAAGCCATCCCGCGTGAAACCGTGCGTCCTGCTCCTACCGAGGAACTGCGCCTGGTCGACACCCCGGAAGCCAAGACCATCGCCCAACTGGTGGAAAACCACGGCCTGGCGATCGAAAAGACCGTCAAGACCCTGATCGTGCGCGGCGCCGAAGAAGGCAAGCTGGTCGCCCTGATCGTCCGCGGCGACCACGAGCTCAACGAAATCAAGGCCGCCAAGCTGGAACAGGTTGCCGACCCACTGGTCATGGCCACCGACGCCGAACTGCGCGAGGCCATTGGTGCCGGTGCCGGCTCGCTCGGCCCGCTGAACCTGCCACTGGAAATCGTGATCGACCGCTCGGTCGCCCTGATGAGCGACTTCGGCATCGGCGCCAACATCGACGACAAGCACTACTTCGGCGTGAACTGGGAGCGTGACCTGCCGGTTCCACAAGTCGCCGACCTGCGTAATGTCGTCGAAGGTGACCCAAGCCCGGACGGCCAGGGTACCCTGGTGATCAAGCGCGGCATCGAAGTTGGCCATATCTTCCAGCTCGGTACCAAGTACAGCGAGGCACTCAAGTGCCAGGTACTGGGTGAGAACGGCAAGCCGGTAGTCCTGTCCATGGGCTGCTACGGCATTGGCGTGTCCCGTGTGGTCGCCGCCGCCATCGAGCAGAGCTACGACGACAAAGGCATCATCTGGAACGACGCCCTGGCACCGTTCCAGATCGCCCTGGTACCTCTGCGTTACGAAACCGAAGTCGTCCGCGAAGCAACCGACAAGCTGTACGCCGAACTGACCGCGGCCGGCTACGAGGTGCTGCTGGACGACCGCGACAAGAAGACCAGCCCCGGCATCAAGTTCGCCGACATGGAGCTGATCGGCATTCCACACCGCATCGTCGTCAGCGACCGCGGCCTGGCCGACGGCAACCTGGAGTACAAGCACCGCACCGAGTCGGAAGCTCACCCGCTGCCGCTCAATGAAGTGCTGACCTTCCTGCAGGCCCGCGTTCGCCGCTGATAATCAATGCACGAGTAATCATGTCCAAGCGAAGTACCTTTACCCTGGGGGGCGCCACACTGTGTGGCGCCTTGCTCGCCAGCGGTTGCGCCAACCAGATGTCCCAGCGCAGCGATCATGAGGAGCGTGTCGAGCGCAAGTTGCTCGAACACACCTTGCAGATCGATGTTGGCGAGCCGAAGGTGATGGAGCTTCCGCAACGGCGTGTGCGCATCCACGAGCAGAAGCGTTTCGAGGTCACCGAATACGAGGTCACCCGCCGCTACGACCGCTACACCCCGTATCAACCGTGGCGGGAAATCTACGAGATCCCGCTGGGTGCGGTAGCCGTAGTGGCCGGGATTGGCGCCAACGTGGTCAACGTGTTCGCCCTCGGCAACCTGCCGCAGAGCATGACTCACGACTGGCTGAGCTATGGCATGGATGGCCTCAACCCGTTCATGAACACGCCGTCCAATGGCCGCGCCCAGCAGAACCTGGCGGGCATCAGCGAAGTGCAGAAGGACAAGCGCGAGGAGCTCACCAGCGTGCCCTGGAGCGAGCGGCTGGTCGAAGTCAAGGCGGGCAAGATGACCCACGAACTGACTACCGACAGGAACGGCGTGCTGCGCCTGAACCTGCTGGACAGCCCGTTCTCGGAGCAGCACCTGAACCACGTCGGCACCTTGCACCTGCAAGTGGTCGATGAGGACAACGCGGTGCGTGGCGATGCCAGCCTGCTGGTCAGCGCTACCTTGCGCAACAAGCTGCGCGAAGCCCATGAGCTGATCTTCGATGACCTCGAGGATGATGATGTCGGCCAGTGGGTACACCGGGTCAAGCGCTTGTCCGAGCTGGGCCTGGAAGAAGAAGCCAGCGAGATGGAGCAGAGCCTGGTCGAGCTGACACGTAACGATCCTGAGCTGCAACAGGAGTTCCTGTCAGCACTGACCAAGGCCACTGGTCGGTTGGTCGCTGATCCAGGCGTGCAGTAACTATAAAGAAGGGGCCGTTTTTACGGCCCCTCTTTAATTGCCTGGGAACAGCTCCAGTTGTTCATGCGCCCCGCGCAAATCCCGCAGCCTCACCCCCACTCCCAGCAAGCGCACCGGCTTGCCACCTCGGGCGAACGCCTGGCGTAGCAACTGACGGTAACTTTCCAGGTCCCTGCCCGCCCCTGCCTGCTCCATGGTGGTCTGGCTGAAGTCATGGAACTTGACCTTGACGAACGGCTTGTCCGGTCGGTAACTGCTGTCCATGCGGGCAATCCGCTCGTTGAGGCTTTCGAGTAGCTCAGGCAACCGCTCGAGGCAACTGGCCAGGTCTGGCAGGTCGTTGTCGTAGGTGTTTTCCACGCTGACCGACTGCCTGCGGCTATCGTTGTGCACCGCACGCTCGTCAATCCCTCGCGCCAACCCCCAGAGCCGCTCGCCAAAACTGCCGAATTCACGTGCCAGCGCCAGCCGCGACCACTCACGCAAGTCAAGACAGGTGTCGATACCCAAGCGGTTCAACTTGTCGGCAGTCACCTTGCCGACTCCATGCAATTTGGCCACCGGCAAGGCAGCCACGAAGGCTTCGACCTGCTCCGGGGTAATAACGAAGATGCCATTGGGCTTACGCCAGTCGCTGGCGATCTTGGCCAGGAACTTGTTCGGGGCCACCCCTGCAGAAACGGTTATATGCAAAGTGCGGGCGACCCGTCGGCGAATGTCCTCGGCGATTCGCGTGGCACTGCCGGCATACCACTGGCTTTCACTGACATCCAGGTACGCCTCATCCAGCGACAACGGCTCGATCAGCTCGGTGTAGTCGCGAAAAATGGCGTGAATCTCGCGAGAAGCTTCCCGGTAGGCCTCGAAGCGCGGCTTGACGATTTCCAGGTCCGGGCACAGCTTGAGGGCATGCCGGGATGACATGGCTGAACGCACGCCATAGGCTCGCGCTTCATAATTGCAGGTGGCAATCACCCCGCGACGGTCAGGCGAACCGCCCACCGCCATGGGGCGACCGGCCAGGCGCGGGTCGTCACGCATCTCGATGGCGGCGTAAAAACAATCGCAGTCGATGTGGATGATCTTGCGCAAAGACATTGATGACGGCCACCACTGTAAATTCATACAGATAGTAGCGCATGCCGCTGACGCTGAGACAGCCTGCTTCGATAATCGGCTTGAAAGCCCCGTCGCGCCTGAGCCGCAGCCAGGCATGGACGCTAAGGGATTGAACGAAAAAGGGTTTTCTACAATATCGCTTGACATGGGCAAGGAAATCCGTAGAATTCGATCTCACAGGCGCGGGATGGAGCAGCCTGGTAGCTCGTCGGGCTCATAACCCGAAGGTCGTCGGTTCAAATCCGGCTCCCGCAACCAGATTCGAGAAAA
>NZ_QEQQ01000011.1 GCF_003097235.1 Pseudomonas sp. CC120222-01a | reverse complement strand
GGGCAGCATGATGTCCATGTGGATAACGACGTCCCACGCCGACATTCGGCGGAACAGCGCCATGCCGATGATGCACCACACCAGGCTTTCAAGCGGGAGGCGGCGCTTGCGGATGGTCGAGACACCTGCGGCTTCAAAAGCCTGCTTCACAATGTCCGGATCAAGCAAAGCACCTAGTCCTTCAAGGGCATTTGGCCTTGAGGCCATTTCGTGAGTGAGGGACAGTGCTTTTGCTAGGCGCATAAAAAATCCGATGCTCGTTTCCAAGCATCGGATTTTGCGGCCTACGGGCTAAAGCTTAAAGTGTCAGTCTTAACTGACTGGCATTAGGCCTAAGCCCTCTTCTCATATCGCTGCGCCAATCCTCAATCCGCATCCGAATCAAACAACCGCGCCAACTCCACCCGCGCCTCCTTGGCCGTCTGCATCACCTTGGCCCGGTCATCGCGCACAAGCCCCTGGGCCTCCAGCACTTCCTCGTCATGCTGGGCAAACCACTCGATCCGGTCCGCCGCCTGCTCGTCGCTCAAGCCCAGCCCGACCAGCGCCCGACGGGTCATCTCCAGGCTGGAGTAGAACGTCTCGCGAATCGGCTCGGCCCCGACATCCGCCAGCTTGTGCACATGCTGGCGGTTGCGCGCCCGGGCCAGAATTTTCAGGTGCGGGTACTGGCGCTTCACCCGTTCAGCGGTATGGATGGCGGCTTCAGGGTCATCGATGGTGATGATGAAGTATTCCGCCTCACCAACCTTGGCCGCATGCAGCACCTCGGGGCGCAGCGGGTCGCCGTAGAACACCGGCACCTGTTCGAACATGCGCGTCATTTCGATGGTATCCACCGAGGTTTCAAGGGCAATGAACGGAATTTTCTGCGCCCGCAGGATGCGCGCGACGATCTGGCCCATGCGGCCCATGCCGACGATCACCACCCGTGGCGTGCCTGCGTCGATGGTCTTGTACTGCTCGGGCACTTCACGCGCCGGTTGTGGGCGTTTGAGGGCGCGGGCGCAGCCGAGCATCAGCAGCGGGGTGATGGCCATCGACAGGGTGATGGTCATCAGCAGCAGGTCGTAGGTCTGGGTGTCGAACAGGCCCTGGTCCTTACCCAGCTTGAATACCACGAAGGCGAATTCGCCACCGGCGGCCAGCACCATGCCCAGGCGCAGCGCGCTGGCGCTGTTCAGGCCACCGGCCACGCGGCCGACGCCAATCAGCAGGGTGAGCTTCACCGCCACCAGCAGCAGGGTGAGGCCCAGCAGTACCAGTGGCATTTCCAGTAGCAGGCTCAGGTTGGCGCCCATGCCGACGCTGATGAAGAACAGCCCCAGCAGCAGGCCCTTGAACGGCTCGATCTGCGACTCAAGCTCGTGTCGGTACTCCGAGTCGGCCAGCAGCAAGCCGGCGAGGAAGGCGCCCAGGGCCATGGAAATACCGGCTTCTTCCATCAGCCAGGCAGTACCGATCACCACCAGCAGCGCGGTGGCGGTAGACACTTCCGGCAGGCCGGTGCGGGCCACGGTGCGGAACACCGGGCGCAGCAGGTAGCGGCCGCCGATGATGACCACGCCGATGCTGGCGAAAACCTTCAGGCCGTGTTGCAGGCTGTCGCCGTGGCTGGTGTCCGGGCCACTGGCGGCCAGCAACGGGACCAGGGCGATCAGCGGGATCGCGGCGATGTCCTGGAACAGCAGGATGGCGAACGCCAGGCGGCCATGGGGCGCATTGAGCTGCTTGGTTTCGGCCAGGCTTTGCAGGCCGAGGGCGGTGGACGACAGCGCCAGGCCCAGGCCGAGCACGATGGCTGCCGGTAGCGACTGGCCGAAGCCGAACAGGGCGATGGCACCGATCACCGCGCCGGTCAGCAGCACCTGGGCGGTGCCGACGCCGAACACCGACTTGCGCATCAGCCACAGGCGCTTGGGCGACAGCTCAAGGCCGATGATGAACAGCAGCAGGACCACGCCCAGTTCGGAAATGTGCGCGACGCTCTCGGTGTCGCGGATCAGGCCCAGGGCCTGCGGGCCGATGGCCACGCCGGCAAGCAGGTAACCGATCACGGCCCCCAGCTGCAGGCGCTTGGCCAGTGGGACGGCGACGACTGCGGCGAGCAGGAAGATCACCGCGGTTTGCAGAAGGCTGCCTTCGTGTGGCATTGGCTCGTACTCCATGAGCTGCCGGGGCAGCGTTTGAACAGTTTGGCGGACAATTCTGGAGGCTGAGCATGAGTCAGACAATCTGCTGCCGGGAAGACACATTGTCCCGATTGGGTTGACAGACTCAAGCCCCGCCAAACTGCGCCCGATACTGCGCCGGCGTCATGCCGATCCGCTCGCAGAACACCTTTCTCATATGCCGGTCACTTCCAAACCCGCAGCGCGCCGCCACCACTTTCAACGGCAGCTCGCCGCATTCGAGCAGCTTGCGCGCCTGGTCGATCCGCGCATTCTGCAGGTACTGCAGCGGCGTGATCCCGACCTCACGCTGAAAGGTTCGGGCAAAGTTGCGCCCGCTCATGGCCACCAGGTCGGCCATCTTCTGCACGGTGAACGCCTGGTCGATGTGGTCGACGATATAGGCCTGCACCCGGGCAATCGGCGAATCATCCCGCGGTACGGCGGCCAGCAGCGGCCCGTAAGGCGTCTGCCCACCCTGGCGATGGCGGGCGACCAGCAGCA
This sequence comes from Pseudomonas sp. CC120222-01a, assembly GCF_003097235.1. GTDB lineage: Bacteria > Pseudomonadota > Gammaproteobacteria > Pseudomonadales > Pseudomonadaceae > Aquipseudomonas. The sequence goes on along the minus strand of NZ_QEQQ01000011.1, from coordinate 180,518 downwards.
CCTTGGCGACCTCCAGGGCCAGCGCCTTGCCGTGGTCCTCGGCCACCACCGCCAGCGCCAGGTCGATCCCTGCGGTGATCCCTCCCGAGGTGATCAGGCAGCGGTCGATCACGTAGATTTGCTCGGTCTCGACCTTGGCCTCGGGAAACGCCTGGGCCAGGCGCTCCACATAGTTCCAGTGGGTGGTGCAGCGATAGCCACCGAGCAACCCGGCGCGCCCGAGCAAAAACACCCCCGTGCAGATCGCGCCGAAGCGCCGGGCCTGTCGCACGGCCTGGGGCAGCCAGCGTTCGATCGCCGGCAGAGCGACGTGGTAGGCCCCCGGCCCACCGGGTACCAGCAACAGGTCGACGCTGGCCGGCAATTGCTCCAGGCGCAGGTCGGCCACGACCTTCAGGCCGCATGATCCGCGAATGGTCCCTTGGCCTTCGGCCACGGTCACCAACCGATAATGTTTGTCTGCAGGCAAGAACCGGTTGGCGATGGCAAAGGCATCCATCGGCCCGGTTACGTCCAGCAATAGCACGTCGTTGAACAGCACCATGGCCACGGTTCGATGAGCGCGAATTTCCTGCATACCCCATAGCCCTTCGTGTCCTGAGCACTGCATCTTAGGGCAGCGCTGCACAATTAAGAACAATTCAGCTTTGGCTCAGGACTTTGTCACAGGCCGGCGGCGAGACTTTCTCCATTGAACAGGAGAGTCGCCATGCACCCTGGGACGCCCCAAGAGCCACTGCCAACCCCCGGCGCGCTGACGCCCGCGAGGTTGCGCCAGGCCAAGGAACTGATGCTGCGCAGCTCGCTGTCGATTATCGAGATCGCGGCTGTGTGCAACCTCACCCGCAGCCATTTCTCCCGTGCCTTCAAGGTCAACACCGGCCTTTCGCCCCAAGCCTGGCGCCTGCTGGCGCGCATGGAAAAGGCCAAGCGCCTGCTCGTCACCGAGGCACCGATCACCCACGTCAGCCTGGAGTGCGGCTTCTGCGACCAGGCCCATTTTACTCGCGCCTTCAGCCGCCTGGTCGGCCAGCCGCCCAAGGCCTGGCGCCAGGCGCAGGCATTTTCTTAAGCCGGATCTATCCGCTGGGATAAGCCCTTGAGCAAATCCCGGCCCGTTTTCCCAACCCAAGGAGTCACCCCCATGAGCCAACCTGATTACAAGCGCCTGAACAAAGACGACGCCGTGGTGCTGCTGGTCGACCACCAGACTGGCCTGATCTCGCTGGTGCAGGACTTCTCGCCCAACGAATTCAAGAATAACGTCCTGGCCCTGGGCGACCTGGCCAAGTTCTTCGGCCTGCCGACCATTCTCACCACCAGCTTCGAGCAAGGCCCCAACGGCCCGCTGGTGCCGGAGCTGAAAGAGATGTTCCCGGACGCGCCGTACATTGCTCGCCCAGGCCAGATCAACGCCTGGGACAACGAAGACTTTGTCAAAGCGATCAAAGCCACTGGCCGCAAGCAGCTGATCATCGCTGGCGTGGTGACCGACGTGTGCGTGGCATTCCCGACCCTGTCGGCGCTGGCTGAAGGCTTTGAAGTGTTCGTGGTGACCGACGCCTCGGGCACCTTCAACGAGACCGTGCAGCAGGCGGCGTGGGTGCGCATGACCCAGGCGGGTGCACAGATGATGAACTGGTTCTCGGTGGCCTGTGAGCTGCACCGCGACTGGCGCAACGACATCGAAGGGCTGGGTAACCTGCTGTCGCAGCGGATCCCCAACTACCGCAACCTGATGAACAGCTATGCAGCGTTGAGCGCCCGTTGATGTAAGCCTGTGCTGGCCTCTTCGCGGGCACGCCCGCGAAAGGGCCGGTACAGGTCAAGAAGAACTCACAGGCAGCGTGAAGCGAATCCGGCACCCGCCAAACGCCGACTCCAGCGCCTGCAACTGCCCGCCATGGGCCTGCACCACCGAACTACAGATCGCCAGCCCCATCCCCAACCCTTCCTCCTTGGTGGTATGAAACGCGTCAAACACCTGCGCCCGCTCTTCCATCGAGATGCCGGGCCCGTTGTCGTCCACGCAGATCTCCACCACTTCTGCGCCCACTGAAGATGAAATCCGCAACACGCCATCACTGCGATACCCGGCCAGGGCCTCCAGCGCATTGGTAATCAGGTTGAATACCAGTTGCTGCAACTGCACCGGATCAGCCATCACGCTCACTCCTGCCTGCAATCGGGTCTGTACCTCGACCAGGTGCTTGGCGGCATCGGCCGAGGTCAGGCGCAGCACCTCGCGAATCAGCTCATCGACCTTTACCGCCTTGAGCTGCATCGGTGACTGCTTGGCCAGCGAGCGCAGTGCGCGGACGATGTTGGCGGCACGTTCGCTGTCGTTGCGGATATCTTCCAGGCCAGCAACCGCCTCTTCCAGGTTGGGCTTGGCGCGCTTGAGCCAGCGCAAGCTGGCCGCAGCGTTGGAGGCAATGCCCAGCAGCGGCTGGCTGATCTCGTGGGCAATGGACGCCGACAGCTCGTTCATCACCTGCAGGTGGGCGCTGCGCGCAAGTTCGGCGCGTGATCGGCGCAGTTCTTCTTCCATTTGCGCCCGGGCCTGGTTGTCCTCGGCCAGGCGTGTATAGAACTTGGCCGTCTGCAGCGACACGGCTGCCTGCGAGGCGAGGATCTCCAGCATTGCCAGGCGCTGGCTGCCGAACAGGTTCGGCACCAGGCGGTTTTCCAGGTACACCAGGCCGATCAGCACGCCCTGGATCACCAGCGGCAGGCACAGCACCGAACGGGCGTTGCGTGCGTGCAGCTCCTGGCGGAAGGCCTCGGGGCAATCGCTTTGGGCATCATTGAGCACCAGCGGCTTTTTGGTCCGCAAGGTGGCGTTGATGATCGACAGCGGCGCCTGGGTCATGAACTTCTGGCAGTTGTCCATGCTCACGTGCAGCCCGGCATCGTCGATGAAGGCGAGGGCGGCCATCTGGAACTCGGCACCACTGACGATCAGCAGTGCGCCATGATCGGCGCCGGAGTGCTGGGTGAGGTGGCCCATCAGCGTCTCGATCAGGCCTTCGAGCAGCACTTCCTCGGACAACGCCCGCGCCGCCTCGATGCCGGCCTCGAGGTCCAGCTTGGCCTGCTGGGTGGCGCGGTAGGTCTCCTGGACGGGTTGCGTGCGCAGGAACGGATGCAAGGCCTCCAGCTGCTGCACCTTGCCGGTCGCTCCCCAGATATGGAAACAGTCGCGGGCAATACGCAGGTGCAGGTTGGCGCCGGAGATCAGCCCGCTGGGGATGCAGACCTCGGCCAGTTGCTCGTGGGCCAGGGCCTGTTCGTGAATGAAGCCGGCGGCGGTTGCGGCGATCTGCGCCTGGTCGAAGCAGCGGATGGCCGCGAGGCCGTCGCCCTCGAGCTTGGCAATTGCCCCTTCGATCAGCAGGAGCTTGCTGCGGAAGGTCACCGGATTGAAGCCGGCCCAGCGGCCGAAGCGCTCGCGCAGGGCCTGCAGCTCGGCCAGCTTGCCGGCAAGGCTGCCGGGGGCTTCCGGGCTGCCCAGGGCCAGGCCGCGGAACAGGTGGTAGTCCGCCAGGTTGATATGTGCCGGTGCTGCCCAGGCGTTTTCGCCCGCAGCGTTCAGGCTGTGCATGGCTTGCGCGACATTGCCCAGGTAGAAGGCTGACATGCCGCTGAACAGCTGCTGGAAGAACAACGTGGTGGGTGAGTTCACCGGCGCGGGCAGGATCGTGCAGGGGGCGCCGCTCAAGCTGGCGACGAATGCTTGCTGGGCTTGCAGGATCTGTTCGATATCGCTGTAGCCGTAACCGCGCACGGTAGCCAGGCCCTGTGCCACCTCCTCGGCCACTTCCGGCAGATAGCGGCCCATGAACAGGGAGTCGGAAACCAGATGGTTGCAGGCATAGCAGGTCATGGCCACGTCACCGCTCACGCGTGTCGAATCGAGCGCTTCCAGCGCCATGCGGCGGGCGAACTCCATGGGCGAGGTCCAGGCACTGACCTGGTCCAGGGCCAGCAGCGCGCTGGTGAGATCGCCCTCGAAACCGTGTCGCTCGATCAGCTTGAGCGCGGCCAGGCAGCAGGCATGGCCGTCGTGGTAGCTGCCGAAGCGCTCGGCGATCATCACCCCGTACCAGGCCAGGCCGTAGGTGCTGCCTGGGGCTACGCCGTGCAACAGCGATAACTCCATGAGCTTGGCCAGGTGCAGGAAGCAGATATCGTCCTTTACGAAAAACGATGACGACAGGGTGGCCAGCAAGCCAATGGCAACCGCGACTTCCTCCGACTCGGCACGCGGCAGCGACGCCAGGCAATGGCGGCCCTGCTGTTCGATCAGGGCCTGGACATGCGCATGGCTGGCTTCCACCTGCTGCGGGTCGACACCGCAAGTCAGGTTGATTCCCAGCAGCTCCAGGCCGGCGACGGCGGTGTTGATGGCGGCCTGGTAATCGCCGCGCACGGTGTGCACGCGAGCCTGCAGCCGGCATACCTGTGCACGCTCCAGCGTCGAACGTGCGCGCTGGCGGCATTCCGTCACCCGTTCTTCGGCAGCAGCCATGCGCGACAGCTGCAGGTCGCACTCTGCTGCCATGCAGGCGATGGCAAAGGCATGCGTGGCGTGGCTTTGCGGCGTGGCACTCTGGTGCAGCAACTGCTCGCACGTTTGCAGGTAGGCCGCAGATTGTTCACAGGCGCCCGTGTCGCGCGAGCGCAGCGCCGCATCACGCAAAAGCTGCAGGAAAAGATCGCAGTCATCCGCTGCAAACCCGCGTGGGTTGGCGCGTTGCAGCTGATTGGCGACCTCGAACACAACTTCCTGCAAGTCGTTGCGCCAGACCTGGAGCATGGCCTGGGCAATGCTCGCATGCAGCTGGCCGCGATCACGCGCAGGCGTGAGCTGGTAGGCAGCCTCCATCACCCGGCCATGGGCGAAGCTCAGACCTTTCTGGCCCGGTAGCAGGAAGCCCGCGTCAATCAAGGCCTTCAACGGTTTGCCCGGCAGCAGTGCAAGCAGCAGGCGTTCATCGCAGCGGCTGCCTGCCGCGCTGGCAATTCGCAGCACATCCCGTTGGGGCACTGGCAGGCGTGCCAGACGGTGGATCATCAGATCGGCGACGTTGTCGGAATAGCGTTGCCGGGCCACGGCTTGCAGGCACCACGACCAGCGCATGGCCTGGGTATCGAAGGTGAACAGCCGGTCCTCGACCATGACCCTGAGGATCTGGTTGATGAAGAACGGGTTGCCTGCGGTCTTGCCGTGAATCAGCTCGGCAACTTGCAACGCCTGGTCGGGGCTGACGTGGTAGCGCTCGCCGACCAGCTCGGTGACTGCACCGACGGTCAGTGGGCGCAGGTTCAGCGTGATGCTGCGCATCGTCGCGGGCGTGGCAAGTGGCGTACCTGCGGTGTGCGCATCGTTGCGGCGGACGAAGATCAGCAGCAGGTTCTCGGGAGCCTGGGCGAGCAACTGTGCCAGCAGCTGTTGGCTGGCATCGTCGGCCCACTGCAGGTCATCGAAACACAGCGTCAGCGGGTGGCCAGGGTGGCTGAACACCTGCAGGAATTCGACGATGGCCCGCTGAGCCTTCTGCAATGCCAGGCGCGTGGGTTTTTCCGGCAGGTCGGGCAGGGGGCCGAGGATCAATTGCAGGTCCGGGGCCAGTTTGCCGAGCAACCGACCGTGATCTTTGATGCGATGGAGGATCTCGCGGCGCAGGGTGTCCAGGTCCTGGCTGTTCTTGGCCAGCAGCTGGGTGGTCAGCGAACCGAGGATCTCGACCCAGGGGGCATAGGGCACAGCCTGTTCCGGGCTGTTGCACGTACCGACAGCCCAATAGCCCTCGGTATGGGCTTTGAGTGCGGCTTCGACCAGGCTGGACTTGCCCATGCCAGCAGCGCCGTTGATGAACAACACCTGGGACTTGCTGTCGCGACGCAGGGCATTGAGCATCAGGGCGATGACCTTCTGTTCGGCCTTGCGGCCGTACAGGCGCTCGCGACTGGGCGAAACCGGGTCGGCGCAACCGGGCTCGAAGGGGGCGATGGTCTTGCTGGCGGCCCATTGCCGTTGGCAGTGGGACAGGTCCACGGCCAGGGCCTGGGCGCTCTGGTAGCGGGCGTCAGGTTCCTTTGCCAGGGCCTTGGCCAGGATCCGGCTGAGCGGCTGCGGTACCTGGCTGTCGACTTCACAGGCCGTGCGTGGCTGGACGCCGGCATGCAACTGGCGCCAGTGCTGGGTATCGCGCCCGGCCAGCGGCAGTTCGCCTAACAGCAGCTGGTAGAGGATTGCGCCCAAGGCATAGATGTCGCTGCGCCGGTCGCTGCTGCTGCCATGGGGGCAGACCTGCTCCGGTGCCAGGTAGGCCCAGTTGCCGAGCGCATTGCCCTGTTCGCTGATCAGTTCTGGCGTATCGGCACGAAAGCAGCCTAGTCGCACCCGCTGGTTCGGCTGCAGGCACACGTGTTCGGGCTGCAACGCACCGTGCAGTACGTTGTGCTCGTGGGCTTGGGCCAAGGCGTTGGCGGCGTTTACCGCGATGTCGAGAAAGGCTGTCAGGGCGATCGGGCCCTCGCTGATCAGGTCGGCGATGGAGCGGCCGGCTGGGTACACCAGCAAAGGGCCTTCGGCGGAACGGACGAACGCCGAGGGGATTACCGCCCATTGCGGGTCCAGCTGCAGGCGGTAGTCACGCTCCAGGCGCTGGCAGGCAGCGGGGGCCTCGAGCGGTGCGCGCACGGCGATCCAGGCCTGGCGGGTGGCGGGGTCGCGCAAGCGGAAGTAGCTGAGCTCACCCTCCTGGCCCAGTTGCGTGATGTCGCAGCGATTCAGCCAGTCGTCGTCGATCGACTGGTCGAAATCGATTGGCCTGTTTGCGAGGCGTTCATCGAGCATAAAGCACCCCCTGCTAGCGACATCCTGACGCGCGAGTATACGCAGCAGCCCCTTCAAGAATGCGGCCTGCAGCCGGCTTGGCAGAAACGGGCACGCTGTTGTCCGTTATCAATACCTGGCGGCTGGAGGGCGCTTGTATAGTGCTGAGGCCAACCTATCCCTCGGGATAATTGTCTGAATGCGGTTGCTCACCTAGGCTGCCCGAGGCTGCGCAAACGCCCGTGCCCGCGTGAGGAAACCATGATCCGAATCGGTAATGCCCAGGTGTCGCTGGAGCGGCGAGAAGCCTTTCTCGATGGCAAGCCGATCCCGTTGGGCGGGCGTGCATTCGAGGTGTTGGCCACGCTGATCAAGGCCAAGGGCCGGGTGGTCGGCAAGGATGAGCTGTTCAGCCAGGTGTGGGCCGGCACCGTGGTCGAGGACAACAACCTGCAGGTGCAGGTGTCGCTGCTGCGCAAGGCCTTTGGTGATCGCGGTCTGATCCAGACCGTACCGCGACGGGGTTATCGTCTGGCTGCGCAGGTCAGTTTCGACGTGCCTTGCCTGGCCCTGGGCCAGTCGCCATTTGGGGCTATGGTTGATGCCAGCCAACCGTTCGACGACGCAGTGAACGTTCCTGTGCTGGTGGTGGACGACGACCCTTCGGTGCGCACGGCACTGGGCCGCCTGCTGCGTTCGCAGGACATTCCGCACCGTCTGTTTGCCAGTGCCGAGGAGCTGTTCGACGCTCGCCTGGAAAGCCCCTGCGCCTGCCTGCTGCTGGACATGCACCTGCCCGAAACCACCGGTCTTGAGGTTCAGGCTACGCTGCGCCGGCTGGCGCTGCCCTGGCCGATCGTGTTCATGACCGGTTTCGGCACCATCCCCATGACGGTCCAGGCCATGCGCGCCGGGGCCGTGGAGTTCCTGACCAAGCCCTTCGACGAAGACCAGTTGTTGGCATTGCTTGAGTCGGTACGCGCACGCGCCGTGACCGAGGGGCGCAAATGGCAGCACGCGCGGCAAGTCGAAGAAAAGTACCAGCACCTGACCCAGCGCGAGCGGCAGGTGTTCTCGCTGGTGGTCGGCGGCTTGTCGCACAAGCAGATCGCCAAGGCGATCGGCACCAGTGAAGTGACCACCAAGGTGCACAAGAAGAACATCATGAACAAGATGCAATCCCGCTCGCTGCTGGAGCTGGTGGCCATGCACAACGTCATCGAGGCTCGGTCTGGCACATGAGCAGAGTGGTGTGCATCGTCGATGACGATGCTTCGGTGCGCAAAAGCCTGGGCAACCTGCTGCGTTCAGCAGGGTTCGAGTGCCTGGCGTTCGCAACGGGGGAGGTGTTTCTGGCCTCGGGCCAGGCACGTGAGGCGGGGTGCGTTCTGCTCGACCTGAAGATGCCGGGGATGAGCGGGCTGGAGGTGCAGCGTGAGCTGGCGCGGCGGGGTTGGCGCTTGCCGGTGATCGGCATGTCGGCGCATTGGGACGAAGGTGCGGTGCAGGCGGCGCTAGCCAATGGCGCGCAGGCTTGCCTGGGTAAGCCGTTTTCCGAAGAGGTACTGCTCAAGGTGGTTGAAGAGGCGTTGGCAGGTGAATGAGTTTTCCCGATGAATCCTGGGGCCGCAAAGCAGCCCCAAAGATCTAACTGCTGCCCGGCCGGTATTGCAGGGCCTCGGCCAGATGCCCCCGGCTGATCGCCCGGCTACCTTCCAAGTCCGCCAATGTGCGCGCCACCTTCAACAACCGATGTGCCGCCCGCAAAGAAAGCGTCAGCCGCTCGCAGGCACTTTCCAGCCAAGCTTGGTCCGCCGCTGCCAGCTGACAATGGCTGCGCAACCCCTCCAGGTTGAGAAACGCATTGGCACAGCCTTGCCGCCGTTGCTGCACCTCCCGAGCCTGGGCCACCTTCACAGCCACATCGGCACTGGTCTCCCCACTGGGCTGGTTGTTCAGCGTGGTGGTCTCGCGGGCCACGGTCAGGTGCAAGTCGATGCGGTCCAGCAGCGGGCCAGACAGCTTGTTGCGATACCGTGCGATCTGCTCGGTGCTGCAGCGGCAGCGGCCGGTGGGGTCGCCCAGGTAGCCGCAAGGGCAGGGGTTCATCGCCGCCACCAGCTGGAAGCGCGCCGGGAAACGCACCTTGTCGCGCGCCCGCGCAATCACGATCTCGCCCGACTCCAGCGGCTCGCGCAGCACTTCCAGCACGCGCCGTTCAAACTCTGGCAGCTCGTCGAGAAACAGCACGCCATGGTGCGCCAGGGTGATCTCGCCTGGCTGCGGCCGGCTGCTGCCACCTACCAGCGCCGGCCCCGAGGCCGAATGGTGCGGGTGGCGAAACGGGCGCTGCGGCCAACTGCTCAGCGGCGTGTGGCCACTGACCGACTGGATCGCCGCCACTTCCAGCGCCTCATGCTCATCCAAAGGTGGCAGCAGGCCCGGGAGCCGGCTGGCGAGTAGCGTCTTGCCCGTGCCGGGCGGCCCTGTGAACAGCAGGTTATGCGCTCCGGCAGCAGCCAACAGCAATGCCCGCTTGGCCGCGACCTGGCCTTGTACCTCGCTGAGGTCCGGATAAGGCTGTTGCTTCAGGACCAGGCCATTGGCAGCAAATGGCGGTAGCGGCACCTGTCCGTTCAGATGCGCCACCAACTCCAGCAGGTGCCCCACTGCATACACCACCAGCCCGCCCGCCAGGCTGGCTTCTTCGGCGTTCTCCCGCGGCACCACCAATGCCCGGCCAGCCTCGCGCGCTGCCAGTGCCGCCGGCAACACGCCCTGCACCGGGCGCAACTTGCCCGACAGGGCCAGCTCGCCCAGGCATTCCATTTCAGTCAGGGCGGGCAACGGCACCTGGCCATCGGCGGCGAGGATGCCCAGGGCGATGGCCAGGTCATAACGCCCGCCGTCCTTGGGCAGGTCGGCCGGTGCGAGGTTCTGGGTAATGCGCCGCTGCGGGTAGTTCAGCCCGGAATTGACGATGGCGCTGCGCACACGGTCCTTGCTTTCCTTGACCGTGGTTTCCGGCAGGCCGACCAGGGTGAGGTGGGGCAGGCCGTTGGCAAGGTGCGTTTCGACGCTGACCGCCGGGGCCTGCACGCCGACCTGGGCACGGCTGTGAACGAGGGCGAGGGACATGGACGCTCCGTTGTCGTGAATGTAGAGCCGCTTCCTGCGGCTTGCTGAAGCTTAGTGAGTGGAGGTCCTGGCTGTCGGGAAAAAGTGCTTCCATGTCTTTCAAAATTTTTCAAAACCTGCGCATTCATGCGTGGTTTATGTACGGTGTTAGCCTTGTAGAATAGGGATTACGTGGTAATTTAAGCTTACAGTTACCTGGTGGTGAGTCGCGTCCTGTTGGAGGTAAGGTATGAAACTTGAAGATCGCATGAGCCGTTCGATCAAACAGCGCGCTAGCGTAGTCGTCTTGCGTTCCGAATTCGCCAGCATGGGCAGCGACTCCCAGGTCGGGAGGGTGCTCGCTCGCTTTGTCGAGTTAGGGCTCCTCATTCGCGTGAGCAAAGGGGCGTTCGCCAAGACTCGCATTAACAAGTTCACGGGAAAGCCCAGCCCAGCGGGAACGCTGGAAATGATTGCTGCGGAGCTTTTTCGCAAGCTTGGGATTTCCGTTGAGCCGAGCCTGCTCGTTGCGGAGTACAACAGCGGCAGTTCGACCCAGATACCTATGGGGACCAGAGTCAACACGGGGCGACGGCGTATCACGCGAAAAGTGACTGTAGGAAACAGCACCATATCTTATGAGAAGAATTCCAGACGAGTTGAAGTCTGATATCGAGGATGCCGCCACAGCAGGGTTGTTGGGCAATCTGCCAGCTGTAGTCGCGGAGAAAGACCATCACATCACTGACGCTTTACACGCGTTGTCGAAAATCGAGGTCATCCACACTGCGCATCAGAAAAATCGGTGCAAAGGTGATCCTGAGCCTGCTTCCGTCACTGTAACCACACGCTTGATTTTCGCGGGTGGTACCTGCCTTTCAAAAGCCCATGGGCTGATCGAGCGGATGTCCGAAGACATCGACATAAAGGTCCTGCTGGAGGAGGTACCCGAAGGCTACAGCCTGCCAAAAGGGCATACGGACCGGGCGCGCCTAGGGGATTTGCATCGAGAGGTGGAGCAGCGGTTGGCGGCAATGGGCTTCGAGTACGTGGTCCATGATGACCAGGAAAACCCGATGTCGCGCGACAGTCGACGCTATTACTGCCTCCTGGTGTCATACACTGCCTCCTTCCAGGATGTATCCGGTGTGCTTCGGCCCCAGCTCAAACTCGAGCTGATTCATCGCCCTCCAATACTGGACTGCGAGCGCCGTGAAATGGGTTACATGCTGGACCAGTTCATCCCTCGTGAAGTGCCACATCGCTTTTCAATGGCCTGCATCACAGTGGCGGAGACACTGGCAGAGAAGGTGCTGTCGCTCTTGCGTCGCTGCGCCTGGTATTGGGATGGGCATCAACGCGGCGCCTTTGATACCGCCTTGGTGCGGCATATCTACGATGTCTGGCGCATATCGGGAAGCCAGCCAGACGTCATCGAGCCTGCTTGCCAGATTTTTGCCTTGCTGGTCCGCAAGGATGTCGAGGAATTCAAAGGGCAGCATCCCGAGTTTGATCAGGCGCCTTACCGTGTGCTTCGACGCAGCCTGGCTGCCGCTAGCAACCACGATGGGCTGAAAGCGAACTTCGAACTGCGTCTGGCACCATTGCTTTACGCAGCCGAAAAGCCGGATTTTCATACCTGTTATGTTGCATTCGCCGCTGTCGCAGAACTGCTATTGAACCATCCTGAGTGAGCAGAAACAGTCGGCTCAGAGTTGCTTGTGCTGCTCCAGCGTCAACTCCACCCGCCGATTCTTCGCCCGCCCTTCAGCCGTGCCGTTATCCCCCAGCGGCTGCGTATCCGCCAGCCCCACGGCACTCAGCCGTTCCCCGGCAATCCCCTGCTGCTGCAGGAAGCGCACCACGCTCCCGGCCCGTGCGCCGGACAACTCCCAGTTCGACGGATACCGCGCATTACGGATGGTGCGGATATCGGTATGTCCGGCCACGACGATCTTGTGCGGCACTGTGGTCAGCACCTGCGCCAGACGCTGCAGCACCTGCATGCCCTTGGGGTCCAGCTCGGTCTGCCCTGACGGAAACAGGATGCTGCTGTCGATGCGGAAGCTGACGCTGCGCTCGTTGCGGATCACCTCGACATCGCTGCCCAGCTGGTCCACGGGCAGCCCTGCCAGTGGGTCGGGTTCTGGTTCTGGCGCGACAGGAGCCTTTTCGACAGGAGGCGCTTCGGCAATGAGCGGTTCGACAGGCTCTTGTTCAGCAACGCTGGGCGGCACGAGCAGCAGCGACCCTGGCGGGTCGACGCGTGTCAGGCTGGCGATGTCGATAGCCAGCGGAAAGCCCGCTGGCGTCTCGGCGGGCTCAGCATGGCTGACCATGGTTTTCGCCAGCATGGCCAGGACCATGACCAGCAGCAGGGTCATCAGGTCCAGGTAGGTCAGCATCCAGCCTTCGCTGTCGGCGTCTGCCGCGTCTGCGTCCAATCCGTCTGCCGGCGAGCGCTTCAGATTGCTCTGGCGCTCACGGGCCTTGGTCAGTTCGAGCTCCAGGGAGCGCTGATGCGCCAGCCAGTGGCGGTTATCGGCTAGGCTGCTGGGCGATGCAGGGAGGGTCATGGGCGCCTCCGCCAGGCGAGCGAAAGTGGCTTGCGGGCACGGGGAGCGCCCTGGTCCTGCAGTTCATCGTGGTAGTGCGCCACGAAGGCCTTCAGGGTTTCGCGCATCAGCCCGGGGCTGCGTTTCCGGGCCATCATCGAAATACCCTGCAGGATCATGTTCATGATCACTACACGCCGCTCCGTGCGCCGCTCCAGCTTGAGCGCGATCGGCTTGAACAGCAGGTTGGCCAGCAGCACGCCATACAGGGTGGTGGTCAGGCTCAGGGCCATTTGCCGGCCAACGCTGCCCAGGTCGCCGTCGCCCAGCACGAAGACCATGTTGACCAGACCGACCAGGGTGCCGAGCATGCCGAACGCTGGCGCATAGCTGGCCATGGTGCGGAAAATCTGGGCTTCGGCACGTTCCTTGGCACGCAGCCGGGTGATTCGCCACTGCATCAGTTCGAGGATGTCTTCTTCGGCCACCTGGTCGACCAGCAGCTGCACGCCGGAGCCCAGGAACGGGTTTTGCGTCTGTGCCAGCGCAGTCTCCACAGCGCGGGTATCGCCCTCGATCCAGCGGCGCGACAGGCTGACCAGCTCGTCGATGTCGCCCGGCGCGCGATCCTGCTCCTGGCGCAGCACGGTGGCGAGCAGGCCGGGAATGCAGCGCAACTCGGCCATGGGGTAACTGATGCAGGTGGCGGCGAAGGTACCCACCAGCACGATGCCAAGGCCCGGCAAGTCGATGAGCAGCGACGGTTGCTGTGCGGTGAACAGCAGCAGGACGCTCAGCAGGATCAGGCTGGCGACCAGGCCGGTCAGGGTCGATGGGTTCATGGGCACTCCGTTGACGGCACCCGGCCGTAGACAATGATGGCCAGCTTTATAGCCCCACGACGGGGAGGGCAAAGTCGCTAATACAGGCAGTTTTGCGCTTCAGCTTGAGCGACCGGGCAGGCAGGTGCGGGCAAAATTTTTTTGGCGGGGCGCTAAAGGTGGGTTTTCGAGGCGCCGATGTTCGCGCTGTCAGCAAGACAACTGCCCAACCACGAAAGGAACTGCACGATGTCTGTCATCAATACCAACATCACCTCGCTCATCGCCCAGCAAAACCTCAGCGCTTCGGAAAGCAGCCTGAGCACCTCGATCGAGCGCCTGTCGTCGGGCCTGAAAATCAACAGCGCTTCCGACGACGCCGCTGGCCAGGCCATCGCCAACCGCATGAGCTCGCAGATCACCGGCCTCAACCAGGCCAGCAGCAACGCCAGCGACGGCATCTCCCTGGCGCAGACCACCGAAGGCGCGCTGGACCAGGTGAACGACAACCTGCAGCGTATCCGTGAGCTGGCGGTACAGGCTGCCAACGGCACCAACTCGCAGTCCGACCTGCAGTCGATCCAGGATGAAATCACCCAGCGTCTGGACGAGATCAACCGTATTTCCGACCAGACCTCGTTCAACGGTGTCAGCGTCCTGGCCAAAGACCAGACCATCAGCATCCAGGTTGGCGCCAACGACGGCGAGACCATCGAGATTTCCCTGAGCGAAATCAACGCCACCACCCTGGGCCTGGGTGACTTCAACGTCAACGGCTACGACACTACCCTGACCGCCACCACCCTGACCGACGATTCGGGCACCGCGATCACCTCCACCAACACCAGCTACGTCGACAGCTCCGGCACCACCGTCAGCAGCGGCACCCTGTCGCAGGACGCCAGCGGCAACTACTTCCTGACCGTCGGCGGCAAGACCTACGCGGCTACCGTGGACACCACCACCAGCGGCTCGACCACGACTGCGACCATCACCATCGACACCGACAACGCAGTGACCAAGAAGTCGACCAACACCCTGACGGCGCTGGACAGCGCGCTGAACACCATCGACTCCATGCGTTCCGACCTGGGTGCGATCCAGAACCGCTTCGACTCGGCGATCACCAACATCTCCACCACGGTGACCAACCTGACGTCGGCCCGTTCCGGTATCCAGGACGTCGACTACGCCACTGAAGTGTCGGCCATGACCAGCGCGCAGATCCTGCAACAGGCCGGTACCTCGGTGCTGTCGCAGGCCAACTCGATGCCACAGCAGATGCTGTCGCTGCTGCAGTAATACCGCCTGGGGCTGCTTTGCAGCCCTTCGCGGGCAAGCCCGCTCCCACAGGGACAGCGCTGCCTTCAGGTCGGCGTGGCCCTTGTGGGAGCGGGCTTGCCCGCGAAGGGCCGCAAAGCGGCCCCTTGCTTTTTATGCGGTTTATCCGGGCTTTGAACAGCGCGATGCAGGCATAGCATTCACGCAGCTCTCTCTGCCACAAGGCCGCCCCCATGCCCAAACCCCGCCGATCCGCAGCCCCTGTCGACCTCGCCCAGGCAAGACGCCTCTGTCAGCGCCGCCCCGGCGATGCCAGTGCCTGGCACACCTTGGGTAACCTGCAACTGACCCTCGAACCGGAACAGGCCCTGGCCAGTTTCGAGCACGCTTTGCAGCTGCGTCCGGACGATCCGCAGGCATTGGAACTGGTGGCCAAGGCCAGCCAGAAGCTGGGTGACAACGGGCGTGCAGAGTCGCTGGCAAACCGTGCCCTGGTGCTGGCGCCGCAGTTTTTCCCGGCCCATCACCGCCTGGCGACCTTATATTTCGAGAAGGGCCGCTTCGCCCCTGCGCTTGAGCATATCGAGCAAGCCCTGCAGGCCTGCCCGGGTGACTGCCACATGCTGGCGCGCAAGGCCCTGATCCTCGGCCGCCTTGACCGCCATGGCGAAGCCATTGCCCTGTTCGAGACGCTGGTCAGGAAAGAACCCGGCGATTACAGCCACTGGAACAACCTGGCCAACCTGTACAAGGACGTCGGCCAACTGGCCGCAGCCGACGAGCATTACTGCCGTGCCGTCGAGCTGGCCGGGCGCAAGGACGTGCTGCCGTACTCCAACCGCCTGACCAGCCTGCACTACGACCCCACCCGCAGCCGCGACTACATCTTCGAGGTGTGCAAGCAGTGGCAAACGCGTTTCGGCCCAGGCAACGTGCCGCCCCGGCCGCAGATGGCCGACCTGGCGCCGGACAAGCAATTGCGTATCGGCCTGGTCTCCGACGGCCTGCGCCAGCACCCGGTGGGCAACATGATAGTCGGCGTGCTGGAGCGCTTGCCCACGTATCAGTTCCAGCTGTTCGCCTACAGCAGCAGCCAGGTCAGCGACCACCTGACCCAGCGCATTCGCGCGCGCATGCAGGCGTGGCGGGTGATCAAGCACATGGATGACGAACACCTGGCGCAGCAGATTCGCGACGACCAGATCGACATTCTCATCGACCTGAGCGGCCACAATGCCGGCAACCGCATGGGTTGCATGGCGTTGCAGCCGGCGCCGCTGCTGGTCAAGTGGGTCGGCGGGCTGATCAACACCACCGGCCTGGACGCCATGGATTACCTGCTCAGCGATGCCATCGAGTCACCCCCCGGGGAGGACGGCTACTACACCGAGAAGCTGATCCGCCTGCCCAATGACTACATCTGCTACGACCCACCGCCCTATGCACCTGACGTGCAGGCGTTGCCGGCGCGGGCCAACGGCTTTGTCACGTTCGGCTGCTTCAACAACCCGACCAAGCTCAACGATGAACTGCTGGCGCGCTGGGCCGAGCTGCTGCATGAAGTCGCTGATTCGCGCCTGCTGCTCAAAGGCGGCGCGTTCGCCAACCCTGACCTGTGCCAGCATGTGATGAGCGTGTTGCAAGGGCACGGCATTGCTGCCGAGCGCGTGCAGATCGAAGGGCCGGTGGGGCACAAGGCCCTGCTGGAAAGCTACAACCGTGTCGATATCGCCCTCGACCCCTGGCCTTATTCCGGCGGCCTGACCACCTGTGAAGCGCTGCTGATGGGGGTGCCGGTGGTGACCTTGCCGGGGCCCACCTTTGCCGGTCGGCATTCCGCCACGCACCTGGTCAATGCCGGGCTGCCCGAGCTGGTGGTGAGCAGTTGGGACGAGTACCAGCAGCGTGCAGCCGGGCTGGCGCGCGACCTGGACAACCTGACCACCATCCGCAGCCTGCTGCGTGGGGTGCTGATGAATTCGCCGGTGTGCGACAACCAACGCTTCGCCAGGCACCTGGGCAGCGCCCTGCGTGCCATCTGGCAGCGCCATTGCGCGGGCCAGCCACCGGCGGCGCTGATGCTGGACAAGGCCGGGCAGGCATTCTTCGACGACAGCAGCGAGCCGGTCATTTTCAAGCACCCGGCGGCCCCCGCTGGCAATGACGGTTTCAGCTTCCGCTTCCGGGGCCGCATCGTCACCCTGGACCACGGCGCCACCTTGCTGGCGTCACCGCGCTATGTCGCCTTGCAGCGCCTGGGGGTGCTCTCGACCATCGCCTTCGACCCCGCCGCGCGCGTCGGCAACGCCGGGCAGCTGGCTCAGCTGGGCGAACTGCACCATTACCCCAATGTGGTGCTGGGCAATGGCCAGCCCGTGACCCTGCATGCCTGCCTTGATCCGGCACTGAGCGCGACCCTGGAACCTTTGCCCGCGCCGGGAGTGCTGGACCCGGCACGGGTGCTGGCGCGCCTGCCGCAGCCGTCGTTGCGCCTGGATGACATCGACGGCCTGGGCGCGCTGGACTGGCTGCTGCTCGACAACCTCAGTGACAGCCTGGCGATACTGGAACACGGCGCCCGCACGCTGGCCGATACCTTGTTGATCCAGGCGCGGGTCAATTTCACCCCGACCCACCAGGGCCAGGTGGATGTCACCCGCCTCAGCCAGCACTTGGCGCCGCTCGGTTTCAGCCTGTGCGGGTTGCACAACCTGCAGTACCGGCGTTTCGCCCAGGGTGATGCGGCCTGCGAGGGGCTCGGTGCGTCACAGCTGATGCATGCGGACGCCTTGTTCCTGCCCGACGCCGAGCGCATGGCGGCACTGGCCGAGAACCAGCGGCGCAAGCTGGCGTTCCTGCTGCACTCGGTGTACGACGCCAAGGATGTGGCCCTGCATGTGCTGCAGGGCCTCGGTGATGACACGGCCGAGGGTTACCTGCAGCATTGCCGGCTGAGCCCGGCTCAGCCGCGACCGATGCCTCGGTAAGTGAGGCCAGCGTTGGCCGCGGCCTGAGGGTCGTAGAGGTTGCGGCCGTCGATGACCACTGCGCTGCGCAGCTGTTGGCGCAGCCAGTGGAAGTCGACACTGCGAAAGGCCTTCCACTCGGTGCAGATCACCAGGGCGTCGGCACCTTTCACCGCCTGGATACGGTCACCGGCCAGCAGCAAGTCCTCGCGTTCGCCATACAGGCGCCGGCACTCGGCCATCGCCTCGGGGTCGTAGGCCTGCACCCGCGCACCGGCCCGCCATAACGCTTCCATCAGCTCACGGCTGGGCGCTGCCCGCATGTCGTCGGTGTCGGGTTTGAAGGCCAGGCCCCAGATGGCGATGGTCTTGCCTTCTAGCTCGCCGCCCAGTGCTTGAGCCAGCTTCCTGAACAGCGACGCCTTCTGCCGCTGGTTGATGGCCTCTACCGCATTCAGCAGCTGCGGTTCGTAGCCGACCTCATGAGCGCTGCGGCTCAGGGCCTGGATGTCCTTGGGGAAACATGAGCCACCATAGCCGCAGCCCGGGTAGATGAAGTCGTAACCGATGCGTGGGTCGCTGCCGATGCCATGGCGCACCTCTTCGATGTCCACCTGCAGGTGCTCGGCCAGGTTGGCCATTTCGTTCATGAAGCTGATCTTGGTCGCGAGCATGGCGTTGGCCGCGTACTTGGTCAGCTCCGCGGCGCGCAGGCTCATGAACATCAGCTTGTCGTGGTTGCGGTTGTAAGGTGCATAGCACTCGCGCATCAGGCGCATGACGCGCTCGGAGTCGGTGCCCACGACGATCCGTGCACCCCGGGTGAAGTCCTCGATGGCGGCGCCTTCCTTGAGGAATTCCGGGTTGGAGCAGACCTCGAATGGCAGGGTCAGGCCCCGGGCCGCCAGTTCGGCGGCAATGGCGGCATGGACCTTTTCGCCAGTGCCGACCGGTACCGTGGACTTGCCCACTACCAGCTTGTAGCCAGTCATGTGGCGGCCGATCTCGCGGGCGACCGCCAGCACATGCCGCAAGTCGGCAGAGCCGTCTTCGTCGGGCGGTGTGCCGACCGCGATGAACTGCACCTCGGCGAAGGCCACCGCTGTGGCGGCGCAGGTGCCGAACTGCAGGCGACCGGCGCGCAGGTTGGCCTGTACCAGCAGGTTCAGGCCGGGCTCGTGGATCGGCACTTCACCGCTGCGCAGCAGGGCGATGCGCTGCGGGTCGATGTCCATGCACAGCACTTCGTGGCCGACATCAGCCAGGCAGGCGCTGGCCACCAGGCCCACGTAGCCTGATCCGAACACACTGATTTTCATGGTTTGCTACCGTTGCGAAGGGATAGTCAGGCGGCCAGCGAGGCACGCAGGCGGGCGATGGCCAGGCTGTGCAGCTGGCAGACGCGGGATTCGCTGATCTCCAGCACCAGGCCGATCTCGCGCATGTTGAGCTTTTCCTGGTGGTACAGAACCATCAGCAGCCGTTCGCGCTCGGGCAGGTTCTCGATGGCGCGGATCAGGCCGCTATGGTTGCGCTCGTCGAGCAGCGCATTGAGCGGGTTGCGGCCATGGGGTTCCTGGGTTTCCAGGCTGTCTTCATGGACCTGGTCGATGGCCAGCATGTGGCTGCCATTGATGTCCCACAACAGCTGCTGGTACTCGCTCAGCGACATGCCCATGGCTGCGGCAATTTCGCGTTCGAGGGGCGGGCGCCCGAGGCTCTGTTCCAGACGGTGCAGGGTATCTTCCAGCTGCCGGGCGTAGCGCCGCACCCGGCGTGGAGCCCAGTCGCGGGTGCGCAGCTCGTCGATCATGGCGCCGCGGATGCGGTGCGCGGCAAAGGTGCCGAAGGGTATGCCCAGGCTCTGGTCATAGCGGGTCAGGGCATCGAGCAAGCCGATGCTGCCGGCCTGGATGAGGTCTTCCATGTCGATGCCTGACGGCAGCCTGGTCTTGAGGTTCAGTGCATGCCGTTTGACCAAGGGCAAGTACTGCTGAAGCAGCTCCTGCTGGTGCATCCTGCCTTGTGCCGTATACATCGTGCGTGCCTGTGAAGAACAAGAGTGGCGATGGGGAATAACGCCGGGATTATCGGCGCTGCGCCCCATCGGCTAAGCCGAGAACAACCCTGTACTTGCAGGGGTATTCGCCCCTTAGCCCGCCGATGCCGGCGCGCCGATGATGCTGGTGATGCGCAGGGTACGGTCGTCGGGCACTTCGCTCAGGGCGATGACAGTCAGCTGGCGCAGGCGCCGGCGCAGGAAGCGCGACAGCACCAGGCGCAGGCGGTTGGGCACCACCAGCACGGCGGGGTCGTTGCCCAGCTCCTGGCGCTTGAGTGCGAGGCTGGTCTCTTTCATCAAGGTGTCCGCCAGGCTCGGCTCCAGCGCGCCACCATTGCCCACTGCCTGCATCACCACCTGCTCCAGGTTGAAATCGAGGCCGATCACGCGCAGCTCGGGCTTGTTGGCGTAGTACTGGTTGACGATGGAGCGGCCCAGGGCCACGCGGACCTGCGCCGTCAGCTCCTGGATGTCGGCGGGCTGTTGGGCGCCGGCATGCTCGGCGAGGGCATCGAGAATGGTGCGCAGGTCGCGGATCGGCACGTTCTCTTCCAGCAGGTTCTGCAATATCCGTTGCAGCTGGGTCAGGCTCAGCAGCTTGGGGATCACCTCTTCGACCAGGCCTTTGCCATCGCCACCGAGCTTGTCCAGCAGCTTCTGCACTTCGCTGCGCCCGAGCATGTCCTTGGCGTGCTGGTGCAGCAGGTGGTTGAGGTGGGTGGCTGCCACCGTACTGGCATCGACCACGGTGTAGCCGTAGATCTGCCCGTGCTCGCGCAGGTTCTGCTCGATCCAGATGGCCGGCAGGCCGAAGGCCGGGTCGATGGCTTCCTTGCCTTCCAGTTGCCCGGTGACCTTGCCGGGGTTGATCGCCAGCCATTTGCCGGGGTAGATCTCGCCGCGGCCGACTTCCACGCCCTTGAGGCTGATGATGTAGGTGTTGGCGGGCAGTTCGAGGTTGTCGCGCACGTGCACCACGGGCGGCAGAAAGCCCACGTCCTGGGCGAACTTCTTGCGCAGGCTCTTGATCCGCGTGCTCAGCTCGCCCTGCTGGCGTACGTCCACCAGCGGGATCAGCCGGTGGCCCACGCGCAGGCTCAGGGTTTCGACCAGTTTGACGTCATCCCAGCTGGCCTCGCTGCTCTGCACCGCAGCCTTGGGCTGGGCGGCCTGGGCCGGGGTCTGCTCGGCCTGCTGCTCCTGGCGCGAGAACCACCAGCCGAGGCCGCCGAGCAGGGCGGTCAGCAGCAGGAACACCAGGTTGGGCATGCCCGGTACCAGGCCCAGCAGGCCCATCACCCCGGCGGTCATCATCAGCATCTTCGGGCGGCTGAACAGCTGGCCGATCATCTGCCGGCTGACGTCTTCCTCAGTGTTAACCCGGGATACCATCACACCGGCGGCGATGGAAATCACCAGCCCGGGGATCTGCGCCACCAGGCCATCGCCGATGGTCAGCATGGTGTAGGTGTGGGCAGCATCGGCAAAGCTCATGTCGTGCTGCAGCAGACCGATGGCCAGGCCACCAACCACGCACACACCCATGATCACCAGGCCGGCCACGGCATCGCCGCGGACGAACTTGCTGGCGCCGTCCATCGAGCCGAAGAAGTCGGCTTCCTGGGCCACCTCACGGCGCCGCTTGCGCGCCTCCGGCTCACCGATCAGGCCGGCGTTGAGGTCGGCATCGATCGCCATCTGCTTGCCGGGCATCGAATCCAGGGTGAAGCGCGCGCCGACTTCGGCGATGCGCCCGGCACCCTTGGTGATCACCATGAAGTTGATGGTCACCAAGATCAGGAACAGCGCGAGGCCGACAGCAAAGTTGCCACCCACCAGAAACTCGCCGAAGGCCTCGATGACCTTGCCTGCGGCATCGGTGCCGGTGTGCCCGTGCATCAGGATGACCCGGGTCGACGCTACGTTCAGCGACAGGCGCAGCAGCGTGGTGAACAGCAGCACCGAGGGGAAGGCGGAGAAGTCCAGTGGCTTCTCGGTGAGCATGCTGACGATCAGCACCATGATCGCCAGGGCGATGTTGAAGGTGAACAGCAGGTCGAGGATGAAGCTCGGCAGCGGCAGGATCATCATCGACAGGATGAGCACGATCAGCACCGGGCCGGTCATGATCTTCAGGTCGGCGCCAACGGGCCAGTTGTCGCGGCGCAGCAGGGCGGTCAGGCCTTTCATGGGTTGGGTGGGTCCTCGGTTCGGGTTCTGCTTCGCCCAGGCTGGTCCATGCCTTCAGGGACGTTGAGGTTGACGGGGCTGGGCGGCACGGGGCCGCCTTGCTGGGCGACGCGTTTGAGGCGGATGGCCCAGGCCACCACCTCGGCGACGACGGTGTACAGCTCGCTGGGGATCAGTCGATCCAGATCCACATGGAAATACAGCGCCCGCGCCAGTGGCGGGGCTTCGAGAATGGGTAGCTGGTGTTCGCTGGCGATTTCGCGGATGCGCGCGGCCACGGCATCGGCACCTTTGGCGACTACCCGCGGTGCGCTGTCCTTGTCCTTGCGATAGCTCAGGGCCACGGCGAAGTGGCTGGGGTTGGTCACCACCACATCGGCCTTGGGCACCTTGCTCATCATCCGCCGGCGTGCACGGGCCTGCTGCAGGCGGCGGATGCGTGCCTTGACGTGGGGGTCGCCGTCGGAATTCTTGTGTTCCTGGCGTACTTCTTCCTTCGACATGCGCAGGTTCTTGGCATAGGTCCACAGTTGATACGGCGCGTCGATGCCGACCACGAGGATCAGCGCCGCCACGCAGGTGGCGCAGGACTTGGCGGTCAGTGTCATCAGCGTGACCAGCGCTTGTTGTGGCGGCAACTTGGGCAGGCCGAGCAGCTGACCGATGTGGGCATGCAGGAACAGGTACAGCACGGTGCCGATCAACGTTGCCTTGGCCACGGCCTTGGCCAGTTCCACCGGCACCTGCAGGGAAAACAGCCGCCCCAGGCCACTGATCGGGTTGAGCCGGGAGAAGCGCGGCTTTGCCGCAGCCAGGGTGATGACCAGCCCGCCGAGCACGGTGGGCGCGGCAATGGCTGCGAGCAGCATCAGGGCGAAGAACGGCACCAGTGCCAGCAGCGCGGAGGCGGCAAGCGACGAAAGCGTGCCGAGCATGAGCGCGGTGTCGAACAGCTGGGCGCGATCGAACAGCAAGCCTTTTTCGACGATGCCGCCCAGGCGGTCATACAGGTGGCCACCCAGGCTCCACAGGCCACCGATGCCGGCCAGCAGCATGATGAAGGTGCTCAACTCGCGGGAACGGGCAATCTGACCCTCTTCGCGGGCTTTCTCGATGCGGCGCGGGGTGGCCGCTTCCGTCCGGTCTTCTGTGCTGGTTTCGGCCATGGCTCGGCCACCCGGGGTGATGCTGGGGGGGCTATTGTGGCCAACGGCTGGTTGGGGCTAACCGGCGAAAAGGTGCCTAAACAACCCGCTATTGCAGGCATGAACATAGCTCGGCCTGAAATTGCAAGTTTTTGTGGGAGCGGCCTTGTGTCGCGAAAGGGCTGCAAAGCAGCCCCGGCAATCTTGATGGTGCAGCTGAGATCCTGGGTCTGCTGCGCAGCCCTTTCGCGACACAAGGCCGCTCCCACAATCAGTTGCCGAACTCATCCTGGTTGAGGATCCGCGCCGCGACCTGGCTATCGAGCACGATGATCTCGATGCGCCGGTTGGCTGCGTCATAAGGCCCGGCGCCGGGGAGGCGGATGCGATCAGACATGCCGGAAACCCGCAGCAGCTTGCCCGGGTCGAGCCCGCCGGCCACCAGTTCCTGGCGTGAGGCCTTGGCGCGGTCGGCGGACAGCTCCCAGTTGCTGTAGGTGGCCTCGCCGCCGGGATAAGGGTGGCTGTCGGTGTGGCCGCTGATCTGGATCTGGTTGTGCAGCTCATTGAGCACCGGGGCAAAGGTGCGCAGCAGCTGGCTCATGTAAGGCGCGACGCGTGCGCTGCCAAGCTCGAACATCGGCCGCTTGTCGGTGTCGAGCAGTTGCACGCGCAGGCCTTCGGGGCTCAGCTCGATGGCGATCTGTTGCTTCAGCTCGCGCAGCTTCGGGTCACGTTCCACGGCGTCTTCCAGGCGTTGCTTGAGCGCCTGCAGGTGGCGGCGCTCTTCGCTCGACAGGCGGGTAGGGCGGGGTTTGCGGACGGTTTCGCCCTGGGGCTGGTTGGCTTCGCTACCGCCGCCAGGTATTGCGCTGGTGCTCGCGGAGTTGCGGTCGCCATGGCTCAAGGCGACCAGCAACGGCGTGCTGAAGTACTGGGCGATGGCCTCCTTGTCGCCCTTGCCGGCGTTGGACAGCACCCACAGCACCAGGAACAGCGCCATCAATGCGGTCATGAAATCGGCGAAGGCGATTTTCCAGGCACCACCATGATGCCCGCGGGCGGCTTTCTTGCGGCGCTTGATGATGATCGGCTGGTCGCTGCTCATGCCGTCGCCAGGTTCGGTTGCCCGTTACCCCCTCGCACGTGGTTTTCCAACTCTTCGGCGGTGGGCCGCTCACTGCTGTGCAGCGCCTTGCGGCCGAACTCCACGGCCAGTTGCGGGGGGATGCCCTTCACATGGGCCAGCAAGGTCACGCGCAGGCAATGCAGCATCTTCACGCATTCGCCGGCCTGCCGTTCGATGCGGCTGGCCAGTGGCGCGACCACGCCATAGGCCAGGTAGATACCGAGGAAGGTGCCGACCAGGGCGTGGGCGATCATCTGCCCCATCAGGTCGGGGCCGACATCGACCGCACTCAGTGCCTTGACCACGCCCAACACTGCCGCAACGATGCCGAAGGCCGGCAGCCCGTCGCTGATCTTGTGCAGGGCGTCGGCAGGCAGGTGGGCCTCGTTCTCGAATTCCTCGATCTCGTGCTGCATCAGTTCGTCGAGTTCATGGGCTTGCAGCGACAGGCTGATCAGCAGGCGCAGGTAGTCGATCAGGAAGCCCATCAGCAGCGGGTCGTTCAGCAGCTGCGGATACTGGGCGAACAGCGGGCTCTGCTGCGGCTCGTCAACGTCACGCTCCACGGCCAGCAGGCTTTCCCGGCGTGCCTTGTTCAGCAGGTTGTACTGCATGCCCAGCAAGTCCAGGTAGAAGGCCTTGTCGTAGCCGGTGCTGCGCTTGAACTTCGCGACTGCCGCGAAGGTGGCGCGGATGGCCTTGCCATTGTTGGCGGCAATGAAGGCGCCGAGCGCCGCGCCGACGATCATCAGCAGCTCGGTGGGTTGGTACAGCGGCCCCAGGCTGCCGCCGGACAGCACGAAACCGCCCAGTGCCGAGGCCATGGCCACGAACAGTCCTAACAAAATGAGCACGTCGCCGCTCCTCAGGTTTCAGTGAAAGTCCGCTGAAGATCGGCAACGACAAGGGGCGACTTGAAAGAACTTGCCGCGAACAGGCTCAGCCCTGGCTGGCCGGGCGCAGGCTGTCGAGGTTGTCCGGCTCGACCTCGCGCTTTTTCAGGGTCTTGCCGGCACGGGAGGGCGGCTGGCAGATGCCGCAGACGTAGTTCTGCGTGGGTGAATAAGAGTGGGTGATGAACTCGCCCGAGCAGCAGGAGCAACGAATCTGCTCGAGCATGCCGTTCTCGACGAAGCGCACCAGTGTCCAGGCGCGGGTCAGCCCCAGCACCCGTTCGCCATCGGCATCGCTGGCGTGCTCCATGTACAGTCGGTAGGCCTTGATGAAGGCATCGATCCGGTGGCCGCCGATTTCCAGCATGCTGCGGTAAATGTTGTAGAACAGCGAGGAATGGATGTTCGGCAGCCAGGTGACAAACCAGTCTGTGGAAAAAGGCAGCATGCCTTTGGGCGGAGGGGCGCCGCGTACTTCCTTGTACAAGCGGATGAGCCGGCCGCGGGTGAGGGACGTTTCCGTTTCCACCACCTGCAGGCGAGCCCCTAGTTGGATCAGCTCGATGGCCAGCTGAACCTGCTGCATCTCGGTGACCAGACTTTTTTCCGACATGCTTCAGACGCCGTTACTGAGCATGCCATCCGAACGGTCGGCAGCCGCCATCAGCAGGGACGTGTGAATCTCGACCATGCCCAGCTCGCGCGAGTTGTCCAGGGCTTTGGAAATGCGGTCGGCCTCTTCGAAGATGGGCCGGCAGATCAGTTGGTTGACCCGCGACAGCTGGGTCATCTGCTTGCTGCTCAGGCTGGCCAGCAAGTCCGCCATGTTCTCGCTGAGTTTCAGGCGAAAGATCGCGACGTCGCGGTCTTTACGCAACATGTTCTGCGCCAGCAGCAGATAGGAAAGGTTGAGTTCCTGAATGTCTGCAAGGTAGCTGTTGGTGTGCGGCAACGTTCTCCCCTCCGTTTTTGCGGCCTGTCAATGTGTTGTGGTGTGGCGTGCTCCAGTGAGGAGCATTCGAGAAATTTTTCCTAAACTATCAAGGCATTCGACCGATAACAGATAAGGGTGGACTTTTCTCGTTTATTTTTTTGTGTGTTAAGAAATTCACGCATCTTTACATGGATCTTTACATTCAGATGGTGTATTAGTTGGCGCGTTGATAATGGCCGAATGCACCTACTGGTACAAGCGATTGCCTATGGATATTACCTGCGCACTTGTGACGCGGTACGCATTATCGAGATCGTTTTTTTGTCGGCCTACTTGCAAAAGTTCACCGAGGTGGTGCTGCCGCGCCTGCAGAAAGCCACTGACCTGATTGTCCAGCGCAACTATTTCAGTAATGAGTTCAAGTTTGCGTCGTTGCCCGGCTTCGTCGAGTTCGGCCTGGCTTTCCGCGCGGCGCAGGCTCGCAGCGTCGATAAGGCCCTGTGACTTGAGTGCGAAAATACCATCCCAATCGGCATTCTGCGCGCACGTCAGCATGCGTCGCGATTGCTCAAGCAGCCCTTCGTAGGCAGCGATCACTTGTGCTTGCAGCATAACTAACGTCATTCCTCGGATTGCGGGCCGATCGCTGTCCAGGCCGAGGCGATAGTGCCCAGAAGCCTGCCGGCGGCATTCAGCGATTCTTCATTGTTCTCAAGATTGGCGCGCAACAGCAGGCGCACGACAAAGTCGTAGAGATCGTCCAGTTGCCGGGCAATCTCGCCGCCCTGCTCAAGGTCCAGCGAGGCGCGCAGCCCGCGGCTGACAATATTGATCGCGCGGGTGATCGCCTTGCCCTTTTCAGGGATGTTGCCTGCTTGCAGGTGCAACTTGGCCAGGCGCAGCGACGCCTGGTACTGGTCGAACAGCAGGGTGATCCGCTGATGGGGCGAAGCCGCCAGGATGGCGCTCTCCAGGGCAACCCTGGCGTAGGCGCTGGCATCTTGGGATGCGATCATCCGGCGTGCTCCATCGCTGAAACGTTAATCACTGTTGAGGGCCTCGAATTGTTCGGTGAGGTAATCGGCCGTCGAGTTCAGTGTGGAGATCAGCGTGTCGAGTTCGGTGAACTGTTCGCGCCAGCGCTCCATTTCGGAATCGATCAGGGCCTGTTTGTCTTCGTAGCGTTCTTCAAGCTGGTCGAGCTTGGTTTCCAGGCTGTCGGTCTTGGCGACGATCAGGCCATTGTCTTCATCCAGGTAGCTGTCCAGGTCGGTGGTCATGCGCGAGATGAAGCCTGAGCTGCCATCGCTGCCGATGAAGAATTCCGACACCGCGTCGATGTTGTCGGTCAGGGCGCTTTCCAGGGTGTCCTCGTCAATCGACAAGGTGCCGTCCGACTCCAGGCCGATGCCCAGCTGCGACAGGTAGCTGAAGGTGCCGCTGCCGATCTGCGAGTAGATGTCGCTGGCCAGCTTGGTGCTGATGCGGCGGGTGGTGGAGTCGCCCAGCAGTTCGCCACTGGTGCCGGCGTCGGCATCGTAGGCGGTGAGGTCGTCGACGGTGCTGACGAAGTCGTTGTAGGCATCGACGAAGGCGGTGATGGCCTTCTCGATCTTGTCGGTGTCGCGCTTGATGGTCAGCGTCTGCGAGCTGCCGGTGTCGCTCAGGGTCAGGGTGACGCCCTGCAGCGCACCTTCCACGGTGTTGCTCTGGCTGGTGACGGCGATGCCGTTGATGGTCAGCTCGGCGTCCTGGGCGGCGACCGTTTCGGTCATGTTGCCTTCGCCGTCGGCATAGCCGAACAGCGAGGAGGCCAGGTCGCTGCTGTCGTCGCTGCTGTAGCTCACGGTCATGGCAGCATCGGTGCCGGTGCTGTTGGACGTCAGCACCAGGCGATAAGGGCTGTCGCTGCCGTCGCTGACGATGGTCGCGGTGACGCCGGCATCGGCGGCGTTGATGGCATCGCGCAGGCCTTCGAGGGTGTTGTTGCTGCTGTCGAGGGTGATCGATACCGCCTCGTTGTCGCCAGCCTGCAGGGTCAGGGTGCCGGTGCCAAGGGTGGTGCTGGTGTCGCTGATGCCGTCGGTGGCCAGGCTCTGGGCCTGGGCAAGTTGGGTCACTTCGATCTTGTAGGTGCCGGCCACCGCCTCGCTGGTGGTGCTTACTGACACGCCGCTGCCGGAAATGCTGGTGCTCAACGAGTCGTACAAACTGGAATCGGCCAGGGCCTCAGCCGCTGTCTGCAGGGCGTCGAGGGCGCTGGTCAGGGTGCCGTAGGCCGAGATTTCGGCTTCGACCGACTCTTCCTGGGTGGTGATCGGGTCCAGCAGGCTGGCGGTTTTCGATTCCTCCAGGCTCTCCAGGATGCTTTCCAGGTCGAGCCCCGAACCGACGCCCAGGCTGGTGATGGTGGCGGTGGAGCTGGTGGTGGTCGTCATGGGAGTATCCGTCCTGATGTGCGCAGCATGTGCGGCCGGCTGAGTGCGTAGTGGCGCAACATCGGCATGCGGTTACTGCGTCTTTAGGCGCTGGCCCGATAAATCTGTGACGGTGTTCTCAAACCTGCATGGCCATGACGTCCTTGTAGGCCGTGAGCAGGCGATTGCGCACCTGCACGCCCATCTGGAAGGCGACGCTGGCCTTCTGCGAGTCGGCCATGACATCGCTCAGCGACACCTCGCTGCTGCCGGCCTGGAACGCATTGGCCTGGCTGCTGGCGGTCTGTTGCAGGCGGTTGATACGTTGCAGCGAAGCCTCCAGCTCACCGGCGAAGCTGCCCACCGCCTGGTCAGGGCGACTTGCCGTCACCCCCTCGGCTTGCTCGGCGAGGCTGCTCAATTGTTGCAAGGCATCGGCAAGGGCTTGGGTGGTCATGGCGATGGGGCTCGTGGCTGGCGAATGCGCGCAGATTAACAAGGCCCCGGCACTGCGGATCTGCCCAATTGGCTGCAAAACAGCGGGCTTTTCCACCCTTTGCCGCCTGCCTGCTTCGCGACAATGACGCTGAGCCAATCCCGCCAGGGCCTGCGCGCCTTCCGGCCGGCGGGTCGCGGGCCGATTACCATTGCCAGCGGACTCTGTAATGCCCCTTCATCCGGCCAGAACCCCAGCTTCGAGGTGTTCGTGACTACTGCTGCCCAGGCCAAGGGCACGAAAAAGAACCTGCCGATTGCCACCCCCGTGCCTTCGCTGGATGCGCTCACGGCGCTGCTGCGTGGCCGGCCGATGCTGCCCTTGCTGCTCGCGGGTGCCGCTGCGGTGGCGGTGCTGGTAGCACTGCTGCTGTGGGCGAGGGAGCCGGATTACCGGGTGTTGTTCTCCAACCTGAGCGAGGCCGACGGTGGCCAGGTCATTGGTGAGCTGGACAAGCGCAACGTGCCCTATCGGCTGGGCGAAGGCGGCCACACCATCCTGGTGCCCGCCGACCGGATGAACGCTCTGCGCCTGCAGCTGGCCGAACAGGGCCTGCCCAAAGGCGGCAGCATTGGCTTCGAACTGCTCGACAAGCAGGCTTTCGGCATCAGCCAGTTTGCCGAGCACCTCAATTACCAACGCGGCCTGGAAGGCGAGCTGGCGCGCACCATCGAATCCCTCGGGCCGGTGGCCCACGCCCGCGTGCACCTGGTGATGGCCAAGGACTCGGTTTTCGCCCGTGATCGTGAGGCGGCGCGGGCCTCGGTCACCCTGGCGTTGCAGCCCGGCCGCGAGCTGGGCCAGGGCCAGGTCAGTGCGATCATTCACCTGGTGACCTCCAGCGTGCCGGAACTGGCGGTGGACGGGGTCACCGTGGTCGACCAGAACGGCCGCCTGCTGTCGCGCAGCCATGCCGCCGACGGGCTCGACGATACCAAGCTGGAGTACGTCAGCGAGGTCGAGGGCACCTATCAGCGGCGTATCGAAGAAATCCTCGCGCCGCTGCTGGGCAGCCGCAACGTGCATGCCCGGGTGGTCGCGCAGATGGACTTCTCGACCCGCGAGAGCACGGCCGAGCGCTATGCACCGAACCAGGACGCGAACGCTGCGGCGGTGCGCAGCCAGCAGACCTCTGAACGCATGTTGCAAGGCAGCGATGCCGGACGCGGCGTGCCGGGGGCACTGACCAACTCGCCGCCCAACACCCCGCCGCCAACCCGCGCCACCGCCCCCACGCCAGCGCCTGGCAGCGCAACCAACACCGCCAGTACTGCCGCTGCAAGCAGCACTGCCGAGCCTGGCAAATCGCTGCAGACCGAGCACATGGTCAATTACGAGGTCGACCGTGATGTCGAGCACGTCAAGTCGAGCCTGGGCAATATCCAGCGCCTGGCCGTGGCCGTGGTGGTCAACTACCGCACGGTCATGAAGGACGGTGCGCCCAGCAGCGAGCCTCTGAGCAAGGAAGAGCTGGCCGGCATCAATGACCTGGTGCGCCAGGCCATGGGTTACACCGAAAGCCGTGGCGACACCTTGCAGGTGCTCAACAGCCCCTTCGTCGACGAGCAGACGCAACTGGGTGAACTGCCTTGGTGGCGCACGCCCGAGGCCTACAACCTGGGCATGGGCCTGCTGCGCTACCTGCTGGTGGCCATCGTTGCCTTCGTGCTCTGGCAGCGGGTGCTCAAGCCGATGCAGCGCCGCGCCGCAGCATCCGGGCAGCGTGGCCTGATGGAGCTGGGCGAGGCTGACATGGAGCTGACGCCTGCCAGCACGGCAGCTGACGCCCTGATCGACGGCCCGGCGCGCCCGGCCCTGCCACGCAAGTCGGCGCTCTACGAACAGAACATGGAAAGCCTGAAACGGCTGGCCACCGATGACCCGCGCCTGGTCGCGATGATCGTGCGGGGCTGGATGAAAAAAAATGACTAACA
Organism: Pseudomonas sp. CC120222-01a; assembly: GCF_003097235.1. Classification (GTDB taxonomy): domain Bacteria; phylum Pseudomonadota; class Gammaproteobacteria; order Pseudomonadales; family Pseudomonadaceae; genus Aquipseudomonas. The sequence goes on along the minus strand of NZ_QEQQ01000011.1, from coordinate 149,734 downwards.
AGCTCACGGGCGCACGCCGCAGCGCCATCCTCCTGCTGTCGCTGGATGCCGACAGTGCCGCGGAAGTCTTCAAGTTCCTGCCTGGGCAGGAGGTGGAAGACATCAGCCGCGAAATGGCCGGGCTGAGCCAGGTGTCCCACGACGAGATGCGCCAAGTGCTGGCCGACTTCATGGACGAGACCGAGCAGTACGCGGCCATCAACATCCAGAGCAGCGACCATATCCGTGCGGTGCTGACCAAGGCGCTGGGCACCGAGCGGGCGGCCAGCCTGATCGACGACATCCTGGAAACCAGCAATACCGTTTCCGGCATCGACAAGCTCAACCTGATGGAAGCGCAGATGGTGGCGGAGATGATCCGCGACGAGCACCCGCAGATCGTCGCCACCATCCTCGTGCACCTGGAACGCAATCAGGCCTCGGCCATCCTGCAGTTGCTGACGGAGCGCCTGCGCAACGACATCATCCTGCGCATCGCCACCTTCAGTGGCGTGCAACCGGTGGCACTGCACGAACTCACCGAAGTGCTCGGCGGCATGCTCGACGGCCAGAGCCTCAAGCGCAGCAAGATGGGCGGGGTCAAGGCGGCGGCGGAGATCCTCAACCTCATGGCCTCCAGCCAGGAGGCCTCGGCCATCGAGAACCTGCGCAACTACAACGCCGACCTGGCGCAGAAGACTCTCGACGAGATGTTCCTGTTCGAGAACCTCGCCGAGGTCGACGACCGCAGCATCCAGACGCTGCTGCAGAACATCGACAGCAACTCGCTGTCCATCGCCCTCAAAGGTGCGTCGGCGCCGTTGCTCGACCGCTTCATGCGCAACATGTCGCAGCGTGCCGCGACCCTGTTCCGCGAGGACATGGAAGCCCGCGGGCCGATTCGCATGTCGCAGATCGAGAGCGAGCAGAAGTCGATCCTGCAGGTGGTTCGGCGCCTGTCCGAAACCGGCGACATGGTGACTGCACGAGGCGACGACGCGTATGTCTGATGCCCAGGCAACCTGGCAGCCCTGGAGCATGGAACCCCTGGGCAGCAATGAGTCCGCTGCGGTGCAAGCCGGTGCTGCGCGCCGCGAGCTGGCGCGCAAGCGAGCGTTCGAGCAGCGTCTGGAGCTGCAACGCCTGCGTGAGCAAACCCGGGCCGAGGCGCTGCAACAGGGCCACGCCGAAGGCAAGGAGCAGGGTTATGCCCAAGGTTTGGCAGAAGGACGCGAAACGGCTGCCGAAGAGTTGCGCCAGCAGTTGCAGCAAACCCTGGCGCCCTTGCGCGCCCTGTGCCAGAGCTTCGATGCCGCGCTTCGCGAAGTTGACGGCCTGGTCGCCGGGCAGTTGGGGCGAGTGGCCATCGACCTTGCTGCTCGGCTGGCTGGTCAGGTGATGGCCGTGCAGCCCGAGCAGGTCGAGGCCTTGGTGCGTCAGATGCTGGCCTGCGAACCCGCGCTGGCTGGCAAGCCTGCACTGCACCTGAGCGCCGATGACTTGCCGTGGGTACAGGGCTGCCTGGGTGACGAGCTTGCCGCAGCGGGCTGGAGCCTGCAGGCCGACCCGCAGATCCTGCCGGGCGGTTGCCGCCTGCTGAGCGCGGCGGGCGAACTGGACGCCACGCGGCAGGTCCGTCAGGACCTGTTCGAACGCAATGGCCAATGGTTGCTCGAAGTGGCGGCCGCAGCGGGGGAAGGCTCGGCATGAGCAACCCGCATCTGCAGCGCTGGGGGCGAGGGCTCGAGGCCCTGGTTGCGGGCCCAGCGGCGGTGCCGGGCTATCGCCGCAGCGGCCGTATCACCCGTGCGACCGGGATCGTTCTGGAAGCAGTCGGCCTACGCCTGCCGCTGGGCGCGGGCTGCCGTATCGAGCTGGTCGCCGCCGGGCCGGCTGGCCCTGCCGTGTACGCCGAGGCCGAGGTGATCGGCTTCGCTGGCGAGCTGCTGTACCTGATGCCCCTCGAAGAAATCCACGGTTTGCAGGCTGGGGCCCGGTTCTTCGCCCTGGCCGACGAGCCGGGTGCCAGCGACGGCGTGCGCCCGGTGCCGCTGGGCATGGGCTTGCTCGGGCGCGTGCTGGACAGCGGCGGCAACCCTTTCGATGGCAAAGGCGCGGTGCTGGCAACCCATCGTTCCAGCCTGCATGGCCAGCCGATCAACCCGCTGCAAAGGGCACCGATCGAGCGGCAGATCGACGTCGGCATTCGTGCCATCAATGCCCTGCTGAGTGTCGGCAAGGGGCAGCGCCTGGGCCTGTTCGCTGGCTCCGGGGTGGGCAAGTCGGTGTTGCTGGGCATGATGGCCCGCTACACCCAGGCCGATGTGGTGGTGGTCGGCCTGATCGGCGAGCGGGGCCGTGAAGTGCAGGACTTCATCGACAACATTCTCGGCGAAGAGGGATTGCGCCGTTCGGTGGTGGTGGCCGCCCCGGCCGATGCCTCGCCCTTGCAGCGTTTGCAGGGTGCGCTGTATGCGACGCGCCTGGCCGAGGACTTCCGTGACCAGGGCAAGGATGTGCTGCTGATCATGGATTCGCTCACCCGCTACGCCATGGCCCAGCGCGAGATCGCCCTGGCCCTTGGCGAGCCACCGGCGACCAAGGGCTATCCGCCGTCGGTGTTCGCCAAGCTGCCCAAACTGGTCGAGCGCGCCGGCAACGGGCCCCGTGGCGGCGGCTCGATCACCGCGTTCTATACCGTGCTCAGCGAGGGTGACGACCAGCAGGACCCGATTGCCGATTCGGCGCGAGCGATCCTCGATGGCCACTTCGTGCTGTCGCGCAAATTGGCCGAAAGCGGCCATTACCCGGCGATCGACATCGAAGCGTCGATCAGCCGGGCAATGAGCGCGATTGTCAGCGAGTCGCAGCAGCGCAAGGCGCAGAAGCTCAAGCAGGCCTTGTCGCGCTACCAGCGCAACCGCGACCTGATCAGTGTCGGTGCCTATGCGCCAGGGCACGATGCCCAGCTCGATCGGGCGGTGACCTTGTACCCGCACATCGAACGCTTCTTGCAGCAGCAGACCCACGAGCGCAGTTCGCTGCAGGACACCCTGGCCGGGCTCAACCTGCTGTTCCCTGGCAAATGACGGTAAGCAGCCATGGCCCATGAATCACTCCAGCTCCTGATCGAACTCACCGACCGCGCTCGCGAGGCTGCGGCCAACGCCCTGGCCCAGAGCCGCCGGGCCGAGCAGCAGATGCGCGAGCAGTTGCGCCTGCTGGACCAGTACCAGCGCGAGTATCGCCAGAACCTGCAGCGCGAGCTGATCGGCGACGGCATGACCCCGTCCACCCTGGCCAACTACCGAGGCTTCCTGAAGTCGCTGGAAGGCGCGATCGAGCGGGCCGAAGCGGGCTTGGCCAAGCACCGTGTGCAATTGCAGCAGCACCAGGACAACTGGCGGCAGCAATGGCGCAAGGTCAATGCCCTGGAAACCTTGTTGGCACGGCGTGTTGAAGAACAGCGCCTGCTGGCCGGGCGTGCCGAACAGCGGCGTACCGACGAACTGGCCGGGCGCGCCCGTTCTTCCATCGACATCGGATTCTGAGGTTTCCCGTGGATATCATCACCGCTGTTTCGCCTGCGGCACCGGTTGCCGCACAGGCGGCACCAGACGACAGCGCCATTGCTGGCGAGGCGACACCCTTCGATGCGGTCTTGCAGCAGGTGCAAAGTGCCGACAGTGAGCCGGTCGTACCTGTTGAAGTTACGCCGGCCCCGAGCGTCGAGGTGGCCGAAAGCCCCGCACCGGTGGTGCAGGAGCAGCCACTGTTGGCGCAACCGGAAATTCCTGAGGTCGCCAGTGAGCCGATACCGGCTGTGCCTGAGCCTGAGCCCGAACAGGCGTCTCAACCACCGCCGCCTGCAGAGGTGACCGAGGCGCTGCCTGTCGACGCTGACGTGGCAGCGCCAGCCCTCGTGGCGCTGCAAGCAGGCGACGAGGTGCCGGGCGATGATCTGGCGATAGACGACGAGACAGAGCAGGGCGCCGATTCATTGGAGGCTATCCGCCAGCGCCTTGAACTGATCGACACGGCGGGGCTGATGGCTTCCGGCGCGCTCGTCGTGACGCCCCCCGTGGCCTGGGCGCAGCCGGCGGGGGCGAGCCCGGAGCCTGAGGTTGAGCGCGGTGCCGGTGATTCGCTTGAGACGGCCACTGATACCTACCTGCCTGTGGATAACGCGATAGAAGCGGCAGTGGCGACCGAAGTGCAGCCCGAGGATGGCGTTATTCGGAAAAGCGACGGGCAGTTCTCGCTGACGTCGGACTGGGATCTTGCGGCGCTGCCCAACGCGTCGGCGCTGACGGTGCTCGACAATGGCAACGACGCCACGCCGCCGGTGATTGCGTCGACCGTGGGCAGTGACGAGTGGCAGTCCGATCTGGGCCAGCAGTTGCTGGGCATGGTCCGGCGCGGTGATCGCCAGGTGGACATGCAACTGCACCCGGCCGATCTCGGGCCGTTATCGATCAGCCTGAACGTCAGCGACAGCGGTGTGCAGGCGCAATTCCAGTCGGCCCACGCCGCGGTGCGTGCGGCGGTGGAGCAGGCGTTGCCGCAGCTGCAGAGTGCACTGGCTTCGCAGGGCCTGACTTTGGGCGAGGCGTCGGTCAATGACGGGGCCTCGCGCCAGGCCATGGGCGAGCAGCCACGGCGAGAGTCGCCGGGTGGTGAGGCGCGGGAGCAGCGGGTGGTGCAGGTGGAGAAGCCGGTTCAGGTGCAGCAGGTCGCTACCTCCGGCGCAGGGGTCGACCTTTACCTCTGATCTGGTGCGGTCGTTGTGGGAGCGGCCTTGTGTCGCGAAAGGGCTGCGCAGCAGCCCCGGCGATATTTGCTGCGCTGCTGAAATCTTGGGGCCGCTCTGCAGCCCTTTCGCGACACAAGGCCGCTCCCACAAGAGCCGGGAGTACGCAAAGCCACAAGTTGAGGCGCTTAACCCTCGCTAATCCCGCCTTAGCTGCTTCCTCCGGCTGTTCATACTTGCGCCCTTTCGAACCGCTTCTCCAAGGCCGCTGCCCATGCCCACCTCCAAGAAAATCTGGCTCTGGTTCATTCCCATTGCCCTGGTTGCCGCGGCGGCCAGTTCCGCGGGGGTGTACGCCTACGTGATGCGCGAACGGGCCAATGCCCAGCAGGCGCACGCGACCTTCAAGGCCCCGCAGGCCCCGCTGCTGGTCAGCGTCGCGCCGATGACCGTGAACCTGCGCAGCGCGCATGACGAAGCGAGCATGCTTTACGTGGGCTTCAACCTGGAAGTCGGCAACGAAGCCACGCGCAAGCTGCTCGAACTCTACATGCCGAAGATCCGCAGCCAGCTGCTGACTGCGCTGAGCGGGCAGGACAGCAGCGAGCTGGCCACCCCGGCGGGCAAGGACGCGCTGGCGGCGAGCATTCTCGCGCTGCTGCGAAATACCCTGGGCACCGAGCAGCCAGACCTGGCGTTGATCGGCGTGCTCTATACCGATTTCATCGTGCAGTAAGCCCATGTCCACCAACGACATGCTCTCTCAAGAAGAGATCGACATGCTGCTGCGCGGCGGTGACGACCTGGACACGTCCGAGTTCGCTGACGAGGCCGGTTTCGACTTCCCCGACGACTTGGCGCCGCACGAGCGGGTACGCCCCTATGACCCCGCGACCCAGCACCGTGTCATCCAGGAGCGCCTGCATACCCTGGATATCATCAACGGCCGCTTTGCCCGGCATTTCCGCATGAGCCTGTTCAACCTGATCCGGCGCAACGTGGACATCACCTTCAAGAACATCGGCTACCAGAGCTTCAGTGACTTTTCGCTGCACCTGCCGATGCCTTCGAACATCAACCTGCTGGCGATGAAACCGCTGCGAGGCACAGCCCTGGTGGTGTTCCCGCCCAGCGTGGTGTTCATGGTGGTGGACAACCTGTTCGGCGGCGATGGGCGTTTCGTGACCAAGTCCGAGGGTCGCGAGTTCACCAGCACCGAGCAACGCATCATCCGCCGCCTGATGGGGCTGGCGGTGGACGCCTACCGCGATGCCTGGAAGTCGGTCTACCCGCTGGAGATCGAGTACCTGCGCTCGGAAATGCAGGCCAAGTTCGCCAATATCACCGGTTCTCCCAACGAGATCGTGGTCAATGCCACCTTCCACCTGGAGGTCGGCAACCTCTCCAGCGACTTCAACATCGTCATTCCCTACCTGATGATCGAGCCCATGCGCCAGCTGCTCAGCGGCCCGCTGACCGACGTCAACCCCGAGGAAGAGCGCCAGTGGAACCGGCGCATGGCCGACGAGATCACCCAGTCGCAGGTCGACCTGATCGCCGACTTCGTCGAGGTCGAGTCGCGCCTGGGCCAGGTCATGGCGCTGAAGGTTGGTGACGTGCTGCCCATCGAACTGCCCGACAGCGTCAAGGTGCGTGTCGACGGGGTGCCGGTGATGACCTGCGAGTACGGCAGCTACAACGGCGCCCGTGCTTTGCTGGTGAAGGAGTTGATCGATCACTCCATCGGCAAGCCTTCTTCTTCCAGCCGATTCGTCAAGGGCCACCTGCCCAAAGCCAAGGAATCCGATCATGAGTGACCCGAACACCCCCGAACCGCGCGAAGACGACGAGTGGGCCAGCGCCCTGGCCGAGCAGGGTGCGGCCGACGAGGCTGACGACCCCTGGGCCGCAGCCCTGGCCGAGCAGGGCGACGCCGAGCAGGCCGCTGCGGCCAGCCCGGCGCCGGGCGCGGTGTTCAAGCCGTTGGGCGCGGCCCAGGCGCTGGCGTCGCCGCGCGAGCTGGAAATGATCATGGACATCCCGGTGAAGCTCAGCGTGGAGCTGGGGCGCACGCGGATCACCATCAAGCAGCTGCTGGAGCTGGCCCAGGGTTCGGTACTGGCCCTCGATGGCCTGGCGGGCGAGCCGATGGACATCCTGATCAACAGCTACCTGGTCGCCCAGGGCGAAGTGGTGGTGGTGGATGACCGCTACGGCATCCGCATCACCGAAATCATCACGCCGTCCGAGCGCGTGCAGAAGCTCAACCGATGAGCACCACCAATGCGCTGGCCGTGCCCGCCAGCATCGGCGTGCCAGCGGACGACCTGGTCGGGCTGAGCCTGCTGGGCAAGACGGCGCTGGCCTTGGGTGTGGTGGTGGCTTGCGTGCTGCTGTGCGGCTGGCTGGTGGCGCGCTTCGGTGCGCGGCCGTCATCCTCGGCCAAGGTGGTGCAGGTGGTGGCCAGCACCCGCGTGGGGCAACGCGAGAAAGTGGTGGTGGTGGACGTACAGGGGCGCCGGCTGGTGCTGGGCGTCACGGCCCAGCAGGTGAGCTGCCTGTGCGACCTGGAAGCCCCGTCGGCCGCGCCGCAAGTCGAAGCCGAGGCGCCCGGGCGAGGCTTTGCCTTGCGTCTGGTCGAGGCGCTCAAGCAGGGTGGGCAGCGCGACCCGGAGCCGCGCCCATGAGCGCCGGGCGGATGATCTGGGTGCCGCTGCTGATGCTGGCACTGCTGCCGGCCGCCGAGGCGGCGCCGGCCCTGCAGGGATTGGCCGGGTTCACCGGGCAGGCCGGGGGCGAGCAGTGGTCGCTGAGCCTGCAGACCTTGCTGCTGCTCAGCGCCATGGCGTTCCTGCCAGCGGTGTTGCTGATGATGACCGGCTTCACCCGCATCATCATCGTGCTCGGCCTGTTGCGCACCGCGATCGGCACCACCAGCGCACCACCTAACCAAGTGCTGCTGGGCCTGGCGCTGTTCCTGACTTTCTTCGTCATGTCGCCGACCCTGGAGCAGGCCTATCAGAAGGCCTGGGTGCCGTTCTCCCAGGACCAGATCGGCGTCGAGCAGTTTCTTGACCAAGGTAGCCAGCCGTTTCGCACCTTCATGCTGGCGCAGACCCGCCAGACCGACCTGGCGCTGTATGCCCGCCTGGCGCGTATCGACAGCCTGCAGGGCCCGGAAGACGTGCCCATGCGCGTGCTGCTGCCGGCCTTCGTCACCAGCGAACTGAAAACTGCTTTCCAGGCCGGTTTCACCATCTTCATCCCGTTCCTGATCATCGATCTGCTGGTGGCCAGTGTGCTGATGGCGCTGGGGATGATGATGGTGCCGCCGTCGACCATCTCGTTGCCCTTCAAGCTGATGTTGTTCGTGCTGGTGGATGGCTGGCAGTTGCTGCTGGGCTCGCTGGCGCAGAGTTTCTACCCGGTATGAACCCGCGAGGACAGCCAAGATGACCCCGGAAATGGTGATGGACCTGGCCTACAAAGGCATGCGCATGAGCATGACCGTGGCCGCACCGCTGCTGCTGGTGACCTTGTGCATCGGCCTGCTGGTCAGCCTGTTCCAGGCCGCGACACAGATCAACGAATCGACCCTGTCGTTCATCCCGAAGATCGCCGGCGTGTGCCTGGTGCTGATCCTCGCCGGGCCCATGCTCATGGAGATGCTGGTGGACTACACGCGCGCGCTGTTCACCAGCCTGCCGCAACTGGTGGGTTGAACGGCGTTGATCGAGTTTGGCTGGGAGCAGTTGCAGCTCTGGGTGAGTGCGTTTTTCTGGCCGTTCTGCCGGTTGCTGGCGTTCTTCATGAGCGACCCGATCCTGGGCCACAAGAACGTCTCCAGTCAGGTGAAGGTCGGCCTTTCGCTGCTGCTGGCGGTGCTGCTCACGCCCAACCTGCCACCGATGCCGGATGTGCCGCTGATCTCCTGGGCCGGGCTTGGGGTGATCGTCGAGCAAGTGCTGATTGGCATGTCGCTGGGCATGGTCATGCGCATCACCCTGGCGGTGGTGGAAATGGCCGGGGAAATCTGCGGCATGCAGATGGGGCTGGCCTTCGCGTCGTTCTTTTCTGCCGATACCGGCACCAACAGCCAGGTGCTGTCGCGTTTTCTCAGCCTGGTGACGATCCTGATGTTCCTGGCCCTGGACGGGCACCTGATGGTGCTGGAGTTGCTGTCGGCGACGTTTTCCCTGCTGCCGGTCGGCCAGTTCGGTCTCGATCCGCAGGCCTGGAACTTGCTGGCACGGCACGGTGGGAGCATTTTCCTGACCGGGTTGTTGCTGGCGTTGCCGATGGTGGGCGCGTTGCTGATCATTAACCTGGCAATGGGCATCCTCAACCGCGTTGCGCCGCAGCTGACGGTGTTTTCGGTGGGCTTTCCGGCAACCTTGTTCGTCGGCATGTTGCTGCTGACGGTGCTGGTGGGGGATTTGGGACAGTTTCTGGCGGGGTTGCTGTATCAGGCACTGCATTTCATGCAGGTGTTTATCGAAGCCATGCCTGCCTGAGGAACCTGCGCGATCACTGTGGGAGCGGCCTTGTGTCGCGAAAGGGCCGCGCAGCGGCCCCAAAGTCATCAGCTTCGCAGCCGAAATCGCTGGGGCTGCTGCGCAGCCCTTTCGCGACACAAGGCCGCTCCCACATGGGTCGGTGTTCGCCGACCTAAATGTATTCGAACAGCGAGAGTTGCTGCACGCTGGCGAAGGTCTGTTGGGCCGCCTGCATCGACACTTGCAGGGTCACATAGCGCGAGATCGACTCGGTGTAATCGGCGTCCACCAGCCCGGAAAGCCGCTCGGTGTAGCTCAGCGCCAGGTCATCACCGATGGTGTCCAGCACGTCCACCTGGCTTAGCCGGGTCCCCACCGAGGTGAGCACGGTCAGCACGTTGTCCTGGGCGTTGCTCAGCTCGCGGCTGGAGGTTGACAGGGTATTGCTCAGGGCCGCCTGGTCGGCCTCGTCCTCGACCGGTGTCTGCAGGGCGGTGATCAGGTTCTGTAGCGTGGCGAACACGTCCGGTTCGGCATCGGCCGCAGCGCTGACCGTCAGGCTGTCACCCTCGGCCGGGGTACCGCTCAGCGTCAGGCTCAGGCCGTTGATTTCCAGGGTGTCGCCGTCGGTGTAGGGCACCGGGTCCTGGCCATCGACGCTGTATTGGGTAGTACCGTCATCGGCGATGCTGAAGGTCAGGGTGAAGGCCTCGCCGTAATTGGTCGCGCTGGTATCGGCAATGTCGGGGCCGGCGAAGGTCAGTGTGCCGGTGTTGTCGCCAGCCTCGGCGACAAAGCCGGCGCTGCTGCTCACCGAGAGGAAGATCGTCGCGCCGTTGTCGCCGCTGGCCATGCTCTGGGTGGCGCTGACCTGTTGCGTGACCACGTTGTCGTCACCCTGGTAAACCATTTCGCCATCGGCATTCTCGGCGAAGGCAGGGGTCTGGCTCTGGTAACCGGAGAACAGGTAGTTGCCATTGCTGTCGGTGCTGTTGGCCAGGGTCACCAAGGTGTCGTAGATGCCCTGCAGGGACGTGGCCAGGGACTCGCGGTCGGCATCGCTGAGGGTGCCGTTGCCGGCTTGCACCACCAGGCTCATGGCACTGGTGATGGCGTCGTTGATGCTGTCCAGGGTGCTTTCTTCCTGGGACAGCGAAGTGGTGATCGCCGCGCGCGAATCGGCATATTGCTCGTTTGCCGCAATCGACTGGCGCACGGTCACTGCCTGCGCGGCGGCCAGGGAGTCGTCCGACGGGTTGACCACACGGGTGCCACTGGAGACTTCCAGCGCGGCTTCCTGGTAGGCGGCCTGCTGGGACAGCATGGAATTGAGGTTCTGGTTGTAGATGGTCGCACTGCTCAGGCGCATGGCGGGTTCTCCTGGGGGGGCGATCAGTCGATGTTGAGGATGGTGTCGAGGACCGTGGTGCCTACCTCGACGATCTTCGCGCAGGCTTGGTAGTACTGCTGGTAGACGATCAGGTTGGCCGCCTCTTCGTCGAGGTTCACCCCCGATTCCGACTGCTGCAGGGTGGTCAGCTGCTCGGTGAGTGCCGACTGGGTCTGCAGTTGCGCCGCCACACGGGTGGCGGTGCTGCCCACATCGCTGACCAGCGAGGCGTAGGTCTCGCTGAGGGTGGCGCTGCCGCCGACGATGTCGCTGGTCTGCAGGTTGAGCATGGCCAGGGCGTTGGTGTTGTCGCTGCTGCCGCTGGAAGTGCCGGCGGCGATCTGCTCGCCGTCAGTGAGCAGCGAGGTGAAGCTGCTGGCTGCGTTGCGCGTGGGCTGGACCAGGAAGCTGTCGCCATCTGCGGCGGTGCCGCTGATGGTCAGCTCCATGCCGGCGAAACTGAGGGTGCCGCTGTCGCTGTCATAGCTGGCGTCGACGCTGGCGCCGGTATCGTTGCGGGTCACGCTGAAACCATCGCTGTCGGACCAGGTCACGGTGTAGTCGCTGCTGGTCAGGGCGCTGACATCGTCGCTGAACGTGGCGCTGAGGGTGGCATCGCCGGTATTGCCGGTATTGCCGTACACCAGTGGGTCGGCCACCGAGAACATCGCCGTGCCGGTGTCGCCGTTGAGGTCGATGCCTTGGGCCTGCAGGCTGTTGAAGGCCTGGGTCAGCGACACGGCCATCAGGCCAAGCTGGTTCTGGGTTTCGGCCAGGGTGGTGTCGCGGAACTCGATCAGGCCGCCGAGCGAGCCGCTGTCGAGCACGCTGTTGTCCAGGGTCACGCTGTTGCCGGCGGCATCGACGTAGCTGATGGCCGATTGGCTGGCGTCGCTGGCAGAGGCTTCGGTGGTCAGCGAGAAGCTGTCACCGCCGGAAACCAGCGCCATGCCATTGCTCAGCGAGACGGTATAGCTGCCGTTGTCCTGCACATTGACGTCCACCGCCACCAGCTCGCTGAGCTGGCTCACCAGCAAGTCGCGCTGGTCGAGCAGGTCGTTGGAGGCGCTGCCCAAGGTCTGCGAGAGGCTGATCTGGTCGTTCAGTGTGGCGATCTGCGAACTCAGGTCGTTGATCTGGCTGACCTGGTCGTCGATCTGGTTGTTCACGTCATCGGACATGGCCGACAAGTAGCTGCCCAGCTGGTTGAACTGGCTGGCCAGCGTTTCTGCGGCGCCCACCACTTCTTCCCGGGCGGCGGTATCGCTGGCGTCGGAGGTCAGGGTCTGGATCGCCGAGAAGAAGTTCTGCAGCAGCGCATCCAGGCTGGCATCGCTGTCCGCCAGCAGGCTGTCGATCTGGTCGACCTCGGTCTGCTGGGTGGACAGTGCGCTCTCGGCGCTGATCGAGCCATTGAGCTGGGTGGTGACGAACTGGTTGTACTCACGGCTGACGCTGGACACCTGCACGCCACTGCCCGAAGTCGCTTCGCTGAAATTGGCGACCTGACGGGTGTAGCCATCGGTATAGGCGTTGGTGGTGTTGTTGCTGCTGGTGGCAAGGGCGATCTGCGCCGCCGTGAGGCCGCTGACGCCAATGGAGATGAGGCTCATCGAAAAGCTCCTGGGCTACATGTTGCGAAACATCGGCCCCGGGGCAGGGCATCTTGACCCCGATCGATGCTGTTTTTTACTGCTTTAACGGTCCGATGGTGGCCATGACGGCGATCAGCTTGTCGGCGTAACGCGGGTCGGTGGCGTAGCCGCCTTGCTGCAAGGCCACGGCTGCCTGGGCGCTGTCGGCGGCGTTGCGGGCCGCGGCGTAGCCCGGGCGTGAGCGGATCAGCCGGGCATAATCGTCGAAAGCGGCCCGGGCGTCGGGGTAGACGCGGAAGCTCTCGACCTGCTTTTGCGCAACGCCTGCGACGTATTCGGTGGTTTGCACTTCGGTAGTCTGGCCCTGCCAGCCAGCGCCGGCCTTGATGCCGAACAGGTTGTGGCTGTCGCCGCCGCTGGCCGTGGTGATGCGCCGCCGGCCCCAGTCGGTTTCCAGTGCCGCCTGGGCGAGGATCAGTTCGGCCGGCACGCCGCTGCTGCGTGCGGCCTGGCGCGCCGGGTCGGCCAGGCGCGCGACGAAATCTTCGACGTGTTCGGCGCGCTCGGCATTGCCTGGGCGCACTTCGTAACGCTTCCAGGCCTCGAAGGCCGGTGCTTGCCGGGCCAGGCCGACGAACGGCGAATCGCTGTTGGCGACGGCCTGATCGAGCAGGTTGCCGCCGCCGTTGCCCAGCGCATGGCCGGACAGGCTGCGGGTCAGCTGCTCGGCCAGGCCCATGCCGCGCCCGGCCAAGTTCTGTGCCCACTGCTGGTCGAGCATTTCGGTGTACAGCTCGGTCTGCGAATCGCTGGACATCTGTGACTTGGGAATGGCTTCGCGCATGCTCTTGAGCATGTTCTGCAGGAACAGCGCCTCGAACTGTTTGGCGGCTTCCTTCAGCCCGGCCTCGCCCTCGCGCCCGGCGTGGCTGCGCAGCCGTTGCAGGCCTTGTACGTCAAAGGCGAAGCCCGCTGCACCGTCGGCCATGCTCATCAGATGATCTCCAGCTCGGCGCGCAGCGAGCCAGCGGCCTTGAGCGCCTGGAGGATGACCATCAGGTCCTGGGGCGTGGCGCCCAGGGCGTTGAGGCCCTTGACCACGTCCATCAGATCGGCGCTGCCTTCCAGCACACGCAGGGCGCGGGCCTGGGTTTCGATGGAGATGTTGCTGTTGGCGGTGGCGGCGGTCTGGCCGCCGCTCAGGGCGCCCGGCTGGCTGATGCTGTTGGTGGTGTCGATGGTCACCGACAGGTCACCGTGGGCCACGGCGGCACGGAACAGCTTCACCGAACCATTGAGCACCACCGAACCGGTGCGTGAATCGAGAATGACCTTGGGCCGCGCCTGCATCGGTAGCACGTCGATGCTGTCGATGCGGGCCATGAAGTTGACTCGCTCATTGGCCGTCAGCGGCCCCTGGATCTGCACCAGGCCACCGTCCACCGCCGAGGCCACGGTGCTGCGCATTTCGCTGTTGATGGCGAACACCACGCGCTGGGCGGTGGCCGGGTCGGGCTCGTGCAGCTGCAGCTCGAGCACGCCGTGCTGGCCGCCGAGGTTCAGCGGCACCGTCTGCTCCACCACCGCGCCACGGCTGATGCGCCCGCCAGCGAGCTGGTTGATCTGCACGCTGCTGCCGTTGGCCGATGCCCCGGCGCCGCCGACCAGCAGGTTGCCCTGGGCCACGGCGTAGACGTCGCCGTCGGCGCCCTTGAGCGGGGTCATCAGCAAGGTACCACCGCGCAGGCTATGGGCGTTGCCGATGGAGGAGACGACTACGTCGATCTGCTGCCCGGGGCGGGTCAGAGGCGGCAGGTCGGCGGTGACGATCACCGCGGCGATGTTGCGCATCTGCATGTTGGCGTTGGCCGGCAGGGTCAGGCCGAGCTGCGACAGCATGTTGGTCAGGCCCTGTTCGGTGAACGGGCTCTGGGTGGTCTGGTCGCCGGTGCCGTCCAGGCCCACCACCAGGCCGTAGCCGACCAGGTTGTTGCTGCGGATGCCGGCGAAGTCGGCGATGTCGCGGATCTGCTCGGCGTGGCTGGTCGCGGCCAGCAGCAGGGCGCCGCCGCCGAGCAACAGGCGCAGCAGGCGGCAGGAGAGGGACTCAGCCATGGTTCACTCGCTAGAAAGGTGACAGGTTGAGAAGGATGCGTTGGGCCCAGCCCATGCGCTGCGCCTCGTTGATGTAGCCTTCGCCGACGTACTCGATGCGGGCCAGCGAGACCTGGCTCGACGACACGGTGTTGTCGCCAGTGATCGAGCGCGGGTTGACCACGCCGGAGAAGCGGATGAACTCGGTGCCCTGGTTGATCGCGATCTGCTTGTCGCCCCGTACCCGCAGGTTGCCGTTGGCCAACACCTCCATCACCGTCACCGAGATGGTGCCGGTGAACGAGTTGTTGGCCCGCGAACCGCCGCTGCCGGCAAACGAATGGTCGGTCGAGGCCGACAGGCCATAGTTGCCGACCTGGGAGTCGCGGCTGGAGGTGGTGGCGAACGACAGGCCCAGGCTGCCGCTGCGGTCGGCGCTGGAGGACGAGTTCTTACTGGCGCTGACCTGCTCGTTGAGTTCCACGGTCAGGGTGTCGCCGACCATGCGCGGTCGGCGGTCCTCGAACAGTGGCTGCGAGAGGTGCCGGCCCTGGTAGATCGAGCCATTGGCCAGGCGCGTGGGCAGGGTCGGCAAGTCCATGGCCTCGTCGGGCACCACCGGCTTGCGCACCAGTTCGGCACAGCCGGCCGTCGACAGGGCAACGGCCAGCAGCAGCAGGCGAAACGGCATTGGGCGGGGTCGGGTCATGGCGATCAGAGCTGGGTCAGGCGCTGGAGCATTTCGTCGGAGGTCTCGACGGCCTTGCTGTTGATTTCATAGGCGCGCTGGGTCTGGATCATGCCGACCATTTCCTCCACCACGTTGACGTTGGAAGTTTCCACGTAGCCCTGGCTCACCGTGCCGCCGCCATTCAGGCCGGGGGTGGTTTCGGTGGGCGCGCCGGAGGCGTCGGTTTCCTGGTAGAGGTTCTGGCCAATGCTCTGCAGGCCGGCGTTGTTGACGAACAGCGCCAGGTTCAGCTGGCCGACCTGGGTCGAGGCGCTGCTGCTGGGCTGGGTCACCGAGACGATGCCGTCGCTGCTGATGCTGATCGAGGTGGCGTTGGCCGGGATGGTGATGCCGGCGGTGAGCTTGTAGCCGTTGGCGTTGACCATCTCACCGTTGGCATCGAGCTGGAAGCTGCCGTCGCGGGTATAGGCGGTGGTGCCGTCGGGCATGTCCACCTCGAAGAAACCCAGGCCGTTGATGGCCAGGTCCTTGGAGCTGCTGGTCTCTTCCAGGTTGCCCTGGGTGTGCAGGCGCTCGGTAGCCACCTGGCGCACCCCGGTACCGACCTGCAAACCCGAAGGCAGGCGGGTGTCGGTGCTGCTCTGGGCGCCTGGCTGGCGTACGTTCTGGTAGACGAGATCCTCGAACACCGCCCGCGAGCGCTTGAAACCGTTGGTGCTGACGTTGGCCAGGTTGTTGGCGATGACGTCGAGCTGCCCTTGCTGGGCTTCAAGGCCGGTCTTGGCCGTCCACAGTGATCTGATCATCGATCGGTTACCTATTGTTCATACGGTGCCGGCTCAGCCCTGCAGGGCGAGCAGGGCGTTGGCGGCCTTGGCGTTTTCGTCGGCGGCGCTGATGGCTTTCATCTGCATTTCGTAGCGGCGGGCGTTGTCGATCATCGCCACCATGGCGCCGGTGGGGCTGACGTTGCTGCCCTCCAGTGCGCCCGGCGTTACCCGCAGGCT
The DNA here is from genome assembly GCF_003097235.1 of Pseudomonas sp. CC120222-01a. Lineage (GTDB taxonomy): Bacteria > Pseudomonadota > Gammaproteobacteria > Pseudomonadales > Pseudomonadaceae > Aquipseudomonas. The sequence continues at coordinate 133,732 of NZ_QEQQ01000011.1, read as the reverse complement.
TTCGTCGGCGGCCAGCGGCTGGACCACGCCGTTGGCGTCGGCGGGTTGGCGGAACAGCCCGTCCGCACCTGCTTCGACGGTGCCCGGTGGTGCCGAGACCAGCTTCAGCTTGCCGACCGGGCTCAGGCCGCGAGGCTCCATGCCCTGCTCGCGCACGCTGATGGTGCCGTCACTGCCCAGCGTCACCTCGCTGCCCAGCGGCACGCTGATCGGGCCGCCATCACCGATGACCGGCAAGCCCGCCACGGTCATGGCGCCGTTGCCGTCGACCTGCAGGTCGCCACGCCGGGTGTAGGCCTCTTCGCCGCTGGCGGTCTGCACCGCCAGCAGGGCGTCCTGGCCCAGGGCCACGTCGAGGTTGCGGTCGGTATAGGTGATGGGGCCTTCGGACCAGTCCACACCCACGCCGGTGGCGCTGACCGAGACCCGCGTCGGCAGGCCTTCGCCGGCCACGGGCGAAGACGCCATCTGCACCAGCTGTGCGCGAAAGCCAGGCGTGACGATGTTGGCCAGGTTGTTGGCCACCACCGCCTGCTGTTCCAGTGCCTGGTTGGCCCCGCTCATGGCGGTGAAGAGCATCCGGTCCATGGCGTCAGGAACCGATGTTCACGGCTTGTTGCAGCACTTCGCTCTGGGCCGTCACCGACTTGGCGTTGGCTTGGAAGGTGCGCTGGGCAATGATCAGGTTCACCAGCTCAGCCGTGAGGTCGACGTTGGAGTCTTCGGTCGTGCCGCTGAGGATCGAGCCCAGCGAACCACTGCCGGCCACGCCCAGCAGCGCCTGGCCGGAGGCGGTGGTAGCGAGCCAGGTGTTGTCGCCATTGGACTTCAGGCCATTCTCGTTGGAGAAGGTCGCCAGCTGGATCTGGTCGATATTCTGGGTCTGGTCGTTGGAATAGGTGGCGATCACCGTGCCGGTGTCGTCGATGGTGAAGCTGACCAGGCTGCCCGAGGTGTAGCCGTTCTGCGAGATGCTCGACACTTCGGAGTCGTTGCCGAACTGGGTGGTGCCGGTCAGGTCCAGCTCGATGGACATCTCGGCGGCGCCGTTGGCCGGGTCGTAGGTGTAGGTGCCGGTTTCGCCGCTGGTGATCAGGCCGCTGGAGCTGAAGGTCACCGTCTGGGTCTCGCTCAGCAGGTTGCCGTCGATGGCCGTATGCACATCCCAGGTGTTTTCGCCGGTCTTGCTGAAGTACAGCGTCGAGGTGTGGCTGTTGCCGAGTGAGTCATAGACCGTAGCGGTGGTCGAGTAGCTGTAGGTCGACGAGTCGGTGGCGTCGAAGGTATCGGTGATGACGTCTTCGCTGGCATCGAGGTTCAGCTCGGCGTCCAGTTCGCTGCTGGCGCTGGCCTGCATGCCGCTGGTGGGGATCTGGATCACGCCGTTGACGCCCAGCAGCTTGTCGCCGGCGGCATTGGTCAGGTAGCCGTCGGACGTCAGGGTCAGCTGGCCGTTGCGCGAGTAGACGGTCTGGGTGCCATCGGTGAAGGTGAAGAAACCCTCGCCATTGATCGCCAGGTCGAGGCTGTTGTCGGTGGTGGTCAGGCTGCCTGATTCAAAGTTCTGCACCACGCCCGAGACGGTGGTGCCCAGGCCTACGTCGGCCCCCGAATAGACGTCGGCGAACTGCACCGTCGAGCTCTTGAAGCCTACGGTCTGGGAGTTGGAAATGTTGTTGCTGACCACTTCCAGGTCGGTGGATGCGGCGCTCAGGCCGCTGAGCGCTTGGGAAAAGCCCATGGTTGTTCTCCGTGATCAGGGTTCAGAGGACCAGCTTGATATCGCCCAGGCCGACGTTGTCGTTGACCCCGCCCAAATCCAGGGCCACTTCGTCGTTGCTGTCGGTGGTCACGCCGGTGACCAGCGCGTACTTCAGGGCCGTGGCGGTGACGCTGGCGTCGCCGCTGGTGGCGCTGACGGTGAAGGTGTAGCTGCCGTCGGCGGCGGTACTGCCGTCGTCCTGGGTACCGTCCCAGGTCAGGGTCTGGGTGCCGGCGCTCATGTCGCCGTAGTCGAGGGTGGCGACCACGTTGCCGCTGCTGTCCTTGACGGTGACGCTGACATCGTCGGCATCGCTGGCCAGGGTCACGCCGTAGGTGGTGGCGACGCCGCTGGCGACCTGGATGGTGTTGCCTTCGATCAGCACGCCGTTGCCCACCAGTGCCGAGGCCTGCAACGTCTCGGAGGCGCTGATCTGGCTGGAGATGCCCTCCAGGGTGCTGGTGACTTCTTCGATGCTGCTGATGGTGCTGATCTGCGCCAGCTGGGTGACCATCTCGCTGTTGTCCAGCGGGTCGGTCGGGTCCTGGTTTTGCAGCTGGGTGGTCAGCAGGGTGAGAAACTGGTCCTGCAGCTCGTCGGCGCTGGACGCGGTGTTGTCGCTGCTGGAGCTGTTCATGGTCGAGAGGACCGAACTTGCGATGGTGCTGGTCATGGTCAGGCTTCGCCGAGGGTCAGGGTCTTGAGCATCAATTCTTTGCTGGTGGCCATGACTTCGACGCTGGCCTGGTAGGAGCGCGAGGCGGAAATCATGTTGACCATCTCGCCCACCGGTTCGACGTTGGGCATGGTCACGTAGCCCGATTCATCGGCCAGCGGGTCGCCGGGGCGGTATTCCTGGCGCATCGGCGAGCCATCCTCGATGACCTGGCTTACTCGCACGCCGCCGATGTCGCTGCCATCCTGGTACTGGGTTTCGAACACCACCTGGCGGGCGCGATAGGCTTCGCCATCAGGGCCGCTGGTGGTGTCGGCGTTGGCCAGGTTGCTGGCGGTCACGTTCATGCGCTCGGACTGGGCGCTGAGCGCGGAGCCGGCGATATCGAAAATGCTGAACATCGACATGCTGTATCTCCGGGTTATTCGGACTGCATTGCAGTCTTGAGCGACTGCAGGCGGTTGTTCAGGAAGGTCAGGCTGGCCTGGTAGCGCACGCTGTTGTCGGCGAACTGGGCGCGTTCGCGGTCCATGTCCACGGTGTTGCCGTCCAGGCTCGGCTGGTCGGGTACGCGGTACAGCAGTTCGTGCACCGAGCTGCCGCGGGTCGAGGCCTGCAGGTGGCGATCGGAGGTGGTGGCCAGGGCCATGCCGCGGCTGGACGAACGGCCTTCGCTCAGGGAGCTGGCCAGTTCGGCGGCAAAGTCGAAGTCCCGCGCGCGGTATTCGGGCGTGTCGGCATTGGCGATATTGTTGGCCAACACCTGCTGGCGCTCCGCGCGCAAGCTCATTGCGTCCTGCTGAAAACGCAGCTCGTTGTCGAGTTTGTCGATCATGCCTGCGGGCCCGTGCCATCTGTTGAACGGCGTGCAGAGTAGTGGCCGCGAGCGCCTGGCAAAGGCCGGAACAGACCGCTATTTGGCGAGCAATTCGAGCTTTGCGTTATTGCCAGGCTGCCTAGAATGCTGCGCCTGAACCCCTTCGAAAAGGCGCTTGCGATGCCAGGACCTGCCCGATTTGCCTGTGCCTTGAGCCTGCTGCTTTGCCTGTTCCAGGCCGGTATCGCGTGTGCCGGGGAGCCTGTGCTGCAACAGCGGGTGCGCCAGCTGATCGAGCCACGGTTGCCTGCGGGCAGCCGGTTGACCTCGCTGGATATCGGCCAGCCGGCATCGCGCATTGCTGCCTGCAGCGACCCGCGGCCTTACCTGGTGCACCCGCGCCGGCTTCCCGTCGGGCGTGTGGCGCTCGGTGTGCGCTGCGCTGGCGAACAAGCACTCTTGGGCTACCTGCAGGTGTCGGTGGGGGCGCTGGGCACTTATGTGGTCAGCGCCCGCAGGATCGAGGCGGGGGAGGTGTTCCAGGCGCCGATGCTGATCAGCCGGCGTGGCCCGCTGCAGGACCTGCCCAAGGACAGCGCACTGCGTGCCGAGCAGCTGCTTGGCCGGCAGGCCGCGCGCGGTGTGGACGCTGGCGCGGTGATTGCGCTCAAGGCCGTGCGCGAGCGCTGGCTGGTCGAGCGTAATCAACCGGTGGTGATGCATGCCCAGGGCCCGGGGTTCAGCCTCAGCCGGGACGGCAAGGCGCTGGACAATGGTGGTCTGGGCAGCAGCGTACGGGTGCAGGGCGGCAATGGCAGGACTTACACCGCTCAGGTCATCGGCAGCAACGAGTTGCTGCTGCGGTACTGATTTTTTTCATCGAAACCCTATCGCCGGGCAAAAGTGTGCCCCCACGGATGCCGATAGTGTTGCAACCACAGCCAACGAAGCCTCTATCGTGAAAATCACAAGCTCCCCGCTCTCCAGCCTTCTGCCGCCGACCGATAGCAGCCTGACAGGCACCAGCGCATCGCGGGCCGTGCCACAGGAGCTGGACAGCCTTGCCGAAGAAACCGTGCAGATCTCGAACATTGGCGACCTCGCAGGCACCGATGCGACGGCGGACGTTGACCTGGAAAAGGTCGCTGCCCTGCGCCAGTCGATTGCCGACGGTAGCCTGCAGACCGACGCCGAAGCCATTTACACCAGCCTGGTCGCCGACGTCCGGGAAATGGCCGGCAGCGAGCCGACATGAACGCCAGCCCGGCAGGCAGGCCCTGAAGGTGGAAGTCTCATGAGCCTGGGCAAACATCTGGATGTGCAGCAGCAGGTGGTCGAGCAGTTGCTGCAATTGCTGGAGCAGGAGCGTCGGGTGCTGGCCCAGGGGCGGGTCGATGCCGAACGCTTGCGTGAACTGGTCGCGGGCAAGCAAGCCGCACTGATGCGGCTGGAGCAACTGGAGGCCACCCGCGCAGCTGCGCAGTTGAAGCTTGGCTATGGGCCGGGACGAGAGGGCGCGCTGCGCGCTGCACGCGACGCTGATTGCCTGAATGCCTGGCGCCGTCTGCGCCAGTTCGCCTTGCGTGCCAGGGCCCTCAACCGGGCTAACGGCGACGCACTGGGCCTGCGCCTGCACGGCAACCAGCAAATCCTGGACTTCCTTGACCGCATCACCGCTGACCGGTTGTACGGCCCAAATGGTCGGCCGCTGCCAGGCATGCTGTGAAACGCAGGTGTTTTCCCTGTCTTTTCACACCATTTGACAAATTCTGGATCCAATAACTTTGCGAAGAGCGCGGCTATGGCTTAGTGTTCAAGAGCGACTGTTGTTGCCATGGGATGGCAACGCGACCCTGAAATGGACTTAAGGTACTGCCCGTGCAAACGCTCATTCGCACCCGCCAGCAGATCCGAGAACGGGTGCAGGCCAATGAATACGCCGAACTCAACCGCCTCTTCGATGCGCTCCAGGCGCAATGGCAGCAAGCGCCTCGCGGTGAGTGCCCCGTCTACCTGGAGGCCCTGCAAGGCTACATGCTGGATTGGGACACCCAGGGCGGCAAAGCCCTGACGCACACCCTCAAGGCCTGGATCGACGCCTGCCCCAAGGCTTATCACCCGCATGTGGTGATGGGTTTTCACTGCTTCAACCATGCCTGCAAGATTCGTGGCCAGGCCGGTTCTCCTGATGTGTCCGAAGAACGTTGGCTCGCTGCCGAACAGGCTTGTGAAAAGGGCGCAGCGCATTTTCTGCGGGCCATGGAACATGGCGTACAGCCTGTTGCTGCAGCCATCGGCATGCTGCTGATCAGCTCACAGTTGCGCGAGCCTGGCTGGCTGGTCGAGCTGTTCGATGGCCAGGTGGCGCGCTATCGGCCCAGCGCGCATGCCGACGTGGAGGTGCAGGAGGCTGCTGCGCCACTGTTGGTCAAGTTCGGCCTGACTCCGTTGCTGGAGCTGCCGCAAACTTTGCCCGCAAGGTTGAGCGCGCGTTTGCATGAGCAGGGCGAGAGTGCCCGGGATTACTGGCTGCGCCATGCGTTGGCGTGGTTTCCCGGTTGCTTCGAGGCAATCGAGGCCTACGCCGCCAGCCTTACGCCAGGTTGGGGCGGCAGCGATGAGGCGATCGACACACTGGCCAGCGGGCCGCTTTGCCAGGGTTGGTCTGAAGCACAGCGCAATGCGATCCGCTGGCTGGCCCTGGAAGAGACATTCTGGCTGCCACATGCCAAGCAACTGCCTCAGGTCGCGGCCTGGCAAAGAACCTTTGCCCAATGGGCACAGCGCGAACTCAGGCCCAAGGAGCGCGCCACGTTGCTGGCCCGGCGTGGCGCCCTGCGGCGCTATTCGATGCGTGATTACGCCGGTGCGATGCGTGACTTTGCCGACAGCGTCGCGCTCTACCCAGACCACGGCTTTGTCTCGGCCATTGGCGAGCCTTTCCATAGCCTTGTCTGCCTGGTGCTGTTCAATGAGTCCGAGGACGATTCGCAGGTATTGCGTACCGTCATCGAGCGGCTCTGCGACGACCGTCGACAGGCGGCGGCCTGCGCTCTGCGGGCTGCGGGGCACCAGTTCGGCTTGTGGGGCTTTGGGCAATCTGCCGAGCAGGCTGGCACGTGGTTGCGCATGGCGGTCAAGCGCCAGTGCGGGCGAGAGGGGCAGGGCTTCGATGTGCTCGATGTGCCGCGACTACTCTGGGCTGCCAATCTGCATGAAGCCGCGCACTTTCTGTATGAAGCCTGTGCGGAGCTGAAACTGCCGGATGCGGCCATCGCGCTGTACGACCTGCATCGTGGATGGCTGGACAACACCCCCACGCAGTATCTGAGTGTCAAGGCTGCCGAGCACTGGCTGTTGCGGGCGGCGGAATCTGGCCATCCGCTTGCCAAGCTCGACCTGGCCCGTCAGCGTATGGGTGCCCCACAAGGCCTGGAGGACCGCAAGGCAGTGCTGGCGGTCAAGCGGCTGCTGCTCGATGCACTGGGCGATCCGAAAATCCATGCCAGGGCGCAGTTGCAGTTAGGCATCCTGCTGCGCCAGTACGGTGATGCGCGGGAGCGTGTCGAGGCGGTCGACTATCTGCAGGGGCTGGCCGAGCACCCCGATGCCTGGACCGCCGCACGTGCCTGTGCGGAGCTCGGGCTGGCCTGGATGCAGGGCAGCGGTACGCGCAAACAGAGCCGCTTTGCGGCAATCGAATGGGTCAATCGCGCGGTTGCGCTGCAGTCGAGCGATCCGCTTATCGAGGAAATTCAGGCCGAGATCCGCAATTCGCACAGTCGGGTGAAGACGTTGTTCACGGTGTGTGGGGCGGCGTTGTTCCGTGGCGACCTGCATGCCAGCGAGCTACCGCCCAAGGCCACCGGCCAGCACAGGGCTTCGGCCTGAATAGAGTCGGGGCCGCTCCCACAGGATCAGCGCTAGGCTGGGAGCTGGCGCCGCCCTTGTGGGAGCGGGCATGCCCGCGAAGGGCTGCAACGCAGCCCCAGAGTTTTTATGGCTTGGCGCCGAGGATGATGTGCGACGCCTTGATCAGCGCAGTGGCTTTCACACCGGGGGCCAGGCCAAGCTCCTGTACGGCTTCGCGAGTGACGATGGAGAACACTTCGGTGCCGCCAGCCAGCTTGAGAACCACCTCGGCGTTCACCGCACCGTCACCCACGCGTACCACTTCACCTTCCAGGGCATTGCGTGCCGAAAGCTTGTAGCCGTCGGCATCGGTCATCAGCACCACCCAAGGTGCCTTGACCAGGGCCACGGCCTGTTTGCCGACATTGATGTTGAGGGTGTGCAGGCTGGCCATGGTGACCACGGCAACCAGCTTCTCGCCGCCGGCCAGGGTCAGCTCGACTTCGGCATTGACCGCGCCGGGTTGAACATTGCTGACCTTGCCTTCGAAAACGTTACGGGCACTGACTTTCATGGTGACTACTCCTTATCGATTGTTATTCCTGCGACGCTGGCGCCATCCGGGCTTCCAGCTCGGCGACCTGCTTCTCCAGGGCCTCGAGGCGGGCACGGGTGCGCGCCAGCACGACCATCTGGCTGTCGAATTCTTCACGGCTGACCAGGTCCAGTTTGCTGAAGGCGCCTTGCATCAACACCTTGAACTGGCTTTCCAGTTCCGCGCGGGGCTGGGCGGTATCGCTGCTGAACAGGCGCGAGGCCTGGTCGCTCAGGGCGTCGAGAAGGGCTTTGGGCGCGAGCATGGGCGGCTGTCCATTGATACTGAGAAATGGCCCGCAGTGTAGCACGGGGCAAACCTGCACCATTGACCTGCGGCCATTGCACGCTTTTTGAGCAACTCCCCGGGCCTGCCTGCACCGAAGTTGTGCATGTTTGCCATGCTGGCGACTGGCCAATCCTGACTGATTCACATAACTCGCTGTTTTCCGGTGGTTTAACGGAACTGGCAAGGTTTCTGCAAAGACCTGTACGAGCCATGCACTGATGCAGTTCCTTGTGACCAGGCAGTGCGCACGCGGAGCCGGATGCCGACGACGCGTTACAAAGCCAACCGCTGCGCTTAGACTTGAGACGGGTTTGTTTTCCTGGGGCAAGTCCACCAAATCGGGAGAGAGTTTCATGAAGCTAGTCACAGCCATCATCAAGCCGTTCAAGCTGGACGACGTGCGCGAGTCGCTGTCGGAAATCGGCGTGCAGGGCATTACCGTCACCGAAGTCAAAGGTTTCGGCCGGCAGAAGGGCCACACCGAGCTGTATCGCGGCGCGGAGTACGTGGTCGACTTCCTGCCAAAAGTGAAGATCGACGTCGCCATCGACGACAAGGACCTTGATCGAGTGATCGAAGCCATCACCAAGGCGGCCAACACCGGCAAGATCGGTGACGGCAAGATCTTCGTGGTGAATCTGGAGCAGGCGATCCGCATCCGTACCGGCGAAACCGATACCGACGCGATCTAAGCGCCGAAAAAAGCCTCACCAAACCCAACGCCCCAGGAGAAAACAACATGACTCTGCGTAAGATCGCAGGGCTAGGAGCCCTATTGTCCCTCGTAATGCCCGGGCTTGCCCTGGCAGAGGAAGCAGCTGCCCCAGCGCTGAACTCCGGCGACACCGCCTGGATGCTCACCTCGACAGCGCTGGTGCTGTTCATGACCATTCCGGGCCTGGCCCTGTTCTACGGCGGCATGGTGCGTTCCAAGAACGTGCTGTCGGTGATGATGCAGTGCTTCGCCATCACCGGCCTGATCAGCATTCTCTGGGTCATCTACGGCTACAGCATGGCCTTCGATACCACCGGTATGGAAAAGGGCGTGCTCAACTTCAATTCCTTCGTCGGCGGGTTCTCCAAGGCGTTCCTGAGCGGCGTTACTCCGGCCAACCTGACTTCGGCCACCGCGCTGTTCCCTGAAGCGGTGTTCATCACCTTCCAGATGACGTTCGCCATCATCACCCCGGCGCTGATCGTCGGTGCCTTTGCCGAACGCATGAAGTTCTCGGCGATGCTGGTGTTCATGGGCATCTGGTTCACCCTGGTCTACGCACCGATCGCGCATATGGTCTGGAGCGGTGACGGCGCGCTGCTGTGGGACTGGGGCGTGCTCGACTTCGCGGGCGGCACCGTGGTGCACATCAACGCCGGTATCGCGGGCCTGGTCTGCTGCCTGGTCATGGGCAAGCGCAAAGGCTACCCGACCACCCCGATGGCCCCGCACAACCTGGGCTACACCCTGATGGGCGCGGCCATGCTGTGGATCGGCTGGTTCGGCTTCAACGCCGGTTCCGCCGCCGCCGCCAACGGCACTGCGGGCATGGCCATGCTGGTGACCCAGATCGCCACCGCCGCCGCGGCGCTGGGCTGGATGTTCGCCGAGTGGATCTTCCACGGCAAGCCAAGTGCCCTGGGCATCGCCTCGGGCGTGGTCGCCGGCCTGGTCGCCATTACCCCGGCTGCCGGTACCGTGGGGCCGATGGGCGCCCTGGTGATCGGCCTGGCCTCGGGCGTGATCTGCTACTTCTGCGCCACTACCCTCAAGCGCAAGCTGGGTTATGACGACTCCCTCGACGCCTTCGGCGTGCACGGCGTCGGCGGCATCATCGGTGCCATCCTCACCGGCGTGTTCGCGGCACCGGCCCTGGGCGGCTTCGGCGCAGTCACCGACATCGGTGCCCAGGTCTGGGTTCAGGCCAAGGGCGTGATCTTCACCGTGGTCTACACCGCCATCGTCACCTACGTGATCCTCAAGGTGCTGGATGTGGTGATGGGCCTGCGGGTCAACGAAGAAGAAGAGTCGGTCGGCCTCGACCTGGCTCAACACAACGAACGCGGCTACAACCTGTAACCGCGACGCTGGAAAAACTTGCCCGGTTCGCCGGGCATTTTTTTGCCTGTTTTTTGCCATTTCCCGCAGTGCAAACGGTTTATCACTCACGTTCGCGACGTAGGCCAAAAACTTACAAGTATTGGGGTGTTTATGGTGCTTTGCTTTTTCCACGGGCGCGCTAGAATGCGCGCCAAAGGGTGTTTGACGAGTAGTCCGCACGCTTTACCAGCCTTTGCTAGGCTTGCCAGTAGCGTGTGGCCAGCAGGGTTCAAGGATTTGTCAGGTCCTGCCAGGAGCAGGGCCTGCTGGGTACCGCCTCCCATCAGGAGCGCCGACCCAAGGGCAGTGGCCTAACCCACGGCCAGTTGAATTTTCACTGGTGGCTGCCGGTCTACGGCTGCACTGGTCTATAACTAACCTGCTTTTCGCAAGTCATGAGGTAGAACATGAGCGACGACGATCTGGAAAATGATGACCTCGAAGTAGGCGACGAAGACGAGGCTGATGAAGGCCTCGAAGCGGCGGCTGACGATGGCGCTGAAGATGCTGGCGATGACGACAGCAGCCCGGCACCGACTGCCAAGGGCAAATCCAAGGCCGCTGTCTCGGTAGACGAGATGCCGAGCATGGAAGCCAAGCAGAAGGAGCGTGATGCCCTGGCCAAGGCGATGGAAGAATTCCTTTCGCGCGGTGGCAAGGTGCAGGAAGTCGAGGCCAACGTGGTCGCCGACCCGCCCAAGAAGCCGGACAACAAGTACGGCAGCCGCCCTATTTAAGTGGCTGAATACAAAAGAGCCCGCCGTCGCTGCGGGCTTTTTTGTGTCTGTGAGGTTTGGCTTGCCTGTGCCGGCCTCTTCGCGGGCATGCCCGCTCCCACAGGTTCACCATGGACCTCAGGACCTGTGCGGTCTCTGTGGGAGCGGGCATGCCCGCGAATGGGCCGCGAAGCGGCCCCTGTCAGCGCCAGCGCGCCAGGACATCAGGCAACTGGGACAGCCGCTGGATCTCTGCATCCGGCGCCTGATCACCGGCCCAGGCCTTGCCCTGCGGGTTGAACCACACCGCACGCAAACCGGCGCGCTGGGCCCCGGCGATGTCGTCGCCCGGGTGATCACCAATATGCACCGCTGCACTGGCTTCAGCCTCGCCACGCTTGAGGGCTTCCATGAACGGTGCCGGGTCCGGCTTGCCGATGCCCAGGTCCTCCGCGCACAGGGCAAAGCGGAAGTAATCCGCCAGCCCCAGGCGGCGTATATCGGCGTTGCCATTGGTGACCACACCCAAGGTGTAGTGATGGCGCAGGATCTCCAGCACCGGCTGCACTTCAGGGAACACTTCGACCTGGTGGCGGGCATGCAGGAACACTTCAAAGCCCTCGTTGGCCAGTTCCTGCGCCTGCTTTTCGCTGTAGCCGACTTCCTCCAGCGCGTGGAACAGCACACGCCGACGCAGGGCGCTGATGCGGTGTTTGAGGCCTGGCTCAGCCTGCACCAGGCGTTCGCGAATGGCGAACAGATGTTCCACCGGCACGCCACCAAGGATCGGGGCGTTGGCTTCGAGCCAGTCGCGCAGCACGACCTCGGCGCTGGCAATCACGGGCGCGGTGTCCCACAGGGTGTCGTCGAGGTCGAAGGTGATCAGCTTGATGCTCATGAGTCTGTGCCTTTGCTGCGTTTGGCCCGAGGGTGGGCGCTGTCGTACACCGCGGCCAGGTGCTGGAAGTCCAGGTGGGTGTAGATCTGCGTGGTGCTGATGTCGGCGTGGCCGAGCATTTCCTGCACCGCGCGCAGGTCCTGGGACGATTCCAGCACATGGCTGGCGAAGGAATGGCGAAGCATGTGCGGGTGCAGGTGCTGGCCCAGCTCGCGCTCGCCGGCGGCCTTGACCCGCAGCTGGATGGCTCGCGGGCTCATGCGATTGCCTTGGCGGGTGATGAACACCGCGCTGTCACGCGGGCCGCCGATGCCGCGCAGCTTGAACCAGGCCTGCAGGGCCTCACGGGCCTTGCGGCCAACCGGTAGCACGCGGGTCTTGCTGCCTTTGCCGAGTACTTGCACCAGGCCAGCGGCCAGGTCGAGCTGCTCGAGGTCGAGATTGTTCAGCTCGGACAGGCGCAAGCCGGAGGAATAGAAGAGTTCGAGGATGGCCTGGTCGCGGCGGGCGATGAAGTCGTCGTCGACGCCGCCATCGAGCAGCTGCAGGGCGCGGTCGGTGTCCAGCACCTTGGGCAGCCGACGTTCGCCCTTGGGCGCGCTCAGGCCGCTGGCCGGGTCGTGCTGGCACAGGCCTTCGCGGTTGAGGTAACGGTACAGGCCGCGCACCGCCGACAGCAACCGCGCCAGGCTGCGCGAGGACTGCCCCTGGTGGTGCTGGCGGGCGACCAGTTGGCGCAGTTGCTGGATCTGCAGCGCGCCCCAGCCGGCGATGCCCTGGCTGTTGCAGTATTCGATGACCTTGTCGAGGTCACGGCGGTAGGCCAGCAGGGTGTGTTCCGACAGCTGGCGCTCGTTGCGCAGGTGTGCGCAATAAGCCTCCAGCTGGCGTTCCATCAGCGCACCGAACGCAGGGTCTGGGTCACGCGTGGCACCACGCGGCCGAGCACTTCGGCGATATAGCCGAGGAACAAGGTGCCGACGCTGCTCTTGTAGTGCTGCGGGTCGCGGCTGCCGATTGCCAGCACGCCATGCAGCCCCTGGTATTCGAGGGCGGCAACCGCACTGGAGCCGACTTCCTGCTGCTGCTCCTTGCCGAACAGGAAGGCCAATTCGTGCTCGCGCAGGTTGCCGCTGACCGTCTTGCCGCCGCCGAGCAGGCCACCGATGGCTTGCTGGGCTTCGGCATTGCTGACCCAGCGGCCGACGGGTGCTGCGTTGTCGCCGAACAGGATCAGGCTGACGAACGGCACCTGGAACTCCTGGCGCAGGCTGTCCTCGACGGCCATCACCACTTCTTCCAGGCTGCCGGCATCGAGCAGGTCGAGGATCAGCCGGCGGGTCTTGTCGAACAGCCGGTCGTTGTCACGGGCCACGTCCATCAGTTGCGACAGGCGATGGCGCATCTCGATGTTGCGGTCGCGCAGCAGCTTGAGCTGGCGCTCCACCAGCGACACGCTGTCGCCGCGCTGGTGGGGGATGCGTTGCTCGATCAGCAACTCGTCGTGCTCGGCGAAGAAGGTGGGGTGGGCGCGCAGGTAGGCGACCACCGCTTCGGCATCGAGCTCATCGGGCTGCTGGGGTACTGGCTGATCGGTCATGGCGGTTACTCGCTTAGAGACGAACCTGTCCTTCGAAGACGCGTACGGCTGGGCCGGTCATCAACACGGGCTTGCCGGGGCCGGCCCATTCGATGTTCAGGCGGCCACCCGGCAGGTCGAGGGTCACCGGGGAGTCCATCCAGCCCTGGCTGATGGCGGCCACGGCCGCGGCGCAGGCGCCGGTGCCACAGGCCTGGGTCTCGCCGGCGCCACGTTCCCATACACGCAGGTTGGCGCGATGGCGATCGATGACCTGGAGGAAACCGGCATTCACCCGCTGCGGGAAGCGCGGGTGGTTTTCGATTTTCGGGCCCAGTTCATGGACCGGCGCGGTGTGCACATCATCGACGCGCAGTACGGCGTGCGGGTTGCCCATGGACACGGCGGCAATCGAATGCACCTGGCCGTCGACCTCCAGCGGGTAGTTCAACGCCTGTTCGTCGGCAATGAACGGGATGTCTGCCGGGACGAAGCGCGGCGGGCCCATGTCGACACACACCTGGCCGTCGTTTTGCACGTCCAGCTCGATGATGCCGCCCTTGGTTTCCACGCGGATGCGCTTCTTCGCGGTCAGGCGCTTGTCCAGCACGAAGCGGGCGAAGCAGCGCGCACCATTGCCGCATTGCTCGACCTCGGAGCCGTCGGCGTTGAAGATCCGGTAGCGGAAGTCCACTTCCGGGTTGCTCGGCGCCTCGACGATCAGCAGCTGGTCGAAGCCGATGCCGGTGTGGCGGTCGCCCCATTGCTTGGCGTGCTTGGGCTGGATGTGCGCGTGCTGGCTGACCAGGTCGAGGACCATGAAGTCGTTGCCCAGCCCATGCATCTTGGTAAAGCGCAGCAGCATGGGCTCACTCCGGCAGCAGGCTTTCGCCAGCGTACAGTTCGGCGATGGTCTCGCGGCGGCGGACTTCGAAAGCCTGGTCGCCGTCGACCAGGATTTCCGCGCAACGGCCACGGGTGTTGTAGTTCGAACTCATGACGAAACCATAGGCACCCGCCGACTGCACGGCCAGCAGGTCACCTTCGGCCAGGTTCAGCACGCGGTCCTTGGCGAGGAAGTCGCCGGTTTCGCAGATCGGGCCGACCAGGTCGTAGGCACGGCCTTCGCCGGCACGTGGCGTGACCGCGCTGACACCCATCCAGGCCTGGTACAGGGCCGGGCGGATCAGGTCGTTCATCGCCGCGTCGATGATGGCGAAGTCCTTGTGTTCGGTGTGCTTGAGGTACTCCACGCGGGTCAGCAGGGCGCCGGCGTTGGCCACGATGTAGCGGCCAGGCTCGAACACCAGGGCCAGGTCACGGGTGCCGACGCGCTCGCGGATGGCCTTGATGTAGTCGGCCACCAGTGGCGGCTCTTCGTCGCGATAGCGCACGCCAACGCCGCCGCCCAGGTCCAGGTGGCGCAGGTGGATGCCGCACTCGGCCAGGCGATCGACCAGGGCCAGCAGGCGGTCGAGGGCATCGAGGAACGGGTCGACGGTGGTCAGCTGCGAGCCGATGTGGCAGTCGACACCGACCACGTCCAGGTTCGGCAGCTGTGCGGCGCGCACGTAGATGGCTTCGGCGTCGGCGATGGCGATGCCGAACTTGTTCTCTTTGAGGCCGGTGGAGATGTACGGGTGGGTGCCGGCATCGACGTCCGGGTTCACACGCAGCGAGATCGGCGCAACCTTGCCCATCTCGGCGGCCACCACTTGCAGGCGCTCGAGCTCGTCGGTGGATTCGACGTTGAAGCAGTGCACACCGACTTCCAGGGCGCGGCGCATGTCTTCGCGGGTCTTGCCGACGCCGGAGAACACCACGCGATCAGCACGCCCGCCAGCGGCCAGCACGCGCTCCAGCTCACCGCCGGAAACGATGTCGAAGCCCGCACCCAGGCGCGCAAGGACGTTCAGCACGCCGAGGTTGGAGTTAGCCTTGACGGCGAAGCAGACCAGGTGCTCGGTGCCTTGCAGGGCATCGGTGTAGCTGCGGTACTGGGCTTCGATGTGAGCGCGCGAGTACACGTAGGTCGGGGTGCCGAAACGTTCGGCGATGGCCGACAGGGCCACGCCTTCCGCGAACAGTTCACCGTCGCGGTAGTTGAAAGCGTTCATCTGAATTCCTTACTGCTCTGGCGTCTGCTCGGGCTGGATTGGCTGCTCTTCTTGCGGCTGGACCGCTGGAGCGTGCTGGTGCTGGTGCGTCTTTTTCGGGCCTTTGCCGTCCTTGCCGTCTTCTGGCAGGTACAGGGGGCCCTTCTGACCGCAGGCCGAAACGAGGCAGGCAACCGCGACCAGCGCCGCGAGCGAGGAAATCAGGCGCTTCATGGGTGAAATCCTTTGAAATATGCAGTATTGCGCCCGAGTATACCGAGCGACCGGCGGATTGCCTATGCAAGAGCCGGTCCGTCGGGCGGGCTATGCTTAGGGGTTCTCGCCACCGGTAATGGGACCAGTGCCGAGAGCGGCTAAACCTTTGCATTCATGGCCCGGCGCCCGTATCTTGCCCGGCTTGCCCGTAAAGCAGCCAATTTCGAGGTTCCTGCAATGAGTTTGAGCGAAGCGCGTTTCCATGATCTGGTCGACGCGACCCAACAGGCCCTGGAAGACCTGTTCGACGAGAGCGGCCTGGACCTGGACATGGAAAATTCCGGCGGCGTGCTGACCGTCAAGTTCGAAGGCGGCGCCCAGCTGATCTTCAGCCGCCAGGAGCCGTTGCGCCAGCTGTGGCTGGCCGACCGGTCCGGCGGCTTCCACTTCGACTACGACGAAGAAAGCGGCAAGTGGGTGTGCGAGAAGAGCGAAGAGCTGCTGAACGAAATGCTCGAGCGTATCGTCTGGGAGCGGGCCGGCGAGAAGCTGGACTTCGACGAGATCTGACATGACCAGCCAGCCGCGGCCACCCAAGCCGCTGTACAGCAACGTCAGCCCGGCGGTGAAGTCGCCGTGCATCAGTGTTTGCCGGCTGGATGAGCAGCGCGTGTGTACCGGCTGCCACCGGCACGTCGAGCACATTCGCGAATGGCGCTCGGCTGACGACGAACGGCGTCGGCAGATCTGCCGCGAAGCCGAGGCCCTGCGCGCACGGGCTTGAGTATTTGCCCGGCTGTGGTAGTGTCGGGTTGTGCGTCGGTGACGCAAAAGCATTCACAAACCCCGCCCTTGGGCGGGGTTTTGCTTTATCTGCCTGCAGGAAACCGCCTGTTCAAAGGAGTCTGACTGGATCATGAGCACCAAGCCTTCCCTCATCCTCACTCGATTGGACGTACAGCGTCTCGAGCGCCTGATCGACAGCCTCGACGAAAGTACGCCGGGTGTGCTCGCCTTGCAGGAGGAGCTGGACCGTGCCGGTCAGGTGGTCGGCCATGATGAAGTGCCGGCTGGTGTGGTGACCATGAACTCGCGCGTGCATTGCCGTGAGGAAGCCAGTGGCAAGGACTACCACCTGACCCTGGTGTACCCGAAAGATGCGGGTGGCGAGGGCAAGGTGTCGATCCTCGCGCCGATCGGTTGTGCGCTGCTGGGCTTGTCGGTGGGCGAGCAGATCGACTGGCCGGCACCGGGGGGCAAGACCCTGAAACTGAAGTTGCTGGAAGTCGAATATCAGCCAGAAGCGGCTGGCGACTTCGACCTCTGATCGCTCAAGGCTCCAGGGTTGCGTGCAGCCGCGCCAAGCCATCGTTCAATGCCTGCTCCAGCTCGCGCTTGTAGCGTAGGTACAGGCTGGTCGACCCCTGCTCATCCTCGAGCAGCTCGGACAGGTCCAGGTCAGTGATGTAGCAGCGGTAGTGCCCGGCACTGCGGCGCTGGCCAAGGATCTGCCGGGCGACCACTTCATACAGTTGGTCGCCATGGTCCAGCTCGGAAAACTCCTGCTGGTCGCAATACAGCGTCACATGCACCTCATCCCCCGTGCCGGCCTGCAGAATGGCCTGCACTTCGTAATAAGGTTGGTCGACACCCGCGCTGGGCGCCGGGCGAGGCTCGATGCTGCGCGCCTTGCCCGGGCCGGAGGGCAGCAGCTGGGCATAGTGGATGGCCAGTGACGCCTGTTGCAGATGGTCGAGCGGGAGGCGGGCATCATGGCGCACCACCACCGACCGCAGAAAACGCTGTAACGGCAGCAGCAGGTGGCTTTCGTCAAACAATGGCAGGCGCTGTTGCCACAGGGCGTTGTACTCGTCCAGCACGTACAGGTCGGCCCAGCCGTCGAGCAGGCGGTAGAACACCTGGATACAATTGCGCCGGCCTTGTGCCAGGACCAGCGGCAGGTCGAAGTCCTGCAGCGCATTGCCATCCAGGTGCAACGGGCTGTAGCGGCTGCGCACTTCGCCCAGGTGATCGAGCACGGCATCGTGCTCGGCCAGGGTCGCCAGGCTGACCTGGCCGGGCAACAGATCCAGCACGTGGGTGTACTGCGCCACCTGCAGCAGGTAGCGGTGATCCAGGCCCTGGTCGAGCAGCAATTGCGCCGTGTCGAAGATCTCCTCGACCCGCTGGCTGATGGCCTGGGCGCGGTTGTGGCAGAAGCAGCGCACCCGCACCTGCGGGCGGTGGCTGCGCTGGCCGAGGCTGTTGAGGAAGTCGCGCAGGCAGCGCAGCAGCGCGTGCTCGCCGTCGTAGCGCTGCACCAGCACTTCGTTCCAGCTGTTGAGGGTCACCTGGTCGAGGGTCAGTACCAGGTTCTCGCGAACACCGGCATAGCTCAACGAGTCGGTGCGCTCGGTGGTCATCAGGATGTTCAGGTCGCGGTGATGGCGCAGCGGGTCGACGCCGACATTGACCAGCAGCAGGATCTCGTCAGCCGCGCTCGGTTGCAGCAGGCGCTCTTCGCTGACGCTGTTCAGCGGCAGCGGGATGCTCTGCTGCAGGCTGCCCAGCAGGTTGAACAGCTCGAATTCGCTGAGGTCGCTGTCGCCCGGGTGCAGGGCCAGGCGCGTGGTGCTGTCGATGACGCCGTTGCGGTGGGCCCAGGTCAGCAGTTCGAGCAGTTCGCGGCAGCGCTTGATCGGGCTGAAATGCTCCCATTCGTGCCCCCCCAGGTTGCCGTTGTACAGGCCCCAGTGATGGCTGCCAGGCTCCTTGCGATTGGGCGACTGGACCAGCGTCAAGGTGTCTTCGGCGATGTCTGGGGCAATGCCCGGGTTGATCACCTCGATCTTGCCGGCGCGGCGCTCGAAGGCGGCGTACAGGCGCCTCCCCAGGACGTTCAGGTCGCGCTGGTCGGCGCGGCTGCTGGCGCCCTGGTTTTGCGCGAACTGGCCGAGGAAGCGATAGCTATGGTTGAGCTCAGCCACCAGTTCACGGCGTTCGACGGCGACCTGGCGCACCTTCCACTGGCTGCGGCTGTCGAGCAGGGCCAGCTGGCGTTCGTCCCAGCCCCACTCATCGGCCAGGCGCTGCAGCAGCTGGCGTTGCCAGCCGTTGCTGCGGCTGCGGGCGAGGCCGCTCAGCTTCTTGTTGACCTTCAGGTACAGGCTGCGCCGCACCAGTTCAAGCCGTGCGGTTTCGCCGCGTTGCTGCAGGTAGCGCTCGATACGCCGGTACACCATCACATAGGGGTCGAGTTCGTCGAGGTTGAGATGGTTGGCGAACACCGCCTGCTTGTAGTCCAGGCTCAGGCAGCGCACGGTCGGGTGCTCGCTGGCATAGACCTCGGTCAGCAGCAGCTTGAGCAGTGACTTGTAGGGCGAATCGATACCCTTGAACAGCTGCCACAACCCGGCGCCGACATACTCGCCGGGTGGAATATGGGCTAGGTTGCCAAGGTCCAAGGCGTCCTGGTTGCGGATGAAGCGCTTGGACAGCAGGGTCTCGGTATAGGCCTGATAGTTGTGCTCTTCATAGACTGGCACCAGCCACCAAAGCGGCGTGCGCCCGGCCAGCCAGATAGCCGTTCGGTAGAACTCGTCGAGCAACAGGAAATGCTGGGTGGTGCCGCAGTCGTCGGAACTGAGCTGGCTGTCGCGTTGGCCCTGGGCGAAGCTTTGCGGGTCGATCAGGAAGAAGTGCGCCTCGGCACCCTGGCTGGCCGCCCAGGCTTCCAGCAGCTGGCATTTGCGCCGCAGCTCCTCGCGCTCGACCTCGGTCAGGCCGGGGGCATGGCACACCCACAGGTCCATGTCGCTCTGTTCGGCCTGGGCCAGCGAGCCGAGGCTGCCCATCAGGAACAGGCCGTGAATCGGGCGTGGCGGGTTGCCGTGGCGCGCCTTGTAGGCGAACGAGCGCGCCAGACGCTGGGCATCGGCGACCTGTTCGGCATCCGGCTCGAACCCTGCCACCCCGGCCGGTGTGGCGCCGGATACGTAACCGGGCAACAGCGGGTGGTTGACGTGGAACAGCAGCGGCAGGAGGGTCAGGACCAGCTGCTGGCGACTCGACAGGCCTTCCATCGCGCGTTCGAGCCGGCACTGGTTGATGTGCAGGAAGCGTGCACGCAATGTCGCCAGCACCTTGCGGTCGATGCCTTCGTCCAGGTCTGGGCGGATTTCGTGGGGGTGGTTCATTGCGCACTCAGGGCGGGCCAGGGAAGCTGAGGCGAGTTTAGCCTGAGTGGGGCAGTCGGATAAGCGGAATATGGATTATTGGCGCCATTTTTCTATCGCCTTCAGCGCGGACTTTGTAGGAGCGAGTTCACTCGCGAACAAGGGCGTAGCCCTTGCCATGCACCGCGGTGCTTGCTTCGCGGGTAAACCTGCTCCCACAGGGCCGGTACAGGGTTATGCGGGCTGTGTGGACTTGAGGATGCTAAGCAACAGTTGGACGCTTTCAGCCGCATCATTCCCAAGGCTGGTGAGGTAGCCACCATCGGGCTGGTCGGTGAGTTCTTTTTCATGAAGGCGCTTGGCCGCAGCGATCAGGGCGGGCGACGCGTTACTGCCAACTTTGATGCCTTCCTGGTGGTTGTCCAGGTTGAACAGGGCGAGCACTTCCAGTTCGGCGATCAGTTCGGGGGTAAAAGACATGGCGACTCCTGACTTCCAGACGAGGATGGCGGCACCGCCAGCGGTGCCTGATCCTGGAGTGTAGTCGGGTTATTCGTCGTCGCCTTGATCCATCTCAGGCGGCAGCTCGGGCAGGGCGCGCAGGGCAGTCTCATACCACTCGCCGTTGAACGGGCGGTCTTCCTGGAGCATGTTGTCGATTTCGAAGGCCAGTACGTGGGCCATGAGGTTGAGGATGTCTTCGCGCTCGTAGCCGACCAGGGTCAGTTTGTTGAAGGTGGCCTTGGCCGCTGGCGGCTCGCCGCTTTCGATCTGGTTTTCGATGGCTTCGGTCAGTGTCGCTTCGGCGAAGGCTTCGTCGTCATTGCCGATTTCGTCGTGTTCGCTCATGGCGCTACTCCTGTGGTGGGACGCACAGTTTGCCATGCCCGCGCCGGCAATGCCCGATCATCGACCCGGTGCATGACGCTGGTCAGGCACCGGCGTACGGTCTATAACAGCCGAGCCATCCCCACACGGCCTGGAGGCTGTAACCCCATGCTCAAGCTTCACGGATTCTCGGTCAGCAACTACTACAACATGGTCAAGCTGGCCCTGCTGGAGAAAGGCCTGCCTTTCGAGGAAGTCACCTTCTACGGTGGGCAGGCACCGCATGCGCTGGAAGTCAGCCCACGGGGCAAGGTGCCGGTGCTGGAAACCGAACACGGCTTCCTCAGCGAAACCAGTGTAATCCTCGACTACATCGAGCAGACCCAGGGTGGCAAGGCGCTGCTGCCGAGCGACCCGTTCGGCCAGGCCAAGGTGCGCGAACTGCTCAAGGAAATCGAACTGTACATCGAGCTGCCGGCGCGGACCTGTTACCCGGAGGCGTTCTTTGGCGCGGCGGTCGAGCCGTTGATCAAGGAGCGTGCGCGTACTGAGCTGCTGGCAGGCTTTGCCACGCTCAAGCGCAACGGGCGGTTTGCGCCTTATCTGGCGGGTGAGCAACTGACGGTAGCCGACCTGATGTTCTGCTTCTCGGTGGACCTGGCGTGCGCAGTAGGCAAGAAAGTGCTGGGCATCGACTTCCTGGCGGACTTCCCGCAGGCCAAGGCGTTGCTGCAATTGATGGGCGAAAACCCGCACATGGCGCGGATCGTAGCGGACAAGGAGGCCTCGATGCCGGCCTTCATGGAGATGATTCGCAGCGGCAAGCGCTGAATGACTGGGGCCGCCAAGCGGCCCCAGGTTCTTGATCAGCGCGAAGCCAGCAGGGCCTTGCCACGCACCACGGCAGCACGCACCTGGGCCGGCGCGGTACCACCGATGTGGTTACGGGCGTTCACCGAGCCTTCCAGGGTCAGCACGGCAAATACGTCCTGCTCGATCTGGTCGCTGAACTGGCGCAGCTCGTCCAGGCTCATCTCGGCCAGGTCCTTGCCGGTGTCGACGCCATACTTCACTGCGTGGCCGACGATCTCGTGGCAATCACGGAACGGCAGGCCGCGGCGGACCAGGTAGTCGGCCAGGTCGGTAGCGGTGGAGAAACCGCGCAGGGCCGCTTCGCGCATGATGGCGTGCTTGGGCTTGATCGCCGGGATCATGTCGGCAAAGGCACGCAGCGAGTCGCGCAGGGTGTCGGCGGCGTCGAACAGCGGCTCCTTGTCTTCCTGGTTGTCCTTGTTGTAGGCCAGCGGCTGGCCTTTCATCAGGGTCAGCAGGCCGGTCAGGGCGCCGAAGACACGGCCGCTCTTGCCGCGCACCAGCTCCGGAACGTCCGGGTTCTTCTTTTGCGGCATGATCGAGCTGCCGGTGCAGAAGCGATCAGGCAGGTCGATGAACTGGAACTGGGCGCTGGTCCACAGCACCAGCTCTTCGGAGAAGCGCGACAGGTGCATCATCGCCACGCTGGCGGCGGCGCAGAATTCGATGGCGAAGTCGCGGTCCGAAACGCCGTCCAGCGAGTTGCCGGCCACGGCTTCGAAGCCCAGCAGCTTGCAGGTCAGTTCACGGTCGATCGGGTAGGTGGTGCCGGCCAGTGCAGCGCTGCCCAAAGGCATGCGGTTGGCGCGCTTGCGGCAGTCGACCAGGCGCTCGTAGTCGCGGCTGAGCATTTCGAACCAGGCCAGCAGGTGGTGGCCGAAGGTGACCGGCTGGGCAGTCTGCAGGTGGGTGAAGCCCGGCATGATGGTTTCGGCTTCGCGCTCGGCCTGCTCGAGCAGGCCCTGCTGCAGGCGGGTGATCTCGGCCAGGATCAGGTCGATCTCGTCACGCAGCCACAGGCGGATGTCGGTGGCCACCTGGTCGTTGCGGCTACGGCCGGTGTGCAGTTTCTTGCCGGTGATGCCGATGCGGTCGGTCAGGCGTGCTTCGATGTTCATGTGCACGTCTTCGAGGTCGACGCGCCAGTCGAAGCTGCCAGCCTCGATTTCGCCCTGGATGGTTTTCAGGCCATCGATGATGGTGTCGCGCTCGGCATCGCTGAGAACGCCGACCTGCGCCAGCATGGTGGCGTGGGCGATCGAACCCATGATGTCGTGGCGGTACAGGCGCTTGTCGAAGTCGACCGAGGCGGTGAAGCGGGCGACGAAGGCGTCGACGGGCTCACTGAAGCGGCCGCCCCAGGACTGATTGGTCTTGTCGGTGCTCATGGATTCACTCTATGCAGGCGTGAACGAAAAAGTGGCGCCGATAATAGCAGGGTTGGGCCTGACACCGCAGGACGTCGGTCGACAGAAACCGGTGGAAAACATCGGTAAAGATGGGCGAAGACGATATTCAACGATTGAACGGCAGTGTTCCACGGACCGTCTACAGTTGGACAGAGGACTGGCAGCTATTCTGCCGGCTCAGTGAATCTTTGGCCTTCGTATCGGTCTAGAGCGTGACCGCAGTGTCGCTCGACCTGCTCTTGTCTACGCTATACCTGTGCGAGACTCACTCAGGAATCCAGAGCAATTATGAATGTCCTGATCGTTGATGACGAACCCCAAGCCCGTGAACGCCTCACACGGCTATTCGCTGAACTGGAGGGCTACACCGTGCTGGAGCCCAGCGCCACCAACGGCGAGGAGGCTCTGACACTGATCGAAAGCCTCAAGCCCGATGTGGTCCTGCTGGACATCGGCATGCCAGGCCTGGATGGCCTGCAGGTCGCCGCTCGCTTATGCGAGCGCGAGGCACCACCGTCGGTGGTGTTCTGTACCGGCGATGATGAATACGGTGCCGAGGCATTCAAGGACAGCACCCTCAGCCATGTGACCAAGCCGATCCAGCCCCAGGCCCTGCGCGATGCCTTGCGCAAGGCCGAGAAGCCCAATCGTGGTCAGCTGGCGGCGTTGACCCGGCCTGGCAGCGAAGGCGGCGGCCCGCGCAGCCATATCAGTGCGCGCACGCGCAAAGGGATCGAGCTGATCCCGTTGCCCCAGGTGATCTATTTCATTGCTGATCACAAGTATGTGACCTTGCGCCATGAAGCCGGGGAGGTGCTGCTGGACGAGCCGCTCAAGGCGTTGGAGGACGAGTTCGGCGAGCGCTTCGTGCGCATCCACCGCAATGCGCTGGTCGCGCGCGAACGCATCGAACGCCTGCAACGCACGCCATTGGGGCACTTCCAGCTGTTCCTCAAGGGCCTTGACGGCGATGCACTCACCGTCAGCCGCAGGCATGTGGCGGGCGTGCGCAAGATGATGCAGACCCTTTGACGCAGTACCGGCGTTCTCGCCGGTACAGGCCACAACTGGATCCTGACCCACATCTGCTAGCGATGCCGGTGATGCTGTTATCATCAGCGGCATTTCTCTGGATCGGGGCGTTTCATGTCCACTCGCGAAATCCGCATTGCCACCCGTAAAAGTGCCTTGGCCCTGTGGCAGGCCGAATACGTCAAAGCCCGCCTCGAGCAGGCCCACCCCGGTCTGCTGGTGACCCTGGTACCCATGGTCAGCCGCGGCGACAAGCTGCTCGATGCACCGCTGGCGAAGATCGGCGGCAAGGGCTTGTTCGTCAAAGAGCTGGAAACAGCGCTGCTGGACAACGAAGCCGACATCGCCGTGCATTCGATGAAGGACGTGCCCATGGACTTCCCCGAAGGCCTGGGCCTGTACTGCATCTGCGAGCGCGAAGACCCGCGCGACGCCTTCGTCTCCAATACTTTCGCCAGCCTCGACGCCCTGCCGGCCGGCAGCATCGTCGGCACCTCCAGCCTGCGCCGCCAGGCCCAGCTGCTGGCACGCCGGCCGGACCTGAAAATCCACTTCCTGCGCGGCAACGTCAACACCCGCCTGGCCAAGCTCGATGCCGGTGAATACGACGCCATCATCCTCGCCGCAGCGGGCCTGATCCGCCTGGGCTTCGAGGACCGCATCACCGATACCATCAGCGTCGACGACAGCCTGCCAGCCGGTGGCCAGGGCGCGGTGGGCATCGAGTGCCGCAGCGCCGACACTGAAATCCACGCGCTGCTGGCGCCGCTGCACCATGCCGATACCGCCGACCGTGTCATCGCCGAGCGTGCCTTGAACAAGCGCCTCAACGGTGGCTGCCAGGTGCCGATCGCCTGCTATGCGGTGCTCGAAGGCGATCAGCTGTGGCTGCGCGGCCTGGTGGGCCAGCCAAGCGGCGGTACCCTGCTGGTGGCGGATGCGCGCGCACCGCGTGAGGCTGCCGAAACCTTGGGCGTGCAGGTTGCCGAAGCCCTGCTGGGCCAAGGCGCCGAAGCCATTCTCAAGGAAGTCTACGGTGAGGCCGGGCATCCGTGAGCCCCTGGCGCCTGTTGCTGACCCGGCCTGTCGAGGACTGCGCGGCACTGGCGCAGAGCCTGGCCGCTGCCGGTGTGGCCAGCAGTAGCTTGCCGTTGCTGGCCATCGAGCCTGTCACGCTGGCTGTTGAGCAGCGTCAACAGCTGGCCGGGCTGGCGCAGTACCAGGCGTTCATCGTGGTCAGCAAACCGGCGGCCCGGCTGCTGCTTGAGCAGTTGCAGCGCGCTGGCCTGCAAGCACCGTCTGCAGGCTGGTTTACCGTGGGCGAGGCAACGGCGGCGGTGTTGCAGGGCGCGGGCCTTCAGGTGACATTTCCCGGGCTGGGTGACGATAGCGAGGCCTTGCTCGCGCTCCCGGCCCTGCGCCAGGCTATTGCGGCGCCTGGAGCGCGCGTGCTGATCGTGCGTGGCGTCGGAGGTCGCGAACTGCTGGCCGAGCGTCTTGCAGAGCAAGGTGCTAGTGTCGAATATCTGGAACTGTATCGCCGCTGTCTGCCGGAGTACCCGGCGGGCACGCTGATGCGCCGCATAGAAGCGGAACGCCTCAATGGCCTGGTGGTCAGCAGTGGGCAGGGTCTTGAACATTTGCAGCAGATGGCCGCCGCCGACTGGCCGCGGGTAGCCAGCCTGCCGTTGTTCGTGCCCAGCCCGCGGGTCGCCGAACAGGCCCGGGCCGCCGGGGCCCAACAGGTTGTGGATTGCCGTGGCGCGAGTGCCACGGCCTTGCTGGCAGCCGTGCAGCGCAGCGCTGCACCTGCCTCTCAAGGCGCTTCGCACTAGCGCGAGGCGCCCCCATGCAAAGGATGGATACGTGAGCGAAACTGTCTTGTCCAACAATGATCAGCCGTCGGCGCAAGCGCCGACGCAACCCGTCACCGACAAGCCTGTAAAGCGCTCTGGCAGTGGTCTGGCCGTGCTGGCGCTGTTGCTGGGTGCGGCCGGGGTTGCGGTAGGGGGTTGGGGTGTCTGGCAGGTGCGGCAGCTGCAAGGCAGTGAAGTGAACCAGGGCCAGCACCTTGAAGCCCTCAGCCAGCGCGCTGCGGCATTGCAGCAGCGTGAGCAGCAGATCAGTGCACAACTGGCCAGCCTGCCGGCCGCCAGCGAGCTGGAAGACCGCCGCCGCCTGGTGGCGCAGCTGCAAGGCGACCAGCAGCGTCTCAGCCAGCGTCTGGAAACCGTACTCGGCGAAAGCCGCAAGGAGTGGCGCCTGGCCGAGGCCGAGCACCTGCTGCGCCTGGCTACCCTGCGCTTGTCGGCGCTGCAGGACATCACCAGCGCCAAGGCCCTGGTCGAAGGCGCCGACGAAATCCTCCGCGAACAGAGCGACCCGGGCGCCTTTGCTGCCCGCGAGCAACTGGCGCGCAGCCTGGCCACGCTCAACAGCACCCAGCAGCCGGACCGCACCGGTTTGTTCCTCAAGCTCGCCGCCCAGCGTGAACTGGTTCAGCAACTCAGCGCCCAGTCGCCCGAGTTCGCCAGCAACGCCGATGCGCTCGGTGCGCTGACTGCCGAGGGTGATGGGGCCAGTCGCCTGTCGCAGTGGTGGGCAGAAATCTCCAAGTACTTCCAGATCGACTTCAACGCTGACGACAATGTGCGGCCGTTGCTGGCCGGCCAGCAGCTGAACCAGCTGCGCCTGGCCCTGAGCCTGACCATCGAGCAGGCGCAGTGGGCTGCGCTCAATGGTGAGGCCAAGGTCTACAGCCAGGCCCTGGATGATGCCCGCAGCGTGCTGCTTGCCAACTTCAATGCCGACAACCCGCAAAGCAAGGCGATGCTCGACAGCCTCAACGCGCTGGCTGAACAGCCCGTCTCGGTAGTGACGCCGGACCTGAGCGAAAGCCTGGCGGCGGTGCAGGCATACATCCAGCGCCGCCATCTGCCAGCCGAGGCAGAAGGGGGCAAGCCATGAAGCGTGTCTACTTGCTGGCCGTACTGGCGATCGTGATTGCCGCGGCCTTGGGCATCGCGGTAGCCAAGCACAGTGGTTACGTGCTGATCTCCTACGGTGGTTTCCGGTACCAGTCCGGATTGTGGGCGGCGCTCGGAGCGCTGGCTGGCGTAATCGTGTTGCTATTGCTGCTGCGTTACCTGGTTGGCCTGGTGCTGACCTCCAGTGGCGTGGTCAACCCATGGTCGCGTCGCAACCGCAGCCGACGCGTGCGGATCGCCATCGAGCAGGGCCAACTGGACCTGGCCGAGGGCCGCTGGGCCAGTGCCCAGCGCCACCTGCATCGTGCCGCCGAGGCCGAGCGCCAGCCGCTGCTGTATTACCTCGGTGCCGCTCGCGCCGCCAACGAGCAGGGGCGCAAGGAAGACAGCGACAACCTGCTGGAGCGCGCGTTGGAACGCCAGCCCCAGGCTGAGCTGGCCATTGCCCTGACCCATGCGCAACTGCAGATGGACCGTGGCGAGCGCGATGCTGCCCTGGAGACGCTGCTGGCCATGCGGGAGCGCCATCCCCACAACACCCAGGTCCTTCGCCTGTTGCAGCGCCTGCACCTGGAGCAAGGTGATTGGTCGGCGCTGATCCGCCTGCTACCAGACTTGCGCAAGGGCAAAGTGTTGCCGGCCGACGAGCTTGCCGCATTGGAGAAGCGCGCCTGGGGCCAGAACCTTGGCCTGGCGACCACCCGTGGCGAGGATTCGCAAAGTGCCCGGCAGGCCCTTGAACGCGCCTGGCAGCAGCTGACAGCGGCCCAGCGCCAGGAGCCGCAACTAGTGCTGGCCTATGCCGAACAGCTGCGCCAGGTGGGTGCCCAGGGCGAAGCCGAGCAGGTACTGCGTACTGCGCTCAAGCGTGAGTACGAAAGCCACCTGGCGCGCCTGTATGGCCTGGTGCGTGGTGATGACCCGGCGCGTCAGCTACAGACCGCCGAAGGCTGGCTGAAGGCCCACCCAGAAGACCCGAGCCTGTTGCTGACACTCGGCCGCCTGAGCCTGCAGAACCGCCTGTGGGGCAAGGCGCGCGACTATCTCGAAAGCAGCCTGCGCATGGAGCGCAATCCGGAAGCCTGTGCCGAGCTTGCGCGCCTGCTTGCCAGCCTGGGCGAAACCGAACGCAGCAATCAGCTGTTCGAGGAAGGCCTTGGCCTGCTCGATGAGCGTCTTCTGGCACTGCCACTGCCAGAGGGCGTACGCGCCTAAGCGCTCCATGAGCCCGCGCAGGGGCGCGGGCTCATGGGCCTGGTAACTTGTTCTGCGTCATAAGTTAGATCTACAGTCTCTTCTTCGGAAGTTTCCTACAGCTTGGATGGAGACTTTCCTTGCAATACAGCGACTTGTCACTCCAGTAGTGCCTTGAAAAAAGCCCGGCCTTTCCTCTACCGTTCCAAGCCACTTCAACTTTCCCGGGACCTTTCTTCCCATGCCGACGGCCAGTCTGCGCACGCTTTTCATTCCGGCATGCCTTGCTTCGCTGGCGGTGCTGGGCGCGTCCTTCTATCTCGAAAGTATCCTTGGGCTTGTGCCTTGCCCGCTGTGTTTCAGCCAGCGGGTATTGTTGGGGGTCTATGCGCTGGTCTGCCTGTGCGCGGCGCTGCATGCACCGGGTATTGCCGGGGTTCGGCATTACGCGCGAACGGCAATGCTGTGCGCGGCCAGCGGTGCCGTGTTGGCGGCGCGGCATGTGTGGTTGCAGGGCGCGAATGATGCGAGTCACCTGTGCCCGTTGCCCATCGGGCGCATGTTCGAACTGTCCTGGCGTGAAGCTTTGCGGCAACTGCTGCTAGGCGGCCCCGATTGCCGCTCGCTGACCTGGAGCTTCCTCGACCTGACCTTGCCGGAGTGGAGCCTGCTGGCGTTTCTGCTGCTGGCGGCGCTGCCCTTGAGCTGCCTGCTGGCGTATCGTTTCCGCTCGCTTGGCAATCCTTGACCTGGCGCAGGCTGGCGGCCGATAGCGCGACCAATGGTGGTGCATCGGGGTATTAAACACTTGTATGAACTTTGTCCTCTGCGTACCTTGATGCTAAGCACGCGCGGGAATAATCTCCCAGCACGCATACCGAAAACACAACTGCTCGATGCCGTCCTGCTGATGTCACCTTTGTGCTGCACGGTCGTAGTGCGAGGTGCAGCGGCATCTACCCAGAAGGGAAGAGATCGCCATGCTCGATAGTTGTCAGAACGCCCAGGAACGCTGGGGTGGGGTTCACAAGCTGATCGACCGTTGGCTCGAGGAACGCGAGGAGCTGGTTCAGGCTTTCCGCACCTTGCGCGACGCCAAGCCGGCTTTTGCCGACAAGGACAAGAATCGCGATTTCTGCGCGGTGCTGGTCGACTATGTGTCGGCCTGGCACTTCGAAGTCAGTGAGCAGCTGGTCACCGAGGCCAAGGCATTCGGGGATGAGAAGGCGCTCAAGCTGGCCGAAGAGATCAACCCGCGGATCAACGACATTACCCAGATTGCACTGGCCTTCAATGACCACTGCGAGAAGGGCGAATGCAAGGACACCGAGCGCTTCGCCGAGAAGCTCGGCAAGTTGGGCAGCCTGTTGCACGAACGCTTCGAACTCGAAGACTGCCTGATCGAGGTACTGCACAACGCGCACAAGGAAGAGGGCGCGGTCGAAGCCTGAAGGTCGGCGTCAGTCGCCGACCGCCAGTAACTCGATTTCAAATACCAGCGGCGTGTAGGGCGCGATCAGGTCACCTGCGCCCTCGGCACCGTAGGCCTGTGCCGAGGGGATCACCAGGCGCCAGGTCGAACCCGCTTTCATGCGTGGCAGTGCGACCTGCCAGCCTTCGATTACCGAGTCCAGGCTGAACCACTGCGGTTGCTGGTTTTGGTCGAACACCGAACCATCCGGCAGCCTGCCGACATAGCGCACCTGCACCTTGCCGCCGGCTTTGGCTTGCGCGCCATTACCCGCTTTCAGCTCGCTGTACAGAATGCCTTCCGGCAGCTCGTGCACGCCGGCACGGGCCCGCTCGTTGGCCATGAAGCGCGTTTCCACGGCCTGCAACTTGGCCACTTCAGCTTGCTCGGCGGCAGCGCCGGCCTGCTCTTCGTGCTGCTGCAGAATCGCCTCCATCCGCGCCTTGTCGAGTTTCAATGGCTGGCCCTGATAGGACTGGCGCAGGCCTTCGACCAGCGCATCCAGTTGCAGGCCGGGCACTTCCTGACGCAGGCGCTCACCCAGGCTGGCGCCGAGGCTGTAGGCCAGGTCTTGATCGTTGGCAGGGGCGGTATCGTTGGCGGCCAGGGTGAATGGCGCCATCAGGCACAGGCCGAAAGCAAGATAACGCGGCATGTCTAACTCCAGCTCGATGAGCGGGGAAGTATGCCAGCGTTGTTGTCCCGACATGTGTAAATATCAGCAACGTTTTGTTAAGCAACTACACTTGCACGGAGCTGCAAGACAACAACTTTGCCCAGGCATGCAACGCGGCGCCATCAATACTGTCAACATGCCCTAGCGGCGGTAGCAGCAGAAGCATAGTATGAGCCGCAATCTCGTCAGCCAGGAGGTAAACCATGTCGGCTAAAAAGAAGCCAGTAAATACGCCGTTACACCTGCTCCAGCAACTTTCGGGCAGCCTGCTCGAACACTTGGAAGAGGCCTGCTCGCAAGCGCTGGCTGATGCGGAGAAATTGCTGGCCAAGTTGGAAAAGCAGCGCGGCAAAGCCCAGGAAAAACTGCATAACGGTCGTCTGAAGTTGCAGGATTCGGCCAAGGCAGGTAAAGCCAAGGCGCAGAACAAGGCACAAAAGGTTATTGGTGAACTTGAAGCATTGCTCGACTCGCTCAAGGAACGCCAGACCCAGACGCGTACCTATATTCAGCAACTCAAGCGCGATGCCCAGGAAAGCCTGAAACTAGCTCAAGGTGTCGGCAAGGTCCGTGAGGCCGCTGGCAAGGCACTCGATCAGCGTGCAGTGGCTGCCAAGACCGCGAAGCCAGCTGCTGCCAAGGCACCGGCCCGCAGCACCGCCAAGCCTGCCGCCAAGGCCCCGGCCAAGCCGGCTGCAACCAAGACCCCAGCTCGCGCCGCCGCAGCCAAACCTGCCGCCAAGCCAGCCGCGAAAGCTGCTGCTGCGAAGCCTGCAGCTAAACCAGCGGCCGCCAAGCCTGCAGCAGCCAAAGCCCCGGCCAGAACTGCCGCCGCCAAACCTGCCGCCAAGCCAGCCGCAAAAACGGCCGCTGCCAAGGCCCCTGCCAAGCCAGTGGCCGCCAAGTCTGCAGCAGCCAAGGCCCCGGCCAGAACCGCTGCCGCCAAGCCAGCTGCCAAACCTGTTGCCGCCAAACCTGCAGCCGCCAAGGCTCCAGCCAAGCCAGCAGCTGCTAAACCAGCAGCCAGACCTGCCGCTGTCAAAGCGCCGGCCAAACCTGCAGCCGCCAAGCCAGCAGCCAAACCTGCAGCGAAGGCTCCAGCAAAACCTGTCGCCGCCAAACCGGCTACCCCAGCCGCCAGTGCGCCAGCAACCAACTCGGTAGCTCCAGCCGCTCCCTCGGCACCCGCCAGCACCCCAGCTCAGACGCCGTCTTCGGCCTCCTGAAGCGCTGCGGCCGCGACGCGCAAGCTCACCAGCGCGTCGTGGCCGCGGGCCTGGTCCGGTGCCAGCCGGTCCAGCCAATCGTCCGTGGGCTCGAGCGAGCCTGTGAGCCATTGTTGTGCACAGGTTTGCAGCCGTTCCAGCAACTGCTTCTCTGCTTGTAACTCCAGCCCCTTCACCTGCTCACGCAACGCCGCCAGGTGCGGATCGTGCTGCGCGACTGTGCGCCATTGCTGGCGCAGGCTGCGTAGCGGCATAACCACTTCGTCTTGCCACGGTTCGGCAATCGCTTGCAGTGCCTGGGCGCGCGCTTCACTGAAGGCGACTGCATGGGCCTGCAACCAGGTTGCACAGAGCAGCAGGCAGACGTCGCCCCCCATCGCCTGAATATCCAGGCAAGCCGTTTCGACTCCCGGGCGCGCATACAGCGCCAGGGCGTGATTCCACAGGTCGGTGTACATGATTCCACTCACGCTGCGGGCCGAGGAAGCTGGTAGACTCCGCGACCACTATGATCAGACTATCCAACCTCACTTTACAGCGTGGTCCGCAGCGCTTGCTAGAAGGCGCCGAGATGACCCTGCACGCCGGTCACAAGGCCGGCCTGATCGGCGCCAACGGCGCCGGAAAATCCAGCCTGTTCGCCCTGCTGCGCGGCGAGCTGTCGCCCGATGCCGGCGATTGCCAGCTGCCTGGCGACTGGCGCATTGCCCATATGCGTCAGGAAGTCGATACCCTCGATCGCCTGGCCGTGGACTATGTGCTCGACGGTGACGCCCGCCTGCGCAAGGTCCAGGCCGAACTGGCCGTGGCCGAGCAGGCCCACGACGGCACCGCCCTGGCGCGCCTGCACAGTGAGCTGGAAGTTGCCGACGGCTACACCGCCGATGCCCGCGCGCGTAAATTGCTGGCTGGGCTGGGCTTCACCAACGAGCAGATGGACCGCCGCGTCGGTGACTTCTCCGGTGGCTGGCGGATGCGCCTGAACCTGGCCCAGGCGTTGATGTGCCCGTCCGACCTGCTGCTGCTCGACGAGCCGACCAACCACCTCGACCTCGACGCGATCCTGTGGCTGGAAGACTGGCTCAAGGGTTACCCGGGCACGCTGTTGCTGATCTCCCACGACCGCGATTTCCTCGATGCCGTGGTCGACCATGTGCTGCACGTCGAGCAGCGCAAGCTCAACCTGTACAAGGGTGGTTACACCGCCTTCGAGCGTACCCGTGCCGAGCGCCTGGCGCAGCAGCAGCAGGCCTACGAGAAGCAGCAGGCGCAGCGCGCGCACATGGAAAAGTACATCGCCCGCTTCAAGGCCCAGGCCACCAAGGCCCGCCAGGCGCAGAGCCGGATCAAGGCCCTGGAGCGCATGGAAGAGCTGTCGGCGGCGCATGTGGATTCGCCGTTCGACTTCGTCTTCCGCGAATCGCAGAAAATCTCCAGCCCGCTGCTAAGCCTGTCCGAAGGCCGCCTGGGCTATGGCGACAAGGCGATCCTCGACAAGGTCAAGCTGCAGCTGGTCCCGGGTGCACGCATCGGCCTGCTCGGCCCCAACGGCGCCGGCAAGTCGACCCTGATCAAGAACCTCGCCGGTGAGCTCGAGCCGCTGTCGGGCCGCCTGGTGCGTGGCGAAAACCTCGCCGTCGGCTACTTTGCCCAGCACCAGCTCGACTCGCTGGACGACAAGGCCAGCCCGCTCTTGCACCTGCAGCGCATCGCGCCGACCGAGCGTGAGCAGACCCTGCGCGACTTCCTGGGTGGCTTCGATTTCCATGGCGACCGCGTCGACGAGCCGGTGGTGAACTTCTCCGGTGGCGAGAAGGCCCGCCTGGCCCTGGCGCTGATTGCCTGGGAGCGGCCGAACCTGCTGCTGCTCGACGAACCGACCAACCACCTCGACCTGGAAATGCGCCTGGCGCTGACCATGGCCCTGCAGGAGTTTGCCGGTGCCGTGGTGGTAGTGTCCCACGACCGTCACTTGCTCAAGAGCACCACCGACGACTTCCTGCTGGTCGCCGATGGCAAGGTCGAGACTTTCGATGGCGACCTCGACGACTACAGCCGCTGGCTGGTCGAGTACCGCCAGCGCAGTGCGCCGGCCAGCAACGCCCCGGCCAACCCGGACAAGACCGACAAGAAGGCCCAGCGTCAGGCCGCAGCGGCCTTGCGTCAGCAGTTGGCACCGCACAAGAAGGCGGCCGACAAGCTGGAGGCCGAGCTGAATCAGGTGCATGCGCAGTTGGCCGAGATCGAGACTGCGCTGGGTGACGGTGGTGTGTACGAGGCGGCGCGCAAGGATGAATTGCGCGACCTGCTGGCTCGGCAGACCAAGCTGAAGCAGCGTGAAGGCGAGCTTGAGGAAGCCTGGATGGAAGCGCTGGAAACGCTTGAGAGCATGCAGGCTGAGCTTGAGGCTTTGTCCTGATCCATTGATGTTGCCAGTGCTGGCCCCTTCGCGGGCACGCCCGCTCCCACAGGTACTTCACAGGCATTGAAGTCGGTGATTTTTCTGTGGGAGCGGGCGTGCCCGCGAAGAGGCCAGCACCGGCAATAGAATGCCCGCAGAATTTGCTGGTTATTTTTTCGCCAAAACCTTAGCTTAACGTTTTGCAACAATTGTTGAGCGAGGTGTGTGATGTCGATGGAAGTGTGGTTGGGCTTCTTTGCCGCGTGCTGGGTGATCAGCCTGTCGCCGGGTGCCGGGGCGATTGCCTCGATGTCCAGCGGGCTACAGTACGGTTTCTGGCGTGGCTACTGGAATGCCCTGGGCCTGCAACTGGGCCTGATCGTGCAGATCGCCATCATTGCCGCCGGCGTCGGCGCCATCCTTGCCGCTTCTGCCACCGCCTTCCAGGTCATCAAGTGGTTCGGCGTGGGCTACCTGGTCTACCTGGCCTACAAGCAGTGGCGCGCCCTGCCCATGGACATGGCTGACGAATCCGGCGTGCGCCCGATCGGCAAGCCGCTGAGCCTGGTGTTCCGTGGCTTCCTGGTCAACGTCAGCAACCCCAAGGCGCTGGTGTTCATGCTCGCGGTGCTGCCGCAGTTCATCAACCCGCACGCGCCGCTGCTGCCGCAGTACATCGCGATCACCGTGACCATGATCTCCGTCGACATGCTGGTGATGGCGGGTTACACCGGGCTGGCTTCGCGGGTGTTGCGCCTGCTGCGCACGCCCAAGCAGCAAAAGCGTCTGAACCGCACCTTTGCAGGCTTGTTCATTGGTGCGGCCACCTTCCTGGCCACTTTGCGCCGGGCGCCGATCTGACAAATCCCTGGGGCTGCTTTGCAGCCCTTTCGCGACACAAGGCCGCTCCTACAAGGGAACGCTATCTCCTGTAGGAGCGGCCTTGTGTCGCGAAAGGGGCGCAGAGCGCCCCCAGCTATTTCTGCTTGTCCACCAGACCCTTGAGCAAATCGACCGGCAGCGGAAAGACGATGGTCGAGCTCTTGTCCCCGGCAATCGCCCCCAGCGTCTGCATGTAACGCAACTGCATGGCCCCCGGCTCCTTGCTGAGCATCTGCGCGGCCTGCATCAGCTTCTCCGACGCCTGCAACTCACCCTCGGCATGGATCACCTTGGCCCGCCGTTCCCGCTCGGCCTCCGCCTGACGGGCGATGGCGCGGACCATCGACTCGTTGAGGTCGACATGCTTGATCTCGACGTTGGCGACCTTGATGCCCCAGGCATCGGTCTGTGCGTCCAGTACCTGGCGGATATCCAGATTCAGCTGCTCGCGCTCGGCCAGCAGTTCGTCCAGTTCGTGCTTGCCCAGCACTGCACGCAAGGTGGTCTGCGCCAACTGGCTGGTGGCGACGAGGAAGTCCTCGACCTGGATGATCGCCTTCTGCGGGTCGAGCACACGGAAATACAGCACCGCATTGACCTTCACCGACACATTGTCGCGGGTGATCACATCCTGTGGCGGCACATCCAGCACCACGGTACGCAAGTCGACCCGGACCATCTGCTGGATGACCGGAATCAGCAGGATCAGCCCCGGCCCCTTGACCTGCCAGAAGCGCCCCAACTGGAACACCACGCCACGCTCGTACTCGCGAAGGATGCGGAATGCCGACAGCAACAGCATGGCCAGCACGATCAGCACGGCACCGAAACCCACTTGCATGAACATCGTCAGCCTCCTTGCGCCGCGGGCGCGGCGGCGCTCACTTCCAGCATCACGCCATGGCGTGCCATGACCCGGACGTTCTGCCCGGCCTGCAGCGGCGTGTCGCACTGGGCTTGCCATTGTTCGCCCTGGGCCTGGACCGAGCCGCAGAACGGGTTGTCCGCCATCACCTGGGTGACCGTCACCAGGCTGCCGACCAGGCCAGCGTCACCGCTGACCAGCGCCCGTCGTCGCGCCTTGATGGCCATGCCCAGCACACCGCCGATCAGCAGCGCCGAGAGCACGGCGAGGGTGCCGATCAGCACCAGCGGGATACCGAACCCCGGTGCATCGGTGTCGATCAGGATCACGGCGCCGACCACGAAGGCGACGATGCCGCCAAGACCGACCACGCCGAAGCTGGGCAGGAACGCCTCGGCGATCATGAAGGCGATGCCGAGCAGGATCAGCGCCACGCCGGCGAAGCTCACCGGTAGCAGTTGCAGGGCATACAGTGCCAGCAGCAGGCAGATGCCACCGACCACGCCACCCAGTGCCGAGCCTGGGTTCATGAACTCGAACAGCAGGCCGTACACCCCGATCATGATCAGGATGAGCGCCACGCTGGGGTTGGTGATGACGGCCAGCAGGCGCGTGCGCCAGTCGGGCAGATGCTCGATCAAGGCGGCATCCCGGGTTTGCAGGAGCTGCGGCTGGCCAGCGGCAACCAGCGTCTTGCCGTCGAGCTGGCGCATCAGGTCGGGCAGGTCGTTGGCCACCTGGTCGATCACCTTCAGGCGCAGCGCCTCGCTGGCTGACAGGCTGACCGCCTCGCGCACCGCCTGTTCCGCCCAGTCGGCGTTGCGTCCGCGCAGTTGGGCCAGGCCGCGGATATAGGCAGCGGCATCATTGACCTGTTTGCGGGCCAGGGTTTGTTCATCGTCGCCGGGCTTGGCCTTGTCATCCTTCGGCACCCCGGGCGGGCCACCGATCTGCACGGGTGTAGCGGCGCCGAGGTTGGTCCCTGGGGCCATGGCGGCGACGTGGCTGGCATAGAGAATGTAGGTGCCGGCGCTGGCGGCACGGGCGCCGCTGGGGGCAACGTAGCTGGCGACCGGCACCGGGCTTGCGAGAATCGCCTTGATCATCTGGCGCATGGCGCTGTCCAGCCCGCCGGGGGTGTCCAGGCGCAGCACCACCAACTGGGCACCCTGGGCCTTGGCCTGTTCGAGGTTGCGAATCAGGTAGTCGGCGCTGGCCGGACCGATGGCGTCATCGATGCCCAGCACCCAGACACTGCCGGGCGCTGCCTGGCTGGCCGGGGCAAGGCCAAACAGCAGCAACAGCAGCAAGCAGCGGCAACATCGAGTGAACACCTGTCGTCACCTCGTTGACCTCTCTGTTTGAAGTTTAGCCATGCCTGCCGGCCCAAGGCCTAAAATTGGAAGTTGGGGGGCGAAACCGGAGGTGCATCATGCGTATGGCCAAGACCCTGCAGCAGCGCCTGGACCAGGCCAACTGCGATTACGACATCATTCCCCATCCACACTCGGCCACCAGCCTTGAGTCGGCGCGCACGGCTGGCGTACCTGCCGAGCGGGTGGCCAAGTCGGTCATGCTCGACGACCGCCATGGCAATTACATCATGGCCGTGCTACCGGCCAACCGGCACATGGACATGAGCAAGGTGCGCATGTCCGGCGCCTGGCAACTGACCCGCGAAAGCGCCTTGCCGATGCTGTTCGGTGACTGCGAAAGGGGTGCCATCCCGGCAATGGGTGACGCCTATCAGATCAAGATGCTGCTCGATTCGAGTCTTACCCGCCAGGGCGATGTCTACCTGGAGGCGGGTGACCACGATCACCTGATCCACATGAGCATGGAGCAGTACCTGAAACTGGTACCGCAAGCCGAAGTACGCGAGCTGTGCTGATGTTCTCAAGCCAATGCCGGGCCGGCGTCGTGGACGGCCAGCCCGGCACACAGGAGGAACCATGGACGCACCGACCCATCCATTCGCCGAACTGTTCAAGCAACTGGGCCTACCCGACGATGCGCAGAGCATCGACCAGTTCATCACCAGCCATTCACCGTTGAAGAACGAGACCAAGCTGGTGGATGCACCGTTCTGGACCGACTCCCAGCGCACCTTCCTGAAGGAAAGCATCATTGAAGATGCCGATTGGGCGGTGCCTTTCGATCAACTCAACGAAGCGCTGCGTCGCCCCCGAAAATAAAGTGCCGAGCGGCACCTGACGTGTGATTGGCCGTTGCTATGCTCAGGGAAAACAAGAGGGGTTAGCGTGATGAAAGATCCCTACGCACCAGGTTTCTGGTGCTCCGTGACGATCCTGGGCACCCTGACGGCCGGTTACTTCTACGGCATCCGCCACACCCAGCAGATGAACCAGGCGATACAGTTCCTTTACGCTGCCGCCGCCGTCACGGGCGCGGTCGCGTTGCTGGCGCTGACCTGGATTGCCTGGCAGCAGTTGCGCCTGAACAAGCGTGAGGTGATCCAGGGGCGAACGTTGCTGACCATCTGGAACACCAAGGTCGCGCTACGTCGCGTCGAGACGGTGTTCGACCGCTATTTCTGGGGCAGCTACTGGCATTCCGGGCGCACCTTCGAGGAGGTGATGGGCGAGCTCAAGGGCACTCCGCTGGAGCAAAGCCTGGATGCGCTGAAACGCCAGTGCCGGGCGCTCGACCGAGAAATCCACGACCATCACCATCACTGGCTGGCCAATGCCCGCGACCTGTCCAGCGTGGCCACGGCCATGGCCCGCGAGCGGTATCAGCTGGATTTGTGCGAACCGTCGAGCAACGGCCATGGCAATACCGCCGTGCTCAACCGTGACCTGGAGGTACTGGTGTACACCTGGTCGGCGCGCCTGCGCAGTTTCGACCATCAGCTGGACGAACTGGAGCGCGCCTACCACTGAGGCGCCATCATTCGCCGCGGATGTACTGCTCCAGTTGCTTGATCAGGCTGGCCTGCTCGGCGATGGTTTCCTTCACCAGGTCACCAATCGACAGCAGCCCGAGCAGCTTGCCGTTCTCGACGACAGGCAGGTGACGCAGGTGGCGGTCGGTCATTTGCTGCATGCAGTAATCCAGGTTCTTCTTCGGCTCCACCGTGATCACGGGTGCGCTCATGATCTCGCGCACCGGCGTGGCGGCCGAGGAGCGGCCCTTGAGCACCAGCTTGCGCGCATAGTCGCGTTCACTGACGATCCCCACCACCTGGTCGTTTTCCACGACCGGCAAGGCACCGACGTTTTTCTCCGCCAGCAGTTTCAGGGCGTCGAGCACCGAGTCATCCGGGCCGATGGTATACACGGTCTGGTGCTGGGACTTGGTCTT
This sequence comes from Pseudomonas sp. CC120222-01a, assembly GCF_003097235.1. Taxonomy (GTDB): domain Bacteria; phylum Pseudomonadota; class Gammaproteobacteria; order Pseudomonadales; family Pseudomonadaceae; genus Aquipseudomonas. Next base: position 94,799 of record NZ_QEQQ01000011.1, on the reverse strand, counting down.
GAGGATTTGTTCGACGGTCTTCATACGGGCCTCTGCGGGTGGAAAAGACGAGCGCTTTGAGTAAATAAAGCATCCGGCACGCCAGCTTGCACGGCAATGCAGGAAACGGCATGGAGTCGATTGAAAAACGTCATTAGAGCGGCGCTTTTGGCAAGAGAGAGCGGGTACTCACGTTGGAGAAGGCAAAGGGATAGGCGGACTTCAGATTTTTCAGAATTTGCCTACGAAAGCTGCCCTCCCACAGCATCGGACTTCGAATTTACCCATCGCAATCAAAGGCTTAATTTCCAGTACTAGTTGAGATCCTGACGCCCGTGGTGCCGCGCACACGGGCGTTGATCTTTCTGGGGTGGAGAATGCTCGCGATGGAAAACAAGAAGTCATGGAGAACTCACAATTACCCAGGCGTAGCGCGTTGCAAGATGCCTTCATTGCCTTGGTTGAAATTGCACTAGCCCGCCGTCGCTCCGCTGACCACAGGGTAAATGATGAAGGTGTGCCTGCGTTTTCGTACTTGCTCACGCCTAAGCAGTTTGATCGTGTCAGGAGGATCTGCAAGGAGAAGGGCTGGGATGTGCCCAATCAAAGAGGCGTTCTCATTGATCTGGAAGCGGTCGCTCATCCTTTGGATGCGCGGATGACCAAAGATCGATGTACGGTTGAGGAGGTCTTGGAAATTCTGCTTGCGGCCTATTCGCCTCTAAGCCAGGTTGGCTTGAACAAGCCCAAGCATGCACAAGCGATCGTCTTCAATACGCGACAGAAAGTCCGCATTGGCAAGGCGAGCTTTTATGCAGTCGCCGTGGTCAGGATACGAGTTCAGGGAGGTAGAAAGTACTTGGCCCCGGTTACTGCATATCATGCAACCGAGGCCAAGATCAGGAATATCAGCTGACTACGCGGAAGGACGGCTTTGGAGGCGAATCTCCCACACTCAAGTGGAACGACTCATGTTGCCTGCAATCTCCCTTCATATGACCCCAGTATTCCGAGGCCTTCGCAGCACCGCCGACAAATTTTCTGCTGTCGTCGTAGTCAGGGCCAATGGTAGTTGGATGGCTACGCCGCTGCAAGCATTGCTCAAAGCTTCGGCATCTGTCCGATCCGCGCCACCATCTCGCTCACTACCTGCAGGTCGAGCATGAACTGTTCCACGGTCTTGAACTCGTTGTCGTTGTGCCCGGTGTACTTCACATCCGGCATGGCCAGGCCGAACTGCACGCCGTTGGGCAGGTCGTGCACCGAGGTGGCGCCGGCCGAGGTGCCGAACGCGTGCTTCATGCCCAGGTTTTCGCTGGCCACATCGAGCAGCGCCTTGACCCATTCGCCTTCGGGGTTGCGGAACATCGGCTCATCGAGGCTGTAGTCGAAGGCGACCGAAGTGTGGCTCTGGCGGGTCCATTTGCCCAGCTTGTCGGCCAGTTGGTCCTTGAGCGTGGCCAGTGGCTTGCCTTTGGGAATGCGCAGGTTCACGGCCAGCTTCAGGCCCTTGGCATCCACGCCGACGAAGGTCAGCGAGGTGGTCAGCGGGCCCATGAAGCTGTCTTCGAAACCGATGCCGAGTTTGTTGCCCAGGTAGTCCAGGCCCCAGTTGTCGGCGGCGTAGCGGGCGGCATCGGTGAAGTGGTTGTGCTTGAGCGGCACCTGCTGGCCCAGGCCATTGAGGAAGTCGAGCATGCGGGCCACCGGGTTGACGCCGGACTCTGGCTCCGAAGAGTGGGCAGAAACGCCGGTCACGGCAAGCAGTACGTTCTTGCCGTCTACCTTGGCGTCGATGCTGAAATCATTGCCATTGCGCTTCACGTAGTCGGCGCCGGCCTTCTCCAGGTGCTTGGCCAGCTCTGCCGGGTTGTCGGCAACCAGGGTCGCCACCGACGTGGTCGGAATCTGGTTGGTCGCCAGGCCGCCGGTCAGGTTGACGATTTCCGCGCCCTTGCCCGTGGCCGGGCGTTTGCTGAAGCTGGCCATGACCGTGCCGTAGCCTTTTTCGGCAATCACCACCGGGTAGCCGCCGTCGAGTGCCAGGTTGTAGTCGGGGGTCGGGTTGCGCTCGAAGTAATAGGGGATGGCGTCGCCGCTGGTTTCTTCGGTGGTGTCGATCAGCAGCTTGAACTGCCGGGCCAGGGGCAGGTTTTCGTCCTTGGCCACTTTCAGCGCATACAGCGCGACGATGATGCCGTTCTTGTCATCCTCGGTGCCACGGCCGTACATGCGGTCACCGACCTGGGTGACCTTGAACGGGTCGAGGCGGGTGCCGTCAGCCAGCTTCCAGTTGTCCGGGTTGACCGGTACCACGTCAGCGTGGGCGTGGATGCCGACCACTTCCTTGCCTTCCCCTAGCGTAATCTCGTAGACGCGGTTGTCGACGTTGCGGAAGACCAGGCCGAAGCTCTCGGCCAGGGCCTTGATCTTGTCGGCGACCTTCAGGAATTCGGGATTTTCGTGCTGCGGCACGCCGTCGACGCTGAAGGTGGGAATGGCCACCAGTTCACGCAGATTTTCCGTGGCGGCCTTGGCGTACTTGATGCGGGTGTACAGGCCGAGCAGGCGGTTGATCTCGTTCTGCTGCTCGGCGGCGAGCGGCTTGCAGGCCAGGTAGGCGTCGAGGGTGGCGGTGAGGTTGTCGGCCTTGGCCAGGTCGCTACCTTTGAGTTTGCCGAGGAATTGCTTGAAGTCGGCCGGGTTGCTGCCGTCGAAGGCTTTGACGATGGCGGCAGATTGTTGCTGGGTCAGGTTGGCCTGGGCCGGTTGGGTGAACAGGCCGATGCCGGCCAGCAGCAAGGCGGTGGAGGTGAGCTTTTTCAGATGCATGTGCACGCATTCCTTCGCGAATCATTGTTGTTGGGTACCCGTCTTGAACGGGAAAGCATCCAAGCTAACACCAATGAAATGCTGAGTGTAAGTCTGTGGTTTGTGCGAGTCATCACGCGCCCAACACTCAACGATTGCGTTAGCGGCGGTTTGAGGACTAACTTGAATGGATAGCTCAAGGACTTGAGCATGCACCTTCTTTGAGGAGTCAAGAGGGAATATGGACATATTGGCCAATGTCCCGACGTGGGGCGAAGTTGAAAGGAATCTCGAACAAAAATTCAGCCATCTCAATCAGAGCGTCGGTGCGAGCTGGGATCAGTTCAGTCATCATTGGAATGGATTTAGCCGTCGCATCGGTGACGTGGCCAGCCATGCCTATGGGCAGGTGGGAGGAAGTCGGATTGAATCAGTGAGACTGGCGATGACGCTGTCTTACCCGATTGTCCAGTCGGATTTGATGCAAAAATGGGCGAGTATCAACATATCCGAGATACTTCCGATCTTGCTTCAACTGGTCAAGGAAGTAGCGATGGTTGTCGGCGGCAGCGTAGCTGTTGGAACGATTGCTGGCGGCATTGGTGGATCATTCGTATTGGGTGCAGGTGCTGTGCCAGGGGCAGTGGCTGGTGCCGGTATAGGACTTCAGGTCGGCAATCTAATTCTCTTGGGTATAGGACTTTCGGCAATTGCTGATTATTTCTATCAAGGGTTGCCTGCTTGCCTTTCTTTATTGCACGAAGGCTTGGCCACTGCCTGGAGTGCAGAGGATGGGAGCCGGCCTGCAGGGCTCGATCCCACTGGTGCGGCTTCAGCGGAATACCAAGAGAATATAGAGCGGGCGGCGCGGCAACTGGCTAGGGGGCAAGAACAGTTGGTCTTGCTGTTGCTCATGGCGATCGTTGCGTATTTAATGCGTGGGCAGGTCAAGTCCGGTGTTCTGGGTGGTTTGGACAGTATCGCGGCGAGGAGTGCAAAACTACAAGCCGGCATGTCGAACAGGCAAATCGCCGGTTGGTTGGCGCGTAATGAAGAAGCATTACTCGCCAGGCCTGACTTGCGTATGAATGACACTGCGCCGGTTGTCAGCGCTAAAGTTGAACCTCCCATTGCTCGCGAGGTTAAACAACAAAAGCTACCGGAACAGAAGTCTGAAAGACATCCACCCAGGGGAGGCGAGCGTGGGGTTCTGGAAGACAGCGTTTTTGCGCAGGTTATCGCCAAGCCTACAAAGGCATTTAGCAGAGAGGGAAGGGAAATCTACACAGCCGCCGCCGGGCGCCCGATTAAAACTGTGGATGATCTGACCAAGGCGCTGCAACAAGGCGTGGTGAAACCTAGCCAAGTCCCGTTGGATTACGTTATGGTTGATGGGCGCAAGGTGATCGCAAATACCCGGAGTTCGACGGCGCTTATTAATGCTGGCATACCGAAGGCTGAATGGTATGGTGTCAATAAGACAGGTGTGATCGCCTATGACAATATTACCTTCGACATGCTTGTCAGAGATCAGTTGGAAAAAAACTACGGTGGGTCAATTGAAAAAGCCAGAAGGTGATGTTGAATGAAATTGCTTAAGCCGTTGTGTCGGTTGGACTTGGGATCATTCTTGCCGGCAGAGGGTGAAGACAGGGTAGAGATGGTTTATGCAGATGATGCGTTGGACGTCAATGTATATTACGAGTCGGAAAGCGCAGAAGGCGAAGAGAGCAAAAAGGTTATTCGGTTCGTCTGGCCGAGTTACTTTGTTAAAACTCCGTTTCCTGGGCACAGCCTTTTCAACTGCCCAGATGACCGTGATAACCCTATGCTGGACTGCCTTGTGGAGTATGAAGTTTCGGATTTGCTGATGGCCATCAACAAGGCAGGTAGCCCTTCTGCGCACAAGCACTTCAGGCTTTACCTGCAGTCAGAAGGTATGGCAATACATGTCGTTGCTCAGTCCTTCGAAGTGCTCGGTTGAGCCTTCACGCTCAATAATTCCGCTGGAACACTGGAAACAAGCCAAACTCCATTTTCCGCTTGGAAAAACTTGAAGCCCATGTTGTGCATTAGTAGGGCTTCAACTTCCAATACCACGGGCTTGCCATACCTTTGCCCGACAGATTTAGCGGTTTCCAGGTCTTCTGATAAATGAACGTGATGACGTGCCCCTGCGACAAGTCCATTATCCAGAATGGATTGCAGAAAACGAGTTGCTGTTCCATGGTAAAGACGATCAGGCGGAGTTAACTCAGAGTGTTTTATACATACACTTGCCGTTGAGTGACCTTGTGTTGCCCGGATAAATTTCCTGTCAGGCGAGATGGAAAAACGTTTTTTGCTGCTTTCAGCAACTATTTTTTCCAGCAGCGAGAGATCCAGAATTCGTCCCGCTTTTTGCGACGAGTCAAGCAGTGAGTCAATGCTCGCCCAGCCTTCGGCGTCCAGCGTCAAGCCAATCGACTGCGGCTCGTGCCTCAGCACATAGCTCAAAAACTTACTGATTTCTTCCGACTCTTTTTTATTCATGCCAATTTTTGCTCTCACCTAAGTTCATCGTTTTCCAATCAGGGACGGAAAACTGAACAAAACAGGTGATATTTAACACGATTTGCTTGGCGTAGGGGAGAATAGGTACGCTCGGGCGTGAGCTGGAAGGAGCTAGCTTTCGCTATGCACATCGCAGATGCGCTGTGCAGTTGAGGGAGAGGATGGCGCACTCGGCGGGATTCGAACCCACGACCCCTGCCTTCGGAGGGCAGTACTCTATCCAGCTGAGCTACGAGTGCAACGCGCAGGCATCATACCCATCTGATTCGGCGGCGTCCATCGCCTTGATCTGTGACAGTTTTTCCACCGTGCTCGGCTCCGGGAAACGGAAATGCATCTATCCATATGCGATATCAGTATTTCCTTACGAGTTCTTATGCCCTCTATGCTCTGGTCACAACTTGTTATAACAAGTCACCGATCAGCGAAGAGACCCATGGCCGAACTGCTCCCCCTGTCCCCGGTACCGCTCTACACCCAGCTCAAGGAACTGCTGCGCGAGCGCATCCTTGACGGTACTTATCCACCGCATAGCCGCATGCCCTCGGAAAGCGAACTGGGCAAGGCATTCGACGTCAGCCGTATCACCGTGCGCCAGGCGCTGGGTGATCTGCAGAAAGAAGGGCTGATCTTCAAGATCCACGGCAAAGGTACCTTCGTCGCCAAGCCCAAGGCGTTCCAGAACGTCAGCACCCTGCAAGGCCTGGGTGAATCCATGACGCAGATGGGCTACGAGGTGATCAACCGCCTGCGCAGCTTCCGCCATGTGCCAGCCAATGCCCTGGTGGCGGCGCGGCTGCAGGTAGAGGAGGGCAGCCTGGTCACCGAGATTCGCCGGGTGCGGCTGATCAATCGCGAGCCGGTATCGCTGGAGCTGACCTGGCTACCCAAGGCCGTCGGCGAAAAGCTGGAAAAGGCCGACCTGGTTACCCGCGACATCTTCCTGCTGCTGGAAAACGACTGCGGCATCGCCCTGGGGCATGCCGACCTGGCCATCGACGCGGTGCTGGCCGACAGCGACCTGACCCAGGCGCTGGAGGTGGAGGAGGGCGCGCCGATCATGCGCATCGAACGCCTGACCCACACCGCCGACGGCGCGCCGCTGGACTTCGAACACCTCTACTACCGTGGCGATGCCTTCCAGTACCGCCTGCGCATCGACCGCCAGAAAGGGAGCAAGGCATGAGCATCGAGACCCAGGACTACGACATCATCGTCATCGGCGGCGGCACCGCCGGGCCGATGGCGGCGATCAAGGCCAAGGAGCACGACAAGCACCTGCGTGTACTGTTGCTGGACAAGGCCAACGTCAAGCGCAGCGGCGCCATCAGCATGGGCATGGACGGCCTGAACAACGCCATCATCCCCGGCCATGCCACGCCCGAGCAGTACACCAAGGAAATCACCGTGGCCAATGACGGCATCGTCAACCAGGCCGCCGTGCATGCCTACGCGACTCACAGCTTCGAAACCATCGAGCAGCTCGACCGCTGGGGGGTGAAGTTCGAGAAAGACGAAACCGGCGACTACGCGGTGAAGAAGGTCCACCACATGGGCGCCTACGTGCTGCCCATGCCCGAAGGCCACGACATCAAGAAGGTGCTGTACCGCCAGCTCAAGCGCGCCCGGGTCGAGATCAGCAACCGTATGGTCTGCACCCGTGTGCTGCTCGATGGCGAAGGTGCCGCTGCCGGTGTATTGGGCTTCGATTGCCGTAGCGGCGAATTTCGTGTGGTGCGGGCCAAGGCGGTGATCCTCGCCTGCGGCGCCGCCGGGCGCCTGGGCCTGCCGTCGTCGGGTTACCTGATGGGCACCTACGAGAACCCGACCAATGCTGGCGATGGCTATGCCATGGCCTACCATGCCGGCGCTGAACTGGCCAACCTCGAGTGCTTCCAGATCAACCCACTGATCAAGGACTACAACGGCCCGGCCTGCGCTTACGTCACCGGTCCGCTGGGCGGCTACACCGCCAACAGCAAGGGTGAGCGCTTCATCGAGTGCGACTACTGGAGCGGGCAGATGATGTGGGAGTTCCACCAGGAACTCGAAGGCGGCAACGGCCCGGTGTTCCTCAAGCTCGACCACCTGGCCGAGGAAACCATCCAGAACATCGAAGAGATCCTGCACAGCAACGAGCGCCCCAGCCGTGGCCAGTTCCATGCCGGGCGTGGTACCGACTACCGCCAGCACATGGTCGAGATGCACATCTCCGAGATCGGTTTCTGCTCGGGGCATTCGGCCTCGGGGGTGTGGGTCAACGAGAAAGCCGAGACCAGCGTCAAAGGCCTTTATGCCGCCGGTGACATGGCGGCGGTGCCGCACAACTACATGCTCGGCGCGTTCACCTACGGCTGGTTTGCTGGCGTCAACGCCGCGCAGTACGTGGCCGGGCGGGAGCTGGCCGAGGTCGATGCCGGGCAGGTCGAGCGCGAACGCGCACGGGTGTTCGCCCCGTTGCACCGTGAGCATGGCCTGCCGCCAGCGCAGGTCGAGTACAAGCTACGGCGCATGGTGAACGATTACCTGCAGCCGCCGAAGGTGACCAAGAAGATGGAAATCGGCCTGGCGCGCTTTGCCGAAATCGAACGTGACCTCGAACAGATGAAAGCCGCTAACCCGCATGAGCTGATGCGGGCGATGGAAGTGTCGGTGATCCGTGACTGTGCCGAAATGGCAGCGCGGGCCTCGCTGTTCCGTGAGGAGAGCCGCTGGGGCCTTTACCACCACCGGGTGGACTTCCCCGAGCGCAACGATGGCGAGTGGTTCTGCCATTGCCATCTGAAGAAGGGCGAAGACGGTGAAATGACCAGCTTCAAGAAGGCGGTCGAGCCGTACCTGATCGCGTTGGATGCCCAGGAACAGACTGCCTATGACCGGCTGCGGGTGAAAGCCGACGCCGCCTGAGTAAAACAGAGGGCCAAAGGCCCCAAGGACCCCGTGAAATGGCCTACCAGCCCCAGGAAATATTCTTTCGCAGCAGCGCCCCGGTAACCATCGACGAAGACAAGTGCATCGCCGAAAAAGGCTGCACCGTCTGTGTCGAGGTTTGCCCCATGGACCTGCTGGCGATCAACCCGGCCACGCAAAAGGCCTACATGGCCTTCGACGAGTGCTGGTACTGCATGCCCTGCGAGAAAGACTGCCCCACCGGCGCGGTCAAGGTCGACATCCCTTACCTGCTGCGCTGATTCCACCCCCCCGCCATCCGGAGCACCACCGGACGCGCCTTCCTGCACTGCCCCTCGTTTCCCACCCCCGCGCCGGGCGGCGGAGACGACTCCAGCACTCAAACGATTCGAGGGGAAACACCCATGCGCCTTGTAGCAACTGAACGATGCACCGACAACCCCGAGATTCTCGACCTGCTGCCACGCCTCGAAGCCGACGACGCGGGCGTGCGGCGCATTGCCTTGATCGAGCTGGCCGACCTGGAAGACCCCGATGCCTTGCCATGGCTGACCGATGCCCTGTTGGTCGATGGCGCTGACGATGTGCGCGCCGAGGCCGCGCGCCTGCTGGAAGCCTGGGAGGAACCTGAAGTGGTGCAGGCCTTGTGCGCCGCACTGGCGGATGGCGCCGAAGCGGTACGCCTGGCTGCTGCGCAGAGCCTCAGCGAGTTGAAGAGCCCGGAAGCCGGTCAGTGGATTCTGCCGTGGACGACTCATGCCGATGCCTTCGTTCGCGCCAGTGCCTTGCGTGCCCTGCGTGAGCTGCGCCTGGACGATGCAGCCGAGCTTGCGCTGCGGGCACTGGAAGATCAGGACGCAGCCGTGCGGCGCGAAGCCGTGGCTGTGCTCGGTTGGCTCAAGTACGCGCCCGCGTTGCCTGCCTTGGCGAAGCTGGCCGAGCACGAGCCCGACACCGAGGTACGTCGCGCTGCGATTGGCGCCTTGGGCCTTGCGCGTGACCTCGCCGTATTGCCGGCGCTGGTTGGCGCCTTGCGCGACCCGGCCTGGCAGGTACGCGAAGAAGCCGCGACGACCCTGGGCAAGGTGGGCCATGCCCAGGCGGGCCCGGCACTGGTGGCGGCGCTGGGTGATGGCTTCTGGCAGGTGCGCTTGCGCGCTGCCCGTTCACTGGGCCGCCTGCGTCATGCCCAAGCGCTCGATGCCTTGGCCGACTTGCTGGGCCATGCCATCGCCAACCTGCGCAAGGAAGCCGCGCTGGCGCTCGGCGAATTGGGCCAGGCCAGCGCCCTGCAGGCGTTGCAGGCGGCAGAAGCGGACAGCGATCCGGAAGTGCGCAAGGCCGTGCGTATCGCCTTGGCGCAGCTGCGCGGAGCGGCTTGATGGACAGCCCGAGCGCAATACGTAACCAGCGCGAGGCCGGGCAGCTGACCGTGCAATGGCAGGATGCCGAGCAGGTCATCAGCCATGCGCGCTTGCGCGGTGCCTGCCCGTGCTCGCAGTGCCGCGCTGCCCGTTTGCGCGGTGCGATCGGCGTGGTGCAGGACGATGTGCGGGTAGAGCGCATCGAACCGCAGGGTTACGGCGTGCAACTGCTGTTCAGCGATGGGCACCAACGAGGTATCTACCCTTGGAAATACTTGCGCGGGCTGGGGGTGGCATAGCTGTACCTCATTAATCACCTCGGACAGGAGCAGTTTCAAGGCTTTCGAACCGAGGAGCATGAGCATGAACGATCCATACGCGCAGAGCCTCGAGTGGCTCAAGGACGCCAAGGCCATTGCGGAAATGGCCAGGCGCTACCGTGAGGCATTCCCTGACCTGCATTCACTGGCACATGAACAGGCAAGCGCTTACCTGTCGATGCAAACCGGCATGGCGCTCGACCCGGACCAGGTCTGGTGGCACCACTTTCGTAAGGGGGACAACCGGCGAGCGCGCTGTTTCACCGGCTGGACGCATCATCACGCACCGGTCAGCTCACTGACCTTTACCGACCTGTGGATCAGGCGTCTCGATGTCGAGTTGCAGGACGAAGATGCCGATACGATCTTTCGCCTGAACGGTTTTTACCGTGACGGGCCGGATGCGCAGGCATTCGATGCGCAGAACGAAGTGAAGCTTGACCCGGTGAAGGTCAGGAAACATTTCTGGGAGCTCAACTTTGCCAATGGGGTGCGTGAGCGCACGGAGCAGTTTTGGAGCAATGAAGGCAAGGATCTGCCGGTGTTGCTCAAGGTCAGTTTCATCGCTGCCATCGAGAGCAGCCTTGAGGCTGGCCATATCACCACCGAGGATCGCCAGCGGTTATGGGCGTGGATGGGGCTGGAAGCCGGGAAGCGCCTGAGCCTGGCCAGTTTGAGTGGCCCAGGCGGCACTGGTGATTACTCGGTTCGGCACTACCCGATGCACGGAGGAGGCCACTTGTTGACCTTCGCTCTGCGCAATGGCCGGTTTCTTCTGTATACCCCGACTGCGGACGTGGTACTGCAGGCATTCGACGACGTGGCAGCCTTGCGCGTCTGGGTTTCCAGGCAGTTGCACGGGGAAGATGGCCAGCACTGGTACGACGCCCTGCACAAGCCCTACGCCGAGGTTGACGAGGCCAAGCGCGAGGCCGGCCTGCAGCGACTGCGCGAGCGCAGCGGTACCGGGCCGGCGCCACACTGGCCGTTTGGCCTGGGCGTCGAAGTGGCTCGGCCGCTGTTTGAACAGATGAGCGAATGGGTCAAGGATGACGTCGAGGCCAGCCATCGCATAATGGTCTCCAACAGCGACCTGCACAAACAATACTGGCGCCATGAGCTGGGTATCGCGATCGCCGTGTTGAGTGTGTTCGCCTTGGGGTGGCAGCCTCTTGGCCTGGTGCTGTTCGTGCTGGGTAGCGTTCGCCTGGGGCTGGATATTGATGCGTTGGTGAATGCTCCCGACAAGGTCCAGCGCAATGAAGCGTTCACTTCAGCCGTGTGCGACCTGTTGGTGATAGCGTTTTCCGTATATTCGGTGCTGACGGAAGCGGCGCCTGAGCAGTGGGATACCTACATGGAGGTGGATGACACTTCCAGCGACCTGGTGTCGCGCGCTGTTCGCCAGCGTCACAGAACCTTGCTGAACCAGGCCGACCTGCCTGAGTTCGAAGGGCACATGGCGCCGATGGACGAATTCGGCACCCCACATGTGGAGCGCCAAGGCGAGCGCTTCTACAGCTTCAGGCACGAAGGTGACGGGCACAACAACCTGATCGAGCAATACAGTGGCCACATGGCCAAGGTCAACGATGTGTTCAGTATCGGCAGGCAGCGCCTGGCGGCGATACCTGAAGACGAGTTGCGGGCTTACCTCGACAACCTGTTCGACTCGATGGCGCAACTCCCTGGCAGCGGCGCCAAGGTGCTGTGGCGTGGAGGCCGTGGCCCGCGTGTGACCATCGGAGCGCGCTGGCGGGCCGGCGCAATCCGCCAAGGCGATGTGCTGGTCAGCACCGACATCACGTCGTTTACCGAGAGCCCCTACATCCCCCGACGGTTCATGCTGCCCAAGGCGGCGGTCGACCTGCCGTTGGCGCAGGTGGCGGAGCATTTCGATGACAACACAGTGTTGTACGAGCTGCTTGCCGATGGCCAGGCCAGTGGTGTGCCGGTGGCATCCCTGTCGCTGAACTGGCAGGAGGCTGAGGTGCTATTCACGCCCGGGCGCTACTTTCGAATCGAGTCCGCCGGCGAGATCAGCGGTGCGCATTACCGCTTTTTGCGCATCCGCTTGCGCGAAGTGCCCAAGCCCACCGGCAAACCGGTCTACGCCCTGCGCACCGGCCTGCCGTTCGATCGTCATGCCTACCAGCAGCTGGTGCAGCATGACGCTGTGGTCGAGCGCTTCTTCCCCGCAGCGGATTGGACCTAGAGGGCGATCAGTTCGGGCCGCAATCCTTCCACCCGACGTGCTGGCGGCGGCAGGTAGCCGCCGTCACCGGTGATCTGGTGCAGAACCCGTTCGCGCAATCCGTGCAGGGCCACACCGGTACGCAAGCGCGGGTGCGGCAGGTCGATCTCCACCACCGACTTGATCCGCCCGGGGCGTGGCTCCAGCACCACCACCCGGTCGGCGAGGTAGGTGGCTTCCTCGGCATCGTGGGTCACCAGCAACGTGGTGATGCCGGCACGTTCGCGGATGGCCAGCAATTCGTCCTGCAACTGTTGGCGGGTCAGTGCATCGAGCGCGCCGAACGGCTCGTCGAGCAACAGGATGCGTGGGCTGGCCACCAGGCCACGGGCAATCGCCACGCGCTGGGCCATGCCGCCGGACAGCTGGTGCGGGTAGGCCGATTCGAATCCGACCAGGCCCACCAGTTGCACGAACTCGTGCACGCGGCGGGCACGCTCGCCCTGGGTCAGGCGTTCGTTGACCAGGCCCAGGGCGATGTTCTGTTCCACCGTCAGCCAGGGGAACAGGCGATGCTCCTGGAATACGATACCGCGCTCGCCGCCGATGCCGCTGACCGCCTCGCCATCGACGCGGATGCTGCCGCTGAAGTCGGTATCCAGCCCGACCAGCAGGCGCAACAGGGTCGACTTGCCGCAGCCCGAGGCGCCGACGATGGCGATGAACTCGCCTTCGTTGATGGCCAGGTTGAAGTTGCGGATGGCCTCGAAGGGCTGGCCATCGACGCTGAAGACTTTGCCGACGCCTTCGAAGCTGACCAGCGGCGGCGTGGTGTCGGCCTGGTTGGCCGCGAGCAGGTGTGAAGCATTGAAAGCATTCATGCGGTTCTCCAGCGCGTGGCGCGCGATTCGAGGCGTTGGCCGAGGGTGCCGAGCAGGGCGCCGACCAGGCCGATCAGGACCATCGCGGCCATCACCTGGTCCATGCGGAACAGTTGCTGCGCGCCGATCATCAGGCTGGCGATGCCACCGTCCGAGGGCATGAAGTATTCGGCACCGATGGTGCCCAGCCAGGCGTAGATCAGTGACAGGCGCAGGCCGGCAAAGATGGCCGGAGCTGCACCCGGCAGCACCAGCAGGCGCAGGCGTTGCCACAGGTTCAGGCGCAGTGTGCGGGCCGCTTCGCCCAGTTGCGGCGAGAGGCTGGCGATGCCGCGCTGGGTGGCGATCAGCAGCGGGAAGAATGCCGCCAGCGCGACGAACACATGCTTGGCCCCTTCACCGAGGCCGAACCAGGCCGTGAGCAAGGGCACCCAGGCGAATAGCGCCACTTGCCGCAGGGCCGAGAGGCTTGGCCCGAACAGGCGTTCGGCGTTGTGGCAAAGCCCCAGCAACAGCCCGCTCAGCAAGCCGGCGCCGCCACCCAGGAGCAGGCCGGTCAGGGTGCGCTGCAGGCTCAGCAGCATGGCTTCTGGCAACGAGCCATCGGCCAGGCCGCTGAACAGGGTGCGCAGAACGTCCAGTGGGGATGTGAGGATGTTCGGGTCGATCCAGCCGAAGCTGTTGCTGGCCTGCCACAGCGCAACCAGCGCCGCCGGTAGCAGCAGGCTTTGCCAGCCCCGTGGAATGGGCCCGCGCTGTTGTTCGCCGGTGGCCGGTTGCGGCCAGTACAGCAGGCGCTTTTCCAGGGTGGAGAAACCACGCTCCAGTAACGCACCGACCAGGCCGATCACCAGGATGCACAACAGCACCAGGTCGAGCATGAACAACTGGCGGCCCCAGACCATCAGGTAGCCGATGCCTTCACTGGAGGCCAGCAATTCGACGGCCAGCAACGAGGTCCAGCCTGTTGCCAGGGCCAGGCGCACGCCGGTGAGGAACGCGGGCAGAGCGGCCGGCAGCAGCAGGCGCAGCAACAGCAGGTGACGTGGCAGGCGCAGCGCGGCGGCGGCTTCGCGCAGCTTGGGCTGGGCATCGCGCACGCCGACCAGGGTGTGCAGGGTGACCGGCACCACCACGGCCTTTACCAGCACCACCAGCTTGAGCAGTTCGCCGATCCCGAAGAACAGCATGAACAGCGGAATCCAGGCCAGGGTGGGGATCTGTGCCAAGGCCACGAAGGTCGGCAGCACCAAGGTCTGCGCCTGGCGTGAGGTGCCCAGCCAGGTGCCGAGCAGCAAGCCACTGCCGACGCCCGCCAGCAGCCCCCAGAACAGCCGCTGCAGACTTATCCACAAGTGCCCCCAAAGCTCACCGGAGCCAAACTCCAGCGCGCTTTGCCACACCAGCGAAGGTGCCGGCAGGATCTGCTCGCTCATCCAGTGCTGCCGGCTAGCCACGATCCACAGCAGTGCAATCAGGACCGGCACTACCCATGGCAAGACGCGGCCTTTGTGGGAGCGGCCTTGTGTCGCGATTGGGTCGCGCAGCGGCCCCCGCAGCCAACCCCGCCCTCTGCTCAGAACTCCATTCATCGGCCATCTCTCGAAGCGTTCCAATGTTATTCACTTATGGAATTAAAAATTCTCAAAAGTGGCTTTCAAGAGATAAAAGCATGCAGTCCTTGCAGGCGGAACCCTCTCACCATTGCGTTTTCCTCATATTTTCGATGCGTTTCCCGCAAGCCGCCCCGCGCCCCGCATCAATCCTCGTTTATGTCTTTCAGTTACTAAAAAATGAAGTTTTGATCTTTGTAGGTTCTAACCAGACCTGCCTAGCTTCTGGCCAAAGCGCCGGCCATCGCCGGTGGCAGCCTGCCAAGGAGCCTTGCCATGAAAACCCCTCTGCGCCACCTGATCACCGCCCTCGGTCTGGCCTTTACCCTGAGCGCCCACGCAGCCGAGCCGGCCAAGCCGGACAGCATCCGCATCGCCGTGCCCGATCTGAGCGCCGGCAGCAAGCACAGTGCTGGCGGTGTGGTCGATGTACTGCGTGACCAGCAACTGCTGGAAAAGGAATTTGCCAAAGACGGCATCCGCATCGACTGGCATTTCTTCAAGGGCGCAGGCCCGGTGGTCAACGAAGCCTTGGCCAACGGCCAGGCCGATTTCGCCTACCTGGGCGACCTGGCGGCGATCGTCGGCAAGGCCAACGGCCTCGATACCCGCGTGCTGTCAGCCGGTGTGCGGGGGGTGAAGAGCTATCTGGGGGTGGTGCCAGGTTCCGGCATCAAGACCCTGCACGACCTCAAGGGCAAGCGCGTGGCGGTGTTCCGCGGCACTGCCAACCAGCTGTCGTTCGCCAGTGCCCTGGCCAGCCAGGGGCTGTCCGAGCGTGACCTGAAAGTGATCAACCTGGACCTCAACGCCGCCAACGCCGCGTTGGCCGCCAAGCAGATCGACGCCACTTGGGGCTTGTCCAACCTGCTGTCGCTGCGTGAGCGCGGGCTGGTCGAGCTGCCCGTCAATTCCCGCGACCTGGCAGGCGCCGGCAGCACCCAGGCGGTATTGCTCGGCACCGGCGATTTCATCCGCAAGTACCCCGAGCTGGTGCAGCGCCTGGTCAATGCCCAGGAGCAGGCCGCCAGCTGGCTGCGCGACGAGCATAACCGCGAGGCCTATGTCGACCTGGTGGCGAGCAACGCCAACTGGCCGCGCAGCATCCTCAGCGATGACCTGGCCCAGGAAGACCTCGCCCATTACTTCGACCCACGGCTGGACGCCGATTTCGTTGCCCAGCTGCAGCAGGGCGTCGACCTGGCTGCCCGCGAGCGCCTGATCCGCCGTGGCTTCCAGGTTTCCGAGTGGATCGAACCGCGTTTCCTCGATGCCGCACTGCAACACCAACAGGCCGCGCAGGCCGCCCGCTGAACCCAAACCCGACCATGACCGCAAGGACCACGACCATGAGCAACGCCGCACAGGCCTTAGCGCCACACGCCCTCGAACTCGACATCCACCCGGTTGCCGGCCGCATCGGCGCCGAAATCCGTGGGGTGAAGCTGTCCGCCGACCTCGATGCCGCCACCATCGATGCCATCCAGGCTGCCCTGGTGAAGCACAAGGTGATTTTCTTCCGTGGCCAGACCCACCTGGACGACCTGAGCCAGGAAGGCTTCGCCAAGTTGCTCGGCGAGCCGGTCGCCCACCCCACCGTACCGGTGGTGGATGGCACCAGCTACCTGCTGCAACTGGACGGTGCCGAAGGCCAGCGGGCCAACTCCTGGCACACCGACGTGACCTTCGTCGATGCCTACCCCAAGGCCTCGATCCTGCGCAGCGTGGTGGCGCCGGCTTCCGGCGGCGACACCGTCTGGGCCAACACGGCGGCGGCCTATCAGGAACTGCCCGAGCCGCTGCGCGAGCTGGCCGACAAGCTGTGGGCGGTGCACAGCAACGAATATGACTACGCGAGCATCAAGCCCGATGTCGACCCGGCGAAGCTTGAGCGTTATCGCAAGGTGTTCACCTCGACCGTCTACGAGACCGAGCACCCGGTGGTGCGGGTGCACCCGATCAGTGGTGAACGTGCATTGCAGCTCGGTCACTTCGTGAAGCGCATCAAGGGCTATTCGCTGGCCGACTCGCAGCACCTGTTCGCGGTGCTGCAGGGGCATGTGACGCGGCTGGAAAACACCGTGCGCTGGCGCTGGGAGGCGGGGGATGTGGCGATCTGGGATAACCGCGCCACGCAGCATTATGCGGTGGATGATTACGGCACCCAGCCGCGGATCGTTCGTCGAGTGACCCTGGCCGGTGAAGTGCCGGTGGGGGTTGATGGTCAGTTGAGCTTGACCACGCGTAAAGGCTGATATCGCCGGGGCCGCTTTGCGGCCCTTTCGCGACACAAGGCCGCTCCCACAAAAAGCACGGCGTACGCCAATCAAATGTGGGAGCGGCCTCGTGTCGCGATACGGGGGCGAAGCCCCCGCCAGCTAAACCTCGGTATCACAGGCAATCAACTGCCTGACCAAACCCTGCGCTAACGGCGACAAGCCATATCCCACCCGGCTCACCACCCCATAGCGGGTATAGAACGCCTCTTCCTGCTCCGCTGCCAGGTCCACCAGTTGCAACGCCACCAGCCCCCGCTCCATCTGGTAAGGCCGCAAGTTGGCATTGCAGGCGATGCCAATGGTGTCCGAATGCATCACCACGTTCAGCAGCGCATACCCATGCTCGCACTCCACCGTCGGCAGAAAGTCCTGGCGGCCGCTGAGGTCGCTGAGGGTCTTGCGGATGTTCGGCGGGCGGAAGGTGGTTGCCAGCGGGTAGTCGAACACATCCTGTGCGCGTACCTCGGCCCGTTCGGTCAACGGGTGCCCGGCCCGGCAGCAGAAGTGCCAGCGTTGCGGTGCCAGCTTGTGAACGCGGTAATCCGGGTCGGACTCGAACTGCCGTGTGTCGGCCACGAAGAACTCGATCTCTTCGGCAATCAGCTTGCGATTCAGCACCTGCCAGTTATCCACCTGGAAGCAGGTGCGCGCCGCCGGATACTCGGCCACGAAGCGCGCCACCGCCCGTGGCACCAGGCCTCCCGCGGGTGCCGGGCCGGAGCCGAAGCGCACCACGCCGGTGGTGGCACCATTGAACTGGTGGATCTCGTTCACCAGGTTATGCGCCCCGTGCACCAGGCGCCGCGAGTGCTCCAGCACCAGCAGGCCCTGGCGGGTGGGTGAAAGCTCCTTGCTGGCACGGTCGACCAGGCGGCAGCCGATGTTGTGCTCCAAGGTCTGGATGCTGCGGCTGAAGGCCGATTGCGACAGGTTCACCGCCGCGGCTGCGGCGACAAAACTGCGGTGCTCGACAAGGGCTATGTAGTGGCGCAGCTGACGCAGATCGATATGCATTTTCTACATTGAAACCTTCGGTCAAATGCAATTGCTGACAAGGGTGAGTCCCCTTATAAAGGGAGTCACTTATTCCACAAAATATGAATTGCAAATATTTATATCTCTTAAAAGAATATAAGCCCGACTGACCGCGATTCGGTTCCGCCAACGGAAATGCTCGCCCAGGGCCCATGCCTCAAGGAGCATTTGCATGTCCGGACTTTCCCGTTGGCCTGCGCGCGCGTCGCGTTTCACCTTGCAACCCTTGGCCGCCGGCGTGTTGCTCGCGGCATCCAACGTCAGCTTCGCCGAAGACCCCGTCAGCGCTGCCCCGGCTGTGGAGCAGGAAGCCAAGCTCGGCACGGTCACGGTCAATGCCCGCCGCCGCGAAGAAACCGCGCAGAGCGTGCCCACGCCCATCAGCGTGCTCAGCAGCGAAACCCTGGAAACCCAGCGCATCTACCGTGTGCAGGATCTGCAACAGCTGGTGCCCAGCACTAACGTCGCCTACGTGCATGCACGGCAGTCGAGCATCTCGATTCGTGGCCTGGGCAACAACCCGGCCAGTGATGGCCTGGAAGGCAGCGTCGGCATCTATCTGGACAACGTCTACCTCGGCCGCCCGGGCATGGCCGTGTTCGACCTGCTCGATGTCGAGCAGCTGGAAGTGCTGCGCGGCCCGCAGGGCACGCTGTTCGGCAAGAACACCACGGCGGGGGTGCTGAACATCACCACGCGCAAGCCGACCTTCCACCCGGAAGGCAGCGTCCAGCAATCGATTGGCGAGGACGGCTACCTGCAGACCCAGGGCAGTTACTCCGGGCCGATCACCGAGACACTGGCCGGGCGCATCAGCGCCTACCACACCGAAGACGACGGCTATGTGAAGAACATCTACAACGGCGACGAGCTCAACGGTGGCAAACGCCAGGGCTTTCGTACCCAGTTGCTGTTCCAACCGAGCGAAACCTTCAACCTGCGCTGGATCGGCGAGTACAACGAAGAAGACTCCAACAACGGCATCCTCAGCCTGTACAGCACCGGGCCGACCATCAATGGCGTCAACCGCTACGAGAGCCTGGCGGCCCAGGCCGGCGCGACGCTGGTGTCGGGCAAGGATCGCAAGGTCAACTTCGATGCCGACCAGCAGGTGACGGTATTCCAGGGCGGTACTTCGGTGGAGGCCAACTGGACCCTGCCCAACGACTTCACCCTGACCTCGATCAGCGCCTACCGCTGGTGGGACTTCACCCCGCGTAACGACGACGGCCTCAACGTGCCGGTGTTCTACAGCGCCGGGGTATCGGTGCGCGACAAGCAGTACTCGCAGGAAATCCGCCTGGCGTCGCCTACCGGTGGCCCCTTCGACTATGTGCTGGGCGCGTACTACTTCAAGCAGGACCTGGACAACAAGTCCTTCACTTATTACGGGCCACAGGCCGACATCTGGAACCTGACGCCGGCTGGCGCTCTGAACAACGTCAACACCATCGGCAACGGCCATATCGATACCGACAGCTACGCGCTGTTCGCCCAGGGCACCTGGCACGTCACCGATCGCCTGGACTTCACCGCCGGCATCCGCGGCACCTACGAGGAAAAGAGCGCGTGGGTGACCCGCGACGCGCCAACCGGCGGTGCTGCCGTGACCGGTGCTGCCGCTGCTGCGCGCCAGGGCAGGGTAGGGGCGTACGACTCGGGTGACCTCAACCAGTACAGCTTCAGCCCCTCCGGCCTGCTCGGTTTGAGTTACCGCTTCAACGAGCAATTGCTCGGCTACGCCACCCTGACCCACGGCGAGAAGTCAGGTGGCGTGAACCTCACCGTCGGCGCCGCGCCACGCCTGGGCACCGACTCACTGCTGGTCGGCACCGAGCGGGCCAACAACGCCGAGTTGGGCCTCAAGAGCACGCTGTTCGACAACCGCCTGCAACTCAACACCAACCTGTTCTGGACCGAGGTGCATGGCTACCAGGCCAACGTCTACGACCAGATCAACCGCGTGCAGTACCTGGCCAACGCCGGCAGCGTGCGCTCGCGCGGCCTGGAATTCGAAGCCACGGCGCTGCCGATCAAAGGCCTGACGGTGAACTTCAACGGCTCGTGGAACGACGTGCGCTACCTGAAGTACGACGACGCGCCATGCCCACCAGAGGTGAGCCTGGCCAATGCCACGGCCACCTGCGACCTGTCCGGCCACCAGGTGGTCGGCGCCTCCAAGTACATCGCCAACCTCAACGGCGAATACAAGTGGCAGGCCAGCCAGCACGTCGAGCCCTACGTCACCGCCAGCTACGCGTTCCGCTCGCGGGCGGTGGGCACCATCGACGATTCCGACTTCGGCCAGATCCCCAGCTACGCGCTGGTCAACCTCTCCGCCGGTGTGCGCCTGGACCAGGGCGACGGCGTGGTCGACCTGTCGCTGTGGGTGAAGAACGCCGGCGACAAGACCTATTTCACCAGCCTGTGGAACTCCGCCAACGGTGGTTATGCCGGCGTGCTCGGTACGCCGCGCACCTTCGGCGCCACTGCCCGTTACGACTTCTGAGTAAAAAGGAGCTTTGCCATGAATGCCAAGACTGAAACCCCAGTACTGCCCGAAGGTGCCTGCCTCACGGCCAAGGTCCCTGACCGCGCCGAGGCGCTGCTCGGTGACGTGGTGGTCAACCCGTACCGCCTGGCGCCGCTGACCGCGATCATCCGCGACGGCGGGCGCAGCCTGAGCGCCGCCCATGTGCGGGTGCGTGGCAAGGGCGAGCGCGGTGTGGACATCGCCTATGAGGTGTCGGATCGCTCACTGTGGACCTATGGCGGCATCCCGGTATTCGGCCTCTACCCGGATCACGTCAACCAGGTGGAAGTGACCTACAAGCTCGACGGCGAGCGGGTCCGTGAGCAGTACCAGATCTACGCCCCGGCCGTGCGCCTGCCGGTGGTGGCGAAACAGACCGCCGCGCTGCCGGAAGTGGAGCCGGTCAAGGTGGCGCCAGGCTTCGAGCAGCGGCTGTACCTGTTCAACCATCTGCAAGGTGACATCCCCGGTGGCCGCGCCTTCAAGTGGAACGGCCTGGGCGGCGCTGCCGAATGGGACCAGGTTGGCAACAACTGGATCGCTGACAGCAACGGCGACGTGCGCTGGTACCTGGATATCGAGCAGATCCACGATTCCAACCGCCGCGACGGCCTAGGCGGGACCATGGGCTTCCAGCAGACCCGCGATGGCAAGCTGATCTGGGGGCAGGGCCAGACCTACTCCAAGTTCGACCTGCTGGGCCGGCGCATCTGGCAGCGCAACCTGCCGGACAAGTTCGCCGACTTCTCCCACGAGATCCGCGAAACCGCCAACGGCACCTACCTGCTGCGTGTCGGCACCAGTGATTACCGGCGCCCGGATGGCAAGCGGGTGCGCTCGATCCGTGACCACATCATCGAGGTCAATGAAGCAGGCGACGTGCTGGACTTCTGGGACCTGAACCAGATTCTCGATCCCTATCGTGGCGATTTGCTGGAAACCCTGGGCAAGGCGGCGATTCAGCTGCCCGCAGGTGTACAGAAGCAGGATGATCGGCTGGCCAACGAACTGGCAGAAGGCGACTTGCCATTCGGTGATACCCCGGGCGTGGGCACCGGGCGCAACTGGGCGCACGTCAATGCCATTGACTACGACGCCGATGACGACAGCATTATCGTTTCAGCTCGCCATCAGGGGGTGGCGAAGATCGGCCGTAACAAGCAGGTGAAGTGGATTCTCGCTTCTGCGCAAGGCTGGCCGCAGCACCTGCGCGAGAAGGTGCTGACGCCGGTGGCAAGCGAAGGCTTCGACTGGTCCTGGACCCAGCACACCGCCTGGCTCACCGGCAAAGGCACGCTGACCGTGTTCGACAACGGCTGGGGGCGCGACTTTGAGCCGACCAAGCTCAGTGGCAACTACAGCCGGGCGGTGGAATACAAGATCGACGAAGCCAAGGGCACCGTCGAGCAGGTGTGGGAGTACGGCAAGGAGCGTGGCGACGAGTGGTACAGCCCAGTGACCTCGGTGGTGGCCTACCGGCCGGAGACCGATACCCAGTTCATCTATTCGGCTTCGGTGAATTTCCTCACGCCCGAGAAACTGACCACCACGGTGCTCAATGAGGTGCGCCGTGGGAGCCAGGAGGTGTTGGTGGAGCTCAAGGTGCACAGCCGCCAGCCGGGTTCCGTTGGCTACCGGGCGCTGGTGATCGACCTGGCCAAGGCGTTCTGACTCACATTATTTTCAGCTCGTTCGTCTAACCTGTACTGGCCTCTTCGCGGGCGCGCCCGCTCCCACAGGGATCTCACCACTTTTGAACTCCGTGGGGTATCTGTGGGAGCGGGCATGCCCGCGAAGAGGCCGGCGGCCACAGCACAAAATTGTGAAATTTCCGCTGGGGTGTTCAACCATTCGTTCTTTTTTTCGAACAGCCTATTGTCCAACACCCCAGCAGCCGCTTAGCATTCGTTTGAGATTTCAAACGCTCGATGCCCTGCCTTGGGCGCTTTTCAAACAATCAACAATTCGGGAAGCCGACATGCAGCTCAAAGACGCTCAGTTGTTCCGCCAGCAAGCCTTCATCAACGGTGAGTGGCTGGATGCGGACAGCGGCCAGACCATCAAAGTGACCAACCCGGCCACTGGTGAAGTCATCGGTACCGTGCCGAAGATGGGCACTGCGGAAACCCGCCGCGCCATCGAAGCCGCCGACAAGGCCCTGCCGGCCTGGCGCGCACTGACCGCCAAGGAGCGTTCGAACAAGCTGCGTCGCTGGTTCGAACTGATGATCGAGAACCAGGACGACCTGGCTCGCCTGATGACCACCGAACAAGGCAAGCCGCTGGCCGAAGCCAAGGGCGAAATCGCCTACGCTGCCTCGTTCATCGAGTGGTTCGCCGAAGAAGCCAAGCGCGTCTACGGCGACACCATCCCGGGCCACCAGCCAGACAAGCGTCTGATCGTCATCAAGCAGCCGATCGGCGTTACCGCGGCCATCACCCCGTGGAACTTCCCGGCCGCCATGATCACCCGTAAAGCCGGCCCGGCCCTGGCCGCTGGCTGCACCATGGTGCTCAAGCCTGCGTCGCAGACCCCGTACTCCGCCCTGGCCCTGGTCGAGCTGGCCAACCGTGCCGGCATCCCGGCTGGCGTGCTGAGCGTCGTTACCGGCAGCGCTGGCGAAGTCGGCGGCGAGCTGACCGGCAACTCCCTGGTACGCAAGCTGTCCTTCACCGGCTCGACCGAAATCGGTCGCCAGCTGATGGAAGAATGCGCCAAGGACATCAAGAAGGTTTCCCTGGAGCTGGGCGGCAACGCTCCGTTCATCGTGTTCGACGACGCCGACCTGGACAAGGCGGTCGAGGGCGCGATCATCTCCAAGTACCGCAACAACGGCCAAACCTGCGTCTGCGCCAACCGTATCTACGTGCAGGACGGCGTCTACGACGCGTTCGCCCAGAAGCTGGCCGCTGCTGTCGCCAAGCTGAAGATCGGTAACGGCCTGGAAGAAGGCACCACCACTGGCCCGCTGATCGACGGCAAGGCTGTCGCCAAGGTCCAGGAACACATCGACGACGCCGTTGGCAAAGGCGCCAAGGTGCTGTCCGGTGGCAAGCTGATCGAAGGCAACTTCTTCGAGCCGACCATCCTGGTCGACGTGCCGAAGACCGCTGCTGTCGCCAAGGAAGAGACCTTCGGCCCACTGGCGCCGCTGTTCCGCTTCAAAGACGAAGCCGAAGTCATCGCCATGTCCAACGACACCGAGTTCGGCCTGGCCTCGTACTTCTACGCCCGTGACATGAGCCGTGTGTTCCGTGTCGCCGAGGCCCTGGAATACGGCATGGTGGGTATCAACACCGGCCTGATCTCCAACGAAGTCGCGCCATTCGGTGGCATCAAGGCTTCGGGCCTGGGCCGCGAGGGTTCCAAATACGGTATCGAGGACTACCTCGAAATCAAATACCTGTGCATCAGCGTCTGATCGCCGGGTAAACGGTTTTACCTCTGCCAGCGGGGCGCGAGAGCGACGTCTCGCTGGCCTTTTTGACATCGCAGTACCTGGTGGCCAGGGCGTTCACGGCAGTCGATCAACGAATACTGTTCGCGAACACTCCCAGCCACCCCCGAATAAAAGCGCCGCTGATCGGCGCAAATGAGGGCATTATGAGCAAGACCAACGAATCCTTGATGCAACGTCGTGTCGCCGCCGTCCCACGTGGCGTTGGCCAGATCCACCCGATCTTCGTCGAATCCGCGAAGAACTCGACCGTGATCGACGTTGAAGGCCGCGAACTGATCGACTTCGCTGGCGGCATCGCAGTACTGAACACCGGCCACCTGCACCCGAAAGTGGTTGCAGCTGTGCAAGAGCAGCTGACCAAGGTCAGCCACACCTGCTTCCAGGTGCTGGCCTACGAGCCTTACGTCGAGCTGTGCGAAAAGATCAACAAGCTGGTCCCAGGTGACTTCGACAAGAAGACCCTGCTGGTTTCCACCGGCTCCGAAGCTGTTGAGAACGCCGTCAAGATCGCCCGTGCCGCCACTGGCCGCGCTGGCGTGATCGCCTTCACCGGCGGTTACCACGGCCGTACCATGATGACCCTGGGCCTGACCGGCAAGGTCGTGCCGTACTCCGCTGGCATGGGCCTGATGCCAGGCGGCATCTTCCGCGCCCTGTTCCCGAGCGAACTGCACGGTGTCAGCGTTGACGACGCCATCGCTTCGGTCGAGCGCATCTTCAAGAACGACGCCGAGCCACGCGACATCGCCGCGATCATCCTCGAGCCAGTACAAGGCGAAGGCGGCTTCTTGCCAGCGCCGAAAGAGCTGATGAAGCGCCTGCGCGAACTGTGCGACAAGCACGGCATCCTGCTGATCGCCGACGAAGTGCAGACCGGCGCTGGCCGTACCGGCACCTTCTTCGCCATGGAACAGATGGGTGTTGCGCCTGACCTGACCACCTTCGCCAAGTCCATCGCTGGCGGCTTCCCGCTGGCCGGTGTGTGCGGCAAGGCCGAAATCATGGACGCCATCGCTCCAGGCGGCCTGGGCGGCACCTACGCCGGTTCGCCGATCGCCTGCGCCGCGGCTCTGGCCGTTATCCAGGTGTTCGAGGAAGAAAAACTGCTGGACCGCAGCAAGGCTGTCGGTGAGCGCCTGACCGCTGGCCTGCGCCAGATCCAGGAAAAGCACCCGATCATCGGCGATGTCCGTGGTCTGGGCTCGATGATCGCTGTGGAAGTCTTCGAAAAAGGCACCCACACCCCGAACGCTGCTGCCGTTGCCCAGGTTGTGGCCAAGGCACGCGACAAGGGTCTGATCCTGCTGTCTTGCGGCACCTACGGCAACGTCCTGCGTATCCTGGTTCCGCTGACCGCCGAAGACGCGCTGCTGGACAAAGGCCTGGCCATCATCGAAGAGTGCTTCGCTGAACTCGCCTGATGTGACGCGCTTCATGAAAAAACCCGCCTAGGCGGGTTTTTTTTGTGCCCAGAAAAGCCGGGTGAAGCTATGGTGGTGGAAGGATTTGCCTTGGAAGCTGCGAAGGACTGTGTGTCAGGGATAACCAGGAGTTGGCCATGAGTGCTGCAGACCCCACCCCACCTTGCGTATTGATCGCCGAAGGCGACCCTTGGGTACGCGAAATGCTGAGCGAAATGCTGCTCAGCGTGCGTTGCGACGCCCGCTTGCAGGTCTGCGCCGACGGCTCGCAGGCGCTCACGGCGCTGGCCAGTAAACCTGACCTGATCATCGCGGCCCGGGAACTGGCGGGGCTCGATGGCCTCGACCTGCTGCGCAAGGTGCGCGCCAAGGGCCCGGGGCTGCCGTTCATTCTCATGAGCGAGCGCAGCGATAGCGCCAGCGTGCGCGAAGCGTTGCCGCTGCACCCCACGGCTTACCTGAGCAAGCCACTGAACCTGGACAAGCTGCGCAAGAGCCTGGAAGAGCTGCTGCTGGCCGTGGGCGAGCAGATTGCCTGCCCGGTGCCGCCGTTGCAGCCGGGCGCCAACCTGCCGGCTTACCTCGAACAGCGCCGGGCCACTGCCGACGGCGGGCCACTGTTTGCCGATGTGCAGGTGGCGATCAAGCGCGCACTCAACCCGCAGGGCCTGAACCTCAAGGTGCTTGAAGAGGAAGTGCGCGACGACCCGCAGATCACGGCGGTGCTCATCGCCGCTGCCAACAGCGCCGGCCTGCACCGTGAAGCACCTGTGCAGACGCTGATGCAGGCGCTGAACAAGCTCGGCAGCACTCAGAGCATGAACCTGATTCTCGGCCTTACCCTCAAGCGCAGTGCCCGGCTGAGCGACCCGCTGCTGACGCAACATGCCACGCATTACTGGAACCTGTCGCTGCACACGGCCGAATACGCCCGCACGCTGGCGCGCATGCTCGAACTGGATCAGGAGCGCTGCTATTGTGCCGGCCTGCTGCATTGCCTGGGCGACCTGGCGGTGCTGCGCTGCCTGCAGGAGTGGCGTCTGGCCGGTGGCGAGCTGGACGAGGACCGGGTACAGCTGTCGCTCAATGAGTTCGGCGCAGCGTTCGGCTCGGCGCTGCGTACCCGCTGGCGTTTGCCGCTGAGCCTGCGCGAGCTGATTGCGGCGATCTACCAGCTGGGTGGCGGAGTGTATTCGCGGGAGATCCTGGCCTTGAACCTGGCCGGGCAACTGGCGCGCCTGCCGGCGGATCAGGGGCTGGAGAAGATCGCCAACAACAAGACCGCGCGTTTGCTCAAGGTTGGGCTGCCGGAGCTGAGCCGGTTGCGCAAGGTGGAGAATCCTGAGGATAAGGAACAGGAGACACCGCCAGCTTCCGAAGAGCCTGCATCGAATTGAGACCCTGGGGCCGCTTTGCGGCCCTTTCGCGACACAAGGCCGCTCCTACAGAAGATCGCGTACTTCTGTAGGAGCGGCCTTGTGTCGCGAAAGGGGCGCGAAGCGGCCCCAGTCAGCCTCGGACTATTTGATTCTTGCCCTGCCGCTTGGCCCGATACATCGCCGCATCGGCACGGGCGAACAAGCTGTCCAGCGACTCGTCCTCATCCGTCAGCCCGGTCAGCCCCTGGCTCACCGTAACGCTGTACGCCTCATCGCCATGGCTGAAGCCCTGCCGCTGAATCTCCCGCTGCAACCGCTCGGCAATCTGCTCGGCCACCTGAGCATTGCAACCCGGGAATACAGCCGCGAACTCCTCACCGCCGATACGCCCGAACAGGTCGCCACGGCGTAGCACGGCCTTGCCGCTGTCGGCGATGCGCTGCAGCACCTGGTCGCCTTCCTGGTGCCCGTAGCTGTCATTGATACGCTTGAAGTCGTCGATGTCCAGCAGCAGGAAGGCCAGTGGCGTGCCGTCTTCACGGGCACTGTCGAAGGCCTGCTGGGCGCACTCGAAGAAGTGCCGGCGGTTGCTGCTCTGGGTCAGTACGTCGGTGGTGGCCAGGCGCTGCAGCTCGCCTTCGAGCTGCTTCTTTTCGGTGATGTCTTCGGCGATGCCGACGATGATCACCCGGTCACCGTCGTTCTGCTGGTTGATATAGCACTTGTCGCTGAGCCAGCGCACCTGGCCGCTGGCGTTGAGGATGCGGTACTCGCGGTCCTCCACTGCGCCCTTGAGCAGCACCTGGGCCAGGCTGCGTTCGGCGAATTCCAGGTCGTCGGGGTAGATGCTGTCGCGCCATTCGTTGTAGTCGGCCAGCACCAGGCTGGCCGGGCGACCGAAGATGCGTTCGTAGGCGGGGCTGACGTAGAGCACCTGGCGAGTTTCCCAGTCGAAGGCCCAGAGCACGGCGTTGACGCTGTCGAGCAGCGAGCTGTAGAGCTGTTCGCGTTCACTCAGGCGGGCGACTTCGCCCTGGGCGTGGAGCAGGGCCAGCAAGGTTTGCGCAGCTTCGGGAGGCGGGGTACCTGACAACGACGGAGGGAGGTTTTTGGCCATGAGCACGGAGCAGTTCTCATTGATGAGGCGCGCGGCCACGAACCGGCCCGCCACGCGGGCGATGTGCGGGTTTGAGTGGATTTTCAGGGGGGAAGTTCCGGCAGGCACGCCCCATTGCAGGGCGTGCCGATCAGCGGCTATCAGGCGCCGGTGGGGCGCAGGGAATAGGTTTTCAGCTGTGCTGCGAAGTCGTGCAGGGCATGGATGCCGCTGGCCTCGGCCTCGTGTACCCAGTCCTTCATGGCGGCCAGCATATCGTGGCCGTTGGCGCTGGTGCGGGCCCAGATCTGTTGCAGGGCCAGGCGCTTCTCGTAGATCGTCTTCAGTGCCTGGCTGTGGGCCAGCATGCTCTCGATGCGCACGTGGTGGCGGTCTTCCAGCAGGCTGGTTTCACGCGACAGCAGGCGCTTGGCACGGCGGAAGCGGTGGCGTACCGAGGCATCGACCTTGGCCAGCTCCTGCTTGACTAGCGGGCCGATCACCAGCTTGCGGTACTGGGCCATGATCTGGAAACGGTTGTTGAGGATGGCCATGGCCGTGTCCATGTCCAGGCTGGCCTTGCCCTCGACGCGGTGGGCGATGGGCGCCACGCGCTGTACCTTGGCCAGGCGCAGCAGGCAGAACAGGCGGATCCACGCCCAGCCCATGTCGAACTCCCAGCGCTTGACCGACAGCTTGGCCGAGTTGGGGTAGGTGTGGTGGTTGTTGTGCAGCTCTTCGCCGCCGATGACGATACCCCACGGCACCAGGTTGGTGGCGGCGTCACGGCATTCGAAATTGCGGTAGCCGACCGCATGGCCCAGTCCGTTGACCACGCCGGCGGCCCAGAACGGAATCCACATCATCTGCACTGCCCAGATGGTGATGCCGATGGTGCCGAACAGCAGCAGGTCGATGACCGCCATCAGCACGATGCCGCCGAGCTTGTAGCGTGAGTAGAGGTTGCGCTCGATCCAGTCTTCCGGGCAGTTCTTGCCGTAGATGCGCAGGGTTTCGGGGTTGCGTGCCTCTTCGCGGTAGAGCTCGGCGCCTTTACGCAGCACCGTGCCCAGGCCCTTGTACAGCGGGCTGTGCGGGTCGTCCGGGGTTTCGCACTTGGCGTGGTGCTTGCGGTGCACGGCCGTCCATTCGCGGGTGTTCTGTGCCGTGGTCAGCCACAGCCAGAAACGGAAGAAGTGCTTGAGCGCGCCATTGAGCTCCAGGGCGCGATGGGCGGAGTAGCGGTGCAGGTAGATGGTGACGCTGACGATGGTCAGGTGAGTCATCAGCAGGGTGACGCCAACCAGTTGCCAGGCCGACAAGTCGAGCAGACCGTTGTACCACATAGATGTAGAAGCCCTCGGGAATGCAGGGAGAAAGGGGTGATTATCCCTTGGCGGGGAAATAAAACCAGTCACCCTTTCAGATAGGAAGTCACGGCATGTTTCATGCCCTTATAATGCCCCATCCTTTTTCATGGGCTTTCCCCCCCGACATGTCTGTTTCCGTTCGCGACGCCTTGCGCATGGCCGCGCTGTATGTGGTGCTCTCGTTCCTCTGGTTGGTGCTGGCCGAGGTGGTCCTGCGCAGTATGTCTGACGACCCCCTGGCGTTGACCGTGGGCCGGCAGATCAACGTGGTGGTGTGGGTTCTGGTCAGTGCCTTGCTGATCTTCGTGTCCCGTGCCCGTTTGCTCAACTTCATCGGAATCGGCGCGCGCCTGCGCAGCGAGGACCGCGAGCGCCTGCGCATGGCTGCGGCGGTGTTCGACAGCACCCTGGAGGGCGTTTTGGTCACAGACCGCCAAGGCCTGATCGTGCACGTCAATCGCGCCTTCATGCGCATTACCGGCTACCAGCAGGATGAGGTGCTGGGCCATCGCCCCAGCAAGTTCAAGTCGGGCCGCCACGGCGCGCCGTTCTACCAGCAGATCTTTGCGGCGCTGGCCGAAACGGGTGAATGGAGCGGCGAGATCTGGAACCGCCGTAAAAGCGGTGAAATCTATCCACAATGGCAGACGATCTGCGCCATTCGTGATGACAGCGGTGAACTGAGCCACTACGTGGCGGTGTTCAGCGATATCAGTGCGATCAAGCACTCCGAGCAGGAACTGGCCTACCTGGCGCACCATGACCCGCTCACCGGCCTGCCCAACCGCCTGTTGTTCAATGATCGCGCCGAGCAGGCGCTGGCTTCGGCGCAGGCCAACAAGCGCGGCTGCGCATTGCTGTTGCTCGACCTGGATCACTTTCAGAGCATCAACGATGGCCTTGGCCATACCATCGGCGACCAGTTGCTCAAGCTGGTTGGCGAACGCCTGCGTGAGACAGTGGGCAGCAACGTGACCCTGGCGCGCCTGGGCGGGGACGAGTTTGGCGTGCTGGCCGAGAACTGCCAGCACGTTGGCCAGGCCGGCAAGCTGGCGCAGGGCATCATCGAGCGCATGCGTGAGCCCTTCGAGTTCGATGGCCACCGGCTGTTCATCAGTGCCAGCGTGGGTATCAGCCTGTTCCCCAATGACGCCCTGAGTGCCGAGCAACTGTTGCGCAATGCCGATTCGGCGCTGTTCAAGGCCAAGGGCAATGGCCGCACCTGCTATGCACTGTACACCGAGGAGCTGACCGCCCACGCCCAGCACCGGGTGGAAACCGCGGGCGAGCTGCGCCGGGCGCTGGCCCAAGACGAACTGCGGGTGTTCTTCCAGCCGGTGCATGACCTGGCCACGGCGAAGATGATCGGGGTCGAGGCATTGGTCCGCTGGCAGCATCCACAGCGAGGGTTGGTGCCGCCGAGCGATTTCATCCCCATCGCCGAACGCACCGGTCTGATTGCCGAGATCGATGCCTGGGTGTTGCGTGAAGCCTGCCGGCAGATGGTCCAGTGGCGGGAGGATGGGCGCATGCTGGCGTTCGTTGCGGTCAATATTTCCAGTCGCTTGTTTGGCCAGCGCGAGTTGTACCGGCAGGTGGCCGACGTGCTGCATCAGACGGGGTTGGAGCCGACGCTGCTGGAGCTGGAAGTGACCGAGAGTGCGGTCATGGAAGACCCGGAAGTGGCGCTGGAGCAACTGCACCGCCTTCGCGAACTGGGGCTGAACCTGGCCATCGATGACTTTGGCACGGGGTACTCGTCGTTGCTGCGGCTCAAGCGCTTGCCGGTGCAGAAACTGAAGATCGACCAGGGCTTCGTGGCCGGCTTGCCGCAGGATGACGATGACATCGCCATCGTGCGGGTGATCGTCGCGTTGGCACGGAGCATGGGCATGCAGGTGCATGCCGAGGGGATCGAACAGGCGGAGCAGGCGCGCTTCCTGCTGGAGCAGCAGTGCCAGCTGGGGCAGGGGTACTGGTTCGGGCGGCCGGTGCCGGCTGCGGATCTGCATTGGGGCTGAGATTGCCGGGGCTGCTTTGCAGCCCCAGGCCTTCAACGCTTGTTCAAACCTTTCGCCAACCGGTCTCCACCCAACTGGATCAGCGCCACCAAGGCCACCAGCATGGCAATCACGGTCAACATGATCTGGCTGTCGAAGCGCTGATACCCATACCGATAGGCAATATCCCCCAGCCCACCCGCGCCAATCGCCCCGGCCATCGCCGAAGAATTGATCAGCGTCACCAGGGTAATGGTGAACCCGCCCACGATCCCCGGCAGCGCCTCTGGCAACAGTACATGCCAGACGATGTGCCAACGCCGGCACCCCATGGCCTGCGCCGCCTCCACCAGGCCATGGTCGACCTCGCGCAGGCTCACCTCGGCAATCCGTGCGAAGAACGGCGTCGCGGCGATGGTCAGTGGCACCACGGCGGCCCACACACCGTAGGTGGTGCCCACCACCAGCCGGGTGAAGGGGATCAGCGCGACCATCAGGATCAGGAACGGGATCGAGCGGAACAGGTTGACGAAGGCGCCCAGCACCCGGTTCAGCAACGGTGCCTCGAAGATGCCACCCTTGTCGCTGGTGACCAGCAGCACCGCCATCGGCACCCCCACCAGCAGCGCGACCAGCGAGGACACGCCTACCATCAGCAAGGTGTCGAGCAGACCATCGAGCAAGCGATCAAACCACATGGCCCAGTACCTCCACGTCTTCGGCCCAGCGGCGGGCGCGTTCGAGCAATAGGTGCGTGTCGTGCGGTGAGCCCTGGATCGACAGGATCAACTGCCCGAGGGCATGTTCGCCGATGGTCTCCACGCCTCCCTGAAGCAGCCGCACACGCCCGCCCAGTTCGGCAAACAGGTCGGACAGCGCCGGCTCGCCGAGCAGGGTGAGTTTGAGCACCACTGCGCTGTCACGGCCCGCCGGGCTGGCGCGCAGGTTTGCCTGCAAAGCCGCGGGCAGCTTGGTCTGCAACGGTGCCAGCAGGGTGCGGGTAACCTCATGGCGTGGGCTGCCGAACACGCGCCAGACTTCGCCCTGCTCGACGATCGCGCCACGTTCCAGCACCACCACACGCTGGCAGATGTCGCGGATCACCGCCATTTCGTGGGTGATCAGCACCACGGTCAGCCCCAGGCGCTGGTTGATGTCGCGCAGCAGTTCGAGGATCGACGCCGTGGTCTCGGGGTCCAGCGCCGAGGTGGCTTCGTCGCACAGCAGGATTTCCGGGTCATGCACCAGCGCCCGGGCGATGCCGACCCGCTGCTTCTGCCCGCCGGACAGCTGCGCCGGGTAGACGTGATGTTTCTCCTGCAAACCCACCAGCTCCAGCAGCTCGCGGACCTTGCGCTGGCGCTCGGCCTTGGCCACCCCGGCTACTTTCAACGGCAGCTCGACGTTCTGCCACACGGTCTTGGCCGACATCAGGTTGAAGTGCTGGAAGATCATGCCGATGCGCCGGCGCAGCGCCACCAGGTGGTCTTCGTCGAACGGCGCGATGTCCACCTGGTCGATCAGCACGCGGCCCTGGCTCGGCTGCTCAAGGCGGTTGATGGTGCGCAGCAGCGATGACTTGCCTGCACCACTGCGGCCGATGATGCCGAAAATCTCGCCACGCCGAATATTCAGGTCGATGCCGTGCAGTGCGGGTTGCTGCTGGCCAGGGTAAGTCTTGCCGAGGCCGATGAAGCGCACGTGGGCTTCGTTGACCTCCGGGCGCAGGGCCTGCTCCCTGGCCGTTGACGACAATGGTTGTGCGGTGGGCGCCCGGAGCGCGTTGGCCTGGCTCATGTCAGCCTTCCCAACCGGCCTGGTACAGGCTGCCATGGGCCTTGTTCAACGCCGAACGCACGGCAGGCGAGTGTTGGTAGATGTCGACGAACCTGGCCAGGCGCGGGTCGTCCTTGCTTTGCGGACGGATGACGAACTGGATCACGTACTCCTTGTTTTCCAGGCCATCGAACAGCAATGCCGAAGTGGCATCGAAGCTGTTGGCCAGGCGGATGTAGGCCGGGTAGCCCTGGACCAGGTCGGCGTCGTCATAGGCACGCACCAGTTGCACGGCTTCGACCTGCAGGATCTTCAGCCGCTTCGGGTTGGCGACGATGTCGTCTTCGGTGGCCTTGTAGCCTACCCCCGGCTTGAGGGTGATCAAGCCAGCCTTGGCCAGCAACTGCAGGCCGCGGCCGCTGTTGATCGGGTCGTTGGCGATGGCCACGCTGGCGCCTTCAGGTAGGTCGGCGAAGCTCTTGTACTTTTTCGAGTACAGGCCGACGTTGTTGATGATGCCCGGGGCATAGGGCACCAGGTTGAAACCGGCCGCAGCCTTGGCGTTCTCCAGGAAGGGAATGTGCTGGAAGTAGTTCACGTCGATGTCGCCGCTGTTGAGGCTGACATTCGGCGCGATCCAGTCGCTGAACTCGATCAGCTTCACCTCCAGGCCCTGCTTGTGGGCTTCTTCCACCGCGGCTTCCAGTGGGATGGCGAAGGCCGCGGTGGTGCCGATCTTCAGCGGCTCGGCAGCGAAGGCACTGGTGGTCAGGGCAAGGGTGATGGCGATGGCCGCGACGGGCCGGAACAGTTTCTCAAGCATGGTGCAGGGCTCCAGTCGGGGCAGGGGTAGAGGTGTTGCGGTAGGTGGAACCTGGGTGGTCGGCGGGCAGGTGCGGGTGATCGCTGGCGAACAGCTTCTCGCGCAGGGTGCCGTCGGCGTAGGCGGTCTTGTAGCGGCCACGTTGCTGCAGTTGCGGGACCACCAGTTCGATGAAGTCTTCGTAGCTTTCCGGGGTGACGGTGCGGGTCAGGTTGAAGCCGTCCAGGCCGGTTTCGTCGACCCAGGCGATCAGTTGTTCGGCCACCTGGTCGGGCGCGCCGACCAGGGTGACGTAGCGCCCGCCGAGGGCGTGCTGCTCCAGCAGGCGGCGGCGGGTCCAGGCGTTTTCCTGCAACTGGCGGGTGGCCGACTGGATGGCGTTGCCCTTGCTGGCACCGATCGGGTCGTCCAGTCCATAAGCAGCGAAGTCGATGCCGGTTGAGGCGGCGAAGTGCGCCACGCCGGCTTCCGCGCTGGCATGCTGCAGGTACTCGGCGTACTTGGCCTGGGCCTGCTGCTCGGTGGGCGCGACGATCACCGTGATGCCCATGAATACCTTCACCGCCTGTGGGTCGCGGCCGGCGGCCCGGGCAGCCGCGCGCACCTTGTCGACCTGGGCGCGGGTGGCGGCCTGGTCCTGGCCGCTGATGAACACGCACTCGGCATGGTTGCCGGCAAAGGCCAGGCCGCGCGGCGAGCTGCCCGCCTGGAACAGCACCGGTGTGCGCTGTGGCGAGGGTTCGCACAGGTGGTAGCCCTCGACCTTGTAGAACTCGCCCTGGTGGCGGATCTTGCGCACCTTGCCCGGCTCGGCGTACACCCGGCGCTGGCGGTCGTTGACCACGGCGTCATCGGCCCAGCTGCCTTCCAGCAGCTTGTACAGCACCTGCAGGTATTCGTCGGCCTGGTCGTAGCGGCGGTCGTGCTCGGGCTGTTGCTCCAGGCCCATGGCGCGGGCGGCGCTGTCGAGGTAACCGGTGACGATGTTCCAGCCGACCCGGCCATTGCTCAGGTGGTCGAGGGTGGAGAGGCGCCGGGCGAACAGGTACGGCGCCTCGTAGGTGAGGTTGGCGGTTAGGCCGAAGCCCAGGTGGCGGGTGACGGCGGCCATGGCCGAGACCAGCAGCAGCGGGTCGTTGACCGGTAGCTGGATCGACTCCTTCAGGGTTACGTCCACGGAGTTGCCGTAGATGTCGTAGGTGCCGACGATGTCGGCGATGAACAGGCCGTCGAACAGCCCGCGCTCCAGCAGGCGCGCCAGGTCGGTCCAGTATTCCAGGGTCTTGTACCGGGTCGAGGTGTCCCGTGGGTGGGTCCACAGGCCATGATTGATGTGCCCGATGCAGTTCATGTTGAAGGCATTGAGCAGGATCTGCTTGGCCATCAGATGGTCCCCCGGCGTGGTGGGTTTGCGTTGTTCAGGTAGTAGTTGCCGATGGCGTGGTACTTCCAGCGCACCGGGTCGTGCAGGGTGTGCACGCGGGCGTTGCGCCAGTGGCGGTCGAGGTTGTGCTCGGCCAGGGTGGCCTGGCTACCGGCAAGCTCGAACAGCGTGGTGCCGGCGGCCAGGGACACTTCCGTGCTGATTGCCCGTGCTTCGGCAACGGCAATGGAGGCAGCAGCCACGGTGTCGGCATTGCTGTCGGCCTGGGCGCGGTCGAGGCATTCGCCGGCGCGTTCGAGCAAGGCTTCGGCGGCGTGCAGGCGGATAACCAGGTGGCCGAAGCTCTTCAGGGTCAGCGGGTCGTCGCTGGCCTTGTCCAGGCCGGAGTCGACCCACGGCCGGCTGCGTGTGCGCACGAAGTGCAGGGCATCATCCAGTGCGGCGCGGGCGATACCGGTGTCGATGGCAGCGTGGAGAATCTGCGCCAGCGGGCCGACCGGTGTCGGGCGCTCGAAGGCACTCTGGAACGGCACCACGTCGACGGCATCGACCCAGACGTTGTCGAAGGTCACCGAGCCGCTGCCGGTGGTGCGCTGGCCAAAGCCGCTCCAGTCGTCGATCACCTGCAGGCCCTGGCTGTTGGCAGGGACGAAGGCCAGTTGCTGGCGGCCCTGGTCGTCGATCACCGAGGTCGGGATACGTTGCGCGTAGAGCGCGCCGGTGGCGTAGAACTTGCGGCCGTTGATGCGGTAACCGGCGCCGTCGTGGGTCAGGCGGGTGGTGCGGTCGTGGGCGGTTTTCGTGCCCAGCTCGGCCAGGGCGTTACCGAAGCGGCGGCCTGCCAGCACTTCGGCGTAAAGGCGCCGCTGCTGCTCGGGGCTGCCGTTTACCCGCAGCACTTCGAGGGCGTAGAAGTGATTCTGGGGGATCTGGCCGAGGGAGCCATCGGCCTGGGCGATGCGGGCGATGACCTGGGCCAGGGTGACGTTGGAGACCCCCGCGCCGCCGAAGGTTTTGGGGACGCTGATGGCCCACAGGCCGGAGCGGGTGAACAGCTCCAGTTCGGCGTGGGGCAGGCGGCGTTCGCGGTCGCGCAGGGCGCTGTCGCGTTTGAGTTGCTGGGCAATATGTTCGGCGGCTGCCAGGGCCTGGCTGTCGCTGGTAATAACCGATGTTGTCATGGTGTTCTCCGGGGGCCGCTGTGCGGCCCTTCGCGGGCATGCCCGCTCCCACAGGTACAGTGTTGATCTCAGGTTCTATGCAGTTCTTGTGGGAGCGGGCGTGCCCGTGAAGGGCTGCGCAGCGGCCCCAATGGCCACAAATTCAGATCCAGGAATGCCGGGCGGGTAGGGTGCCGTTGAGGTGGTAAGCGCCAACCGCGTGGTACTTCCAGCGCACCGGGTCGTGCAGGGTGTGCACCCGGGCGTTGCGCCAGTGCCGGTCGAGGTTGAACTCGGCCAGGCTTGCGCGGCTGCCCGCCAGCTCGAACAGCTTCTCGCTGGCCTGCAGCGAGATCTCGGTGGTCAGCACCTTGGCCTCGGCCACGGCAATCGACGCCCGCGCTGCGGCGGCGGCATCGATCGGCCCGGCATTGACCTCGTCGAGCACGCGCGCGGCTTTGCGCAGCAGCGCCTCGGCGGCATGCAGTTCAAGCTTCAGGCGGCCGATGTCGGCAATCACGTAAGGGTCATCGCTGGCGCGTTCGACCTTGGCCTCGATCCATGGCCGGGATTTTTCGCGGACAAAGGTGATGGCGTCGTCGATGGCGGCCTCGGCGATGCCGGCATCGATGGCCGCTTGAATCAGCTGCGAGGCCGCGCCCTGGATATTGGGGATATCGCGCTGGCGCCAGTTGTCGATGACCAGTTCGGCATCAACCGGTACCTGGTCGAGCAGCACGGTACCGCTGGCAGTAGTGCGCTGGCCGAAGCCGGACCAGTCGTCGACGATGCGCAGCCCTGGGCTGCCACGGCGGACGAAGGCCAGGCGCTGGCGGCCTTCGTCGTCCAAGGCCTTGACCGCTACCCAGTGGGCGAACAGCGCGCCGGTGGAATAGAACTTCTCACCGCTGATGCGATAGCCGTCACCGCTGCGGGTGATCCTGGCCTTGAGCGTCAGGGTGTCCTTGGTGCCGCGCTCGGGGCCGGCGTTGCCGATGCGCCAGCCGTCCAGCACATTGCGGAAGATCAGCGCCTGCTGGGCCTCGGTAGCGGTCAGGCGCAGCAACTGCAGCATGCCGAACTGGTTTTGCGGGATCTGCCCGAGGGCCGGGTCGGCGGCGCTGATCAGGCGGAACACTTCGGCGACGGTTGCGAACGAGACGTCCGGGCCGCCATGGGCCTTGGGCACGCTGATGCTGCCCAGGCCGCTGCGGGTGAACTGTTCGATTTCTGCCCAGGGCAGCTTGCGGTGCTGGTCGCGGCGGGCGGCCTGCTCACGGGCACTTTCGGCCAGCTCGCGGGCGGCTTGCAGGGCCTCGGCGTCGTTGCGCAGGACCTTGGCCGGCAGCAGCAAGGGCGAGCTGTCGAGGTCGCTGTGGAATTGGGTATTTGGCTGGGTGGTCATCAGAACCGAACCTCACAAAGTGGATGCGTCGCTTCAGCTGATGGCGACAGACATTTGCTGGTCCGGTGGTCCGGTTTATATACCCTAATGGCTTATTAAAAGTTTATGAACTAACTTTTTGGAATATTTATAGACGAGGGATTTGCATTGGATGTGCCGGCCTCTTCGCGGGCACGCCCGCTCCCACACCGATCAATGTGGGAGCGGGCGTGCCCGCGAAGAATCCAGCCGAGATTTTCAGTCTTGCGCAGCAGTGGTCCCGAGGAACTTGCGCAGGAACTGGCGGGTACGCTCTTCCTTCGGATTGGCGAACAGCGCCTTGGCCTCGCCCTGTTCCACGATCACGCCCTTGTCGAAGAAGATCACCCGGTTGGCCACGTCCCGGGCAAAACTCATCTCGTGGGTAACGATGATCATGGTGCGCTTCTCCTCGGCCAGGCCGCGGATGGTCGCCAGCACCTCGCCGACCAGCTCCGGGTCGAGGGCCGAGGTGGGTTCGTCGAACAGGATCACTTCAGGTTCCATGGCCAGCGCACGGGCAATCGCCACGCGCTGCTGCTGGCCTCCGGAAAGGCGCCGCGGGTAGGCGTCTTCCTTGCCCGCCAGGCCAACCTTGGCCAGCAACCGCCGACCCAGCTCGATGGCCTGTTCGCGGGGCGTCTTCTTGACGATCACCGGGCCTTCGATGACGTTTTCCAGCGCGGTGCGGTGGGGGAACAGGTTGAAGTTCTGGAACACGAAGCCAGCCTGCTGGCGCAGGCGGCGGATCGCACTTTGCTGGCCGCCGAGCGGGCGGTTGGCATCGATGCTGATGTCACCGATCTGGATCTGCCCGGCATCCGGGGTTTCCAGCAGGTTGAGGCAACGCAGGAAGGTGGTCTTGCCCGAGCCGCTGGGGCCGATGATGG
This sequence comes from Pseudomonas sp. CC120222-01a, assembly GCF_003097235.1. GTDB lineage: Bacteria > Pseudomonadota > Gammaproteobacteria > Pseudomonadales > Pseudomonadaceae > Aquipseudomonas. The sequence goes on along the minus strand of NZ_QEQQ01000011.1, from coordinate 56,145 downwards.
CCACCACTTCACCGGGTTGCACGGTCAGGTTGATACCGTTGAGCACGGTCTGGCCCTTGAACTGCTTGGTCAGGCCTTTGGCGACGATCATCTCATTGCTCCTGGTCGTGCTGGTTGACCCGCGCTTCCATGCGGTTCTGGAAGTGCGCGAGGATGCTGCAGAGGATCCAGTAGATCACGGCAACGGCCAGGTACATGGTGAACACTTCGAAGGTGCGTGCGGTAATCAGCTGGGCCTGGCGGAACAGCTCGGGCACCTGGATGGTCGCTGCCAGCGCGGTGTCCTTGACCAGCGAGATGAAGCTGTTGCCCAGTGGTGGCAGCGCAGTACGCAGCGCCTGGGGCAAGATCGCCCGGCGCATGGCCTGGGTACGGGTCATGCCGATGCTGGCTGCGGCTTCCCACTGGCCGCGGTCGATCGAGGAGATCGCCGCACGCAGGATTTCGCAGATATAGGCTGCCATGTTCAGTGACAAGCCGATCAGCGAGGCCGGGATCGGGTCGAGCTCGATGCCGATCTGCGGCATGCCGAAGTAGATCACGAACAGCTGTACCAGCAGCGGTGTGCCACGGAAGAACGACACGTAGATGCGCGCCAGCCAGTTCAGCGGCAGGATCTTCGACAGCCGCATCAGCGCCAGGGCAAAGCCCAGCACCAGGCCGAAGAACATGCCGCCAACACTGAGCAGCACCGTATAACCCGCGCCCTTCAGCAGGAAGGGCGTGGAGTCGGCAACGAGTTGCAGGCTTTCAGCGATCATTTGGTGACATCGGCACCGAAGTATTTCTCCGACAGCTTGGCCAGCGTGCCGTCGGCCTTGAGCTTGTCGATGGCCTTGTTGATCGCGGCCAGCAGCTCAGGCTCGCCCTTGCGCAGGGCCACGCCGCTTTCAAGGCGCGAGAAGGCGTCGCCAGCCAGCTCGGTGTCCTTGGCCTTCTGGGCGTATTCCAGCGCAGCCAGGCGGTCGATCAGGATGGCGTCGATGCGGCCGTTGCGCAGGTCGGCGAATTTGCTCGGGTCATCTTCATAGGTGCGCACGTCAGCCTTTGGCACGTCCTGCTTCACCCACTGTTCGTAGTTGGTGCCCAGGCCAACACCGACTTTCTTGCCTGCCAGGTCCTGCGCACTCTTGATGTTCAGCTGCTCGGCCTTCTTCTTCAGCACCAGCGCCTGGATGCCGGAGATGGTGTAGGGCTCGGAGAAGTCGTACTTCTTCTTGCGCTCCTCGGAGATGGTCACCTGGTTGACCACCACGTCCAGGCGCTTGGATTCCAGCGCGGCAAGGATGCCGTCCCATTTGGTCGGCTGGATCTTGGCCTTGACCCCCAGCTCCTTGGCCAGCAACTCGGACAGCTCGACCTCGAAGCCGGTCAGCTTGCCGTTTTCATCCTGAAAGCTGAACGGCGGGTAGGTGCCTTCGAGGCCGACGTTGATCACGCCTTTTTCCTGGATGGTCTTGAGTTGCTCGCCGGCGAAGGCCTGGCCGAGCAGGCCGGCACCCAGCAGGATGGCCAGGCTGGCGTTGAGAAGCGGTTTGGCGAATTTCGACATGTCAGACCCCGCGCTTGTTGTTGAAGTAGTGGGTGGCGACTATAAAGTTGGCTGCATAGGCCAGGAAATAATAAAAACTTATTTTGTTATTTCCGTTTTGATCTGTGCCAGGTTTTGGCTGCTTTGAGGGTAGGCCAGGATAGTGCCGCCGTCATCGCCGCTTATGCCCGACTTAGCGCAGGATGGAATAAAGCGTTGTTTTTTCCAAGGGACAGATTTGCCGTAGAGTGGATCGCATAACGACAGATTGGCCACCTTCGGCAGGAGAACACCGTGAGCGAACAACCTTCATCTGGGCACTGGCAACTGCACAGCATCGTCAGCGGCCTGCGCGGAGCCCGCGAGCAATGGCGCAGCCGCAATGGCCGCAGCAGTGGCGAGCAGGGCGGGCGCGAACTGCCTTCGCGCGAGGCCATGCGGCAGATTCTCGAACAGCTGTGCGGGGCGCTGTTTCCGATGCGCCTGGGCCCGGTCGACCTGCGTGAAGAAAGTGAAGACTTCTACGTCGGCCATACCCTCGACGCGGCGCTGACGGCATTGCTGGCGCAGGCGCGGCTGGAACTGCGCTACGCCGCCCGCCAGAGCAAGACGGGGCTGGAGGGTATCGACGCCCAGGCCCTGCGCCTGATCCAGGACTTCGCGGCGGCCTTGCCGGGCCTGCGTGTGTTGCTCGATACCGATGTGCTGGCTGCCTATCACGGCGACCCGGCGGCGCGCAGCGTAGACGAGGTATTGCTGTGCTATCCGGGGATCCTGGCGATCATTCACCACCGTCTGGCGCACCACCTTTATCAGGCGGGTCTGCCGCTGCTGGCGCGTATCAGCTCGGAGCTGGCGCATTCGGCCACCGGTATCGATATTCACCCCGGCGCGCAGATCGGCCAGAGCTTCTTCATCGACCACGGTACCGGCGTGGTGATTGGCGAGACCGCGATCATCGGTGAGCGGGTGCGCATCTACCAGGCGGTTACCCTGGGCGCCAAGCGCTTCCCCAGCGATGAGTCGGGGACGCTGCACAAGGGGCTGCCACGCCACCCGATCGTCGAGGACGACGTGGTGATCTATGCCGGGGCGACGATCCTGGGACGGATCACCATCGGCAAGGGCTCGACCATTGGCGGCAATGTCTGGCTGACCCGCAGCGTGCCGGCCGAAAGCAACATCACCCAGGCCAACCTGCAGCTGGACTGCCAGGACAAGAACTGAGTTACCCGGGGCGCCAATCGGCGCCCCGGTTCGCTTTGAAAGCCGATCCATGTTTAACTTGAACGCTTGTTCAATGAAAAACGCTGGTCCGCTGCCGGTGTTCAACAGGAGGATTCCTTTGCTGAACCCGTTCATTCCGAACCTCACGTCGATCGACGAGGTGCCTGTTTCATGAGTGCACCGTCCCCATCCCTTGCCAATGGCAAGATCCGCATGAACCCGCCGGTGTTCTACTTCGCGGCTAGTTTCATTCTTATCTTTGGCCTCGTGGTCGTCGCCTTCCCGCAGGCTGCCGGTGAGTGGCTGCTGGCGGCGCAGAACTGGGCGGCCAACACGGTCGGCTGGTACTACATGCTGGCCATGACCCTGTACCTGGTGTTCGTGGTGGTCACGGCCTTGTCTGGCTACGGCAAGATCAAGCTCGGTGCCGACCATGACGAGCCCGAGTTCAGTTACCTGTCCTGGGCCGGCATGCTGTTCGCCGCCGGTATCAGCATCACGCTGTTCTTCTTCTGCGTGTCCGAACCGCTGACCCACATGCTCACCCCGCCCCAGGGCGAAGGGGGCACGGCCGAGGCCGGGCGCCAGGCGATGGAGATCCTGTTCCTGCACTGGGGCCTGCATGGCTGGGGCGTATTCGCCTTTGTCGGCATGGCGCTGGCCTACTTCGCCTACCGCCACAACCTGCCGCTGGCCTTGCGTTCGGCGCTGTATCCGCTGATCGGCAAACGTATCAACGGCCCTATCGGCTATGCCGTGGACGGCTTCGGCATCATCGCCACGGTGTTCGGCCTGGGCGCCGACATGGGCTTTGGTGTGCTGCACCTGAACGCCGGCCTCGACTACCTGTTCGGTATCAGCCACAGCCAGTGGGTGCAGGTGATCCTCATCGCGCTGATGATGGGCGCGGCAGTGGCGGTAGCTGTGGCGGGCGTGGAGAAGGGCGTACGGGTGATGAGCGACATCAACCTGTTCCTGGCCTGTGCGCTGCTGTTGTTCGTGCTGTTCGCCGGGCCCACCCAGCACCTGTTCAATACCCTGATCCAGAACCTCGGCGATTACCTCGGCGCCTTGCCGCGCAAGAGCTTCGACGTGTACGCCTATGGCGAGCAACGTGACTGGCTGGGTGGCTGGACGGTGTTCTACTGGGCCTGGTGGATTGCCTGGGCACCGTTCGTGGGCTTGTTCATTGCGCGCATCTCGCGTGGCCGCACCATCCGTGAGTTCGTCTTCGGCGTGCTGCTGATTCCGCTGGGCTTCACCCTGGCGTGGATGTCGATCTTCGGCAACAGCGCGCTGGACCAGGTGATCAACCACGGCATGACTGCGCTCGGCCAATCGGCGTTGGACAACCCGTCGATGAGCCTGTACCTGCTGCTGGAAACCTACCCGTGGAGCAAGACGGTGATCGCCGTGACGGTGTTCATCAGCTTTGTGTTCTTCGTTACTTCAGCCGACTCCGGCACCGTGGTGCTGTCGACCTTGTCCGCCAAGGGCGGCGGTGCCGATGAAGACGGGCCGAACTGGTTGCGCATCTTCTGGGGCGCGATGACTGCGCTGATCACCAGCGGCCTGCTGTTCGCCGGCAGCATCGACTCGCTGAAGTCGGCGGTGGTGCTGACCTCGCTGCCGTTCTCGCTGATCCTGCTGTGCATGATGTGGGGGCTGCACAAGGCCTTCTACCTGGAGAGCCAGCGGCAGATCGCGCAGATGCACTCGCTGGCACCGTTCGCCCAGTCACGCCGTGGTCGCGGTGGCTGGCGTCAACGCTTGAGCCAGGCCGTGCATTTCCCGTCGCGGGACGAGGTGTACCGCTTCATGGACGACGTGGTGCGCCCGGCGATTGCCGATGTGCGTGAGGTGTTCGAGCAGAAAGGCCTGGTGCTGGTGACCCAGGACGACCCGAGCCATGACAACGTCAGCCTGAAGGTTGGCCATGGCGAGGAGCAGCCATTCATCTACCAGGTGCAGATGCGTGGTTACTTCACGCCGTCGTTCGCGCTGGGTGGGCTGGGCACGCAGGAGTTGAAGAACCGCCGTTACTACCGCGCCGAGGTGCACCTGAGCGAAGGCAGCCAGAACTATGACCTGGTGGGCTACAGCAAGGAGCAGATCATCAACGACATCCTCGACCAGTACGAGCGGCACATGCAGTTCCTGCATCTGGTCCGCTAGATCGTCGGGGCCGCTTTGCGGCCCTCTCGCGACACAAGGCCGCTCCTACAGGGGTACGCGATCTCCTGTAGGAGCGGCCTTGTGTCGCGAAAGGAGGCCGAAGGCCTCCCAGGGGCCTGTCAGAAGGGCGCATCCCCAAGGATGGTCGCCCGGTGCATCACCCGCCGATTGGGCCGGTAATCATCCACCGCAAAATGCTGGGTCACGCGGTTGTCCCAGAACGCCACATCATTCTCCTGCCAACGCCAGCGAATGCTGAATTCCGGTCGCGTCGCATGGGTGAACAGCAACTTGAGCAGCGCCTCGCTCTCCAGCTCGCTCAGCTCATTGATGCGCGTGGTGAACCCTTCATTGACGAACAACGCCTTGCGCCCGCTCACCGGATGCGTGCGCACCACCGGGTGCGACAACGGCGGGTTGTTGCGCCGGGTCGCTTCCCAGCGCGCCAGGTCTTCGGCCGTGGTGCCAAAACGCTCCAGCGGGAACGACTTGGTGAAGTCGTGGGTGGCGGTCAGGCCATCGAGCATTTCGCGCAGCGGCGCCGACAAGGCTTCGAACGCTGCGATACCGCTGGCCCACAAGGTGTCGCCACCATAGGCCGGAAGCTGCTTGGCGCTGAGCACTGCACCCAGCGCCGGAGTCGGCAGGAAGGTCACGTCGGTGTGCCACACGGCGTTGTCGCGCACGTCAGTGACAGCCGTGTCGAGAATCAGCACCTGCGGCGTCTCTGGCACGTTGGGGTAGATCGGGTGGATGTGCAGGTCGCCGAAACGGGCGGCGAAGCGCGCCTGTTGCTCCGGGTTGATCGGCTGGTCGCGGAAGAACAGCACCTGGTGCTGGAGCAGCGCTTGCTCGATGGCATCGCGCTGTTCGGCGCTGATGTCGCGGCTGAGGTCCACGCCGCTGATCTGTGCGCCGAGCGCCGGGCTGAGGGGAGTGATGGTCAGGCTCATGTCGGTCTCTTCAATCAGGCGCCAGGCTGCTGGCGTGGTCAGTCGGAATTCAGTGGCTCTGCCCATGCCAGGGCACCAGCTTGCGTTGCAGGGCGCGCAGGCCCATCTCCAGGGCAAAGGCGATCAAGGCGATCAGCAGGATGCCCAGCACCACCACGTCGGTGACCAGGAACTGCGCCGCCGACTGCACCATGAAACCCAGGCCGCTGGTGGCAGCGATCAGCTCGGCGGCGACCAAGGTCGACCAACCGACCCCGAGGCCGATGCGGATGCCAGTCAGGATGTCGGGCAGGGCGCTGGGCAGGATTACGTGGCGAATCAACTGCACCCGGGTTGCGCCCAGCGACTGCGCCGCACGCAGCTTGGCCGGGTCGACGGTGCGCACGCCGGTGGCGGTGGCGATGGCGATCGGGGCGAAGATCGCCAGGTAGATCAGCAACACCTTGGACAGCTCGCCGATGCCGCACCAGATGACGATCAGCGGCAGGTAGGCCAGCGGCGGGATCGGCCGGTAGAACTCGATCAGCGGGTCGAGGATGCCACGGGCCACACGGTTGTAACCGATGGCGATGCCGACCGGGATGGCGGTCAGGGTCGCGGCGACCAGGGCCAGGCCGATACGGCCCAGGCTGGCGCCCAGGTGCTGCCACAGGCTGGCGTCCATGTAGCCCTGAGTGAGCAGGGTCCAGGCCTTGGCCAGGATGTCGCTGGGCGAGGGCAGGAACAGCGGCTCGATCCAGCCGGCGGCCGTTACCAGCCACCAGGCGAGCAGCAGGCTGGCCAGGGTCAGGGCGCTGATCCAGCGGGTAGACAATGGGCGGCGGGCCTGGGGGGCGGGCCGGGTTTGATTGACGCGTTTGCCGGTGACCGGCAGGTCCAGGCTGCTCATGCGCGCTCCTGCAGGCTTTGGCGTTGGGAGAACACGCGGGCCAGTACATGCTCGCGGGTCTCGATGAAGCGTGGATCGGACTTGATCGCCCGGGCCGACTCGCCCGCCGCATAGCGCTGGCCGAAATCGAGTTGCAGGCGCTCGACCACACGGCCGGGGTTAGGCGCCAGCAGCACCAGTTCGCTGGCGAGGAACACCGCTTCCTCGATGTCGTGGGTGATCAGGAACACCGGTTTGGCGGTGCGTTGCCAGACTTGCAGCAGCAGTTCCTGCATTTGCTCGCGGGTGAAGGCATCGAGGGCGCCGAACGGTTCGTCCATCAGCAGCACCCGCGGGTCGGCGGCCAGCGCACGGGCCAGGCCCACGCGCTGCTTCTGGCCACCAGACAGTTGCCAGATGCGCCGCTCGCCGAAGCCGTCGAGGTCGACCAGGGCCAGCATCTCGCGGGCCTTGGCCTCACGCTGGGCACGGGGCACTCCGGCCAGTTCCAGGCCGAAGGCGACGTTGCCCAGCACGTTCTGCCAAGGCAGCAGGGCATCATCCTGGAACACCACGCCACGCTCGGCCCCCGGGCCCTGTACCGGCACGCCATCAAGGGTGATGTGCCCGCCGCTCGGGGCGACGAAGCCGGCGATCAGGTTCAGCAGCGAGGTCTTGCCACTGCCGGATGGCCCCAGGGCCACCAGCAGTTGGCGCGGCCCCAGGCTCAGGTTGATGTCGGCCAGCACCGGGGCGGTGGCGCCGGGGTACTGTGCGCTGATGCGCTCCAGTTCGAGCAAGGCCATGGCAGGCTCCGTGCGATTGCAGTCTTAGTTGGGGATGTACTGGGCGCTGACGTACGGCGAGTAGTCGGGCAGCACCGCGTCGACCTTGCCTTGCTGTTTGAGGAAGGTGGCCGTGTCGGTCAGTGCCTGGGTGGTGGGCGCGCCCAGTTCCCTGGTCTGGTCGGCGGCCAGCGGGTAGACGTTGCCCTGCAGCAGCACCGGGATATCGGTCGGCTTGGCGCCGGACAGCTTGGCCAGCTTGGCGACGTTGTCCGGGTTGGCCAGCCAGGCTTGCGGGTCTTTGCGGTAGTCGGCGTAGGCGTCGAGGGTGACCTTGGCGAAGGCCTTGACCACGTCCGGGTGCTTGGCGGCGAAGTCCTTGCGCACGATCCAGGCATCGAAGGTCGGTGCGCCTTTTTCGGCCAGTTCACCGGAGGTGATCAGCACCTTGCCGTTTTCCTTGGCCACGCCCAAGGCCGGGTCCCAGACGTAGGTGGCGTCAATGTCGCCGCGCTTCCAGGCGGCGATGATTGCCGGTGGTGCGAGGTTGAGGATCTGCACCTTGGACGGGTCGATGTTCCAGCTTTTCAGCGCGGCCAGCAGGCTGTAGTGGCCGGTGGAAACGAACGGCACGGCGACTTTCTTGCCGACCAGGTCCTGCGGGGTCTTGATGCTGTCGCGGGCGACCAGGGCCTCGCCGGCACCGATCTGGGTGGCGATGAGGAAGGTCTCGACCGGCAGCTTGCGGGTAGCGGCGGCAGCCAGCGGGCTGGAACCGAGGTAGCCGATTTGCACGTCGCCGCTGGCCACGGCGGTGATCACGTCGGCACCGTTATCGAACTTGCGCCAGTCGATGCTGGCCTTGCTGGCTTTTTCGTAGTTGCCATCGACCTGGGCCACCTTGGCCGGGTCGACGGTGGTCTGGTAGGCAACGGTGAGGTCGGCGGCCTGGGCCAACCAGCTGGCGCTGGCGAGGGTCAGGGCGGCGAACAGGCGCAGCGGAGCGTGCGGGATCATGGTGAACCTCTCGTCAGGCAATCGATGTACTGGATGGCGAGAAGGCTAAATGATCTAAGAAATAGAAAATAAATAACTTTTTAGAATTAGCTTAGGAGCCAAACGCTTTAACGCTGGCCATAGCCGGAAAAGGCACCTGGCGCAACGGCGATTCGCTGCTAATCTTTTTTCCCTTCGTAAGGGGATGTGACCGGTTGCTGGTCGGCAAACGTTTGCAAATAACCTAAAGGTATGATTGACGGCGCCGATACAACTTTTTGCAGTAAAGGTTCCTACGATATTCCTTAAAAATCTGACGAATTCATAAAACGGTCATTTTGGATTTATAGGATTGTCATTATCCTGTAGCGCAGGGGGCGTCTTAGACCAAAGTCGAGAAACGTTTAGAAACGATTGACTAAATGGTCACGCTTTGGGGCTAATCGCCCATCCACGGTAGAGCGGGGCAACAGATCCTGCCGCCAGAGATACACAAGAATTAGAACGTAGAGGAGCAAAACATGTACAAGTCCAGCCTGGCTCTGGCCGTGGCCGTGGGGGTTTTCGCCCAAGCAGCAGGTGCCGCCGGTTTCGTCGAGGACAGCAAACTGTCGCTGAGCTCGCGCACCATGTACTTCAACAACGACAACCGCGATGGCGGTGCCGACAACCGTGAGTCGGGTCAGGGCTTCAAGCTCGACTACATCTCCGGTTTCACTCCAGGCACCGTAGGCTTCGGTGTTGACGCCCAGGCCCTGTGGGGTATTCACCTGGACGGCGGCCGTGGCAAGCACCCTGACGTCGGCACCTTCTTCCCTAGCGACAGCGACGGTTCGGCGGTAGACCAGTGGGCACGCTTTGGCGCCAACGCCAAGGCCCGCTTCTCGAAGACCGAAGTTCACTTCGGTAGCGCCCTGGCGCCAAACCTGCCGATCCTGGTCTCCAACGACGGTCGTCTGCTGCCGCAGACCTTCGAAGGTGGCACCATCCAGTCGAAAGAAATCGACAACCTGACCGTCAACGCCGGTCAGCTGACCCACGCCATGGGCCGTGCTTCGAGTAACCGCACCGGTCTGTCCGTTGCCGGCGCCACTGCCGACAGCAACAAGTTCCGCTTCGGTGGCCTGGACTACAAGCTCACTCCAGACCTGACCCTGCAGTACTACTACTCGAACCTGGAAGACTTCTACAAGCAGCACTTCCTGGGCGCGACTCACGTGTTCAAGATCGCTGACGACCAGTCGTTCAAGACCGACCTGCGCTACTTTGACAGCAGCAGCGACGGCAACAACGGTCACGGCGGCGGCTACAACTTCAACAACAACGGCGGCTACGCCAAGAATACCGGCAAGATCGACAACAAGACCTGGTCTGCCATGTTCACCTACACCCTCGGTGGCCACGCGTTCCTGCTCGGTCGTCAGCAGGTCAGCGATGACGGCGGTTTCGTCTGGCTGAACCAGGGCAACGTGGTTGATGGCAACAACCGTCCTGAAGGTGCCGGTGGCTCCAGCTTCTACCTGTTCACCGACAGCATGATCAACCAGTTTGCCCGTGCTGGTGAGAACACCAACTTCGGTCAGTACTCGTATGACTTCGCCTCGCTGGGCGTTCCAGGCCTGAAGGCCTCGGTTGCCTACCTGCGCGGTGACGACATTCGTTACAAGAGCGGCCACGGCACCTACAACGAGTGGGAGCGTGACGCACGCATCGACTACACCATTCAGCAAGGCACCCTCAAAGGCCTGGGCTTCAGCCTGCGCCAGGGCGTCTACCGTGGTGGTAGCAACGAAGCCAGTGCCGACCAGGACCAGGCTCGCTTCATCGTGAACTACACTTACAGCTTCCTGTAAGTCGTAGCCACACAGAAAGCCTCGCCTAGTGCGAGGCTTTTTTGTGGCCGCAATTTCGTATGCATAAAAGTTATAAATAAATCATTATTTATTCTTTTTGTTTCTCTGCGAATGCAGGCACATTGAACCCATAAGCCAGAACACAGCACAGGAGCCGCACCCCATGAGCCTCAAACTCGGCGACATCGCCCCGGACTTCGAGCAGGAATCCAGTGAAGGCAATATCCGCTTCCACGAATGGCTGGGCAACAGCTGGGGTGTGCTGTTCTCCCACCCGGCGGACTTCACGCCGGTGTGCACCACTGAACTGGGCCTGACCGCCAAGCTCAAGGAAGATTTCGCCAAGCGTGGCGTGAAGGCCATCGCCCTGTCGGTCGATCCGGTCGATTCGCACCACAAGTGGATCGAGGATATCAACGAGACCCAGAACACCGTGGTCAACTTCCCGATCATCGCCGACGCCGACCGCAAGGTCTCCGACCTGTACGACCTGATTCACCCCAACGCCAGCGACACCCTCACCGTGCGCTCGCTGTTCGTCATCGACCCGAACAAGAAGGTGCGCCTGACCATTACCTATCCGGCCAGTACCGGGCGCAACTTCAACGAAATCCTGCGGGTGATCGACTCGCTGCAGCTCACCGACAACCACAAGGTCGCCACACCAGGTAACTGGCAGGACGGTGACGAGGTGGTGATCGTGCCTTCGCTGAAGGACGAAGACGAAATCAGGCAGCGCTTCCCGAAAGGTTATCGGGCAGTGAAACCCTATCTGCGGCTGACCCCGCAACCCAACCGTTGATGAATACCTCGTTGCATTGCTCTTAGCCATAGCAGGGATTTTCGGGCCGTTTCGACGGCCCTTTTTTATGCCTGTTGCAAGGTGCTTGCTTCTTCGCGGGCACGCCCGCGAAAGGGCCTTCAAAACGTAATGCAATAAAGGAATAAACAAATGAAGAAATATGATTTCTAGATATATAAACTGACTGGTAATGTCACCTCAACAGCAAACAAGCTCCACCACCTTACTCGCCCGCCAACGAGGCAAGCAGGTGCAACCCGAACCCCAATCGCACAGGAGAGCGCCATGCGCACAGTCTTCTTGCGTCGTGGTCTGGTCGCCCTGTTTGCGGCGGCTGTGTCCTTCGGCGCCATCACTCAAGCCCAGGCCGAGAGCCTGCGCATCGGTTACCAGAAATACGGCACCCTGGTGCTGCTCAAGGCCAAGGGCACGCTGGAGAAGCGCCTGGCCGAGCAGGGCGTACAAGTGCAGTGGACCGAGTTCCCCGGCGGCCCGCAGCTGCTCGAAGGGCTGAACGTCGGCTCGATCGACTTCGGCGTCACCGGCGAGACCCCGCCCGTGTTCGCCCAGGCCGCTGGCGCCGACCTGCTCTACGTGGCCTACGAGCCACCGGCGCCGCACAGCGAAGCCATCCTCGTGCCGAAAGGCTCGCCGATCCAGTCGGTGAAAGAACTCAAAGGCAAGAAAGTCGCCCTCAACAAAGGCTCCAACGTTCACTACCTGCTGGTCCGCGCCCTGCAAGACGCCGGCCTCAAGTACAGCGATATCCAGCCCGTCTACCTGCCACCTGCCGATGCCCGCGCCGCCTTCGAGCGTGGCAGCGTCGATGCCTGGGTGATCTGGGACCCGTACCAGGCCGCCGCCGAGCAACAGTTGCAAGCCCGTACCCTGCGTGATGGCCAGGATCTGGTCGACAACCACCAGTTCTACCTGGCCACCCGCAACTACGCCACCCAACACCCGGCTGTGATCAGCACCCTGATCGACGAAGTGCGTGCCGTGGGCCAGTGGTCCCAGGCCAACCCACAGGAAGTCACCGACCAGGTCGCGCCACTGCTCGGCCTGCCCGCCGACATCACCCTGACCTCGGTGAAACGCCAAGGCTACGGTGCTCAGCCGCTCACCCCGCAAGTGGTGGCCGCGCAACAGAAGATCGCCGACACCTTTCAGGCGCTCAAGCTGATTCCCAAGCCGCTGAGCATCAAGGACGTGATCTGGACTCCCCCCGCCAAGGTCGCCAGCGCGCCTTGATCGAGCCCCCCTTGAGGAGACAACTCCAATGAGCCTTAACATTTTCTGGTTCCTCCCTACCCACGGTGACGGCAAGTACCTAGGCACTTCCGACGGCGCTCGCGCAGTCGATCACGGTTACCTGCAGCAGATCGCCCAGGCCGCCGACCGCCTTGGTTTCGGTGGTGTGCTGATCCCTACCGGGCGTTCCTGCGAGGACTCCTGGCTGGTGGCGGCGTCGCTGATTCCGGTGACCCAGCGCCTGAAGTTCCTGGTAGCCCTGCGCCCAGGCATCATTTCGCCGACCGTGGCCGCACGCCAGGCCGCGACCCTCGACCGGCTGTCCAACGGCCGTGCGCTGTTCAACCTGGTGACCGGGGGCGACCCGGATGAACTGGCTGGCGATGGCCTGCACCTGAACCACCAGGAGCGCTACGAAGCCTCGGTCGAGTTCACCCGCATCTGGCGCAAGGTGCTGGAAGGCGAAACCGTCGACTACGACGGCAAGCACATCCAGGTGAAGGGTGCCAAGCTGCTCTATCCGCCGATTCAGCAACCGCGCCCACCGTTGTATTTCGGTGGCTCGTCGGACGCGGCCCAGGACCTCGCCGCCGAGCAGGTCGAGCTGTACCTGACCTGGGGCGAGCCGCCGAGCGCCGTTGCCGAGAAAATCGCCCAGGTGCGTGAGAAAGCCGCTGCCCAAGGCCGTGAAGTGCGCTTTGGCATCCGCCTGCACGTGATCGTGCGGGAAACCAACGAAGAAGCCTGGGCTGCCGCCGACAAGCTGATCTCGCACCTGGACGACGACACCATCGCCCGTGCCCAGGCCTCGCTGGCCCGTTTCGACTCGGTCGGCCAGCAACGCATGGCGGCCCTGCACAAGGGCAACCGCGACAACCTGGAAGTCAGCCCCAACCTCTGGGCCGGAGTCGGCCTGGTGCGTGGCGGTGCTGGCACCGCGCTGGTCGGCGATGGCCCGACCGTGGCGGCACGGGTCAAGGAGTACGCCGAGCTGGGTATCGACACCTTCATCTTCTCCGGTTACCCGCACCTGGAAGAGTCGTACCGGGTCGCCGAACTGCTGTTCCCGCATCTGGACGTGCAACGCCCGGAGCAGGCCAAGGCTGGCGGCTACGTGAGCCCGTTCGGCGAAATGGTCGCCAACGACATCCTGCCCAAGTCCGTTGCGCAGAGCTGAGGGCCGGGCCATGAGTCGTGCAACTTCCACCACCCTGAGCCAGCGCCTGGCGCCATGGGCGCTGCCGGTGCTGCTGCTGGCAGCCTGGCAGCTGGCGGTCAGCGCCGGCTGGCTGTCGACCCGCATCCTGCCGGCGCCGAGCGCGGTGGTCAGCGCGGGTGTCGAGCTGGTGCGCAGCGGTGAAATCTGGACCCACCTGGCCATCAGTGGCTGGCGGGCCGGGCTGGGCTTCGTGATCGGCGGCAGCATCGGCCTGGTGCTGGGCTTCATCACCGGCCTGTCGAACTGGGGCGAACGCCTGCTCGACAGCTCGGTGCAGATGATCCGCAACGTGCCGCACCTGGCGCTGATTCCGCTGGTGATCCTGTGGTTCGGTATCGACGAGTCGGCGAAGATCTTCCTGGTCGCGCTGGGCACGCTGTTCCCGATCTACCTGAACACTTACCACGGCATCCGCAATGTCGACCCGGCACTGGTGGAGATGGCGCGCAGCTATGGCCTGTCTGGTTTCGGCCTGTTCCGCCAGGTGATCCTGCCCGGTGCGCTGCCCTCGATCCTGGTCGGCGTGCGCTTCGCCTTGGGCTTCATGTGGCTGACCTTGATCGTTGCCGAGACCATTTCGGCCAACTCCGGCATCGGTTACCTGGCGATGAACGCCCGTGAATTCCTGCAGACCGACGTGGTGGTACTGGCCATCGTCCTGTACGCCGTGCTCGGCAAGCTCGCCGACCTCGCCGCCCGCGGCCTGGAACGGGTGTGGCTGCGCTGGCACCCGGCTTACCAAGTGGCGAAGAAGGAGGGCGCATGACCGTGCTCAAGGAACAGCCGCCACGCCTGCTGCGTGGTATCCCGCTGGCCGCCAACGGCCTGCGCAAGGCCTTCGGCCAGCGGGAAGTGTTGAAAGGCATCGACCTGCATATCCCGGCCGGCCAGTTCGTCGCCATCGTCGGCCGCAGCGGTTGCGGCAAGAGCACCTTGCTGCGCCTGCTGGCCGGGCTCGACCAGCCGACTGCCGGCCAGTTGCTGGCCGGTGCTGCACCGCTGAGCGAGGCCCGCGAGGAAACGCGGCTGATGTTCCAGGAAGCGCGTCTGCTGCCCTGGAAGAAGGTGATCGACAACGTCGGCCTGGGCCTCAGGGGGGACTGGCGCCAGCGGGCACTGGACGCCCTGGAGGCGGTCGGCCTGGCTGATCGCGCCAATGAATGGCCGGCGGCGTTGTCCGGTGGCCAGAAGCAGCGCGTGGCCCTGGCCCGGGCCTTGATCCACCAACCTCGCCTGCTGCTGCTGGATGAGCCGCTGGGCGCGCTGGATGCACTGACCCGCATTGAGATGCAGCAACTGATCGAACGCCTGTGGCGTCAGCACGGCTTCACCGTGCTGCTGGTCACCCATGACGTCAACGAGGCGGTGGCCGTCGCTGACCGGGTGATCCTGATCGAGGACGGCGAAGTCGGCCTGGACCTCACCGTAGACCTGGCAAGGCCAAGGGCGCGAGGTTCGCACCGCCTGGCCGCGCTGGAAAGCGAAGTGCTCAACCGTGTTCTGTCGGTACCGGGCGCTGCGCCCGAGCCGGACCCTGTAGCCCCTTTGCCTACGCAACTGCGTTGGGCGCACTGAAGCCAAAGAGAAGGAATCAAGCCATGACCATCAAAGCCATCAACGTCCGCAACCAGTTCAAAGGCACCGTGAAAGAAATCCTCGAAGGCCCGGTACTGTCGGAAATCGACGTGCAGACCGCCTCCGGTATCGTCACTTCAGTGATTACTACCCGCTCCGTGAAAGAGCTGGAGCTGCAGGTGGGCAGCGAAGTGATTGCCTTTGTGAAATCGACTGAAGTGTCCATCGCCAAGCTGTGAGGGTGCTGCTGGATATTGGGGCTGCTTTGCAGCCCTTCGCGGGCAAGCCCGCTCCCACAGGTACTGCGCAGCATTCAGCGTTTGCGCGGTCCCTGTGGGAGCGGGCTTGCCCGCGAAGGGCCGCAAGGCGGCCCCAATCATTTCAGCCCTGACGCTTGGCCAGGAAGGGCGGCAGATAAAGCCCCAGATACGCCTCGAACACCCGCTTGCCTTCCTCGGCCATACGCGGCGTGATCGCCTCATGCAACTGCACCGACCGCGCATACACCCGGTCGCTCAGCTCCATCGCCAGGGCGAACACATCCACATCCGTCGGCATTACCGGCAGGTGGAAGTGCTGATCGAACAGCTTTTGCATCAGGTCGCCCAGCTCCATGTCGTGCTGCCGGTCGGCCTGCACCACTTCACTGAGCCCATGCTGGGCCAGGATCAACTGCCGCGCCGCCGCATCCTCGTTGTAGATGTCGAGCATGCGCTGCTCGATCAACCGCGACAGCTCATGCCAGGTAGCGAAGGCACTGCTGTCGATCGGCGCACTCAAGGCCTCGCGAAATGCCCGGTGCACATCGGCGGTCAGCGCCTCCAGCAAGGCCGGGACGCTGGCGAAGAAGTGATACACCGAAGACGGCGGGATCTGCGCCCGCTCGGCCACGCTGTAAATCGACAGCGCTGCCACCCCTTGCCCAGCCAGCAACTCGCGCGCGGCCGCCAGGATCGCTTCGATCCTGGCCTGGCTGCTGGCGCGAGGCTTGCGAGGGGTAGCGGTGCGGTTCATCAGTTGCTGATCGCCAGGATGCTGGCCTGGTAGGCGCCGACGAACAGGTCGAAGTCACCGACTTCCTCTTGTTCCAGCTCGGACTGCTTGGCCAGTGACTCGCGAGCCAAAGTCTCGAAGGCCTGTTGCTGCTCGACCGACAGTGGCTGCTCGCGGAAGGTCTCGGCGTGCAGGCGGCTCTGGCGCAGGGAGAACTGCACGAAGGTTTCGTCATGCTCGGTCATGCGCGCCAATACCTGGGCCGATGGAGTCAGCGAGGCGTCATCGACCTTGGCCTGCTGGGTGGCCAAGGCCTTGGCGTGTTCATCGCCACCCTGGGCACGGTCGAGCAACTCGGCCAGCTGGCCGATACGGCCGATCAGCTCGCTGGCCCATTCGCGCAGGGCGACAGGCTGGCCGTTGCGCTGCAGTTCCAGGCCCGGGCGACGGCCTTCCTTGACCACGGTAAGGAAGTTGCTGGTGCACTGGCCGCACTCGCCGTTGTCCAGCTGCGGGCTCTCTTCGAGGGCGCAGAACAGCAGGAAGGCGTCGAGGAAGCGTGCTTCGGTCAGGTCGATGCCCACCGGCAGGAACGGGTTGATGTCCAGGCAGCGCACTTCGACGTATTGCACGCCGCGTGAGGTCAACGCCTGGATTGGCCGCTCGCCGGTATAGGTGACGCGTTTCGGGCGGATGTTCGAGTAGTACTCGTTCTCGATCTGCAGGATGTTGGTGTTCAGCTGTACCCATTCGCCATCCACATGCGTACCGACCTCGACATAAGGCGGGTAGGGCGTGCCCACCGCCTTGCGCAGGCTGTCGGTGTAGCTGGCGAGGTTGTTGTAGCAGGGCGTGAGGCCGGCCTGGGCGTTGCTCTGGTAGCCCAGGTCGCTCATGCGCAGGCTGGTGGCGTAGGGCAGGTACAGGGTTTCGGCGTCCAGCTCTTCGAGCTGGTGCGGGCGGCCGCGCAGGAAGCCTTTGTCCAAGGCTGGCGAGGCGCCGAACAGGTACATCAGCAGCCAGCTGTAGCGGCGGAAGTTGCGGATCAGCGCAATGTACGCCGAGGACTGGAAGTCGCGGTCGCTTTCCTCGCTGCCTTCGCTATCGCGCAGCAACGGCCACAGCGCTTCGGGCAGCGAGAAGTTGTAATGAATGCCGGCGATGCACTGCATGGTGCGGCCGTAACGCAGGGCCAGGCCCTTGCGGTAGACGTGCTTGAGCTTGCCGATGTTCGAGGTGCCGTACTCGGCGATCGGGATGTCCTCCTCGGCCGGCAGTGTGCAAGGCATCGACGGGCTCCACAGGTATTCGTCGCCAAGCTTGCTGTAGACGAAGCGGTGGGTCTGTTCGAGGCTTTCGAGCACCTTGGCCGGGTCGGCCAGGGCCGGAGTGATGAACTCCAGCAGCGACTCGGAATAGTCGGTGGTGATCTGCTCGTTGGTCAGCGCCGACCCCAGTGCCTCGGGGTGCGGGGTCTGGGCCAGGCGACCTTCGTCGGTCACGCGCAGGCATTCGCGCTCAATACCGTGCAGGCACTGCTTGAGCAGGGGAAGATTGGCGCCGAGCAGGCTCAGGCGGCGGTTGAGGAGGTCGCTCAAGATGTATTCCTTCACGCGTCAGTCGCCCCAATATGGGGGTAGCAAAGACGGTCTACAAGGGTAGGAAGAAAGGAACTGGCGTTGTCGCCTGGTTTACGCGGTTCCGGCAGTGCCAGCGCACTGCCGAAAAATACCGCAGATACCCCTTGGTGAGCTAGAGAACCGCGAAGGTTCCTTGCGCTTTCGCCACCAGTTTGTCGCCTTGAACTACGTCGGCGTCGACCACCAGGGTACGGCGCCCGGCGTGCAGCACACGGGCCGTGCACAGCACGTCACCGTCGCTGACGGCGCGCATGTAGTTGATCTTGCATTCGATGGTCACGCTCTGCTGGTCGAAACCGTGGCTGGCCGAACAGGCCAGGCCCATGGCGATATCGACCAGGCTGAAGATCGCCCCGCCGTGGAGTTTCTGGCCGCGGTTGCGCAGGTGCGGTTCGAGCGCCAGGGCCACCTCGGCAACGCCTGTATCCAGGCGTTGCACGCGGCAGCCAAGGAGCTGGCTGTAGGCGCTTTGCACCACTTCCTTGGGGATGTCCATCACTTCTTCTTCAGCTGCTTGGCGTTGGCGAACAGGGCGGCCATGGCGTTGTTGGCCGGGGCTGCAGTGGCGGTTTCACGCTGGCGCGGCGCCTGCTGCTGGCGATTGCCGCCATTGCCACGGTTGCCGCCACGGTTGCCGTCAACTTTCTCGCCCGGGGTGTCGCTCATGCGCATGGACAGGCCGACACGCTTGCGCGGGATGTCCACTTCCATGACCTTGACCTTGACCACGTCGCCGGCCTTGACCGCTTCACGCGGGTCCTTGACGAACTTCTCCGACAGCGCCGAGATGTGCACCAGACCGTCCTGGTGCACGCCGATGTCGACGAAGGCACCGAAGTTGGTGACGTTGGTCACCACGCCTTCGAGGATCATGCCCGGTTCCAGGTCCTTGAGATCTTCGACGCCATCCTGGAAGGTGGCGGTCTTGAACTCCGGGCGCGGGTCACGGCCGGGTTTGTCCAGTTCCTGGAGGATGTCGGTGACGGTCGGCAGGCCGAAGGTCTCGTCGGTGAACTTCTTCGGGTCCAGACGCTTGAGGAAGCCGCTGTCGCCGATCAGCGAGCGGATGTCGCGGTCGGTGCCGGCGGCGATGCGCTGCACCAGCGGGTAGGCCTCAGGGTGCACGGCGGAGGCGTCGAGCGGGTTGTCGCCGTTCATCACGCGCAGGAAGCCAGCAGCCTGTTCGAAGGTCTTCTCACCGAGGCGGCTGACCTTTTTCAGCGCTGCACGGGTAGCGAACGGGCCGTTGGCGTCGCGGTGGGCGACGATGTTCTGCGCCAGGGTCGCGTTCAGGCCCGAAATTCGGGTCAGCAGCGCCACCGAAGCAGTGTTCACGTCGACGCCGACGGCGTTAACGCAGTCTTCGACCACGGCGTCCAGGCCACGGGCCAACTTGATTTGCGAAACGTCGTGCTGGTACTGGCCGACACCGATGGATTTCGGGTCGATCTTCACCAGTTCGGCCAGCGGGTCCTGCAGGCGGCGGGCGATCGACACGGCGCCACGGATCGACACGTCCAGGTCCGGGAATTCGCGGGCGGCCAGTTCAGACGCCGAGTACACCGAAGCGCCTGCCTCGGAGACCATGATCTTGGTGATCTTCAGTGCCGGGTACTTCTTGACCAGCTCGGCCACCAGCTTGTCGCTCTCGCGGCTGGCGGTGCCGTTGCCGATGGCGATCAGCTCCACCGAGTGCTTGGCGCACAGGGCGGCCATGATGGAAATGGTGCGATCCCAGTCGTTCTTCGGCGCGTGCGGGTAGACCGTGGTGTGGTCCAGCAGCTTGCCGGTGGCATCGACCACGGCGATCTTGCAGCCGGTGCGCAGGCCCGGGTCGAAGCCCAGGGTGGCGCGCGGGCCGGCCGGGGCGGCCAGCAGCAAGTCGTGCAGGTTGTGGGCGAAGACGTTGATCGCCTCGCCTTCGGCGTTGTCGCGCAGTTCGCCGAACAGGTCGGTTTCCAGGTGGGTGTAGAGCTTGACCTTCCAGGTCCAGCGCACCACCTCGCCCAACCATTTGTCGGCCGGGCGGCTGCGGTTCTCGATGCCGACGTGGTTGCCGATCATCAGTTCGCACGGGTGCAGGGTGCCAGGCAGCTCTTCGCCGACCTTGAGCGAGGCGCTCAATACGCCTTCGTTGCGCCCGCGGAAGATCGCCAGGGCACGGTGCGACGGGGCAGTGCGCAGCAGTTCGTCATGGGCGAAGTAGTCGCGGAACTTGGCGCCTTCTTCTTCCTTGCCG
Source organism: Pseudomonas sp. CC120222-01a (assembly GCF_003097235.1). Classification (GTDB taxonomy): domain Bacteria; phylum Pseudomonadota; class Gammaproteobacteria; order Pseudomonadales; family Pseudomonadaceae; genus Aquipseudomonas. Next base: position 36,038 of record NZ_QEQQ01000011.1, on the reverse strand, counting down.
GCCACCACGCGGGCGCTGAGCACCGCTTCCTGCTTGAGGAAGTTGCGCAGCTTGTCGAGCAGGGCGGCGTCTTCGGCGAAGCGCTCCATGAGGATGTACTTGGCGCCTTCCAGCGCGGCCTTGACGTCGGCCACGCCTTTTTCGGCATCGACGAAGCGCGCGGCTTCGCTTTCCGGGGCCAGGTTCGGGTCGTTGAACAGGCCGTCGGCCAGCTCACCGAGGCCGGCTTCCAGGGCGATCTGGCCCTTGGTGCGGCGCTTCTGCTTGTACGGCAGGTAAAGGTCTTCGAGGCGGGTCTTGGTGTCGGCCAGCTTGATTTCGCGGGCCAGCTCCGGAGTCAGCTTGCCCTGTTCCTCGATGCTGGACAGGATGCTGGCGCGGCGCTCGTCGAGTTCGCGCAGGTAGCGCAGGCGCTCTTCCAGGTGGCGCAGCTGAGTGTCGTCGAGGCTACCGGTCACTTCCTTGCGGTAACGGGCGATGAAGGGCACGGTCGAGCCTTCGTCCAACAGGCCCACGGCCGCCTCGACCTGCTGGGGGCGTACGCCCAGTTCCTCGGCGATACGGCTGTTGATGCTGTCCATGTAAACCACCTGACATTTGTGAATACGGGGGTCGCCGGTGGGCCTTGGGCCCGGTGGCGCTGGATGAAAGCCGCGCATTATACCCATCGCAAACGGCTTGCGGTGATGGCGCCCGGCCAGTCGGAACTGGCGCCCGGGGAAAAATCTGCTAACAATGCTCACGCAACGTGCAGCAATGGCTACGCCATAATGCGCGGCGATATCAGAGGAGTTATTCATGACCGGCACCGCAAACACCGCTGAAGGTGACAAGATTCTCATCGTCGACGACGATCCGGGGCTCAGCAGCCTGCTGGAACGTTTCTTCACCAGCAAGGGCTACCGCGCCCGTGCGGTGCCCAACACCGAACAGATGGACCGCCTGCTGGCGCGCGAAGTGTTCAACCTGGTGGTGCTCGATTTGATGCTGCCAGGCGAAGACGGCCTGTCCGCCTGCAAGCGCCTGCGCCAGTCGAACAACCAGATCCCGATCATCATGCTCACCGCCAAGGGTGACGAGCTCAGCCGCATCAAGGGCCTTGAGCTGGGCGCTGACGACTACCTGGGCAAGCCGTTCAACCCGGACGAGCTGATGGCGCGGGTCAAGGCCGTGCTGCGCCGCCAGGCGCCGAGCGTGCCGGGTGCCCCGGGCAGCGAGGACGAGTCGGTCACCTTCGGCGACTACGAGCTGTCGCTGGCTACCCGCGAACTCAAGCGTGGCGACGAAGTGCACATGCTCACCACCGGCGAGTTCGCCGTGCTCAAGGCACTGGTGATGCATGCCCGCGAGCCGCTGACCCGCGACAAGCTGATGAACCTGGCCCGTGGCCGCGAGTGGGATGCGCTTGAGCGTTCCATCGACGTACAGATCTCGCGTCTGCGCCGCATGATTGAACCGGACCCGTCCAAGCCACGCTACATCCAGACGGTCTGGGGCGTTGGCTACGTGTTCGTACCAGACGGAAACGCTGGCAAATGATGCCTCGTCGTCGATGAAAACGCCGCTCTGGTTCCCGCAAAGCTTCTTTGCCCGCACCCTGTGGCTGGTGCTGATCGTTGTCCTGTTCTCCAAGGCACTGACGCTGGTCTACCTGTTGATGAACGAGGACGTGCTGGTCGATCGGCAGTACAGCCACGGTGTGGCGCTGACCCTGCGCGCCTATTGGGCGGCGGATGAAGAAAACCGCGACAAGATCGCCGAGGCTGCAGGGCTGATCCGGGTTACCGGTTCCGGCGTGCCGGAGGGTGAGCAGCACTGGCCTTACAGCGAGATCTACCAGCGGCAGATGCAGGCCGAGCTGGGCGAAGACACCGAGGTACGCCTGCGCATCCATGCGCCGCCAGCGCTGTGGGTGAACGCACCGAGCCTGGGCCCGGGCTGGCTCAAGGTGCCGTTGTACCCACACCCGTTGCGTGGGCAGAAAATCTGGAACGTGCTGGGCTGGTTCCTGGCCATCGGTCTGCTGTCCACCGCCTCGGCTTGGATCTTCGTGCGCCAGCTAAACCAGCCGTTGAAGCGCCTGGTATTCGCCGCCCGGCAGGTAGGCCAGGGGCGCAGTGTGCGCCTGCCAATCAGCGACACGCCCAGCGAGATGACCGAGGTTTATCGCGCCTTCAACCAGATGGCCGAAGATGTCGAACAGGCCGGTCGTGAGCGGGAGCTGATGCTGGCAGGGGTTTCCCATGACCTGCGTACACCGCTGACACGCCTTCGGCTGTCGCTGTCGCTATTGAACAGCGACAACGAACTGAGTGACGACATGGTCCGCGACATCGAGGACATGGACGCGATTCTCGACCAGTTCCTCGCCTTTATTCGCGATGGGCGGGACGAGCCGGTCGAAGAGGTCGACCTGGCCGACCTGGTGCGCGAAGTGGTGGCGCCCTATAACCAACCGGAAGAACGAGTGCGCCTGTGCCTGGAGCCGATTCCGCCGTTCCCGCTGCGCAGGGTTTCGCTCAAGCGCATGCTCGGCAACCTGATCGGCAATGCCCTGCATCACGCAGGCAAGGGCGTCGAGGTGGCGGCTTATGTGTCTGGGGACGAGAGCGCGCCGTATGTGGTGCTAAGCGTGCTGGACCGCGGGACCGGGATCGACGAATCGGAGCTGGAAACCATCTTCAATCCGTTCATTCGCGGGGACCGTGCCCGTGGGGGCAAGGGGACCGGGTTGGGCTTGGCGATCGTCAAGCGGATTGCGGCGCAGCATGGCGGCAATGTCGAGTTGCGCAACCGGTCCGGTGGCGGTATCGAGGCGCGAGTGCGCTTGCCGTTGGGATTGCTGCTGCCGCGTAATGCGGTGTGAGGTGCACCGGCCTCTTCGCGGCTAAAGCCGCTCCCACAGAGGCCGGTGCAGGCTTGAATCAGCCTTTGCCTTTGGTGCGGGTCTGATTCGGTCCGCCATTCTTCTCCAGGTGCTCGATGATCATCGCGGCCACGTTCTTGCCGGTGGTCGTTTCGATGCCTTCCAGCCCAGGCGACGAGTTCACTTCCATCACCAATGGCCCGTGGTTCGAGCGCAGGATATCCACGCCCGCCACGCTCAGCCCCATCACCTTGGCGGCACGAATGGCCGTCATGCGCTCTTCGGGGGTGATCTTGATCAGGCTGGCCACCCCGCCGCGGTGCAGGTTGGAGCGGAACTCCCCGGGCTTGGCCTGGCGCTTCATCGAGGCAATCACCTTGTCGCCCACCACGAAGCAGCGGATATCCGCACCCCCTGCCTCCTTGATGTACTCCTGAACCATGATGTTCTGCTTCAGCCCCATGAACGCCTCGATCACCGACTCGGCGGCCTTGGTGGTTTCGCACAGCACAACGCCGATGCCTTGGGTGCCTTCCAGCACCTTGATCACCAGCGGCGCGCCATTGACCATCTGGATCAGGTCGGGGATGTCGTCCGGCGAATGGGCGAAACCGGTAATCGGCAGGCCGATACCGCGACGCGACAGCAGTTGCAGTGAGCGCAGCTTGTCACGTGAGCGAGCGATCGCCACCGACTCGTTGAGCGGGTACACGCCCATCATTTCGAACTGGCGCAGCACCGCGCAGCCGTAGAAGGTCACTGAGGCACCGATGCGCGGGATCACCGCATCGAAGCCCTCCAGCGGCTTGCCGCGGTAGTGGATCTGCGGCTTGTGGCTGGCGATGTTCATGTAGGCCCGCAGGGTGTCGATCACCACCATTTCATGGCCCCGCTGGGTACCAGCTTCGACCAGACGGCGGGTGGAATACAGACGCGGATTGCGCGACAGCACAGCGATCTTCATGCAGCACCTGTGACAGGGGAGAGGGTGGCCGGATAGGCCGGTTTGTCTTGTACGTATTTCAGGCCGGGGTTGACCACCAGCTGGCCGTGTATCAGCGCCTTGGAGCCCAACAGCAGGCGATAGCGCATGTTCTTGCGACAGGCCAGGGTGAACTCGACTTGCCAGACTGCATCGCCCAAGGCCAGCGTGGTGCGGATCACGTAACGGGTCTGCGCCTGGCCGTTGGAGCTCTTGATGGTCTTCATGGTCACCAGCGGCGCTTCACAGCGGCGGTGGCGCAGTTGCACCACCGAGCCGAGGTGGGCGGTGAAGCGTACCCAGGTTTGGCCGTCACGCTCGAACGGCTCGACTTCGGTGGCATGCAGGCTGGAGGTGCTGGCGCCGGTGTCGATCTTGGCGCGCAGGCCCGCCACGCCGAGGTCGGGCAGGGCGACCCACTCACGCAGGCCGATCACTGTCAGATGGTCAAATTTCTTCACGAAGCACACCCTGCGGATAAGGTGGTGAACTGTAAGCACGGCGGGGACTTTTTGCATCCGTCAGTTACGGTAGTACAGTTCGATGAAAGACAGAATTCGAGGAAACGAGATGGCACAAAAAGCCGAGGACGACGACAAGGTCCGCCTAGACAAATGGCTGTGGGCGGCGCGGTTCTACAAGACCCGCGCACTGGCCAAGGCGGCGATCGAGAGCGGCAAGGTGCATTGCCGGGGTGAGCGCTGCAAGCCGGGCAAGGAACCGCGGGTGGGCGATGAGTTCGTGTTGCGCACCGGGTTCGACGAGCGCACGGTGGTGGTCAAGGCACTGTCGATCGTGCGGCGTGGGGCGCCGGAAGCGCAGACGCTGTATGAAGAGACGGAGGAAAGTGTGCGCCGCCGCGAGCAGGCGGCCGAGATGCGCAAGGCGGGGGCCATGGGGGTGACCACCGATGGCCGGCCGAACAAGAAGCAGCGGCGGCAGATTCACCAGCTGCATGGGGGCTTTGAATAGCCGGGGCCGCTGTGCGGCCCTTTCGCGACACAAGGCCGCTCCTACAGGTGCGCGCAAACCCCTGTAGGAGCGGCCTTGTGTCGCGAAAGGGCTGCAAAGCAGCCCCAGCGATCTAGCGGATTACCGCCAGTCGCCCGACCAACGGTAACTTCTTGGCAATGGCAAACAGCGGTGCCGTCCAGCGCAGCAGCAAGGCACTGCCCTTGGCCGCCAACGGGGTATGGCAACTCCAGCCCAACGCCAGCACTGCCATCAGCAAGCCGCCGATATAATCGTCCTGCCCCCAGTGCGCTCCGGCCACCAGCCGCGGCATCATGAACAGGAACGCCAGGCCCCAGATCACCAGGTGCTGCACCAGGCGGCGGCTGAACAGGCTCATGAACAAGGCCCAGATCAGCAGCACCGAGGCGTGATCGCCCGGGAAACTGTTGCTGGAGCGGTCCTTCAGCTCCCAGGCTTTTTCCAGGTTCGGGTAGTAGCTGCTGAGGTGCACCACGTGGTCGAACACCATCGATGGACTGTCATGTTGCCAACCCATTGCATCCACCCACTTGGAAAACAGCGCGCGAATCACCACTAATAGGAGCAGCGTGACCAGAAAGCCAAAGAAGGCTTCACGAACCTGGCTGGCCTTGAACACCCAATTGCCACGGATCAGCACGGCCAGAAGGGTCAGGCCGACGACGATGTCGAAGGGGCGCAGGCTGCCGACGGTCCAGATGTAGCGCCAGGCCGTGTGGTCGGCCAGTGGCGTGTTGAGGCTATGGAATAGCCACTCGTCGAAAGTCAGGCACAGGATCTGGCCAATAGGCCATAACCAGAAACACAGTAGAGCGATGGGAAGCAGCGTACAGGCTGCCAATGGCCCCAAGGACCACCTTGCTTGGAACAGTGGTCGATTGTCCATAGAATACCTCTATTGCAAACAGGAATCAGAGCGCCTCGTGAGCGCTCTACCACGGGATCTCGCAGTGGTTCGACATCCCGTGTAACCATTTTGTCATCATTTTTAGATAGCCAAAACCTATGAGCGATTTGCCTGATACCGATTTCACCCAACGTTTCATCTTCGACGAGCGCGATGTGCGCGGCGAGTGGGTGTCTCTCGATGACAGCTACGCGGCGGTGCTGGCGCGTCATGAGTACCCGCAGCCGGTGCAGGCACTCCTTGGCGAACTGATGGCCGCCACCGCCTTGCTGGTGGGCGCGCTGAAGTTCGACGGCCTGCTGATTCTGCAGGCGCGGTCCGAAGGGCCGATCCCGCTGCTGATGGTCGAATGCTCGGGCGAGCGCGACATCCGCGGAATGGCTCGCTATGAAGCGGAGCAGATCCCGGCCGATGCCACCCTGGAGCAGTTGATGCCAGGTGGCCACCTGACCCTGACCATCGACCCGGTCAAAGGCCAGCGTTACCAGGGCACCGTTGACCTCGACGGTGCCAACCTGTCGGAGTGCTTCACTAATTACTTCGTGCAGTCGCAGCAGCTCAACACCCGTTTCTGGCTCAACGCCGAAGGCGGCAAGGCCCGTGGCCTGTTGCTGCAGCAACTGCCGCGCGATCGCCAGCCGGACGATGAAGAGCGCGAAGACAGCTGGCAGCACGTGATTGCTCTGGCCAAGACGCTCAAGCCCGAAGAGTGGTCGGAAGACAACGAAACCCTGCTGCACCGCCTCTACCACGAAGACGCCGTGCGCCTGTTCGACATCCAGCCGCTGCGCTTCAAGTGCAGCTGCTCGCGCGAACGTTCCGGCAATGCGTTGGTCAGTTTGGGCGAGCACGATGCCAAGGCGCTGGTCGAGGAGTGCGGTGGTACGGTGGAGATCGATTGCCAGTTCTGTAACCAGCGCTATTTCTTCGATGCCAGTGATGTTGCACAACTGTTTGCCGGTGGCGGCACGGAAGCGGCGTCAGAAACTCGCCACTGAAACGTTTAATTTCAGGGGAATCTCCTGTCGAATTGCGCAAAAGAGCAGTTCTGACAGGAGGGGCCTACTTTTTTTGGGCGTTTCTGGCATAATCCGGCCACTTTTTTCGCTGTAGTAGTTTTTTCGAGACAACTACAAAACGTTTGGAGCACTCGGCCTCGGGCCGGATGGGGTATCTCATGACGCAAGCCAACAACACCGTGTACACCGACCTGAGCGTCGATGAGCTGGTTAAAGAAGCGCTGTCCCGCGGTGAAGGCGTGCTGGCCGATACTGGCGCACTGGTAGTCGAAACTGGCCACCGTACTGGCCGCTCGCCGGCTGACCGTTTCATCGTCGAAGAACCTTCCACCCAGGACCAGATTGGCTGGGGCCCGATCAACCGCAAGTTCCCGGCCGACAAGTTCGATGCCCTGTGGGACCGCGTCGAGGCGTTCAACAACGCCCAGGATCACTTCGTTTCCTACGTTCACGTAGGGTCCGCTGCCGAGCACTACCTGCCGGTGAAGATGACCACCCAGACTGCCTGGCAGAACCTGTTCGGCCGTTGCCTGTTCATCAACCCGGAGCAGTACAACCCAGCTGGCCGCGATCAGTGGCAGGTTCTGAACGTCGCCAACTTCGAGTGCGTGCCAGAGCGTGACGGCACCAACTCCGATGGCTGCGTCATCATCAACTTCGCCCAGAAGAAGGTGTTGATCGCTGGCATGCGTTACGCCGGCGAAATGAAGAAAGCCATGTTCTCGGTGCAGAACTTCCTGCTGCCGGCTGCCGACGTACTGCCGATGCACTGCGCCGCCAACATCGGCGAAGCCGGCGACGTAACCCTGTTCTTCGGCCTGTCCGGCACTGGCAAGACCACCCTGTCGGCCGATGAAAGCCGTTACCTGATCGGTGACGACGAGCACGGTTGGGGTGAAGGCGTTGTCTTCAACATCGAAGGCGGCTGCTATGCCAAGTGCATCGACTTGTCCGAGAAGAACGAGCCGGTCATCTGGAAAGCCATCAAACATGGCGCAGTGCTGGAAAACGTTGTCATCAACGATGCCAAGCACGCTGACTACACCGATGTCAGCCTGACCCAGAACAGCCGTGCCGCCTACCCGCTGGAGCACGTCGCCAAGGTTTCCGAGAAGAACCTGGGCGGTGAGCCGAACGCAGTCATCTTCCTGACCTGCGACCTGACTGGCGTTCTGCCGCCGGTTTCGATCCTGAACAACGAACAGGCGGCCTACCACTTCCTGTCCGGCTACACCGCGCTGGTTGGTTCCACCGAGATGGGTTCGGGCGGCGGCATCAAGTCGACCTTCTCCACCTGCTTCGGCGCACCGTTCTTCCCGCGTCCGGCTGGCGTCTACGCCGAGCTGCTGATCAAACGCATCAAGGCCTTCGGTTCCAAGGTCTACCTGGTCAACACCGGCTGGACCGGTGGTGGCTACGGCGTTGGCAAGCGCTTCAGCATCCCGACCACCCGTGGCGTGATCGCTGCCATCCAGAGCGGTGCTCTGGTCGGCGCCGAAACCGAGCACCTGGACATCATCAACCTGGACGTGCCGAAGGCCGTTCCGGGCGTTGACACCGAGCTGCTCAACCCACGCGCCACCTGGGCTGACAAGGCTGCCTACGACGAGGCCGCCCAAGGCCTGGCCAAGCTGTTCATCGAAAACTTCAAGAAGTTCGAAGTTTCCGACGCCATCAAGGCTGCTGGCCCACAGCTGTAAGCTGAGCCCAGCCGTAACGAGAAAGCCGCCCCCTTGGGCGGCTTTTTTGTTATCTGTTGCCTGTGCCGGCCTCTTCGCGGGCAAGCCCGCTCCCACAGGAAAGCGTTGGTTTCGAACCTTGCGGGGTACCTGTGGGAGCGGGCTTGCCCGCGAAGAGGCCCTTACAGGCACCCAAGATCTGGAATTTCTGTTTCACTGTCTGCATCCACTGCCAAGACACGGGCCTACCAGATGACCGAATCCCCCAGCCGCACGGCCTTCTCCCACTTCCACCCAATCCTCACCCGCCCCCAGGACAACGACGTCAACGGCCACATCGCCGGTGCCACCGTACATGGCTTCTTCGAAACCGCCATCCAGGCCTTCCTCGCCGAACAGGCCGACCTGGACCTGCGTGATGGTGAACTGGCAGCGTTCGTGGTGAGTTCGGCGGCAGACTTCTTCGCCTTGCCGGGCTTCCCGGATGTGCTGGAGGTGGGGCTGGGGGTGACACGGCTGGCAGGCAGTACCGTGGAGTACCGGCTGGCGCTTTACCGCCCGGGGGAAACCGATGCGTGCGCGGCGGGGACGGTGGTGCAGGTATTCATTGAGCGCGCCAGCAGCAGGCCGGTACCTTTGCCCGAGGCGTTGCGGGTGATCCTGGCTGGGCTACAGCTGAATCCGCAGGCATGAAAAAGCCCTGCCGGTGAGGGCAGGGCTCTTTTTGCCCGCAGGCCAGGCCTCAGGTATCAGTCACGCCAGTGACGGTGCTTGCGGTGGCCATAGTGGCGGCCACGGTCATAGTGGCGACGGTCGTCGTAGTCACGACGGTAGCGACGGTCGTCATGGCGTTCGTCTTCATCGGCTTTGTTGCCCATGTAGTTACCCAGCGCGCCACCAGCGCCGCCGCCTGCGGCCGCACCGATGTAGCTACCGGTGGTGCCGCCCATCGAGCGACCTACCACGTTACCGCCCGCAGCGCCCAGGGCACCGCCGATGGCTGCTTCACCACGCTGGTGCTTGTTGGCGCCTACGGCACTGCCTGCGGCGCCACCCAGGCCGGCGCCAATCGCGCCACCGGTGCTACCGCCAATGGACTGGCCCACGACAGAGCCCAGTACCCCACCTAATGCGCCGCCAATGCCGGCCTCGGTGGTGCCGCCTGCCATGGCAACGCCGCTGAGCAAGCTGAAAGACAACAACAGAATCGAGGAGTACTTCTTCATCGAGAAAGCCTCATAGGGATGACGAGGCGAATTTGCAGCGAAGGCGGGCGGCTGGCAACGAAAATCCGACGAGTAACACGAGTTGTACACAATTCTCTAAGTTGCTGTATTTGCTATGAAACTTTATCGTTTTTCGCTTGTCTGAGCTTATTGTGACAAAGCCCTGGACCTCGCGGTTCAGGGCTTTTTTCGTATTTGCCGATGCGTTTCTACTTACAGGATTCGGCCGTCGTCCCGGGCGCGTTCCAGCTTGATGGCAACGAACTTGGACGTCGGCGTATGGCTGCCGTCGCCGATGCTTTCCAGCGGGATCAGCGGGTTCACTTCCGGATAGTACGCCGCCGCCTGCCCGGCAGGGATGTCGAAGGCCAGCAATGTGAAGCCCTGCACACGGCGCACGTGTTCATCACCCCACAACGAGACGATGTCGACCTTCTGCCCAGGCTGGAAGCCCAGGCGGATGATGTCGGCCTCGTTGGCGAACAGCACGTCACGTTGGCCGCGCACGCCGCGGTAGCGGTCGTCCAGGCCATAGATGGTGGTGTTGTACTGATCGTGGGAGCGCATCGATTGCATGATCAGGTCTGGCAACTGGCCGCTGGCCCGAACGCGTTCGTCGATCAGGGTGTCGGGCAGCAGGTTGGCCTTGAAGTTGGCGCGGCCCGTGGTGGTCTTCCACTGACGGCTGCCAGCGCTGTTGCCCAGGTAGAAACCGCCGGGGTGGGCCAGGCGCTGGTTGAAGTCGGCAAAGCCGGCAATGGTGTCGCCGATCAGGTTGCGGATGCGTGCGTAATCGGCCACCAGCCAGTGCCAGTCCACTGGGTGCTTGCCCAGGGTGGCAGCCGCGATACCGGCGACCACGGCAGGCTCCGAGCGCATCTGGGACGACAGCGGCTTGAGCTGGCCATTGGAGGCATGGACCATGCTGAACGAGTCTTCCACGGTGACGGCCTGCGGCCCGTCGGCCTGCAGGTCGATGTCGGTGCGGCCCAGGCATGGCAGGATCAACGCTTGCTTGCCGTGGATCAGATGGCTGCGGTTGAGCTTGGTGCTGATGTGCACGGTGAGCTCGCAGTTGCGCAGGGCCTGCGCGGTGCGTTCGGTGTCCGGGGTGGCCTGGGCGAAGTTGCCGCCAAGGCCGATGAACACTTTCGAACGGCCATCGAGCATGGCGTGGATCGCCTCGACGGTGTTGTGGCCGTTGTGCCGTGGCACCCGGAAGTTGAAGCGCTTTTCGATGGCATCGAGCAGGGCCACCGGTGGGCGCTCGTTGATGCCCATGGTGCGGTCGCCCTGCACGTTGCTATGGCCACGCACCGGGCACAGGCCGGCGCCCGGCACGCCAATGTTGCCGCGCAGCATCTGCAGGTTGACGATTTCCTGGATCGTCGGCACCGAGTGGCGGTGCTGAGTGATACCCATCGCCCAGCACATGATCACCCGCTTGCCACGGCAATACATGCGCGCAGCCAGCTCGATGTCGGCCAGCGTCAGGCCGGATTGCGCCTGGATGTGCTCCCAGGAGGTGGCGTCCACCGCTGCCAGGTATTCCTCCACGCCATGGCCGTGCTCGGCGATGAACACATGGTCGAAGACTGCCGGCTCGCCGTTGGCCTGGGCTTCGCGTTCCCACTGCACGACGAACTTGGCCATGCCACGCAGCAGGGCCATGTCGCCGCCCAGCGCGGGCCGGAAGAAGGCGGTGTTGGTCGGGCGGTCGCTGTTGGTCAGCATCTCCAGCGGGTTCTGCGGGTGCTGGAAGCGTTCCAGGCCACGCTCCTTGAGCGGGTTGACGCAGACCACTTGGGCGCCACGCTTCACCGCATCGCGCAACGGGTCGAGCATGCGTGGGTGGTTGGTGCCCGGGTTCTGGCCCCAGACGAAGATCGCATCGGCGTGCTCGAAGTCGTCATAGGTGACCGTGCCCTTGCCGACCCCGACGCTCTGACCCAGGGCCACGCCGCTGGCTTCGTGGCACATGTTCGAGCAGTCGGGGAAGTTGTTGGTGCCGTAGGCGCGCACGAACAGCTGATACAGGTAGGCCGCTTCGTTGCTGGCCCGGCCAGAGGTGTAGAACTCCGCCTGGTCGGGCGTGGCCAGCTTGTTCAGTTCACGGGCGATCAGAGCGTAGGCGGCATCCCAGGCGATCGGCTGGTAGCGATCGCTCTGTGGGTCGTAGACCATCGGCTCGGTCAGGCGGCCCTGGTACTCGAGCCAGTAGTCACTCTGCTGCAGCAGAGCGCTGACGCTGTAGCGGGCGAAGAACGCTGCATCGACGCGGCGTTTGGTGGCCTCCCAGTTGACCGCCTTGGCACCGTTCTCGCAGAACTTGACCATGCCGCTTTCGGGCGAATCGCCCCAGGCGCAGCCGGGGCAGTCGAAGCCGCCGTTCTGGTTGGTCTTGAGCAGGGCGCGGATGTTCTTCAGCGCGTTGTCGCTGCCGACCCAGGCCTTGGCCACGCTGCGCAGCGCGCCCCAACCACCGGCGGGGCCGTGGTAGGGCTGGTAGCGAGGGGTGGAGGCAGGGGCGTTGTCCGGGAGTTGCTGGTACGAGGTCACGACTGTTACGACTCCGCCGCTGGGCTGTAGACCCGCGGTGCACTGTGTTTGGGCAGATGAATGAGGTTGAGGTTGTGCTTGCGCGCCCATTGCAGGGCAAGGCCAGTGGGTGCCGAAAGGCTGACCAGGGTCTGGATGCCGGCGCGCAGCACTTTCTGGATCAGCTCCAGGCTGCAGCGGCTGGTGACGATGGCCAGGCCGCCCTCGGTGCCGATGCCTTGGCGCAGCAGGGCGCCGATCAGTTTGTCGAGGGCGTTGTGCCGGCCGATGTCTTCGCGGCCCATCAGCAGTTCGCCCTGGGCGTTCATGAACAGCGCGGCGTGCACAGCACCGCAGTGCTGGCCCAGCGGGGTGAACGCATCGATGCGATCGCGCAGGCCCGCCAGCCACTGCGCTGGCGGCAACGGTGCGCCAGGCAGTGCGGCCAGTTCCGGCAGCGCCTGTTCCAGCGCTTCCACCCCGCACAGGCCGCAGCCGCTGGTACCGGCCAGCTGACGGCGCTGGTTCTTCAGGTTCCAGAACGCTCGGCTGGAAATCTCCAGGTCGGCATACATCGCCGAGCCGCTGCCGGAAAGCTTCAGGTCATAGATTTCCGCAGTGCCTTCGACGATGCCGCTGCCAACGCTGAAACCGACCGCGAAGTCTTCGAGGTCGGTGGGGCTGACCAGCATCACCGCCTGGTTCAGGCCGTTGTAGGCAATGGCCAGGGCGACTTCTTCGGCCAATGGCGTACAGGCGCGTTCGCCATCGCTGAGCTGGACGTAGTCGTAGGTGTTGCTGGCGGCGGGCAAGGCCAGAGGCATGGAGGCCGCGCAGACCGGAGGTTTGCTTTGCATCGGGAGGCTGACTACCGGCGGCTGTTTGATAGCACCAAGCCTAGGCTTGTGGGCCGGTCGCGTCTAATCGCTAGGGTCTATGCCTTGATAGACCGCGTCGATTGGTCGCAGAGGGGCGGGCAGGGCAATCCTGGCCTAGACTCCTGGCTCCGAGGTTTACGTCAACAAGGAGCGCGTCATGAGCCTGTTCAGTTTCGTGAAGGAAGCCGGCGAGAAGTTGATCGACCTGCTGACTCCAGGCAATGCCAATGCCGAGGAGCAGCTGAAGAAACACGTGGAAAGTGTCGGCCTGGGCAACCCGAACATCTCGGCCACTGTAGAGGGTGACAAGGTCATTCTCAAGGGCGAGGTGGCCAGCCAGGAGGAGAAAGAGAAGATCATTCTTGCTGCTGGCAACATCGAAGGGGTGGCCGGCGTTGATGACCAGATCACCGTGACCGGGCCGGTCGTGGCGGCGGCAAGGTTCGTCACCGTGAAAAAGGGCGACACGCTGTCAGCGATTGCTGTGGTCGCGTATGGCAAGGCCGATTACAACAAGATATTCGAGGCCAACAAGCCGATGCTCAAGCATCCGGACAAGATCTATCCGGGGCAGGTGCTGCGTATTCCTGACTGATCTGCATGGCAGCTTCGCGGGCACGCCCGCTCCCACAGAAGATTGCGATCCTCTGTGGGAGCGGGCGTGCCCGCGAAAAGGCCCTCACAGGCCTACCAGCAACGCCCGGTAGTCCTCGACCGCCGCGAACTCCTCGGTATCGCGCGGCTGCGCCTTGCTATCCGGCTGGCGCACCGCCAGCAGATGCCCCACACCAAAGCGCCGCGCACCGCGCAGGATGGCCAGGGTGTCATCGATGAACAGGCTGCGCTGCGGGTCAAAACCGATATCTGCCTTCAAGGCGTCCCAGAACTGCGGGTTTTCCTTCGGGTAGCCGTAATCGTGCGAGCTGATCAACCGCTCGAAGTACGGCGCCAGTTCCACCCGCTCCAGCTTCAGCGATAGCGAATCGCGGTGGGCATTGGTGATCATCACCACGCGCTTGCCGGCCTTGCGGATCGCCGCCAGGAACGTGTCGGCATCGGGCCGCAGGGCGATCAGGTCGGCGATTTCGCGCTTGAGTTCGCGAATCGGCAGGTTCAGCTCGCGGCTCCAGAAGTCCAGGCAGTACCAGTTGAGGGTGCCAGCGTTGCGCTCGAACAGTGGCTGCAGCTCCATTTCCGCCATGGCCCGGCTGACCCCATGCAGCTCGGCGTAGCGCTGGGGCAGGTGGTCGAGCCAGAAGCGGTTGTCGTAGTGCAGGTCGAGCAGGGTGCCGTCCATGTCCAACAGGACGGTATCAATGGCAGACCAGGGAAGAACAGGCATGGGAAACTCTCGATCAGTCGGCAAGCCACGGTATAGTAACCCGTTCACGCCAAGGAGCTGCCCCATGCGCCAGAAACCCACCGTCCTCAGTCGCGAGATCGTCGCCAGCAGCCGCCTGTTCCGGGTCGAGGCCGTGCAACTGCGCTTCAGCAATGGCACCGAGCGCACCTATGAACGCCTGGTCGGCCGTGGCAACGGCTACGGCGCGGTGATGATCGTGGCCATGCTCGACGCCGAGCACGCGGTGCTGGTGGAGGAATACTGCGGCGGCACCGACGAATATGAGCTGTCGCTGCCCAAAGGGCTGATCGAACCGGGTGAGGACGTGCTGGCCGCCGCTGATCGCGAACTCAAGGAAGAAGCGGGCTTTGGTGCTCGCCAGCTGGAGCACCTGACCGAGCTGTCGCTGTCGCCTGGATACATGAGCCAGAAAATCCAGGTGGTCCTGGCCAGCGACCTCTACGAGGAGCGCCTGGAGGGCGACGAACCGGAGCCGATGCGGGTCGACAAGGTCAACCTGCGCGAACTTTCGGCCCTGGCCATGCACCCGCAGTTCACTGAAGGGCGGGCGTTGGCGGCGCTGTACCTGGCCCGTGACCTGTTGATCCAGCGGGGGCTGCTCGAAGCATGAACGACCTGCAACTGATGCACGAAGTGGTCAAGCTTGCCCAATTGGCAGGCGAAGCCATCCTGCCGTTCTGGCGCGCCGACGTGGCGGTGACCAACAAGGCCGACGATTCGCCGGTGACGGCCGCTGACCTGGCGGCGCATCGGGTCATCGCCGATGGCTTGCTGGCGCTGGCGCCGCAGATTCCGGTGCTCTCCGAAGAGGACTGCAATATTCCGCTGGCCGAGCGCCAGGGCTGGAGCCGCTGGTGGCTGGTTGACCCGCTTGACGGCACCAAGGAGTTCATTGCCGGCAGTGAGGAATTCACCGTCAACATCGCGCTGGTCGAGAATGGCGAGGTGGTGTTCGGCGTGGTGTCTATGCCGACCAACGGGCGCTGCTATTTCGGTGGCCGCGGCTTCGGCGCCTGGCGCTCTGAAGCGGCGGCCGAGGCGCAGCCTGTGCAGGTACGCAATGCGCCGCCTGCCGGTGGCCGCTTCACCGTGGTGGCCAGCCGTCGTCATTCCAGCCCGCAACAGGAGGCGCTGCTGACTGGCCTGGGTGCTGCCGTGGGTGAACTGGAATTGGCCAATATCGGCAGCTCGCTGAAATTCTGCCTGCTGGCCGAAGGCAGCGCCGACTGCTACCCGCGCCTGGCGCCGACTTCGCAGTGGGACACGGCGGCGGCGCAGGGTGTGCTGGAAGGTGCCGGGGGCGAGGTAATCGAAGTGGATGGCCAGCCTTTCCGCTACCCGGCCCGTGAATCGCTGCTCAACCCGTTCTTCCTGGCGTTGCCTGCCAAGGCTGCCTGGCGCCAGGCGTTCCTGAGCCTGATCTGACTTCGAGCCGATCACTGTCCTTGTGGGAGCGGCCTTGCGTCGCGAAAGGGCCGCAAGGCGGCCCCGGCAATTTCTGCTGCGAAGCTGAAAACCTGGGGCCGCTACGCGCCCCTTTCGCGACACAAGGCCGCTCCCACAGGGATCGTGCCAGCCTTGTCAGCGGTGCAGGACGTACTGCCCGCTGAAGGTCACGGCGGGCTCATCACTGCCGGCGTTGCTGACCGTGGTCGCCAGCGTCAGCCGGGCCCGGCCACGGCGCTGGTACATCGTCAGGAACCGCTCCCAGGTCTTTTCGTCCGGTGCCTCACAACGCGCCACCGCCGCGCCGGTTACCGGCAGTGGATAGCTGATCTGGCCTTCCTGGATGACGATATGCCCGTCGTCGATACCCAGTTCGCGCAGACGCAGGTGCAGCCAGCCCCATCCCACCAGCACTGCGGCACAGTACAGGCTGCCGCCGAACATGGTGCTCTTGTGGTTGACGTTGGCCGCCAGCGGCAGTTGCAGGCGCAGGGTCTGGGCTTGCCAATCGATGACTTCCAGGCCCATCTCACGGGTCAGTGGGATGTCGCCGTGCAGTACGGACTGCAGGTATTGGCTATCGGCGCTCATGGGCGGTTTTCCTCGTGGTCGTCGTTGCCGCTGCTGCCGCCTTCGAAATGCAGGCCGTGCTTGCGCAGCTTGTCGTGCAGGGTTTTGCGCGGAATGCCCAGGGCTTCGGCGAGGCTGCGCATGGAACTGTGGGGCTGGGCCAGTTCGGCGGCGATCAGCGAGCGTTCGAACTGCTCGACCTGCTCGCTGAGGTTGCCCAGCAAAATCGGCGTCGCGGTCGGCGCAGCAGGCGGTGCCTGGCCATCGAGGGCCAGCTCCAGGCCCAGGGCAAAACGTTCGGCAGCGTTCTGCAGTTCGCGCACGTTGCCTGGCCAGTCATGGCGCAGCAGCATGGCCCGTTGGGCCGGTTGCAGGCTGTGGGGTGCCAGGCCATGGCGCTGGCTGGCGGCATCGGCGAAGTGCTGGAACAGCACCAGAATGTCGTCACCACGTTCGCGCAAAGGTGGAATGCGCAGCGGCGCCACGTTCAGGCGGTAGTAGAGGTCGGCACGGAAGCGCCCCTGGTCGGCAGAGGTGCGCAGGTCTTCCTTGGTGGCCGCGATGATGCGGATATCCAGCGGGATCAGCTGGTTGCCACCGAGGCGCTCGACCACCCGCTCCTGCAGCAGGCGCAGCAGCTTTACCTGCACGTCCAGGCTCATGCTCTCGATCTCGTCGAGGAACAGCGTGCCGCCATTGGCGAACTCGAACTTGCCGATACGACGCTTCTGCGCGCCGGTAAAGGCGCCCGGCTCGTGGCCGAACAGTTCGCTTTCGACCACCGACTCGGCCAGCGCACCGGCATTGATGGCCACGAACGGGCCGTCGCGGCGGCTGGACAGGTCGTGCAGGGCGCGGGCAACCACTTCTTTGCCGGCACCGGTCTCACCGAGGATCAGCACATCGGCGCGGGTGCCCGCCAGGGCACCGATCTGCTCGCGCAGACGCTGCATCGACGGTGAGTGGCCGACCAGGCGGGTGGCCAGTTGCTGGCGGTCGCTCAGGGCCAGGCGCAGGCTGCGGTTGTCCAGCACCAAGCGGCGCAGGGCCATGGCGCGGCGCACGCTGTCGAGCAGGGCGTCGCTGGCGAAGGGTTTTTCGAGGAAGTCGTAGGCGCCCGCGCGCATGGCTTGCACCGCCAGCGGCACATCGCCGTGGCCGGTAATCAGCAGCACCGGCAGTTCGCTGTCGCGGCCGTGCAACTGCTCCAGCAACTGCAGGCCGTCGATGCCAGGCATGCGGATATCGCTGACCACCACGCCCGGCCAGTCCGGCTCGATGCGCTCGGCCAGGCCTTGGGCGTCAGCCAGGGCGACCACCTTGAGCCCGGCCAGGTCGAGGGTCTGGCTGAGGGCCTGACGCAGGTGCGGGTCGTCATCGACCAGGATCACCTGGGCCTGGCTGTCGATGTAAGGCTCGGTCGTCATGCCGAGGGGTCCTCCGAAGTGGGCAAGGTAGCGCCGGGGGCGGCCACGCGCAGTTGCAGGGTGAGCAGGGCGCCACCTTCAGGGTGGTTGGCCAGCAGCAGTTCACCGCCCAGGGCGCGCATCAGGCTTTCGCAGATGGCCAGGCCCAGGCCCAGGCCCTGGGTGCGGGTCTTGGTGGTGAAGAACGGCTCCTTGGCGTGCTCCAGGGCCTGGCGGCTGAAGCCAGGGCCGTTGTCGCGAATGTACAGGTAGACGCAGTCATCGTGCTTTTCGGCACTCAGCCACAGGCGCCGCGGGTTGGCCTTTTCGGTCAGGGCGTCGAGGGCGTTGGCCAGCAGGTTGCCGAGCACTTGGCGCAGGCGGGTTTCACCGGCCTGCACCCACAGGGTGGCCTCGGGCAGGTCGCGGATCAGCTCCACGGCCATCGCCCGGCGGCGCTTGGCCAGCAGGGCCAGGGCATCATCCAGTGCAGGTTGCAGGGCCACGCTTTCCGGGGCGTGGCGGTCGCGACGGGCAAAGGCGCGCAAGTGGGCGATGATCGAGGCCATGCGCCCGGTCAGTTCGCCAATCAGCTTGAGGTTGCCGCGGGCATCCTCGGTGCGCTGGTGGTCGAGCAGGATTTCGGCGTTCTCGGCGTAGCTGCGGATCGCCGCCAGGGGTTGGTTGAGCTCGTGGCTGATGCTTGCCGACATGGTGCCGAGCACCGACAGCTTGCCGGCCTGCACCAGTTCGTCTTGAGCGCGCACCAGCTCCTGCTGGGCGTTTTCACGCTCCAGTACGGCGCTTTTCAACCGAGTATTGAGGCCTTCGAGGGCGGCGGTACGCTCGGCCACACGTGATTCCAGCTCCTGCCGGCCACGGGCCTCGAAGTCGATACGGTCGATGTAGTGGCGCCGCCGCTGCATCACCAGGCCGGCGAACAGCATCAGCACCAGCAGCGCGCCGGCACCGATGGCCATCACCGTCTGCACCGAGCGATCGACCAACAGGCGCGGGGCGAGGATGCTCACCTGCCAGCCGGTTTCCTTGATGTCGCGGGTCTGGGTGAGCCAGGCGTCCTGGTTCAGCACCAGCGGTTGCGGGGCCTGGGTCGGGTAGGGCTGGATGGCGACGATCGCCTGGCGCTCGGCGTCGGTCAGCTCGCGGGTGGCGCGAAAACGCCAGTCGGGCCGCGAGGTGAGGATCACCACGCCGTTGTGGTCGGTCAGCAGCAGTTGCTCGGGGGTACGGCCCCAGAGGGTCTCGGTATGGTCCAGATCGACCTTGACCACCAGCACACCAACGATGCGCTCGCGGTCGCGCACGGCGGCCGCGAAGAAGTAGCCGCGCTTGGCCGAGGTGGTGCCCTGGCCGAAGAAGCGGCCCAGGTGGCCGGCCATGGCTTCGATGAAATAAGGGCGGAAGGAGAAATTGCGGCCGACGAAGCTGTCCTGCTTGTCCCAGTTGGAGGCGGCCAGGGTGTTGCCGCTGACGTCCATCAGGTACATCACCTCGGCGCCGGTCTGCTGGACGATGTCCTTGAGCAGGCGGTTGGCGTTGGTGACTGCCTCGAGGCGGAACGGGTCGGCCAGCACGCCGCGCAGCGCCGGCAGGTCGCCGAGGATCTGCGGCAGGGTCTCGTAGCGGTGCAGGGTGCCAAGCAGGTTGGCGACGTACAGGTCGAGGGTCTGGCGGTTCTGCGAGGCCAGTTCGTCCTGGTAGTAGCGCTCGGCCAGATGGTGCAGTGGCCACAGCAGTGGCACCAGGCACAGGGCCAGCAGGGCCAGGCTGCGCCAGCGGGGACGGCGAGGGGACGTGGGTTTTGCAATCATCGCGTAAGTGCGCCAGATGGGTCTGGCGCAATTATGCGCTACTTGAGGCAGTCGATCAGCGCTTGCTGCCAGTGCGGCAGGTGGACGTCCCATTCACGGGCCAGGCGCGAGCAGTCCAGGCGTGAGTTGGCCGGGCGGCGCGCCGGGGTCGGGTACTCGCTGGACGGGATCGGCAGCAGTTCGGCGCAAGGCAGGCCGTGCGCCTTGAGTTGTTCGCCAATAGCCTGGGCGAAGCCGAACCAGGAGGTTTCGCCCTGGGCGGTCAGGTGATAGGTGCCCCAGGCGCCGCGCTGCCCGGCTTGCCAGCGCTCGATGAGTGCCCGGGTGGCGACGGCGATGGTGGTGGCCCAGGTGGGGGCACCGATCTGGTCGTCGACAACTCGCAGCTGCGGTTTTTCCTGCAGCAGGCGTTGCATGGTCAGCAGGAAATTGCGCCCGTACAGTGAATAGACCCAGCTGGTGCGCAAAATCAGGTGTTCGCCATCCACTGCGCTGATGGCTTGCTCCCCGGCCAGTTTGCTGCGGCCGTAGACCCCCAGCGGGTTGGGGCGGTCGAACTCGGTGTAGGGCAAGGCCTTTTCGCCATCGAAGACATAGTCGGTGGAGTAGTGGATCAGCGGCGCACCCAGGCGCACCGCCTCTTCGGCCAGAATCCGTGGGCTTTCTGCGTTGATCGCGAAAGCGAGGTCCGGTTCGGTTTCGGCCTGGTCCACCGCGGTGTGGGCGGCGGCGTTGATGATCAGCTGCGGGGCCAGGCGCCGCAGCGGCTCGCGCAGCGCTTCGGGGTTGGCCATGTTCAATTGGTCGCGGCCAAGCAGATGCACTTCGCCGAGCCCGTTCAACTGCTCCTGCAGTGCCTGAGCGACCTGGCCATGGTGGCCACAGACGAGAATTCTCATGGGAACAGGTCCGCGTCTTTGAGCAGCACTGCCGCCTGGTCCTTGGCTGACAGGGTCGGGTACTCCACACCCCAGTCAATGCCCAGGTCAGGGTCGTCCCAGCGGATCGAGCGCTCGGCGGCGGGGTTGTAGTAGTCGGTGGTCTTGTACAGGAAGTCGGCCGTTTCGCTCAGCACCAGGAAGCCATGGGCGAACCCGGGTGGAATCCAGAACTGCAGGTGGTCGGTGGCGGTAAGGCGGCGGGCTACCCAGCGACCGAAGTACGGCGAGCTGCGGCGGATGTCCACGGCCACGTCCAGCACTTCGCCCTGCACCACGCGCACCAGTTTCCCCTGAGGGTTGTCGATCTGGTAATGCAGGCCGCGCAGCACGCCGCGCTGGGAGCGCGAATGGTTGTCCTGGACAAAGTGGCCGTCGAACCCGGTCTGTTTCTTGAATTCGCGGGCATTGAAGCTTTCGAAGAAGAAGCCACGGCTGTCGCCGAAGACCTTCGGTTCGATGATGACTACGTCGGGTATCTCGGTCGCTATGATGTTCATGGAAATTCTTCGGTCAGTGTGCTGAAGGTCCGACCTTGAAAGGTCCGCTCTACGTCCGCCGTCTTGGCAAACTGAGCCTAGATCGGCTGGCGGTGAGCCAGCACGCGCCCACCTGTGGATTTCATCTTCGCACCGGGTTATCGGCCACAAGCCCGGCTTCCTCAGTAGAAACATGAAACAGGTTTCATCTTGAGGCTTTTTGGCATGCTGATGCAGCCTGCGCCAAGCGATTATATCGAACGTGGAGTCCCGACAGATCCTGGTTGACCGTTTGTCGATCTATATCGGTAAAAAATAACTTTTTATTGGGTTCAAATCGTTTATAAGGCTTCTAAAGTCGATATGTATCGGTTATAAATTAGCCAACTGCGGCGGGCATGATGCACCGTCGGAAATGTCACATTCACTTGCTATCCATCGACCATCGGCCCAGTGCCTTTGCAGAGGTTACCCATGAAGACCCTAAACTCCACCCCCCGCGCCGACGGTTTCCACATGCCCGCCGAATGGGCGCCGCAAAGCCAGGTCTGGATGGTCTGGCCGGAGCGTTCGGACAACTGGCGCCTGGGCGGCAAGCCAGCGCAGGCGGCCCATGTCACCCTGGCCAAGGCAATCGCCCGCTTCGAGCCGGTGACGGTGGCCGTTTCCGCTGCTCAGTACGAAAACGCCCGTCGTCAGCTCGACCTGCCGAACATTCGCGTGGTGGAAATCAGCAACGATGACGCCTGGGTGCGCGACACCGGCCCGACCTTCGTGATCAACGACCACGGTGAAGTGCGCGGCGTGGACTGGGGCTTCAACGCCTGGGGCGGCTTCGACGGTGGCCTGTATGCGCCGTGGAACCGTGATGAGGAGCTGGCAGCCAAGGTGCTGGAAATGGAGCGCTGCCAGCGCTACCACACCGAAGGCTTCGTGCTTGAAGGCGGTTCGATCCACGTCGATGGTGAAGGCACCCTGATCACCACCGAAGAATGCCTGCTCAACCGCAACCGCAACCCGCACCTGAACCGCGAGCAGATCGAAGAGATCCTGCGCGAGCAGCTGGCGGTGGAAACCATCGTCTGGTTGCCCGATGGCCTGTACAACGACGAAACCGACGGCCACGTCGACAACTTCTGCTGTTACGTCAGCCCGGGCGAAGTGTTACTGGCCTGGACCGATGATTCCAACGACCCCAACTACGCCCGTTGCCACGCCGCCTACGAGGTGCTGAAAAACACCCGTGATGCCAAAGGCCGCGAGTTTGTGGTGCACAAGATGCCGATCCCGGGCCCGCTGTTCGCCACTGAAGAAGAGTGCGCGGGCGTTGATCAGGTAGCCGGTAGCCAGGAGCGCGACCCGTCGGTGCGTCTGGCCGGTTCGTACGTGAACTTCCTGATCGTCAACGGCGGCATCATTGCGCCGAGCTTCAATGACCCGGCAGATGCCCAGGCCAGAGCGATTCTGGCCAAGGTCTTCCCGGACCACGAAGTGGTGATGATCCCGGGCCGTGAGCTGCTGCTCGGCGGTGGCAACATCCACTGCCTGACCCAGCAGCAGCCGGCACCGGCCAAGCGCTGATAGCCGCCATGCGAAGAAGCCCGTCAGATGACGGGCTTTTTTTTGCTTCGACGATATCCGGAAGGCTCGATGGCATACGTTTTGTATTGTTTTTCAGAGAGTTACCCAGGCAGGCCGGGCACACCGTTCTGTAACAATCAAGACGTAAATTAGCCGCTCACGGGCCCAGGGAGTACGTGTGGACATGAACGCAGCAAGTGAGACGGCTTTGCGCCCATCGGCAGTCAATCACCAATCGCTCAGGGTTGTGGCGCAGTGGTTGAAACACCATGGAGGCAAACGGGTCAGGACGACCGACCCACGACGTCTGCTTGACGGCCGCTATCCTCAAGGGCTGATCAGCGACGCTGAGCTGGATGCGCTGCTGGGGGTCTGGCACTGACCAGGGCAGGAGCCCGCCCCATGAAAAACGCCACCGCAATTGCGGTGGCGTTTTCGTTTAGGGACAGCCTGTACCGGCCTCTTCGCGGCTTTAGCCGCGAAGAGGCCGGTACAGGCAGCCAGCGTCAGAAGCTGTAGGTACCGGTCACCACCAGGCTGCGCGGGTCGCCGACCTGGATCTGCGCGGCGCTGGTCGCCGAGCTGTAGTAGGTCTTGTCGGTGATGTTGCTCAGCGCGCCCCGCACATCCCAGTCATGGGTGCGGAACCCCGCCAGCGCATCCCAACGGCCATAGCCTGGCAATACCGTGGTGTTCTGGTTATCGGCGTAGCGCTCGCCAACCAGCGTCAGCCCAGTCTCGGCATACCAGCCCAGTTCGGGTTTCCAGGTCACGAACAGGCTGCCGTTGCGTTTGGCCACATCGTTGATGCGGTTGCCTTCCAGGCCATTGTTGTCCTTGACGATGGTGGCATCCTGCAAGCCAATGCCGCCACGCACGTACCAGTTGCCGACGATATTGCCGGTAGCAGTCAGCTCGATGCCGCGTGAGCGTTGCAGCCCGCTGAGCAGGGTGATCTCCGGGTTGTTCGGGTCGCGGGTGCGGCGGTTGTAGAGTTCCAGTTCATAGATGGCCAAGGTGGTGCTCAGGCGTTCGTCCAGCCAGTCGCTCTTCACCCCGATCTCTTTCTGCCGGGTCAGCTCCGGGCTGGTGTCGTTGGTGTTGCCCGGCGCGCCTGGGGTAATGCCGATCAAGCCGCCGCCCACGGGCGAGAATGTCTTGCTCCACGATGCATAGAAGGAGTGGTCGCGCCAGGGGGTGTAGACCACGCCCAGGCGCGGACTGGTGGTGTTGCTGTCCTGTTTCTCGGACAGGTTGCGGACCTTGTTGGTGGTCTCTACCTCGAACTGGTCGAAACGCACCCCGGCCAGCAATTGCCATTGGTCATTCAGGCGGATCTGGTCCTGCAGGTAGAGCCCGCGGCTGTCGACCACGGTGTGGTTGTCGCTCGACACCACCATGCGGCCATTGTGCTGCAGGCTGCGGTCGGGGTTGTAGACATTCAAAGGGGGGACCGGGCTGCCCCCGGCCGATACCGGCGCGGCGGTGTACAGCGTCGGGTCACGGCGCTGATTGCCGAACTCCAGCCCGACCAACAGCTTGTGCTCAAGGCCGAGGGTGGCGAAATCACCTTCGGCTTCCAGGTTGTTGAACAGATTGCGGGTGGTCAGGTCTTGTTGCCAACGCTGGCGGGTGACCGTCTGGTTGCTGGCGTTGTAGCCGGTCAGGTAGGTGTTGTCGAAGTCGCTGTCGAGCTTGAACAGGCCGAGGGTGTGGCGCAATTGCCAGGTTTCGTTGAGCTGGTAGTTCAGGCGCGAGCGCAGCGACTGCGCGCGGTCATCGATGTAGTCGCGCTGGGTGTCGCCATAGGTGGTGCTGCGGCCGACATCCGCCGGGCGCCCGTCGACACCGGGAATGCCACGGTCAGGCGTGCGGTTGTAGCGGCTGTATTCGTACTGCACCAGCCAGTTGAGGTCGGGGGAAAGCTGCCAGCTCATCGACGGCGCGAACAGTTGCCGGCTGCCGTCGATGCCATCGCGGAAACTGTTGTTGTCCTGGTTGCCCATGTTCAGGCGCAGGCTGATGGTGTCGCTGGGGTCGGCACTGAGGTCCGCATACAGGCTGCGCAGGTCTTCACTGCCGCCCTGGGCTTCGATTGACGAGCGCCGCCCATGCTCTGGCGCCTTGCTCACCCGGTTGACGATGCCACCCTGGCTGCCACGGCCATAAAGCACGGCAGCAGGCCCTTTGAGGACTTCGACCCGTTCGATGTTATGCAGGTCGCGAATGTACTGGCTGTCGTCGCGGATGCCGTCCAGATAGAAGTCGTTGCTGGCCTCGAAGCCACGAATACGGATGCTGTCGAAACGCGTATCGGCACCGCTGCTGACGTTGGGAATGCCCTCCAGCGCCTTGCCCAGCGTATTGCTGCCGTAATCCATGACGTTGGAGGTCTTCACCGTGTCGATGGCTTGCGGCACATAGCGCACCGGCGTCGATGTACGCGTCGCGGTGCTGACCTCCTTGACCTGTGGGTTGTCTTTTTCGCGCTCGCTCTCGGCAGTCACCGAGAGTTCGGGAAGTGTGGTGCTGGTGGCGCTGGCCAGGCTGGGACTGATCAACAGTGACAGGCCAAGGCCAAGGAAGGGCAGGCGATTGGGGACGGGCATCGGAACATCCGGGCAGGGGTAAATGAAAAACAGGCGCGAATGGTAATGCTTGTTATTTACTGCTGCTCAGGTATTTGTAAAGCCTTGTCTTTACATATGTATCAGTTTGTAAACTCTGCTTTTCCACGGTTTGATCCAGAAAAGCCCGCTTGAAGTCAAAATGACTGCCGATTGCCTCAAGTGGCATGAAAATGCACCAGTCATAGCAGTGAAATTGGTTATATCAACCTGCAATTCACGACTTTTTGACATTTGTAATCGCGGGCAGCTAGGATTCGGCCAACGCTTGCTGGCCACGACTGGCCATGCTGCTGCTTAAAGCCCGCCACACCACTGTCGGCGGGCTTTTCAGTTCGGATCCGCACAGCGTCGAACCTACGAAGGGGCGTTGGTTCCTGGCGTAATGGTGCAAAGCGTTTTTGATTTAGAAAT
Organism: Pseudomonas sp. CC120222-01a; assembly: GCF_003097235.1. Taxonomy (GTDB): domain Bacteria; phylum Pseudomonadota; class Gammaproteobacteria; order Pseudomonadales; family Pseudomonadaceae; genus Aquipseudomonas. The sequence continues at coordinate 10,294 of NZ_QEQQ01000011.1, read as the reverse complement.
AAGGAAAACAACATGTTGAAAACCAGGATCAGCCTGGTCGCCCTGGCGATGATCGCCGCGACCCAGGCCCAGGCCAACGATCAGGCCGACAGCAAGGGCTTCGTCGAAGACAGCCACGCCAACGTTCTGCTGCGCAACGCGTTCATCAACCGCGACAAGAAGCACGGCAAGAACGACCAGAGCGAATGGGGCCAGGCGTTCATCGGCAAATTCTCCTCCGGTTTCACCCAGGGCACCGTCGGCGTGGGCGTTGACGCCTTCGGCCTGTATGCAATGCGCCTGGATGGCGGCAAAGGCCGCAACGGCGCTGCCGGCATCGACTTCTTCAAGGCCAGCGACAACGACCCGAAGAACTCGCCGCACAACCTGGCTCGCGGTGGCGCAGCCATCAAGTTCCGCGTCTCCAACACCGTGCTCAAGTACGGTGACATGATGCCTGAGCTGCCGGTACTGCAGTACGACGACAGCCGCCTGCTGCCCGAGAGCTACACCGGTACCTTCATCACCTCCAAGGAGATCGAAGGCCTGGAGCTGAACGCCGGTCACTTCACCGAAGAAGCGCGCAAGAGCGCCGAAGGTCGCGACAGCGGCCACCTGAAGTCGATCGATGTGTTCGGTGGTAGCTACAAGTTCACCGACAACTTCACTGCCTCTGCCTACACGTCGAACATTGAAGACGTGATGAAGAAGCACTACCTGGGCATGAACTACGTCTTCCCGATCGCGGCAGACCAGTCCCTGACCCTGGACTTCAACGGCTACAAGTCGGACATCAACAGCAAGTACGTCCAGAAAGCCGAGCTGACCGGTGACGAAAACACCATCTGGAGCCTGGCGGCCACCTACGCCTTCGGCCCGCACTCGGTGACCCTGGCGCACCAGCGCAGCACCGGCAGCACCGGCTACAACTACGGCTGGTACCAGGACCGTGGCGGCGTGGGTGACGGTGGTTCGACCATCTACCTGGCCAACTCCTACTGGTCCGACTTCAACGCCGAAGACGAGCGCTCCTGGCAGCTCGCCTACGGCCTGGACTTCGGCGCCTTCGGCATGCCGGGCCTGACCTACAAGATCGCCTACGTGGCGGGTGACAACATCAACACCCACGGGTTCGGCGAAGGTAAAGAGCGCGAAATCTTCAACCAGCTGCGCTACGTCGTTCAGGACGGCCCGGCCAAGGACCTGTCGGTCAAGTTGCGTGGATCCTGGCTGCGTACCAACAACGCGGTACAGCAGAACGGCTACAACGACGACGGCAACGAAGTCCGCGTATTCGTCGAGTACCCGATCAGCATCTTCTGATCCTGACCGAGCGTCTCGAGCAGCCCCGGCCTATGCCGGGGCTGTTTCTTTGCGGCGCACGCTGGCGACTGCCGGTGCCACCGCAACATCCCCCGTCTCCGGCGCAAAGCTGTCACTGCGCGCCATCCGCCACATCCGCGCATAGAACTCGCTTTCGATCGAGCCGCTGAGCAATTCGCCGGGTTTGAGGAACTGATGCAGGTCGGAAAACAAGCTGATCTCGCTGGTGCTGATACGCCGCGCCAGGTGCTTGGGCTTGAGTTCCGACGGGTGCTCCAGGCCTGCGGCAGCGAGCATTTCGGCCAGAGCATGCAGCGTGTTGCGATGGAAGCTGGCCACCCGCTCGGCCTTGTCGGGCACCACCAGCGCACGCTGACGCAATGGGTCTTGCGTAGCAACGCCGGTCGGGCACTTGTTGGTGTGGCAACTCTGCGACTGGATGCAGCCGATGGCGAACATGAAGCCGCGAGCGGAGTTGACCCAGTCGGCACCGATGGCCAGCACGCTGGCAATATCGAAGGCACTGACGATCTTGCCCGCCGCGCCGATGCGGATGCTCGAACGCAGGTTCAGGCCGACCAGGGTGTTGTGCACGAACATCAGGCCTTCACGCATCGGCACGCCCATGTTGTCGCTGAACTCCCGGGGCGCAGCGCCGGTACCGCCTTCCTTGCCGTCGACGACGATGAAGTCCGGGGTGATGCCGGTGACCAGCATGGCTTTGGCGATGCCCATGAACTCCCATGGGTGGCCCAGGCAGAACTTGAACCCCACCGGTTTGCCGCCCGACAGCTCGCGCAGGCTGGCGACGAAGTGCAGCAGCTCCACTGGGGTGCGGAATGCGCTGTGCGCGGCGGGAGAGATGCAGTCTTCGCCCACGCGCACACCCCGGGTGGCGGCGATTTCCGGGCTGACCTTGTGGGCCGGTAGAATCCCGCCGTGGCCGGGCTTGGCGCCCTGGCTGAGCTTGATTTCGATCATCTTCACCTGCGGGCTGCGCGCCTGCTCGGCGAAGCGTTGCGCGTCGAAACGACCGTCTTCGGTGCGGCAACCGAAGTAGCCGCTGCCGATTTCCCAGATCAGGTCGCCGCCATGCTCGCGGTGGTAAGGGCTGATGCTGCCTTCGCCGGTGTCATGGGCAAAGCGGCCAAGGCGTGCGCCCTGGTTGAGCGCGGCAATTGCATTGGCGCTGAGCGCGCCGAAGCTCATGGCCGAGATGTTGAAGATCGAGGCGGAGTAGGGCAGGCGACATTGCGGCCCGCCAATGGAAATGCGGAACGACGCCGGGTCGGGTGTGGCGACCGGCAGCATCGAGTGGCTGATGAACTCGAAGCCGGGCTTGTAGGCGTCGTTGAGCGTGCCGAAGGCTTTCTCGGCGCTCTCGTTCTTGGCCCGGGCGTACACCAGCGAACGCTGCGAACGGGAGAACGGCAGCTTGTCGTCGTCACCCTCGATCAGGTACTGGCGGATCTCGGGGCGGATGGTCTCGATCAGGTAGCGGATGTTGCCCAGGATCGGGTAGTTGCGCCGCACCGCATGGTGGCTCTGGCGCAGGTCGTTGAGGCCGACCAGGCTGAGCAGGGCTGTGACCACCGTCAGCGGCCAGAGCCAACTGTGCTGGGCAAGAAACGGGATACTGGCGAAAGTGAATACCAGGCACAGGGCCAGGCAGGCATAACGGCTGGGGAGCGAATCTTTCATGGGTCCATCGCAGGCTGGATGACGCGGCCTAGGATAGGCAAACCCCAGGTCGGGAAAACCTGGGGTTTTGGTAAAAGACTATTACCTGAATGTGAGGGGCTGGATCACCTGGGCAGCAAGACACTGACGCGCAAACCGCCGCCTTCGCGATTGCGCAGCAGCAATTCGCCGCCATGGCTGCTGGCGATACGCTGGGCGATACTCAGCCCCAGCCCATAGCCCCCGGATGCCTGGTTGCGTGACCCTTCGCCACGCACGAACGGATCGGTGATGGTGGTTAGCAGGCCGGGCGCAATGCCGGGGCCGCGGTCGTCGATGTGGATGTAAACGCCAGTGATGGCGGTTTCCAGCGTCACCGAAACCTGCCTGGCGTAACGCAGGGCATTGACCACCAGATTCTGCAGGCAGCGTTGTAACAACAGGGCATCGACCCGCAGGCTACCAGCCTTGCCATGTACAGGCAGTGGTTCCGCGCTGCTGGCAAGGTCCGCGCACAGCCGCGCCACCAGGCGGTCGAGGTCGACCTGCTGAAGGTTTTGCTGCTCGCCAGCGCGCAGGTAATCCAGCACCTGGCCGATCATGTTGTCCATCTGGGTGATGTTCTGCCGCAGGCGTTCGCGCTGCTCGTCATCCGACAGCCGCTCCAGGCGCAGGCGCATGCGGGTCAACGGGGTGCGCAGGTCGTGGGACACGGCGGCCAGGAAGTAGGCCTTGTCGTTGACCATGGCGATCAGCCGTTGCTGCATGGCGTTGAAGGCCAGCGCGGCCTGGCGTACTTCCTCGGGGCCGTCCAGGGCCAGCGCAGGCTGTTCGAGGTTGCTGCCCAGCCCGCGCGCGGCATCGGCCAGGCGCCGCAACGGGCGCAGGCACAGGCGCACCGCGATCAGGCAGACCAGCAGCACGGCGACGATCCGCAGCGCATAGACCCGCAGCAGGTAGTCGCTGATCAGCACCCACGCCGACTCGCCGCTCCAGCCCTGCAGCTCCTGCCCGTCGATGCTCAACCAATGGCCATCGGGCAACGGCACAGCGAACTGGATATGCGCCTGGGCGGTGCGCAGGCCGAACAGGCTGCGCCAGACGATCGGCTGACCCAGCTCATCGGTCAGTTGCACCTTCAGCAGGCGCACTGCCTGGGCATGGCCCAGTTCGTACTTGAGCGCCTGTTGCAGCAACAGTTCGACGCGCCGGCGCCCGCGCCGCTGATCCTCCTGCTGCACAGGTTCGTTCTCGGCGCAACGCAACTGGTAGTGCGCGGGCACCTGCAGGTCTTGCGTGTGGCAATTGGCCTGGGCAATCAGTGGAGCACTGCGTGCGGCCATGAGCCGGATCGGTGCCTCGAGCACCTGGGCGAAACGCACATCGAACCAGATGCTGCTCGACATCAACTGGATCACCAGCGTGCCGCTGACCATGATCAGCAACAGCTGGCCAAACAGCGTGCGTGGCCACAGGCGACGGAGCCAACGCATGTCAGCTGTCGGCCTCGGCACGGGCGATGCTCAGCAGATAGCCTTCGTTGCGGATGGTCAGGATCTGGATATCGCCGGCCGGTGCACGGCGCAGTTGCTGGCGCAGGCGGCTGATACACATGTCCACCGAGCGATCGTCGGGGTGGTGGTCGCGGCCAAACGCACTGCGTGTCAGCTGATCACGCGAGACCACCCGATTGTTGGCCTCCAGCAGTTCACGCAGCACCCGGTAATCGGAGCGGGGCAGGGTGAGGGTTTCGCCGTCGGGGCGGGTCAGCAGGCGCTTGACGTGGTCGAGGCTGAAGCCTGCGAAACGCTGGGCTTCGGCCGCTGGCTCTTCGGCTGGAGTATCCAGGCGTTGCGGGCGGCGCAGCACCGCCTTGATGCGGGCGATCAGCTCGCGCGGTTCGAATGGCTTGGCCAGGTAGTCGTCGGCACCCACTTCCAGGCCGATGATGCGGTCCAGCGTGCTGCCCTTGGCCGACAGCATGATCACCGCCAGGCCCGGCGTCGCCTGCAACTGCCGGCACAGGCTCAAGCCGTCCTCGCCTGGCAGCATCAGGTCGAGCACCACCAGGTCGACCTTGCTCGCGGCCAGTTGCTCGCGCATGCCATCACCGTCTGCTGCCGCCAGTACGGTATAGCCGGCATCGGTGAGGTAATCGCAAAGAAGTTCGCGGATTTCGTCGTCATCGTCGACAACCAGCAAGGTTGTGCTCATCGGGAAAACACCTGTTCGGGGAGGGCCGGCAGCGCTCGTTACGTTCAATTACATCCCCGTACAAGCCGGGTATGGAGCCCAAAGGGCGGATCCCTAGAATCGTAACAAAAAATCATCTGCGAATACGAAACCTTCCCAAATGAATCACAAGAGCGCCATGAACGACTTCACTCCAGCTGTCCGGGGCGGTAGCCGCCTGCACCCGCTTGCCTTCTTTGTTGCCGTCGCCATCAGTGGCAGCGCCTTGGCTGCCGAAAGCCAGCCACTGGAGCTGGATGCCACGCAGATCGAGGACAGTGCACTTGTGTCCGCAGATGAGACCGGGCAGCTCGGCTACACGGTGGAAAACACCCGCAGCTCCACCGGGCTGAAGCTGACCCCACGGCAGACGCCGCAGTCGGTGACCACCATCACTCGCCAGCAGATGGACGACCGCGATGTGCACTCCATCGAGCAGGCTTTGGACACCACACCAGGCGTGAGCACGACCAAGTCCGAAGTCGGTGGGCGTACCGACTTTCGAGCCCGTGGCTACTCGATCAGCAACTGGAAGGTCGACGGCCTGCAGTTCCAGGGTGGCTCCGACTTCAGCGGCGGCGGCAACGCGCTGAACATGGACCTGTACGAGCGGATCGACATCGTCCGCGGTGCCAACGGCCTGCTCGGTGGCACAGGCGACCCGTCGGCCACCGTCAACCTGATCCGCAAGGCACCGACCCGGACGTTTGGCGGCAGCGCCTACGCCACCTATGGCAGCTGGGACAAACGCCGCCTGGGCGCCGACCTCAATCTGCCGCTGTCCGAAGACGGCCGCCTGCGCTCGCGCTTCGTGATGACCCAGGGCGACGCCAACTCGTTCCGCGACAACCAGTCCGAACGCTCGCGTGCGGCACTGGCCAACTTCGAATTCGATATCGACGATGCCACCACGATTGGCGCCGGTTACCAGTACGAATACAACAAGGTGGTCGGTGGCGGCTGGGGTGCCAACATCCCGATCTGGTACAAGGACGGCAGCAAGACCGACTTGCCACGCAGCACCAACGTGGTGCCGAGCTGGAGCTTTGGCGAGTACACCACCCGCACCGCCTTCGGCTCGCTGGAGCACCGCTTCGACAACGACTGGACCCTGGACCTGAAAGCCGCCCAGAGCACGGCCGAAGTGCTCAACCACCGTGGCCTGGCCAAGGTCAACTCGGCTGGCCGTGGCAGCTACGGCGGCTACTGGGACCAGGATGGCAGCGGCGCGGTGCTCAACGGCCTGCACAGCTCCAGCGACACCACCCAGCAGTCCGCTCAGATCGACCTTTCCGGCCCGTTCCAGCTGTTCGGTCGCACCCACCAGGCGATGGTCGGCTACAACGACAGCCGCACCGTGGCCTGGTCGCCGGAATACAGCTGCACCATGGTCAGCGATGACCGCGTCAGCGCGCCTTCGGTGGGCTGCCAGTTCCGCGCCAACAACGGTTTCCCGCTCACCGACTGGCACAACGGCGTGGACAGCGACTACGACATGATTGCCTCGCGCACCGGCCGCCACAGCAAGACCACCACCCGCTTGCAGGGCATGTACGCCGCGACCCGGTTGAGCATTACCGACCCGCTGTCGGTCATCGTCGGCGTGCGCACCACCGATTACTCGGCAACCACCAACAGTGTCGCCGGCGTGCGCAGCAACCAGCAGAACAACGGCATCGTCACCCCGTACCTGGGCGCGGTGTACGACCTCAACGACACTTACTCGCTGTATGCCAGTTACACCGACATCTTCAACCCGCAGACGGCCGAGACCGAAAGCGGTACCAAGGTCGAGCCGATTCGCGGCCAGAGCTACGAGACCGGCATCAAGGGCGAGTGGCTGGACGGGCGCCTGAACGCCTCGGCGGCGTACTTCCGCACCAAGCAACAGAACAAGGCGGTGCTCGACGACGGCCTGACCACGCCGACCGGGGGTGACGCCTACAAGGCCGGTACCGGGCAGGAAACCGACGGTATCGACCTGGAGATCGCTGGTGCGCTGACGCCGAACTGGAATGTGTATGCCGGTTATACCTACCTGCATTTCCGCCGCGTCGACAGCGACGGGCGCAGCGACCCGTCGCACCTGTTCAAGGCTTCGACCACCTATCGCCTGTCCGGCCCGCTGGACCGCCTGACGCTGGGCGCGGGTGTGAAAGCGCAGAGCAACATCCGCGCGATTTCCAGCCCGGCGGGGCAGCCGGTGAACGGCGTGAGTGCTGGAGCGACCGACGTGAACTGGTCGGGTTATGCGATCTGGAATGCCATGGCCAAGTACCAGCTGACCGACGACACCTCGGTGAGCCTCAATGTCGACAACCTGTTCGACAAGCACTACTACACCCAGTACGGGTTCTATGCCGGGGCGATCTACGGTGACCCGCGCAACATGTCGCTGACGGTCAGCACCGCGTTCTGATCAATAGGGGGGGCGCTTTGCGTCCCCAATTTGTTGGAGCGGCTGTCTTGCTCAATTTCTAAAAGCTGACGAGATCCCTGTGGGAGCGGGCTTGCCCGCGAACACCGGCAAAGCCGGTGCCATCCACCGTGTCTCCTGCTTCGCAGCTAAAGCCGCTGCCACAGGATTCACGGCGGCCTTGCTGGCATTGTTCTCTGAGCAACAGTGCAGCCTATTCGTCCTCTGGCATTTCATCAGTGACCATGACGCGCACATGCGAGCCGCACGGGTCTTCCATGTGCAAGCCAAAATAGCGCGAGTCGTTGGCATCCCAGAATGCCTCGACCTGTGCCATGGAGGCATTGGCAAGCAGCACTTCAGCGTTGTGCTCCAGGATGATCGAGTAACGGATTTCGGCATTCATTGCAGAGGGGCTCACAACGGCGGATTGGATAAATGGATGGGCGGGTAAATCGCGATGCCATTATGCCAACCTGCTCATTTTCGATCTTCGCCGCTCGTCGCACGGTGCCGCCCATCGTCGGCAAGCGATGTTCCAAGGCATGCGGGAGCCGCGCTTGTCGTGGCGATGAACCGCGTCGATGGGTTAAGTGATTTCCTGGGCGCTGGGCAAATTTCGATAGCCCATTTGCATGGTCTGGTATACGTTACATTCATCCGCCGTTGTCACGAATATGGAACATGGACCACATTCTCATTACCAAGCGCTTGGGCGAGCAGATTCGAACACGTCGTTTGAACCTCGGCCTCACCCAAAGCCAACTGGCAGATCGAGCGCTCCTGACCCGGCAAAAAATCATTGCCATAGAAAAGGGTGCCCTTTCGGTATCGATAGGTGCCTATGCAAGGGTTTTGGGAGCCTTGGATTGTGAGCTAAGAATGGTGCCGGCCGTGCTGCCTACGTTGGACGAGATTCAGGGGATTTTTGAATGAGTGTTTCCCTAACCGTTTCTACACCTGAGGGTATAAGCGGAACGATCCTGAAAAGCGCTGGTGATTATCTGTTTTGATGGGGCTCTCGGCAGACCCGAAATACAGCAAAAGCTACGCAGCAATTGCCAAAGCCATCGCCTTTTCTGCGCACCAGAAGCGGTATAGCCTTCGCTGAGGCAGCTGTTCGTGATGGTGGCACCCAGCTGCATCGTCGGTAATGTCGATACACACCTCAAGATTTTCGGCTTGCTGTACTCAAGCCCCACGCAACGCGATGCCTACCTGACTCCCGCCTATGACATCGTAAATACCACGACCTACATCCCGGAAAATGTGCTGGCTTTGTCGCTGTCCGGAAACAAATCGCTTTTCGCCTCACGTTTGGGGGTGCTGGAGTTTGCCGAAACGTGTGGAGTTGATCAGCCCGCGGAAGTTATCAGGCAGCAGCTAATAGCCCTTGGCGGCCCAGTTCGCATCGGTGGTTCGCACGCAAGGTTCGCAACCACTATTGTGCGAATCAGGTAACTACAATTGAACACCAATCTCTCCCGCGCATGAGGAGCATGTGTATGTGGGTTTTTGAGTTGACTGTGCCTGGCGTTCGCCTTGAGATGGAAGACCGTCAATTATCCTGGGAATTGGAGGGCCTGCTTCGGCACCTCGAAGGGAGTTTTTTTGAGGCCAATACAGCTCTTAACCTATTTCACCAAGCCCGGCTAATCGATTCCCAAAATTCGTCGTTCAGTCCCGACGATTGGGAGAGGGACAGGGCGCGCCGCAGTGAGATACAAGACGCGCTGACCCAGGCCAGGGGAGGCTTTAGTCGAGATCAGTACATGGAGATCTATTTCGAGGCTGAGGTGATTCATAAGCGGGAGAAATGGTCTCAAGGCCGAATCCCCCGAGAACTGAAACACAACGTCGTTTTGATTTACGCCAGAGCGTTCCTCTACGCAATGGATGCGTTCGACAAATTCCTCACGGTTCTCAGCAAAACCGCCGGCGTCCCCCCAGAGGTCACCCAACTAAGCAATGAGATGAATGAGCATTTCCCTGATTTGCGAGGTGTCAGGAATTCAGCTCAGCATCAGGAGGATCGAGCGAGGGGGCTCGGAGTGCGAGGGGCTAAAATAGAACTCAAGCCGATCGACAACACGCTAGTAAAAGCCGCGGGCGGGGTGCTGATGTTGAACTGCTTGAATGGATCGAAGTACGGCTCGACCATGGCCGACGGCCACTACGGCGAAGTTGATGTGTCTCCAGAGTCGATGGAGCGTTTACAGTCCGTGCTCATCCGGGTACTTAATTGCTTCAACTGGAGCGGCCCCAAGCGGCACCTCCCTAGCGACTGATGAGCGGCTCGTGATTGTGCCCCTCACCCTTTGTTCCTCCATTTGTGTAGTGGTCTACTAACCCCGGACACCAATTTAGGCGAGAATGCTCGCCACAGAGAGGTGTCTGATGACCAAGCAACGCCGTACCTTTACTCCTGAATTCAAGCGCGAAGCTGCCTGCCTGGTGCTCGACCAAGGCTATAGCCACGCCGAAGCTGCACGCTCGCTCGGCTTGGTCGAGTCAGCCCTGCGCCGGTGGGTTAATCAGCTTCAGCAAGAGCGCGGCGGCATCACGCCGGCCAGCAAAGCGTTGACGCCAGAGCAGCAAAAAATCCAAGAGCTGGAAGCTCGCATCACGCGCCTTGAACGCGAGAAGTCGATACTAAAAAAGGCT
>NZ_QEQQ01000010.1 GCF_003097235.1 Pseudomonas sp. CC120222-01a | reverse complement strand
CGTATCGAGCGTGGTATCGTCCGCGTTCAGGATCCGCTGGAAATCGTTGGTCTGCGTGACACCACCACCACCACCTGCACCGGTGTTGAGATGTTCCGCAAGCTGCTGGACGAAGGCCGTGCTGGCGAGAACTGCGGCGTTCTGCTGCGTGGTACCAAGCGTGACGACGTTGAGCGTGGCCAGGTTCTGGTCAAGCCAGGTTCGGTCAAGCCGCACACCAAGTTCACCGCAGAAGTCTACGTCCTGTCGAAGGAAGAAGGCGGCCGTCACACTCCGTTCTTCAAAGGCTACCGTCCTCAGTTCTACTTCCGTACCACTGACGTGACCGGTAACTGCGAACTGCCGGAAGGCGTTGAAATGGTAATGCCAGGTGACAACATTCAGATGACTGTTACCCTGATCAAGACCATCGCAATGGAAGACGGTCTGCGCTTCGCTATCCGTGAAGGCGGTCGTACCGTCGGCGCCGGCGTCGTAGCCAAAATCATCGAGTAATCACTCGACCGATTGAAAAAACCCCCGCTCAGCGGGGGTTTTTTTTATTGGGTTGACACTAAATTGGGGCGTCTATAGAATCACGCCTCCTTTTAGCGGGCGTAGTGCGTCCGTTGGGAACAGCCTGGAGTCTGAAATCCAATGCAAAATCAGCAAATCCGTATCAGGTTGAAGGCTTTCGACCATCGCCTGATCGACCAATCCACCCAGGAAATCGTGGAAACCGCGAAACGTACTGGTGCACAAGTGCGTGGTCCAATTCCACTGCCTACCCGCAAAGAGCGTTTCACCGTTCTGGTCTCCCCGCACGTCAACAAAGACGCGCGTGACCAGTACGAGATTCGCACTCATAAGCGTGTTCTGGACATCGTCCAGCCAACGGATAAAACCGTTGACGCGCTGATGAAGCTTGATCTGGCGGCAGGTGTGGAAGTACAGATCAGCCTCGGCTAAGACTTCGGTCTAGTCGTGTAACGCTCTGAAATGGGCGGCCATAGCGGGTGAAAGCCCCGTACACTCATGAGGTTTATAACATGACTATTGGTGTAATCGGTCGCAAGTGCGGTATGACCCGCATTTTCACCGAAGAAGGTGTCTCCATTCCGGTCACGGTCATTGAGATCGAGCCGAATCGTGTCACCCAGTTCAAAACTGAAGAAACCGATGGCTACCGTGCAGTGCAAGTCACTGTCGGCGAGCGTCGTGCTTCGCGTGTGACTGCCGCTCAGGCAGGTCACTTCGCCAAGGCCAACGTTGCCGCTGGTCGCGGTGTCTGGGAGTTCCGTCTTGAAGAAGGCGAGTTCCAGGCTGGCGACTCGATCAAAGCTGAACTCTTCACTGCAGGCCAGCTGGTTGACGTTACTGGTCAGTCCAAAGGTAAAGGCTTCGCCGGTACCATCAAGCGCTGGAACTTCCGTGGCCAGGACAACACCCACGGTAACTCCGTGTCGCACCGTGTCCCAGGTTCCATCGGCCAGTGCCAGACTCCTGGTCGTGTGTTCAAGGGCAAGAAAATGTCCGGTCACATGGGCGCCGAGCGCGTGACTGTTCAGTCCCTGGAAGTAGTTCGCGTAGACGCTGAGCGCAACCTGCTGCTCGTCAAGGGTGCCGTACCTGGCGCTACTGGCGGCGACGTGGTTGTACGTCCAGCTGTCAAGGCTCGCGGTTAAGGGGATACTGACATGCAACTTAATGTAAATGACGCTCAGGCGATCGAAGTTTCCGAACTGGCTTTCGGTGGCGAATTCAACGAGACGCTGGTACACCAAGCAGTCGTGGCCTACATGGCTGGCGGCCGTCAGGGCACCAAGCAGCAGAAGACCCGTTCCGACGTGGCTGGTGGCGGTAAGCGCCCATGGCGTCAGAAGGGTACTGGCCGTGCTCGTGCTGGTACCACCCGTGGTCCGATCTGGCGTGGCGGTGGTGTAACCTTCGCAGCTCGTCCTCAAGATCACTCGCAGAAGCTCAACAAGAAGATGTACCGCGCAGCCCTGCGCTCCATCCTCGCTGAGCTGGTGCGTAGCGATCGTCTGGTCGTGGTTCAGGACTTCGCTGTTGAAGCGCCGAAAACCAAAGATCTGCTGAACAAGCTGAACGGCATGGGTCTGAACGACGTACTGATCGTTTCCGACGCTGTTGATCAGAACCTGTACCTGGCTGCTCGCAACCTGCCGCACGTCGATGTACGTGACGTTCAAGGTTCCGACCCGGTCAGTCTGATCGCATACGAGAAGGTGTTGATCACCGTCTCGGCCGTGAAGAAATTCGAGGAGCTGCTGGGATGAACCAGGAACGCGTATTCAAAGTCCTCCTTGGCCCGCACGTTTCCGAGAAGGCTACCGTTCTGGCTGAGAAAAAAGGCCAGTTCGTATTCAAGGTTGCTACTGATGCAACCAAGCTGGAAATCAAGAAAGCTGTCGAAGGCCTGTTCAACGTAAAAGTTGAAAACGTGTCGACTGTTAACGTTCTGGGTAAAACCAAGCGTACCGCACGTGGTCTGGGCAAGCGTAATGACTGGAAGAAGGCGATCGTCTCCCTTCAGCCAGGCCAAGATCTCGATTTCAGCAGCAGTGCTGAGTAAGGAAGGGGTGCATCATGGCAATCGTTAAATGCAAACCGACTTCCCCTGGCCGCCGTTTCGTGGTCAAGGTGGTCAACAAGGAGCTGCACAAAGGCGCTCCTCACGCACCGCTGATCGAGAAAAAATCGAAGTCTGGTGGTCGTAACAACAATGGCCGCATTACCACTCGTCACGTTGGTGGTGGTCACAAGCAGCATTACCGTCTGGTCGACTTCCGTCGCAACGACAAAGATGGCATCCCAGCCACTGTCGAGCGTATCGAATACGATCCAAACCGTACTGCTCACATCGCCCTGCTGTGCTACGCAGACGGTGAGCGTCGCTACATCATCGCCCCTAAAGGCGTGAGCGCTGGCGACCAGCTGATCGCAGGTGCCCTGGCCCCAATCAAGGCCGGTAACTCCCTGCAGCTGCGCAACATCCCAGTAGGTAGCACCATTCACGGCATCGAACTGAAGCCGGGTAAAGGTGCTCAGATCGCACGTTCCGCTGGTGCTTCGGCTCAGCTGATCGCCCGCGAAGGTGTCTACGTGACCCTGCGTCTGCGCTCTGGTGAAATGCGTAAAGTCCTGGCTGAGTGCCGTGCGACCCTGGGCGAAGTCTCGAACTCCGAGCACAGCCTGCGTTCGCTGGGTAAAGCTGGTGCCAAACGCTGGCGCGGCGTTCGCCCAACCGTTCGTGGTGTTGCCATGAACCCGGTTGACCACCCACATGGTGGTGGTGAAGGTCGTACCTCCGGTGGTCGTCATCCGGTATCGCCATGGGGCTTCCCAACCAAGGGTGCGAAGACCCGCGGTAATAAGCGTACCGACAACATGATCGTCCGTCGTCGCAAGTAACTAGAGGGATACGACAGTGCCACGTTCTCTGAAAAAAGGTCCTTTTATCGATCTTCACCTGTTGAAGAAGGTCGAAGTGGCGGTGGAGAAGAACGATCGCAAACCAGTTAAAACCTGGTCGCGTCGCTCGATGATCCTGCCACAAATGGTCGGTCTGACCATCGCGGTTCACAACGGTCGCCAGCATGTCCCAGTTCTCGTGAACGAAGACATGGTCGGCCACAAACTGGGCGAGTTCGCCGGTACCCGCACCTATCGCGGGCACGTGGCTGACAAGAAAGCCAAGCGTTAAGGGGTAAGGAAATGGAAGTAGCCGCTAAGTTGTCGGGCGCTCGCATCTCCGCCCAGAAAGCCCGCTTGGTCGCCGACCAGATCCGCGGGAAGAAGGTGGGCGAAGCGCTCAACCTGTTGGCCTTCAGCAGCAAAAAAGCCGCTGAAATCATGAAGAAAGTCCTCGAGTCGGCCGTAGCCAACGCCGAACACAACGAAGGCGCAGACGTTGATGACCTGAAGGTCTCCACCGTCTTCGTCAACGAAGGGCGTTCGCTGAAGCGCATCATGCCACGTGCCAAAGGCCGTGCTGATCGCATCGTCAAGCGGTCTTGCCATATCACTGTCAAGGTTGCGGACAAGTAACGGAGTCGATCAGATGGGTCAGAAAGTACATCCCACTGGCATTCGCCTGGGAATCGTCAAGGAGCACACCTCCGTCTGGTACGCAGACGGTGCTACTTACGCAGATTACCTGTTGAAGGATCTGAAAACGCGTGAGTACCTCCAAGACAAACTAAAAAGCGCGTCCGTAAGCCGTATCGATATTCATCGTCCGGCTCAAACTGCACGCATCACCATCCACACCGCTCGTCCAGGTATCGTTATCGGGAAGAAAGGTGAAGATGTCGAGAAGCTGCGTCAGGACCTGACCAAGCAGATGGGTGTGCCTGTGCACATCAACATCGAAGAGATCCGCAAGCCGGAACTCGACGCTATGCTGGTTGCGCAGAGCGTAGCTCAGCAGCTGGAACGCCGCGTAATGTTCCGTCGCGCCATGAAGCGCGCCGTACAGAACGCCATGCGTATTGGTGCCAAGGGCATCAAGATCCAGGTGAGCGGTCGTCTCGGCGGTGCTGAGATTGCTCGTACCGAGTGGTATCGCGAAGGTCGTGTGCCTCTGCACACCCTGCGTGCCGATATCGACTACAACACCTACGAAGCTCACACCACTTACGGTGTGATCGGTGTGAAGGTTTGGATCTTCAAAGGCGAAGTTATTGGTGGTCGCCAAGAAGAACTGAAACCACAAGCACCAGCGCCTCGTAAAAAAGCTGCTAAGTAAGGGGTACGCCAAATGTTGCAACCAAAGCGTACAAAATTCCGCAAGCAGATGACTGGCCACAACCGTGGTCTGGCACTGCGCGGTAGCAAAGTCAGCTTCGGCGAATTCGCCCTGAAAGCTGTTGCTCGCGGTCGCCTCACCGCTCGCCAGATCGAGTCCGCACGTCGTGCGCTGACCCGTCACGTTAAGCGTGGCGGTAAGATCTGGATCCGTGTGTTCCCGGACAAGCCGATCTCCAAAAAGCCTCTCGAGGTTCGTATGGGTAAAGGTAAGGGCTCCGTGGAGTACTGGGTTGCCCAGATCCAGCCAGGTAAAGTCCTGTACGAGATCGAGGGTGTTTCTGAAGAGCTGGCGCGCGAAGCTTTCGCCCTGGCTGCTGCAAAGCTGCCTCTCGCCACCTCCTTTGTTAAGCGGACGGTGATGTGATGAAAGCGAATGAACTTCGTGAAAAATCTGCACAGCAACTGAATGAGCAACTGCTCGGCTTGCTGCGCGACCAGTTCAATCTGCGTATGCAGAAGGCAACTGGCCAGTTGGGGCAGTCGCACCTGCTCTCGCAAGTTAAGCGTGACATCGCTCGCGTGAAAACTGTGCTTAACCAGCAGGCAGGTAAGTGATCATGGCTGAAGCTGAAAAAACCGTCCGTACGCTGACTGGCCGTGTCGTCAGCGACAAAATGGACAAGACCATCACCGTTCTGATCGAGCGTCGCGTAAAGCACCCGATCTACGGTAAATACGTTAAGCGTTCGACTAAGCTGCACGCGCACGACGAATCCAACCAGTGCAAAATCGGCGACAAGGTTTCCATCCGTGAAACCCGTCCGCTGGCCAAGACCAAGTCCTGGGCACTGGTTGAAGTCCTCGAACGCGCTGTTGAAGTCTAAGGGCTAGGGGTCGGAGAAATTTTATGATTCAGACTCAATCCATGCTCGATGTGGCCGATAACAGCGGCGCTCGTCGCGTCATGTGCATCAAGGTGCTCGGCGGTTCGCACCGCCGTTACGCCGGCATCGGTGACATCATCAAAGTAACCGTCAAGGAAGCAATTCCGCGCGGTAAGGTCAAAAAAGGCCAGGTGATGACTGCTGTTGTCGTCCGTACCCGTCACGGTGTACGTCGCGCTGACGGTTCCATCATTCGTTTCGACGGCAACGCTGCTGTTCTGCTGAACACCAAGCAAGAGCCGATCGGCACTCGCATCTTCGGGCCAGTGACCCGTGAACTTCGTACTGAGAAGTTCATGAAGATCGTCTCGCTCGCCCCTGAAGTGCTGTAAGGAGATCCGACATGCAAAAGATTCGTCGTGACGACGAGATCATCGTGATCGCCGGCAAAGACAAAGGTAAGCGCGGTAAGGTGCTGAAGGTTCTGGCTGATGACCGTCTGGTTATCGGTGGCGTGAACCTGGTCAAGCGTCATACCAAGCCTAACCCGATGGCGGGCGTTCAGGGCGGTATCGTCGAAAAAGAAGCGCCTCTGCACGCTTCCAACGTTGCCATCTTCAACGGCGAAACCAACAAGGCTGACCGCGTTGGTTTCAAAGTAGAAGACGGTAAGAAAATTCGTGTCTTCAAGTCGACCCAAAAAGCGGTTGATGCTTGAACACTGCTAGGTAGAAGACCATGGCACGACTGAAAGAGATTTACCGGAACGAAATCGCTCCTAAGCTTAAGGAAGAACTTAAGCTGTCGAACGTGATGGAAGTTCCGCGCGTTACCAAGATCACCCTGAACATGGGTCTGGGCGAAGCGATCGGCGACAAGAAAGTCATCGAGCACGCTGTTGCCGACCTGGAAAAGATCACCGGTCAAAAGCCGGTCGTGACTTTCGCTCGTAAATCCATCGCGGGCTTCAAAGTCCGTGAGGGATGGCCGATCGGCGTCAAGGTGACCCTGCGTAGCGACAAGATGTACGAATTCCTGGACCGCCTGCTGGCGATCTCCCTGCCTCGGGTTCGCGACTTCCGCGGCCTGAATGCCAAGTCCTTCGATGGCCGTGGCAACTACAGCATGGGCGTGAAAGAGCAGATCATCTTCCCGGAAATCGATTACGACAAGATCGATGCTCTGCGCGGTTTGGACATCACCCTGACCACCACTGCTCGTTCGGATGACGAAGGCCGCGCTCTGCTGCGTGCATTCAAATTCCCGTTCCGCAACTGATTGGAGTAGGAAAATGGCCAAGAAGAGCATGAAAAACCGCGAGCTGAAGCGTCAGCTCACGGTAGCCAAGTTCGCTAAGAAGCGTGCTGAGCTGAAAGCGACCATCGTCAACCAGAACGCCTCTCCAGAAGAGCGTTTCGCTGCCGTAGTCGCTCTGCAGAAGCAGCCACGTGATGCTAGCGCTTCGCGCCTGCGCAACCGTTGCCGCCTGACCGGTCGTCCTCACGGTGTATACCGTAAGTTCGGCCTGGGCCGTAACATGCTGCGTCAAGCTGCAATGCGCGGCGACGTACCAGGCCTGGTCAAAGCCTCCTGGTAATTGCTGCAGGTGTGATCCCGGTGGAAGGGGAGCAATCTTCCGACCATCGGTGACCTCGCCAACAAACAAGCCCCCTCGTGGGGCTTGTTTCGTTTCTGCCTTGTGTCTAGAATGACCGGCTCACCCGAGCCTGGGTTTTTTACCCTGCCCGTTCGGGTGGTTGTGATAGCCGCAAGGCTAATATTTCTTGTATCAGGAGCATCTAGCCCATGAGTATGCAGGACCCGTTAGCGGACATGCTAACTCGCATCCGTAATGCCCAGATGGCTGAAAAGTCCGTCGTAAGCATGCCTTCCTCCACTCTGAAGGTCGCGGTTGCCAAAGTTCTGAAGGACGAAGGTTACATCGCTGGCTACCAGGTTACTGGTGAAGCCAAGCCTTCCCTGTCGATCGAACTGAAGTACTTCGAAGGCCGTCCGGTCATCGAGGAACTGAAGCGCTCCAGCCGTCCAGGCCTGCGCCAGTACAAGTCCGTCACTGAGCTGCCGAAAGTACGTGGCGGCCTGGGCGTGTCTATTGTCTCCACCAACAAAGGTGTGATGACTGATCGCGCTGCGCGCGCTGCCGGTGTCGGCGGCGAAGTTCTCTGCACAGTGTTCTAAGGGGGGATAGACATGTCTCGCGTCGCTAAGAACCCCGTTAAGCTGCCATCCGGTGTCGAAGTCAAATTCGCCGGCCAGCAGCTTTCGGTGAAGGGTGCCAAAGGCACTCTCGAACTGAACGTTCACTCGTCTGTTGAAGTTACCGAAGAGTCTGGTGAGCTGCGTTTCGTCGCTCGCAATGGTGACCAGCAAGCTCGCGCCATGGCCGGTACTACCCGCGCTCTGGTCAACAACATGGTCCAAGGCGTAAGCCAAGGCTTCGAGCGTAAGCTCCAGCTGGTCGGTGTTGGTTACAAGGCACAGGCCAAAGGCACCGTCCTGAACCTGGCCCTGGGCTTCTCTCACCCAGTGGACTACGAACTGCCAGCCGGCATCACCGCTGAAACTCCTAGCCAGACCGACATCCTGATCAAGGGTATCGACAAGCAGCTGGTAGGTCAGGTGGCCGCTGAAATCCGCGGGTTCCGTCCGCCAGAGCCTTACAAAGGCAAGGGTGTGCGTTACGCGGACGAAGCAGTCCGTCGTAAAGAAGCCAAGAAGAAGTAGGGCCTAGCAAATGACCGACAAAAAAGTTATTCGACTGCGTCGCGCTCGCAAAGCACGCCTCAAGATGCACGAACTCGAAGTCGTGCGCCTGTGCGTGTTCCGCTCCTCGCAGCACATCTACGCCCAGGTCATTTCGGCCGACGGCAGCAAGGTTCTGGCAAGCGCCTCGACCTTGGACAAAGACCTGCGTGATGGCGCCACTGGCAACATCGACGCGGCCACTAAGGTTGGCAAGCTGGTAGCTGAGCGTGCGAAAGCCGCCGGTGTATCTCAAGTTGCCTTTGACCGTTCCGGCTTCAAGTACCACGGCCGCGTCAAAGCGCTGGCTGATGCTGCTCGTGAAGGCGGGCTGGAGTTCTAAGTTATGGCAAATAACGATCAAAAGCGCGACGAAGGCTACATCGAGAAGCTGGTTCAAGTTAACCGCGTAGCTAAAACCGTTAAAGGCGGCCGCATCTTCACCTTCACCGCGCTGACCGTGGTTGGTGATGGCAAGGGTCGCGTTGGTTTCGGCCGTGGCAAGTCGCGCGAAGTTCCTGCCGCGATCCAGAAAGCCATGGAAGCTGCTCGTCGCAACATGATCCAGGTTGACCTGAAGGGCACCACCCTGCAGTACGCCACCAAGGCTGCCCACGGCGCCTCGAAGGTTTACATGCAGCCTGCCTCGGAAGGTACCGGTATCATCGCCGGCGGCGCCATGCGTGCCGTCCTGGAAGTTGCTGGTGTTCAGAACGTCCTGGCCAAGTGCTACGGTTCGACCAACCCAGTGAACGTGGTTTACGCCACCTTCAAGGGTCTGAAAGCCATGCAATCTCCTGAGTCCATTGCTGCCAAGCGCGGCAAGAGCGTTGAGGAGATCTTCTAATCATGGCAACCGTAAAAGTAACGCTGATCAAGAGCGTCTCGGGCCGCCTGCCTAACCACAAACTGTGCGTTAAAGGTCTGGGTCTGCGTCGCATCGGTCACACTGTAGAAGTCCAGGATACTCCCGAGAACCGCGGGATGATCAACAAGGCTTACTACATGCTGAAGGTCGAGGGTTAATCGATGAAACTCAATGATCTGAGTCCAGCGCCGGGTTCCCGTCGCGAGAAGCATCGTCCAGGTCGTGGTATCGGTAGCGGTCTGGGTAAGACCGGCGGCCGTGGCCACAAAGGTCAGACCTCCCGTTCGGGCGGTTCGATCGCTCCTGGCTTCGAAGGCGGTCAACAGCCGCTGCACCGTCGTCTGCCGAAGTTCGGCTTCGTTTCCCTGAAAGCCATGGACCGCGCTGAAGTGCGTCTGTCCGAGCTGGCCAAAGTGGAAGGCGACGTGGTTTCCGTACAGTCCCTGAAGGACGCCAACGTGATTGGCCAGAACGTACAGCGTGTGAAAATCATGCTGTCTGGCGAAGTCACTCGCGCAGTCACCATCAAGGGCATCGCAGCCACCAAGGGTGCGCGTGCGGCTATCGAAGCAGCTGGCGGCAAGTTCGAGGAATAAATGGCTAAGCAAGGTGCTCTCTCTTCGCTCGGTAAGGGCGGGATGTCGGAACTCTGGGCTCGTCTGCGCTTTCTGTTCATGGCGATCATCGTCTATCGGATAGGTGCGCATATCCCGGTTCCTGGCATCAATCCAGACCGTCTGGCGGATCTGTTTCGGCAGAATGAGGGGACCATTCTTAGCTTGTTCAACATGTTTTCCGGTGGCGCGCTTGAGCGCATGAGCATCTTTGCACTGGGGATCATGCCGTACATCTCGGCATCGATCATCATGCAGCTGATGACGGCGGTCAGCCCGCAACTGGAGCAGTTGAAGAAGGAAGGTGAAGCTGGCCGTCGCAAGATCAGCCAGTACACCCGCTACGGCACCGTTATCCTGGCACTGGTTCAAGCCATTGGCATGTCCATTGGCCTGGCCAACCAGGGCGTGGCGTTTTCTGTAGGTCTCGGCTTCTATGTCGTTGCTGTCTCCACCTTCGTGGCAGGCGCGATGTTCATGATGTGGCTGGGCGAGCAGATCACCGAGCGCGGTGTGGGCAACGGTATCTCGATGTTGATCTTCGCAGGTATCGTTGCCGGTCTTCCGAGAGCAATCGGGCAGTCTTTCGAGTCTGCACGCACAGGCGATATCAACATTTTCGCCCTGGTCGCAATCGGTTTGCTTGCAGTAGCGATCATCGGTTTCGTGGTGTTCATTGAGCGTGGTCAGCGTCGTATCGCGGTTCACTACGCCAAGCGTCAGCAGGGCCGTAAGGTCTTCGCTGCGCAGACCAGCCACTTGCCGCTGAAGGTGAACATGGCGGGGGTTATCCCGGCCATTTTCGCGAGCAGCATTTTGCTGTTCCCGGCTTCGCTGGGTGCCTGGTTCGGTCAGTCCGAAGGTATGGGCTGGCTGCAGGACATCTCGCAGTCGATCGCTCCTGGTCAGCCGTTGAACATTCTGCTGTTTAGTGCAGGGATCATTTTCTTCTGCTTCTTCTACACAGCGTTGATGTTCAACCCGAAAGACGTAGCGGAAAACCTGAAGAAGTCCGGTGCCTTTATTCCGGGTATCCGTCCTGGTGAGCAGTCCGCACGCTACATTGATGGCGTTCTGACTCGTCTGACCATGTTCGGTGCTCTTTACATGATGGCCGTCTGCCTTCTGCCCCAGTTCCTGGTGGTGGCAGCAAATGTGCCGTTCTACCTTGGCGGGACCTCGTTGCTGATTGTGGTAGTGGTTGTGATGGACTTCATGTCCCAAGTACAATCGCACCTCGTTTCGCACCAGTACGAATCCCTGATGAAGAAAGCCAACCTGAAAGGCTACGGCGGCAGCGGTCTGCTGCGCTGATACGCCCCCTAAGGTTCGAGGAGTCGGTAATGAAAGTTCGTGCATCGGTGAAAAAGCTGTGCCGTAACTGCAAGATCATCCGTCGCGAAGGCGTCGTACGAGTGATCTGCAGCGCGGAACCGCGTCACAAACAGCGCCAAGGCTGAGTGTGATCTGCGCTTCAAACCCAGCAGCTAGTGTGCTGCTGGGTTGATTATTCGTTTCTACAGCGATATTATCTCGCGCCCTATTTCTTGGCTTCCGGGGCGTAGGTAGCTGTCAATTGGAGTCCCACTGAATGGCCCGTATTGCAGGCGTCAACATTCCAGATAACAAGCATACTGTTATCTCGCTGACCTACATCTATGGTGTCGGTCGCACAACTGCACAGAAGATCTGTGCAGACGCTGGTGTCAACCCAGCCGCAAAGATCAAGGATCTGAGCGACGAGCAAATCGAAATCCTGCGTGGCGAAGTCGCGAAGATCACCACCGAAGGTGACCTGCGTCGTGACATCAACATGAAGATCAAACGCTTGATGGACCTGGGCTGCTACCGTGGCCTGCGTCATCGTAAAGGTCTGCCGGTTCGCGGTCAGCGCACCAAGACCAACGCACGCACCCGTAAGGGCCCGCGTAAGCCGATCCGCAAGTAATCGCCCAGGAATATAGACATGGCAAAACCTGCTGCTCGTCCTCGTAAGAAAGTCAAAAAGACAGTGGTTGATGGCATCGCCCACATCCATGCGTCTTTCAACAACACCATCGTGACCATCACCGACCGTCAGGGCAACGCACTGTCCTGGGCTACTTCCGGTGGTTCGGGTTTCCGTGGTTCGCGCAAATCCACCCCGTTCGCAGCCCAGATTGCTGCTGAGCGTGCTGGTCAAGCTGCGCTGGAATATGGTCTGAAGAACCTCGACGTCAACGTCAAGGGTCCAGGTCCAGGTCGTGAATCCGCCGTTCGTGCACTGAACAGCTGCGGCTACAAGATCGCCAGCATCACCGACGTGACGCCAATCCCGCATAACGGGTGCCGTCCGCCGAAGAAGCGTCGCGTGTAATCAGGAGACAGAAGAATGGCACGTTACATTGGTCCAAAATGCAAACTGTCTCGTCGTGAAGGCACCGACCTGTTCCTGAAGAGCGGCGTTCGCGCTCTGGAATCGAAGTGCAACATCGAAGCAGCCCCAGGTATCCACGGCCAGCGCCGTGGCCGTCAGTCCGACTACGGTACCCAGCTGCGCGAGAAACAAAAAGTCCGTCGTATCTACGGTGTTCTGGAGCGTCAGTTCCGCGGTTACTACCAAGCTGCTGCCTCGAAAAAAGGCGCAACCGGTGAGAACCTGCTGCAACTGCTCGAGTGCCGTCTGGATAACGTCGTTTACCGTATGGGCTTCGGCTCGACTCGTTCCGAGTCGCGTCAGCTGGTTTCCCACAAGGCTATCAGCGTCAACGGTAAGACTGTAAACATTCCATCCTACCAAGTTCGTCCGGGTGACGTGGTCGCGGTTCGCGAGAAGTCGCTGAACCAGCTGCGCATTGTTCAAGCCCTTGAACTGTGCGCCCAGCGTGGCCGCGTTGAGTGGGTAGACGTAGATTCCGCTAAGAAGTCGGGCGTTTTCAAGAACGTTCCAGCTCGTGGCGATCTGTCTGCCGACATCAACGAAAACCTGATTGTCGAGCTCTACTCCAAGTAAGGGCTAGAAAATAGGTGCATCCATGCAGATTTCGGTAAATGAGTTCCTGACTCCCCGCCATATTGATGTGCAGGTAGTCAGTCCGACCCGCGCCAAGATTACGCTCGAGCCTCTCGAGCGTGGTTTCGGCCATACCCTGGGCAACGCGCTGCGCCGCATCCTGTTGTCCTCCATGCCTGGCTGTGCAGTAGTCGAGGCCGAGATCGATGGCGTACTCCATGAGTACTCCGCGATCGAAGGTGTTCAGGAAGACGTAATTGAAATCCTGTTGAACCTGAAAGGCCTGGCTATCAAACTGCACGGTCGTGACGAAGTTACGCTGACCTTGTCGAAAAAGGGTTCGGGGGTGGTTACCGCTGCCGATATTCAGCTGGATCACGATGTCGAGATCGTCAACCCCGATCACGTAATCGCGAACCTGGCGTCCAACGGCGCCCTGAACATGAAGCTCACCGTAGCTCGTGGTCGCGGTTACGAGCCGGCTGACTCCCGTCAAACCGACGAAGACGAAAGCCGTAGCATTGGCCGTCTGCAGCTGGACGCTTCGTTCAGCCCGGTGCGTCGTATCGCCTATGTGGTCGAGAACGCCCGTGTTGAACAGCGTACCAACCTGGACAAGCTGGTCATTGATCTGGAAACCAACGGCACCCTGGATCCTGAAGAGGCTATCCGCCGCGCTGCGACCATCCTGCAACAGCAGCTGGCCGCGTTCGTCGACCTCAAAGGTGACAGTGAGCCTGTCGTAGTCGAGCAGGAAGACGAGATCGATCCGATCCTGCTGCGCCCGGTTGACGACCTGGAACTGACTGTACGTTCGGCCAACTGCCTCAAGGCGGAGAACATCTACTACATCGGCGACCTGATTCAGCGTACCGAAGTAGAGCTGTTGAAGACTCCTAACCTGGGCAAGAAGTCCCTGACTGAAATCAAGGACGTCCTGGCCTCTCGTGGTCTGTCTCTCGGCATGCGCCTCGACAACTGGCCGCCTGCAAGTCTTAAGAAAGACGACAAGGCGACCGCCTGATCGTCGTAATCACCGAACGTAGTGTTTGGTAAGGAATGAATCATGCGTCATCGTAAAAGTGGACGTCACCTGAGCCGTACCAGCTCTCACCGCAAGGCTATGTTCCAGAACATGGCAGTGTCGCTGATCGAGCACGAGCTGATCAAAACCACCCTGCCGAAAGCCAAGGAACTGCGCCGCGTTGCCGAGCCGCTGATCACCCTGGCCAAGGAAGACAGCGTTGCTAACCGTCGTCTGGCCTTCGACCGTACCCGTTCGAAGTCCGCTGTTGGCAAACTGTTCAACGACCTGGGCAAGCGTTACGCCACCCGTCAGGGCGGCTACCTGCGCATCCTGAAGTGCGGTTTCCGCGCTGGCGACAACGCGCCTATGGCGTACGTCGAGCTGGTTGATCGTCCGGTCGGCGGTGCTGTAGAAGCTGCTGAGTAAGACGTTCTGTCTGCTACAAAGAACCGGGCCTAGTGCCCGGTTTTTTGTGTCTGCAAGTATTGTTTATTTCTATTGATACAAGTCATGTAATGAATTTGTTCTGAAACAACCGCTCGTCGATACTCCTTCTCAAGCCGTTTAGCCGGCGCCTGAAGACCGATAAGGAGAGCCCATGAGCAAGATTCTCACCACCGCCAGCGGTGCACCTGTAGCTGACAACCAGAATTCCCGTTCTGCCGGCCCACGCGGCCCGCTGTTGCTCGACGACTTCCACCTGATCGAGAAGCTCGCCCACTTCAACCGTGAGAACATCCCTGAGCGCCGCGTGCACGCCAAAGGCTCGGGTGCCTACGGTACCTTCACCGTTACCCGCGATATCACCTCGTACACCAGCGCCAAGCTGTTCGAACAGATCGGCAAGCAGACCGAGACCTTCCTGCGCTTCTCGACGGTCGGCGGCGAGCGCGGCTCTGCGGACACCGAGCGTGACCCTCGTGGCTTTGCGGTCAAGTTCTACACCGAGGAAGGCAACTGGGACATCGTTGGCAACAACACCCCGGTGTTCTTCATCCGCGACCCGCTCAAGTTCCCCGATTTTATCCACACCCAGAAGCGCCACCCGCAAACCAACCTTAAGAACGCCCAGATGATGTGGGACTTCTGGTCGCACTCGCCCGAAGCATTGCACCAGGTCACCATCCTGTTCTCCGATCGCGGTATCCCGGACGGTTACCGGCACATGCACGGCTTCGGTAGCCACACCTACAGCCTGATCAATGCCGAAGGCGAGCGCACCTGGGTTAAATGGCACTTCAAGACCCAGCAAGGCATCAAGAACCTGGCCCCGGCCGATGCAGCGCGCCTGGCCGGTACCGATCCTGACTATGCTCAGCGTGACCTGTTCGAGGCCATCGAGCGTGGAGACTTCCCGCGCTGGACCGTGTGCATCCAGGTGATGAGCGAGGCCGAGGCCGCCAACCGCAGCGAGAACCCGTTCGACGTGACCAAGACCTGGTCGCAGAAGGACTACCCGCTGATCGAGGTCGGTGTACTGGAGCTCAACCGCAACCCGCTCAACTACTTCGCCGAAGTGGAACAGGCGGCATTCGGCCCGAGCAACATGGTCCCGGGTGTCGGCCTGTCGCCTGACCGCATGCTGCAGGGCCGCGTATTCGCCTACGCCGATGCACACCGCTACCGTGTAGGTACCAACCACCAGCAACTGCCGGTGAACGCCCCACGCAGCCCGGTGAACAGCTACCAGCGCGATGGTTCGATGGCTATGGGCAGCTACGGCAGTGCGCCGAACTATGAGCCCAACAGCTACGCTGATGCGCCGAAGCAGTCGCCACGCCACGCCGAACCCGCGCTGGCCCTCAGCGGCGCAGCTGACCGCCACGACCACCGTGAGGACAACGACTATTACAGCCACGCCGGTGCGTTGTTCCGCCTGATGAGCGACGAGCAGAAGGCGCTGCTGATCAACAACATTGCCGGCACCATGGTGGGCGTCAGCGAAGACGTCATACAGCGCCAGTTGCAGTACTTCTTCAAGGCCGACCCGGCCTACGGCGAAGGCATCGCCAAGGCATTGGGCGTGAATCTCGCCTAAGTCGAAGTGATAAGAAGAACCGCCCTCATTTGGGCGGTTTTTCAATGAATATCACTACTGTTTAACCGATTTTTTGCTTCTAATTGCGCGTTTTTCAGTGACCGCGCGCAAAAGCTGGTTCACACTATGTGCATCAAGCCGTTTTCACAGGGAGAATCAGGGCGATGCAAGGTCACCCGGACGTAATCAACTACCTCGTCACGTTGCTGAAGGGCGAACTGGCCGCTCGCGACCAGTACTTCATCCACTCGCGCATGTACGAAGACTGGGGCCTGTCCAAGCTCTACGAGCGTATCAACCACGAGATGGAAGAAGAGACGCAGCACGCTGATGCCCTGATGCGTCGTATCCTCATGCTCGAAGGCACTCCCGACATGCGCGCGGACGACCTCGAAGTGGGCAGCACCGTGCCGGAAATGATCGAGGCCGACCTCAAGCTTGAGTACAAGGTGCGTGGCGCGCTGTGCAAAGGCATCGAGCTGTGCGAATTGCACAAGGACTACATCAGCCGCGACATCCTGCGCGCGCAGCTGGCTGACACCGAAGAAGATCACACCTACTGGCTGGAGAAGCAGCAGGGCCTGATCAAGGCCATCGGCCTGGAAAACTACCTGCAGTCGCAGATGTAAGTTATTCACAGCTTCATGAAAAAGCCCCTGGCACCATCGGTACCAGGGGCTTTTTCATGTCAGCGGCAACCGTCAGGCCCGGTCACGCTCCAGCAGTGGCTTGAGGTAGTGCCCGGTATATGACTGCTTCATCTTGGTCAGCTCTTCCGGGGTACCGCAGGCAATGATCTGCCCGCCCTTGGAGCCGCCTTCCGGCCCCAGGTCTACCAGCCAGTCGGCGGTCTTGATCACATCCAGGTTGTGCTCGATCACCACCACGGTGTTGCCGTGGTCACGCAGGCGATGCAGAACGTCCAGCAACTGCTGGATGTCGGCGAAGTGCAGGCCGGTGGTTGGTTCGTCGAGGATGTACAAGGTCTTGCCGGTGTCGCGCTTGGACAGCTCACGGGACAGCTTCACCCGTTGCGCCTCGCCACCGGACAAGGTGGTCGCCGATTGCCCCAGCTTGATGTACGAAAGCCCCACGTCCATCAGCGTCTGCAGCTTGCGCGCCAGCGCCGGCACTGCATCGAAGAACTCACGGGCATCCTCGATGGTCATTTCCAGCACTTCGTGGATGTTCTTGCCCTTGTACTTGATCTCCAGGGTTTCGCGGTTGTAGCGCTTGCTCTTGCACACGTCGCAGGGCACGTAGATGTCCGGCAGGAAGTGCATTTCGACCTTGATCAGGCCATCGCCCTGGCAGGCCTCGCAACGGCCGCCCTTGACGTTGAACGAGAAACGCCCCGGGCCGTAGCCACGCGAGCGCGATTCTGGCACGCCGGAGAACAGCTCGCGAATCGGCGTGAAGATGCCGGTGTAGGTCGCCGGGTTCGAGCGCGGGGTGCGGCCGATCGGGCTCTGGTCGATGTCCACCACCTTGTCCAGGTGCTGCAGGCCGTCCATGCTGCTGTGCGGTGCGGCTTCCAGGCTGCTCGCGCCGTTGAGGGCGGTGGCGGCGAGGGGGAACAGGGTGTTGTTGATCAGCGTCGATTTGCCCGAGCCGGACACGCCGGTCACGCAGGTCAGCAGGCCGATCGGGATCTCCAGGTCGACGTTCTGCAGGTTGTTGCCACGTGCGCCCTTGAGCTTGAGTTGCAGCTTCTTGTTGCGTGGGGTGCGCTGCGCCGGCACGACAATTTTCTTGCGCCCGGACAGGTACTTGCCCGTCAGCGAATCAGGATGGTCCATGACCTCCTGCGGCGAGCCCTCGGCGACGATCTGGCCACCGTGCACGCCAGCCCCAGGGCCGATGTCCACCACGTAGTCGGCCAGGCGGATCGCGTCCTCGTCGTGTTCCACCACGATCACCGTGTTGCCCAGGTCGCGCAGGTGGTTGAGGGTGGCCAGCAGGCGGTCGTTGTCCCGTTGATGAAGGCCGATGGACGGTTCATCGAGGATGTACATCACCCCGACCAGGCCGGCACCGATCTGGCTGGCCAGGCGGATACGCTGGGCTTCACCGCCAGACAGCGTGTCGGCACTGCGGTCGAGGGTCAGGTAGTCGAGACCGACGTTGACCAGGAACTGCAGGCGCTCGCAGATCTCCTTGAGGATCTTCGCCGCAATCTCGCCGCGGCGACCGGTCAGGGTCAGGTCACCGAAGTAACTGCTGGCTTCACCGATCGGCAGGTTGGTCACCGCTGGCAGGGTCTTCTCGCCGACCCACACGTGGCGGGCTTCGCGGCGCAGGCGGGTGCCGCGGCAATCCGGGCAGGGCTGGGTGCCGAGGAACTTGGCCAGCTCTTCACGCACGGTGGCCGACTCGGTTTCGCGGTAGCGGCGTTCGAGGTTCGGCACGATGCCTTCGAACGGGTGTGAGCGCTTGACGATATCACCGCGGTCGTTGAGGTACTTGAAGTCGACGCTCTGCTTGCCGCTGCCCTGCAGGATCACCTTCTGGTGGTCGGCTGACAGTTCGCCGAACGGCTCCTCCAGGCTGAAGCCGTAATGCGCGGCCAGCGAGCCGAGCATCTGGAAGTAGTAGACGTTGCGCCGGTCCCAGCCGCGAATCGCGCCTTCGGCCAGGGTCAGCTCGCTGTTGACCAGGCGCTTGGTGTCGAAGAACTGCTTCACGCCCAGGCCGTCGCAGGTCGGGCAGGCACCGGCCGGGTTGTTGAAGGAGAACAGCTTCGGCTCCAGCTCGCTGATCGCGTGGCCGCACACCGGGCAGGCGAAGCGCGCGGAGAAGATCATCTCTTCGCCTGGCTCGTCGTCCATGGGCGCCACCAGGGCGATGCCGTCGGCCAGCTTCAACGCGGTCTCGAACGACTCGGCCAGGCGCTGCTGCAGGTCGGCGCGAACCTTGAAACGGTCCACCACCACGTCGATGCTGTGCTTTTTCTGCTTGTCCAGCTTGGGCAGTTCATCCAGCTCATAGAGCTTGTCGTTGACCCGTGCACGGACGAAGCCTTGGGCGCGTAGCTCATCGAACACCGCCAGGTGCTCACCCTTGCGTTCGCGCACCACTGGCGCCAGCAGCATCAGCTTGCTGCCTTCCGGGCGCTCCAGCACCAGGTCGACCATCTGGCTGATCGTTTGCGCTTCCAGCGGAATATCGTGGTCCGGGCAGCGCGGCGTACCGACGCGTGCGTACAGCAGGCGCAGGTAGTCGTAGATTTCGGTGATGGTGCCGACCGTGGAGCGGGGGTTGTGCGAGGTCGACTTCTGCTCGATGGAAATGGCCGGTGACAGGCCTTCGATGGTGTCGACGTCGGGTTTCTCCATCATCGACAGGAATTGCCGCGCGTAGGCCGACAGCGATTCCACGTAGCGGCGCTGGCCTTCGGCGTAGAGGGTGTCGAACGCCAGGGACGACTTGCCGGATCCGGACAGGCCGGTGATCACGATCAGCTTGTCCCGCGGCAGGGTCAGGTCGATGTTCTTCAGGTTGTGGGTACGCGCCCCACGAATCAGGATCTTGTCCACTGCGGCCTCGCTCGGCGGGCATAAACAAGGAAGTATACGGCGCGCTGCCAGTACGCGGCAAAGCGTCGCGTAGATGCCGTCAAGCTGTCGGACTGATAGAATCGCCGCCGGTTCACACGAGGTTTATCCATGCACGACACCCACAACGAGCGCATGAGCAGCGGCGAAACCCGCGCTGCTAGCGGCCTGGCCCTGGTCTTTGCCTTTCGTATGCTGGGCATGTTCATGGTCTTGCCGGTGCTGGCCACCTACGGCATGGACCTGGCCGGCGCCACACCTGCACTGATCGGCCTGGCCATTGGCGCCTATGGCCTGACCCAGGCAGTATTGCAGATCCCGTTCGGGATGATTTCCGACCGCATCGGCCGCCGGCCGGTGATTTACCTGGGGCTGGTGGTCTTTGCCCTGGGCAGCTTGTTGGCGGCCCAGGCCGACTCCATCTGGGGCGTGATCGCCGGGCGAATCCTGCAGGGCGCCGGGGCGATTTCCGCGGCGGTCATGGCCTTGCTCTCGGACCTGACCCGCGAGCAGCACCGGACCAAGGCGATGGCGATGATCGGCATGAGCATCGGCCTGTCGTTCGCGGTCGCCATGGTTATTGGCCCATTGCTCACAAGCCACTTCGGCTTGTCAGGATTGTTCCTGGCCACCGCAGGACTTGCCCTGGTCGGCATCCTGTTGATCGCCTTCGTCGTACCCAATACCCACAGCACCTTGCAGCACCGCGAGTCGGGTGTGGCGCGCCAGGCCCTCGGCCCGACCCTGCGTCACCCGGACCTTCTGCGCCTGGACGTGGGCATTTTCATCCTCCACGCCATCCTCATGGCCAGCTTCGTCGCGCTGCCCCTGGCATTCGTCGAACGCGGCGGCCTGCCCAAGGAACAGCACTGGTGGGTGTACCTGACCGCGCTGCTGATCTCATTTTTTGCAATGATCCCGTTCATCATCTACGGCGAAAAAAAGCGCAAGATGAAACGTGTGTTGGCCGGTGCGGTCAGTGTCCTGCTGCTGACGGAAGTGTTCTTCTGGCAGTGGGCTGACGGTTTGCGCGGACTGGTGATTGGCACCGTGGTATTCTTTACCGCATTCAACCTGCTGGAGGCTTCGTTGCCTTCGCTGGTGAGCAAGGTGTCGCCTGCTGGTGGCAAGGGGACGGCGATGGGGGTGTATTCCACCAGCCAGTTCCTCGGCGCCGCCCTGGGAGGAATCCTCGGTGGCTGGCTGTTCCAGCACGGCGGGCTGAACATGGTGTTCCTTGGTTGCGCAATCCTGTGTGCCATCTGGTTGGTCGTTGCCTTGCGCATGAACGAGCCGCCCTATGTGACCAGCCTGCGCATGCCGCTGACGCCAGAGGCAGTTCGGGAAGCCGGCTTGACCGAGCGCCTGATGGCCGTGCCGGGTGTGACCGACGCCGTGGTGGTGGCAGATGAAGCCGCCATCTATATCAAACTGGATACGAAAATTTTGGACCGTGCGACCCTCGAGCGACTGGTGAATCCAGCCTCTTCGGCGTGCGAAGCCTAGGAGAACGTTATGGCCCGTGGGGTTAACAAAGTCATTCTGGTCGGCACCTGTGGCCAGGATCCCGAAGTCCGCTACCTGCCCAACGGTAACGCCGTGACCAACCTGAGCCTGGCCACCAGCGAGCAGTGGACCGACAAGCAGTCGGGCCAGAAGGTCGAGCGTACCGAGTGGCACCGTGTGTCGCTGTTCGGCAAGGTTGCCGAAATCGCCGGCGAATACCTGCGCAAAGGTTCGCAGTGCTACATCGAAGGCAAGCTGCAGACCCGTGAGTGGGAAAAAGACGGCATCAAGCGCTACACCACTGAGATCATCGTCGACATCAACGGCACCATGCAGCTGCTCGGCGGTCGTCCGCAAGGTCAGCAGCAGGGCGGCGACCCGTACAACCAGGGTGGCGGCAACTACGGTGGCGGCCAGCAGCAACAGTACAACCAGGCTCCTCCACGCCAGCAGGCTCAGCGCCCGCAGCAGCAACAGCGCCCGGCGCCGCAGCAGCCTGCGCCGCAGCCGGCGGCTGACTTCGACAGCTTCGATGACGATATTCCGTTCTAGAGTCCACCTGAGACTTTTTTGTAAAGTTTCATAAGAGAGCCCCCGCCCTGCGGGGGCTTTCGCGTTTTCGGGGTGTAAAAAATCGGTTGACGATTATTTTCCACACTCCTACCTTGAATTTACGTAAGGAATTCGAGGTGTGTATGCGGCTGTCGATCAGAAGGTTTCAAGGTGAATCGGGGGAGAGATTTTCGATCCTTGTCGATGAGACTGGTATGCCTCTCTACTACCCATCGCTCTATGTGACAGCCGAGCTGCGTGGTGCCTCCCTTTCCATCAACACCATCAACAGCGCTCTGTCATCTCTCAAGGTGCTTTTCGCCTGGCAGGATTACTACAACCTGGAGCTGGAGTCGCGGTTTAAGCGAAGCGAGCTGCTCCTGCCCCATGAGATCCACTCCCTTCGAGACTTCGCTCAGAAGCGGCTAGAGGATGCCCGACCGAAAGACGGCAAGGTGGTATCGATCAAAGGCCGTCGCAGACGAGTTAGCAGGGACAGCCAGTACAACCGCATGACTGACATTGCATGCTACATAGGCTTTCTGGCGGGAAGACTGCACCCCATGACGGAGAGCAGTGTGAGCTCAATCGCGCTCATGGTCGCGCAGATCAAGGCGAACCGTCCCAAAACCCCCGGCAAGACAGAGTCAGATCGGTCGGAGAGTCATCTCGATGAGGATCTGTTGGACAAGCTTGAAGAGATCCTCACTCCTGGCCATGAAGCCAACCCTGTCAAAAGCATTGGAGTCCAATTCAGGAATGCGTTGCTGTTCGGGCTTCTCCGTATCACTGGGATGCGGCGAGGAGAGATATTGAATCTTAAAATTGGGGATTTTGACTTTGCTAAGAACACAGTCAAGGTTGTCCGGCGTGCGGACTCACCTGATGATCCAAGAACATATCAGCCGTTGGCCAAGACCCGTGAGCGAACCTTCCCCCTGATCCCCGAGTTCATGGATAAAATCCGTGATTACGTATCTCACTATAGGAACAAAGTTCCTGGTGCTAGAAAGCATGGGTATTTGTTCGTAACTCATAAGTCCGGTGATAGTTTGGGATGGCCATTGTCCAACTCCGGATTTGGGGTATTCATCGGGACTTTGTCCGGTCTTGCTAATGAGTTTTCTAGTCTTCATGCCCACGCACTTCGTCATCATTGGAATTACATTTTCTCCAAGAGTTGCGATGAGCGAGGAACGAGCCCCGAGCGTGAGGAAAAGCTTCGATCATACTTGATGGGTTGGAGTGAAACATCAGGTACTGCTCGTACTTACAATAAGCGTCATATCAAAGAACAAGCTGGTAAGGCTGTGATCGGTTTGCAAGAGAAATACTTGAGGAAGTCGTCTGGTGATCGTTAATAAAAGTGCTCTGCCGTCTCGTTATCTGCGTGCTGAGTTTCTGTCAAAAGATGGGTATGAAATTGTCGTCTCATCTGATCATTGGCGCTTGAATAAAGATATTGCTTTTTACCCCGTTGATATCGATAAGTTAATCGGTAAGGAAATGGGTGAAAGCTTTCGCCAAGTGCTGGCGATTTACTCGGAGACTTGCTCTGCAAACCACGCGAGAAATACTTTTTCGTGGCTTAAGCTCTATTTTGAATTCTGCGCCGGTTTTGAACTTTTCAGTTCGGAATCTCTTATTTCATATCGGGCTAACTTGGGTAAGAACGAATGGATGCTCAGCACAATTAGAGCCTTCATGCGTACGTGGACTACGCTTGGCTATCCCGGTATTCCTCCCCACTCGATGAGCATGATCGAGAAATGGAAGATTAAGGGGAACGAGAAGGGCTACGCAGTGCAGTCCATGTGCCCGGAAAATGGCCCGCTTACTGACATTGAAATGGATGGAATTGTCTCAGGCGTTATCGAAGGATTTGCGGAGGGTAGGATAATACTTCGCGACACCTGCTATGCGATGATTCTGTCTATGACAGGGCGACGGCCAATCCAAATTGCTGCTCTGAAAATCAAGGATCTTATTAAAGTAGGTCAGAAGTATTTTGTGAACTTCCCTCGTGCCAAGCAGCGGCATGCGGATTGGCGTAGTTCATTTGCTAAGTTCGAGGTCGTAGAGGATCTTTGGGTGTTGTTGCAGTCCCAAGCGGAAGCAGTGCGATTGGCTTTCGACGAAGCCTATGGGAAACCGCTACCGCAAAAGCTAGCTCTCGAGCTGCCTCTATTTCCTGTCTTGGGGAATTACGACTCGAAGAGGAGCTTGAAAGACCAACTGGACGGTGACTTTCTTCACGCACGAACGTTGGAAGTCGCTGAGGTCATGCGGGGTATCAAAGAGACCATCGGCGTGATAAGTGAGCGAACGGGCGCCATTACCCACCTTAATGCATACCGCTTCAGGTATACGCTCGGTACAAACCTGGCGAGAGAAGGGAAGGGTGAGTACGTCATCGCGGAAGCCCTTGATCACTCCGATCTTCAGAATGCTGGGGTTTATGTGAAGAACATCCCTGACATCGTTGAGCGGATTGACAAGGCTGTGGCTTTGCAGCTGGCTCCATTGGCTCAAGCGTTTCAAGGTGTCCTGGTATTGGATGAGTCGAAGGCCCGTCGAGGTGATGACCGTAGCAGTCGGATCTGCAGCTCCGGAGGTAATGTTGGCACCTGTGGGAGTTACGGATTCTGCAGCGCGCTGGCTCCTATCGCTTGCTACACCTGCTCTCACTTCCAGCCTTGGCTGGATGGGCCTCACGAGTATGTTTTGGAAGGACTGATCGCTGAGCGGGACGGTGTACTCGCGAGCACCGGCGATCTCAAGATCGCGTCCGTGAATGACCGGCTCATCCTCGCCGTCAGTGATGTAGTAACACGTTGCAAAGCCATGAAGGGCGACTCTGCCGATGACTAATATTTTTCAGTTTGTTCCAAAGCCTGAGCTGACCAGCCAGCAAAACCTGGAAGAGTTCATCCTCATGTGCCGGGACAGGCTCACAGTGTTCGGCGCAGACCTCGATTGGTACAGCCACACCTGGCCGCAGATTGGGAACTTCACGAAGACGGGGGCTCCTTCTCGAGGTTTCACTCCCGACCAGCTTTTGGATGCCGGTATCATGTCCTTTGCTAAGGCATATGTCCGTTATCAGCAAGGTCACAAACCTACCAAGCTGAAGAATGAGTTCAAAGCTATTCGCTGCATTGAAGCTGCTCTGTTGGAGATCAAGAACTGTGCGGACATCACCAAGACTGACCTCAGCGTTATGGATGAGGCCGCTAACGTCGCCCGTACACTTGACGCCACGTCTTACCAGGCTGGCATTAGCCTCGCAAAGCTGCTCGCATTTCTGAACGAGAGTCGGATCATCCCTACGCCAATCTCTTGGAAAAACCCAATCAAGAAGCCAAAGGAGATCAACCGTACCGACGAGGCTGGTAAGCAACTACGTGAGGACAAAATGCCAGAAGAGCATGTGTTGCATGCTATGGCAGAGATGTTCAATAACGATTTGCTAGGCGCTAGGGATCGCTTCACTACGTCAGTTTTTGCTCTGTGTATGTGCGCACCTTCAAGAATCACAGAAATTCAAGATCTGCCGTTGAATTGTTTGCATCGAGACAAAGACAGCAAGGGTGTGGATCGATTAGGCCTTAGGTTCTATGCCGGTAAGGGATATGGGGCTGACATCAAGTGGCTGCCGACTCCTATGCAGCAGATCGCAGAGGAAGCTGTTCGCCGCCTCGCCGAGATGTCTGAGCCAGGGCGAAAATTGGCCCGGTGGCTTGAGGCTAACCCAGATAAGTTCTACCGCCATGAAGGATGCCCGGATGTAGCGGAGGATCATCCGCTTACTGATACTCAAGCGTGTTTGGCACTCGGGTTTCTGCCATCTCAGAGCCCCAGATCTAGGTTGAAGGTTGCACTGGAAGGGTACGCCCCCTTTCAGGACTTCTATGCTGAGCATGGATATGTGACGCTGCGCTTTCTGAACGGCTTCATGCACAGCAAGCTGCCGGAAGGGTGGCCATGGCTGAACAAAGAGCGGCACGTTAAGTACTCTGAAGCGCTTTGCTGCTTCCGTCAGAACGAGTTTCGGGCTGATCACCCACCACGGCCTATCATCGTCTGGGCACCCGGCAAGAGCACGTTCACGACCGATATCAACTATATCGATGGTCAGGAGCGGAGCATCTGGGAACGTAACGGCTACAAGAACCCGGACGGCACGCCGATCAACCTCAGTTCTCACCAGATTCGCCATTACCTGAACACCCTGGCCCAGCGCGGTGCACTCGGCCAACTGGACATTGCGAAATGGTCAGGTCGGGCGAATATTCATCAGAACGCCACCTACAACCACATGACAACCGACGAGCATGTCGAGTTGGCGAGGGAGGCTGGGATTGGTGTGGCTCTGACCAAAATTCGGCAGAACATGCCGGTCACGTTGGCTGACCTAGATGCTATCGGCGATGGAATCGCGCACATCACTATCTTCGGCTTCTGCGTACATGACTACTCGATGCTCCCATGCCAGAAACACCGTGACTGCCTCAACTGCACTGAGCAGGTGTGTGTCAAAGGGGACGCAACCAAGCTCGAAAGGCTCAAGGCTCATCGCGACGCAACTCGCACACAGCTTGAAAAGGCCGAAGCGGCAAATGAGGAGGGGATCTATGGGGCAGACCGTTGGAGTCAACACCAGATCAAGACCTTGGCGCGAGCGGATCAACTGGTTCAGATCCTTGAGTCGAAGGATACCCCTGATGGCACGATCATCCGTTTGAGCAACGACCAAGAATTCAGTCCGCTGAAGCGTGCCATCGCTGCACGGTCTACTGCTCCTAGTTTGCCTGCTCCGGATGATGAGCCGGACATGAGCGAGCTTCGTGCTCTGATGGGGATGTAAGCCATGGCAAAACACCTGAGCCCAAAAGACCTGGATGTGATTGTCGGCCTCATCGATGGATGGGACGGAAAGCTTTCATGGGATGCCCTGTGCGATGCGGTAGAGCCGGTCATTGGGTCGCGTCCTACTCGGCAGACCTTGAGCTCACACGAGAAGATCAAGAATGCCTTCTCGCATCAGAAAGTGCGGCTGAAATCCGGGTTCGTCTCAACCAAGCGCCCGGCCAGCCTGAGTATCGCGGAGCAAAGGATTCGTCGACTTGAGGCAGAGAACCATCGCCTGGAGCGGGAGAACCAACGCTTGTTGGAGCGCTTCATTCGGTGGCAGTACAACGCTCACAAATTCAACGTCTCCGCTGAGAAGCTCGATGCGCCGCTGCCGTTTGTTGACCGTGACTCATCAGAGGTCAAATCCTGATGGCTAATGGGCAACAGATCGCTGAAGAGAACCATGCTGCCTTCCTGGCTTGGTCGACCTCCAAGTCAGACAGCGACTTCAGGGAATATGTACATCGAGGCAAGCTCAAACGCTCTGAGATCGCGACTGAGTGTGGATTCGGCAAGAGCGCTCTCACACAGAATCCAGCGATTCGCTCAGCATTGGAGAATCTCGAGAAAGAGCTTCGCGCCGCCGGGGTTCTGCCTCCCCTGGTTGCATCGCTACCAGCAGGGCAAAAGCCTGAGCCTGCGCTGCGTGATGCGGACGCTAAACAGCGAAGACAGGACGGGCAGCGCCTCAACTCCCTGGAGCAGGAGAACGCTGCTCTTCGCGCAGAGCTCCAAGCGGCAAAGCAGATGCTTGATCGTCATGCCCTGATAACTGAGTTCTTGGAAGAAACAGGGCGTATGCCACGATGAATGCCATAGCCCCTGTTCTGCTCAATATCAGCGTGCGTATCACCAGCATCCGCTCCGCCAATCGCAAGGGGTGCATAGCCTTCGGTCATCGCATGGATGTGGCCCTTGGCATCAATGACCGCTCGAAACCTGTAGTCATCCGAGTTCCCGCTGCCATCGCCAAGCTCTCTGACATTGCTGTGGGGGCGATCTTTGAGGTGTATGGCGAGGCGAGCACGGTCTTGCGCAGTCACGGCGCATTCGCGATCAGTGAACTGACTCTGGACGCCCAGGACGTTCGGCTTGTTCGTCCCAGTGGCTCCCAGGTTATTCAATGGTTGGGAGACAACGTAAAGGGCGTGGGAGAGGTCAAAGCCACTCGATTGTGGGACATGCTAGGGGAGCGACTCTATGAGGCTTTGGATCAGGCCGATCACGGCGCAGTAGAGGTGATTCTCCCATCTAAGGATGTTCGCGAAAGGATGTTCGCGAGATGGTCTCAGGATGGTGACGCCAAGACATTGCGATTTGTCCAGGACAGGCAGATTCCATTGGAAATCGCTCGCAAGGCAATTCGTTTTCATAAGAAGAACACCATCTCAGCTCTCACCAGCGATCCTTATCGGCTGCTGAGTTTCGCAGGCGCCTGGGACTGTGTTGATGACATCGCAAGGCGCAGCTTTGGCCTCACCCTTGATGACCCGCGTCGGCTGACCGCCGCACTGGAAGAGGCGCTGTATCGCGTCGCTGAAAAGGGGCACACATGCAGCTCGCTGACTGACCTTCAGGCATCTGTTGGACAGCTCATTAAGCCGCACGCGGCTCCCATGTCTGCGCTATCGAAAGCCTTACTGGAAGGCTCACGGGTCGGCCAGTTCGTCTTCAAGGATCTGCCAAAGCTAGGGCCTATGCTTTTCGCTCCAGGCTCGTGGTTGATGGAGCGGCGTTGCGCTCAATTCATCCGAGATCTGATCCTCACTCCATCGATGCAGCCTTCCTTGTTTAAGGTAGATGTCGGAGAGGTGATCTCGGGGTTTGAGGAAAGAGAGCGTACCCATCTTGGTTTGCCAGCTTTCGGCTTGAACCAAGCACAGCGGGATGCCGTTGCCACTTCCTTCTCGGCGAGATTCAGTGTGATCACCGGTGGAGCAGGGGTCGGAAAGACCACTGTGCTCAAGGCACTCTATGAAGCCCTGGACACGACGGGACGCCCTCGCTTCCAAATGGCTTTATCAGGCCGAGCTACCGCTCGAATGATCGAGGCTACAGGGCAAGAGGCAAAGACAATCGCCGGGTTCCTGCGCACGGTGACGGACAAGGATATGGGGCTGGCACCGGTAATCGTCATCGACGAGGCCTCTATGCTCGACCTAGTGACGTTCTACCGGCTGGTTCAGAAGCTGCCGCCTCAATGCCAGGTCATCCTTGTAGGTGACCCCTACCAGCTTCCGCCTATTGGTGCTGGGCTCATCCTCCATGTCCTGTGCAACCTGGTGGGCATCCCGAAGACTGAGCTGCTTGAGGTCAAACGCCAGGCCAAAGATTCGGCGATTCCCGCCGTGTCCCGACAGATCAGGAATGGTGAAACGCCTGTGTTCAGCTCAGATGAGGCCGATGATGTGGTCTTCCTGGCGTGTGCCGATGAGGACATCATTCCTACTGTAATCAGGCTCTACGAGCAGGACAGGACGAATACCCAAATCCTGTCTGCAACCAAGTCGTGCCGATATGCAGGTGTCGATGCCCTCAATCGTATCTGCCACACCAAGTATGCAGACCATAGCAAGCAGCTGCTTGTGGAAAACCCTGAGACGGGCGAGACCGAGGCGACCGGACTGTGCGTTGGCGATCTGGTGATGTACACGTCGAACGACTGGGCTCGGGATCTGCAGAACGGCTCGCTTGGCCAAATCGATGAGATCTTCGAACAGCCCAGGACTGTGGATATCGGAGATGAGGAGAGGCCCCGCATATGCAATGCGGTTGGCTTCGCGACGTTCGATGGCGTGCAGCACTACCTTCTGGATAGCGATCTGGACAGCCTGGAACTGGCTTACTCCATCACCGTTCATAAAGCCCAAGGCTCTCAGTTCAGGCGCGTCATCATCCCTGTGCGTAAGTCCCGTATTCTCGACCGGACATTCGTCTACACGGCAGCAACCAGGGCTCAGGTGCAGGTCATTCTGGTCGGCGACATCAAGGCTGTTCAGGACGCTATCAAGCTCCCACCGAAAGCATTCTCGCGGCAGGTTGGTCTCTCTGCGCTGCTGGAGGCAGATCTGGTGAGAGCGGCGGCTTAGAGCAGCTCGGCTCT
The DNA here is from genome assembly GCF_003097235.1 of Pseudomonas sp. CC120222-01a. Lineage (GTDB taxonomy): Bacteria > Pseudomonadota > Gammaproteobacteria > Pseudomonadales > Pseudomonadaceae > Aquipseudomonas. Next base: position 154,616 of record NZ_QEQQ01000010.1, on the reverse strand, counting down.
TGGCGCGGAAGGCAGGCATGACCGTTCGTCGGGTTTTCAGCTGCGGCATCGTTCCCACTCCTGTGACGGTGCCCGCTGCGATTTTGTAAAGTTTTCAGCACCTTGCCAGCCGCCACTTGGCGAAAACCTGACAAAAAACTATACGCCTGATGGCCTGGGTTTAGCGGTCGTTTCTGGCCTTGCCCAAGGAAACCTAGCCATCCACTCACTCACTCGCTCAGCCTATCGACTTTTCGGTGTTCATAACCGTTCTGATCGAGCGGCAAGGCGTTTAGCTGAAACAAAAACCCAGGGCAGTTGCCCTGGGTTTTTTTATGCCCTTCCCACAACCCCGCTCAGTAAAACAACCGCGGCTCCGGCGAATCCAGCAGGCTCGCCAATTTGGTCAGGGCAAAGCCCAGCTCCTGGCGGCTGGGAGACATCAAGGCAATGCGCACGCCACAGGTGGCATGGCTGCGCTCGGGCAGGAACTGGCTGCCGCTGACCACCGTGACGCCATTGTTGCGTGCCAGGTTGGCGAACTCGTCGCTGGTCCAGGGTTCAGGCAGCTCCAGCCAGATGTGGAAGCTGTTGGGCTGGCTGCGGATCCTGTACTTGCCCAGGATCTCTCGCGCCATGTGCTGACGCGCAGCCGCTTCCTCTTGCTGCACCTGCACCAGCTGATCGGCCATGCCGCTGTTGATCAGGTTGCTGGCCAGTTGCGCCATCAATGGCGATGGCATCCAGACGCTGCTGCGTACCATGGACGATAGCCGTGAGAGGGTTTGCGGCGGGGCATACAGGTAGCCGATACGCAGTGCCGGCAGCACGCTCTTGGACAGGCTGGTGAGGTACACCGAGCGTTCAGGGGCATAGGCGGCAAGCGGCTTGTAGTCCGGGGCGGGTTCGAGAAAACCGTAGATGTCGTCATCGACGATGAACAGGTCGAACTCGCGAGCGATCTCCGCAATGGCCTCGCGTCGCGCATGGGGCATGATCGAGTTGGTCGGGTTCTGGTGCGTGGTGACACACACCAGCAGCGAGGGGCGATGTTCCAGGCATGCCGCACGCAGCGCCTCGGGAATCAGCCCGAATTCGTCCATGGCCACGCCACGCAGGCGACGCCCCATGCTGTGGGCCAGGGAGATGATGCCTGGGTAGCAGAACGATTCGCACAGCACCACGTCGTCGCTCTTCGACAGGCTGCTGATGGCCACCAGCAAACCATGCTGGGCGCCGGACGTCAGCACCACCTGCTGCCAGCGTGCCTCGGGCAGCCAGCGCTGGATCCAGGCCGCGCCAGCCTGCTTGTGGGTCGCATGGCCACCCTCGGTGACATAGTCCAGCACCTGAGCCAGGTCGGGCGACTGGGCCAGTTCGTTGATGGCGCCGCGCAGCCAATCGGTCATGTGGGCGTCATTGGGCTTGATGATCGACAGGTCGATCTGCCCGCTCTCGCGTTCGGCGCTACTGGGGCTGGGCCGTGCAGGCGCAAGCGGGGCAGGGGGCTGCGCCTGGCGTTGCGGCAGCACGAAAGTCCCGCGCCCGACTTCTCCCACCACCAGGCCACGCTTGGCGGCTTCGTCATAGGCACGGCCAATGGTGCCGGGTGTCACGTCCAGTGACTCGGCCAGGTCCTTGAGGGTTGGCAAGCGCTCGCCAGCCACCAGCCGGCCGCTGCCGATGTCCTGTTCCAGGGCGTCGGCGATCATCAGGTAGACCGGCTGCGCCAGGTCGCTGTAGTGAGGAACCCACATAGAAATGGCACCAGAATCTGCGAGAACGCGGAAGCCTAGCACGAAAGGTCTGATGGAAGTAATTGTGTTTTCTTACGTGTAAATTACCTTGATTGAATCGCATCGATCAGTCGATCGATGACTTTCAAACGCTGCCTTGATTGAGAAGAATCGGGTCTGCATCCTGCGCCATTTCGCCGTCGCTGCCAGAAACCTTTTGAAATCAATAAGTTGATTGGATCGACTCAATCGGCTGTCTGCGCGGTTTGGAAAATGGATTGAATCGACGTTATTTTTGTAATTACAATGATTGCGTCGATGCAATTCGCTGGCCTTTCTCTGGCTTCAGCCGCATGCATCGTCCCGCTGTGACCGGCTTCAAAAACATAAACATCTGCCGCCGACACCGACTGGCCTCAAGCCAGCAACATGGAATATCACTGCAAATGGAAAGTGCACACCTGCATCAAGGCGCCGAGCTTCAAGCCTCACTGGAGATCCGTCTGCCCTGGGTCATCTCCAGCGCCTGGCAAACCTTGCTGAACAACACACCGCTCGACTTCGAGACGAGCAAGGAGCTTTATCCACAGCTCAAGGACCAGGCCCAGGACGTACTGGGCAAGGCGCTTTGCCAACAGATCCGCGGCTTTGTCACGGACCCGTACCTGACCAGCATGATCGTGCGCAATTGCCCGCGTGACCGTGACATCCCACCCACGCCTTATTCGGGCGTACTCAGCCCGCGCAGCACGCCGGTTGCCTGCCTGGTCAGCCTGACCATGCAGAGCCTGATGGGGATCAACCCGGTGGTCTACGAGGGTGAGAACGATGGCCGGCTGTTCCGCCATGTCATTCCTTCGCGCCATTCTTCCAGCCACAAGAGCTCCCATGGCTCGAAGCTGCGCTTCTCCTATCACGTGGACAACCCGGACCTGCCGCTGTCATCCGAGCCGCTCGGCGACACGTCCTGCTGCCCGGAATACCTGTCGTTCTTCGGCATGCGCTGCGACCCGCGCATCAGCACCACACTGGTGAGCCTCGATGCCGTGGTGGCGGCACTGCCTGCTACCACCGTGCGCGAACTGTGCCTGCCTCAGTTCGAGATCCGCCGCCCGGACTCCTTTAGCGGCAACCGCCGCTGCACCGCCGAACTGCCGGTGCTGGTGCGCGGTCAGGCTGGTGAATGGTTGTGCCGTTTCGACAGCGAGAACACCCACGGCCTCAACCTGCGGGCCGAGCAGGCACTGGCCAGTCTGCGCAGCATGTTGGAAACCCGTCGCTTCGACGAACCCCACCTGCTGCTGCCGGGCGACTTCATGGTCTTCAAGAACCAGCGTGTGCTGCATGCCCGCGATGGCTTCGAGCCACAGAACGATGGCGCCGACCGCTGGCTGCTGCGGCTGTTCGCGGTCAACGACCTGAACCGCGTGCATTTCGCCCGGGCCGATCACCTTTACGAAGTGCTCTCCTGATTCTCTTTTACTGACTCGACGGACGTACCGATATGGAACTGTTAGGCGCCTTCTGGGCGGAACACTGGTTGTTGGCGATCCTGATGCTGGGCGCTATCGCATTCGTTGCAGGCTTTGTCGATAGCATCGCCGGGGGTGGCGGGCTGTTTCTGGTGCCCGGCTTCCTGCTGGTGGGCATGCCACCGCAGGTTGCCCTGGGGCAGGAGAAGCTGGTCAGCACCCTCGGCACCCTCGCGGCTATCCGCAACTTCCTGGCCAACAGCAAGATGGTCTGGCAGGTGGCGCTGGTCGGGGTGCCGTTTTCATTGCTTGGGGCTTATCTGGGCGCGCACCTGATCGTGTCGATCCCCCAGGAAACCGTGGGCAAGATCATCCTGGCGCTGATCCCGTTCGGCATCCTGATCTTCCTCACCCCCAAGGACCGCCCGGTGGAGGAGCGCGAACTGTCGCCGCGCATGCTGTTCACCGTGGTGCCGTTGACCTGCCTGGCCATCGGCTTCTACGACGGCTTCTTCGGCCCCGGTACCGGCAGCATGTTCATCATCGCGTTCCACTACCTGCTGCGCATGGACCTGGTCTCCAGCTCCGCCAACTCCAAGACCTTCAACTTCGCCTCCAACATCGGCGCCCTGGTGGCGTTCGTCATGGCGGGCAAGGTCGTCTACCTGCTGGCGCTACCGCTGGTGGCCTGCAACATCCTCGGCAACCACCTGGGCAGCGCCCTGGCCCTGCGCAAAGGCAACGAAGTGGTGCGCAAGGCGTTGGTGTTCTCGATGCTCTGCCTGTTTACCAGCCTGGGTGTGAAGTACCTGGCCTGACCCCTTTTAAAGGAGATAACTGATGAAAACTGCATTCGTGACCGGCGCTTCCTCGGGCTTTGGCCGGGCCATCTGCCGCACCCTGATCGGCAAGGGCTACCGTGTGATCGGCGCCGCCCGGCGCATGGACAAGCTGCAAGAACTGGAGGCCGAGTTGGGCGACAATTTCATTGCGCTGGCGCTGGATGTCACCGATCCACAGTCGATCGAATCGGCGTTCGAACAAGTCCGTGACGCATCGCTGCAAATTGACCTGCTGGTGAACAATGCCGGGCTGGCGCTGGGTGTCGATCGGGCCCAGGCCAGCAGCAGCGAGAACTGGCAGCAGATGATCGACACCAACGTCACCGGCCTGGCGATGGTGACCCACAAGGTCCTGCCGCAGATGGTGGAGGCCGACAGCGGGATGATCATCAACATGGGGTCCATCGCCGGCACTTATCCGTACCCGGGCGGCAACGTGTATGGCGCCAGCAAGGCCTTCGTCCGTCAGTTCAGCCTCAACCTGCGCGCCGACCTGGCGGGCACCCGTGTGCGGGTAAGCAATATCGAGCCAGGCTTGTGCTCGGGCACCGACTTTTCGGTGGTGCGCCTGAACGGTGACCTGGATGCCGTGCAAGCGCTCTATCGTGACGTGGAGGCCATCTTGCCGGAGGACATCGCCGCCACAGTGGCGTGGATTGCCGAGCAACCTGGGCATGTGAACATCAATACCGTCGAGATCATGCCAGTGGCCCAGAGCAGTGCGGCGCTCAATGTGGCGCGTAATCTGCCGCGGTGTTGACTGGCGTACGCAATAACCGACTGGGGCCTACTCAACTTTGTCCTCCGCCCCAGTCGCCTCAAGCATCCAGGAATGTGCAACCCGCCGCCTCCAGCGAGGCGGCTAATTAACCCTCAGTGTTATCCACCCATGATGCAGCAACTTTTTGGTGTAGGACTTTAGGAATCGCCTTGTAAGAAGGTTCCTATATTGATCTTTTGATGCTTGTTGTTGTTTCAGTAGTATTGACTAATGCTGTTAACTGAACTGCGAGGTGGCGGTCATGCAAGGGGCGTCGGGTTGTAAAGTTTGAGCCTAATCAGGTGTTTGATTTTTGATATGATCCCGATTACTGTCTGGAGGGAAGCAGGGGTAAGTAATAATCAGGAACGTTACTGTGGATGTATTCATGGGTTTGTTAGCAGCGGCGTTCTGGGGGCGACGGACTTTTTGGTCGGCGTGAACGCACGAGCGGTTGGGGTCAAGCGGGCGGTGTTTTTCGGGCAGTTACTGGGTCTTTTATTAATGACGATCATTATTGTCATTTCTGCCAGCCAGTGGGGAAAGTTCATGGCTGCACCATGGCGTGCAGTAGGGTTGGGCGTAGTAGCTTCTCTGTGTACCGTAGTGGGGGCGCTGGCGCTATCGAAGGCTTTTGCTGTTGGCAAAACTGCAGTTGTGGCCCCCTTGGTCACCTCGTATGGCGTTTTTACTACTCTGCTGGCGTGGCTGGGCGGTGATGCGCTGTCAGCTTGGCAAGTGTGCGGCATTCTCGTTTGCTTCTTCGGCGTTCTACTGGCCAGTCGCAGTGATCACGGAGGTGATTTCGAGCGCAAGACCACCAGCACGATATCGGTAGGGTTTGCCTTGTTGGCGGCCATGCTTTACGGCGTCAGCTTCTGGATTCAGGGCAAGTTCGCCTTGCCAGCGCTAGGACCGGTGAACATGTTGGCGCTGGGCTATGCAGTGGGGGTCATGTTTCTCATACCTGAAGCGTTCAGGTTGCTGAGGGACCATGCGACGATCAGGTTGAAGACCTTTGGATCACTATGCGGCGCCAGTCTTTTCAACCTGGGCGGGTTCTCCGCGTTTTCCTGGGGCGCGCTCAATGGCTCGGTTTCCATTGTCACTGTCATCAGCACCTTATCGGGTGGCATTGCCGCGATTCTGGGGTACCTCTTTTATCGCGAACGACTGTCGATCATTCAGATTGGTGGGGTTAGTCTGGTGTTGTTCGGGGCTGTGCTTCTACATCTTTACGGGTGACATTTTCGTGGGGCACGTCAGCAAAATGCTAGAGGGGCCCTAGGAACTCGCCAAACCATGTTCAGCGCCTATGAGATCGAGCGCCAAGAATCTTGAAGCATGCGCCTGGATGCAGAATCGACGTATTCGAGTTGCGTGTCTCGGCGTTGTAGGACATTTCTGAAACTGGTCTTGTGCCAACTATCTGTTGCCGCGATTGCTTAACATCCACTTTTTCAAAGGAGAGGATCATGCAAGCATCGGATAGCGATCTCGTGCAGGAAGTAAAGCTTCAACCGGGCAAGCAGGATTATCAGGTCCCCGGCTTTTCCAATGCCTATGAAGTCCACTCAGAGGAGTGCGCTGACAGGCGACACGGTGCTGGTGTGCTTATGGTTATAGGTATTGCTATAGCTGCATTGGGCCTTGGTATCTGGTTGTTCGGACCGTCGACCATTTACTACAATCGTCTTTCTGGGCCGAGCTTCATACAGCACATGCAGATTGCCCCTCATTTTGTGGTATCGGTGGGGGTTATTTTCTTGGCCTTGGCCAGAAAAATACGTGGTGAAGATCAGCTAAGCCAAGAGCTTTTTCTACTTGCTCATTACAAGCTAGTTGGTATCGATGGGAGTGACGCCAGAGAGCATGTCGACATACGTTATATAGCCGAGGATGACTTCAATATTTCATTGAGTACATCAGAGCCGACGCCGGCTTTGTAGGCGCGCCCGTACGCCACGAAAAGGGCCGCATTGCGGCCCTAGAATTTCGGTTGTGCGTGGACAATGGCTTGGGCTGCCACGCAGCCTTTCGCCACACAAAGTCGCTGCAGTGTTCGTCGATGGGTGGATGTCAGCAGAATGGGTGAGGGTTACCAGGTGCTCGCCATAACTCTTGCAGCGCCTATGAGATCGAGCGCCGCCCGCGCGGCGCTCGATCACACAGGCTCCATAGAACTCAAGGCATGCACGCGGCAGCCCCAACGCAACCCCCAGACACAGTCAATCCCCACGCGCCTGACCCATGTCATCGCACCTTCTCGTTTCTTGACTAGTCTTATCTATTGACGGCCATCAATTAGCCGCCACCGTGACTACCAAGAGGCGCCGGCCATGTTCCGTGCGTCCACCACCTGATCAGGAGTGCACGATGGATCTCAACCGTCGGCAGTTCTTCAAGGTCGCCGCAGTGGGCCTTGGAGGCTCGAGCCTGGCGGCGTTGGGTATGGCCCCGACGCCGGCCTTCGCCGAGCAGGTGCGTCACTTCAAGCTGGCGCACACCAAAGAAACCCGCAACACCTGCCCCTACTGCTCGGTCGGCTGCGGCCTGATCCTGTACAGCCAGGGTGATGCGGGCAAGAACGTCAAACAAAGCATCATCCACATCGAAGGCGACGCCGATCACCCGGTCAACCGCGGCACGTTGTGCCCGAAAGGTGCCGGGCTGCTCGACTTTATCCACAGCCCTAGCCGCCTCAAGTACCCCGAGGTGCGCAAGCCGGGCAGCAAGGAGTGGGTGCGGGTCAGCTGGGAGGAGGCGCTCGACCGCGTCGCCGACCTGATGAAGCAGGACCGCGACGCCAACTTCATCGAGAAGAACGCCCAGGGGCAAACGGTAAACCGCTGGCTCACCACCGGTTTTCTCGCTGCCTCCGCCGCCTCCAGCGAGGCGGGTTACCTGACCCACAAGGTCATCCGCGCAACAGGCATGCTGGGGTTCGATAACCAGGCACGTGTCTGACATGGCCCGACGGTGGCAAGTCTTGCCCCGACGTACGGCCGTGGCGCCATGACCAACCACTGGTCCGATATCGCCAACGCGAATCTGGTCCTGGTGATGGGTGGCAACGCAGCAGAAGCGCATCCGTGCGGCTTCAAATGGGTGACCGAAGCCAAGGCGCACAACCAGGCGCGGCTGATCGTGGTCGACCCGCGGTTTACCCGTACCGCTTCGGTGGCGGACTACTACGCGCCGATCCGTACCGGTACCGACATCGCCTTCATGGGCGGGCTGATCAATTACCTGCTGAGCAACGACAAGATCCAGCACGAGTACGTGCGCAACTACACCGACGTGTCGTTCATCGTCAAAGAGAACTATGGCTTCGAGGACGGGCTGTTCAGCGGCTACGACGAGGCCAAGCGCGTGTATGCGGATAAGTCCGGCTGGGGCTACGAGCTGGGCGAGGACGGCTTCGCCAAGGTCGACCCGACCTTGCAGCATCCGCGCTGCGTGTACCAGCTGATGAAGCAGCACTACAGCCGCTACACCCCGGAACTGGCCAGCATGACCTGCGGCATGCCGCAGGACGCGATGATGAAGGTCTGGGAAGAGATCGCCACCTGCTCGGTACCGGGCAAGACCATGACGATCCTCTACGCACTCGGCTGGACGCAGCATTCCATCGGCGCGCAGATCATCCGCAGTGCGGCCATGGTCCAGCTGCTGCTGGGTAACGTCGGCATGCCGGGCGGCGGGGTCAACGCCCTGCGCGGGCACTCCAACATCCAGGGCCTGACCGACCTCGGCCTGCTGTCCAACTCGTTGCCGGGTTACCTGACCCTGGCCGGGGACGCCGAGCAGGACTACGCCACCTACATCGACAAGCGTGCGTCGAAGCCGCTGCGCCCAGGGCAGCTGTCGTACTGGCAGAACTACGGCAAGTTCCACGTCAGCCTGATGAAGGCCTGGTACGGCGCCAACGCCACTGCGGCAAACAACTGGGGCTACGACTGGCTGCCCAAGCTCGATGTGCCGGCCTACGACGTGCTGCGCATGTTCGAGATGATGGGCCAGGGCAAGGTCAATGGCTACATGTGCCAGGGCTTCAACCCGATCGCCGCGCTGCCGGACAAGAACCGCGTCACTGCGGCCCTGGGCAAGCTCAAGTGGCTGGTGATCATGGACCCGCTGGCCACCGAAACCTCGGAGTTCTGGCGCAACGCCGGGCCGTTCAACGATGTCGACACGGCCAATATCCAGACCGAGGTGATCCGCCTGCCCACCACCTGCTTCGCCGAGGAGGATGGCTCGCTGGTCAATAGCAGTCGCTGGCTGCAGTGGCACTGGAAGGGCGCCGACGGCCCGGGCGAGACCCGCACCGACGTGCAGATCATGAGCGAGCTGTTCCTGCGCCTGCGTCACCGTTACCAGACCGAGGGCGGTGCCTACCCTGATGCGATGATGAACATCCACTGGCCGTACAAAATCCCTGAAGAGCCATCACCCGAGGAGTTGGCCAAGGAGATGAACGGCTGGGCGGTCACCGACCTCTCCGACGCCACCGGCACCACGCTCAAGGCTGGTCAGCAGTTGGCGGGCTTCGCCCAGATGAAGGACGACGGCAGCACCGCGTCCGGCTGCTGGATCTTCGCTGGCTGCTGGACCGAACAGGGCAACCAGATGGCCCGGCGCGACAACAGCGACCCGTACGGCATGCACCAGGTACAGAACTGGGCCTGGGCCTGGCCGGCCAACCGCCGCATCCTCTACAACCGCGCCTCCAGCGACCCGCAAGGCAAGCCGTGGGACGCGGAGAAGAAGCGCCTGGTGTGGTGGAACGGCAAGGCATGGACCGGCACCGACGTGCCCGACTTCAAGGTCGACTCGCCACCAGAAGCGGGGATGAACCCGTTCATCATGAACCCTGAAGGGGTGGCGCGCTTCTTCGCCATCGACAAGATGGCCGAAGGCCCGTTCCCCGAGCACTACGAGCCGTTCGAGACGCCGATTGGCATCAACCCGCTGCACCCGCAGAACAAGAAGGCCATCAGCAACCCGGCCGGGCGGATCTTCGATTCGGTGTGGGACACCCTCGGCAAGCACGACGAGTTCCCTTACGCGGCGACGACCTACCGGCTGACCGAGCACTTCCACTTCTGGAGCAAGCATTGCCGCTTGAATGCCATCGCGCAGCCCGAGCAGTTCGTCGAGATCGGCGAGGTGCTGGCCAACGAGAAAGGCATCAAGGCCGGTGACCGGGTGCGGGTGTCGAGCAAGCGGGGGCACATCGATGCGGTGGCGGTGGTGACCAAGCGGATTCGCCCGCTGCAGGTCAACAACCAGACCGTGCACCAGATCGGCATCCCGCTGCACTGGGGCTTCACCGGGACCACGCGGCATGGCTACCTGACCAACACCCTGGTGCCGTTCCTCGGTGACGGCAACACCCAGACGCCAGAGTCCAAGTCGTTCCTCGTCAAAGTGGAGAAACTCTGATGGCCAGCCAAGACATCATCGCCCGCTCGGCCACCACCACCGTTCCGCCTTCGGTACGCCAGCTGGAAGAGGTCGCCAAGCTGATCGACACCACCAAGTGCATCGGCTGCAAGGCCTGCCAGGTGGCGTGCTCGGAGTGGAACGAACTGCGTGACGAGGTCGGTCACAACCACGGCACCTACGACAACCCCCAGGACCTCACTGCCGAGACCTGGACCCTGATGCGCTTCACCGAGCACGAGCGCGACGACGGCAACCTGGAGTGGCTGATCCGCAAGGACGGCTGCATGCACTGCGCCGACCCTGGCTGCCTGAAGGCCTGCCCGAGCCCGGGCGCGATCATCAAGCACGCCAATGGCATCGTCGACTTCAACCAGGACCACTGCATCGGCTGCGGCTACTGCATCACCGGCTGCCCGTTCAACATCCCGCGCATCTCGCAGAAGGACCACAAGGCGTACAAGTGCACCCTGTGTTCCGACCGCGTGAGCGTGGGCCTGGAGCCGGCCTGCGTGAAGACCTGCCCGACCGGGGCGATCGTGTTCGGCAGCAAGGAGGAGATGAAGGTGCATGCTGCCGAGCGCATCGTCGACCTCAAGTCGCGCGGCTTCGACCAGGCCGGGCTGTACGACCCGGACGGCGTTGGCGGCACCCACGTGATGTATGTGCTGCACCATGCCGACACGCCGAAACTGTATGCCGGCCTGCCGGACCAGCCGGTGATCAGCCCGCTGGTGGGCTTGTGGAAGGGCTTCACCAAGCCGCTGGCGCTGCTGGCCATGGGCGCGGCGGTGCTGGCCGGGTTCTTCCACTACGTGCGGGTTGGCCCACAGCGGGTGGAAGAGGACGAGCACCCCACACCGCCGGACGACAGCGTGCATCAGGTGGACCCGTCGGTGCATGTCTATGACCCGACCAAGCCCGGTGGGCAAGGGGAGCAGAGGCCATGAACGACAACAAACCCATCCTGCGCTACAACGCCAACGAGCGGACCAACCACTGGATCGTCGCGATCCTGTTCATGACGGCGGGGCTCTCGGGGCTTGCGCTGTTCCACCCGGCACTGTTCTGGCTCAGCCACCTGTTCGGCGGCGGGCCATGGACGCGCATCCTGCACCCGTTCCTGGGCGTGGCGATGTTCGTGTTCTTCCTCGGCTTGGTGTTCCGCTTCTGGCGCGCCAACTTCATCACCGCCAACGACCGCCTGTGGCTGCGTCGCGTGGACCGGGTGATGCTGAACAAGGAGGAGGGCGTGCCGCCGATCGGCAAGTACAACGCCGGGCAGAAGCTGCTGTTCTGGACCCTGCTGGCGTGCATGCTGGTGCTGCTGCTCAGCGGTGTGGTGATCTGGCGCGCGTATTTCAGCCACCTGTTCGGTATCGAGGTCATTCGCCTGTCGGCGCTGGCCCATGCCCTGGCGGCGTTCGTGCTGATCCTCAGCATCATCGTGCACATCTACGCCGGTATCTGGATCAAGGGCTCGATCGGCGCCATGCTGCATGGCTGGGTCAGCCGCGCCTGGGCACGCAAGCACCATGAGTTGTGGTACCGCGAAGTGACCGGCGACAAGACGCCGGGCAATCACGGACGAAAAGAAGGATGAGCGCTTGAGCACGATACTCGAACCCGGGCAGATCGAAGCGTCGGCAGTGATGCCGCCGTTTCTGCATCTGCCGCCTGCCAATCTGTTTGCACTGCGCGCAGCGCGCCTGGAGCACCTGGCCGAAGGCAACGCCCTGGGTGATTACCTGCGGCTGATCGCCCAGCTGTGCCGCGTCCAGCAGCAGCTTGTGGATAACCCTCCCGGCGGGTTGCCGGTGGCCGAGGAGCGTCAGCGCCTGTGCATAAGTCATGGCTTGCCACCGCTGGCAGCCGACAGCCTGGTGCGTGAAGGGCCGTGGCTGGTCTGGATGCAGGCCTTGCTCACGCACTTCGATAGCGAGGCCAGTGGTGCGCTGGGCGAGGCGCTGCAAAGCCTGCGTGACAGTGACGACAGCCAGCGCAAGGGCTGGGGCATCGCCTTGCTCTCCGGGCAATACGACGCGGTGCCAGCGGCGCTGGTACCGTTCATTGGCGCCGCCTTGCAGGCCGCCTGGTCGAGCTGGTTGCTGGCGCTGCCTGCCCCTGAACTGAAGCCCGCGGGTAGCCTGGCCCAGTGTCCGGCCTGTGGTTCGCCGGCAATGGCCGGGGTGGTGCGCAACCGGGGCAAGCACAACGGCCTGCGTTATCTGGCCTGTTCGCTGTGTGCCTGTGAGTGGCATGTGGTGCGGGTCAAGTGCGTGTATTGCGAGTCGAGCAAGGATTTGCGTTATACCAGCCTTGAAGACGACCGCCACGCGCCGGGCAAGGCGCCGCTGCGGGCCGAATGCTGTCCAGCATGTGAGAGCTACCTGAAGCAGAACTATCTGGAAAACGATGCGGCGGCCGAGCCGCTGGCCGACGACCTGGCCAGCCTGGCATTGGACATTCGTCTGGATGAGGAGGGCTTCCATCGCCTGGCACCCAACCTGATGCTTGCGCCTGGGTAGTGGGGGAGTGTCTACACTGTAATACCGAGTCGCCTGCTTCGCGGGCTCGCCCGCTCCTACAGGTACTGCACAAGCGTCAAAAGCTGCGCGGACCTTGTGGGAGCGGGCGAGCCCGCGAAAGGGCCAGTACAGACAACGGATCAGTCCAAGGTAGTACCGCATGTCCTCCAGCCTAGCCAGCGACACCCCACGCCTGCCCTCCATCGACACCCTCCTGCGCCACCCGGCCTGCCTTCCGCTGATCGACCGCCACGGTCGCGACGCCGTCCTGGCCACCCTGCGCCAGTTGCTCGACGACTTGCGCGACCCCACCCGCAACGGTGAGCTCAGCAGTGCCGAACTGGCCCCTGAAATCCTTCTTGGCCGCACCGGCGAACGCCTGTCGATCCAGCAGCGCAGCCAGGTACGCCGCGTGTTCAACCTCACCGGCACCGTGCTGCACACCAACCTCGGCCGCGCGCTGCTGCCCGAGGAAGCGGTCGAGGCGATGCAGACTGCCGCCCGCTACCCGCTCAACCTGGAGTTCGACCTGGCCACCGGCAAGCGCGGCGACCGTGACGACCTGATCGAAGGCCTGATCCGCGAGCTGACCGGTGCCGAAGCCGTCACCGTGGTCAACAACAACGCAGCCGCCGTGCTGCTGGCGCTCAACAGCCTGGGCGCGCGCAAGGAGGGCATAATCAGCCGTGGCGAACTGATCGAGATCGGCGGCGCTTTCCGCATCCCCGACATCATGGCCAGGGCCGGGGTGAAGCTGCACGAGGTCGGCACCACCAACCGCACCCACGCCCGTGACTATGAGGCCGCCATCGGCCCGCGCACCGGCCTGCTGATGCGCGTGCACTGCAGCAACTACAGCATTCAGGGCTTCACCCATCAGGTACCGACTGCCGAGCTGGCGCGTATCGCCCACCAGCATGAGTTGCCACTGCTCGAAGACCTCGGCAGCGGCAGCCTGCTCGACCTCACCCGCTGGGGCCTGCCCGCCGAACCGACGGTGCGTCAGGCGTTGGCCGATGGCGCCGATATTGTCACCTTCAGCGGCGACAAGTTATTGGGCGGCCCCCAGGCCGGGATCATCGTCGGTCGCAGGGAGTTGATTGCCAGAATCAAGAAAAACCCACTCAAGCGCGCACTGCGTGTCGACAAGATCACCCTCGCTGCTCTCGAGGCGGTGCTGGCGCTGTACCGCAACCCCGACCGCCTGGCCGAACGCCTGCCGAGCCTGCGCCTGTTGACCCGCAGCCAGGCCGAGATCCAGGCCCAGGCCGAACGCCTGGCCCCCGAGCTCAAGGCACACCTGGGTGAACAATGGCAGGTCAGCGTCGAGCCCGCGCTAGGCATGATCGGCAGTGGTAGCCAGCCGGTGGCGCGCTTGCCCAGTGCGGCGCTGTGCCTGCGCCCGCAAGTATCGAAGAAGCTGCGCGGGCGCAGCCTGCATGTGCTGGAGCGGGCCCTGCGCGACCTGCCGGTGCCGGTGCTCGGGCGCATCGCTGAGGACGCCCTGTGGCTCGATCTGCGCCAGCTCGACGATGAGGCCCAGTGGTTGGCGCAGCTACCGGCCTTGCAGCTGGGGCCAGTGCAATGATCGTCGGCACTGCCGGCCACATCGACCACGGCAAGACCGCGCTGCTTCAGGCCCTCACCGGCCAGGCCGGTGACCAGCGCCAGGAAGAACGCGCCCGTGGCATGACCATCGACCTCGGCTACCGCTACGCGGCGCTGGCCGAAGGCGCGGCGTTGACCGGTTTCATCGATGTGCCGGGCCATGAGCGGTTTATCCACAACATGCTGGCCGGCGCCCATGGCATCGACCTGGTGCTGCTGGTGGTGGCCGCCGACGACGGGGTGATGCCGCAGACCCGCGAGCACCTGGCGATCATCGAGCTGCTGGGTATTCCCCAGGCGTTGGTGGTGATCAGCAAATGCGACCGGGTCGAGCCTGCACGTGTGGCAGAGGTGCAGACGCAGGTCAGGGAGTTGCTGGCAGAGGGGCCTTATGCCAAGGCCCGGCAATTCCCCGTGTCGAGCATCACCGGGGAGGGTATCGATGTTCTGCGCCGGGCCTTGCTGGAGGCCGAAGTGCGGGTGCGTCAGCGCAGCGTGCGCGGCGGTTTTCGCCTGGCGGTCGATCGGGCCTTCGCCGTGACCGGCGCCGGGGTGGTCGTGACCGGTACGGCGCTGGCCGGGCGCGTCAGTGCCGGCGACACATTGCTGCTGGGTAAAGCCGGCAAGCCGGTGCGGGTGCGTGGGCTGCACGCGCAGAACCAGGTGGCCTTGGTGGCCGAGGCCGGCCAGCGGGTGGCGTTGAACATCACTGCCGAGCGCCTGGCGGTTGAGCAGGTGCACCGAGGCGACTGGCTGGTGCCCGAATGGCTGCATGCGCCCAGCGTGCGGGTGGATATCGAACTGTGCCTGCTACCCGGTGAGCCTCGCATTTTCGAGCACTTCAGTGCCGTTCACGTACACCTCGGTACCCAGGATGTGACGGCCCGGGTGGCCTTGCTCGAAGGTGAAACCTTGGCCGCCGGCCAGCGCATGTTTGCCCAGCTGCTGCTCAACGCACCGTTGCAGGCGGTACACGGTGACCGTCTGGTGCTTCGGGACCAGCGTGCCCAGCGCACCCTTGGCGGTGGCAAGGTGCTAGACCCGTTCGCACCGAGTCGGCAGCGCCGCAGTGAACAACGCCTGCGTCAGCTGCAGGTGCTGCGCGATGCCGATGGCCTGGAGGAGGCACTGCCAGCCTTGCTCGCCAGTGCGCTGGGTGGCCTCGACCCGCAGCGCCTGGAGCGCCAGTTCAATCGCCAACGCGAAACCTGGCTGTTGCCCAATGACGTGCTGGTGGTGGCTACGCGCCAAGGCCCGCTGCTGTTTGCCAAAAGCCAATGGCATGCACTGAGGCAGCAGGTGCTGGAGCAGTTGGCGCGCTTCCACGAACAGGAACCCGACCAGCTTGGCCCGGACCGCGACCGCCTGCGCCGCTTCGCCGCCTTGCCGCTGGAGCGCCCGGCATTTGTCAGCCTGGTCGATGAGCTGCTTAATGAGCAGGT
This sequence comes from Pseudomonas sp. CC120222-01a, assembly GCF_003097235.1. Classification (GTDB taxonomy): domain Bacteria; phylum Pseudomonadota; class Gammaproteobacteria; order Pseudomonadales; family Pseudomonadaceae; genus Aquipseudomonas. Next base: position 138,804 of record NZ_QEQQ01000010.1, on the reverse strand, counting down.
GATAGCCAGCAGCGGGCCATGGCTGCATCTGCCTGATCACAAGGTGCAGTTGAGCGCCGCGGACAGTGCGCTGTGGGAGCGACTGCTGCCGAAGCTGCTGGCAGGGCAATATGACCCACCCTGGGTGCGGACGTTGGCCACTGAAGAAAATTGCGCGGAGGCGGATGTGCGCCTGCTGCTGCGCAAGCTGGCCCGGCTGGGCCTGGTGCATCAGGTGGTGCGCGACCTGTTCTACCCTGAGGTGACGCTAGGGCGCATGGCAGAGCTGCTGCTGGGGCAGGCCAGCGAGACGCCGATAGTGCAGGTTGCTGCGTTTCGCGATATGTTGGGCATCGGTCGCAAGCGCAGTGTGCAGATTCTCGAATACTTCGACCGCATCGGCCTGACCCGGCGGGTGGCCGACCAACGCTACATCCGCGCCGACAGCGCCCTGGCCCAGCAGCAGGCCAGGCACTGAGTTCAAGGAAGGCAATCGCGCCCGGTGGCGCGGCCGGGCTTCAAACCCGGTTGGGGACGGCAGCCGTTCCCGGGCAGGTTCGACTCCCGCTGCCTTCCGCCATTTTCCCGGGTTTAAGCCCGCTCCCCGCAAAGATCCAGCGCGAACCATTGCTCCGCCGTATCCACATCCAGCCCTGCACCCAGCAGCGCAAACATCTTGCCCAAGGCCGCCTCGCGGGTCATGCCGCCAGCACTGACCAGCCCGGCCGCGCGCAGGCGATTGCCCGCCGCATAGGTATCGAACACCACCGACCCTTCCGGGCACTGGCTGATGGCGGTCAGCAGCACGCCACGCTGGCGCGCTGCACGCAGCACCTCCAGCAGCGCCTGGTCATCCGATGGCCCGGTACCGCTGCCATAGCACTCCAGCAGCAACCCTTGCACGCCGCTGTCGAGCAGGCCCTTCAGATGCCCGGCTTGCAGGCCCGGGAACACTGGCATCACCGCCAGGTTGACCGGCTGGCGCTGTTGGCGATAGCTCAGGGCAGCTGGCAGTTCGGCGGCGCGCTCGCCTTCACGATGGCGCGGCAGTGCGGCAAAGGCGTCGAACGCCTCGCTGCGCAGTTTCGACGTCCGGCAGCCATGCAGGAGCTGGCCGTGGAAGTACAGCTGCACGCCATCTTCCAGGCCCTGTTCGACCTGGCGCAAGGCCCCGCACAGGTTGTCCCAGGCATCGCTGCCCGGCGCGCCGGCCGGCAACATCGAGCCGGTCAGCAGCACCGGCACTGGCAGGCCCAGTAGCAGGAACGACAGCGCCGCGGCGCTGTAGGCCAGGCTGTCGGTGCCATGCAGCACCAGCACGCCGTCATGGCCGGCGTCCACCGCCGCGACGATGGCATCGCGCATCGCCAGCCAGTTGTGCTGCTGCATGTTGGCGCTATCGAGCAGCGGGTTCATTTCCTGCAGCGTCCATTGCACCTGGGGCGCATCGGTCAGCTGGGCGAGGTGTTCGCGCATCCGCGCGTCGAAACCACCGGCCGGCGCCAGGCCTTCGGCGGTTTCGAGCATGCCGATGGTGCCCCCGGTGTAGAGGACGAGGAGATTCTTGACTGCACGCATGGAAAGCATCCGTAGCGGTGAGCGGAGGTAGAGCAGCCGCCCACGGACGGGGCGGCTGGGCAGGGCAGGATATCAGCGCTGCGGCTGAGCTTGGCCGACTGCTTTGTCAGTGGCTGTTTCCGCCTGCGGATTGGCAGGCCAGGCGTTGCGGTCCAGGTCCAGGTCGGCGAACTTCGACGAGTCGAACACTGGCTGCTTGATGCCGGCCTTGCGCTGGTCATCGTAGTCGCGCATCACCCGCAGGCCGACCTTGAACAGCAGGGCCAGGGCCACCAGGTTGACGAAGGCCAGGCAGGTCATGGTGATGTCGGCGAAGGCGAACACGGTCGACAGGTCCTGCATCGAACCCCACACCACCAGCGCCAGTACCAGGGCGCGGAACGCCAGCAGGACCACGCGGTTGCGGCTGAGGAACTGCAGGCTGTTCTCGCCCAGGTAGTAGTTGTAGAGGATGCAGGTGAACACGAACAGCGACAGTGCCACGCTGACGAACAGGCGACCCCAGTCACCGACCACGGCGGCCAGCGAGTTCTGGGTCAGGACGATGCCGTCACCTTCGAAGCCCGGGGTGTAGAAGCCCGACAGCAGGATCAGCAGCGCGGTGCAGGTGCAGATCACGAAGGTGTCGAGGAACACGCTGAACGCCTGGACCACGCCCTGGGCGCCAGGGTGCTTCACGGCAGCTACGGCAGCCACGTTTGGCGCACTGCCCAGGCCCGCTTCGTTGGCGAACACGCCACGCTTCACGCCCATGACGATGGCGCTGCCGAGCAGGCCACCGAATGCCGGGTCGAGGCCGAAGGCGCTCTTGAAGATGGTTTCCAGCATGGCCGGCACGTGCTCGATCTGGGTGCCGATCACGTACAGGGTCACGCCGATGTAGGCCAGGGTCTTGACCGGTACCAGCAGGTCGGAGACTGCGGCAATGCGCTTGATGCCACCGATGAAGGTGATGGCCAGCAGCACGGCAAGGACGATGCCGGTGTGCTTAGGGTCGAAGGCGAAGGCATTTTGCAGCGAGTGGGTCACGGTATACGACTGCAGGCCGATGAAAGCGAAGCCATAGGTGACCAGCAGCAGGATCGAGAACACGATGGCCATGCTCTTGAGCTTCAGGCCGTGCTGGATGTAGTAGGCCGGGCCGCCGCGGTACAGGCCGTCGCCGTCGGCGCGCTTGTACACCTGGGCCAAAGTACATTCGAAGAAGCTGCTGGACATGCCCACCAATGCGGTGACCCACATCCAGAACACCGCGCCTGGGCCACCCAGGGTCACGGCAATGCCGACACCGGCGATGTTACCAGCGCCCACGCGGCCTGCAAGGCTCAGCATCAGGGCCTGGAAGGAGCTTAGTTGGCCTGCCTGGCCACGCAGCGATTCCTTGAATACAGCGAACATGTGGCCGAAGTGGCGGAACTGGACGAACCGGGAACGGATGGTGAAGTAGCTACCCAGCCCCACGATCAGCACGATGAGGAGTTTCCCCGAGAGGAAATCGTTGATTACTTCGAGCATTGGAAAATGACCTCGATTCTTATTGTTCGCGTGGAAAGACAGCGGACGGCAGGCGAACCGCTATTCGTTAGGGCGCATGGTTGGCCATGACAAGAGTGGTTACAATTTCGCGGCTTGCTCTGAATTGGTGCAACTTGATGCTAGAATGGCGTCAATCGCGTCACCTGAGTCCCCTGTCATGAGCGATCACTTCGCTACCAACCTCAAACTGGCCTGCAGCCACTACCGCTCTATCTCGGAAGTTTGCCGCCAGCTTTCGATCAACCGTGCGCAGTTCAACAAGTACCTGAGCGGGCAGAGCCGCCCGACGCCGTTCAACCTCAAGCGCATCGGTGATTTCTTCGGTGTCGAGGATTACGAGCTGAATTTGCCGGCCGAACAGTTCGCCCGCCTGATCGGCGCACGCGTATCGGCAGTCTCCGACCAACCCGACGACCCGATCAGCGAACTGTTCCGTCCGCTGCATGAGCACGCCGGCAACCTGTCACGCTATTGCGGCTATTACTTCGAGTATTCCAACTGCATGTCGGTGCCCGGCACCATCCTGGTGTCGCTGGTGCACCTGTGGGAAGAACGCGGCCGCTTCCTGTTCGAGCGCCAGGAACGCCAGGAGCGCTCCAGCGCCACCGACCAGCATGCCGAGGTGCGCTGCCGCTACTTGGGCGCGGCGTTCCAGTTGCAGGACCGGGTGTTCCTCATCGACTACGAGTCGCTGACCTTCAACGAGATGAGCCAGACCATCCTCATCCCCAGCTTCAAGAGCCGCATCACCCGCCTCAACGGCCTGAAGTCCGGGGTGTCCAGCGGCGATCGGCGCAACCCGGCCTGTACCCGGGTGGTGTGGGAGTACCTGGGGGAGGAGATCAACCGCATCAATGCCTATCGGCAGGTCAAGCTGTACCGCCCGGACGACCCACGGATCGATGACGATGTGCGTGAGCGGTTGAGTGTGGGGCCGTTGCGTAACAGCTTGTTCGAGATTGAGTGAAATATTTAGCGCAGCGCCGTGTAAGTGCGCAGCCATTCACCTGCCGGATGAGCATCACCAAGCAACAACTTCGCCGCCATCAGACAACACACCGTGATCAACAGTGGTTTGACCAGTTGCGGTCCGAAGTAGAGGGCGCAACGAGCGCCGAGTTGAGCGCCGGTGATGGCGCAGGCCGCCATGGCCAGCGCCAAAGGCCATATGATGGCTCCACTGTAGGCAAATACCGACAATGCTCCAAGGTTGCAGGATGCGTTGAGCAGTTTGCTGCTACAGATTGCCTGCATGAGATGCTGTCCCAGCAGCAGAGTGAAGGCGACCATGAAGAATGAACCGGTACCCGGGCCAAAAATGCCGTCATAGAAGCCAATGCCTGGAGCAACCACGAGCGCAAAGCAGAAATACGAGAGCCGCCGCTTGCGGTCCTGGTCCTCAAGCTTGGGGCAGAGTGCAAAGTAGGTAGCGACCGCTATCAGCAAGAACGGCACAGTTGCTTCAAGCACCGCTCTGTCGAGCAAGCTGATAGACAAGGCCCCTGCAAAACCACCTGCGAATGACAGCAAAGCCATTGGCCAGTCTGTTCGCCATTGGATCATCCGCTTGCGGGCGAACGCCCAGACTGCTGAAGAACTGGCCGAGGAGGCCTGGAGCTTGTTGGTAGCCATTGCCGCCAGCGGATCGACTCCGGCAATGAATAGCGCCGGAAGCGTGAGTAAACCACCGCCGCCTGCGATGGCGTCGAAGAAGCCTGCCAGCAATGCAGTGGCGGCAAGGATCAACAAAGTTGAAATTTCGATTTCCATGCGTTTTCGTCCGGTATTGGTCGAGGGCGACAGATGAAGTTATGCCGCGGATTTGACTGTCTGTAGGAATCTACTGAGGCTTGTTGCAGTGGCCGGACTATTGAATCGAGTTTTTCTGGACCAAGAAGTCGGATAAGGGCGATGCGCGGCGTAGGGCAATTCCGAGTTACTGGTGACGCCAAGCAGTATTTGTTGATAAGCCCCAAGGTTGGACTTCCCCGCCCGGAAACCGCAAAATGGCTCCTTTCCTTCTATCAACCTGTTCGGATCTGCTGACTCTATGCGTATGCGCCTGATGCTGTTGGGTGGTGGCAATGCCCTCGGGCAAGCGCTGATTCGTCTCGGGGCCGAGGAGGACATCGCATTCCTGGCACCGCGCCCGCCGGAGAACGGCTGGGCCCCGGCCAGCCTCACTCAGCTGCTTGACGATCATCGCCCCGATGCCGTGGTCAACCTGGCCTACTACTTCGACTGGTTCCAGGCCGAGTCGGTCAGCGACCAGCGCCTGGCCCTGCAGGAGCGGGCAGTGGAGCGGCTGGCGGAGTTGTGCCAGCACCACCAGATCACCCTGGTGCAGCCTTCCAGCTACCGCGTGTTCGACGGTTCGCGGGCCACGGCCTACAGCGAGAAGGATGAGCCAGTACCGCTGGGCCAGCGTGGCCAGGCCCTTTGGCGTATCGAGCAGAGCGTGCGCGCGGCGTGCCCGCAGCATGTGCTGCTGCGCTTCGGCTGGTTGCTGGATGAAAGCATCGACGGTGCCCTGGGCCGCTTCCTGACCCGTGCCGAGCAGCCGCAGGAGCTGCTGCTGGCCGATGACCGCCGCGGCAATCCGACGCCGGTCGACGACGCTGCCCGGGTGATCCTCTCGGTGCTCAAGCAGCTCGATTGCAGTGCGCCGCTGTGGGGCACCTACCATTACGCCGGTAACGAGGCGACCACGCCACTGGCGCTGGGCCAGGCAATTCTCAGCGAGGCCGGGCAGTACCGTCAGCTGGCCGTACAGGCGCCGACCGCGCAGGCCCATGCCGCACGGCCGGATGCCAGCGAGGAGCCGCAGCACGCGGTGCTGGCCTGCAAGAAAATTCTTCACACCTTCGGCATCAAGCCGCGTGCCTGGCGCGCGGGCTTGCCGCCACTACTGGATCGATTCTACCGCCATGGCTGATGCCCCCATCCTGATCACCGGCGGCGCCGGCTTCATTGGCTCCCACCTGTGCGATGCGTTGCTGGCCAAGGGCTATGCCGTACGTATTCTCGACGACCTTTCCACCGGCAAGCGCGATAACCTGCAACTGGATAACCCGCACCTCGAACTGATCGAAGGCGATGTGGCCGACGCCGAGCTGGTTCAGCGTGCCGCCGCCGGTTGCGCTGCTGTGGTCCATCTGGCTGCTGTGGCGTCGGTGCAGGCGTCGGTCGAAGACCCGGTGAAGACTCACCAGAGCAACTTCATCGGCACCCTCAACGTGGCCGAGGCCATGCGTGTGCATGGCGTGCGTCGCGTGCTGTTTGCATCGAGCGCGGCGGTGTACGGCAACAATGGTGAAGGCGAGTCGATTGCCGAGGACACGCCGAAGGCGCCGCTGACGCCCTATGCGGTGGACAAGCTGGCCAGCGAGCAGTACCTGGACTTCTACCGCCGCCAGCATGGCCTGGAGCCGGTGGTGTTCCGCTTCTTCAACATCTTCGGCCCGCGCCAGGACCCTTCCTCGCCGTACTCCGGGGTGATCAGCATCTTCAGTGAGCGGGCGGTTCAAGGCTTGCCGATCACCGTGTTCGGTGATGGCGAGCAGACCCGTGACTTCCTCTACGTCGGCGACTTGGTGCAGGTGATGGTGCAGGCCCTGGAGCAGCCGCAGGTGGAAGAGGGCGCGGTGAACGTCGGCCTGAACCAGGCAACTTCGCTGAATCAGATGCTCAAGGCACTGGAGCAGGTGGTAGGCAGCCTGCCGGCGATCAGCTATGGCCAGGCGCGCTCGGGTGATATTCGCCATTCGCGGGCAGACAACCAACGCTTGCTGGCGCGCTTTGCATTCCCGCAGCCGACCCCGATGGTCGAGGCATTGGCCAAGCTGCTCGGCAAGGCTTGAGATAGCCGGGGCTGCTTCGCAGCCCTTTCGCGACGCAAGGCCGCTCCCACATTGATCTGCGCAAATATCAAAACTTGCGCAAACCCTGTGGGAGCGGCCTTGCGTCGCGAAAGGGCCGCAAAGCGGCCCCAGGTTCATGAATGCCGCACAACCTTGCGTAGGCAATCCTCCGCCGCGAGCAGTCTGCCATCTTCGGCCCGCACCTGCAGAATCCCGACCGGCCGCCCCTTGGCACTGTCCACCAGCTCCGACCGCGCTTCCCCCGCGTCGAACAAAAACCGTTCCCCCCACTGGCGCAACCCCACCACGATCGGAAACACCGAGCGCCCTTTCTCGGTCAGCACATATTCCTTGTAGGCGCTGCCATCCGACGCCGGCTGCAACGCCAGCAACCCACTCTCCACCAGCAGCTTCAGCCGCGACGCCAGGATGTTCTTCGCCAGCCCCAGGTTCTTCTGGAACTCGCTGAAACGGCGCAGGCCATCGAAGGCATCACGCAGGATCATCAGCGCCCAACGGTCACCCAGCACTTCCAGCGCCCGGGCCACAGGGCATTGAGCGTTCACTTCATCGAGCATTGGCAGCACCTGCTTGGTTCATCTGGTTGCAGATTAAAACCACTCTTGCTAAATATCCATCATATGGTTTCAATTTGAAACCAGATGCGAAGGAGTCAGCCTGATGAATCGCTGGATAACCCTGTTGCTTGCCGCCACCTGCGCCATGGCCGTGGCCACGGTGTATTTCGCCCAGCCTTTGCTCGAGTCGATGGCCAGTGACCTGGGGGTGGCGCAGCAGCAGATCGGTTGGGTGGTCGGTGCGACCCAGGCGGGTTATGCCCTTGGGTTGATCCTGATCGTACCGCTGGGCGACCTGATCGAGCGCAAGCGCCTGCTGCTGGTGCAGTTGCTCGTTGCCGCTCTGGCCCTGGTCGGTGTCGGCCTGGCACAGGACTGGCTGGTTCTGCTGGCAGCCTTGGCCCTGGTCGGGCTGATGGCGGTCATGGTGCAGGTGATGGTCGCCCACGCCGCGACCCTCGCCACCCCAGCCAGCCAGGGCCAGGCGGTGGGTACGGTCACCAGCGGGGTCGTGCTGGGCATCTTGCTGGCGCGTCTGGTCTCGGGAGCGCTCGCCGACCTGGCTGGATGGCGCAGTGTGTACTTCGTGGCGGCGGCACTGCTCATGCTGATGGCCGTGGTGCTCTGGCGCTGGCTGCCAGTGAGTCGGTTACCCGCGCAACGACCTGGCTACCTGCAATTGATTGGCTCTTTGTACGCTTTGTATCGCCACGACAGCCTGCTGCGCCGGCGTGGGTTGCTCGGCCTGCTGATCTTCGCTGCATTCAGCGTGCTGTGGAGTGCCATGGTGCTGCCCCTGAGCGCACCTGCGCTTGCGCTCAGCCATACCGAGATCGGCCTGTTCGGCCTGGCGGGGATCGCCGGCACCTTGGCGGCGTCGCGAGCCGGGCGTCTGGCTGATCGAGGGCTGGGCGAGCGCACCACCGTCCTGGCGCTGGCCTTGTTGACGCTGTCATGGCTGGCGACAGCCTTCGTTGGTCAATCGTTGGCGTTGTTCGTGCTGGGTGTGCTGATGCTGGATTTCGCCGTGCAGGCGGTGCATGTCACCAACCAGAGCCTGCTGCTGGCGGGGCGTGGTGCGATGGCTAGCCGCTTGATCGGCGCCTACATGTGTTGCTACTCGATCGGCAGCGGTTTGGGGGCGGTGCTGGCGAGCTGGGTGTATGCGCGCTGGGGCTGGACTGCGGTATGCGGGCTGGGGATGGTGATCAGTGCGCTGGCGCTGGGGTACTGGTCTTGGGGGCAACGAGAGAGGGCGGCCGAAGCCGCCCTGCCGTGTTCAGGTCAGAACTTGTAGCCAAGGCCGACCATGTACACCCAAGGGTCGACATCGACGTCGACCTTGGTCTTGCTGTAGCCCAGGGCGGTTGGGCCGTTGACGCTGGCCTTGGTGTCGATGTCGACGTACCAGACCGAGGCGTTGACCAGCAGGTTGTCGGTGATCATGTAGTCCATGCCCAACTGGCCGGCGATACCGACCGAATCCTGCAGCTTGAGGTTGCTGAAGCCCTGCTGCTTGCGCTCGCTGGTCAGGTCTTCGTCGAAGAACAGGGTGTAGTTGATGCCCACGCCGGCATAGGGCTGGAACTTGGAGTTAGGCTCCATCGGGTAGTACTGCACGGACAGGGTCGGTGGCAGCTGTTTGATGTCGGCCAGTTTTCCGTCCAGCCCGCCGCCCAGGCCTTTGACGCCTACGCTGTGCTTGAACGGGGTTGCGGCCAGCAGCTCCAGGCCGATGTGGTCGGTGAGCATGTAGGCGAAGGTCAGGCCCAGCTGGGTGTCGCTGTCCAGGGTCGCCTTGGTGCCCGATACCTTGTTGCCGTCGAATTTCAGGTCGCCGCTGTTTTCGTTCGGTGCAGTGGTGATGGCACCGGCGCGGACGATGACATCGCCCGCCTTGTGGGCGTGGGCAACAGGGGCGGCGAGCGCAAGGGCCACAAGCGAGGCGCCGAGCAAGGACTTGTTCATGGAAGCTCCCAAAGGACGTGAGTAATCGAGTAGTCCAATGGTACGGATGCGTCTGAACCGAAAGTTTGACCCAGCTCAAAGAAGCGTCGTCACGAATTCGAAACAGTTCTCACTTGAGAACATAAGCGTATATTTTCTCGGCTTCCATCTGGTAGCCGGCGTCGGCCAATTCGCTGCTGGAGGCTCTAACTTGCATCTTTCCCTCGATCCAGTAGGGCTGGTAGAGGTCCTCCACACGCACACCCATTTCGCTGAAAATGTGCACGATCTGGTTCGACGGTGGGGGCGGCACATGGATGCAGGCGCCGTAGTAAGGCACCAGCAAGAATTCCGTGGTGCGGCCTTCTTCACTCACCTCCAGCGGCACGATGTAGCCCGGGATCTTGACCTGTTGGCCGTCGAGGCTTTTCACCACCGGGGCGTCGGGCGCCTGCTGGCGTGCCGGCGGGGCCGACTCGGCTGACAGTGCATTGCTCAGCTGCGACATGTCGTGCAGCGGCGTCAGTTGTGGCGGGATGACCGGCGCGCCTTCAGGGATCAATGCGGGCCAGTCCAGTTCGCGCACCTCGTCCGCCCACACAGGGGCGGCGAGGAACAGGATCGATAGCAGTAATACGCGGAGCATGGTGCCTCTCAGAGGTGAATGGACAGGCCATCGGCCAGCGACTGCCGATAGGCACGCCAGGCCGGCACGCTGCCCATCAGCAGCGCTGCGCCCAGGATGATAGCCAGCAGCGTCCATTCATGTGCGCTGGGCAGGGCCACGGGTAGGTACAGACCGTAATTGGCCTGAACGTAGCCCTGGGCCACGGCAATGCCCGCATACAGCAAGCCAAGCCCCGCCACGATGCCCGTCACCGCCAGCGCCAGCGCTTCGAGCACCAGCAGCCCGGCGATATGCCACGGCCGTGCGCCCACCGAGCGCAGGATCGCCATTTCCCGGCGGCGTTCGTTGAGGCTGGTGAGGATTGCCGTGAGCATGCCGATCAAGCCGGTCAGTACTACGAACAGCGACACTACGAACAACGCCTGTTCGGCAGTGCCCATCAGGCTCCACAGTTCCTGCAAGGCAACCCCAGGCAGGATCGCCAGCAACGGTTCGTTGCGGTACTCGTTGATCTCGCGCTGCAGGCTGAAGGTGGCAAGCTTGTTGTTCAGGCCGAGCATGAACGCGGTGATGGCGGCTGGCTGCAGGTCCATGGTCCGCGCCTGTTCGGCGCTGATGCGCCCGGCACCACGGGCCGGCACGCCGTTGTGCCAGTCGATGTGAATCGCCTCCATGCCGCCGAGGCTGATGTGCAGGGTGCGGTCGACCGGCGTGCCGGTGCGCTTGAGCACGCCGACCACGGTGAACGGCTTGTCGTCGTGCTTGACGAGGCTGATCGCGGCGACACCGTGCGCCAGTACCAGCTTGTCGCCCAGCTTGTAGTGCAGCGCGTCGGCCACTTCGGCGCCGAGCACCACTTCGAACGGGTCGCTGGCGAATTCACGGCCCTGGCTCAGCTCCAGATGCTGCTTGCGGCCGTACTGGTAATGGCTGAAGTAATCGGTGGTGGTCCCCATCACCCGGTAGCCACGGTGCGAGTCACCCAGCGAGATCGGGATCGCCCACTTCACCCGCGGGTCCTGGGCATAGTGCTGGAAGCTGTCCCAGCGGATGTTGTTGGTGGCGTTGCCGATGCGGAACACCGAGTACAGCAGCAGGTTCACCGAGCCCGAACGGGCGCCGACGATCAGGTCGGTGCCGCTGATGGTGCTGGCGAAGCTGGCGCGCGCTTCGGTGCGCACGCGTTCTACGGCCAGCAGCAGGCACACCGACAGGGCGATGGCGAAGGCGGTGAGGAATGCGGTGAAACGGCGGTTGGCCAGGCTGGCCAAGGCAAGGCGGAGCAGGTACATCAGGCCTCCCGGGGCTTGGCGGCGCGGTTGAGTTCGGCCAGGGACAGGTGACGGTCGAACAGCGGTGCCAGGCTCTGGTCATGGCTGACGAACAACAGGCTGGAGCCTGCCGCGCGGCACTCGTCGAACAGCAAGCGGATGAACGCTTCGCGGGTGTCGGCATCCAGCGCCGAGGTTGGCTCGTCGGCAATCACCAGTTCGGGCTGGCCGATCAGTGCACGTGCAGCGGCGACGCGTTGCTGCTGACCGATCGACAGGCTGTCGGCGCGCCGCGCAAGCAGCGCCGGATCGCCCAGACCCAGGTGCGCCAGCAGTTCGCTGGCGGCCTGGTCGACGCTGCCGTGGCGCTGTATGGCCCGTTCGGCGCGGCTGCGCGAGAAGCGGCAGGGCAGCTCGACGTTCTCGCGCATCGAGAGAAACGGCAGCAGGTTGAACTGCTGGAAGATGTAGCCGGTATGGTCGACCCGGAAGCGGTCACGCGCACCCTGGCCGAGCAGGGCGAGGTCCTGCCCGAGCAACTGGATACGCCCCTGGCCCGGCCGGTTGACCCCGCCGAGCAGGCCCAGCAGGGTGGTCTTGCCACTGCCGCTGGGGCCCTTGAGGAACAGTGCTTCGCCGGCTTCCAGGCAGAACGCCGGGATATCCAGCAGCGGCGCCTGGCCGGGCCAGGCGAACACCAGGTCCTGCAGTTCAATCAACGCCTGGCTCATTTCAGAACGCGACCACGGCCTTGGCAGGCGAGCTCTCGACGCCTTTCTGGCCGTTCGGGCCGATCAGTTGCACGTTGATCTTCTGGGTGGCCGGGAAGGCCTTGTACAGCGGGGAAAGGTCGATCTGGGCGAGTTTTTCCGGGGTGGCGCAGGTCAGCTGGTAGTGGGCATTGATGTCGCTGTGCACGTGGCCTTTCTCGTGCTCGTCACCGTCGTCGTCAGCCTTGGCTGCATCGCCGAACAGCGGGCTTTCCAGCTCTTGCTGGTCTTCCTTGCAGCCGGCGGCCGAGGCCAGGGCGAACAGCTTGAGCGGCTGTTCGAGCTGCTGGCGTACGGCGGCGACCTTGGCCTTGTCGGCATCGCTGCTGGCCATGTGCTCGAAGCCGACCAGGTTCATCGCCGGGCTGTCCAGCTCCAGCTCCAGGGTGTTGCCATCGAGCACGGCATTGAGCTTGGCCACGCCATGCTCGTGGGCGCCGAGAGTGCCGTGGGCGTGATCATGGTCATGTTCGTTGTGGGCATGGGCCACGGCCAGGGGCAGCAGGGCGAAGGGCAGGGCGAGCAGCAGACGACGCATGGACGACTCCGGGAGCGGGCTGTAAGATTCGGTTATGTTATAACAATTTTTCTTCGCGCCGCCAGCCTGTGTGGCGCAGGTTTCATGTTGCGGTAGCATGGTTGCATTGACCTGAGCTCAAGGAACGCATCGTGAGAATTCGTGGACAGATTGGTGACTGGCCGGTGGACCTGACCATCGAGCTGGAGCCGCAGGAGTGGGCGCAGTTGGGGCGGAATGTCGAGGTGCCGGTGGTTCAGCCGGTAGCCACGGCAGCGGCACCGCGCCAGGATGATGGGCAGTGGAATGCGGCGCGTGAGGTGTTGCGCCTGGCAGGGCAGATGAGCGGGCCGGAGTTGCTCGACCGGCTGGAAGGGCTGGCAGGCAGTACGGCGGCGGGCAAGCGGCTGCTGGTGCGCTTGCGGCACAGCAGTGAGGTGAAGGTGGAAAGTGGCGTGGATGCGCCGGTGTACCACTGGGTGGGTTGAGGCTCTGGATTCTGGGGCTGCTCTGCAGCCCTTTCGCGACACAAGGCCGCTCCTACAGGAGACCGCGTTCCCTTGTAGGAGCGGCCTTGTGTCGCGAAAGGGCCGCAAAGCGGCCCCGGCAATCACAAACTCAAAACATGGCTGAAGACAAGCGACGGCGGTAAACACCTACCAGCGGGTGATCACTGCCCAGCAGCTCGAACACCTGCAGCATCGCCTTCTGCGGCAAGCCGTTCTCATACCCACGATTACGCTGGAACAGCTTCAGCAACCCATCCAGCGCCGCTTCATACTGCTGACGCGCCAACTGCTGAATGCTCAGCTGGTAGGTAGCCTCATCATCCTGCGGGTTCTGCGCCAGGCGGCTCTTCAAGTCGGCCACTTCCGGCAGGCTGGCGGCCTGGCGCAGGAAGGTCAGCTGCGCCTTGGCACCGGCCAGTGCAGCCTTGTGCTCGTCGGTCTTGACCGCGTCCAGCACCACCTGGGCTTCACCCAGCTCGCCACGCTCGGCCAGGCAACGGGCATAGTAGATCAGCGCTTCAGCATTGCTATTGTCTTCACCCAGCAGCGCCTGCAGCAGGGCTTCGGCCTCGGCGAACCGGCTTTCGGCGAACAGCGCCTTGGCCTGCTCCAGCGGCGAAGCGGCTGGCGCGGCCGGCATCTGCACATGCGGCTCGAGCATGGCGCGGATCGCCGATTCCGGCTGAGCACCGGCAAAGCCGTCAACCGGCTGGCCATCCTTGAACAGCACCACGGTCGGCAGGCTGCGGATGCCGAACTGGGCCACCACCTGCTGCTCGACGTCGCAGTTGATCTTGGCCAGCAGCAGCTCGCCCTGATAGCCCTCGGCGATCTTCGCCAGCAGCGGCATCAGCGCCTTGCACGGCGCGCACCACTCGGCCCAGAAATCCACCAGTACTGGTTTGTGGAAGGAATTCTCGATCACCAGTTGCTGGAAGGTGGCATCGGTGGCATCGAAGATGTAGGGCAGATCTTTACTAGGAGCAAGGCTCATCGCGACTCTCGCAAATCTGTGATTCGCACCACTATAAAGGCTCGCGGCTGGCGTGGTACAGGCTGACCCGGCGGAATTCGTGCGGCTCGGCCAGGTCCGGCAGGGTCAGGGCTTCGAGCACGCCTAGCTGGCGGTACAGCGGGTGGCTGAAATCACGGACACGCGAGTCGGCTACCAGTGCCTGGCGGCCACGGCCCAGGAAGGCATCGAGCAGCGGCAGGTTGGCGCGGTCATAGAGCACGTCGGCGACCAGGATCAGGTCGAAGCGGTCGGCTTCGGCGAAGAAATCGCTGCTGTAGCCCAGCTCGACATCGTTGAGCTGGGCGTTGGCACGGCAGGCGTCCAGGGCCAGCGGGTCAAGGTCACAGGCGACCACTTCCAGCGCCCCGGCACGGGCCGCCGCGATCCCGGCGATACCGGAGCCAGCGCCAAAGTCCAGCACGCGCTTGCCGGCGACCCACTCGGGGTGCGCCGCCAGGTAGCGGGCCATGGCCAGGCCGCTGGCCCAGCAGAAGCTCCAATACGGCGGTTCTTCGAGGATGCGCCGGGTTTCCTCACTGCTGAAGGCGCGGTCCATGTTCTGATCATCGATCAGCCACAGCTTCAGCTCGCACTCGGGCAAATCGCTGACCACCAGGCGCGCTTCGCCGATCAGGCCGCTGAGGGCCTGTTGCAGGGCAAGCGGCGCCACTTACGGCGCCTTCTCGAAGCGCAGCGGGCCGGTGGCCTGAGTCTGGGCCTGGATGATGCGCACGGGGGGCAGGTGCATGATCAGCTGGCCGGAACTGCTGGCACGCCCGCGCAGCTCGACGCGGGCCCCGGCAGGGAAGGCTTCGGGGTTGAAACGCAGGTGATAGGGCAGGGCCTGGCCGGTACCGGTCAGGTTGCTGCTGGCCAGCAGTTGTTGCGGGCGGTCGCGGTCGTCGATGACCAGCAGTGCCAGCTCCACGTCGGCGCCGGCGGGGATCTCCAGCAAGGTGCCGCTCAATTCACGCTGATAGGCCGGCAGCGGGCCAAGCGGCTCGGCGTTTTTCGCCACCTTGGCCGCTGTTGGCGCGGGGGCTGCTTCGGTCTTGGGGCGGTCACTGCCGCAGGCGGCGAGCAGGGAAGCGCAGCACAGCACGACGAGCGCACGAAGATGCATGGGTGGGTCCTTCACGGGCAGAATTGTATGGATGTTAACCCCTTTGGCTTGTCTTGCCAGTGCAATGCGCTACCATGGCCCTCCCTTTTTTTGTTGCCTGCCACCATGCACTGTCCCTTTTGCGGTGCCAACGACACCAAGGTCATCGACTCGCGTCTGGTCGCCGAGGGCGAACAGGTGCGCCGCCGCCGTGAATGCGTCGCCTGTGGCGAGCGCTTCACCACCTTCGAAACCGCCGAGCTGGTGCTGCCCCGGCTGATCAAGCAGGACGGCACGCGCCAGCCCTTCGATGAAGAGAAGCTGCGCGCCGGCATGCAGCGTGCGCTGGAGAAGCGCCCGGTCAGCGTCGAACGCCTGGAAGCGGCGCTGGCGCATATCAAGAGCCGCCTGCGCGCCACTGGCGAGCGTGAGGTCAAGTCACTGGTGGTAGGTGAAATGGTCATGGCCGAGCTGCGCAAGCTCGACGAGGTGGCCTATATCCGCTTCGCCTCGGTGTACCGGCGCTTCCAGGACCTTGACGAATTCCGCGAAGAAATCGACCGCCTGGCCCGCGAGCCGGCTAAAGAGTGAGCATGCCCAGCCAGACCGCGATCCTCGACGCCCATTACATGGCCCGCGCGCTGGAGCTGGCGCGCCAGGGTGTGTACACCACCCACCCCAACCCGCGTGTGGGTTGCGTGATTGTCCGCGATGGCGAGGTGGTCGGTGAAGGCTGGCATGTGCGTGCTGGCGAACCGCATGCCGAAGTGCATGCCCTGCGTCAGGCCGGCGAACGGGCCCGCGGCGCCTGTGCCTACGTGACCCTGGAACCGTGCAGCCACCATGGCCGCACGCCGCCGTGCGCCGAGGCGCTGGTCAAGGCCGGTGTGGCCCGGGTGGTCGCCGCCATGCAGGACCCCAATCCGCAAGTCGCAGGTCAAGGCCTGCGGCGCCTGTCCGATGCAGGCATCATGGTGGCCAGCGGCGTGCTCGAAGCTGAAGCCCGCGCCCTCAACCCTGGCTTTCTCAAGCGCATGGAACACGGCCTGCCGTTCGTCCGCGCCAAGCTGGCGATGAGCCTGGACGGTCGCACCGCCATGGCCAGCGGCGAAAGCCAGTGGATCACCGGGCCCGCTGCCCGTTCGGCGGTGCAGCGTCTGCGCGCCCGCTCCAGCGTGGTGCTGACCAGCGCGGCCAGCGTGCTGGCCGACAACGCGCGGATGACCGTGCGTGGCGCCGAGCTGGGCCTGGATGCCGAGACCACCGCCCTGGCGCTGAGCCGCACGCCGTTGCGCGTGCTGATCGACGGCCGCCTGCGTTTGCCGCTGGATGCGCCGTTCTTCCAGGCCGGCCCGGCACTGGTGGTCACCGCCGTCGCAGATGACCCGCAATATGCCGCTGCCGGCCATGAGCTGCTGAGCCTGCCGGGCGACAATGGCCAGGTGGACCTGCCGGCACTGCTGCAGGCACTGGCTGCGCGCGGCGTCAACGAAATCCTGCTGGAGGCCGGTGCCGGCCTGGTCGGCGCCTTTGCCCAACGGGGCCTGATCGACGAATACCAGCTGTTCGTCGCTGGCACCTTCCTCGGCTCCCAGGCCCGGCCGTTGCTGGACTGGCCGCTGGACAAGATGAGCCAGGCACCGCGGCTGAAAATCACCGAAATGCGCGCAGTGGGCGATGACTGGCGGGTCACGGCCATCCCTCTGCCGGCGCCCGGCGTATAATGCCGGGCTTGCCCCGCGCAACCCGTTTTTGAGGAAGTCCCCATGTTCACCGGCATCATCGAATCCATCGGCACCATCCGCAGCCTGACCCCCAAGGGCGGTGACGTGCGCGTCTACGTCGAAACCGGCAAGCTCGACCTGGGTGACGTCAAGCTCGGCGACAGCATCGCCGTCAACGGCGTGTGCCTGACCGCCGTCGAACTGCCGGGCAACGGGTTCTGGGCCGACGTCAGCGTCGAGACCCTCAAGCGTACCGCGTTTATCGACCTCAAGAGCGGCAGCAAGGTCAACCTGGAAAAAGCCCTGACCCCGACCACCCGCCTGGGCGGCCACCTGGTCAGCGGCCACGTCGA
The DNA here is from genome assembly GCF_003097235.1 of Pseudomonas sp. CC120222-01a. Taxonomy (GTDB): domain Bacteria; phylum Pseudomonadota; class Gammaproteobacteria; order Pseudomonadales; family Pseudomonadaceae; genus Aquipseudomonas. Next base: position 121,437 of record NZ_QEQQ01000010.1, on the reverse strand, counting down.
CGGCGTCGGCGAAATCATCTCGCGCAGCGATAACGCCCGCGCCATCCAGTTCCGCGTGCGTGCACCCAAGGAGCTGGCCAAGTACATCGCCCACAAGGGTTCGATCACCGTCGACGGCACCAGCCTGACGGTCAACGAGGTCAATGGCGCCGAATTCGAGCTGACCATTGTCCCGCACACCCTGTCCGAAACCATCATGGCCGACTACCGCGCAGGGCGTCGGGTCAACCTTGAGGTCGACTTGCTGGCCCGTTACCTGGAGCGTCTGCTGCTGGGCGACAAGGCTGCCGAACCGAGCAAGGGCAGTGGCATCACCGAAAGCTTCCTGGCCGCCAACGGCTTCTTGAAATCCTGATTGAGAAGGGGGTGCCGAGTGGCGCTCAACAGCATCGAAGAACTGGTCGAAGACATCCGCCAGGGCAAAATGGTCATCCTCATGGATGACGAAGACCGCGAGAACGAAGGCGACATCATCATGGCGGCCGAATGCTGCCTGCCTGAGCACATCAACTTCATGGCCAAGCACGCCCGCGGCCTGATCTGCATGCCGATGACCCGCGAGCGCTGCGAAACCCTGAAGCTGCCGCTGATGGCGCCGCGCAACGGTTCGGGCTTCGGCACCAAGTTCACCGTGTCGATCGAAGCCGCCGAAGGCGTCACCACCGGCATTTCCGCTGCTGACCGTGCGCGCACCGTGCAGGCTGCCGCCGCCAAGGACGCCAAGGCCGAAGACATCGTCAGCCCAGGCCACATCTTCCCGCTGATGGCCCAGCCGGGCGGCACCCTGGCCCGCGCCGGCCACACCGAGGCGGCCTGCGACCTGGCGCGCATGGCCGGCTTTGAGCCGAGCGGCGTGATCTGCGAAGTGATGAACGACGACGGCACCATGTCGCGCCGCGCCGAGCTGGAAGTGTTCGCCGCCGAGCACGGCCTGAAGATCGGCACCATCGCCGACCTGATCCACTACCGCATGATCCACGAGCGCACCGTGCAGCGCGTCTCCGAACAGCCGATCGAGAGCGAGCTGGGCGAGTTCAACCTGGTTACCTACCGTGATGCGGTGGAAGGCGACGTGCACATGGCCCTGACCCTGGGCAACATCTGCGCCGAAGAGCCAACCCTGGTGCGCGTGCACAACATGGACCCGCTGCGCGACCTGCTGCTGGTCAAGCAGCCAGGCCGCTGGAGCCTGCGCGCGGCCATGGCCGCCGTGGCCGAGGCGGGCAGTGGCGTGGTACTGCTGCTGGGCCACCCGCTGGACGGCGACGTGCTGCTGGCGCACATCCGCGAAAGCGCGGGCGATGCACCGACCAAGGCGCCGACCACCTACAGCACCGTCGGTGCCGGTTCGCAGATCCTGCGTGACCTCGGCGTGCGCAAGATGCGCCTGATGAGTTCGCCGATGAAGTTCAATGCGATATCCGGATTCGATCTGGAAGTTGTAGAATACGTGCCCTCCGAGTGACTTGAGGCGGCATTGACGCCCAGAGCTCGAGTCCAGACCCCTGTCGAGGCCGCTTGTATGCGGCCTCGCTCTTGAAGATGAGAATATCGGAATGACCCTGAAGACCATCGAAGGTACCTTCATCGCCCCCAAAGGTCGCTATGCTTTGGTGGTTGGCCGCTTCAACAGCTTCGTCGTCGAAAGCCTGGTAAGCGGCGCCGTTGATACCCTGGTACGCCACGGTGTCAGCGAAAGCGACATCACCATCATCCGTGCCCCGGGCGCGTTCGAAATCCCGCTGGTGGCACAGAAAGTCGCCCAGCAAGGCGAATATGACGCGATCATCGCCCTGGGCGCAGTGATCCGTGGCGGTACCCCGCACTTCGAATACGTGGCGGGCGAATGCACCAAGGGCCTGGCCCAGGTGTCCATGGAGTTCGGCGTACCGGTGGCCTTCGGCGTTCTGACCGTCGACTCCATCGAGCAAGCCATCGAGCGCTCCGGCACCAAGGCTGGCAACAAAGGCGGTGAAGCTGCCCTGTCCGCTCTGGAAATGGTCAGCCTGCTGGCGCAGTTGGAGGCCAAGTGATTAGCGACGAAAGCGATCGTTTCAACCCGCGCGATCCAAAACCTGCGGATGCCGGCAAGCCATCGAAAAGCGCCAAGCGCCGCGAAGCCCGCAAGCTCGCGACCCAGGCCCTGTACCAGTGGCACATGGCCCAGCATTCGCTGAACGAGATCGAAGCGCAGTTCCGGGTCGATAACGATTTCACCGATGTCGACGGTGCCTATTTCCGCGAGATCCTCCACGGGGTCCCGGCGATCAAGGGCGAAATCGACAAGGCGCTGGTGCCTTGCATGACCATCGCCCTGGAAGAGCTCGACCCGGTCGAGCTGGCCGTGCTGCGGCTGTCCACCTGGGAACTGATCAAGCGCGTCGACGTACCGTACCGCGTGGTGATCAACGAAGGCGTGGAACTGGCCAAGGTCTTCGGTGCCACCGACGGCCACAAGTTCGTCAACGGTGTGCTGGACAAGCTCGCTCCGGCCCTGCGTGAAGCAGAAGTCAAGGCGAACAAGCGCTGATCCTGGCGCTGCCTGCCCATGGGTGAGTTCGAGCTGATCAACCATTACTTCGCCGCCGCGCCTTGTGCGCAGGGCGGCGAGGGCGTGGCCCTGGGTATCGGCGACGACTGTGCCCTGCTGGACCTTCCACCCGGTGAACAACTGGCGGTGTCGACCGACACCCTGGTCGCCGGTGTGCATTTCCCCGCTGTCTGCGACCCGCTGCTGCTTGGCCAGCGCTCGTTGGCCGTGGCGGCCAGTGACCTGGCGGCCATGGGCGCGACGGCGATCGGCTTCACCCTCGCCCTGACCCTGCCTGATGTCGGCCCCGACTGGCTGGCGGCCTATGCCGACGGGCTCAGCCGCATGGCCCACCGTTGCCGCATGAGCCTGATCGGTGGGGATACCACCCGTGGTCCGCTGAGCATCACCGTCACCGTGTTCGGCCGCGTGCCGGCCGGTCAGGCATTGCGCCGCAGCGGCGCGCGTCCGGGCGACCTGCTGTGTGTCGGTGGTTCGCTGGGCAAGGCGGCAGGGGCGTTGCCGCTGGTACTGGGTGAGCGCGAGGCGCCAGCGGAACTGGCCGAGCCGCTGCTCAATCACTACTGGTCGCCGATGCCTCAGCTCAACCTGGGCCAGCTGCTGCGCGGCCGGGCCACGGCGGCGTTGGACATTTCCGATGGCCTGCTCGCCGACTGCGGGCATATTGCCAAGGCGTCCGGGGTCGCACTCGAGGTGAACCTGGCGCAGGTGCCAGTGTCTCCTGCTTTGGAAGCCTTCCTTGGCCACGATGCGGCACGGCTGGCAGCGCTGACCGGTGGCGACGACTACGTACTGGCCTTCACCCTGCCGCCTGCGGCGCTCGCCCCGCTGACCGACCTCGGTTTTGCCGAGGTGCACGTGATAGGCCGCGTGCTCGAAGGCCAGGGCGTGGCCCTGCGCGACTCGCAGGGTCAGGACATCACCCCGGTTCAACGGGGCTATCAACACTTTAGGGAGACACCGTGACCGACCACCCCAACCAGGTGCCTGCGGAGTTCGTTCCGCCATCGGTCTGGCGCAACCCGTGGCACTTCATCGCCTTTGGCTTCGGCTCCGGCACCCTGCCCAAGGCCCCCGGCACCTGGGGGTCGATGGTAGCGATCCCGTTCATCCCGCTGTGGCAGATGCTGCCCGACTGGGGCTACTGGCTGCTGCTGGGTGTGATGATGCTGTTCGGCTTCTGGCTGTGCGGCAAAGTTGCGAATGACTTGCGTGTGCACGACCATGAAGGCATTGTCTGGGACGAGATGGTCGGCATGTGGATCACCCTCTGGCTGGTGCCGGAAGGGTGGCAGTGGATCCTCGCCGGGTTCCTGATGTTCCGCTTCTTCGACATTCTCAAGCCATGGCCGATTCGCTGGATCGACCGCCATGTGCACGGGGGTGTCGGGATCATGCTCGACGATATCCTGGCCGGTGTTTTCGCCTGGCTGGGCATGCAGATTCTGGTGTGGGCGGTAGGCTGAAGCGGGGAGCGTTTCGATGGCCATAAGGACTGTGCTGCTGGCAATGATGCTGAGCCTTGCCCCTTGGGCGATGGCGGCCGATGCGCTACCGAAGCAGATTCATCTGGTCAGCGAAGAGTGGATCGACTACACCAACGCCGATGGCAGTGGTGTGGCCTGGGATGTGCTGCGCAAGGTGTTCGAGCCTGCCGGGGTCAAGGTAGTGACCCAGAGTGCGCCGTACAGCCGTGCGGTTGGCCTGGTCAAGCGTGGCGAGTCGGATGCCTGGGTCGGGTCGTACAAGGAAGAGAACGACGACAACCTGTATCCGCGCTGGCATTTCGATATGGACCACATCTATGCCCTGGGCCTGGCCAGCAAGCCGGTGCCGACCCTGGCCACCGTCGGCCAGTACCGCCTGGCCTGGGTGCGCGGCTATGACTACAGCAGTTACCTGCCCAACGCGCACAACTTCCGCGAAATCCAGCGCCGTGAAGGCATCCTGCCGATGCTCGAACATGAGCGGGTGGATTTCTACATCGATGCGCAGACCGAAGTCGACTACGTGCTCGGGCAGTCCTCGCAGCCTGAGCGTTTTCGCAGCACCCATGTGGCCGAGCTGCCGTTGTACCTGGCGTTCTCCAAGAACGATCATGCCAAAGCCCTGTGCGACCTGTTCGACAAACGCATGGCCGAGCTGGTGCACAGCGGCGAACTGAAGCCGATCTTCGAGCACTGGAAGCAGCCGTATCCCTTCACGGCGGACAGCAAGCCACAGTAAGACCACTGTTTCATGGCCTGCGCGGCCTCCTGTGGGAGCGGGCGTGCCCGCGAAGCAGGCGACGCGGTGGATGGCACCGGCGCTGCCGGTGTTCGCGGGCACGCCCGCTCCCACAGGGATCGTGTAAGGCCCAGGCGAGTGCCAGCCCCCGACTAAGCATCGAACTTTTCGATCTTAAGCCACGGTATTCAACGAGCGCACACGCGGCGACCTGCTGATACAATCGGCTCACGAGAAATTTCCTACTTTATCCAGGAGCACAACGTGCCCGTCGTCTTTGTTGCCGCCTCGAAACTCCCGACTCCCTTTGCGATCTTCACCATGCATGGCTTCCTCGACGAAGCCACTGGCCGTGAGCACGTGGTGCTCAGCCTGGGTGATATCGCCGACGGCGAGCCGGTGTTGGGGCGTCTGCACTCCGAGTGCCTGACCGGCGATGCCCTGTTCAGCCAGCGCTGCGACTGTGGTTCGCAGCTGGAAGCCGCGCTGCAGGCTATCGCCCGCGAAGGCCGTGGCGTGCTGCTGTACCTGCGTCAGGAAGGCCGCGGCATCGGCCTTTTGAACAAGATTCGCGCCTATGAGCTGCAGGACGGTGGTGCCGACACCGTCGAGGCCAACGAGCGCCTGGGCTTCGCCGCCGACCAGCGCGACTACGCCATGTGCCTGCCAATGCTCGAGCACCTGGGTGTGAAAGCGCTGCGCCTGATGACCAACAACCCGCGCAAGGTCAAGGCGCTGACCGACATGAACATCAAGGTCGCCGAGCGCGTGCCGTTGCACACCGGGCACAACCCGCACAACCGTTACTACCTGGCGACCAAGGCCGGCAAGCTCGGTCACATGCTGGGTAACGAACACCAGGGCGAGGTGCCACAGGCGTGACCCGCGGCGAGGTCAAGCGGCGTTTGGCGCTGGCCTGGTGGCAGTACCTGGCAGTCGGCCTGGCGCCGCTGCCGGTCATGGCCTGGGCCTTTGGCGGCGGCGATGCACTGATCCCGGTGCTGGCGATGCCGCTGTTCATCTCCGGTGCCGCGACCATGTTCCTTAGCCTGCCGCGCTTCGGCGCTTACAAGCGGGCATTGATCGCCACCTCGAAGGTGCTGGGCACCGCTGAAGAGCCAGCCGCCTGGATCATCCTGGCGCGGGTGCGGCGCATGGCCATGTTGTTTGCCTGTTTCCCGGCCTGGGTCGCTGCGCTGTCGGTGCTGGTCGGGCTGGAGGCGGTGCCGCAGATCCTCCTCGCGCTGTCCACCGTGGTGCTGCTTTACCTCTACCGCATTCCGCGTCAGCTGGGCTGATGCGCGTCCTGCTTTGCCTGCTGGCAATGCTGGCCCTTGGCGCGAGGGCCGGCGAGCATTTGCGCGTGGTCAGCCTCGCGCCGTCGATGAGCGAAATCATGCTCGAACTGCACGCCGATGACCTGCTGGTGGGTGTGCTCGACGGCGGCGAGCGACCGCGAGTGCTGCAACGGCTGCCTTCGGTGGGGCGCCAGGGCCAGCTGGACATGGAAACCCTGCTCAGCCTCAAGCCTGACCTGCTGCTGCTCTGGCCCGGTAGCGTGGCACCCGCCCAGCGCGACCAGCTCAAGCGCTTGGGCATTGCCACCTACAGCGCCGAACCCCACGACCTGAATCAGCTGATCGAGCAGATCGAGGCCATTGCCGTGCGTGTCGGGCGGGGCGAGCAAGGCAGGCCCTACGTGCAGGCGTTGCGCGAGCGCCTGCGGCAGCTGCGCCAGCAGTACCGGCGCGAGCAGCCGTTGCGGGTGTTCTACCAGGTCTGGGATCGGCCGCTTTACACCCTGGGCGGGCGGCAGGTGGTCAGCGATGCCCTGGCAGTGTGCGGGGCGCGCAATGTCTTTGCCGATCTGAGCCAGCCGGCACCGCAGGTGAATGTCGAGTCGGTGCTGATGCGTGACCCGCAGGTGATTTTGGCGGGTGATGAGGCACAGCTTGCGAGCTGGAAAGCCTGGCCACGGCTGAGCGCGGTGGCCGGCGGGGGCTTGCTGGTGGTGCCGGACAAGGGCCTGGAGCGGCCCAGCGGGCAGATGATCGAAGCCACCGCCCGCTTGTGCGCATTGCTGGCGGCTAGAGTGCCGGCGTCCAGGTGACGCTGAACAGCGCAGTGCGGCCTTCTTCGCGGTAGCCGTAGCTGGCCCCGTCAAAGCTGTACAGCGACCGGCTGTAGTCCCTGTCCAGCAGGTTATCCAGCTTCACTTCCAGCTTCAGTTCCTCGGTTGCCAGCCAGCCTGCCCGCAGGCCCAGCAAGCCGTAGCCGCCGAGTCGATTGCGGTTGGCTTCGTCATCGTAGCTGGCGCTCACGGCCTGCCAGCTGGCGCCCACATTGAAACGTTCGAACTGGCGATCAAGGTCCAGGCTCAGGGTGCGGCGGGCGCGGCGGGCGAGGGTATGGCCACTGTCGCGGTCGCGTGGGTCGATCAGCGCCAGGCCAAGCTGGCTGCGCCATTCGCCCCATTGCTGGTCCAGTGCCATTTCCAGGCCGTTGATACGCGCCGAAGCGACGTTTTGCGGAATCGAGTCCTGGCCGAAGATGATCGCATCGCGCAGGTCGGTGCGGTACAGCGAGGTCTCCAGGCGGCTGTCGCGGGTCAGCTGGCTGCGCCACTGCACTTCATAGCTCTTCGAACGCTCGGGCTTGAGGTCCGGGTTGCTGAACTGCGGGTAGTACAGGTCGTTGAACGTCGGGGCGCGGAAGCCCTCGCTGTAGGACAGCAGCAGGTCATTGCGGGCATTCAGCGGCACGGTGAGGCTGCCGCTCCAGGTGGTCTGGCCGCCGAACTGCTGGTTCTCGTCGTGGCGTACGCCCAGCTCGGTGGAGAAGTCTTCACCGCTGTAGCGGTGCTGGATGAAGGCCGCACGGTTCCAGCGGCTGTCCTCGGTAAAGTCGGTGCTGCCATGCACACGGTCTTCGTACCAGTCACCGCCCAGCAACAGGTTGTGCCGCTCGGCCAGCGCCAGGTCGTTCTGCCAGGTGACCTGGTCGCGATAGGTGTTGAACACGAAGCGCTCGTCGCTGAGCTTGTCGCGCTTGTCGTCACGGTTTTCGCTGTGGGCGAGCTCCAGGCGCGAATGCCAGGCATCGTTGAGCTGAGCGTCAAGATAACTGCCCAGGCTGCTGACGCTGAAGTCGGTGTAGGGCTTTTGCCCGAAGCTCTCGAAGGTGACCGGGTCGAAGCGGCCGAACGGGTTGTCGTATTCGCTGCGGCCGCGGCTGTCGAGCAAGTTCAGCCCAGCTTCGAAGCGCTCGTCGAAGGTATGGCTCAGGCTCAGGTTGAGCGACTGGCTGCGGTAGGCATCGTGGTCGCCGTCGCTGGCAAACGATGGGCCGGTCGAGTCGATGCCAGCGGTTTCATCGAGGCTGGCTCCGAGGTTGAAACGGGTGGCATCGTCACCGCCGGACAGCCCGAGGCTTCGCTGGAACGTCTGGTTGCTGCCCGCTGCCAGGCGCAGGCGTGGTTGCAGGCCGGGGCCGCTGCTGCGGCGGGTGAAGATCTGGATCCCCCCGCCAATGGCATCGCTGCCATACACTGCCGAGCGCGAGCCGCGCAGTACTTCGACGCGTTCGATCTGGTCGACATCGAGAAACTGCAAGCCGCTGTCGCCGGAGGTGGCATTGGCGATGCGCACGCCATCGACCAGCACCAGGCTCTGGGCGGCCTTGGTGCCACGGATGAAGATGCCCGGCAGGCTGCCACGGCCTCCGGTGGGCGCGACTTGCACGCCGGGCACGCGGGTGAGCAGGTCGGTGACGCTGCTGGGTTGCAGGCGGTCGATGTCGGCGCGGGTGAAGACGGTGTTGGCGGCGCTGGTGGCGGTACGCGATTCGACCTGGCGGTTGGCGCTGATCAGGATGTCGGGGAGCTTGAGGGCGTCGTCGCGTTCAGCGGCCAGCAGGAGTGTAGGCGCGCAGAGTAGCGCGGCACAGGCGGATTTTTTCATGTGCAGTTCCATAGCATTCGCGGGCATGCCCGCTCCCACAGGGTCATCACCGGTCTTGAGGGCGGTGAGTTACCTGTGGGAGCGGGCTTGCCCGCGAATAGGCCTTACAGGCCGAGCTTGGCCATTCGAGCTTTGACGGAGGCCTCGATGCCAGCAGCATCCAGCCCGCACTCGGCCAGCATCTGCGCAGGCTTGGCATGTTCGACATAGATGTCCGGCAGCCCCAGGTGCAGCAGCGGCTTGACCACGCCCTCATGGGCCAGGAACTCGCCCACGGCCGCGCCGGCGCCACCCATGATGCTGTTTTCCTCGATGGTCACCAGCAGCGCATGGCTGGCAGCCAGTTCCAGCACCAGGGCTTCGTCCAGCGGTTTGACGAAGCGCATGTCGACCACGGTGGCGTTGATCTGCTCGGCAACCTGCAGGGCCTCGGCCAACTGCACGCCGAACACCAGCAGGGCAACGTTCTCGCCCTGGCGGCGAACCACACCCTTGCCGATCTCCAGCGGTTCGAGGTCGCCACTGATCGGTGCGTTCGGGCCGGTACCACGCGGGTAGCGCACAGCTGCCGGGCCGTTGTACAGGTGGCCGGTGCTGAGCATCTTGCGCAGCTCGTTCTCGTCGCTCGGGGTCATCACCAGCATGCCGGGGATGCAGCGCAGGTACGACAGGTCATAGGCGCCGGCGTGGGTCGGGCCGTCTTCGCCGACCAGGCCGGCGCGGTCGATGGCGAACAGCACATCGAGGTTCTGCACCGCCACGTCGTGGATCAGCTGGTCATAGCCGCGCTGCAGGAAGGTGGAGTAGATCGCCACCACCGGCTTGCTGCCCTCGCAGGCCATGCCCGCGGCCAGGGTCACCGCGTGCTGCTCGGCGATCGCCACGTCGAAGTAGCGCTCGGGGTAGCGCTCGCTGAAATCGACCAGGTCGGAGCCTTCCTTCATCGCCGGGGTGATGCCCACCAGGCGGTTGTCGTCGGCGGCCATGTCGCACAGCCACTGGCCGAACACCGCAGAGTACTTCGGCCCGCTGACCTTCTTCGGCGCAGCTGGCTTGTCGGCGGGTTCGAGTTTGGTGATGGCGTGGTAGCCGATCGGGTCGACCTCGGCCGGGGCGAAGCCCTTGCCCTTCTTGGTCACCACGTGCAGGAACTGCGGGCCCTTGAGGTCACGCATGTTGCGCAGGGTGGCGATCATGGTCGGCAGGTCGTGGCCGTCGATCGGGCCGATGTAGTTCCAGCCCAGTTCTTCGAACAGCGTGCCTGGCACCAGCATGCCCTTGGCGTATTCCTCGGTGCGACGGGCGATTTCCCAGGCACCGGGCAGGCGCGACAGCACCTTCTTGCTGCCCTCGCGCATGCTCGCGTAGGTGCGGCTGGAGAGGATCTTGGCCAGGTAGTTGGACAGGCCGCCGACATTGCGCGAAATCGACATGTCGTTGTCGTTGAGGATCACCAGCATGTCGGCGTTGACTTCCTGGGCGTGGTTCAACGCTTCGAAGGCCATGCCGGCAGTGAGGGCGCCGTCGCCGATGACGGCGATCGACTTGCGTGCACTGTTCTGCAGGCGGGCGGCGATGGCCATGCCCAGCGCGGCACTGATCGAGGTGCTGGAGTGGCCGACGCCGAAGGTGTCGTACTCGCTCTCGCTGCGGCGCGGGAAGGCGGCGATGCCGTCCTTCTGGCGCAGGCTGAGCATGCGCTTGCGGCGCCCGGTGAGGATCTTGTGCGGGTAGGCCTGGTGGCCAACGTCCCACACCAGCCGGTCATCCGGGGTGTCGAAGACGTAATGCAGGGCGATCGTCAGCTCGATGACGCCCAGGCCGGCGCCGAAATGCCCACCGGTCTGACCAACGGTGTAGAGCAACTCCTGGCGCAATTCGTCGGCCAGGGTCTCCAGGTCGGCTTCGGCCAGCCGGCGCAGGCCGGCAGGCGTGTCAGCGCGGTCGAGCAACGGCGTGACCGGGCGTTCGCGGGGGATCTCTTGAAACGTCGTGGGCATCAGGCGAGTCGTTATAGGTGTGTGAAGACGCGGCAGTTTACCCCATTGTGGGAAATACTGCCCATTCATGCGGGTGCTGCTGGGGCTGCTTTGCAGCCCTTCGCGGGCTTGCCCGCGAAGGGCCGCAAAGCGGCCCCATTCAATCAGTGGCGGCGTTCGACGATATAGCGTGCCAACGCCCGCAGCGGCTCGGCATTTTCGCCAAACCCTTGCAGTGCGACCAGCGCCTGGTCGCGCAGTTCGATGGCATAGGCCTTGGCGGCTTCCAGCCCCAGCAGGGCCGGGTAGGTCGGTTTGTCACGGGCGATGTCGGCACCCTGGCGTTTGCCCAGGGTGGCGGTGTCGCTTTCCACGTCGAGGATATCGTCCTGCACCTGGAAGGCCAGGCCAATGGCCTGTGCATAAGTCTGCAGGGCGTCCAGCTGCGCCTGCTCGGCGCGGGCACTGGCCAGGGCGCCCAGGCGCACGCTGGCTTCGATCAGCGCACCGGTCTTGTGCCGGTGCATGAATTCCAGGGCCTGCTGGTCCAGCTTCAGGCCGACCGAGCCGAGGTCGATGGCCTGGCCACCGACCATGCCTGCAGGGCCTGCAGCCTTGGCCAGTGCCTGGACCATGGCCAGGCGGGTGCTATCGGCCTGCGGGCTCAGGCGTGGGTCGAGCAGGGCGCTGAACGCCAGGCTCTGCAAGCCGTCACCGGCAAGGATCGCGCAGGCTTCGTCGAAGGCCTTGTGGGTCGTTGGCTGGCCACGGCGCAGATCGTCGTCGTCCATGGCTGGCAGGTCGTCATGGACCAGCGAATAAGCGTGGATCAGCTCTACCGCACAGGCGGCACCGTTGGCTTGCTCGGCCGGCGAGCCAAGGGCTTCGCAGGCCGCATAGGCGAGTAGCGGACGCACGCGCTTGCCGCCGTTCATCACGCTGTAGCGCATGGCGGCATAGAGGCGTTCCAGCTCTTTGGTCGGGGCGACGAAGAGGGGTTCGAGGGCGGCGTCGACACGGGCCTGACAGCTGGCCTGGTAAGCGGTGATCATGCTTCTGGCTCCGCATCGAACGGCTGTGCGGCGAGTTCGCCGTCACGTTCCAGCAGGATCTGCACCTTCTGTTCGGCCTGGGCCAGGGCGCCCTGGCAGTCGCGGGTCAGGGCGATGCCTTGCTCGAAGGCGGCCAGCGAGTCTTCCAGCGACAGTTCGCCGTTCTCCAGGCGCTCGACCAGGGCTTGCAGGTCGGCGAGGGATTGTTCGAAATCGATGGAGGCTTTTTTGCGGGCCATGGCGACAGTCTCGGTGGCAGGTCAGAACGGCGCGACGTTAGCAGAGCGGGGCTAGGGGAGCAAACTCCGGACAGTCTGAGGCTGGATTTGCTGGCCTCTTCGCGGGTAAACCCGCTCCCACACGTACTGTGCAGGTTTCGAATCCAGCGAAATCCCTGTGGGAGCGGGCATGCCCGCGAAAGGGCCGCAAAGCGGCCCCGTGCGGTCTATCAGGCCGGCTCGGCTTCCAGTTCCACCATGGCCTCACGGCACCGCGCCAGCTCTTCGATGGTCAGCACCGGCAGGTTGTACTGCCGCGCATACACCGCCACCTGCTCACCCCGCGCCATGCTGCCATCGGGGTTCATCAGCTCGCACAGCACCGCCGCCGGCCGCAGACCCGCCAGGCGTGCCAGGTCCACCGAACCTTCGGTATGCCCGCGACGGGTCAGCACACCGCCATCACGCGCACGCAGCGGGAACACGTGGCCCGGGCTGACGATATGGCGTTGCTCGGCGGTCGAACGCAGCGCCGCTTCGATAGTGGTGATGCGGTCCTGGGCGGAAACACCAGTGCTCACGCCTTCGGCTGCCTCGATGGTGACGGTGAAGCCGGTGCCGTGGCATGCCTGGTTGTTCTGCACCATCGGCGCCAGCTGCAGGGCATCGACCGTGGTCTCGTCCAGGCACAGGCAGACGATGCCGCTGCAGTCGCGGATCATCATGGCCATGGTCTGCAGTGACAGGTTCTCGGCGGCGGCGACGATGTCGGCTTCGTCCTCGCGGTCGTCATCGTCGAGCAGCAGCACAGGGCGCCCGGCCTGGAAGGCGGCGATGGCGGCGGACACATTGGGAAATTGTTTTTGCAGCAAAGGGGACATGAAACGCTCCTCGTGATTGATCGATGAACGTCTCGGGGCGAACAAAATGCGTGCGCAGGGGCGCCCGAATGGCCCCTGCCTGACGCCTTCTTTCATCCGGACTATGACCGTCGGCTCTGGAGTCGCACCAGATCTGCTGACCCCCGGCATGGCCGGGGCGCTCGCGGGCTCATCTTTCGATTTACCGCCGGTGGGGACTTTCACCCCGCCCTGAAGACCGGCCAAGCATACAGCACTGTGCCACCTTGCTGGCAAGCCGCTGTTCTACGACCTTCGGCGGTATCATGCAGGCATGGCTCAACAGGAACAGCCCCATGGACATTCTCCAGGTCGCCGGTGGCAAGCCGGTCAAACTGTGGACCGACGGCGTGCCGGTCGAAGACGACGCCCGCCGGCAACTGCTCAACACGGCGAAGATGCCGTTCATCTTCAAGCACCTGGCGGTGATGCCGGATGTGCACCTGGGCAAGGGCTCGACCATTGGCAGCGTGATCCCCACGGTCGGCGCGATCATCCCCGCCGCGGTGGGCGTCGACATCGGCTGCGGCATGATCGCCGCGCGTACCTCGCTGCAGGCGCGTGACCTGCCGGACAACCTGCATGGCCTGCGCAGCGCCATCGAGCAGGCGGTGCCCCACGGCAAGACCTTCGGCAAACGCGACCAAGGTGCCTGGGACAACGTGCCGGGCCTGGCAGACAAAGCCTGGGGCCAGCTCGCCGGGCGTTTCAAGGCCATCACCGACAAGTACCCGCGCCTGGAAAAGACCAACAACCGCCACCACCTGGGCACCCTGGGCGGCGGCAACCACTTCATCGAGGTATGCCTGGACGAGGCCGACCGGGTCTGGTTCATGCTGCACAGCGGCTCGCGCGGTGTCGGCAATGCCATCGGCAACCTGTTCATCGAACTGGCCCAGGCCGACATGCGCCAGCACCTGGCCAACCTGCCCGACAAGGACCTGGCCTACTTCGAGGAGGGCAGCCGCCATTTCGCCGACTATGTCGAGGCGGTGGAATGGGCGCAGGACTTTGCCCGGCGCAACCGTGAATTGATGATGCAGGCGGTGGTCTTGGCCACCCGCAAGGTGCTGGGAAAGCCGTTCGAGGCAAGCCTGGAGGCTGTCAACTGCCACCACAACTATGTGCAGCGCGAGCAGCATTTCGGCCGCGAGGTGCTGGTGACGCGCAAGGGTGCGGTGTCGGCGCAGAAGGGGCAGCTGGGCATCATTCCTGGCTCCATGGGTGCCAGGAGTTTCATCGTGCGGGGATTGGGCAACGAGGAGTCGTTCTGCTCCTGCAGCCATGGCGCGGGCAGGGTGATGAGCCGGACCAAGGCCAAGAGCCGCTTCACCGTTGAAGACCAGCGGCGGGCGACGGCCCATGTGGAGTGCCGCAAGGACAAGGACGTTATCGACGAGATTCCGATGGCGTACAAGGACATTGATGCGGTGATGAAGGCACAGAGTGAGTTGGTGGAAGTGGTGCACACTCTGCGGCAAGTGGTGTGTGTGAAGGGTTGACCTGCACCGGCCTCTTCGCGGGCACGCCCGCGAAGAGGCCGGGACAGGATTAACGCGACATATCCCCAATCACCTTACCCAGCGAAGCCGGCAGCATCGGCCCATGCCCAAGCCCTGTGAATCGCTCGAAGCGCACCTGTAGCCCAGGAACCTTGGCCAAGTCGGCCGCCAACTCCCGCGCCGGCCGCTCCACATCGCCCTTCACCGGCCCACGTGGATTCGCCGGCTCCTCACTCCCGCGCATCAGCAACAACCGCGGCCGGCTATTACCCAGGCGCTGCTGCAACCCCTGCGCCTCACGCACGATCGCCCCGTCGTTCCACCACAGCGATGGGCTGGCCGCTGCATAGTCGCTGAACGCGCCAGGCCGGGTGAACAGCGCATGCAGTACCGCCAGGCCACCGTAGGAATGCCCCCACAGCGTCTGCCGCTGCGGGTCGATTGGCGCTACGTCAGCCACCATTGGCCGCATCTTTTGTGTCAGCAAATCAAGGAACGCATCCACCCCACCGTTGGGCTCGCCCGTCAGCGGGTCGCGCTGCGCGGCCTGCCCTGGCACTGCCGGGGTGTAGTCGAAGGTGCGCCCGGTCCGCTCGATGCGCTGCTCAGTCTGGTACCCCACGGCCACCAGCAGCGGCGCCTGGCCGGCGGCAAGCTGGCTCAGTTGCTGGTCATTCAGTGCACCCAGCGCGGCATTGCCGTCGAGCATCCACAGCACCGGATAACCGGCGGCAGGTGCCGGGCGATCCGGCTTGCCGACCCACAGGCGGTAGTGGCGCTGGCCGTCGGCCGAGTCCAGGTCGAGGTGGCTGAAGCGGTAGGCCAGGTCCTGGCGCTGCAGCAGCGATGTGTCCATCTTCTGCTCTCGCGCTGGTTGTGCCATGGCAACCGGTACGGCCAGCGCCAGCGCCACAATCAGGGGCAGGGACAGGGGCATCTTGCTCATCAGGCGTCTCGTCTGGGCTTTGCAGGGAAAGGCCAGATGATAATCAGTGCCGTTTGGGCGTAAAGCGCATTAACTTTCTAAACATTCCTCGCCAATCGGCAACACCACGTGCAGGCACAAACCAGGGTGGCCATTGCTAGCCCACAACCGGCCGCCTTGCAGTTCGATGGCGCGGCGGGCGATGGCCAGCCCCAGGCCAAAGCCTGCGCCGCTGTCGGGCAAGCGTTGGTAAGGTTTGAAGATGCGTTCGAGGTCAGCTTGCGGCACGCCGGGGCCCTGGTCGCTCAGGCGCAGGTGCCAGCAGTCGCCCTCACGCCAGCCATCCAGGCTGACCCGGCCACCGTCGGGCGAATGGCGGATGGCGTTGCGCATCAGGTTTTCCAGGGCCTGGGCCAGGCTGTCCAGATGGACCTGCACCCGGCAATCAGTGCCCAGCGAGCAGGGCAGTCGCGAGCGGTCCCAGCCACTTTCGAAGCAGATGTCCTGGCATAGCGCTTCCCACACGGAAAGCATCAGCACGGGCTCGGTAGGCAGTTGCGGTTGCTCGGTGTCCATCCAGGCAAGGTCCAGGGTGTCCTCGAGCAGCTTCTGCATGTCGTTGACCTCACGCTCCAGGCGTTCACGCAGTTGTGCCGGCGGCAAGTCGCTGTCATGGGCGATGCGCAAGCGCGCCAGTGGCGTGCGCAGTTCGTGGGACAGCGTGCGCAGCAGCAGGCGCTGTTGCTCCAGGCTCTGGCGCAGCCGCCCGGCCATGTGCTCGAAGGCCTGCGCCAGTTCGCCCAGCTCGTCGCGCCGCTCCTGCAAGGGCAGGCCAGGGCTTTCCAGGTCGTCGGCGCGCAGGGCATCGGCCCGGTCGCGCAGGCGGTTGAGCGGCACCACCAGCTGCCGATAGATCGCCAGGCCCAGCAGCAGGGCCAGCAGCGTGGGGGCGACGCCGTGGGTGATGACATGGGTCCAGGGCGTCAGGCCCGTGGGCAGCAGGCGTTCGGGCAGTTGCATCACCAGGCGGCCGTTCTCGGGGTGATCCGGAAACTCGATGCTGACGTACGGAAGTTCATCCTGCAGGCGCCGGCTCATCGGCCAGTCGAGCTTGCGCATGAAGGTCAGGTGGCTGGCCTCTTCGGCGTCCAGCGGTGTGGTGCCAAGGCTTTGCAGGTGTGGCCCGAGCAGCACCGCCCAGGTGTCTTCGGCGTGTTCGAGCTGGCGCCGGAATGCCTCGGCGCCCGTCGTCCCCGCTTGCTGCCAGGCCTGTTCAGCCTGTTGCGCGTAGCGGGCGAGGTAGTCCTGGTCGGCCTGGGAGAGAAAATAGGTGCTGCGCTCCACCGACAGGCCCCAGGTCCAGATCAGCCAGGTCAGCAGCAGGCAGAAGCTGACCTGCAGGGCTGCCAGTTTCCACAGCAAGGGGTGTCGGCGCATCAGGCGTGTTCCGAGTCGACCAGCAGGTAGCCTTGGCCGCGCACAGCCTGGATCTGCAGGTGTTGGGCACCGATGTCGGCCAGCTTGCGACGCAGGTTGCACACGTGTACGTCGAGGCCGCGGTCCAGGCGGGTGTAGGCCCGGTGCAGCACGGTCTGATATAGGAATGGCTTGCTCAGGGCCTCGCCGGGGTGGGCGCTCAACGTGGCCAGCAAGCGGAATTCCGAAGCGGTCAGGCCGGCCGCCTTGCCGTGGTGAAGCACATCCTGCAGGTACTGGTCATAGACCAGCGGGCCGGCTTCGCTGTGCGGCAGCGCGCTGCGGCCAAAGGCCACCCGCCGTAACAGGGCATCCACCCGGGCGTCCAGCTCGGCGAGGCTGAACGGCTTGGGCAGGTAATCGTCCGCACCGCGGGTAAAGCCGCTGATGCGGTCCTGCTCGGCGCCCAGCGCCGACATCAGCATCACGGGGACGGCATGCTGGCGGCGCAGTTCGTCGAGCAGGCTGAGGCCATCGATGCCCGGTAGCATGATGTCCAGCAGCACCAGGTCGAAACGGCTGTGCTGCACGGCATTCAACGCCTGGGTGCCGCTGGCGCAGGCGTTGACCAGGAAACCGCGATTGAGAAAGTGGCGCTGCAGATCCTCACGCAGGCGTGCGTCATCTTCGGCGAGGAGGAGTGAGGTGGGCATCGGTTGTCTTTAATGAGAATTTGTATCAGTTAGCCATCATCCCATTGTGGGCGGGGGAAGGGCAATCGCCCCGTGTCGGGCGCATGTGTTAAGAAGGTTAATCCTGCTGCACCCCGGTTTTTCGTCCGGTATCGTTCGCAAAAAGCAACTTGTTTCATTTGCGATTAAATATCACTTAGGCGAAGGGTGTGTCATGAGCGGTTTCAAAGGTGTGGGGAGCCCGCGACGGGTTCGGGGATGGCTGGTGCTGGGGCTGCTGGCGCCGTTTTCGTTGTCGGCACTGGCTGAAACAGTGGCAGGCCAGGCGGTTGCTGACGACACGTCGCTCGACCTGCCGGCCCTGACCATCGAAGGCAACCGCCTCTACGACATGCTGCCTTCGGAACAGACCGGTGGTTACAGCGTCGATGCCGCCACCGTGGGCACCAAGACCCCGGCGGCACTCAAGGACATCCCGCAATCGATCACCGTGTACACCCAGGACTACGTCAAGGACCGCCAGTTCGTGCACCTGGATGACCTGGCCAAGTACACCGCAGGCCTGCGCACCCTGACCAACGACAGCGGCCGTTCGTCGATCTACGCCCGTGGCTACGAGTACAGTGAGTTCAACATCGACGGCCTGCCGGCGCCCATGGCCAGTATCTTCGGCACCGTGCCGTCGCTGGCGGCCTTCGACCGGGTCGAGATCATGCGCGGCCCGGCCGGCCTGTTCAGCAGCACCAGCGAGCTGGGCGGCATCGTCAACATGGTGCGCAAGCGCCCGACCGCCGAATTCCAGGGCCATGTCGAAGGCCGCTATGGCACCTGGGACACCAACCACGAAGAAATCGACCTGAGCGGGCCGCTGGACGATGCAGGCCGGGTGCGCGGGCGCTTCATTGCCTCGCGTGACGACACCAACGGTGAAGTGGATTACAACGCCAACACCAGCAACAGCTACTACGGCGCGCTGGACATCGACCTGGACGACGACACCCAGCTGTCGTTCGGCCTGATCCACGAGGTGAAGAACATCACCCCGCATAACGGCTACCCGGCGACGCTGTCCGGGGAGGTGCCTGATTTCAGCCATTCGAAGTTCCTCGGCGCCGACTGGAACTACTTCGACGGCAAGACCACCGACCTGGTCGCTGAGCTGACTCACCGCTTCGACAACGGTGGCTATGGCCGCGTCGCCGCCCGCGGCTCGCACCGCGATACCAACTACCTGTATGCCTTCACCGCGACCAATGCCACCACCGGTGCCAACTCCGAGCGTGCCAGCGCCCGCGACTTCACCCAGGACACCTACTCGCTGGATGCCAGCTACAGCCAGCCGTTCGAAACCTTGGGCCAGGTCAGCGAATTCGTGGTCGGCACCGACTATAAGAACTACGACACCGAGTACCTCAACGGCACCACCAACCTAGGCAGCATCAACGTCAATACCTACACGCCGACGCGTTTCGCCAAGCCGTCGCCGAACTACAGCACCGAGACCGGCATGCAGGAAGAGGAATACGGCCTGTATTCCAAGGTCACCTTCCGCCCGGTCGAGCGCCTGGCGCTGATTGCCGGTGGCCGCTTCAGCTGGTATCGCGGTGATTTCTACACCACCACCCTGAGCAGCGGCTCGACTGTCGACGACAACAAGCGCGTCGATGGCCGCTTCACGCCGTATGGCGGCCTGGTCTACGACCTGACCGAAAACCACGCGCTGTACGCCAGCTATTCGCAGGTGTTCAAGCCCCAGTCGGATACCGACGGCAACGGCCGTGTGCTCAAACCGCGCCAGGGTGAGCAGTATGAATTCGGCCTGAAGAGTAGCTACTTCGGTGGCGACCTGAACACCCGCTTCTCGGTGTTCCGCCTGACCGACAAGAACCGCGCCAGCACCGAGTACGATGCCGATGGCGTGGACACCGGCTTCTCGGTCGCTTCCGGCAAGACCCGGGTCAAGGGCGCGGAAGTGGAAGTCAGTGGCAAGCTGACGCCAAACTGGGAGCTGCTGGCGGGCTACACCTGGATGGAAACCGACACCGTCAAGGGTGACGCCGAAACCACGTTCTTCATCATGCCGCGCAACCAGGCGTCGCTGTGGAGCAAGTACACCATCAGCCAGGGCCTGCTGAACGGGCTGGCGATTGGTGGTGGCGTGTCGGCGATGAGCAACTTCTACTCCGAGAATGGCGGCGTGCGTATCGATGCGCCGGGCTATGCCACCGTGGATGCGATGCTGTCCTACCCGGTGACCTCGAAACTGACGGCGACCTTCAACGTCAACAACCTGTTCGACCGGGATTACCTGTCGCGGGTGGGCTCGACCTCGACGTTCAACTTCTATGGGCCTTCGCGGAGCATGATGGTCGGGGCGCGGTATGACTTCTGAGTAGGGCTTTAACCTTGCGTCACCTGTGAAATCGAGCGCCGCGCGGGCGGCGCTCGATTTCATAGGCAATGCAAATGTCGTGGCGAACAAACTGACAGGCATTAAAAAGCCGGCTTGTGGTTAGCTTTTAATTCGCATAACTGGATGAAAGTAAACATTTTCTAGATTTTGTTAGGCGCTTAAATCCCCCAATTAATCCCCCACTTTTTCATCCTTTTTGCCCGGCTTTTGGCCGGCTTTTTTGGTCGGCGGGCATCGAGAAATTTCAACTGGCGCGGACCAAGCGGATGCTTTTGCTCAGGGCAATGCCGCCATATTGGTGCGTTCACTCCTATAGGGTCAGCCACGGAGATTCATTGCTCAGCAGGTGAGCCGCCGAGAGGTATCCCTTGGTCACGGGCGCTCAAGCATGAGAAAATCGTCGACATCCGATTGCCAGGTGGGCTAGAGACGCTTGGCTCCATCGTACTCTTTTGATTGCTGCGATTTCGCCAAAGTTGAACTCCATACCTCCGGAACGCCTAATGCCTTCCCAGCCAAAGCCCAGATTAAACTTGCGCATCGTTTTGCTCACATTTGCGATGTTCAGTGCCGTTGCCACGCTTGCTAACACATTTTGGGTAATGGTCAACATTCAAAAACAAGAGCTTGTAGAGAGCGCGCTGGATGGCAACCGTGCTTACGCTCAGCGTATCGCCGATGCTCTAGATGGGGTGTTGAGTTCTGATCTTGACCGCCTGAAATATAGTTCGAAGGTTGTTTCAACGACGTTCTCCAATCGACATCTACTGGCTGCTGAGGCTCAGCGGCTGCTGGAGCAGGACAACAGCTTCAACTCCGTGCTGGTTACCGACGCTGCAGGCACCATCGTGGCTTCCGCACCAGAAAAGCTGCAGTTGAACGGCAAGTCTTTGCAAAGCCGTGAGCCGCTCGAGCGGCGAAGGGCAATGATCAGTAACGCTTTTCAATCGATCACGGGCAATTGGGTGGTTTTTGTATCTCATCCTGTCTTCGATGCCGATGGGCAGTATCTTGGCCTGGTAGGGGGAACAATCAGGCTGGAGCAGCAGAATAGGCTGCAAGCGCTGATGGATCTCAACCGTCGACAAAACGGAGCCTATGTCTTTGTCGTGGACAATCAGCGGCGCGTGCTTTATCACCCTGATACTCAGCAAATAGGCAGGGTTCTAGGTCCTGATCGGATTGTTGATGCTGCACTGGGCCAGGCGAGTGGCTCTCTCAGGGCCGTAGATGGGGATGGAAACGAGATGCTTGCAGGTTATGCAGGTATACCGAGCAGCGATTGGGGCATCATTTCGCAGCAGCCAATGGTGGTTGTCCAGGAGGCGTTGAATGTTAGCGCGTTGAAGGTGGCCAAAGGGATCGTACCGCTGGGCGTGCTGGGTTTGTTACTGATCTGGTGGGCAGGGACAAGAATCTCCAGGCCGCTGTCCCAGCTGGCGGACAGTGCCAAGCGCCTGGACGTGCCTGAAAGCTACGAACGCATCAGTGCGGTCCCCGTGAGCTACGAGGAAAGCTGGCAGCTACGTCGGGCGCTTTTATTGAGCACCACACTATTGCAGGAGAAGATCGGCAAACTCAATCGCCAGGCTCAGTGTGACCCACTCACGGGATTGGCCAATCGCCGAGCCATGCAGGAAACACTGACGAATTGGTTGGCGACGAAAAAGACCATCGCTGTCATTGCCTTGGACATTGATCATTTCAAGCGTGTCAACGACAACTTTGGCCATGGCGTCGGTGACGAGACGCTGCGGGCTGTAGCTGGGCTGATGAAGCAAAACTCTCGGCCAACCGACCTGCTGTGCCGGGTTGGTGGGGAGGAATTCGTTTTGCTGCTGCCCGAAAGCTCAGTTGCAAATGCGGCAGACATCGCAGAGCGGTTGCGCCTATTGATCGCATCGACCGCTCTGGAGACTGTTGGGCACATTACTGTTTCACTGGGGGTAGCCCTTTGGCAATCCGGCGGTTCGATGGACGAAGTGTTCCAGAAGGCGGATCAACTGCTTTATCGTGCAAAGCAACAAGGGCGTAACCAGGTGGTGGCAGAGCGACCAGGCACGGTGGTCAAAGCCGTGAGCTGAGACATGCCTGACCAAGGCGTGCTATACCCTATGCATCCGCAGCCTGGGTGCCGTCGCATATCGACGTTAGCGGGTCATGATCGGGGGCTTCACTGCAACCGACCCAGTGCCTTCGTCAATGGAGTGATTAATATTGTCGATACGCATCTTGGTGGTGGACGATGATCCGTGGATGTCTGAGCTTCTTCGCCAGATGATCCAGTCGTCTCGACCTTCGGCCGATGTCGAGTGCTTTTCTTGCCTTGAAACTGCGCTGGCGGCCTGGCGCAGTGGGCTTTATCAACTGGTGCTGTCAGACTGGAATCTTCCCGACGGCGCAGGGGTGGATTTGCTTCGCACTATACGCATGTCTGATTCGCAAATACCCCTGGTGGTCATTACTGGACGTTCAGACCGGCAGAGCGTACTGGAAGTAAGGCAGTTGGGAATCAGTGGCTACATCACTAAACCTTTTGATATTCCTGCCGTCATGGCAAAGATCAATGCACTATTGCCAGATGACGAGCCGGCTCCTGTGGCTCCAGCCCTCAGTGATAGCTTGGAGAGTCACCTGGGGCAGTTGTCTCCCTCTGATCTGGATCTGCCACTGTTTTCCAGTGTAAAGGAAAGCCTCCAGCAAGCGTTCAGTGGCGTTGCGACGGATTTCCGTGAGCTGGCCATCCATTGGCAAAACGAACCGGCGTTGTGCGCTTACCTCATCTCGGCCGCCAACAGTGCCGCTTATGGGGGAGGGTTACAGCCGTGTGAGGGCTTGGCGCAAGCATTGACACGCCTTGGCGGGCGAACCGCTCTCAATTTGGCGATAGCAATGGCATTGCGTCAGGCATCGGTGATCGAAGACCCGCTGATTGGCTTATGGTTACACGAGCAGTTTGTGGCCTCGGAGCGTTTGGCTGAGCGAGTGCTATCGCTCGCCAGGCAAAGTGGCTTGGATCCGGGGCCACTGCACGCCGCTGCGTTGTTGCATCGGATTGGCGAGTTGTGTGTTTTGTATCAGGTGGATCTCTGGGCTGGGCGCGGACACGCGGTTGATGACGATATGTTATCGGTGGCACTTGCCAGGTATGCGCGCGCCTTCGCGCTTGCCCTTAAGGCGCGTTGGGCGCTGCCGATGTCGATGCGTGACTTGATCGGCGCTGTTTACGCGTTGCCAAAATCCCACGTGCACCGTGATCAGGTCATCATGCGCCTGGCGGCTGCGATCGAACACGGTGAATCCGTGGAAGCGATCGCACGTCTGAAGGCCTTGGCAGGGCTTGTCTGACTGCGCATCTCGCCAGTTGATCGTCTAGGCTGACGCTGTGAAACGGACTTCCAGGAGTCAGACATGTTTGATCTGGCAGAGCAGATGAACCCTGTAATTCTGATCGTTGATGACCAGTCAAGCGATCTTGAAATTCTTCAAGAATCTATCAGTAACCTCGGTGAGGTTCATGTTGCCCATGACGGTCGTGAAGCGCTGCAGGTGGCTGGGGAATGCCGCCCGGATCTGATCCTGATCGACATAGAGTTGCCCGACATGAATGGCTTTGAGCTATGCCAAACCATCAAGACCGACCCCAAGCTCTGCGATGCTGCCATTCTGTTCGTCAGTTCCCATACCCAGTGTGATAACGAAGTGCGCGCCCTGGAGTTCGGAGGGGTCGGTTTTATTCAAAAACCTATCAATGTCCCTGTGGTAAGAGCCCATGCGCGTGCCCACCTGAATCTGCGCAATGAAGCTAAACGATTGGCTTATTTCGATGCGCTTACGGGCTTGCCTAACCGTCAACTATTCACTAACCGCTCGACCCAAGCGATCCAGCAGGCCAAATGCAATGGCGGTAAGGTCGCGTTGTTACTGTTGGATTTGGATCATTTCAAGAGCATCAATGATTCACAGGGGCATTCCGTTGGAGATGCGATTCTCAAGCGCGTCGCTGAGTGCTTGAGCAGCAGTGTCCGGCCCATGGACACGGTGAGCCGGCAAGGCGGCGACGAGTTTGTGATTTTGCTGCCGCAAGTCACTCGGTTAGAAGCAATCGGTGATTTGAGCGATCAGCTTTTGAAGACGCTGGCGTCCCCCATGCAGATTGGCGAAAGGCGTTACAACATCACCGCAAGCATTGGCGTCAGCATTTACCCCGAGGACAGTACCGATCTGGAGACGCTATACAGCCATGCCGATGTGGCTATGTACCAGGCAAAGCGTGAAGGTAGGAACCGTTCCCGCTTTTTTTCCAGGACATTGGAAACCAGCACACGGGCCAGGCATGTCCTCGAACAGCATATGCGCAGCGCTTTGGATGAGGGATTCTTCGAGGTTTTCTACCAACCCAAGATGGATGCACGAACGGGGTACATGCGCGGCATGGAGGCGTTGATTCGCTGTCGACAGTCCGACGGTACGCTGGTTTCACCTGCTGAGTTCATTCCGGTCGCAGAGGAAACTGGGTTGATCGTTCCGTTGGGGCGTCAAGTGTTGGCCCAGTCGTGTGCAGACGCATGCACACTATTGCATTCAGGTTTTCAAGTTCCTGTTAGTGTCAATATTTCCGCTGTTCAATTCCGTGAAGATAATTTCTTCGACATGATACGTGGCGAACTTGAAGATTCAGGTATTCCAGCCCACATGCTTGAATTGGAAATAACCGAGGGTGTATTGGCAGACAATGTTGCGAAAGCGCGAGAGGTGCTTGAGGCTCTGAAAAGCTTGGGTGTACGGGTCGCGATTGATGATTTCGGCACTGGCTATTCCAGCCTGAGTTATCTCAAGAAACTGCCTATCGATGTTCTAAAAATCGATCAGAGTTTCGTGCGCGACATGCTCGACGACCACAGTGATGCCGTCATCATCGAGGCCATCGTGCGTATGGGCCAAGCGTTGGAATTAGAGCTGATCGCCGAGGGCGTGGAAAGCCAGGAACAGGCCAACAGACTCATGGCTTTAGGCTGCAGTTTGATGCAGGGATATCATTACTCCCGACCGGTGCCATTTGTGCAACTGCAGCAAATGTTGGAGTGCGGCAAGCTGAAGCTTATTTAGGAAAATCTATTTTTCTCGTTCGGCCAGTCTTTGATGTGGGGTGAAATTGAAAGATCGCATTCGGAGATTCGGAACTGTTACAGTGCTGATCGCTGTTCTTGCGTCAGGATTGGCGATTACCTTTCTGGCCACCTACGGCATGGTGGAGCACAATAGAGCACAGGCCGAGGCCGCACTGAACCGTGCGGTCGAACGCACGAGCGAGGCGGTTGCTGCACGCATTCGGCTCTATGAGTTTGGCTTGCGGGGCGCGCGTGGTGCTCTGCAGGTCCTGGGGGAGCAGCAGGTCAGTCGTGACGGCTTTTTAACCTACAGCAAGACACGCGACTTTGATGCCGAGTTTCCTGGTGCTCGCGGGTTTGGTTTCATACGTCGTGTTCCTGCCAGTGCAGAAGCAGCCTTTCTTCAGAAGGCCCGGCTCGACGGTAAACCTGACTTCACGCTACGCCAGCTCACGCCGCATGATGGCGAGCGATACATTATTCAATACGTCGAGCCGCAGGCGAGGAACCAGGCAGCGATCGGCCTGGATATCGCGTCCGAGAAAAACCGGCGAGAGGCAGCCGAGGCCGCGCTGCAGACAGGTGAGGCGCGGCTTACAGGCCCGATTACGCTTGTCCAGGCGACGGGTAAGCCACTGCAGTCGTTTTTGTTCCTGTTGCCGATTTACCGAACGGTCGTCACACCGGGCACTGTTTCTGAGCGCTTGGCACAAGGATTTGGCTGGAGTTATGCGCCGCTGCTGACCGAAGATGTTCTGACAGGGCTTCCATTGCCCTCTGGTGGTGTGCGGTTGCAGTTGCGTGATGTAACTGATGAGGCTGCTCCGGTGCAGTTCTATGAGCGCAAGGAAAGCGGTGAGGACGAGCAGGAGGTCATGCGTACCCATTTGACCCAGGTGGTTTTTGGCCGGCGCTGGGATATCGAGTTGGTTGCATATCCCTCTTTCGTACAGGATTTGCGTCAGTTTTCCCCGCGTAGCACTTTCGCCATCGGTCTGGGCAGCACCTTCCTGGTCACGGCGTTGGTCAGTGTCTTCGGCGTCAGCCGTAGGCGGCGACGCGACATTCTCGCTGAACAGGCCAAACTCGCGGCCATTGTCGAAAACTCGAATGACGGAATCATTGGCCTGACCTTGGATGGCATCGTCACGGCGTGGAATCGGGGCGCCGAGAAGATTTTTGGCTATGACAGCGACGAGGCGCTGGGGCGTACCTTGGTAGGCCTGGTATTGCCCGTCGAGTTGGCGGATGAGGAA
The DNA here is from genome assembly GCF_003097235.1 of Pseudomonas sp. CC120222-01a. Taxonomy (GTDB): domain Bacteria; phylum Pseudomonadota; class Gammaproteobacteria; order Pseudomonadales; family Pseudomonadaceae; genus Aquipseudomonas. The sequence goes on along the minus strand of NZ_QEQQ01000010.1, from coordinate 95,238 downwards.
GTGCACTTGCTGGGCAAGATCGCGCGCAGCGAGCGTATCGAGCATTTCGAGACCCGTCGTGTGCGTAAAGACGGCCAGTCGTTGGAGGTGTCGGTAACCGTCTCTCCAATTTGTGATGCTACCGGGCGGGTCGTTGGCGCCTCCAAGACAGTCCGTGACATCACCCCGCAGAAGCGGGCAGAGGCACGCATTCTCGAACTGAATGTCGGCCTGGAGCATCAGGTCGCCGAGCGCACGTCAGAGCTGCGCGAAGTAAATGCCCTGCTGACCAACGTTCTGCACTCTGCGTCACAGGTCTCGATCATCGCCACCGACCTCACGGGCATCATTACCGTTTTCAACTACGGGGCTGAGCAATTGCTTGGCTATGCAGCCGAGGAAGTTGTCGGCATTCACACGCCAGGTATTTTCCATCTGGGTGAAGAGGTGGCAACACGTGGCGAAGAGTTGAGTCGAGCGTATGGCGAAACGATAGAAGGTTTCCGCGTATTTGTGCACAAGGCTGCATTGGGCGAGGCGGAGGTTCGGGAGTGGACATACGTGCGCAAGGACGGCACACGGTTCAGTGTGACCTTGCTGGTCACCGGGATGCGCAATGCTGATGGCAGGTTGAGTGGATACCTGGGCATCGCCATCGATATCAGTCGGCGCAAGCAGGTAGAGCAGCGCTTGGCCGACAGCCTGACGCTGACGCAGACCATTCTCGATACTGCAGTCAACCCGGTTATCAGGATCAACCGGTTGGGGGTGATTCAATCCTGTAATCGTGCCACCCAGACTGTGTTCGGCTACCTGCCCGACGAGCTTGTCGGCAGCAACGTGCAGGTCTTGTTGCCTGCCTTGGCCGAGGGCTTCCTGATGCCCTCGCAGGATCCGCTGGGTGATCCTGCGTGCAGTGATATGACAGAAGCCTCGCGAGAAGTGCAGGCCAGACGAAAAGATGGGCACATCTTCCCGGCACAGGTCACATTGGGCAGCATGCAGATTGAGGGTCAGCCCATGGTCGTGGCTGTGCTCTTCGATCTGTCCGAACAACGTCGTCAGCATGATGCCATTGCTTCAGCACGCGACCAGCTGGCCTTGGCTTCGGACGTGGCAAAACTGGGTGTATGGACGTGGTCGCCCGACGACGATGATCTGCAGTGGAATGATCGGATGTTCGAGATTTACGAACAGCCGCTCACCTTGAAAGCAGCAGGCCTTGGTTATGAGCACTGGCGGGAGCGTCTGCACCCCGATGATGCGCAAGTCGCCGCCAAATGGCTCCAGCGCTTGCTCGAAGGGAGCTGTGTTTTCGAGACATTGTTCCGTCTTCAGTTACCCAATGGCGATATCCGTTATGTTCAGGCCGCTGCCAGAATCGAACATATTGCTGAAACCGGCGGCCAGAAAATCACCGGGATCAATCGCGATGTGACAGCAGAGTACCAATTGCAGTCACGCTTGTATTTCGCCAAGGAACAGGCGGATGCAGCCAGTGCCGCCAAAAGTGCTTTCCTGGCCAACATGAGCCACGAAATTCGCACTCCCCTGAATGCTGTGCTTGGCATGCTGCACTTGGTTCAGGCCACCGAGCTTGATTCGAGGCAGCTTGACTATATCCGCAAAGCGCACGGTGCAGCCAAGTCACTCTTGGGGCTGCTCAATGACATTCTTGATTACTCCAAGATCGAGGCCGGTAAGTTGCAGCTTGATCCACATCCTTTCGAGCTCAATCGGTTAATGACGGACCTCGCAGTGGTGCTGTCGGGCAATCAGACGGATAAAGACGTCGAAGTGCTGTTCGATCTCGATACCTCCTTACCTGAGTACCTGGTCGGCGACAGCCTGCGCCTTCAACAGATTCTCATCAACTTGGCTGGTAATGCGCTGAAGTTCACCGAGCGTGGCGAAGTTACCGTGAGCCTTCGTGAGTCCGTTCGTCATGCCGATGCTGTACGGTTGCAAATTGCTGTAAGCGATACTGGAATCGGCATCAGCGAGGAGCAGATCGAGCGAATTTTTGACGGGTTCAGTCAAGCCGAGGCCTCCATCAGCCGTCGCTATGGCGGGACAGGCCTGGGGTTGGTGATCTGCAAGCGGTTGATCGAACTGATGGGCGGCACGCTGCAGGTGCAGAGTCAGCCGGGTGAGGGCAGCCGCTTCTGGTTCGAGCTGGAGTTTGCTCTGGCAAATGCCGCGGAGACTGAGGTGCCGGCAGCAACAGCTAGTGCTGACCTCAAGGTGTTGGTAGTCGACGATAACGACACAGCCCGTGAAGTCCTCGCAAGAACGGCTGTCGCGTTAGGCTGGCGGGTGGATCAGGCCAGTAGAGGGCTGGACGCTGTGGAGCGCGTGGTAAGGGTTGCGGATGTGGCCCCTTACGATGTCGTGCTGATGGATTGGCGTATGCCGGACATCGATGGCTCGACTGCAGCACGCCTGATGCAGGATGCGATGGTTGGTGCTGCGCCGGTGGTGGTAATGGTTACGGCGCACAGTCACGAAGTGTTCGCGGATTTACAGCAGGGAACTCAGGCGCCTTATGCCGCTGTCTTGAGTAAGCCCATCACCCCTAAGCAACTTGTGACTGCTGTGGGGCTTGCCGTCTCGGGGTCGCAAGCTTCTGAAACCACTGCGCACGTGAGCCGGGTATCCAGGCTCGAGGGTATCAAGTTGCTAGTGGTTGAGGATAATCCGCTCAATCGCCAAGTGGCTCAGGAGTTGCTAGAACTCGAGGGGGCCAAAGTGACCCTGGCCGAGGGGGGGCGGCAGGGCGTTGAGGCTGTGTCGCAAGGCACACAAACCTTCGACGCCGTACTGATGGATATCCAGATGCCTGATATGGACGGGCTGGAGGCGACTCGGCTGATACGTCAAAACAAGTTGCATGCCAGCTTGCCCATTGTCGCCATGACGGCCAACGCCTCACTCTCCGAGCGAAAGGCGTGCTTGGCCGCGGGAATGAATGAACATGTGGGCAAACCTATCGACCTGGAAAGACTAGTCATTGTACTCACGCAGCTTCTGGACCGTGAAAAGCCTTTCCGGTCCTCTCCTCAGGCAGATGATTCGCTGGGTGATGAACCCGCCGAGAGTGTATTGCGGCGCTTTGGTGGCAACCTGACGCTGTTGCGTAACGTGCTGCAGCGTTTCCCGGATGACATGCGGCAGAATCTTGAGCAGTTGGAGCGACACTGCAGTAACGCAGACAAACCCGGTGCACTGGTGCAATTGCACACTATCAAGGGCAGTGCAGGTACCATGGGGGCCAGTGGTCTTTCCGCGCTGGCTGCTGAGCTGGAGCAGCGCCTGCTGCGGGCTTCGGCAGAGGACGGGCAATCGTTCATGGCCAGCCCTCGGTGGCTATCGCACCTGCACATGCAACTGGCGTCTGACTGCGCTCGGCTCAATCTTGCCTTTGCCGCTCCCTTGGCGTCCGTTAGTGAACGCCAATCTGCATTGACGGAGCGAGACTGGGAGAGTGACCTGGGTTACTTACGTGAGCTGTTGGTCAGCAACAATCTCCTCGCCCTCCAGCGGGCTGCAGCCCTGCAGGACGGGGTTCCGCTACAGAGTAAAGCGCTTTACGAGGCGCTCAAGCAGGCCGTCGACGATCTCGATTTCCATTCAGCGACCGTCTGGTGCGATAAGTTGGCTTATTCAATCAAAAGGAATGTTGATGGACGATGAATCTAGCCGCGTGCGTGGCAAACCACGTTTACTGATCGTGGATGACCAGCCACTCAACATCCATGCACTGAATGAGCTGTTCCGTGCAGACCATGAGATTTACATGGCCATGGAGGGTAACAAGGCAGTGGATATCGCCCTGACGCAGTTCCCGGATTTGATCCTGCTTGATGTGATGTTGCCTGACATCGATGGCTACGAAGTGTGTCGTCGCCTGAAGGCCAGTCCGTTGACTGCGGACATACCTGTGATATTCGTGACAGCCAAAGGGCAAGAAGCGGACGAAGCAAAAGGACTCGAACTTGGCGCCGTCGACTACATAAGCAAGCCATTTCATCCCGGTATTGCCCGTGCTCGGGTGAAAACCCACCTGACTTTGAAACTACAAAGCGATTATCTCAAAGGCCTCGCATCGCTCGACGGTTTGACAGGCATCGCCAACCGACGCGCGTTCGAGCAACACCTCAGTGATACGTGGAGTCACTTGTGCCGTGATGGCGGGTGGCTGGCGCTGATCCTTATCGACATCGATTACTTCAAACGTTTCAATGATCACTATGGGCATTTACAAGGCGACCAGTGTCTATGCCGTGTGGCGCAGGCACTGGTCGATGTTATTAAGCGTCCATTCGATATGGTCGCGCGCTTCGGCGGCGAAGAGTTTGTCTGCATTCTGCCTGGCACCCATCTCAATGGTGCCGCCACCGTTGCCGAGCAGCTTTCCGCTGCTGTGCAGCGTCTGCAGATCCCTCACGTGAAGTCACTCATTGCTGACAACGTGACGATCTCACAGGGGGTCGGCTGCCTCCAGCCTAAACCAGGGCAGGACGCCCATCAGTTGGTGGCGCTGGCAGACCAAGCCTTGTATCAGGCCAAGGAAAATGGTCGAGGGAGGTTTAACCTGTCTGAGATTTGCAGGGGCTAACGGCAATCAACGTGCAGTGGGTCATCGATTGCGGCCTCACCTATCCCCCATTTGCTCCCCCACTTGGACGTGGAATCGCCTGGATGAAAAAAGAGCTCGCAGGAACGGAAATAGGTTGTAGCCCTTGATTTAGCAAGGTTGCAGTGGGCCTTGAAAGATGGGAGTGGCTTTCAATGGAGCATTAAAAAGCCGGCTTGTGGCCGGCTTCTCGGGGACGGTTCCGACTAATTTATGGTAAGTCGCAACCGCCTTAACTGTGTGGCCAGCAAGGGCCTGAAAGAGATGGCAAACGCTCGTGTGGAGTGTCGCCGAGCCCTCTGGAACGCGGCTTGTGCCGGCCGGGGCTGAATGTGCCGCGTAGCATACAAGGGCTGGCGCGGTATGCCCAGCAAAAAATGGCACAGCGTGTGTCAGCCGGGGCGTCGCTGGCGGTAATGCGACCAATGGAACACCCAGCCCAGTACCTCCAGCTTCTGCACCGCGCACTGCAAGGTGGTGTAGCGTTCGACAATCTCGCGCCGGTTGTGGCTATGCAGGCACAGGGTGCCGCGGTGGCCGAGGCTCAGGCTGTTGACCCTGAGCCTGCCGTTGTGCAGCAGGGCATAGATCTCGCCATCGACCACCTGGGTGTAGCTGAGGTCGATCGCCAGGATCGCATCACGTGGGATCCACGGCGCCATGTTGTCGGCAGGCATGGTCATGCAGATGACTTTGTCCTCAGGCACGGCCAATGCCTCCAGCGCAGATGCCGGCATTGCCAGGCAGTGATGGTCGATCGCCACGAGTTGGCCATTGCGCAGTTCGTTGAAGGGCACTTGCACCAGGGGAGGATGCGATATCGAAGGTAAACCGGGTGTTTCTACAGGCGTTGACTGGGGCGCGTACATGCGCAGAAACGAATGCGGGTGCTTGGGGCCTTCGCCGGTCTGCAGCCAGCGGCGCTGCACACAGAACAACTCGGCCATTTCATCAAGGCGGGCAATCGGGATGCCGCGGGTGAACCAGTTATTGATGTGCTGGGACGAGACGCGGCGCTGGGCAGCGAAGTCTGAAGGGGTCAGGCCACATTCCCGAAGGAGTGCCTTGAGGCGGTCACCGGATCTTTTCATGAGACCGAGTGTAGCGGCCGGTTGCCAGTAACGAAATGAACGTGATGTTGATATGAACGGTGTGAAAAATGTCGGGATGTAGGGCAAAGGTGTAGGACTGCGTAGGATTTTTTACCAGCTTCGTCCTTCACCCATAAAAAAACCCGCCGAGGCGGGTTTTTTCTACAAAACAGTATCAGCCTTTGTAGGCAGCGACCGATTTGGTGATCGCGGCGCGGGCGGCGTCAGCACCTTCCCAGCCTTCGATCTTGACCCACTTGCCCTTCTCCAGATCCTTGTAGTTGGCGAAGAAGTGCTCGATCTGCTGGATCAGCAGGGCTGGCAGGTCGGTGTATTCCTTCACGTCGACGTACAGCTGGCTCAGCTTGTCGTGCGGAACGGCGATGACCTTGGCGTCGCCGCCGCCGTCGTCGGTCATGTTCAGCACGCCGACTGGACGGGCGCGGATGACCGAGCCTGGAGCAACCGGGTATGGGGTCACGACCAGCACGTCCAGCGGATCACCGTCGTCGGCCAGGGTGTTCGGGATGAAACCGTAGTTGGCCGGGTAGAACATCGGGGTGGCCATGAAACGGTCGACGAACAGGGTATCGCTGTCCTTGTCGATTTCGTACTTGATCGGCGCGTGGTTGGCCGGGATCTCGATGGCGACGTAGATGTCGTTCGGCAGGTCTTTGCCAGCCGGAATCTTGCTGTAGCTCATTGGGCAGTGCCCCCGTGTTTGATCAAAAAAGTGGCGGCGATTATAGGCATATTCCGCCAGGCCATGCCACGTGTGGGCGGATGTGCGGCCGCATCAGGCGTGGCTTTCGCGGTAATCCGGGTGCCCAACCTGCAGCTTCAGCAAGCGCTCGAGAGGGTTCTGCCGGTAGAACAGCGACAGCTGCTGGTACACCTGTGGATAAGCTTGCTGCAGCAGGTCGGGGGCGCTGAAGAAGTACTCACTGGTGACGGCGAAGAATTCCGCCGGGTTTTCCGCGGCGTAAGGGTCGATGGCGGTTTCAGCGTCGGGGTCGGCGTCGAGCTGGCGGTTGAGGTCGTCGTAGGCCTGCTGCATGGCCGCAGACCAGTCTTCCACGCGCATGCCCGGGTGCAGCGGTGGCAGGCCGTTGGCATCGCCGTTGAGCATGTCGAGTTTGTGCGCCAGTTCGTGGATCACCAGGTTGTAGGCTTCCCAGCCGCCACTGGCCAGCACTCCGGCCCAGGCCAGGATGATCGGCCCCTGCTGCCAGGCTTCGCCGCTGTGCTCGGCATCCCACACGTGCTCCACGCCGCTGGCATCGCGGTGGCGCTGCGGGCTCTTGAAGTCGTCCGGGTAGAGGATGATCTCGTGGAAGCCCTGGTACCAGTTCAACTCGCCCAGGTGCAGCAGCGGCAGCTGCGCCTGGGCGGCGAGAAACAGGCGCTGCTCGTCGTCAAGTTCAACCCCGGGGAGGGTGGTCAGGTGCTTGTCGAGCAGGAACAGGATGCAGGCTTCGCGCAGCCACTGGTCTTCCGCATCACTGATGCCATCGAGCATCGGCAGGCGATCACGGATCACCTGCCATTGCCCTGGCTCGATCGGGTAGCGCGCGAGGGTACGCTTGCGCCGCCAGGCGCTGAAGGACCACATGCCGGCTGTCAGTGGGCCTTGGCGGTGCGGCCCAGGCGGCTGCGCAGCAGGCCGAGGATCATCGGCACCAGCGACAGCACGATGATGCCGACCACCATCAGCGACAGGTGCTGCTTGATGAACGGCACGTTGCCGAAGAAGTAGCCCAGGGTTACCAGGCCGCCGACCCACAGCAGCGAGCCTGCCACACTGAAACCGAGGAAGCGCGGGTAGTGCATGTGGGCGATACCGGCCACGAACGGCGCGAAGGTGCGCAGGATCGGCAGGAAGCGCGCCATGGTCACGGTCTTGCCGCCATGGCGTTCATAGAACTCGTGGGTGCGCTCCAGGTAGTCGCGACGGAAGATCTTCGAGTTGGGGTTGCTGAACAGTTTTTCGCCCGTGGTGCGGCCGATGATGTAGTTGGTGCTGTCGCCCAGAATGGCGGCGGCCATCAGCAGACCTGCCAGCAGGACTGGGTCCATGCCGCCACCGGCGGCCACGGCGCCGGCGATGAACAGCAGTGAGTCGCCCGGCAGGAACGGCATCACCACCAAACCGGTTTCGCAGAAGATCACGGCAAAAAGGATCGCGTAGATCCAGGGTCCATAGTTGCTAACCAGCAGGTCGAGGTAGGTATCGAGATGCAGGATTAAGTCCAGCGGGTTGAATTCCATGTACAGCACCTGTGTTCTTGACCCGCCTATACGGGCACGCGATGACGGGCTTTGCCCTGGGTGTCGGCATCATTTCCAGACGGTGGGTAACTTTTCACACACGACAGAAGGGCATTATACGGCGAAGTGGAAAACCTGCCCGGGGAGTTTGTAGCGGGGGGTTACCGCGTCAATCAGCCTCACCGCAGCTCCTACAGGCGTTATGCAATCACAGTGGCTGTGAAAATCCTGTAGGAGCGGCGGTGCAGGTCAGTCCTGGCTGATCGGCAGTATGTAGTTCTCGAACTCGGTGTCCTTGCGAAAGCCCATTGACTCATAGGTCTTGCGCGCCACCTCGTTGTTGGCGCTGGTCGAAACCCGCATGCGCACCGCATTGGTTTCCTTGGCCATTTTCTTGGCCTCGCGCATCAGGTGGTCGGCTACCAGCATGCGCCGGGAATCTTCGGCCACGTAGATGTCATTGAGAATCCACACCCGCTTCAGCGACAGCGACGAATAGCTCGGATAAAGCTGGCAGAAGCCAAGCAATTTGCTGTCATCGTCAACTGGCAAAGCCAGGTAGATGATCGACTCACTGCGCATAAGGCGCTTTTGCAGAAACTTGCGCGAACTGTCCGGATAAGGGAGCTGCCCATAGAACTCGCGGTATCTGACGAACAGCGGGGTGAGCAGGTCGAGGTGTTCCAGGGTTGCCTTGATGATGCGCATGTGCGGCCCTCAGAGTCCATTTAGGGAAACAGCGGAATGCCTGCAGCTTTCATGGGCATGCTGCCCCAATGCTGGCCATCAGCGCAATCCGCCTTCCGTTACATGTTCTTTAACGTTCACCGAGCAGGAAATTGCCTCGCTGGGTGGGGGCATTTTCACTGTCGATGCTATGGACCTCGGCTTCGTCCTTCAGATTCACACCGGAAAGCTGTCGCCTGCAGGCTTCGCGCATCAGGTATAGCAGGCGATGGGCCGCCATGCCGTAACTCAGGCCTTCCAGGCGGATATTGGAGATGCAGTTGCGGTAGGCGTCGGTCAGGCCGACCTTGGGCGCATAGGTGAAATACAGGCCCAGGCTGTCTGGCGAGCTCAGCCCCGGGCGCTCACCGATCAGCATTACGGTCATGCGTGCACCGAGCAGTTGGCCGACCTCATCCGCCACCGCCACCCGACCTTGCTCTACCAACACCACCGGGGCGCTGGTCCAGCCATCGCTAGCGGCCTGCTCCTCGAAGCGGGCCAGGAACGGCAAGGTATGGCGGTGCACGGCCAGGGCCGAGAGGCCGTCGGCGACCACGATGGCCAGGTCAACGCCATCGGGGTTGGCCTGGGCATGCTGGCGCAAGCGCTCGGCCGAGTCTTCGTTCAACCGCCGGCCCAGGTCGGGGCGTTGCAGGTATTGGTGGCGGTCGCTGGCGGCGCTGTGCAGCACCAGGCTGTCGCGGCCACGGTCCTTGAGTTGTTCGCTGAGGGCGGCATGGTCGAACGCCAGGTGCACGGCGTCGCGGGCCTGGGCGTGGGCGAACTGAAAGTCCAGCTGCGCGCCGGTGGGCAGGCTGGTGCCGCAGCGGCCCAGGGCGATACGTGCCGGGGTCAGGTTGCGCAGGGCCAGCCAAGGGTTTTCCTGGGTAGAGAGCGGGGGTGGGGATCGGTCTGCCATGGTCACCTCTTATGCCAGTTGCGCCAAGGCCTGGCGGAATGCCGGCGGCAGGTTGTCGCCAAAGCGCACGCGGCCATCGGCCTGGGTGAAGATGCCCGTGCGATGCAGCCAGGCTTCGAATTCCGGCCCGGGCTTCAGGCCCAGGGTCTGGCGCGCATACAGCGCGTCATGGAATGACGTGGTCTGGTAGTTGAGCATGATGTCGTCGGAGCCGGGGATGCCCATGATGAAGTTGATCCCGGCCACGCCCAGCAGGGTCAGCAGGGTGTCCATGTCGTCCTGGTCGGCTTCGGCGTGGTTGGTGTAGCAGATGTCGCAACCCATCGGCACGCCGAGCAGCTTGCCGCAGAAGTGGTCTTCGAGGCCGGCGCGGATGATCTGCTTGCCGTTGTACAAGTACTCGGGGCCGATGAAGCCGACCACGGTGTTGACCAGGAACGGCTTGAAGTGGCGGGCCACGGCGTAGGCGCGGGTCTCGCAGGTCTGCTGGTCGACACCGTGGTGGGCGTTGGCCGACAGCGCGCTGCCCTGGCCGGTCTCGAAGTACATCAGGTTCTGCCCGAGCGTGCCGCGCTTGAGCGACAGGCCGGCCTCGTAGCCTTCCTGCAACACGTTGAGGTTGATGCCAAAACCGGCGTTGGCCGCCTCGGTGCCGGCGATCGACTGGAACACCAGGTCCAGCGGTACGCCGCGGTTGATCGCTTCGATCGAGGTGGTGACGTGGGTCAGCACGCAAGCCTGGGTGGGGATGTCGTAGCGCTGGATGATGGCGTCGAGCATTTCCAACAGGGCGCAGATCGAGGCGATGCTGTCAGTGGCCGGGTTGATGCCGATCATGGCGTCGCCGTTGCCGTACAGCAGGCCGTCGAGGATGCTGGCGGCGATGCCGGCCGGCTCATCCGTCGGGTGGTTGGGCTGCAGGCGGGTCGAGAGGCGCCCGCGCAAGCCCATGGTGCCGCGGAACTGGGTGACCACGCGGATCTTCTGCGCCACCAGCACCAGGTCCTGTACGCGCATGATCTTTGATACGGCGGCGGCCATTTCCGGCGTCAGCCCGGGGGCGAGGGCGCGCAGGCTGTGTTCGTTGGCCTCGTCGCCGAGCAGCCAGTCGCGCAGGCCGCCAACCGTCAGGTGGCTGACCGGGGCGAAGGCCTGGGCGTCGTGGGTGTCGACGATCAGCCGGGTGATTTCGTCCTGTTCGTAGGGGATCAGCGCTTCATTCAGAAAATGTGTCAGCGGGATGTTGGCCAGGGCCATCTGCGCGGCCACCCGTTCGCCGTCGTTGCTGGCGGCGACGCCGGCCAGGAAGTCCCCGGAACGGGCCGGGCTGGCCTTGGCCATCACTTCCTTGAGGCTGTCGAAGCGGTAGACCAGGTGGCCCACCGTGTGTACGAAACTTGCCATACAGAATCTCCAGAGCCGCGGGCTGGCCCGCGGCAGGTGGCGGCGATCAGTGCAGGGCCTCTTCGGCCTTCTGGATCGCGGCGAATTCCTCTTCCGGTGTGCCCGCCACCAGGTGGTGGCGGCTGTAGAACGCAAAGTAGGCAATCAGTACCGCATAGATCACCGCTGCGCCAATCACCACTCGCGGGTCGACCAGGAAGCCCGCGACCACGGCGATACAGGCCAGCACCAAGGCCAGGCCCGAGGTGAAGATGCCGCCCGGGGTGCGGTAAGGGCGTTCCATTTTCGGCCGACGGATACGCAGGGTGATGTGCGCGGCCATCATCAGCACATACGACAGTGTGGCACCGAATACCGCCACCAGGATCAGCAGGTCACCCTGGCCGGTCAGCGACAGGGCGAAACCGATGATCCCGGGGATCACCAGCGCCATGACCGGGGCCTTGCTCTTGTTGGTTTCCGACAGCTTGCGCGGCAGGTAGCCAGCGCGGGAAAGGGCGAAGATCTGCCGCGAATAGGCATAGATGATCGAGAAGAAGCTGGCGATCAGGCCGGCCAGGCCCACCAGGTTGACGAAGCTGCCCATCCAGGTGGAACCGCCATAGGCCTTGGCCAGCGCCTCGACCAGTGGGTTGCCAGAAGCCTTCAGGGCTTCGGAGCCTGCACCGCCAGGGCCGACCACCAGGATCAGCAGGGCGAAGGCCAGCAGCACCAGCATCGCACCGATCAGGCCGCGTGGCAGGTCACGCTTGGGGTTCTTGGTTTCTTCGGCGGCCAGTGGCACACCTTCGACGGCGAGGAAGAACCAGATGGCATAGGGGATGGCGGCCCACACGCCGACATAGCCGAATGGCAGGAAGCTGCTGGCGCCGACGGCGTCCGTTTTGGCGATGTCGAACAGGTTGGCTGCATCAAAATGGGGCACCATGGCCACCAGGAACACGGCCAGGGCGATGGCCGCGATGGCGGTGATGATGAACATCAGCTTCAGCGCTTCACCCACGCCGAAGATGTGGATGCCGATGAAGACCACGTAGAACGCCAGGTAGATCATCCAGCCGCCGATGCCGAACAGTGACTGGCAGTAGGCGCCGATGAACGTGGCGATGGCGGCGGGGGCGATGGCGTATTCGATGAGGATCGCCGTGCCGGTCAAAAAACCGCCCCACGGGCCGAAGGCGCTGCGGGCAAAGCCGTAGCCGCCGCCAGCGGTGGGGATCATCGAGGACAGTTCGGCCAGCGAGAAACACATGCACAGGTACATGGTGGCCATCAGCAAGGTGGCGAGGAACATGCCGCCCCAGCCACCCTGGGCCAGGCCGAAGTTCCAGCCGGCATAGTCGCCGGAAATCACATAGGCAACGCCCAGGCCCACCAGCAGTACCCAGCCGGCGGCGCCTTTTTTCAGTTCACGTTGCTGGAAATAGTCCGAACCGACTTTTTCGAAGTCGACGGAAGACCCTGCCGGCGCACCGGCGGAATGATCGCTTGGCATAGTTTCACCTGTTCTTTTTCTTGATGGCCGGAGGGGTCCGGGCCGATGGTGATGGGTACTGCAGGAAGCGAGCCAGAGCGGTTGGGGCCGCCAGATGGCGGCCCCAGTGCACTGTTTTAGAAGAAGCCCAACGGGTTGATGTCGTAGCTCACCAGCAGGTTCTTGGTCTGCTGGTAGTGGTCGAGCATCATCTTGTGGGTTTCACGGCCGACACCGGATTTCTTGTAGCCGCCGAACGCGGCATGCGCCGGGTACAGGTGGTAGCAGTTGGTCCACACGCGGCCCGCCTTGATGCCGCGGCCCATGCGGTAGGCGCGGTTGATGTCGCGGGTCCACACGCCGGCACCGAGGCCGAACTCGGTGTCGTTGGCAATCGCCAGGGCTTCGGCTTCGTCCTTGAAGGTGGTGACGCTGACCACCGGGCCGAAGATTTCTTCCTGGAACACGCGCATGCGGTTGTTGCCCTTGAGCAGGGTCGGCTGGATGTAGTAACCGGTGGCCAGCGAACCTTCGAGCTGCTCCACCTTGCCGCCGGTCAGCAGCTCGGCGCCTTCTTCCTGGGCGATTTTCAGGTAGGACTGGATCTTCTCGAACTGCTGCTGCGAGGCCTGGGCGCCGACCATGGTGTCGGTGTCGAGCGGGTCGCCGCGCTTGATCTGCAGCACCTTCTTCATCACCACTTCCATGAACTGCGGGTAGATCGACTCCTGCACCAGGGCGCGCGACGGGCAGGTGCACACTTCGCCCTGGTTGAAGAACGCCAGCACCATGCCTTCGGCGGCCTTGTCGATGAAGCTCGGCTCGGCCTGCATGATGTCTTCGAAGTACACGTTCGGCGACTTGCCGCCCAGCTCGACGGTGGACGGGATGATGTTCTCGGCGGCGCATTTCATGATGTGCGAGCCGACCGGGGTGGAGCCGGTGAAGGCGATCTTGGCGATGCGCTTGCTGGTGGCCAGCGCTTCACCGGCCTCGCGGCCATAGCCTTGCACCACGTTGAGCACGCCCTTGGGCAGCAGGTCGCCGATCAGCTCGACCAGCACGGTGATGCCCAGCGGGGTCTGCTCGGCCGGCTTGAGCACCACGCAGTTGCCGGCGGCCAGGGCCGGGGCGAGCTTCCAGGCGGCCATCAGGATCGGGAAGTTCCACGGGATGATCTGCCCGACCACGCCCAGCGGTTCGTGGATGTGATAGGCCACGGTGTTTTCGTTGATTTCGGCAGCGCCGCCTTCCTGGGCGCGGATGCAGCCGGCGAAGTAGCGGAAGTGGTCGACGGCCAGCGGAATGTCGGCGTTGAGGGTTTCGCGGATCGGCTTGCCGTTGTCCCAGGTTTCGGTGATGGCCAGGAGTTCCAGGTTCTGTTCGATACGGTCGGCGATCTTCAGCAGGACGTTGGAGCGGTCTTGTACCGAGGTGCGGCCCCAGGCGTCGGCGGCGGCATGGGCGGCATCCAGGGCTTTATCGATGTCTTCGGCAGTGGAACGAGGGAATTCGGCGATCAGTTGGCCGTTCACCGGGGAGGTGTTTTCGAAGTACTGGCCTTTGACCGGGGCCACGAACTCACCGCCGATGAAGTTGCCGTAGCGGCTCTTGAAGGAAACCTTCGCGCCCTCGGTACCGGGATGTGCGTAACGCATGGTGTGTCTCCTGGCTGTTATGTTTGTTGAGGAGTTGAAAAGCGTAGAGCAAAGGTTGGGCCAGCGTGGTGCGCCCCCGTGGAATCAATGACTTGGGTCATGCTTCGGCGCTGCGGGAAGGCGCGCTGTGCCAGGCTTGGCACGGGCGGGGTGACACTTTGTACCGTTTGCGACACGTTGCCGGTGGGCACGTTGCAAAGCCTGCGCGGGTGGAGGATGCTGGGGTGAATCTCTATCTGCGGAGAACAACAACAAATGCAGAGCAACCTGTTCAGCCGCCATGCCCAGCAAGTGCATACCGTTGCCCGCGGTGAAGCGGGCAGCGATCCTTCGATTGCCCGCTCCTGGCTGCGCTGCCTGGACGACTATCACCTCGACCCGTCAGTGATCGAGGCACCGGTGGTGCTCGAACACGGCCGCCTGCTCGAGAGCCGCGAGCGGCTGCGCCAGGTGTTGAAAATCGCCGACAACGAGATGAACAGCCTGCACCAGCAACTGTCCGGCGCCGGCCATGCGGTGCTGCTGACCGATGCCCGCGGGGTGATCCTCAACTGTGTCACCGCGCCCAGCGAGCGGCGCAACTTCGAGCGTGCCGGGCTGTGGCTGGGTGCGGACTGGAGTGAAGCCCGTGAGGGCACCAACGGCATCGGTACCTGCCTGGTCGAGCGCCAGGCCCTGACCATTCACCAGAATGAGCACTTTCGCGGCCGCCATACCGGGTTGACCTGCTCGGCGAGCCCGGTGTTCGACCCGCACGGTGAGCTGCTGGCGGTGCTCGATGTGTCCTCGGCGCGGCCGGACGTGTCGCGCCAGAGCCAGTTCCACACCATGGCGCTGGTCAACCTCTCGGCGAAGATGATCGAGAGCTGCTATTTCCTGCGTCATTTCGAGCAGCAGTGGTTGCTGCGCATTCACGTGCAGGCCGAGTCGGTCGGCCAGTTCAGCGAAGGGTTGCTGGCGTTCGATGGCGATGGCCGCATCTGCGCCGCCAACCAGAGTGCCCTGAACCTGCTGGGCACCATTCGCGGCGGCGTGCTGGGCAAGCCGCTGGAGATGTTCTTCGCCTGCAGCCATGACGAGCTGTTCAGCCGTGCCACGCCGGGGGGGAGCACGGTCTGGCCATTGCACACCCGTGATGGCCGTCAGGTGTTTGCCAGCCTGCGCGGGCAGGCGAGGGCGCCGCTGTGGACGGTACCGGCCAGCCTGCCCCAGGCCAGGCCCGCTGCTGAGCCGGGCATCTGCCTGCTGGATCCGGCCTTGCAACACGACTTCCACCGTGCCGTGCGCGTGTTCGAACGCGATGTGCCGCTGCTGCTGTGCGGCGAGACCGGTTGCGGTAAAGAAGCCTTCGCCCAGGCCGTGCACCAGGCCAGTCAGCGCCGTGGCAAGCCGTTCGTGGCGGTGAACTGTGCGTCGATCCCCGAGAGCCTGATCGAAAGTGAACTGTTCGGCTATCGCGGTGGCAGTTTTACCGGGGCGCGCAAGGAGGGCATGCGCGGCAAGCTGCTGCAGGCCGACGGCGGTACCTTGTTGCTGGATGAGATCGGCGACATGCCGCTGGCGTTGCAGACCCGCCTGTTGCGGGTGCTGGAAGAGCGCCAGGTGGTGCCGATTGGCGGTGAGCCGCAGGCGGTGGATGTGCGCATTGTCAGTGCCACCCACCGGGATTTGCTGGAGCGGGTGGAGCAGGGGAGTTTCCGTGAAGACCTGTACTACCGGCTCAACGGTCTGGAAGTAGCGTTGCCATCTGTGCGCGAACGTAGTGACAAGGAGGCGTTGCTGGACTTCCTGTTACACCAGGAGGCGCAGGGGCAGGTTGTACATCTGGCACCTGAGGCGCGCCAGGCGCTGCTGACGTTTGCCTGGCCGGGGAACGTACGGCAGATGCGCAATGTGCTGCGGACCTTGGTGGCGCTGTGTGAGGGCACCTTTATAGAACTCGCGGATCTCCCCGCAATCATTCGAAGCGACGCGGCCCCTGCAGGAGCGGCCTTGTGTCGCGAAAGGGCCGCGCAGCGGCCCCAGGATCTCACCAGTGACGCCCAACCCGCCGGGGCTGCTGTGCAGCCCTTTCGCGACACAAGGCCGCTCCTACATGCCGAGCGTCAGGCACTGATGGACATCCTGGAGGCAAAACACTGGCACTTGACCCGGGTCGCCGAGCACCTGGGCATCAGCCGCAATACCTTATATCGAAAACTGCGAAAACACGGCATTAGCCGCGTGTAATTACCGAAACAGCGTGTGCGATTTTTCTCGCCCTAGGCTACCCTGCCTCGAAGTTTTGCGAGGTCGACCATGCACATTCATATTCTCGGTATTTGCGGCACTTTCATGGGTTCGCTGGCCGTGCTGGCCAAAGAGCTTGGCCACCGCGTCACCGGTTCCGACGCCAACGTCTATCCACCCATGAGCACCCAGCTCGAAGCCCAGGGCATCGAGCTGACCCAGGGCTACGACCCGGCTCAGCTGGACCCTGCGCCTGATCTGGTGGTGATCGGCAACGCCATGTCGCGGGGTAACCCGGCGGTGGAGTATGTGCTGAACAAGGGCCTGCCTTATGTGTCCGGCCCGCAGTGGCTGGCCGACCATGTGCTGCAGGGCCGCTGGGTGCTGGCCGTGGCGGGCACCCACGGCAAGACCACCACCAGCAGCATGCTGGCATGGGTGCTGGAGCACGCCGGCATGAGCCCGGGCTTCCTGATCGGCGGCGTGCCACAGAACTTCTCGGTGTCGGCGCGCCTGGGCGGCACGCCGTTCTTCGTGGTCGAAGCCGACGAATACGATAGCGCCTTCTTCGACAAGCGTTCGAAGTTCGTGCATTACCACCCGCGCACCGCGATCCTCAATAACCTTGAGTTCGATCACGCGGACATCTTCCCTGACCTGGCGTCCATCGAGCGGCAGTTCCACCACTTGGTGCGGACCATCCCGAGCGAAGGCCTGGTCATTCACCCGACCACCGAGCAGGCGCTGGAGCGCGTGATCGGCATGGGCTGCTGGACCCCGGTGCAGACCACCGGTGAGGGTGGCCAATGGCAGGCGCGCCTGCTCAGCGCCGACGGCTCGCGTTTCGAGGTGCTGTTCGAAGGTGAAGTGCAGGGTGTGGTGGACTGGGCCCTGACTGGCCAGCACAACGTCGCCAACGCCCTTGCGACGCTGGCCGCTGCCCGCCATGTGGGCGTGGTGCCGGCCATGGGCATCGACGGCCTGAGCGCGTTCAAGAGCGTCAAACGGCGCATGGAGAAGGTCGCTGAAGTCCAGGGCGTGACCATCTACGACGATTTCGCCCACCACCCAACTGCCATTGCCACCACCCTCGACGGCCTGCGCAAGCGCGTCGGCGAAGCGCCGGTCATCGCCATCATCGAGCCGCGCTCCAACTCCATGAAGCTCGGCGCCCATCGTGACGGCCTGCCGGAAAGCGTCAACGACGCCGACCAGGTGATCTGGTACGCACCCGCCAACCTGGGTTGGGACCTGGCTGCCACAGCCGCGCAATGCAAGGTGCCAAGCGTGGTCGCCGACAGCCTCGATGCGATCATCGAGCGGGTCAAGGGCCAGGCCCGCCCGGGCACCCATGTGGTGATCATGAGCAACGGCGGCTTCGGCGGCCTGCACGGCAAGCTGGCCGAGGCCTTGAAGTGAGCGGACCGGAACGTATCACCCTGGCCATGACCGGCGCCTCCGGGGTGCAGTATGGCCTGCGCCTGCTCGACTGCCTGGTGCGCGAGGACCGTGAGGTGCATTTCCTCATCTCCAAGGCAGCGCAACTGGTGATGGCCACCGAGACCGACGTGGTCCTGCCGGCCAAGCCGCAGGCCATGCAGGCGTTTCTCACCGAATACACCGGCGCTGCCGACGGGCAGATCCGCGTATACGGCAAGGAAGACTGGATGTCACCGGTGGCCTCGGGCTCTGGTGCGCCAGCGGCGATGGTGGTGGTGCCGTGTTCGACCGGTACCTTGTCGGCTATCGCCACCGGTGCCTGCAACAACCTGATCGAGCGGGCCGCCGACGTCACCCTCAAGGAACGTCGGCAGTTGATCCTGGTGCCACGCGAGGCACCGTTCTCGACCATTCACCTGGAGAACATGCTCAAGCTGTCACAGATGGGCGCAGTGATCCTGCCGGCGGCGCCGGGCTTCTATCACCAGCCGCAGACCATCGATGACCTGGTCGACTTCGTCGTGGCGCGCATTCTCAACCTGCTGAATATTCCGCAGGACATGCTGCCGCGCTGGGGCGAGCATCATTTCGGGGCGGATGATTGAGGCGTCTCATGGCCGGGTTGCTGGCGGCAAGCCTGCTCGGCGGCTGCGCCACGGTGCGCACGCTGGATGCCAACAAACCAGGGGCTCCGGTGGTGTATGCCGGGACCCGGCTGGATATGTATGTGATCAATGGCGGGTGTTGCCCCAAGGATCGCTTCGGGGCTGAGGCACCAGCGTATCCGCACTTGGACCTGCCTGGCAGCATGCTGCTGGATACACTGTTCCTGCCGCTGTCATTGCTGACGGCGGCAGGCATAGGGTTTCAGGCTACGGGCGGTCTGTAGGGGCTATTTCTTGCCGAGTTTGCGCAACTCGTCGGACTCGATGACCCGAATGCCGTCCTCTTCCTCCAGCGCCAGGCGCCACAGTGCACGGGCCAGGGTGCAGGCTTCGATGCCCCGGTATTTGCCCGGAATCAGCTTCGAAAACGGCGAAGCCAACTTCTCACCGAGCCGTGGTTGTACCCGTTCACCCAACAGCAGCGACGGCCGCACGATGGTCAGTTGTGGCCAGTCCTGAGCCTTGAGCGCTTCTTCCATTTCGCCCTTGACCCGGTTGTAGAAGATCGACGACTTGGGGTCGGCACCCAGGGCGCTGACCACCAGCAGGTGGCGCGCCCCCATTTCCCGTGCGCGCTTGCTGAAGGCGACGACCATGTCCAGATCGACGGCACGAAATGCCTGCTCCGAGCCCGCTTGCTTGAGGGTAGTGCCCAGGCAGCAATAGGCGATATCGACTCGACCGGCCAGCTGCGGGAGAAACACCGCCGGGTCGCCCACCGGGTTTTCCAGGTGGGGGTGCTCGGCCAGTGGCCGACGGGTCGGTGCCAGTACGCGGCTGATGGTGGGTTCGTTGAGCAGGCGGTCGAGCAAGTGCTCACCGGTAAGGCCGGTGGCACCGGCAAGCAGGACATGCTGAGGCGTCAAATACATGATGTCTCTCCCTTGTTACACACAAGCTTAGCGGCTGGCAGGCGTTTTTGCCTGTTCCTCGGCCTTGGCCTGTGCTGCATTACGCAAGGCTTCTTCGGCCTGGTGCTTACGCAGTTGCTGCCAATGTGCCAGCACCGCGGGCGGAGCCCAGATTTGTGGCTCGGAGGCTTCGAAACCTTCCCTTTGTTCTCTTTCGGCAACACTGGTGCGCGCCAGTTCAAACGCTTGTTTCAGGTCATCGGTCTGGTTCAGGGCCTCGGCGAACAGGGCGTCGCCGAAGTAGGTGAAATCGGCTTCTTCTGAACAACCGAACGACACACGGTCTGCACGTGCCGCCGTCATGATCACCGTGCGATCGTCCTTGAGCGGGGCGATGTAGCCCCCTGAATAGCAGGCGGAGATGACAATGATCTTGTCGCGGTCCTTGAGCGGTGCCAGGGCGCTGGCCAGTTCGTCGGCGGACAGGTCGGCCAGTTGCAGGCGTGGCTGGTCGAGCACCAGCTGATGGTCCTGGCTGCCGTGGCTGGTCAGGTAGATGAAGATCAGGTCTTCCGGGCCGCTGCGCTCGGCCAGGGTGCGGGCGGCGCGCGTGAGGTTCTCGCGGGTAGCCATGGGGCGGGTGGTCATCTGGTCGCGGTGGTTGACCAGGGTGACCTGGCCACGGGCACCGAAGCGCACCTTGAGCATGTTGCTGACATAGTCGGCTTCGCGCATGAACACGCTCTGCTGGCCATCGCCGGCCAGCACCAGGCTGTACAGCTGGACTGGCGGCGCCGAGCGCGGTACCCGGGCCAGGGCCTCGTCGAGCAGGCGGCCCTGGTTGAGCAGGGCCAGGTCCAGCGGGTCGGGCAGCAGTTTGCCTTTCTGGTCGCGTACACGCACACCGTTGACCCAGAAGCCGCTTTCGACCTGGCCGCTGGCCAGGGTCAGCTTGCCGTGGCCTTGGTAGGCATCGCTGTCGAAACCGCCGACGTACTTGCTGCCATCAGGCAGTTGCAGGCTGCCTTGGCCAGACAGGCGCCAGTCGACGAAGGTGCCTTTGTAGTGGCTGCCGTCGCTGCCGAGCAATTCGCCTTCGCCGATCAGCGAACCGTCCTTGAAGTCGCCGATCCACACGTCGCCGTCGGCATTTTCGTAGCGGCCGCGGCCTTCCAGGCGGTTGTCCTTGAATTCACCGATGTATTGCTCACCATCCACGCTGTCGTAGGTGCCGCTGCCTTGCAGCTGGCCGTCGACAAAGCGGCCGCTGAACTGGTTGCCGCTGGCATCGCTGCGCACGCCTGCGCCATTGGGCTTGCCTTTGGCGAACAAGCCTTGGTAACGGCTGCCGTCGGCCATTTCCAGTTCGCCTGCACCTTCGTACTGGTCGTCCTTGAACTGGCCACGGTAGGTCTGGTCGGCCTGCTTGAGGCTACCTTCACCGTCGCGCCGGCCGTGGCTGAACGTGCCGGCATAGTGGCTGCCCGGTGTGGTCAGGTCGCCCAGTCCGTGAAACAGCCCTTTGTCGAACTGGCCGCGGTAAACCTCGCCATTGCTACCGTGCCACTCGCCCTGGCCGTGCCACTGGCCGTCCTTGAAGCTGCCGGCGTACCAGCTGCCGTTGGGGTAGTCGATGCGCCCCTCGCCCTGCAGCAACCCATCGACCACCTGGCCCCGGTAGCGGCCACCGTCGGGCAGGCGCGCGTCAGGCGGGGACAACGACTCACCATCGCCACAGGCAGCGAGCATCAGGAACAGTGCGAAGGGGAGCAGTGGACGCATGGCGGAATCCAGGCAAAAAGTCTGCCGAGTATGCCGCAGAATGGGAGGTGGAGGTATCTGTGATCCAATCGAAATCGGTGTTGGATTCTTCGCGGGCACGCCCGCTCCCACAGGGTCACCTACAGCATCAGACTGGCGCGGTACCTGTGGGAGCGGGCGTGCCCGCGAAGAGGCCCTATCAGACGAAACAGAGCGACAGGGGTTCGGCGATATAGGCCGGCTTCTCTTCGCCTTCGATCTCCAAGGTAACGGTGGCTTTCAGCAGCCATTGCCCCGGTTTCTTCTCGGTCACCTCACCCAGGTCAACCTTCAGTCGCACCTTGCTGTCTACCTTCACCGGCTGAATGAAACGCACGCTGTCCAGCCCGTAATTGACTACCATCTTCAGCCCTTCAGGGAGCACCAGGATGTCTTCCATCAGCTTGGGGATCAGTGACAAGGTGAGGAAACCATGGGCGATGGTGGTGCCGAACGGGGTTTTCGCCGCCTTTTCCGGCTCGACATGGATGAATTGGAAATCGCCGGTGGCCTCGGCGAACAGGTTGATGCGCTGCTGGTCGATCTTCAGCCAGTCGGAACGTCCCAGCTCCTTTCCAACGTACTGCGATAACTCGTTTACCGGTACATAGGGCATCGCGACTCTCCAGATTGTCATTTGGTACGAGAGTGCAAGATCAGCACGGCGAACCGTTTCAGTCAAGATGCCCGCTTTTCGGCGAATATCGGCTTACAGGCAGCCCGTGCTTATAATGGCCGGCATGCCTGAAGGAGATCCTTATGCTGTTGCGTGGTTTGACCTGGCTGGTGCTGTTTCAACTGCTGGGTACAGCGCTCAATCACTTGTGCGTGCCAATTCTGCCGGGCCCGATCATCGGCCTGTTGCTGCTGCTGTTCTTCCTCATGGCCCGTGGCGAAGTCGGCAAGCCGCTGAGTGAGGCCGCCGGTAGCCTGCTGCGCTACCTGCCATTGCTGCTGGTGCCGCCAGCGGTGGGGGTGATGGTCTATGCCAAGGACATTGCCGCCGACTTCTGGGCGATTGCCGGCGCCTTGCTGATTTCCTGCCTGGTAACCCTGGTGTTCGTCGGGCTGCTGATGCAGAAGCTCATCAATCGCCAGCACGGCAAGCGCGAGGAGAAGCCATGATCCTCGACTGGCAAGGCGCGATCGACGCCGTTATCCACCATCCGTTGTTCGGCATCGGCATCACCCTGGGCGCTTACCAGATCGTGTTGGCCGGCTATGAAAAGACCCGCTGGATCTTCCTGCAACCGGTGCTGGTGTCGATGCTGTTGGTGATTGGCGTGTTGCTGACCTGCGGCATCAGTTACGCCGAATATCGCAAGAGCACCGAGATCATGAACATCCTCCTCGGCCCTGCCACCGTGGCCCTGGCCGTGCCGCTCTACCTCAACCTGCGGCGCATCCGGCAGCTGTTCTGGCCGACTTTTACTACGCTGGTAATCGGAGGTCTGTTCGCCACGGTCTGCTGCCTGCTGCTGGGCTGGTGGTTCGGTGCCGAGCACATGATCCTGATGACCATGGCGCCGAAATCGGTCACTTCGCCGATAGCCATGCTGGTGGCTGAACAGATTGGTGGTGTTGCGGCGTTGGCGGCGGTATTCGTATTGATTACTGGCGTGATCGGGGCGATCTTCGGCCCGGCGCTGCTGACCCGCCTGGGTGTGCACAGCCCGGAGGCGCGTGGCATGTCGCTGGGGGTGACGGCCCATGCCGTGGGCACTTCGGTGGCCTTGCAGGAAAGTGACGAATGCGGCGCTTTTGCCGCGCTGGCGATGAGCCTGATGGGGGTGGCCACGGCGGTGTTCCTGCCGTTGGCGGTCAGCCTGGTGGCTTGAGGAATTGTGATGACGCTACCGCTGTTTCCCCTCAATACCGTGTTGTTTCCCGGTTGCCTGCTGGATCTGCAGATCTTCGAGGCGCGCTACCTGGACATGATTGGCCGCTGCATGAAGCAGGGCACCGGCTTTGGCGTGGTGTGCATCGTCGAAGGCGAGCAGGTCGGCAAGGCGCCGCCAGTGGTGGCCTCGATCGGTTGCGAGGCCATGATCCGCGACTTCGTCCAGCAGGATAACGGCTTGCTGGGTATTCGCGTGGAAGGTGTACGGCGCTTCGAGTTGAGCCAGACCGAAGTGCAGAAGGACCAATTGCTGGTGGGCGAGGTGCATTGGTTGGCGGAGCAGCCGGACAGCCCGCTCATCGAACACGACGATGACTTGCTGGCGCTGTTGGTGGCCTTGGGCGAGCACCCGATGGTCGAGGCGCTGGACATGCCGCGGGAGGTTGATGGGCGCCAGGCGCTGGCCAACCAGCTGGCGTACCTGTTGCCATTCATGGAGGAGGACAAGCTGGACTTGCTTGCAATCGACTCGCCGGCGCAGCGGCTGGAAGAGATCCAGAAGCTGTTGGAGCGGATTCAAGGTGAGTTGTTCGCCTGACTGAACTCAGTGGCCTGCACCGGCCTCTTCGCGGCTAAAGCCGCTCCTACAGGTAATGTGCGATCCCTGTGGGGGCGGCTTTAGCCGCGAAGAGGCCGGTGCAGGCTAACTCAATACTGGTAGCGAAGCAGGGCGTGCGGCAATGCATGCATGGCAAAGAACGCCAGCAACGCGATACACGCCGGCAACACCAGCCACCAAACCTTCTGCGGCAGTGCCGTCAGCGGCTGTCGATGCTGCACCAGCGTCAGGCTCAACGCACACACGCAACAGGCCAGCAAGGCTCCGGCCATGATGTCGGTCGGCCAATGCGCGCCCAGGTACACCCGCGACAAGGCAATCGCCAAGGCTGGAATGCAGCCCAGCATCACCCAGGTCAGGCGCATGCGCGGCGGCATGCCGCGACCTGCCAGCACCGCCAGGGTCAGGAAGAATGCAAACGACGCCGAACTGTGCCCGCTGGGCATGCTGTAGCTGGTCAGCGGGTCGCTCAGTACTTCCGGGCGGGCACGGGCGAACAGCCATTTCAGCGTGCCATTGGCCAATGCCGTGCCGATCAGTGTGCCGCCCGCGAACAGGGCATGGCGCCACTGACGCGCCAGCAGCAGCAAGCCGGTCAGCAAGCCGCCCAGGAAAAACTGAGTCTTGAAGTCGCCCAACCGGGTCACCAACACCACGGTGCCGTCGATCATCTTGCTGCGATGCTCCTGCACCAGCGTCATCACGCCCTGGTCGAAGGCCTGCAGGTAGGGCCAGCCAAGAAACACCGCCGTGAGCGCGACGAAGCTGAGGCCTGCGATCAGCCGGGTGCCATGGCGCTGGTCACGCAAGCTGCTGTTCAGGCTCAGGCCGACCAGCACCGCCAAGGTCCCGGCGATGATGCCCGCATCCAGCCAGAAGCCTTCCGGCAAGGGCAGGCGCATGGCTGCGCCGGTGGCCCAGCCAGGCAGCAGATAGGCGACCGACCAGCCCGCACCCGCCACCAGGCTGACGGCGATGAAGCGCGGCAGCGGCATGTCGAACATCCCGGCGACCATCGGCAGCATTGGCCGCAGCGGGCCGATGAAGCGGCCTACCAGCAGGCTGGCAATGCCGTAGCGCTGGAAGTAGGCCTCGGCGCTGCCGATCCATTCCGGGTGGTGGCGCAGCAGTGGCAGGCGGCGGATGTTCTGGTGGAAATACTTGCCGATGGTGTACGACAGCGCGTCACCAAGCAGGCCACCGAGGAACCCCAGCAGCAGGGTTTCACCCAAGGTAAATGCACCACTGCCAGCCAGCACGGCAACCGCGAACAGCAGCACCGTGCCCGGCACGATGATGCCGGCGATGGCCAGGCACTCCACGCAAGCCACCAGGAAAATCGCCAGGCCAAGCCACTGGGGGTTGGCGCTGAGCCAGCCGGTCAGGCTGTCGAGCCATTGGCCCATGTTTCAGCTTCCTTGTTTGAGGATGAAAAAGTCTCGCCCTTCGACCTGGCCCCGGCGCAGCGGATTCCGGGTGCAGAAACGGGCGAATTCGGCATCGACGAAGCGGTACGGCAGGTGCTCGTCGCGCCCGTGGGGGATGCCCAGGCGTGCCGCCTGGATCACCCGTGGCACGGCAATGCCGCAGTCTTCGACGTACAGTCGTTCGGGGTCGAAGCGTTGTGCGTCCCAGTGTGGCACTTTCAGGCCCATGGCCTTGCACAGCAGGGTCTGCCCGGCGCACAGGCGCTCGGGCGGGCGCAGGTTGCCGCTGGCATCGGGGTTGTTCAGTTGCATCTGCGCCAGGCTGTTGGCATCAGAGATGGCATCGACCCACGGATAGGCCGACTTGATCAGTACCGCGTTACCTGGGCCCTGAGCACTGAAGTTGAGAGAGTCGCCACCGCGGGCGTAATACATGTAGATATGGCCGCCATCGAGGAACAGTGCCTTGCGCTTCTCCGTGTAGCCGAGTGAGGCGTGGCTGCCTTTGTCGGTCAGGTAATAGGCCTCGGTCTCGATGATGCGTGCGGCGAGCCAAAGATTGCCATGACGGTGGCGAATGATCTTGCCCAGCAGATCCCTGGCCAATTGCTGGGCATCGCGGTTGAAGAAAGCAGCGCTCAGAGCGCCAGACGAGCGGGTCGTGGTCGACATGGGGGCTTCGAAATCAGTTTCGCCCGATCATAACAATCGGCGGGCAAACGGGGCGAGCCCCGTCGGGTAACCTGATATTTTTGCCAGTTTCACGCGGGCGCGAAAATTGGGACGCTGGGCATCACTTGCAACTAACCGGGAGCACCAAGCAATGAGTGGACCTGCAGATAGGGGTATGTCTTCGCCAGTGACCGCACTCCCAGATCTCAAAGGCTGGCAGGCGCGTATGGACATCGATTTCAAGCTGCTCAACAGATTGTGGGCGGCTCAACGCAGGGCGCCACAGCATGCGGCGGACGTGGTGGCGCTGGAGTCGGTGGTGACGCCAGGGATAACGTGGAGGTGGTTTGTCGGAGAAATATCGTCTCCTTGGTATTCATTTTACGAGGACGGCAGATTCGAGCTGGTGGTGGGTCGGGATATCAGCAATGAAACAAATATCACGCTGAGTGTGAATGAGCGGCAAGGTGCTTTCAGGGAAATACTTACCATCGAGTCCAGTTCGACAGTTCAGCGCACGCTGTGCCAGGCGTTTCCGCTTGAAGGGGCACGAATAGGCTTTTCGGGCGGTTATTATCGCTTGTCCAATACCGAGCCGACCCATTATGTGGTGAGGTCGGGCGATACGACCCGATATCCGCGTGAGGCGGAGATGTTTCTACCCTATCTCAAAGGGGATGGCAAAGGCTGGCGCACGTTGAGCCTGGCACGCGAAAAATCGGGGTTGGCCGAAACCCTGACTGGGTATTTCCGTCGTGTGGATGCCGTCAATGTCACCCTGTTCCTTCATCGAGAGGGGAAGCCGGTTGGCAAGCTATCGCTGAACGCTGGTGCTGATGCAACAGGCGGCAAGTCCAGCCCGCCTTATGTTGGGCCGAATGAGTTTCTGCTGGCCTACTACAGCGTCGACTTGCTGCTACCGTTGCCGCCAAGAGGCGATATGGCCGGCGTGCTGGCGCTATTGGCGCCGCGTTCACGCGTGGAGAAATTGAGATCCGCTGTCGCGGGGATCGATATCTGGGCTGAAGTAGCGGCGCTGGCGTCAGTGAACGAAGCCAGTACCGCTGAAGTGCCGGACAGCACAGAGCCAGGCTTGAATCCAGTGCTCCATGTCGTTTCGAGGGGTGACGCGAAAATAGAGCTTTTCGAGGCGACCGGTGGCACGTCCGTGCAATGGCATATGAACGAGGGGGCACTGGGTGAGCTCGACTCTGCAGGCGGCAGGCATTGGTACGTGCCGCCCAAGGACCTGGACGCTGCGATCGCTTATGAAGAGGATGAGAAGTTGGAAGGGCTGAGCGTGAGGAAAAGTGCGGTCAGCGATCCCCTTGTCGTTGATACTGTCACTGCTTCGTTGTCGGGCGGTGAAGGTGCTGATGCTGCCTTCCTCGTCCACAACATAAAGCAGACTCACTACTTTCGAATGTCGAAGGAAGCTGGCCGCCTGAAGCTTGCGCTGTATTACAAGGACAGACACTCGAACGAAGTTCTCGTTCCGGATGCTGATATCGAATGGCGCGTTGTCAGCGGTAATGGGCGTGTCTCACAGATTGGGGCATTCGTTCCCGCCGTGTTGGCACCTTCCGCATTCACGACTGTCCTGGCTATCGAGCATGACGACAAGCGCTGGTATTGGGCCTGCATCACGATTCCTTTGCCGATGGTTTCGGTCGATCAGGTGCTCGACATGTTTTCGGCCTGAAACGAATGCGGCAGACCGCCCGCGCTTCAATTGGCAGGTGGTCTGCGGCAAGCGTTTCGCGTTAACTCGTAATACCTTTTCTCAATCTTCCTATACCATCCCTCCCCCACTGCTGGGCGTATAGCTGCGCGGCAGTTATAATCAGCCGATTTCCCCTTCGCCAAGACACCGAACCCATGACTGAGTCCGTTCTTGACTACATGACCCGCCTGGGTCACGCCGCGCGCCAGGCTTCCCGCGTCATCGCACGTGCCAGCACCGCGCAGAAGAACCGTGCCCTGCAGGCCGCTGCCGATGCGCTGGATGCTGCGCGCGCCGAGCTTGCCGCAGCCAACGAACTGGACCTGGCCGCCGGCCGTGCGAATGGCCTGGAGCCAGCGCTGCTCGATCGCCTGGCGCTGACTCCGGCGCGCATCGACGGCATGATCACCGGCCTGCGCCAGGTGGCCAGCCTGCCAGACCCGGTCGGCGCCATCCGCGACATGAGCTACCGCCCATCGGGCATTCAGGTCGGCAAGATGCGCGTGCCACTGGGGGTGATCGGGATCATCTACGAGTCGCGCCCGAACGTGACAATCGATGCCGCGAGCTTGTGCCTGAAGTCGGGCAACGCCACTATTCTGCGCGGCGGCTCCGAGGCCATCCACTCCAACCGCGCCATCGCTCTCTGCATCCAGCGTGGCCTGGCCGAAGCCGGCCTGCCAGCTGCCGTGGTGCAGGTGGTCGAGACCACTGACCGCGAGGCCGTGGGTGCGCTGATCAGCATGCCCGAGTTCGTCGACGTCATCGTGCCGCGCGGCGGCCGTGGCCTGATCGAGCGCATCAGCCGCGATGCCCGCGTGCCGGTCATCAAGCACCTGGACGGCATCTGCCACGTCTATGTCGCCGAGCACGCCGACCTGGACAAGGCCTGGCGTGTGGCATTCAACGCCAAGACCTACCGCTACGGCATCTGTGGCGCGATGGAAACCCTGCTGGTCGACCAGCGCGTGGCCGAAGGCTTCCTGCCGGAAATGGCCCGCCGTTTCCATGAGAAGGGTGTTGAACTGCGTGGCTGCGAGCGTACCCGCGCGCTGATCGACGCCAAGCCGGCCACTGAAGACGACTGGCATACCGAGTACCTCGACGCGATCCTGTCGATTCGCGTCGTCGACGGCCTGGACCAGGCCATCGAGCACATCAACCAGTACGGCTCGCACCACACCGACTCGATCATCACCGAGCACCAGGCTCAGGCCCGCCAGTTCATGGCCGAGGTCGATTCGGCATCGGTGATGCTCAATACCCCGACCTGCTTCGCCGATGGCTTCGAGTATGGCCTGGGCGCGGAAATCGGCATTTCCACCGACAAGCTGCACGCCCGTGGCCCGGTCGGCCTGGAAGGCCTGACCTGCGAGAAGTACGTGGTGATCGGTGACGGCCAGCTGCGTGGCCAGGAGTCCTGCTGAGTTGAGCAAGGCCCAGGCAGTCCGGCGCATCGGCATTCTTGGCGGTACCTTCGACCCCGTGCACATTGGTCACCTGCGCAGCGCGCTGGAAGTGGCCGAGTTCATGGCGCTCGATGAGTTGCGCCTGTTGCCCAATGCCCGCCCGCCACACCGCGATACCCCGCAGGTGGCGGCGCAGGATCGCCTGGCCATGGTTCGTGAAGCGGTGCAGGGCGTCGATTGCCTGAGCGTTGATGCCCGCGAGCTTGAACGCGACAAACCGTCGTACACCATCGACACGCTGGAATCGATCCGTGCCGAGTTGGGTGCCGACGACCAGCTGTTCCTGGTACTGGGTTGGGATGCCTTTTGCGGCCTGCCCACCTGGCACCGCTGGGAAGAACTGTTGCAACACTGTCACATCCTGGTGCTGCAACGCCCGGATGCCGACGTTGAACCCCCTGACGAGTTGCGCAACCTGCTGGCTGCGCGCTCGGAGAGCGATCCCACCGCCATGTCCGGCCCGGCGGGGAATATTTCGTTCGTCTGGCAGACGCCGCTCGCGGTGTCGGCTACACAGATCCGACAGCTGCTGGCCAGCGGCAAATCGGTGAGGTTCCTGGTGCCGGACGCCGTACTGGCCTACATCGAGGCGCACGAACTGTATCGTGCCCCTAACTGACGGTGCCCCAGGGCGCCTCATCCAAACGAGTTGAAGAGTTTTATATGAGCAAGCAAAAAATCAATGGCGAAGCACTGGTCAAACTGACCGTCAGCGCCCTGGAAGACGTCAAGGCCCAGGACATCCAGGTCATCGACGTGCGCGAAAAGCACAGCCTGACCGACTACATGATCATTGCCACCGGTACCTCCAACCGCCAGATCAACGCGATGCTGGAAAAGGTCCGTGAAGCGGTCAAAAAAGAGGGCGCGCAGCCTCTGGGTGAAGAAGGCAAGGGCGACAGCGACTGGGTACTGCTGGACCTTAACGACGTCATCGTGCACATGATGACCGCCGCTGCCCGTCAGTTCTACGACCTGGAGCGCCTGTGGCTGGGCGCCGAGCAGAGCCGTGCCGCTGATGCCAAGCACCACAGCCCGGAAAACGCCAGCGACTATTTCACCGAAAAACTGAAAGACCGGGAATAAGGAAGCGTCGTGCGTCTGCGCCTGATCGCGGTCGGCTCGCGCATGCCCAAGTGGGTCGAGGAAGGCTGGCATGAATATGCCAAGCGCCTGCCCCAGGAGCTGTCGCTCGAGCTGGTGGAAATCCCGCTGAATACCCGTGGCAAGAATGCCGACGTCGCCCGCCTGATCCGTCAGGAGGGCGAGGCCATGCTGAGCAAGGTTCAGCCTGGGGAACGCATCGTCACCCTCGAGGTCCATGGCAAGCCCTGGAGTACCGAGCAGCTGGCAACCGAGCTGGACCGCTGGCGCCTGGACTCGCGCACGGTGAATTTGATGGTGGGCGGCCCGGAAGGGCTGGCGCCTGAGGTCTGTGCGCGCGCCGAGCAACGCTGGTCGCTGTCGCCGCTGACCCTGCCGCACCCGTTGGTAAGGATACTCATCGGCGAGCAGATCTACCGCGCCTGGACGGTATTGTCCGGGCACCCTTACCACAAATGAGCCTGTAAGCAGTCCGATGTCGCAGCCGATCCGTCTCAAGGACCACGAGAAAGACGCCCGCCTGGTGCGTAACCGCGTCGTGGTCGGCGCGGTGGCGGTCATGCTGCTCATCTGCGTGCTGGTCGCGCGGCTGTATTACCTGCAGATCATCCAGTATGACTATCACTCGACGCTGTCGGAGAACAACCGGGTGCATGTGCAGCCGATTCCGCCGACTCGCGGGCTGATTTTCGACCGCAACGGGGTGATCATTGCCGACAACCGGCCTAGCTTCAGCCTGTCGATGACCCGTGAACGTGCGGGTAACTGGCAGGAAGTGCTGGATACCATCGTCGAAGTGCTGGACCTGACGGCGGACGACCGGGCGCTGTTCGAAAAGCGCATGAAGCAGGGGCGTCGGCCGTTCGAGCCAGTGCCGATCCTGTTCGAGCTGAACGAAGAGCAGATCGCCCGCGTGGCGGTCAACCAGTTCCGTCTACCGGGTGTGGAAGTCGTCGCCCAGCTGGTGCGCCACTACCCACAGGGCGCGCACTTCGCTCATTCGGTGGGTTATGTCGGCCGGATCAACGAAAAAGAGCTGAAAACCCTCGATCCGGTCAACTACAGCGGCACCCACCATATCGGCAAGACCGGCATCGAGCGCTTCTACGAGCCAGAGTTGCACGGCCAGGTCGGTTACGAGGAAGTCGAAACCAATGCCCGGGGCCGAGTGCTGCGGGTGCTCAAGCGCACCGACCCCAAGCCGGGCAAGGACATCGTGCTGAGCCTCGACATCAGGCTGCAGGAGGCCGCCGAAGCCGCCCTGGGTGGCCGGCGTGGCGCGGTGGTGGCGCTCGACCCGCGTACCGGCGAGGTGCTGGCGATGGTCAGCCAGCCGAGCTTCGACCCCAACCTGTTCGTCACCGGCATCGGCTTCAAGGCCTATGCCGAGCTGCGCGACTCGATCGATCGGCCACTGTTCAACCGCGTGCTGCGCGGCCTGTATCCGCCGGGTTCGACCATCAAGCCGGCGGTGGCTATTGCCGGCCTCGACAGTGGGGTGGTCAACGCCAGCAGCCGGGTGTTCGACCCGGGCTATTACCAGTTGCCCAACTACGATCACAAATACCGTAACTGGAACCGCACCGGTGACGGCTGGGTCGACCTGGACACCGCGATCATGCGCTCCAACGACACCTACTTCTACGATCTTGCCCACAAGATGGGTATTGATCGGCTGTCCAGCTACATGAACAAGTTCGGCATCGGCCAGAAGGTTGCCCTCGACATGTTCGAGGAGTCGCCCGGGCTGATGCCGTCGCGCGAGTGGAAGCGCGCCACCCGCCGCCAGGCCTGGTTCCCGGGTGAGACGCTGATTCTCGGCATCGGCCAGGGCTACATGCAGGCCACGCCGCTGCAGCTGGCCCAGGCCACCGCACTGATCGCCAACAAGGGCGTGTGGAACCGCCCGCACCTGGCCAAGACCATCGAAGGCCAGCCGCCGGTGGACCCCAACCCGATGGAAGACATCGTCCTGCGCGACAAGTCCGACTGGGCCAAGGTGACCCATGGCATGGAGCAGGTGATGCACAACGCCCGCGGTACCGCGCGCAAGGCGGCAGCCGGTGCCCAGTACCGCATCGCCGGCAAGAGCGGTACCGCCCAGGTGGTGGCGATCAAGCAGGGCGAGAAGTACGACCGCAACAAACTCCAGGAGCGCCACCGCGACCACGCGCTGTTCGTGGCCTTCGCCCCGGCCGACGATCCGAAGATCGTGGTCTCGGTGATGGTCGAGAACGGTGAGTCCGGCTCGGGCGTTGCCGCGCCAGTGGTGCGGCAGATCATGGATGCCTGGCTGCTCGATGAGAGCGGCCGGCTGAAAAGCGAATTCGCGCCCGCCACCGTCGCCCAGGAAACGGCCCAGTGAAGAACAATTTCGATCGCATGCTCTCCAGCGAGGACGTGATGCGTCGACGCGCCAGCTTCCTGCAGCGCATCCACATCGACGGCCCCTTGCTGATCATCCTGCTGACCCTTGCGGCCGGCAGCCTGTTCGTCCTTTACTCGGCCAGTGGCAAGAACTGGGACCTGCTGCTCAAGCAGGCCACCTCGTTCGGCATTGGCCTGGTCTCGATGTTCGTCATCGCCCAGCTGGAGCCGCGCTTCATGGCCCGCTGGGTGCCGCTGGCGTATCTGGTCGGGGTGTTCTTGCTGGTGGTGGTGGACGTCATGGGTCACAACGCCATGGGTGCCACACGCTGGATCAACATCCCCGGGGTGATCCGCTTCCAGCCCTCGGAATTCCTCAAGATCATCATGCCGGCGACCATCGCCTGGTACCTGTCCAAGCGCACCTTGCCGCCGCACCTGAAACACGTGGCAATAAGCCTGGTTTTGATCGGCGTGCCGTTCATTCTTATCGTCCGTCAGCCTGACCTGGGCACGGCGCTGCTGATTCTCGCCTCCGGTGCATTCGTGCTGTTCATGGGTGGCCTGCGCTGGCGCTGGATCCTCAGCGTACTCGCGGCGACGGTGCCGGTGGCGGTGGCGATGTGGTTCTTCGTGATGCACGACTACCAGAAGCAGCGCGTACTGACCTTCCTCGACCCGGAGAGCGACCCGCTGGGTACCGGCTGGAACATCATCCAGTCGAAGGCGGCGATCGGCTCCGGTGGCGTGTTCGGCAAGGGCTGGCTGCTGGGCACTCAGTCGCACCTGGACTTCCTGCCGGAAAGCCACACCGACTTCATCATCGCGGTGCTTGGCGAGGAGTTCGGCCTGGTCGGTATCTGCCTGCTGCTGATCGTCTACCTGCTGCTGATCGGCCGCGGGCTGATGATCACTGCGCAGGCGCAGACCCTGTTCGGCAAGTTGCTGGCGGGCAGCCTGACGATGACCTTCTTTGTATATGTGTTCGTCAATATCGGTATGGTCAGCGGCCTGTTGCCCGTGGTGGGTGTACCGCTGCCCTTCATTAGCTATGGCGGAACTTCGTTGGTGACGCTGCTGTCAGCGTTTGGCGTTCTGATGTCGATCCACACGCACCGCAAATGGATCGCGCAAGTTTGAATAAGGTGAAGAATTTCATGCAAGCAGTGCGTAACTGGGCTGCCCGTTGTGCGCCGTGGATCGGCGCGGTGGGCCTGTTCGGCGCTGTACAGCTGGCCCATGCCGGCGACTACGACGGCTCCCCGCAGGTGACCGAGTTCGTGCTCCAGATGAGTCGCGACTATGGCTTTGCCCCCGAGCAATTGAACGGTGTATTCCGCGAGGTGCAGCGCAAGCAGTCGATCCTCGACGCCATCTCGCGCCCGGCCGAACGGGTCAAGCCGTGGAAGGAATACCGGCCAATGTTCATCACCGACGCGCGCATTGCCCGTGGTGTGGACTTCTGGCGTCAGCACGAGGCGGTGCTGGCCCGTGCCGAGCGGGAGTACGGTGTGCCTGCGCAGTACATCGTCGCGATCATCGGCGTGGAGACCTTCTTCGGCCGCAATACCGGCAACTACCGGGTGATCGATGCCTTGTCGACCCTGGCCTTCGACTACCCGCCGCGCGCGGAATTCTTCCGCAAGGAACTGCGCGAATTCCTGCTGCTGGCCCGTGACGAGCAGATCGACCCGCTCAACCTCAAGGGTTCCTACGCTGGAGCCATGGGCCTGCCGCAGTTCATGCCGAGCAGCTTCCGCAACTACGCGGTGGACTTCGACGGCGACGGTCACATCAACATCTGGAACAACCCCGACGATGCCATCGGCAGCGTGGCCAGCTACTTCAAGCGCCATGGCTGGGTGGCCGGCGAGGGCGTGGTCAGCCGCGCCCAAGTCAGTGGTGCGCGGGTCGACGAAGGTGTCACCAGCGGTATCGAGCCGGTGAAGACGGTCGGGGAGTTGCGGGCGCTGGGCTGGTCGAGCCATGATGCGTTGCGCGATGATCTGCCGGTTACTGCCTTCCGCCTGGACGGCGACAAGGGCCCCGAGTACTGGATGGGCCTGAAGAACTTCTACGCGATCACTCGCTACAACCGCAGCGTGATGTATGCCATGGCGGTGCATCAGCTTGCCGAACAGCTGGTCCAGGTACGGGGTGTCAAGTAATGCGCGCAATCTTCTCTGC
This sequence comes from Pseudomonas sp. CC120222-01a, assembly GCF_003097235.1. Classification (GTDB taxonomy): domain Bacteria; phylum Pseudomonadota; class Gammaproteobacteria; order Pseudomonadales; family Pseudomonadaceae; genus Aquipseudomonas. The sequence continues at coordinate 60,687 of NZ_QEQQ01000010.1, read as the reverse complement.
CAACACCTTCAAGCTGCTGACCTGCATGACTGTCGGCATGCTGCTGGTCAGCTGTTCCTCCAGCCGCCCAACCTCCCAGGGCAGTGGCAACGTCGTTCGCTCGCAGCCTGGCCTGGACATCAACCGCGCGCACAAGGACGGTGCGCCATGGTGGGATGTGGACGTCAACAAGATCCCGGATGCCACGCCGACCGTGCATACCGGTGCCTACAAGGCCAACCCGTACACCGTGCTGGGCAAGACCTACTACCCGATGCAGGACGCGCGCAACTACCGCGCCGAGGGGACCGCGTCGTGGTACGGCACCAAGTTTCACGGCCAGAACACCGCCAACGGCGAACTGTACGACCTGTACGGCATGAGCGCGGCGCACAAGACCTTGCCGCTGCCGGCCTATGTACGGGTGACCAACCTGGCCAACGGCCGGAGCGTGATCCTGCGGGTCAACGACCGTGGCCCGTTCTATTCCGATCGCATCATCGACCTGTCCTATGCTGCGGCGAAGAAACTCGGCTACGCCGAGATCGGCACCGCGCACGTACGGGTCGAGGGCATTGATCCGCAGCAATGGTGGGCACAGAAAGGCCAGCAGCCACCGTTGATGCTGAAAGAGCCGCAGGTCGCGCAGACCCAGGCGATTCCTGCCAGCACCGGGCGGGTCGAGCAGTGGACCCCGCCACCGCAGCAGCATGCGGCACCGGTGGTGCCGGTGCAGGTGGGCGGCGGCAACGTGCCAGCCGGCGCGACTGGCAACGTCCTGCAAGTGGGCGCCTTCGCCAACCCGGATGCTGCCGAACTGCTGCGCTCCAAGCTCAGCACCATGGTCAGCGCACCGGTGTTCATCAGCTCCATCGTGCGCAACCAGCAAACCCTGCACCGCGTGCGCCTGGGGCCGTTCAGCAGCCAGGGCGAGATCCAGCAGGCACAGGACAGCATTCGCCTGGCGAACCTTGGCCAGGCCAAGCTGGTCACAGCCGACTGACAGTTGTTGTGGGGGCCTTGGTCCCCACAAACTGTCGGTTTTGTCATGAATTGCCGGCCCCGGCCATGTACAATGTCGGCTTTTGCCCGCAGCGACATAAAGCCGCAGTTTGTGGGCCAGGCCTACGGCCACAAAAACTAGACTGACTGGCGCTGGGCACACGATGTGGCCCAGGGAACATCAGACCATTAGCGATTTTCGAGAGACGGATGAACATCACCAACCTTGCCAAACGACTTTGCCTGCCCGTACTGCTGATGCTCACGCCTGCTGCCTTCGCAGCAGAGCAGATGATGCCGGCGCCACCTCAGCTGGCAGCCAAGTCCTACGTACTCATGGATGCGTCCAGCGGCAACGTGCTGGTCGAGAACAATGGTGACGAGCGCCTGCCGCCAGCCAGCCTGACCAAGCTGATGACTGCCTACATCGCCACCGTCGACATTCGTCGTGGCCAGATCGGCGAGAACGACCCGGTCACCGTCAGCGAAAACGCCTGGCGTACCGGCGGTTCGCGCATGTTCATCAAGGTCGGTAGCCAGGTCACTGTCAGCGACCTGCTGCACGGCATCATCATCCAGTCGGGCAACGATGCCTCGGTCGCCCTGTCCGAGCACATCGCCGGCAGCGAAGACGCTTTCGCCGACATGATGAACAAGACCGCTGCCGAACTGGGCATGTCCAACAGCCACTTCATGAACCCGACCGGCCTGCCGAACCCGGAGCACTACTCTTCGGCTCACGACATGGCCCTGCTGGCCCGCGCGATCATCACCATCGACCCGGCCCACTACGCGATCTACTCGCAGAAAGAGTTCTTCTGGAACAACATCAAGCAGCCGAACCGCAACCTGCTGCTGTGGCGTGACAAGACCGTCGACGGTCTGAAAACCGGCCACACCGAAGAAGCCGGCTACTGCATGGTGGCTTCGGCCGTTCGTGACGGCCAGCGCCTGATCGCCGTGGTGTTCGGTACCAACAGCGAGCAAGCCCGTGCTGCCGAGACCCAGAAGCTGCTGACCTACGGTTTCCGCTTCTTCGAAACCCAGACCTTCTACCAGAAGGGCACCGAGCTGACCCAGGCGCCGGTCTGGAAGGGCGCTACCGGCCAAGTCAAGGCTGGCCTGGCTGACGACCTGACCATGACTATGCCTAAAGGCCAATTGAAGCGCCTGCAGGCTTCGATGACCATGAACCCGCAGCTCACCGCACCTATCGCCAAAGGTGACGTGATCGGCAAAGTGGAAGTCAAACTGGACGAGAACGTGGTTCACAGCGCCGACCTGATCGCCCTCGATGGCGTCGAGGAAGGTGGTTTCTTCCGCCGTATGTGGGATAGCATCCGTCTATTCTTCTACGGGTTGTTCAACTGATACGTGACCTGCAAGCCCCCGCGCATCCTGCGGGGGCGTTGTTGTTGCCACGGCTTACGAGGCCGTTTCCGCCATGAGCGAACCTGACGTAAAGTCGCACAAGATCGAATTCCCCTGCGCCGATTACCCGATCAAGGTCATCGGCGATACCGTTGTCCATTTCAAGGATACGGTCATCGAGATCCTCAAGAAGTACGCCGAAGTCGACATGACTACCCTGGCCGAGCGTCAAAGCAAGGAAGGCAAGTACACCACGGTGCAACTGCATATCGTGGCTACGAGTGAAGACCAGCTGCACGACATCAACAGTGCCCTGCGTGCCACCGGCATCGTGAAAATGGTGCTCTGATGTCGCTCTGCCTCGGTATTCGCGAGCTTGGCCTGCAGCCCTATGAACCGGTGCTGGAGGCCATGCGTCGCTTCACCGAGCAGCGTAGCCCGGACAGCCAGGACGAAATCTGGCTGGTCGAGCACCCCGCGGTCTTCACCCAGGGCCAGGCCGGCAAGGCCGAGCACCTGCTGGTACCGGGCGACATCCCGGTGGTGCAGACCGATCGCGGTGGCCAGGTGACCTACCATGGCCCCGGGCAGCTGGTGGCCTACCTGCTGCTGGACGTGCGCCGCCTGGGCTTTGGCGTGCGCGAACTGGTCAGCCGCATCGAGCAGACCCTGATCGACCTGCTCGCCAGCTATGGCGTCAACGCCGTGGCCAAGCCCGATGCGCCGGGTGTCTATGTCGACGGAGCGAAAATCGCCTCCCTCGGCCTGCGAATCCGCAACGGCCGTTCCTTCCACGGCCTTGCTCTGAACGTGGACATGGACCTAGCGCCATTCCGCCGAATCAACCCCTGTGGGTATGCGGGGCTGGCCATGACCCAGCTGCGTGACCTGGCAGGCCCGATCGAACTCGACGAGGTCAGGACAAGGCTGCGCGGACAGCTGGTCAGGCACCTCGACTATGCTGAGCAGACGACCCTCACGGGCGGAATCGACTGAATATGACAACTGTGCAAGAAGCCGTGCCGAACCTGATCCCTACCCAGGATGCCACCGCGCGCCCAGCGCCGAAGAAAGTGGAAGCTGGGGTAAAACTGCGTGGCGCCGAAAAGGTCGCGCGTATCCCGGTGAAGATCATCCCCACCGACGAACTGCCGAAAAAGCCTGACTGGATCCGCGTGCGTATCCCTGTGTCCCCGGAAGTCGACCGCATCAAGCAGCTGCTGCGCAAGCACAAGCTGCACAGTGTGTGCGAAGAGGCGTCCTGCCCGAACCTGGGTGAGTGCTTCTCCGGTGGCACCGCGACCTTCATGATCATGGGTGACATCTGCACCCGTCGCTGCCCGTTCTGCGACGTCGGCCATGGTCGGCCGAAGCCGCTGGACCTGGACGAGCCGAAGAACCTGGCCGTGGCCATTGCCGACCTGCGCCTGAAGTACGTGGTGATCACCTCGGTGGACCGCGACGACTTGCGTGATGGTGGTGCCCAGCACTTTGCCGACTGCATTCGCGAAATTCGCGCTTTGTCGCCTGGCGTGCAGCTGGAAACCCTGGTGCCGGACTACCGTGGCCGCATGGACGTCGCGCTGGAAATCACCGCGCAAACGCCGCCAGACGTGTTCAACCACAACCTCGAGACCGTGCCACGCCTGTACAAGGCCGCGCGCCCGGGTTCGGACTACGACTGGTCGCTGGACCTGCTGCAGAAGTTCAAGCAGATGGTCCCGCACGTGCCGACCAAATCGGGCCTGATGCTTGGCCTGGGCGAGACCGACGAGGAAGTGATCGAGGTCATGCACCGCATGCGCGAGCATGACATCGACATGCTGACCCTCGGCCAGTACCTGCAGCCGTCGCGCAGCCACCTGCCGGTGCAGCGTTTCGTCCACCCGGACACCTTCGCCTGGTTCGCCGAGGAAGGCTACAAGATGGGCTTCAAGAACGTCGCTTCCGGCCCGTTGGTGCGTTCGTCGTACCACGCCGACCAGCAGGCTCACGAAGCCAAGATCAAGCTCTGATCCGAGCCCCCGCTGAACATGCCGATGCGCGCTGAGAGGCGGCATCGGCATTTTTGTTTTTGCTGTCCAGTAAGGAGCTGCGATGAATTCTGCTGAAACCACGGAGTCCCGTTTACCCACGGCGCTGACGGAAAATGCCTGCTTTGCCATCGTTGCCCCGGCCGGGCCGGCACGTCTGGATGGGCAAAAGGCTGGCCAGTGGTTCACCGAGCGTGGTTACCGCTGCCGGATCTACCCGGGCGTTCACGAGGCTGAGGGTTACCTGGCTGGTAGCGATGAACAGCGCCTGCAAGACCTGCATGCAGCCTTTGCCGACCCAGAGGTCGACGCGATCCTGTGCATGCGCGGGGGTTATGGCAGCATGCGCCTGCTCGATCGGCTCGATTTCGAGTTGATCCGCCGTAACCCCAAGCCGCTGATCGGCTACAGCGATATCACCGCTCTGCACACGGCCATCTACCAGCGTACCGGGCTGATCACTTTCCACGGCGCGATGCTCAATGCCGACCTGTTGGGCGCCAAGTTGCAGCCGACCGAGTCGTCGCTGCTGGCGCAGTTGGGCGGGCTTTTGGGGGAGGGGGATGAAATTGTCCATCCGGCCGCTTTCGCCTTGAACTGCGTGGTGCCCGGCGTTGCCAGTGGTCGCCTGCTCGGTGGCAATCTGTCGATGCTGAGCGCGACCCTAGGGACGGTAGCGCAAATCGATACCCAGGGCTGCATCCTGTTCATCGAAGACGTCAACGAGCCGCTGTATCGGGTAGACCGGTTACTGACCCACTTGCGCCTGGCAGGCAAGCTGGAGGGTATCAAGGGTGTGCTGGTGGGGGATTTTGCCGGGATTACCGTCGCGGCGTTGGCGCCGCTGCTGGAGCAGACCTTTGGGCCGCTGGGCGTACCGGTGCTGGCCGGGTGGCGCAGCGGGCATTGTGATCCGAATGTGTGCTTGCCGCTGGGGGCTTTGGTGCGGCTGGACAGCGAGAAGCAGACACTGGTGCTGGGGCAGGACCTGTTCAGGGCGTGAAATAGCCGGGGCTGCTCCGCAGCCCTTTCGCGACACAAGGCCGCTCCTACAGAGATCGATTTCTCCTGTAGGAGCGGCCTTGTGTCGCGAAAGGGCCGCAAAGCGGCCCCAGGTGCATCAGCGCTGACGCAGGCTATCGAGCAGCTTGTGGGTCGGATAACCGTCTGCCGGCCACCCCAGCTGCTGCTGGGCATTACGAATCGCCTTGCGGGTATTGGCCCCGATGATGCCATCCGCGTTCCCCGCCTCATGCCCGCTGGCATTCAGCAGATTCTGCAACTCCATCCGTTCGCTGCGGCTCAATGGCAGGTCTTCTTTTGGCCAACTGCCGCTGATGAAGCCCCAGCCTGAGAAGCGATCACCCAGCAGGCTCACCGCCAGGGCATAGGACGACGAGTTGTTGTACTTGAGGATCGCGCGGAAATTGTCCAGCACCAGGAACGCGGGCCCACGGGCGCCAGCCGGTAACAGCAGGGCCGCCGACAGCTGGTTGCTGCCAGCTGGCAGCTGGGTACCTGCCGGTAGCTTCACGCCCATCTGCAGCCACTCGTTCACCGGCTTGCGCAGCGCGCCGTCTGCCTGCCAATAGTCGAAACCTGCTGGCACCTGAACTTCGAAGCCCCACGGCTGGCCATGCTTCCAGCCCGAGCTTTGCAGGTAGTTGGCCGTTGAGGCCAGGGCATCAGGCGTGCTGTTCCAGATATCGCGACGGCCGTCACCGTCGAAGTCCACCGCGTAGGTGTTGTAGGTGGTCGGGATGAACTGGGTCTGGCCCATGGCACCGGCCCACGAACCACGCATGGCCTCAGGCTGGATATCGCCATGCTGGATGATTTGCAGTGCGGCGATCAGTTGGTCCTGGGCGAACTGTGGGCGGCGCCCTTCATAGGCCAGGGTGGCCAGGGAGCGGATCACCGACTTGCTTCCCTGGAACTGGCCGAAGTTGCTCTCCATCCCCCACACCGCCACCAGCGCCTGGCGGTCGACGCCATAGCGCTGCTCGATGCGGGTCAGCAGTTCGGCGTTCTGTTCCAGCAGTTTCTTGCCGTTGCGTACGCGCAGGGGCGACAGCGCTCCATCCAGGTATTCCCACACCGGGCGGGTAAATTCGGGCTGGCTGCGATCGGCCTTGATCACGTCCATGTCTGGCGTGACGCCGAGGAACGCACGGTCGAAGGTGCTCACTGCGATGCCGGCCTGCAGTGCCTGTTGGCGGAAACCGGCTTGCCATTGGGCGAAGGTTTGCAGCGGCTGGATTTCAGTGCTGACGTCGGGCGTGGCGCCAGGCAGGGTAACGACCGGTGCAGGCTGGGCAGGGGCCAGCGGCAGGGCGTCGGCGGCGGTGGGTTTTTCCGCGCAGGCGACGAGCAGGATGAAGCTGGAGGCCGCGAGCAACTGGCGGGAATTCCAACGGGGGAGAAGACTCAAGAGCATGCACAGATCCAGAATTGCAGGTCAGGTGCCGACCATACCATGCCTGCGCTTGCGATGCTTTCATGCCGCCAAAAAGTAAGAAGCCTCCCAATCTCTCGATTGGAAGGCTTCGCGGCGGTAGCTGCCTTTGCCCTTTTCCGGTTGTTCCTGGCGGCAGCGGAACAGGGGTTGGGCGATGATCGATTTGGCCTTGTTGGGGCCGTGCTTTTTCGGCTTTTTGCTCATGGCGGGGTTCCCGACTGGTTGGTTTCGGGGCGCACTTTAGGCCTGAGAGGGTGGCGGGGCCAATTGATTGTGTTTATGGCCCAAGCCCCAGCTATTCCGCAGGAAGCACCAATCGCTGGCCAGCCATCAACAGTGCCAGCCGAGACAATCCGGTCCATGGCGAACCCTCGGCCTGCCCCTTGATCTGCGCATCGATACGCTGGGCATCCTGCAGCAATTGCGCCCAACGCTGCGCCGAGAGGCGCTGCAGGGCCTTGCTGACCAGCGGTCGGCGTTTGTCCCACACGGGTGGGCGCGCTTGGCTGAAGGCTTTGTCCAGCGGCACACCTTGGCTGAACTGCTGCGCCAACCCGGCCAGCAGGCGCAACTCACGGGCCAGTGCCCAAAGAATCACCGGGGGTTCCACACCTTCGCCGCGCAGGCCTTCGAGCATGCGCAGGGCATGGGCGGCTTCGCCATTGAGGATGGCGTCAACCAGCCCGAAGACATCGAAGCGCGCACTGTCGGCAACCGCCGCCTGTACCGTTTCGACGGTGATCTGCTTGTCGTCTGCCAGCAGCTTGAGCTTTTCGATCTCCTGGGCAGCGGCCAGCAAGTTGCCTTCGACCCTTGCGGCGATCAGGTCGACGGCATCGCGCTGGGCAGACAGCCCGGCCTGGGACAGGCGCTGGTTGATCCACTGGGGTAATTGCTGGGCATCCACCGGCCAGATCTGGATGAACTGGCAGTGGGCACCTTCGATCAGTGCCTTGCCCCACTTGGTCTTCTGCGCGCTGCCATCGAGCTTGGGCAGGCTGATCAGCAGCAGGGTGTCTTCGGCGGGCCTGGCGCAGTACTCCATGAGCGCTGCGGCGCCCTTGTCGCCGGGCTTGCCCGACGGCAGGCGCAGCTCCAGCAGGCGCCGCTGGGCGAACAGCGACAGGCTGGCACCCGCTTGCAGCAGGGTCCCCCAGTCGAAATTGGCGTCGGCACTGAACACCTGGCGTTCGTCAAAACCCTGCTGTCGCGCCGCTGTGCGGATGGCGTCGGCGGCTTCCTGACACAGCAGCGGGTCGTCGCCGCTGACCACGTAGACCGGGGCCAGGCTACCTTGCAGGTGCTTGTTGAGTTGGGCGGGAGCGAGCTTCATGGGGAGCAGGCGGGGCACCGAAGTGCCCCGCTCGGGCTTAGTTGCCCGGGATTTCCAGAGGCGACTGCTGCGGCGTTTCCGCCTGCTGGCGGCGCGCTGCCTCCAGTGCATCGGCTTCGGCCTTGGCACGTGCGTCGGCCTTGCGTTGCAGCTCATCAAGCTGCGAGGGGCTCAGCAGTTGCAGGCGTGCAACCATCGACTGCACCAGGTCGCGACGCATTTCTTCGCGTGAGCGCAGGGCTTCCTGGTCGGAGCCGGTGATGTTGGAGCCGTCACGCACGTAGACCTTGCGTACTTCTACCTTGTCGCTCAGCAGTTCGAGGTTGTTCAGCCCCAGGATGCTGTAGTTGAGCGTGGTGGTGAGTTCGTACTCGGCGGTGCGGTTGCCACCGGTATAGCTGGCCGAGCGCGAGTTTTCCTGCTCGTTGGTCAGTACCAGGCGATAAGGTGCGCCGGCGTGCACATTGACGCCACTGCGCTCAAGCACCTGGCGCAATTGCACCACGGTCTGGCCGTAGGCGTTGCGCGCACTGACGTCCAACTCTTTGACGCTCAGTGCATTGGTGCCGGTGCCGCGCAGCTGGAAACCGCAGGCGCTGAGCAGGACAGCCAGGCCCATTACCAGCAGATTGCGTTTGATCATGTTGTTGCTCCCTTGTGGGCCGATACCGCCCACCCGCACGGGGTGCAGGTGGGCGTTGCCATCAGTTGGCGACGATGTTGACCAGTTTGCCCGGTACCACGATGACCTTGCGGATGGTCAGGCCATCGATGAAGCGCAGGACGTTTTCGTTGCTGCGGGCAGCGGCTTCGACTTCCTCGCGGCTGGCGGCGGCCGGCATTTCCACCTGGCCGCGCAGCTTGCCGTTGACCTGCACCACCAGGGTGATGCTGTCCTGTACCAGGGCGCTTTCGTCGACTGCTGGCCAGCCAGCGTCGATAACGGCCTGATCGTGGCCCAGCTGCTTCCACAGCTCGTGGGAGATGTGCGGGGTGATCGGTGCCAGCAACAGGGTCACGGCCTCCAGGCCTTCCTGCAGCAGTGCGCGGTCCTGTTCGGTGGCCTGCGGGGCCTTTTCCAGCACGTTCATCACGGTCATCACCTGGGCGATGGCAGTGTTGAACTTGTGGAACTGGCCCACGTCAGTGCTGGCCTGCTTGATCGCGGCGTGGATGGCGCGGCGGATGACCTTCTGTGCGTCGTCCAGTGCGGCGACATCCAGCTTGCCCGGCAGACCTTGGGCAACATGAGCCTGGGCCAGGCGCCATACGCGGCGCAGGAAGCGGCTTGCACCCTCGACGCCGGAGTCGGACCATTCCAGGCTCGCGTCAGGCGGCGAGGCGAACATCATGAACAGGCGGCAGGTGTCGGCGCCGTACTGGTCGATCATCGATTGCGGGTCGACGCCGTTGTTCTTCGACTTCGACATCTTCTCGGTGCCGCCGATTTCCACCGGCAGGCCGTCGGTCTTCAGGCGGGCGCCGATGATCTTGGCCTTGGCATCGCGCTCGATTTCGACATCGGCCGGGTTGAACCAGTCCTTGCCGCCGTTGCTGGCCACGCGGTAGTAGGTCTCGGCGACTACCATGCCCTGAGTCAGCAGGTTCTTGAACGGCTCGTTGGAGGTGACCAGGCCTTCGTCGCGCATCAGCTTGTGGAAGAAGCGCGCGTACAGCAGGTGCAGGATCGCGTGCTCGATACCACCGATGTACTGGTCAACCGGCAGCCAGTGGTTGGCCGCTTTCGGGTCGACCATGCCTCCTTCGTAGTTCGGCGAAGCGTAGCGGGCGAAGTACCAGGACGACTCCACGAAGGTGTCCATGGTGTCGGTTTCGCGCTTGGCTGCGGCGCCGCATTTCGGGCAGCTGCACTCATAGAACTCGGGCATGCGTGCCAGCGGCGAACCGGCGCCGTCCGGTACCACGTTTTCCGGCAGGGTGACCGGCAGCTGGTCTTCCGGAACCGGCACGTCGCCGCACGACGGGCAGTGGATGATCGGGATCGGGCAGCCCCAGTAGCGCTGGCGGCTGATGCCCCAATCGCGCAGGCGGAACTGGGTACGCGATTTGCCCAGTTCCTTGCGGATCAGGGCCGCTTCGATGGCGTCGAAGGCGCCGGCGAAGTCGAGGCCGTCGAACTCGGCAGAGTTGATCAGTTGGCCATGCTCGCCATAGGCGGCCAGCCACTCGCTGCCGACGTCATCGCCAGCGCTGGTGCGCACCACGGCCTTGACCGGCAGGTTGTACTTGTGGGCGAACTCGAAGTCGCGCTCATCGTGGGCCGGCACCGCCATCACGGCGCCGTCGCCGTAGTGCATCAGCACGTAGTTGGCGACCCACACCGGCAGCTTCTCGCCGGTCAGCGGGTGCTCGACGAACAGGGAAGTGGGCATGCCCTTCTTCTCCTGGGTGGCCATGTCGGCCTCGGCGACGCTGCCGCTCTTGCATTCGTCGATGAACGCCTGCAGCGCCGGATTGCCCTGGGCGGCCTGGGTGGCCAGCGGGTGCTCGGCGGCAACGGCGACGTAGGTGGCGCCCATCAGGGTGTCCGGACGGGTGGTGAAGACTTTCAGGGTGCCTTCGTGGCCAATGCTGGCCTGGTCGAACGGGAACTGTACTTCCATGCCGCGCGACTTGCCGATCCAGTTGCGCTGCATGGTCTTGACCTGCTCAGGCCAGCCCGGCAGCTCGTCGAGGCTTTCCAGCAGCTCGTCGGCGTAGTCGGTGATGCGGAAGTAGTACATCGGGATTTCGCGCTTCTCGATCAGCGCGCCCGAACGCCAGCCACGGCCGTCGATGACCTGCTCGTTGGCCAGTACGGTCTGGTCGGCCGGGTCCCAGTTCACGGTCCCGTTCTTGCGGTAGATGATGCCTTTCTCGAACAGGCGGGTGAACAGCCACTGTTCCCAGCGGTAGTAGTCCGGCTTGCAGGTGGTGACTTCACGCGCCCAGTCGATGGCCAGGCCCAGGCTCTTGAGCTGGGACTTCATGTAGTCGATGTTTTCGTACGTCCACTTGGCCGGGGCGACGTTGTTTTTCATCGCCGCGTTTTCCGCAGGCATGCCGAAGGCGTCCCAGCCCATCGGCTGCAGGACGTTCTTGCCCAGCATGCGCTGGTAGCGGGCAATCACGTCACCGATGGTGTAGTTGCGCACGTGGCCCATGTGTAGCTTGCCGCTCGGGTACGGGAACATCGACAGGCAGTAGTACGTGTCCTTGCCTGGCTGTTCGGTAACAGCGAACGATTGTTGCTCGTCCCAGAAGTTCTGGGCGGCGGCTTCGATATCACGGGGCGTGTATTGTTCGTGCATGGCTACTTTTTGCTGAGAGAGAAGAGACCTTGTTCCAGGCAGCGGAACCTCGCTGCGTCCGGCACTCCGGTGTCGTTTTAGAGTGAACGCCGTAGCATACAGCAGCGCCGCGCATCGTGGGAAACCTTGATTGCGAATGCCCGCTGGTCGCGGCATCCGGCTGCTTTTTGCAGCGACGCTAAGCTCAGGTGTGGGGGGAGATAATCTTTATCTTCAATGAGGTGAACGGATGGGAGAGACGCAGCTACCCGCAAGCAAACCGGAGCTTTACGAACGCCTGATCGACCGTCTTGGCCTGGCACTGGAAGTCGCCAGGACCTCGGTAAGATTACGCGACGAGATGCCAGCCGAGCTGGAGTTGCGTGGCTTGAGCCATGCAGAGTTCGAAGTGATCAAGGCTTACCTGGAGTCCCTCCCGGAACGCCGCAGTGCCTGCGCCGGTACATTCCCGCAAGCGGAACCGGCAACGGCCAAGATTATCTGGCTCAAGGACAAGAAACGCCCCGCCAATTCGGCGAGATCCAGGACGCTGCCACATCGCTAGCCGTTCAGGACGCCAGGCGCGGGCTATCGCGCGCCGGTTCTTCAACACACTTCCCATGATCGACGCCGGCCCGGACTTGTTGACCGGCGTCGATCCTCTATAGGCTGCACACCTTCCATGGAGGTGTGTTAATGCCGATCCGGTTCTTCATCAAGCAATGGCTGATGCCGCCTGGCGTCCTGTTTCTGCTGCTGCTCGCGGCGTGGTGGTTGCGCAGCCGGCGGCCGCGGCTGGCGGCGCTGTGTTTTGCCGTGGGACTGGGAGGCCTGTGGCTGATGAGCTTGCCACTGGTGGTGCAGGAGTCTGCCCGCCTGCTGGAAACCGAGCCGCCGCTGGCGACAGCTGATTGGGCCGGGCTGGCGAGCAGGGCGGACGCCATCGTCGTGCTTGGCGCTGGGCGCGAACGCGGTGACCCGGCCTGGGGCGGTGATGACCAGCCCACGGCGACGGCCCTTGAGCGCATGCGTTTTGCTGCTCGGCTGGCGAAAGCCTCGGGGCTGCCGGTGCTGACCAGCGGTGGCTTGCATTACGGTACGCCGCCTAGCGAAGCACAGCTGATGGCGGATCGCCTGCGCGAGGATTTCGCCGTCGAGGTGAAATGGAAGGAAGAGGCCAGTCGCACCACCTGGGAGAACGCCCAGCTGAGCGCCAAGGTGTTGCAGCCGCTGGGAATACGCCGCGTGGTGGTGGTGACCCAGGCGTGGCACATGCAGCGTTCACGCTGGAGCTTCGAGCGGGCCGGGTTCGAGGTGGTGCCGGCACCGGTGGGGTTCCTGGGGCGCGATCATGCACGGCCGTTCGCTGGGTTGCTGCCCGAGAGCCGGGCCATGTGGCAGAGCGGGCAGTTGCTCAATGAAGCGGCGGGGTTGGCGGGGTATCGATTGTTCTACTGAACCTTGTGTCGCCAGTGCCGGCCTCTTCGCGGGCACGCCCGCTGCCACATGGGAACGCGAAACCCTGTGGGAGCGGGCGTGCCCGCGAAGAGGCCAGTGCAGGCGGAATCAGACTGTCTTGGCAATACGGCCCGCCAGCAGCGCCCAACCCAGCAACAGTACACACAGAATGGCCAGCGGCCAGGAACGCCACTGCAGGTAAGGCGTCAGCTGCTGCATCGGCACCACTTCGCCATACAGCACCGCCCGCTGGAATTGCGGCACTTCAGCGGTAATCCTGCCAAACGGGTCGATCAGTGCGGTCACGCCATTGTTGGTGGCACGGATCATCCAGCGGCCGGCCTCCAGCGCACGCATCTGTGCCATCTGCAGGTGCTGCAGCGGGCCGATCGATGTGCCGAACCAGGTGTCGTTACTGATGGTCAGCAGCAGGTCGCTGCGTGCTGCCAGGCCTGCAGCGAACTCGGGGTAGACCACCTCGTAGCAGATGAACGGCGCAATCTGGTAGCCCTTGGCCTGCAGCAGTGTCTGGTCCGCAGGGCCGCGGGCAAAGTCCGACATCGGCAGGTTGAAGAACTCGATCGCGCCGCGAAGCAGGTCCTGCAAGGGCACATATTCGCCAAACGGCACCAGTTTCTGCTTGAGGTAGGTACCGTCGCCTTCGCCGGTAACCGTGACACCGTTGTAGAAGCGGCGCTGGTGATGCACCACTTCACGCACCGGCACGCCGGTGATCAGCGCCGAGTGCCGGTCGGCGGCAAAGCGGCCCATCACATCGATATAGCCTTGGGCCTGGTCCTTGAGCACCGGCACGGCGGTTTCCGGCCACACCAGGAGGTCAACCGGCTTGGAGCTGAAGCTCATGTCGCGGTACAGCGCCAGCTGCGCGTCGATGTGCGCCGGGTCCCATTTCAGGTCTTGCTCGACGTTGCCCTGCAGGGCGGCAACCTTGAGTGGGTCACCGGCTGGCTTGGTCCAGGCATGGTCCTTCAGGGCCATGCCGATCACCCACGGCGCCAGCAGCAGTACTGCGCCGATGGCCAGGAACGACGGGCGTTCGCGCAAGCGGTGCAGGTTGCACAACAGCGCGGCACTCAGCGCCAGGACGAAGGAAATCAGCCACACGCCACCCAGCGGCGCAAGGCCCGCCAGCGGGCCATCGAGCTGGCTGTAACCCGCGTACAGCCAAGGGAAGCCGGTAAGGAACCAGCCACGGAAGGCCTCCTGCAGCAGCCACAAGGCAGCGAAGCACAGGGCGTCGGCCAGGGGCGCCTCGTTGCGCCTGAGCCAGCGCGCCCACAGCCAGGTGGGGAGGGCGAAGAACCAGGCGAGGGCGGCGAAGAATGCCAGCAGCAACACGATCGCCAACAGCGGCGAGGCGCCGCCGTAGGTGTTCATGCTGACGTAGATCCACCAGGTGCCGGCGCCGTAGAGGCCAAAGCCGAACCACCAGCCACGCCACATGGCCTGGCGCGGGCTGAGCTCGCGCAGGCCAAGGTAGAGCAGGGCGATGGACAGCAGGGCCAGCGGCCAGATGTCGAACGGCGCCAGGGCCAGGAGGGTCGATGCACCGGCCGCCAGGGCCAGCAGGTTACCGGGCCAGCCGGGGCGGGTGATCCAACGCATGTTTGTCCTTAGCGGGTGATCGGGGTCAGGCGCAGCAAGTGTATCCGCCGGCTGTCGGCATTGAGAATACGGAACTTGTAGGCGCCGATCTCGGTGGTCTCGTTGCGCTTGGGCAGGTGGCCGAAGGCGCTCATCACCAGGCCGCCGACGGTGTCGAATTCGTCATCCGAGAACTCGCTGTCGAAGAACTCGTTGAAGTTGTCAATCGGGGTCAGCGCTTTGACCAGGAAGTCGCCGCTGGGCAGTGGCTTGATGTAGCTGTCTTCCTCGACGTCGTGCTCGTCCTCGATGTCACCGACGATCTGTTCCAGCACGTCCTCGATGGTCACCAGGCCCGCCACACCGCCGTACTCGTCGATGACGATGGCCATGTGGTTGTGGTTGGCGCGGAATTCGCGCAGCAGCACGTTCAGGCGCTTGGACTCGGGCACGAAGGTGGCCGGCCGCAGCAGGTCCTTGATGTTGAAGCTGTCGCCGTTCTCCTTGAGGATCAGCGGCAGCAGGTCCTTGGCCAGCAGGATCCCGAGCACATCGTCATGGCTTTCGCCGATCACCGGGTAGCGCGAATGGGCGGCGTCGATGACGGCCGGGAGGAACTCGCGCGGCGATTGGGTCGCCTTGATGCTGATCATCTGCGAACGCGGGACCATGATGTCGCGTACCTGCAGGTCAGCGACCTGGATGGCACCTTCGACAATGGTCAGCGCTTCGCTGTCGAGCAGCTTGTTCTGATGGGCTTCGCGCAGCAGCTCAAGGAGTTCCTGGCGGTTTTTCGGCTCATGGGCAAAAGCCTGGGTCAGTTTACCCAGCCAGGACTTCTGCCCGTTGCTCGATCGATCTTCGCTCATGGCGGTTCTCGTGATCCTTCGTGTATCAGTGTGTGAGAGGTTCGTTTTCATCGTCGGCGTACGGGTCAGGGTGACCCAGTTCTGCCAGCAAATCCCGTTCCAGTGCTTCCATCTCTTCGGCCTCATCGTCCTCGATGTGGTCGTAGCCGAGCAGGTGCAGGCAGCCGTGGATGACCAGATGCGCCCAGTGCGCTTCCAGTGACTTGCCCTGTTCGGCCGCCTCGCGCTCGACCACCGGCACGCAGATCACCAGGTCGCCCAGCAGCGGGATATCGAGCAGGTCATCGGGCACGTCGGCCGGGAACGACAGCACATTGGTCGCGTAGTCCTTGTGCCGGTAGGTGTGATTGAGTTCGCGGCCTTCGGCTTCGTCGACCAGACGAATGGTCATTTCCGAATCGGCGGTACGCTGGCGCAGGGCCAGTTCACACCAGCGGCGGAAGGCGGCGTCATCCGGGGCGGCAGCATCCGTGGCCCGTTGCAGGTCAAGTTCAAGCATCTTTGCCGGGGACCTCGGGCTTGGCCTGGCGCGCTTCGAAGCGGTCGTAGGCCTCGACGATACGTTGCACCAGTGGGTGACGAACCACATCTTTGGGTTGGAAGTGGGTAAAACTGATCCCCGGTACGTCCTTGAGCACTTCGATCACGTGGGCCAGGCCCGACTTGGTGCCGCGGGGCAGGTCGACCTGGGTGATGTCACCGGTGATCACCGCAGTCGAGCCGAAGCCGATACGGGTGAGGAACATCTTCATCTGCTCGAGCGTGGTGTTCTGGCTCTCGTCGAGGATGATGAAGCTGTTGTTCAGGGTGCGGCCGCGCATGTAGGCCAGCGGGGCGATCTCGATCACCTGGCGCTCGATCAGCTTGGCCACGTGCTCGAAGCCGAGCATTTCGTACAGTGCGTCGTACAGCGGGCGCAGGTACGGGTCGATCTTCTGGGCCAGGTCGCCAGGCAGGAAGCCGAGCTTTTCGCCCGCCTCGACCGCCGGGCGTACCAGCAGGATGCGGCGCACCTGCTCGCGCTCCAGGGCATCGACGGCGCAGGCGACGGCAAGGTAAGTCTTGCCTGTACCGGCCGGGCCGATGCCGAAGTTGATATCGTTGCCGAGGATTTCCTTGACGTAGCGCTGCTGGTTGACACCGCGCGGGCGGATATTGCCCTTGCGCGTGCGCAGCGAGACGCTGACCTCGTTGACCGCCGGGTTGTCGATGTTCTCCACCGTCGATTCCTGCAGGTACAGGTGCACGGTTTCCGGCGACAGGTCATTCGCCTTGGTCTCGCGATAGAGACGGCGCAGCAGTTGCTCGGCAGCGGAAGTGGTCTTGGGTTCGCCGATCAGCTCGAATTGGTTGCCGCGGTTGCGGATTTCGATAGCCAGGCGTTGTTCGATCAGGCGCAGGTGCTCGTCGAACTGGCCGCACAAGTTGGCGAAACGGTGGGCCTCGAAGGGTTCGAGGATGAAGCGATGAGGTTGTATGGGTGCGTTCAAGGTCGTTTTTAGCCGCTCGACGGCAATGAATGTGAACTCAAGAATAACCCTTGAAGGGCAGTGGCGAAAGCACTGAAACGATCAAGGGTTGCTACAGGCCGTGTACCTGCGCGGGGCTGGGCCTGCTCTGCTATGATGCGCGCCTTTTCTTACGCATGTGTTATCCCGCCGAACATGAGCAAACGCGAACCCGCCGTCTATAAAGTGATCTTCCTCAACCAGGGGCAGGTCTTCGAGATGTATGCCAAGCAGATCTACCAGAGCGACCTGTGGGGCTTTCTGGAAATCGAAGAGTTCGTTTTCGGCGAGCGTACCCAGGTCGTGGTCGACCCGAGCGAAGAGAAACTGAAGAATCAGTTCGAAGGGGTGATCCGCAGTTTCGTGCCGATGCATTCGATCGTGCGCATCGACGAGGTGGAGCGCCTGGGCACGGCCAAGATCAGCGAGGCCAGGGCCAGTGGCAACGTGATGCCGTTCCCCATGCCGATGCCGGAGAAGTAAGGGTCAGGGGAGTGGCGAGAACGGCGTGCGCCCTTCGGCGTTCTGCAGTTCCAGCAGGTATTTGCGGAAGATCTGGCCGAGCACCTGGGTGGCGTGCTCAAGCTCGTCGCGAGGCATCTGCTCGGTCACTTCGTCGGCCATGTCCAGCGCATCCTCGGCGCCGTTGACCGCGGCCATCTTCAGCAGGATATAGGCCTGCACGTTGTTGGCCTTGACCCCTTCGCCATGGAAGAACATGGCGCCAAGGCGGTATTGGGCTTCGGCGTGGCCTTGCAGCGAGGCCTTTTCGAACCAGTCCAGGGCCTTTTTCAGGTTTTTCGGCGTCAGCGTGTAGTAGTACTCGCCCAGCTCGAACTGTGCCTGGGCGTCCCCGGTCGCCGCTGTTTCCTCGCAGGCTTTCAGCGCGTTCTGCAGGTCTTCTGGCTGAACATTGAGCGTGCAGCGCCCCGTTGCCGGAATCAGCAACGAGTTACCGCCCTCCGCCATAGCCAGCAGGGGCTGAAGAAGCAACAGGCAGCCCAAGGTCAGGGCGCGGCCGGTGCGGTTCATGGGGATCGACTTACCTCTGCAAAGCTGCGGCCAATGTCTCTGGTGGCACATTATGGGATAAGCAGCGCCAACCTTACAAAGTTTTACGCGAAAAACTGTCTGGGTGGAGAAGATAACTGATTGTGCATGAGGATTTATTGCCTGTACCGGCCTCTTCGCGGGCAAGCCCGCTCCCACAGAGGCCGGTGCAGGCGACCAATCACTTCAGCGCGGCAAAGGCTTTTTCGGCCGCATCCAGGGTGATCTGCAGCTCTTTCTCACCGTGAGCGATCGACGTGAAGCCCGCCTCGAACGCACTTGGCGCCAGGTACACGCCACCGTCGAGCATCAGGTGGAAGAACCGCTTGAAGCGTTCGGCATCGCTGGCCATCACATCGTCGAAGGTGACGATGTCGTCGGCACCACTGAAGTACAGGCCGAACATGGCGCCCGCCTGAGTGGTGACGAACGGTACGCCCGCGGCATCGGCACGCTGCTGCAGGCCATCGAGCATACGGGTGGTGAAGTCGGTCAGTTCGTCATGGAAGCCTGGGCGGCTGATCAGCCTCAGGGTGGTCAGGCCGGCGGCCATGGCCAGCGGGTTGCCCGACAGGGTGCCGGCCTGGTAGACCGGGCCCAGCGGGGCGATGCAGCCCATGATTTCGCGTTTGCCACCGAAGCAGCCGACCGGCATGCCGCCGCCGACGATCTTGCCGAAGGTCGACAGGTCCGGCTTGATCCCGTAGTGACCCTGGGCACCGCCGAGCGAGACGCGGAAACCGGTCATCACTTCGTCGAAGATCAGTACCACGCCGTGCTTGTCGCACTGCTCGCGCAGGCCTTCGAGGAAGCCTGGCGCCGGCGGCACGCAGTTCATGTTGCCGGCCACTGGTTCGACGATGATGCAGGCCACGGTCTGACCGACTTCGGCGAGGGTCTTCTCGACCGCAGCGATGTCGTTGAACGGCAGGGTCAGGGTGTGCTTGGCGAAGTCTGCCGGTACGCCTGCCGAGCTCGGCACGCCTTGGGTCAGCAGGCCGGAACCGGCCTTGACCAGCAGGCTGTCGGAGTGGCCGTGGTAGCAGCCTTCGAACTTGATGATGGCGTCACGGCCAGTGTAGCCACGGGCCAGGCGGATGGCGCTCATGGTCGCTTCGGTGCCGGAGCTGACCATGCGCACCATTTCCATCGACGGCACCAGCGAGCAGACCAGGTCGGCCATCTCGGTTTCCATCGCAGTCGGTGCGCCGTAGGACAGGCCGTGCTCCAGCTGGCGGCGTACCGCATCGAGCACGTCAGGGTGGCCGTGGCCGAGGATCATCGGGCCCCACGAGCCAACATAGTCGACATAGCGCTTGTCATCTTCGTCGACGACGTAGGCGCCTTCGGCATGCTTGAAGAACAGTGGGGTGCCGCCGACGCTCTTGAAAGCGCGGACCGGCGAGTTGACGCCGCCAGGGATGTGCTTCTGGGCTTGGGCGAACAGGGCTTCGGAACGGGACATGGGATCTTCTCTCGAAATCAGGAAGCGAACAGGGCGTTGAAGGCGCGGGCGCGGCGGGTGACTTCCTGCGCGCTGTCGGCACCGAACAGGCCGTGGATCACCGCCAGCAGATCGGCGCCATGGGCGATCAGCGGGGCGGCGTTGTCGAGGGTGATGCCACCGATCACGGCGATCGGCAGTTTCACCTGGGCGCGGGCCTGCTCCAGCAGATCGACGTTGGCAGCCGGCGCACCGGGCTTGGTGACAGAATTGAAAAAGCGACCAAAGGCCACGTAGCTGGCGCCTTCGCTGGCAGCCTGGGCGGCCAGCTCGAGGCTGGCGTGGCAGGTGGAGCCGATGATCGCCTGGCGGCCGAGCAGGGCGCGCGCCGGCGTCAGCGGGCCGTCGGTCTGGCCCAGGTGCACACCGACGCCCAGGCGTGCGGCCAGTTCGGCGTCGTCGTTGATGAGCAACTGGGTGCCGTAGCGCTCGCAAAGCTTCATCAGCGCCTCGGCCTCACGCAGGCGGCGGGCAGCGTCATCGCTCTTGTCGCGGTACTGCAGCAGGCACACACCGCCTTCCAGCGCGGCTTCGACGTGGGACAGGAAACGGCCGGCGAGCAGCTGGCTGTCGGTGATTGCGTACAGACCGCGTAGCTTCATTGAAAGCCTCGTATCAGGAGCAGAAATCCAGGGGCAGGCGGCGCGGGACGTACTGGCCCTTGCCCAGCTGTTCGGCGTCGCGCAGGGTGCGCCAGGTGTAATCCAGGGCACTTTTCACCGCGCTTTGCAGCTGCTCGCCAAGGGCCAGGCGACCGGCCAGGGCGCTGGCCAGGGTGCAGCCCGAACCGTGGTAGCTGCCCGGCAGACGCTGGCAGGTCCAGGTGTGGCTCTGGCCGTCGCGGCTGTACAGGCGATTGTGGATTTCGTCCTCGTCGCCGTGACCACCGGTAATCAGCAGGTTTTTGCAGAACGGCAACAGTTTTTCGGCACACTCGTCGGCAGTGCCTTCAGGGAGTTCGGCCAGGATGCGCGCTTCTGGCAGGTTTGGCGTGGCGATGGTCGCTAGCGGCAGCAGGCGTTCGCGAAGGGCATAGCCGACTTCGTCCTTGCCCAGGCGGCCACCGCCACCGGCTCGCAGCACCGGGTCGCAGACCAGCGGCAGGTGCGGGTGGGCACTGAGCAGTTCGGCGACGGTGTCGACCATATCGATCGAGCCGAGCATGCCCAGCTTGACCGCAGCGACCGTGGAGTCGGCCAGCACGGCATTGGCCTGGGCCAGGACCCACTCGCGGTCGAGCACGCGGAAGTCGGAAACGTTGACGGTATCCTGCACGGTCAGGGCGGTCACGGTAGGCGCGGCGTGACAGCCTTGGGCGATCAGGGCTTCGATATCTGCCTGCAAGCCGGCGCCGCCACTTGGGTCGTGGCCGGAGAGACAGAGGACAACGGGGCGGGAGCTGTAGGTATTCATGGTCGGCGAGCTTACCACCAAACCCATTTGCGCGGATCGTCCTACAAACGAGATTTGTTGATCGAGTGGTCAGATTTATCCGTTCTATGGCTCTGAAAGCATTGTTCTAGAGCTATTCAATTGAAAATTGGAGTGGCCCGTGGCCAGCGTTGAAAGCTATGCTAGAGTGCTCGGATAACTCGACAAACGGGCTCTGCCGGATTTCGTCGTCTCAAAAGGATCGGAGGCCATCGCGACGCGACCGGACAGGCCATGCTGGGGCTGTATGCGCTATTTGCTGATTGTGCTTCTGGGCTGGTTGCCCGTGCTGGCCGGAGCCGTCGAAATCGACGAGGCGACCCGGCATCTTCCATTGGGCAAGATCATGCAGGTCTACGAGGACCGTGATGGCAGCGCGAGCATTGCCCAGGTCAGCGCGCCTATCTTTGCCAGCCGTTTCCGCACGCATCACCAGGACGTGCTGAACGCCGGTTACTCGACTTCGGTGTTCTGGCTCAAGGTCGATCTGCAGTATGTGGCTTCTGCCAAAGCACAGCCGCGCCAGTGGTTACTGGAGCTGGCATATCCCCCCATGGACCATATCGAGCTGTACCTGCCAGGCAGCGATGGCCAGTTCCGCCTGGCCCAGCGTACCGGCGACGCCTTGCCCTACGAAAGCCGACAGATCCGCCAGAACAATTACCTGTTCGAACTGCCACTGCAACCCGGGCAGTCGACTACCGCCTACCTGCGCCTGCACAGTCAGGGTTCGGTGCAGGCACCACTGGCATTGTGGTCCGCCGAAGCCTACATGGAAGACCAGCCGACCCGCCTCTATGTGCTGGGCATGATCTACGGCGTGCTGCTGGTGATGGCGGTGTACAACCTGTTCATCTACCTCAGCGTGCGAGACGTCAGTTACCTCTACTACATCCTCTACATTGCCTCGTTCGGCTTGTATCAGGTGTCGGTGAACGGGGCAGGGGTTGCCTACTTCTGGCCGGACAGCCCGTGGTGGGCCAACGCCGCGACGCCGCTGTTCATTGGCGCTGCGGGCCTGTTCGGTTGCCAGTTCGCGCGTCACTTTCTGCAGTTGGGCAAGATCAGCCGCAGTTTTGACCGGCTGTTGCAGCTATTGATGCTCGGTGGCGTGCTGGTGATGGTGTTGTCGGTGAGCATGCGCTACGGCATCGCCTTGCGCATGGCCACGGTGCTGGCCCTGCTGTTCACTGTGAGCATCTTTGCCGCCGGGTTGTATGCCTGGGTGCGCGGCCTGCGCGTGGCGCGCTGGTTCATCATCGCCTGGACGGCGTTCCTGCTAGGTGGGCTGGTCAATACCCTGATGGTGCTGGGTTACCTGCCCAACCTGTTCATCACCATGTATTCCAGCCAGCTGGGGTCGGCGCTGGAAGTGGCGTTGCTGTCACTGGCATTGGCCGACCGTATCAACAGCATGCGCGAACAGCAGGCGCAGACCCTGCGTGATACCGGCGAGGCGCTGGAGCAGATGAACCAGCAACTGGCCAGGAGCAATCACCTGAAGGACGAATTCCTCGCCACCGTGACCCACGAACTGCGCACACCGATGAATGGCGTGATCGGCTCGCTGGAGCTGATGCACACGCTGCCCATGAGTGCCGAGATGGCCCAGTACCACCGCACGGCGGTCGGCTCGGCCCAGGACATGATGGACATGGTCGACGACATTCTTACCTTGACCGAACTGCAGGCCGGCCGCATGCGCCTGCAGGCACTGCCGTTCAGCTTGCGCCGAACGCTGCAGGACCTGCGTGCCGGCTATGCCGGAACAGCCCTGGGCAAGGGTTTGTACCTGAGCCTGGACATCCCCGCCGAGCTGCCGGACGAGTTGCTGGGCGATGCGCAGAAAGTGGCCCGCTGCCTGGGCTGCCTGGTGGACAACGGCCTGAAGTTCACCCATCACGGTGGGGTGATGATGCAAGTTCGCGGTCGCCGCCTTGGCCCCGACAGCCTGGCGCTGACCTTCACCATCAGCGACAGCGGCATCGGTTTCGATGACCTGGACCAGGCGATTCTTTATCAGCGTTTCTTCCAGGTCGATGGCTCGATGACCCGGCGCTATGGCGGGCTCGGTATTGGCTTGTCGATCTGCCGGCAATTGGCCGAACTGCTTGACGCCAAGCTGTCCCATGAGTCGACGCGGGGGTTGGGCAGCCGCTTCGAGCTGACCTTGAATGTGGCGATTGCCCAGGTTCAGATGCCGCCTGGGAGGGTGGTTTCGGGGGCTACTCGATTCTGATTCAAGGTGCTTTATCAGGGCTACCCACCACATGTTTAGTCATTATTGTCACTTTGACTGACCCGCAGGGAGTGCTTCACTGGGCCTTTCAGGCATGCCCGGATCCAGGAGCTCCCGATGAACCTGCACCAGTACGCTGAAACCCACGAAGTCACCAACCAGCCACCGTCGCTCGACGGTGCCAACCTGTACCGTCTCGACCTGCCGCTGCAGGAGTGGTCGCGGCGTTTCGGGGCCGGTTGGGCCGAAGCGCGGATCGACGCCTATGGTGCCTTGGCCGGCGGCCCGCTGATGGCCGCAGGCTTCCTGGCCAATGCGCACAAGCCGGAATTCAGCAGCCATGACCGCTACGGCCATCGCATCGACCTGGTCGAGTTCCACCCCGCCTACCACGAGCTGATGCGCACTGCCGTCGAACACGGCCTGCCATCGTTGCCCTGGGCTGAACCTCGCCCCGGGGCCCACGTGGCGCGGGCGTCGATGACCTACCTGCACAGCCAGGCAGAAGCCGGTACCGGCTGCCCGCTGACCATGACCTTCGCCGCCGTGCCGGCATTGCGCTTGCAGCCCGAGCTGGCCGAATACTGGCTACCGAAGATACTCGCCCGTGATTACGACCCGCGTAACGTTGGTGACCGCCACAAGGCCGGCGTGACCCTGGGCATGGCCATGACCGAGAAGCAGGGCGGCACCGACGTGCGCGCCAATACCACCCGTGCTTACCCGGTCGGCAGCCCCGGCCCGGGGCAGGCCTACGAACTGGTCGGGCACAAGTGGTTCTGCTCGGCACCGATGTGCGACGCCTTCCTGACCCTGGCGCAGACCGACAAGGGCCTGAGCTGCTTCCTGCTGCCGCGCCATCGGCCCGACGACAGCCGCAACCAGTTCTACATCCAGCGCCTGAAGAACAAGCTGGGCAACAGCTCCAACGCCTCCAGTGAAGTCGAGTTTCGCGGTGCCTTGGCGTGGATGGTGGGCGAAGAAGGGCGCGGCGTGCCGACCATCATCGAGATGGTGGCCATGACCCGCTTCGACTGCATGGTCGGCTCCAGCGCGCTGATGCGCCAGGCGCTGACCCAGGCCGCACACCACTGCGCCTATCGCAAGGTCGGCGGCCGGGTGCTGAGCGAACAACCGCTGATGCAGAACGTGCTCGCCGACCTGGCGCTGGAAAGCGAGGCCGCGTTGGCCCTGAGCCTGCGCATGGGGCAGGCACTGGAGCAGCTCGACGACCCGCAGCAGGCTCATTTCGCGCGGTTGGTCACGGCGGTGGGCAAGTACTGGATCTGCAAGCGGGCGCCGGCCATGATCAACGAGGCCGCCGAGTGCCTGGGCGGTGCTGGTTATGTCGAAGACAGCATCCTGCCGCGGTTGTACCGCGAAGCGCCGGTCAACTCGACCTGGGAAGGTTCTGGCAACGTGCAATGCCTGGACGTGTTGCGGGCGTTGTCCAAGGAGCCGGGGGTGCTCGATGCGCTGTTCGCCGAGCTGGGCGACGGGCATGGCGACCCGCGCCTGGCCGCACATATCGGCAACCTCAAGGGGGCGTTCGCCGATACCAGCGATATCCAGTACCGGGCACGGCAGTTGACCGAGGACATTGCCCTGGCGTTGCAGGCCAAGCTGCTGCTGGAGGCGGGCAATGCCGTGGTCAGCGATGCGTTCATCGGTAGCCGGTTGAGCGGTGGAGGGCGGGTGTATGGCGCATTGCCGCGTGGCATCGATGTCGAGGCACTGGTGGCGCGGGCGACACCGGCCTTGCCAAGTTGAAGACGACGGCTGACCACCGGGGATGTATTTAGTAACAAAGGCAGGCAAGATGGCTGACATGCATGTCCAGACAGGAAGCCCAGTGTGAGCCAAGCTTTTGTAGTCGTTGATACTCCCGAACAGGCCGTCGACCGTCTGGCGGCCTTGCATGAACAGGCCACCGGGGCCCTGAGCCAGGCCCTCAAGCGTTACCTGAAGGACCGTACCGAGCCAAGTGCCGACGAGCGCGCCTTGTACCGCTACCCGGCACTGCGCCTGACCTACTACAGCCACGGCGAAGTGGCCGCTACCACCCGCGCCTATGCCAAGGTCCAGGTGGCGGGCACCTACAGCGTCACCGTCACCCAGCCTGCGGCATTCCGCGGTTACCTGCTGGAGCAGCTGCGCCCGCTGATGCATGACTACACGGTGACCGTGGAAGTCGGCGTCAGCGAGCAGAACATCCCGTACCCCTATGTGGTCGACCAGGGCGATGAGCTGGCCGGCAGCGGCATCACCGCCGCGGAACTTGCGCGGGTGTTCCCCAGCACCGACCTGTCGGCAGCCACCGACAACATTGCCGATGGCCTGTACGACTGGGGCAATGCCGAAACCCTGCCGCTGGCGCTGTTCGATGCCGCCCGCGTGGACTTCTCGCTGCGCCGCCTGGTGCACTACACCGGCAGCGACTGGCGCCACGTGCAGCCGTGGATCCTGTTGACCAACTACCACCGTTATGTCGATCAGTTCATCAGCCACGGCCTCGAGCAGCTACGCGAAGACCCGCGCTTCGTGCGCATGGTGCTACCGGGTAACGTGGTGATCGAGAAGGGCATGGACCATGGTGAAACCCAGGCTCTGGTGGCCAGCGTGGTCTGGCACCGCTACCAGATGCCGGCCTACCACCTGATCGCGGGCGACGGTGATGGCGTGACCCTGGTCAACATCGGCGTCGGCCCGTCCAACGCCAAGAACATCACCGACCACCTGGCGGTGCTGCGCCCGCACTGCTGGCTGATGATCGGTCACTGCGGTGGCCTGCGTCAGTCGCAGACCATCGGCGACTATGTCCTGGCCCACGCCTACATGCGCCGCGATGGCATTCTCGACCGTGTGGTGCCGCCGAACATTCCGATTCCGGCCCTGGCCGAAGTGCAGCTGGCGCTGCAGGAGGCTGCGGCACAGGTGACCGGCGAGCGTGGCGAAGAACTGAAGAAGCGCCTGCGCACCGGCACCGTGCTGACCTACGACGACCGTAACTGGGAGTTGCGCTGGGCCCAGGAGCGACCATTGATCAACCTGTCGCGTGCCGTGGCGGTGGACATGGAAAGCGGCACCATCGCTGCCCAGGGTTATCGCCTTCGGGTGCCGTACGGCACCTTGCTGTGTGTTTCCGACAAGCCGCTGCACAGCGAAATCAAGCTGCCGGGTTCGGCCAACGCCTTCTACAACCGTGCGGTCAGCCAGCACCTGAAGATCGGCATCGCCGCCCTCGACCTGCTGCGCACCGAGCTCAATTCGTTGCACTCGCGTAAACTGCGCAGCTTCGATGAGCCGCCGTTCCGCTGAGGATCCATGCCACTGCCACCCCGTTCCAAGCCGCGCCGCCCCCAGGCGCGGCCTGCCGGCCCCCGTCGCCAGGCCAAGGCGCCACCGGCCGAGCCACGCCTGATCCTGTTCAACAAGCCATTCGACGTGCTGACCCAGTTCAGCGACGGAGAAGGGCGGGCGACGCTCAAGGATTTCATCGACATCCCAGGCATCTACCCGGCCGGGCGGCTCGACCGTGACAGCGAAGGCTTGTTGCTGCTGACCAACGATGGCGGGCTGCAGGCGCGCATTGCCGATCCGAAGCACAAATTGCCCAAGACCTACTGGGTGCAGGTGGAAGGCGAACCGAGCGACGAACAGATCCAGCGATTGCGCGATGGTGTGGAGCTCAATGACGGTCCAACCTTGCCTGCTGAAGCCCGGCGCCTCGACGAGCCCGAGCTATGGCCGCGCAATCCGCCGGTACGTTTTCGCAAGAGCGTGCCGACCAGCTGGCTGGAGCTGGTGATTCGCGAGGGGCGTAATCGCCAGGTGCGGCGGATGACTGCGGCAGTGGGCTTGCCGACCTTGCGCCTGGTGCGGGTGCGGATCGGTGATTGGGCGCTGGATGGGCTGGAGCAGGGGTGTTGGCGTGAAGTAGCGCCCAAGCTCACGCGCTAACGGCCTAGACCCCTTCGAGAAACGCCACCACCACGCTCTTGATGATGAATGCCAGCACCCCCAGCCCGAGCACGAAGAACAGGATCATCGTGCCAAAGCGCCCGGCCTTGGACTTTTTCGCCAGGTCCCAGACGATGAAGCCCATGAAGCCGATCAGTACGGTGACCAGCACGATCATCATCCACTCTTCGAATACGGCGGGATCCATCTGTGTTCTCCAGGCAGGCTGAGCTTGCGATTATACGCGGGCGAGCGGGCGTTTAGCGCAGGTGGGTCAATGGCAGCTCGGTACTTGCCAGGACCTGGTTGAGCACGAAGCTCGAACGCACGCTGGTCACGCCTTCGATCCGGGTCAGGCTGCCTAGCAGCAGTTTCTGATAGTGGTCCATGTCCGGCACCACCACCTTGAGCTGGTAGTCGGCATCCATACCGGTGACCAGGCTGCATTCGAGCACCTGCGGCAGGTTGCGGATGGCGGCTTCGAAGGTTTCGAAGCGCTCCGGGGTGTGCCGGTCCATGCCGATCAGCACGTAGGCGGTCAGGCTCAGGCCGAGCTTCTTGCGATCGAGCAGGGCGACCTGGCGCGAGATATAGCCGTCGTCTTCCAGTTGCTTGACCCGACGCGAGCATGGCGATGGCGACAGGCCGATGCGCTCGGCCAGCTCCTGGTTGGAGATGCGCGCGTCGCGCTGCAATTCGGCGAGAATGCTCAGGTCGTAGCGGTCAAGTTTGCTCATGGAAAAGGCCTTTTCTGTTCGGATTGCGGTGAATTATCGATCCAGGGTTAAAAATTGCGCAAGTGCTATTTAACTGAGCAATCTTCGCAATCCTCTGCCGCAGTCTCTCCCGTATCTTTACCTACAGAATCACTGCCCGGACATCAGTCCACGGCGACGCGCCCCAGGCGGGCGGTCGCGGCCAGCCATCCAACAGGATCTGCAGGCCCCCGGGCTACACAGCTTCCAGAAGACGCTGTGAGGTGAGCCGGCGCCACAAGTGCCGAGCACGGACGACAATTCTCAAAGGGAGGCCACTGGCCTCCCTTTTTTCATGTCCGCGATTTCATCTGCCCGTGGCACTGGCGCGGTAGACTGGCTGCATGCCGCAATCTTTACCGTGAGGAACAACATGAAGTCGCGCATCTGGCAGTTGGCAGGTGTTGGTTTGCTGGGTTTGAGCATCAGCTTCGGGGCCATGGCCGAAGGGCCGGATGAGGGGCGTGGCGAAGGGCATGGCAACGAGGGTGGCCCCGGCCGCTCGCTCAACTCCCGTGGCGAAGTGCAGCAGACGCAGTCCCCACGGCAGGGTTATTACCAGGATATCCCCCGGCACAACGGCGACAACCGCCACTGGCAAGCCGGCGGCCCAGGGCAACGGCCCGGCGGCGACTGGCAGGGGCGCCCGGATGGCCACGGCAATGGCTGGGGCCCCGGGCCTCAGTATCGCCCAGGGCATACCATCGATCACTTCCCGGACCGCTACTGGAAGGTGCCGTACCGCGGCAATGATTACTTCTACTCCGGTGGCTACTGGTACCGCCCGCATGGTGGTAGCTACGTGGTGGTGACCCCGCCTTACGGCGTGCGGGTCAACTACCTGCCGTCCTATGCGCGGGAAGTGTGGCTGGGCGGCGCACTGTTCTTCCTGGTGGCCGACACCTACTACCAGTACCTGGCCGACAGCCAGGAGTATGTCGTGGTCAACCCGCCCGCCATGGCCCCGGCGCCGTTGCCAGCGGCAGCCCCGGCCGGCAACAGCTACGACGTGATTGCCTACCCGATGTATGGCCAAGGGCAGGAGCAGCAGGACCAGGACCGCTACCAGTGCCACCGCTGGGCGGTGAGCCAGTCAGGCTTTGACCCGGCAACGGCACCCTATGCGCCACCTGTCGAAGTGGCGAGCAACTACCGACGGGCGCTGAGTGCCTGCTTCAGTGGCCGAGGCTATAGCGTCAACTGATTCACACCGGGTCGGCATGCACCATCACATCCGCCCGTGGATAACGCTGGCGGATGACTGCCGAAGCCTGCACGCACAGGTCGTGGGCCTCAATCAGTGGCAGTTGTCCCGGCAGTTCCAGGTGCAGTTGCACGAACCACTGGTTGCCCGACACCCGCGTTCGCAGGTCGTGCACGCCTTGCACGCCGGGAATGCCCAGGACCAGTTCGATCATCCCTTCGCCAATGTCACCGGGCAATTCCTTGTCCATCAGGATCGCCGTGCTTTCGCGGGCAATCTGCAAGGCACTCCAGAGGATGTAGAACGCGATGCCGAGACCGAACAGCGCATCCAGCTGCGGCCAGCCGAAGCGCGCCAGCAGCAGGGCGAGCAGGATGCTGCCGTTGAGCAGCAGGTCGGAGCGGTAATGCAGTGAGTCTGCGCGCACCGCAGTGGAACCGGTCAGGCGAATGACCTTGCGCTGCAGTGCCAGCAAGGCCACGGTCAGCGCCAGCGACAGTAGCATCACGGCGATGCCGATGGCCGTGTCACCCAGCGGCTCGGGTGCTTTCAGGCGCTCGACAGCCTGCACCCCGATCAACACCGCGCTGACCCCGATGAACAGGGCCTGGGCCATGCCGGCCAGGGCCTCGGCTTTGCCGTGGCCGAAACGATGGTCGTCATCGGCCGGGCGCAGGGCGTAATGCACGGCGAGCAGGTTGAGGAACGAGGCGACGGCATCCAGTGCCGAGTCGGTCAGCCCGGCCAGCAGGCTGACCGAGCCACTCAGCCACCAGGCGACGGCCTTGCTTATGACCAGAATGCTGGCCACCGCCAGTGAAGCGCGGGTGGCCAGGCGCAGCAGGCGTTGGTGTTCGGCCGGGGTAATCATGCCCAGGGTGATGTCCTTGTAAAGATCAGGCCGCAGGTACCAGGCCCAGGGCCGCCAGCTGCTCGACGCTGCCGCGGTGTTGGATCAGCCGTGGGTCATCCAGCGGCAGGCGCTGGCCCAGTTCGCTTTCCAGAATGGCCTGCAGCTTGAGGTTATCGACCTTGCCATCCGGGCTGACGGCGTCACGCAGTTTTGCCGGGTCGACCTGGGCCGTGTGCCCGCCCTTGTAGTAGATGGCGCCCGTGGCGAAGTCGATGCCAAAGGCGATCAGGCCCGGGATCACATAGAACAGGATGCCGATGGCGTCCATTGCGGCAACCACGGGGTCGATCTTGCCGCCGATCTGGCCACGGCGTTCGGGATAGAAGATGGTGCCGCAGGCCGTCAGTTGGGTCAGCAGGGTGACGACAAGGGCGCCACCAATGACGCGGGATGGGATGCGCATGTAAATCTCCGAAAAGTATTCAGCAGGGCAAGCGAAGCGCCAGCACCTGAAGCTAAGACCATGATAGAGCAGGCTGGGTTCGCCGTTATACTCGCCAGACTGTTCGAGGACCACCATGATTTCTTTACCGATCGATGCTGTCTTGCCCGCCTTGCGCGAAGCCCTGCTAAACCGCGACGAAGCCGTACTCGAAGCGCCCCCCGGCGCGGGCAAGACCACTCGCGTGCCGCTGGCGCTGCTCAACGAGCCGTGGCTGGCCGGGCAGACCATCCTCATGCTCGAACCGCGCCGCCTGGCTGCGCGGGCGGCAGCCGAGCGGCTGGCCAGCGAACTGGGCGAAAAGGTCGGTGAAACCGTGGGCTACCGCATCCGTCTGGACAGCAAGGTCGGTCCGAACACCCGTATCGAAGTGGTCACCGAAGGCATCCTCACCCGCCGGCTGCAGTCCGACCCTGCACTCGAAGGTGTGGGCCTGCTGATCTTCGACGAGTTTCATGAGCGCAGCCTCGATGCCGACCTGGCCCTGGCGCTGAGCCTCAATGGCCGCGAACTGCTGCGTGACGACCCCGCACTGAAAATCCTGCTGATGTCGGCGACCCTGGAAGGCGAGCGCCTGTCGCGGCTGCTGGGCGACGCGCCGGTGGTCAGCAGCGAAGGCCGCATGCACCCGGTGGATATCCGCTGGGGCCGGCCGTTCCAGCCGGGCGAGTTCATCGAGCCGCGGGTTGTGGACAACGTGCTGCTGGCATTGGCCGAGCAGCCCGGCAGCGTGCTGGTGTTCCTGCCCGGCCAGGCCGAGATTCGCCGCGTGCATCAAAGCCTGCAGGATGCCCTGGGTGAGCGGCCGGACGTGCTGCTGTGCCCGCTGCACGGCGAACTGGACCTCAATGCCCAGCGCGCCGCCATCGACCCGCCGGCTAAAGGCCTGCGCAAGGTGGTGCTGGCCACCAACATTGCCGAAACCAGCCTGACCATCGACGGCGTGCGCGTGGTCATCGATGCCGGCCTGGCCCGCGTGCCGCGTTTTGATCCGGGGAGCGGCATGACCCGCCTGGACACCCAGCGAATCTCCCGGGCCAGCGCCACCCAGCGCGCCGGCCGGGCCGGGCGCCTGGAGCCCGGGGTGTGCTACCGCCTGTGGTCCGAAGCCCAGCATGACCAGCTGGCCGCCCACGGCAGCGCCGAGATCCTCCAGGCCGACCTCGCTGGCCTGGCCCTGCAGTTGGCGCGCTGGGGGGTTAGCCCTGACCAGTTGTGCTGGCTCGACCAGCCGCCGGCAGCAGCCTTCTCCCAGGCGCAGGACCTGCTGGCGCGGCTGGGCGCGTTCAAGTCGGGCTGCCGCGACAACCTCAGCGAGCACGGCCAGGCCATGGCCGAGCTGCCGGCTCACCCACGCATCGCCCACCTGCTGCTGCGTGGCCAGGACCTGGGGCTGGCGACGATGGCCTGCGATGTCGCCGCTTTGCTTGGCGAACGCGATATCCAGCGCGGTGGCGGCGCCGACCTGCACAGCCGTCTGGCGCTGGTCAGCGGCGAAAGCAAGGCCAGCCGCGGCGGCCAGGGCGGCGTGCAACGCGCGCGGCAGCTCGCTCGCCAGTACCGTGGCCTGCTGCGCGGCAAGCCCGGAGCAGCCGTTGCCGACCCCGATCACCCCCGCTGGCTCGGCGCGCTGCTGGCGTTGGCCTACCCCGATCGAGTCGCCCAGCAGCGGCGCGAGGGCGGTGCTGAATATCGCTTGGCCAACGGCCGCGCCGCCTTGTTCGCCGAGGTCGATGCGCTGATGAAGTGCCCGTGGCTGGTGATCGCCGACCTCGGCAGCCGACAGGGCCAGCGCGAAGAGCGCATCTATCTTGCGGCCGAGTTCGAGCCTGCGCTGCTCGACGACGTGCTGGCCGAGCAGGTCGAGCGTGTCGATCTCCTCGACTGGGACGAGCGCGAGCAGGTGTTGCGTGCCGAACGCCAGACCAAGGTCGGCGAACTGGTACTGGCGCGCGAACCGTTGCCCGGCCTGGATGATGAAGCCCGCGCCAAGGCGCTGCTGGGTCTGGTGCGACGGAAGGGCCTGAACCTGCTGACCTGGACCCCGGAACTGCGCCAATGGCAAGCGCGGGTGGCGCTGTTGCGTCGGCTGGACCTGGACAAGGAAGGGCAAAGCGAATGGCCCGACCTGGGTGACGAGGCACTGTTGGCGACCCTGGAAGACTGGCTGCAGCCCTATCTGGGCAAGGTCTCTCGGCTGAGCCACTTCGCCGCGCTGGACTTGTCGTCGATCCTGCGCAATCTGCTGCCCTGGCCTTTGCCCCAGCGCCTGGATGAATGGGCGCCGGCGCATCTGGCGGTGCCATCCGGCTCGAATATCCGCCTGGACTACAGCGAACACCCGCCGATCCTCGCCGTGCGCCTGCAGGAACTGTTCGGCCTGGCCGACACCCCGCGCATTGCCCAGGGTCGTCAGCAGGTGAAACTGCACCTGTTGTCGCCAGCGCGGCGGCCAGTGCAAGTGACCCAGGACCTGGCCAACTTCTGGCGTACCACCTATGCCGAGGTGAAGAAAGACTTGAAAGGGCGCTATCCCAAGCACTACTGGCCGGATGACCCCCTGGTAGCGGAGGCTACCGCGCGGGCCAAGCCACGCGGTACCTGAATACGTCGCGTCAGCCGCTCTGCTGGAGAAGGAAGGTGAGCGTTTCGCCTTCTTTCGTGTTCAGCAGATACATGGGCTGGTGGCTGTGATGCGGGACATCCTTGATAGCGCCAACACGGTAGCCTTCATGATCGCGCAAGTAGCAGACCAGGCCATGTTTCGTAAGCTCCAGTGGCTCGATCTTCCAGTAATCGGTGACTGTGGCTCGCTGGTAGAAGCCCAGGTAGTCGTTGCGGCTCAGGCCCAGTTTTTTGGGAGGGGACGCGTTGTCAGCGAGGCTGATGTGGTAGTGCAGGCGATCGTGGGTCTGGGAGTCGAAGGCAAAATCCAGGTGTATGGATTGCTCCTCGCCGCCGGCCAAGAGCCAGTCGTATTGGGGGGCGATCCCCCTGATCCATTTATCGTGGGTTTTGCTCAACCGCAAGGGCACATATCTGCCGGTAGCGATTACATGCAGGCGGCCGCGGAACGATTTGGCATAAGCAGTTTGGATTGTCTGGTCCATGTGGAGTCTCCGAGTGATTGGGACTCCACCGTATGAATCGGGCATCCCCCATGGGAGGCTGAATGCCTTCCTCCAGCGCCGCGTGGGTACACAGCGTCAGGCGGCTGATTCAGCTTCCAGCAACATGAACAGGCGATACAGCACCACCGTGCTGAACAGCTGCAGGAACCCACTCAGGCTGTCCAGGGCCAGTTCGACGCCCGGCGCAGGCTCGGGGAAGGCCATCAGCAGCAGCCCGTCGATCAGCCAGATCGGTGCCAGCACGCCCAGCACGCAGATCATGATGCGCAGGAAGTGCCCGGTGGTCATCCGCGCACTTTCGCGCATCGACTGCACCACCGGCAGGCCACGCAGCACCAGCAGGTACTCGGCGAACACCAGGTTGATCATGATCCAAACGCCCGGGAACACCAGCAGCGCCAGGCCGGCCATGATCAGCAACGAGCTGATCGTGATCAGCAGGGCCAGTTGCGGCCACAGCTGCACGGCGCGGGCGAACAGGTCGCGTTTGCGGATCTCCTGGCCGTTGCTGCGGGTGTCCAGGTAGAGGATCAACGCCGCGCTGTACAGCGGATAGAACAACAGGCTGATCAGCATGCCGTAGGCTGGCGAGGCCTGGTCGCCCAGCTGGCGGTACAGCAGCTGGGTCGTGAAGGCTTCGAGCACCACCAGCGGCAGGCACAGCGGGATGATGTTGGCCAGGTGGCGGCGGAAGAAGTACAGGGAGTCGCGCAGAACGCTCAGCGGATTCATCAGTCAACATCGCAAGGCAGTAAAAACAGGGGCCTAACTTTAGCCCAGAGCTGTCACTTGCTGAAAAAAGTTTCACCCGTGCAGTGATTGAATCCTTCGCCCGGGCGCCCCATCTTTGCCATGTCCGATGTCCTGCTAGCCCATGAGGTAGCCCCATGAACACTGATGAACAAACCCTGATCGACGGCCTGTTTGGCCGCATCAAACAAGCCGAAGACCCGAGCCAGCCACGTGATGCGCAGGCCCAGGCACGGATCGAGGAGCATGTCCGCCAGCAGCCGGCGGCGCCTTACTACATGACCCAGGCGATCCTGGTTCAGGAAGCCGCGATCAAGCGCCTGGACGAGCAGAACAAGCAGCTGGAGGCCGAACTGAAACAGGCCCGGGCACAGCTTGAAGCGACCCGTGCCAGCAGTGGCAATGGCGGCGGTGGGTTCCTCTCCAGCATCTTTGGTGCCGGTGCGCGCAATCCGGAGCCGGCTCAGCCGCAGCGCCCAAGTGCGCCGGTAGCATCGGGTGGCGGTTGGCGCGAGCCGAGTGCACCAGGCTTCTCCCAGCCGCAGGCGCAAATGCAGGCACCCGCACAACCGCAACAGGCCGGCTTTGGCGCCGCGCCGGCGCGCAGCGGTGCCAGCAGCTTCCTCGGTGGCGCGATGCAGACCGCTGCGGGTGTCGCCGGTGGCGTGTTGCTGGCGCAAGGCATCAGCAGCCTGTTCAACCACCACTCGCAGCCTGAAGAGGTGGTCGAGGTGATCAAGGAAGAACCGGCACCGGCCAGTGACAACGGCGGCTGGAATGACCAGGGCGGGCAGCAGCAAGTGGCTGACAATGGCGGCTGGGGCAATGACCAGGGTGGTTTTGCCGACACCGATTATGGCAGCGATGACGGTGGCTTCTTCTCGGATGACGATACGTTCGTCTGACCGGTCTGGCATACTGGCCGCATTTTAGGGGGGCGCTTTGCGCCCCTTTCGCGACGCAAGGCCGCTCCTACAAGGGATCGCATTCCTCTGTAGGAGCGGCCTTGTGTCGCGAAAGGGCTGCAGCCCCAGCAGACCGGGAGGTTCCAAGGTGAAAAAGATCGCGCTGTTCGCCGATGTGCAGAACCTCTACTACACCGTGCGCCAGGCCCATGGCTGCCACTTCAATTACACCGCACTGTGGAAGGACGTCAGCCGCGAAGGCGAGATCGTCGAAGCCGTGGCCTATGCCATCGACCGCGGTGACAGCAAGCAGCAGCAATTCCAGCAGATCCTGCGCAACCTCGGTTTCGACGTGCGCCTGAAGCCGTTCATCCAGCGCAGCGATGGTTCGGCCAAGGGCGACTGGGATGTGGGCATCACCCTCGATGTGATCGATGCGGCCAGCCGGGTCGACCAGGTGGTGCTGGCCTCCGGTGATGGTGACTTCGACCTGCTGCTGGAGCGGGTCATCCAGCGCCACGGCACCGAGGCGGTGGTCTACGGCGTCCCCGGCCTCACCGCGTTGTCGCTGATTCGCGCCGCCACCCGTTATGTGCCCATCGAGGGCGCGCTGTTGCTCAAGCACTAAGGTTTTTTCATGGAACGTATTGCTGTCATCGACTTTGAAACCACCGGTATTTCCCCCGGTGCCGGCTGCCGTGCCACCGAGGTGGCGGTGGTGATGCTGGAACGCGGGCGTATCGTCGAGCGCTATCAAAGCCTGATGAATGCCGGTGTGCCGGTGCCAGCCTTCGTCGCCGGGCTGACCGGCATCACCACTGCCATGCTGCGCACGGCGCCGCCGGTGGACAAGGTGATGAACGAAGTGGCCGAGTTCGTCGGTGATACCCCGTTGCTGGCGCACAACGCTGCCTTCGACCAGAAGTTCTGGGATTACGAACTGAGCCGCATCGGCCGCAGCCGTCGCCAGTCCTTCGCCTGTTCCCTGCTGCTGTCACGGCGCCTGCTGCCGGCGGCGCCGAACCACAAGCTGGGCACCCTGACCCGTTGGGCCGGCCTGCCGGATACCGGTACCGCGCACCGGGCCATGGCCGATGCCGAGATGGCCGCCAACCTGTTGCAGCATCTGGCAGGCGTGCTACGCCAGAGCCACGGCGTTCAGCAACTTTCCCACGAGCTCCTCTGTCGCCTGCAGAAAACGCCTGCCGCGAAGGTTCGCGAAATCTTGGCCAAGCTCGCCTGATGAGTGCACTAAAAGTGTGCCGCTCATTTCGCGGTGTTTTGTAACTTATCTTTACTTGCACACAGGCCTAAACTCGGTCACCCGAAAACGGATTTCTGAGTTGTCTGCCATGCCTGCCTCCCGTCGCTTTCCGCTATTGCTCGTCGGCGCCTTTCTGGCCTTGTACCTGGTCTGGGGTTCCACCTACCTGTTCATTCGCATTGGCGTCGAGTCATGGCCGCCGATGCTGATGGCGGGAGTGCGCTTCCTGATCGCGGGCGGGTTGCTGTATGGCTTCCTGCGTTGGCGCGGGGTGCCGGCACCGACCTGGCCACAATGGCGTGCTGCAGGTGCCATCGGCTTTCTGCTGCTCAGCTGCGGCAACGGTGGTGTGACCGTGGCCGAGCATGCTGGCGTGGCATCGGGTGTGGCGGCGTTGGCAGTGGCCACCGTGCCACTGTTCACCCTGGTCTTTGGCTTGCTGTTCGGCCACCGCAACTCGAGGCTGGAATGGGCAGGGATCTTCCTCGGCCTGCTCGGTATCGGTTTGCTCAACCTCGGCTCGAACCTGCAGGCCAGCCCGATCGGCGCGGCGCTGATCCTGTTCGCGGCGGCTTCGTGGGCATTCGGTTCGGTGTGGAGCAAAAGCCTGCCGCTGCCCCAGGGGCCGATGGCCAGTGCTGCCGAGATGCTGGTCGGCGGTGCGGTATTGCTGCTGGGCAGCGCGCTGTCCGGTGAGCGCATGACGCAGATGCCGACTGTTGCTGGCTGGGGCGCGCTGGCCTATCTGGTGCTATTCGGTTCGATCCTCGCCTTCAGTGCCTACATGTACCTGCTCAAGAACGTGCGCCCGGCCGCTGCCACCAGTTATGCCTACGTCAACCCGGCGGTGGCGGTGCTGCTGGGCATCCTCTTCGCCGGTGAAGAGATCGGCGCGGAAGAATGCCTGGCCATGGCGGTGATCATCGGCGCCGTGGTGCTGATCGGCCTGCCGCAGTGGCGCAAGGCGCCGGAACAGCCGTTGAAGGGCGAAATCTGCAAGTAGCCAGGGGCGATGCGGTAAACTTGCCGCCTTCGCTGAACCCCCTGACGGTATTGCCATGAATTTCGCCCAACTCGGCCTGATCGAACCGCTGCTGCGCACCTTGCAGCAGCTGGACTACACCACCCCGACCCCGGTCCAGGCCAAGGCCATCCCTGCCGTGCTGGCCGGCCGCGACCTGATGGCCGCCGCCCAGACCGGCACCGGCAAGACCGCCGGTTTCGCCCTGCCAGTGCTGCAACGCCTGGCGTTGGAAGGTGAGAAGGTAGCCAGCAACTCGATCCGCGCACTGGTGCTGGTGCCGACCCGCGAGCTGGCCGAGCAGGTGCACAACAACGTGCGCGAGTATGCCGAGAACCTGCCGCTGAGCACCTACGCGGTGTACGGCGGGGTCAGCATCAACCCGCAGATGATGCGCCTGCGCCGTGGCGTCGACCTGCTGGTGGCAACGCCCGGTCGCCTGCTCGACCTGTTCCGTCAGAACGCGGTGAAGTTCAACCAGGTACAGACGCTGGTGCTGGACGAAGCCGACCGCATGCTCGACCTGGGTTTTGCCGAGGAGCTGCAGTCGGTCTACGCCGCCTTGCCGCGCAAGCGTCAGACGCTGCTGTTCTCCGCCACCTTCTCCGAGCAGATCCGCATGCTCGCCGGCCTGGCCCTGAACGACCCGCTGAGCATTGAAGTCAGCCCGCGCAACGCTGCGGCGACCACAGTCAAGCAGTGGCTGGTGCCTGTGGACAAGAAGCGCAAGACCGACTTGTTCATGCACCTGCTGCGCAAGCAGCGCTGGAAGCAGGTGCTGGTGTTCGCCAAGACCCGCAATGGCGTCGATCAGCTGGTCGAGCGTTTGCTGGCTGAAGGCGTCAATGCCGACGGCATCCACGGCGACCGCCCGCAGGCCACCCGCCAGCGCGCGCTGGACAGTTTCAAGGCGCGGGAAATCCAGGTGCTGGTAGCGACCGATGTCGCGGCCCGTGGCCTGGATATCGACGACCTGCCGCTGGTGGTCAACCTCGACCTGCCGATCGTGGCCGAGGATTATGTGCACCGTATTGGCCGTACTGGCCGGGCCGGCAACAAGGGTGAGGCGATCTCGCTGGTGTGTGCCGATGAAGTGCAGATGCTGTCGGCGATTGAAGTGCTGACCCGGCAGACCTTGCCGCGTCATGAGGAGCCGGACTTCATTCCCGAGCACCGGGTACCGATGACCGATGCCAGTGGTCAGGTTGTGAAGAAGCCGAAGAAGCCCAAGAAACCAAAAGAGAACAGCGCCAAGCGTGGCCTGGGGCGCTGGATGGACAGCGCCGAGGCAGGTGCTGCTGAGCCATCGGTGAAGGCCGTGCGCAAGGTGCCGAGCTTCAACGGCGGGCCGCGCAAGCGTAAGCCGTAAGCGGGTCCTACGGGACCCACTGGCTTGCTCGATACTCGAAGGCTGGTGGGATCCCTGTGGGAGCGGGTTTACCCGCGAAGAACCCAACGCGGTGCATGGCACGGGCTTCGCCCGTGTTCGCGGGTGAACCCGCTCCCACAGGAAGGGGGTTAGCCGTTGGATCTGAGCCAGTTTGCTGCAGCTCGCCCCGCCCGCAATCCGCTCGCAAAGCACGCCGTCAGCAGATACCCCCCTGTCGGCGCCTCCCAGTCCAGCATCTCGCCCGCACAGAACACCCCAGGCATCCGGCGAACCATCAACCCTTCATCCAGCCCTTCGAAACGCACGCCACCGGCACTGCTGATCGCTTCGTCCAGCGGTCGCGTGCGTACCAGTGTGATTGGCAAGGCCTTGATCGCCTGTGCCAGCGCCTGAGGATCAGCAAAGGTCGCCTGATCCGTCAGCTCCCGCAGCAACCCCGCCTTGACCCCGTCGATGCCCAACTGACTGTGCAGATGCTTGGCCATCGAGCGCGACCCGCGTGGCTTGGCCAATGCCTGGGCAATCTTGTCCACAGGCTTGTCCGGCAGCAGGTCGAGCAACAGCCTGGCCTGCCCCTCATGCTCGATGGCCTGGCGCAGCTGCGCCGACCATGCATACACCAGGCTGCCCTCGACGCCCTGTGCGGTGAGGATGAACTCGCCCTTGCGCGGCGCCATGCCCGGCACGCTCAGGGCAATGTTTTTCAGCGGCGCTCCGGCGAACTTGTCCACAAGCACTGGGCTCCAGCCTTCAACCTCGAAACCGCAGTTGCTTGGCCGCAGTGGCGAGATATCCACAGTGCGTTCGGCCAGCAATGGCTGCCAGGCACCGTCGGAGCCCAGTCTTGCCCAGCTGGCGCCACCGAGGGCCAGCACCACGGCGTCGGCCATGACCTGCAATTCACCCTGTGGATAAGCGATCCGCAAGCTACCGTCGGCATTCCAGCCCAGCCAGCGATGGCGGGTGTGGATAACTACGCCGTTGTCACGCAGCCGCTTCAGCCAGGCGCGCAGCAATGGAGCGGCCTTCATGTCGGTCGGGAAAACCCGGCCCGATGTACCCACGAAGGTTTCAATACCCAGCCCGTGAATCCACTGGCGCAGCGCATCGGCATCGAAGTCGCGCAACAATCCGTCGATCTCGCCCTGCCGCTCGGCGTAGCGCGACACGAACTGTGGATAAGCTTCCGAATGGGTGATGTTCATGCCGCCGACGCCGGCCAGCAGGAACTTGCGGCCCACCGATGGCATGGCGTCGAACACTTCCACCGCCAGGCCTGCCTGGGCCATGGCTTCTGCAGCCATCAGGCCAGCTGGGCCGCCACCGATCACGACGGCCAGGGGAGGGGAAGCGGGGGATTTTTCAGACATGGTAGGCAGCAGGCTGTGGAAAAGACT
Organism: Pseudomonas sp. CC120222-01a; assembly: GCF_003097235.1. Classification (GTDB taxonomy): domain Bacteria; phylum Pseudomonadota; class Gammaproteobacteria; order Pseudomonadales; family Pseudomonadaceae; genus Aquipseudomonas. The sequence continues at coordinate 20,425 of NZ_QEQQ01000010.1, read as the reverse complement.
GCACATTCTAGCGCAGCCGGGCCAACGTAAGCACTGAACAAAAAATGATCAATGTTCTGCAGGGCACGCAGGCAAAGGGCTGTAGCGCCTTTCCCGCAGGTTATCCACAAGCGGTTCCACAGTCATTGTGAACAACCGATGACCCGTGCCGCACTGTGGTGAAGAATGCCGTGGCGCCTGGCCAGGGCTTCGCGGTCCTTGCTGTAGCCGCCACCGATTACCCCGACCACCGGGATATCGCGACCCAGGCAGTGGCGCATTACCCGTTCGTCACGCGCTGCCAGGCCCTGGTCGGTGAGTTGCAGGTAGCCCAGGGCATCGTCCTTGTGCACATCGACGCCGGCGTCATACAGCACCAGGTCGGGTTGATACAGCGGCAGCAGGTAGTTCAGCGCATCGTCCACCACCTTCAGGTATGCCGTGTCGCCCATGCCGCGGGGCAGGGGAATGTCCCAGTCACTGTGGGCCTTGCGTGCCGGGAAGTTCTGCTCGCAGTGCAGGGACACGGTGATGGCGTCCGGGGTGTCGTGGAGGATGCGTGCCGTGCCGTCGCCCTGGTGCACATCGCAGTCGAAGATCAATACCCGGTGCACGCGGCCGGCTTCGAGCAGGTAGCGGCTGATAACCGCCAGGTCATTGAAGATGCAGAAGCCGGCCGGGTGGTCGTAGTGGGCGTGGTGGGTGCCGCCGGCCAGGTGGCAGGCGATGCCATGCTGCAGCGCCATCTCGGCGGTCAGCAGCGAGCCGCCCACTGCGCGCACGGTGCGCCGCGCCAGGGCTTCGCTCCAGGGCAGGCCGAGGCGTCGCTGGTCCTCGCGGGACAGTTCGCCGTTCATGTAGCGCTCGATGTAACTGCGGTCATGGGCCAGGGCGAGGATATCGTTGGGGCAGATGTCCGGGCGCAGCAGGGCCTGGTCGGTGGTCAGCCCGCTGCCGACCAGGTGGTCGCGCAGCAGGCGGAACTTGTCCATCGGAAAGCGGTGCTCGGCGGGGAATTCCGGGCTGTAGTCTTCGTGGTAGATCAGCGGCAACGGCATGGGGGCTTCGCAATCAGGGCCAGCGCTGATCTTGCCAGTTATTTCCCCACGCTGGCCAATACGCGTTGCCAGTCTGGCTCGTTCAAGCGTCCAAGGATTCGCGCCTTGCCGTTGGCGTCCACCGAGACGAACAGCGCGCTGGCATAGTTGCTTTCGCGCTCACCACCGGCCACGCGCTGTTGGCGGGCGAAATGGTCGATGCAGCCATTGTGGGTCACCAGCACCAGGTTGTGCCCGGCACGCTTGCGCGCCAGCGCTTCACGGGCGAACTGGTTGTCGCAGCTTTCCAGCCAGCCTTCGCTTGCTACGGATTGGCCAAGGATGAAGTGCGCCGTCTGCTGGGTACGCACTTTGGGGCTGGCGAGCACATCGGCATTGCTCAGGCCCAGTTGCTTCAAGCCTTGGCCGACCCGCGTGGCGGCCTCGCTGCCGGCCACGGTGATGCCGGTGGGGTCGTTCAGGCATGGGCCGGGTGAGCTGTCGCAACGCTCGGCATGGCGGATCATCACGATTACCGCACCATCGGCCCAGTCTTGCAGGAGGCCGCTTTCACTCAACTGCTGCTCGTTGCCAAGGTCCACGATATGGGTCCTCGTCGCCAGCCAGGTGGTCACTGCCGCGATCACCATGCACAGGCCGAGAGCGGCACCAAGGGCTTTGCGTGACATGCGTCGCTTGCGACGGGCGTGGATGGCGGGATGGCCCAAGGTGTTGCTCGGCTGCATGCGTCACTCCAATGGCGCGGCGGTGGTTTGGCGGTATTGTGCTCAGCCGTCTGTCGGGGGCTGGTGAAGGGGTTGTGAAAATTGCATTCTGGGCGCCGTCGGTTGCGTGAAAAACCTGGCCGCGCCTACGCTGTTAAATGCCATCGCGTGAAACCGGAGCTCGTTCCATGACCCCCATCCTCCACCTGGAAAGCGCACGCCTGGTGCTGCGCCAATGGCACGACGACGACCTGCGCGAGTTCGCCGCGCTGTGTGCCGACCCGCAGGTGATGCGCTATTTCCCGGCGCCGATGACGCGGCTGGAAGCGGCGGCGCTGATCGGCAGGATTCGCGGGCATTTCAACGAGTACGGCTTCGGCCTGTGGGCCCTGGAACGGAAGGATAGCGGGGCTTTCATCGGCATGACGGGTTTGCTCAATGTCAATTTCGACGCGCCGTTCGCCCCGGCGGTGGAGATTGGCTGGCGCCTGGCCCGGCGCCATTGGGGCCTGGGGTTTGCCAGTGAGGCGGCGTGGACCTGCCTGCGTTGTGCTTTCGCCCAATTGCGCGTGGAAGAGGTGGTGTCGTTCACTAGCGAGAGCAACTTGCCGTCGCAGAAAGTCATGCAGGCCATCGGCATGGTCCAGGACGCCAATGGCAGCTTCGACCACCCCCGCCTGCCCATCGGCCACCCGCTGCGCCCCCATGTGCTGTACCGCATTGACCGCGCGCATTGGGAGCAGACCCTGCGCACTGAATGAGCCGCCATGCACGGCGTTGATGACAAACCCTGTATCATTTCTCTATCTACACGATCTGCAAGGTGCTCGCCGAAAGATGTTCAGCGCCTGTGAAACCGAGCGCCGCTCACGCGGCGCATCGCGAGCAAGCTCGCTCCTACAAGGAGAACCCCCGATGAGTCATGTGTTGGACGACCTGGTCGACCTGTTGAGCCTCGAGTCGATCGAGGAGAACCTGTTCCGTGGCCGCAGCCAGGACCTGGGCTTCCGCCAGCTGTACGGTGGCCAGGTGCTGGGCCAGTCGCTGTCGGCAGCCAGCCAGACGGTCGAGGATGCGCGCCATGTGCATTCGTTGCACGGTTACTTCCTGCGCCCGGGCGACGCCAGCCTGCCGGTGGTCTATTCGGTCGACCGCGTGCGTGACGGCGGCAGCTTCAGCACCCGGCGGGTGACGGCGATCCAGAAGGGCCAACCGATCTTCACCTGCAGCGCGTCGTTTCAGTACGACGAGGAAGGCTTCGAGCACCAGGCGCAGATGCCCGATGTGGTCGGCCCGGAAAACCTGCCGACCGAAGTCGAGCTGGCCAGTGCCCATGCCGACAAGCTGCCTGAGCGTATCCGCGACAAGGTGCTGTGCGCCAAGCCGATCGAGATCCGCCCGGTGACCGAGCGTGACCCGTTCAACCCCCAGCCCGGCGACCCGGTGAAGTACGCCTGGTTCCGCGCCGACGGCACACTCCCTGACGTACCTGCACTGCACAAGTACTTGCTGGCCTACGCCTCCGATTTCGGCCTGCTGACCACTTCGCTGCTGCCCCATGGCAAGTCGGTGTGGCAGCGCGACATGCAGATCGCCAGCCTCGACCATTCGCTGTGGTTCCACCGCAACCTGCGCGCCGATGAGTGGCTGCTGTACGCCACCGACAGCCCGTGGGCCGGCAATGCCCGTGGCTTCTGCCGCGGCAGTATCTTCAACCGCGCCGGCCAGCTGGTGGCCTCGTCGACCCAGGAAGGCCTGATTCGCCACCGCAAGGATTGGGCATGAGCCTGGGCGAAATCCGTAACTGGGTGTTCGACATGGACGGCACCCTGACCGTGGCGGTGCACGATTTTGCCGCCATCCGCGTCGCCCTGGATATCCCGGCCGAGCACGACATCCTCACCCACTTGGCGGCGCTGCCGGCGGCAGAAGCGGCGGCCAAGCATGCCTGGCTGCTTGAGCACGAACGCGACCTGGCGATTGCCTCGACTGCCGCTATCGGGGCGGTGGAGCTGGTGCGTGAGCTGGCCGAACGTGGTTGCCGCCTGGGCATCCTGACTCGCAATGCGCGGGAACTGGCACATGTGACGCTTGAGGCAATCGGCCTGGCGGACTGCTTTGCGGTCGAGCACATTCTTGGGCGCGATGAGGCTGAGCCGAAGCCGAGCCCGGATGGATTGTTGAAGATTGCCAGCGCTTGGGGTGTGGCGCCCGGCGAGCTGGTGATGGTCGGGGATTACCGCTTTGACCTGGACTGTGGGCGGGCTGCTGGGGCGCGCACAGTGCTGGTGAACTTGCCGGATAACCCATGGCCGGAGCTGGTGGATTGGCATGCAGCAGATTGCCGGGCATTGCGGGTGATGCTGGGCTGAATTATCTGATGTCTGTGCTGGCCTCTTCGCGGGGCAAGCCCGCTCCTACAGGATTACCGCAGGCTCAGACTCTGTACGATACCTGTAGGAGCGGGCTTGTCCCGCGAAAGGGCCGCTACTGGCTATGCTGAACCCCAGTCTTTCCTCTGAATGGAGCCTCACTCATGACCAGCAAGGCCATCTATGTGCAACCCGGCGGCGGCTACGACAAGGTCGAAGTCGGTACCTGCGAGGCCCCAGCGCCCAAGGCCGGCGAGATCACCGTACAACTGCATGCCAGCTCCCTCAACTATCACGACTTCGCCGTTGTCAGCGGCATGTGGGGCCCGAGCGAGCGACGCATTCCCATGGCCGATGGCGCTGGCGAAGTGGTCGCGGTCGGTGCAGGCGTGAGTGAATTCAAGGTCGGCGACAACGTCGTCAGCACCTTCTTCCCCGACTGGCTAGATGGCCAGGCCAACGTCGAAGGCTTTGGCCGGGTGCCGGGCGATGGCATCGATGGTTATGCCCGCGAACAGGTCACGGCTGCGGCCACCTCGTTCACCCTGGCACCCCAGGGCTTCAGCCACGCCGAGGCTGCGACCCTGACTACGGCCGGCCTCACCGCCTGGCGCACCTTGATGAGCGATGACCACCTCAAGCCCGGCGACACGGTGCTGGTGCAGGGCACCGGCGGTGTGTCGATCTTCTCCCTGCAGTTCGCCAAGCTGGCAGGGGCCACGGTCATCGCCACGTCGTCCAGCGACGCCAAGCTCGAACGCCTGAAAGCCCTCGGCGCCGACCACCTGATCAATTACAAGAGCACCCCGGCCTGGGGCGAGAAGGCGCGAGAGCTCACGGGCAATCGCGGCGTCGATCATGTGATCGAAGTGGGCGGGCCGGCGACCCTGGAACAGTCGATGATCGCCGCGCGCATCGGTGGGCACGTGTCGCTGATCGGCATTCTTACCGGCGTGGCCGGGCAGCTGCCGCTGGTGCAGGCACTGGTGCGGCAGATCCGCCTGCAAGGTGTGCTGGTGGGCAGCCGTGCGCAGCAGCAGGCGATGGTGCGGGCGATCGATGCCAACGGCTTGCGGCCGGTGGTGGACAAGCATTTCGAGCTGGAGCAGATCGTCGAGGCGTTCCGCTATCAGGAGAGCAACCGGCATTTCGGCAAGATTTGCCTGACCTGGTGAAACTGTAACGAGCGTCCGACAAGCCAATACATTTGCGCACATCGGCAGGGGAAGGCGGCTGGCTAGAATGCCCCGCTTCAGATGCGACTGATTCTCTTCAAGAGGATTCCCCGATGTGCTTTCTTCGTTGTATTCGGCAGCGCCTGCTGCTTGCCCTGGTGGTGCTGGCGACCACTGCCGGCTTTGCGCAAACCGCCAGTGCCCTGCAAGTGACCGACGTGCTCGGGCGCAAGGTCGAAGTCGAGCATGCGCCACAGCGCATCGTGCTCGGTGAGGGGCGGCTGTTCTTCGCCCTGGCGCTGCTCGACCGTGACAACCCGTTCCAGCGCGTGGTCGGTTGGCAGAACGACATGCGCTTGCTCGACCCGCATACCTATGACGTGTACGCCAAGCTGTACCCGCAGGTGGCCAAGCTGCCATTGATCGGCCAGGCCTCCGAGCAGAGCGTCAGTGCCGAGCAGATTCTCGCGCTCAAGCCGGACCTGGCGATCTTCAGCATCGCCGGCGAAGGCCCGACCCAGCACAGCCCGGTGGCCGACCTGCTGGAAAAGGCCGGGGTGCCGGTGCTGTTCGTCGACTTCCGCGTGCACCCGATCCGTAACACTCGGGTCAGCATGCAAGCGCTGGGCACCCTGCTCGGGCGTGAACAGCAGGCGCAGGAATACCTGAGCCTGTACGACCGTCACCTCAAGCACATCACCGACAGCGTGGCCTCGCTAAAACCCAGTGAGCGGCCGAAAGTGTTTCTCGAACTGCTGGCGGGCGTGTGGCAGGCACCGGGGCATACCACCGGCAAGAGCGGCCTGGGCAGCGTGGTCGAGGCAGTCGGCGGGCACAACATCGGCGCTGACGTGGTGCCGGGCGCGTTGGGCGACGTCAGTGTCGAATACGTGCTGCAAGCCGACCCGGACGTGTACATCGCCACCGGCAACCGTGCGCCGGGCGTGCTGCTGGGCGCGGGTGTATCCACCGAGACTGCCCGCCAGAGCCTGGCGAAGATCACCGCACGCCCCGAGTTCGCGCCGCTGCGGCCGATCCAGGCCGGGCAGGCCCACGGTCTGTGGCATGACTTCTACAACTCGCCGTTCAACATCCTCGCGATCGAAGCCATGGCGCGTTGGGTGCATCCCGAGCGCTTCGAGGATGTCGACCCGCAGGCGACCATGGGCGAAATCAACCGCATGCTGAAGGTAGGCCTGGACGGCCAGTACTGGGTCGACGCCAAGTGACTGCGCTGGCGCAGGAAGGCGCGGCACTCGCCGCCTGGCATTACCGCCGCCTGCTCTGGCGGCGGGCCTTGCTGGTGTTCGCGCTGGCGCTGCTGTTGCTGTTGTCGGTACTCGGAGACCTGGCCAGCGGTGCCTCGGGCATGGGCCTGGGGCAACTGCTGCAGGGCATCTTCGACCCGGCGACGCTGAGCGCCACCGAGCGGGTGATCATCTGGAACGTGCGCCTGCCGTACTCGCTCATGGCGGTGCTGGTGGGCGCGGCCTTGGCGCTCGCTGGCGCCGAGATGCAGGCGATCCTCGACAACCCGCTGGCCAGCCCCTTCACCCTCGGCGTGTCGTCATCGGCGGCGCTCGGTGCATCGCTGGCGATCGCCTATCCACTGGGTATCGCCTGGCTGGCGCCGAGCGCGCAGGTGACGGTGATGGCCTTCGTCTTCGCCTGCCTGTCGGTGGTGTTGCTGCAGGCCATGTCGCGCTTGCGTGGTGCAGGGGTGGAGAGCCTGGTGCTGTTCGGCATCGCCCTGGTGTTCAGCTGCAATGCGCTGGTCTCGCTGCTGCAGTTGCTGGCCACCGAGGACGTGCTGCAGCAACTGGTGTTCTGGACCTTGGGCAGCCTGGCCCGGGCCGACTGGCAGAAGCTCGGCATCCTCGCCCTGGTGCTGGCGCTGTTGTTGCCGTTCTCGCTGCGCGCCGCGCCGGCCATGACCTTGCTGCGCATGGGCGAGGACCGCGCACGCAGCTTTGGCGTGGATACCCGGCGCCTGCGCTTTGCCTCGCTGCTGCGCATCAGCCTGCTGTCGGCCACGGCCGTGGCGTTCGTCGGCACCATCGGTTTCGTCGGCCTGGTCGGGCCGCATATCGCCCGTTTGCTGGTCGGTGAGGACCAACGCTTTCTGCTGCCGGCCAGTGCGCTGGTGGGAGCGTTGATGCTGTCGTTGTCGTCGCTTGCCAGCAAGTTGATCCTACCCGGGGTGATCGTGCCGGTGGGCATCGTAACGGCGTTGGTCGGGGTGCCGGTGTTCGTGCTGCTGGTGTTCCGCCGGGGGAGAAAATTGTGAGCCTGTTGATCGATGAAGTGGCGGTCGCCTATGGCGCGCGGCAGATCCTGCACGGGGTGAGCTTGCCTGAGCTGCCGGCCGGTAGCCTGGTGGCGCTGGTCGGTCCCAACGGCGCGGGCAAATCGACCTTGCTGCGGGCGCTGGCGGGGCTGGAGCGGATGAAGGGCGGCTTGAGCCTGGATGGCCAGGACGTGACCCGGCTGAGCTTTGCCGAGCGCTCGCGGCGGCTGGCCTACATGCCCCAGCAACTGCCCCCGGGGATTGCCCTTGGAGTGCTGGAAAGCATTGTCGCGGCGCTGCGCGTGAGTGGTGCGGCTGACCTGCTTGGCAACGCCTACGAGGCATTGCGCCAGCTCGGTATCGAGGCGCTGGCCGAGCGCTCGCTCGACAGCCTGTCCGGTGGCCAGCGGCAACTGGTGGCACTGGCGCAGCTGATGGCGCGCAATCCGCAGGTGCTGCTGCTCGATGAGCCGACCAGTGCGCTGGACCTGCATTACCAGTTGCGGGTGATGGGCGCGGTGCGCGAGCGGGTGGTGGCGCATCGGTTGCTGGCGGTGGCGGTGTTGCATGACATCAATCTGGCGGCCAGCCATGCCGATTGGCTGGTGGTGTTGCGCGGGGGCAGGGTGGTGGCGTGCGGGGCGCCGGAGGAGGTGCTGCAGCCTGAGCTGCTGGCTGAGGTGTATGGCGTCGCGGCGCGGGTCGAGCGCTGTTCGAAGGGGCGATTGCAGGTGCTGGTGGATCGGGCGTTGGCCTGATCTCTGAGTTGACACGGTCACTGTGGGAGCGGCCTTGCGTCGCGAAAGGGCCGCAAAGCGGCCCCCTGCCTTTTGTTCTGCCGCTGAGATCGAGGGGCTGCTGCGCAGCCCTTTCGCGACACAAGGCCGCTCCCACAAGGGATAGCGCAAGTCCCGACAGTGATCAGTCCGGCAGCAGGCGATCCCGGCTGTTGGACAGGTGCAGGCAGATCGCCGCCCGCGCCGCGTCGGGGTCCTGGCGACGGATGGCATTGAGGATCGCCTCATGCTCGAGGTTGGCCAGGTACGCATGCCGCGCCAGCTTGGCCCCGGTGCGTTCGGCCAGGGCCATGCGGTTACGCGGGATCAGGCCGTTGCCCAGCTGCGCCATCATCTCGCTGAAATACAGGTTGCCGGTGGCCTCGGCGATCAACAGGTGGAAGCGCCGGTCCGCTTCGATGCAGCTGTCACCGGCAGCCGCCAGGTCCTGATAGTCATCCAGCGCCTTGCGCATGCGTGCCAGCTGCTCGTCACTGCGGCGCACGGCCGCCAGGGCCGCCGCCTGGCCCTCCAGGCCGATGCGCAGCTCCAGCAGGTCGCGCACACTCGCGGCATTCTCCGCCCCCACGCGCAAACCCGCCTGGCCCTGGCGCTCCATCACGAAAGTGCCGATGCCATGGCGCGGTTCCACCAGGCCTGAGGCCTGCAGCTTCGACAGCGCTTCGCGGACCACGGTGCGGCTGACGCCATGCTCGCGCACCAGGGTGTTCTCCGACGGCAGCTTGTCCCCCGGCTTGAAGGTGCCCAGCAGGATCTGCTGGGTCAGGCTCGACACCAGGTCATGGGCGCGGCTGTGGCTGCGTTTGGCGGGGGAAGTATCCATGGGGAGTTCCAGGGTAAGGTACTTGTACGACAAGTTAACCGATAAAAATATTTTTTGCCTGGTTTTTCCCTGCACGGTACAGGGCCGTTAATTACGTTGTCGTCATGTTCGACGCCATCTTGCTATTTATATGCTTGTATTTTGCTGTTTAGGCGACATTCGGCATCTTGTCGTACAACCTTGCTGCGCATATGCTCCATCCCACTGTCATGTCAGACAACTTCGACCCGCACAAAAACAATTAGTGGGAGATCCACAAGTGAACGACACCCTCGCTCCGTCTGCCCGGAATGAAGGCGACGCTTTGGCCAGTGCCGTGGCCAAGGTCAAGCGCCACGTCCTGCCGCTGTTCGTCATCATGTTCATCGTCAACTACCTCGACCGCGTCAACATCGGCTTCGTCCGCCCGCACCTGGAAAGCGACCTGGGCATCAGTGCCGCCGCCTTTGGTTTCGGCGCCGGGCTGTTCTTCATCGGCTACGCGCTGTTCGAGGTGCCCTCGAACATGCTGCTGCAAAAGGTCGGTGCGCGGTTGTGGCTGACCCGCATCATGTTCACCTGGGGCCTGGTGGCCACCGCCATGGCCTTCGTCCAGAACGAAACCCAGTTCTACGTGCTGCGCTTTTTGCTGGGTGTGGCCGAGGCGGGCTTCTTCCCTGGCGTGATCTACTACTTCACCCGCTGGCTGCCGGCCGTCGAGCGCGGCAAGGCGATCGCCATCTTCCTCAGCGGCTCTGCCTTGGCGTCGCTGATTTCCGGGCCGCTGGCCGGCGCGCTGATGCAGATCCAGGGCCTGGGTCTGTACGGCTGGCAGTGGATGCTGTTCATCGAAGGCATGGCCTCGGTGACCCTGTGCTTCTTCGTGTTCTTCTGGCTCGACTCCAAGCCGCAGGATGCCAAGTGGCTGAGCCAGGCCGAGCAGGAGGCGCTGGTGGCGACCATCGACCGTGAGCAGCAAGAGCGTGAAGCGGTTGGCGCGGTGAAGCCTTCGGCGTGGAGCCTGCTCAAGGACCGCCAGATCGTGCTGTTCTGCCTGATCTACTTCTGCATCCAGCTGACCATCTACGCTGCCACCTTCTGGCTGCCAAGCATCATCAAGCGCATGGGCGACCTCAGCGACCTGCAGGTCGGCTTCTTCAACTCGATCCCGTGGCTGATCTCGATCATCGCCATGTATGCCTTCGCCGCGGGTTCCACACGCTGGAAGTTCCAGCAGGCCTGGGTTGCCGGTGCGTTGATCGTCGCCGCCATCGGCATGTTCATGTCCACCACCGGCGGCCCGGTGTTCGCCTTCGTCGCCGTGTGCTTCGCCGCCATCGGCTTCAAGTCGGCCTCGTCGCTGTTCTGGCCGATTCCGCAGGGCTACCTGGACGCCCGGATCGCCGCGGCCGTGATCGCCCTGATCAACTCGGTCGGCAACCTCGGCGGCTTCGTCGCCCCCACCACCTTCGGCCTGCTCGAACAGCAGACCGGGTCGATCCAGGGCGGGCTGTATGGCCTGGCCGTGACCTCGGTGCTGGCGGCCATCGCCATCTTCTTCGTACGCATTCGCCCGAAGGGCGCTCCCTCTGAAGACCACAAGGCGCCTTCTGCCTTGGGCCAGACCCACTGATGACTGCGAGACAACAACCATGAATATGCAGACCAATCCCGCCGTTCACACCAGCACACCCGTCGTCACCGACCTGCGCGTTATCCCCGTGGCTGGCCACGACAGCATGCTGCTCAACCTCAGTGGCGCCCACGGCCCGTACTTCACCCGCAACGTTGTGGTGTTGCGCGACAGTGCCGGCAACACCGGCCTGGGCGAAGTGCCCGGTGGCGAGAAGATCCGCCAGACCCTGGAAGACGCCCGCAGCCTGGTGGTTGGCCAGCCGATCGGCCACTACCAGCGCGTGCTCAACGCCATGCGCCAGACCTTCGCCAACCGCGACTCCGCCGGCCGTGGCCTGCAGACCTTCGACCTGCGTATCACCGTGCATGCGGTGACCGCCATCGAGTCGGCGCTGCTCGACCTGCTCGGCCAGCACCTCAACGTCCCGATGGCGGCACTGCTGGGTGAAGGCCAGCAGCGCGAGGCAGTGAAGATGCTCGGCTACCTGTTCTACATCGGCGACCGCCAGCAGACCGACCTGGCCTACCGCAACGAAGCCGACGCCGACGACGACTGGTTCCGCCTGCGCCACGAAAAAGCCCTGACCCCGGAAGCGGTGGTGCGCCTGGCCGAGGCCGCCAAGCAGCGCTATGGCTTCAGCGACTTCAAGCTCAAAGGTGGCGTGTTGCGTGGCGAGGAGGAAATGGAGGCGGTGACGGCCCTGGCCGAACGCTTCCCCGAAGCGCGTATCACCCTCGACCCGAACGGCGCCTGGTCGTTGAAAGAAGCCATCGCCCTGTGCCGCGACAAGCACGATGTACTGGCCTACGCCGAAGACCCGTGCGGTGCCGAGAACGGCTACTCGGGCCGTGAGGTGATGGCCGAGTTCCGCCGTGCCACCGGTCTGCCGACGGCCACCAACATGATCGCCACCGACTGGCGGCAGATGGGCCATGCGATCCAGCTGCAGTCGGTGGACATCCCCTTGGCCGACCCGCACTTCTGGACCTTGCAGGGTTCGGTGCGGGTGGCGCAGATGTGCAACGACTGGGGCCTGACCTGGGGTTCGCACTCGAACAACCACTTCGACATTTCGCTGGCGATGTTCACCCAGGTGGCAGCGGCGGCGCCGGGTGAAATCACCGCCATCGATACCCACTGGATCTGGCAGGACGGCCAGCGCCTGACCCGTGAGCCGCTGCGGATCGTCGATGGCCATGTGCGGGTGCCGGCGCGGCCGGGGCTGGGGGTGGAGCTGGATGAAGACCAACTGGCCAAGGCCCATGAGTGCTACCGCAACATGGGGCTAGGGGCGCGGGATGACAGCGTGGCGATGCAGTTTCTGATTCCGGGTTGGAGCTTCGATAACAAGCGGCCTTGCCTGGTGCGTTAAGGCGGCTGGCCCTTTCGCGGGCATGCCCGCTCCCACAGGTACTGCACAAGACCCCTGTGGGAGCGGGCGAGCCCGCGAAGAGGCCAACACCATTTACCCTGCTTCAAAGAATGCCCGCGCCATTGCCACAAAGCTCCCCAGCACCGGGTTCGGGTTATCCCGGCAAAACGCCAGAAAGATCTCCGCCTGCTGCTCCATCCCCACCAACGGCTTGAACACTACCTGCTCCAGGCGCAACGCCTGCGCCGAAGCCGGCACCACCGCACAGCCCAGCCCCACATTGACCAAGCCCAGGATCGAATGCGTCTGCCCCAGCTGATGCAGGTACTGCGGCTGCACCTCGTGCCGGGCAAACAGGTTGGCGATGCGATCATGGAAATAGCGCCCTTCGTTGGCGCTGTACATCACGAACGGCTGCTCATCGAAATCGCTTGGCCTGATCCGCTCGCGTGCCGCCAGCGCATGCCCGGCGGGGAGGGCGGCGACGAAGGGTTCGCGGTGGATCGGCAGGTATTCCACGCGGGCGCTGGGCAGCACCTGGCGCACCAGGCCGACATCGATCAGGCCGGCTTCCAGGTCATGCACCTGGGTGGACGAGACGCGCTCGCTGAGCACCAACTCGATGTCCGGCAAGGTCTGCCCGGCGTGCACCAGCAAGCGCGGGATCATGCTGTAGGCGCCGACGGCGGTGAAGCCCAGGGTCAGGCGGCCAGCTTCGCCATGGGCGATACGCCGCGCCGACTGGCTGGCCGATTCGGCGATTTGCAGGATGCGCCGGGCATCTTCGAGAAAGCTCTGCCCGGCCAAGGTCAGGCGCGCCTGGCGGTTGTTGCGCTCCAGCAACAGCACCCCGAGGGCATGTTCCAGCAGCTGGATCTGCCGGCTCAGCGGCGGCTGGGTCATGTGCAGGCGGGTGGCGGCGCGGCCGAAATGCAGCTCTTCGGCGACGGCGACGAAGCAGCGCAGCTGGTGCAGCTCCATGATTCAATTCCTGAATTATTCGATCCAGCATCTATATTAGACCTGTATCAAATGCGGGCCTAGCATCGAGTCATGTCTTCGAACTGCCGGATGCCCACGATGAACAACAAGCCCATCGACGTGCTGCTGACCCAGCCCGTACCCGAGGCCATCGATGCCCAGCTGGTCAGCGCCTACCAGGTGCATCGGTTGTATCAGCATGACCACCCGCAACAGCTGCTTGCCGAAGTTGGCCCACGCATTCGCGCTGTGGTCACTGGTGGCGCCAAGGGCCTGTCGAACGCGCTGATGGACCAGTTGCCCGCCCTCGAGATCATCGCCATCAGCGGTATCGGCACCGACGCCGTGGACCTGCGCCACGCAGCCAGCCGCGGCATCCACGTCACCACCACGCCGGGCGTGCTCACCGCCGATGTGGCCGATCTGGCCATGGGCCTGATCATCAGCACCCTGCGCCGCCTGGGCGAGGGTGAGCGGTTGGTGCGCGACGGTTTGTGGGGCACGGTGAACCTGCCATTGGCGCGCAAGGTCAGCGGCATCGAACTGGGCATCATCGGGCTGGGCGAGGTGGGCAAGGCCATCGCTCGGCGCGCAGCAGCATTCGACATGCGCATTGCCTACAACGGGCGGCGCGAGCAGCCAGAAACGGGTTATCGCTATGAGGCCAATCTGGTCGAGCTGGCGCGTTCGGTGGATGTGCTGGTGGTGGCGGCTTCTGCCGATGGCGGCCAGGTGCTGGTGACGGCCGAGGTGCTCGATGCGCTGGGGCCGGAGGGGTACCTGGTCAATGTGGCGCGGGGCAAGTTGGTGGATGAAGACGCGCTGGTGGAGGCGTTGCGTGAACAGCGCATTGCCGGGGCCGGGCTGGATGTGTTCGTCGATGAGCCGTATGTGCCGCCTGCGTTGCGTGACCTGAACCAGGTCGCCCTGCAGCCGCATCGCGGCAGCGCCACGCTGCAGACCCGGTTGGAGATGGGGCGCATGGTGCTGAACAACCTTGCAGCCTGTTTTCGAGGCGAGGTGCCGCCGAATCGGGTGATCGACCTATAGGGCCTCTTCGCGGGACAAGCCCGCGAAGAGGCCGGCACAGGCAACACAAGGCCCCAAAGGGCCACACCTTCTCTGTACAAGAACAATCGCTTCCACCGAGAAGCAAGAGGGTCCACATGAACAGCAAATCCGCCGTCGCCGCTTCGCAGGCCGTGGCCGGGACCGGTCGCCATCGCTTCCTGGTCCTGGCGCTGATCTTCGTCATCACCGTCATCAACTACGCCGACCGCGCCACCTTGTCGATCACCGGCACCGAAGTACTAAAGGACCTGGGCCTAGACCCGGTGATGCTGGGCATGATCTTCTCGGCCTTCGCCTGGGCCTACGCCCTGGGCCAGGTCCCCGGCGGCTGGCTGCTCGACCGCTTCGGCGCGCGCCGGGTGTACGGCGTCAGCCTGATCCTCTGGTCACTGTTCACCCTGCTGCAAGGCACGGTCGGCTGGCTGGGGCTGGCGGGTGTTTCGGCGGCGGTGGCGCTGTTTTCCATGCGCTTCATGCTCGGCCTGGTGGAGTCGCCAGCGTTCCCGGCCAACTCGCGCATCGTCAGCTGCTGGTTCCCCACCCGCGAACGCGGTACGGCCTCTGCCTTGTTCAACTCGGCGCAGTACATGGCGGTGGTGGTGTTCGCCCCGCTGATGGCGTGGATGACCCACAGCATGAGCTGGGAGCAGGTGTTCATCTGGATGGGCGTGCTGGGGCTGGTGCTGAGCGTGGTGTGGTTCCGCCTTTATCACGAGCCACACAGCGCACCGGGGCTGAGCCGCGAAGAGCTGGACTACATGCGTGAAGGCGGCGCCCTGGTCGACCTGGAAAAGGAACGCAAGACGGCCAAGAGCAAACCGACCCGCGCCGAGCTTGCGCAGCTGTTCACCAGCCGCAACCTGTGGGCGGTGTACCTGGGCCAGTACTGCATCACCGCGCTCACCTACTTCTTCATCACCTGGTTCCCGATCTACCTGATCAAGGGCCGTGGCATGACCATCATGGAAGCCGGCTGGGTCGCTGCGCTGCCGGCCATCTGCGGCTTTACCGGCGGAATCCTCGGCGGCTTCGTTTCCGACTGCCTGATCCGCCGCGGCGTGCACCCGTCCAAGGCGCGCAAGACCCCGTTCGTGATCGGCATGGCGCTATCCACCAGCCTGGTGCTGGCCAACTATGTGGATGGCAACGCGGCGGTGATCGCCCTGATGACCCTGGCCTTCTTCGGCAAGGGCCTGGCGGCGGTGGGCTGGGCGGTGCTGTCGGATGTAGCGCCGAAGAAGATGGTCGGCCTGTGTGGTGGCGTGTTCAACGGCATCGGCAACATTGCCGGCATCGTCACCCCGCTGGTGATCGGTTACGTGGTCGCCAGCACCGGCTCGTTCCACAACGCACTCTGGTTCGTGGCCGCCCATGGCGTGCTGGGGATCTTCGCTTACCTGTTGCTGGCCAGGCGCTTCGAGCGTACCGGGCAGGCGTAGGCAGACGCCTGAGCAACAGAGGCCCCGGGAGACCGGGGCTTTTTTGTGCCCGGCCGAAACACATCCAAATGAAAAACAAAAGCGTCAGATGGCCCGCTGGCGTGATCGGATATGCCATTCGCGACATCTGGCGTTTATGGAAATGCACTGTCGTGATCGAACAGTTCCGAGGCGTTCTCGTGTAATTTCCCACAGCCTCGCGGGGCTTAAATGAAGCCCGAACCACACCGGCATCTTGCTCTGTGACGTGTGCCAAAGATCAACAACAGCGCACCAGCAACGTGTCGACTTCCTGATTTGAAAGGAGCTATTTTCGCCTACGCCTGCCCGTCCTTCCTTGTGTCAGCAAAAAGAGAACAAGATCAATGAACACCGTGGGATCTGATGGCAACCTTGCACAAGGTTTCAAGCCACGTCATGTAACGATGCTGTCCATTGCGGGCATCATCGGCGCAGGACTTTTCGTAGGCTCCGGGCACGCCATCGCGGCAGCCGGGCCAGCCACCATTCTTTCGTACTTTGTGGCCGGGACCCTGGTGGTACTGGTCATGCGCATGCTCGGCGAAATGGCCGTGGCACACCCGGACACCGGATCGTTCTCCACCTACGCTGACCAGGCCATCGGCCGCTGGGCCGGCTATACCATCGGCTGGTTGTACTGGTGGTTCTGGGTGCTGGTGATTCCGATCGAGGCACTGGCAGCAGGGCATGTGCTCAACGCCTGGTTCCCCGATATCCCCAGCTGGATCTTCGCCCTTGCCTCGGTGTTGTTGCTGGCGGGCACCAACCTGTTCAGCGTGGCCAAGTACGGCGAGTTCGAGTTCTGGTTCGCCATCCTCAAGGTCACCGCGATTCTCGGCTTCATCGGCCTCGGCTTCGCCGCGCTGATGGGCTGGCTACCCAACCGTGAAGTCAGCGGCCTGAGCGGGTTGATCGCCGAGCACGGCGGCTTTGCGCCCAAGGGCTGGTCTGCCGTCATCGGTGCGTTCATCACCGTGATGTTCAGCTTCATCGGTACCGAAGCCGTGACCATTGCCGCGTCCGAGTCCAGCGACCCGTCGCGCAACATTGCCAAGGCCACCCGCTCAGTGATCTGGCGTATCAGCACCTTCTACATCCTGTCGATCTTCGTGATCATCTCAGTGGTGCCGTGGAACGACCCGCAGCTGGCGGTGGTTGGTTCTTACCAGCGCGCGCTGGAAATCATGAACATCCCCAACGCGGCGTTCATGGTCGACCTGGTGGTGCTGGTGGCCGTGACCAGCTGCATGAACTCGTCGATCTACATCGCCTCGCGGATGATGTACTCGCTGGCCAAGCGCGGCGACGCCCCGGCATTCCTCAACAAGACCTCCAAGGTAGGCGTGCCTCGTGCCGCGGTGTTCGGCAGCACCCTGATCGGTGCCGCCATCGCTATCCTCAACTACTTCGCACCCAAGGGCGTGTTCGAGTTCCTGCTGGCCAGCTCTGGCGCCATCGCGCTGCTGGTGTACATGGTCATCGCCATCTCCCAGCTGCGCATGCGCCGCCGCCTGGAGCGCGAGAACACCGAGTTGAAGTTCCGCATGTGGCTGTTCCCGTACCTGACCTGGGCGGTGATCATCTTCATCGCCGGCGCACTGGCGGTGATGATGTTCACCCCAGAGCACCGGGCGGAAGTGAGTTCGACCTTGGGCCTGGCGATCGTGATTTCCTTCCTGGGGATCGTGACCTCGCGGGGCCATGCGCAAACGGTGGGGGCGCGGTCGATGGGGTGATTGAGTTCACCTTGCAACAAGGGCGAGGGCACCAGTGGATGGGTGCCCTTGTTTTTTGTGTCAGCACTGCTGTCACAAGTGCAGCAGAAAAGTAGTCGCACCGGTGGTGCGACAATTGGATAAAAGTCTCACCAGTGGCGAGACAATTTATTCGAGGTCTAGTCGCTTACCAACTCGATGTACCTATTCACAGCTGGCGCTTTCTCGAAGCGCCGATGCACCAGACTCAACCACGAGCTGGCTTGGCAATCGGCAATACGCCGGTAGTTCACCTGCGGCAGGCTGATGCGCTGCACCACAGACTCCGGCACCACCGCAATCCCTCGCCCCAGTGACACCAAGGTAATCACCGCCACCAGGCTGCCAGGTTGCGGCCCCAGCCGTGGGACAAAGCCACCCTGCGCCGCCACCTCCAGCGTGCCGGAAATTTGCTCGGGCAGGATGAAGGTTTCGTTGACCAGGCGCGCTGCCGGAATCTGCGACAGTTCGTTGATCCGCGAACTGGCGGGCAGGGCGAGCACGAAGCCTTCCTGATGCAGGGCGATGGCTTCGAGTTCTTCTGGCAGCTCCATCGGTGAGCGCACATAAGCCAGGTCGAGCAGGCTGTCACGCACCATGCCCGGCAGCTCGGCCATGGGCAGTTCGCGGATGTTCAGACGCACACCGGGGTGTGCGTCGCTGAAGCTGATCACCTGCCGCTGCAACATGCCCGAGTACGCCGCCGACGCCACATAGCCCAGCTCGATACGCCCGCTTTCACCCCGCCCGGCACGCTGCGCGCCGAGCTGCGCGGCATCGAACTGGCGCACCGCCTGTTCGGCTTCGATCAGCAGCGCCTGGCCGGCGGCGGTGAGGTTCACTTCGCGCTGGTTGCGCTCGAACAGCCGCACACCCAGCTCGCGCTCCATGTCCTGAATCTGCCGGCTGAGGGTGGGCGGGGCGATGCCCAGTTGTTCGGCGGCACGGGTGAAGTGACCGTGGCGGGCGACGCAGAGGAAGTAGCGGAAGTGACAGATCTCCATGCGGTGTTACCTGCAGGCTAATGATGCGGTTCCTTGAGGCTAACAAGCTTCGGGGCTGAAGGCATTAAGGTGATTGCAACCTGCAGGGGACCGCTGCGCGGTCCATCGCAGGCAAGCCAGCTCCCACAGGTACAGCGCAAGACGCTAGGGTCACGCTGTACTTGTGGGAGCCGCGCTTGCCGGCGATGGGCTGCAAAGCAGCCCCGGCGATCTGGCAGACAAACGAAAATCGGAGCCCAACGATGCCCTCAGCCCGCTTCACCCTGCTCACCGCCTCCCTGGTCTGCGCCCTGATTGGGCTGCTGACTGCGGGAATATGAGATGTTCACCTTTCAACTTTGTCTAGAAGCACTCGGACCATTTCGTTGAGGTGATGGGAAGCAGCGACCCTGCGATGGTCGCCCAGCATGACTCCGGTGTGGTTGAGATAGCGGGCACAGTTCATGAGTTTCGTCGCTTGCTCTTTGATGGCCATTGCCGAGATCCCGGGGGTGGCGCTGAATAGTTGTTGTGCAAGACCGTAGCGAAACTCGGGATTGCCTGCGTTAAGGGGGGCTGCGGTTTCATTTTTCGGCATGGGGGACTCTCCTGGATGACTGCGCTGGTGGTGAGGTTGCTGGGGCCGCTGTGCGGCCCTTTCGCGACGCAAGGCCGCTCCTACAAAAAAGGCGGCTGCAGGTGGATTTCACGGGGCTTTGGTCATGCCCAACTCGGCGTCGTCCAGTAGGGCTTTTGCTAGGGCGCAGAGGTAGTGCGAGGCCCAGAGCAGTTGGGGTTTGTCTTCCATGAGGCCGTCAATGGACAGGTCGCGAACGTAGCCCATCAGTTCTGATGCCTGCTCGCGGGCGGCTTGGCAGGGGATACCGGCTTCGATGCGGAATAGTGGGTGGGTCTGGTTGTCACCTTGGAAGAAGGTGGTTTTGCCTACGGTGAATCTAGTTTCTTCGGTCGCCATTGTATGATCTCCCTGAAGTCGTAGATGCCTGACCTGGCTGGCCAGGCGGATCATGATGCGGATCAGTGCAGCGTCTGCGGATCGGCGGGCTTCTGGATCTGGGCCAGCGCCGTTTCGAGCAATTTGCGCAAGCTGTCTAGCTCGTGCATTGACGTCATGATCAGCAACGACACTGGTGACTTGGGCTGCATCAGCATTGCCTGCTGGGCGACGGCTTCGGCGCAAAGCGCGTAGTCGGAGGCCATCATCAGCGTGTCTTCCAGGGAGTGGAGGAGGTGGGGTGGATCGGGGACTATCTTCAGCATTGTGCAGGCCTGTTCAGTTAGGGCCGCTACCATCTGCTGTCAAACAGAAAGGTGGCAGCTGTGCATGGGTTGACAGACCGGCGAACAGACCAAAACCGGCGCACACGGGGTGCCCCATGACAGCTGCCATAAAAGGCAAAGCCATGTGGTTAGTTCGGGGCGGCCTGTCAAAGCCGATCGTTGCTTGGCAACGACAAACCGACACTAGTGCTTCGCCCGGAACACCACAATGGCTGGGAGTATCTTTGGGAAATCTCCTACAAGAAAGGGGTTAAATCTGATTTTTTCGCTGCGATTCGAAACAATCTGTAAGGCCCAAGCAGGTGGATTAGATTATCTCAGACACAAAAAAAGACGCCCTAGGGCGTAATGCCAGTCAGTTAAGCTGACTGGCATTTTCATTTTCGGGTCGGGTATTTTGCTGGTCGTTGCTTCACTGCTCTGGGGAACCAACGATCAGGTCGCCGATGAGGTAGGACATACTGCGCTGCTGATGCCTGCAAGTCCGCCAGAAATCCTGGCAGGTTGCCGGGATGATTCAGTGATGTGCCATGCAGCAAGCCCAAAATTGCCCAGCTGCAGGCGGTAAAACTCATTTCGCAGGGATAAACACCTGGGCACTGCCTCGACATCTGAACCATCTGATAGCGCAGCAGGTTGTAGCCCAGCAGCACGCCCCAAAGTTCTTGCGCAATCATCTCTGGTGTCTTGCT
>NZ_QEQQ01000009.1 GCF_003097235.1 Pseudomonas sp. CC120222-01a | reverse complement strand
ATGATGTCCATGTGGTTAACGACGTCCCACGCCGACATTCGGCGGAACAGCGCCATGCCGATGATGCACCACACCAGGCTTTCAAGCGGGAGGCGGCGCTTGCGGATGGTCGAGACACCTGCGGCTTCAAAAGCCTGCTTCACAATGTCCGGATCAAGCAAAGCACCTAGTCCTTCAAGGGCATTTGGCCTTGAGGCCATTTCGTGAGTGAGGGACAGTGCTTTTGCTAGGCGCATAAAAAATCCGATGCTCGTTTCCAAGCATCGGATTTTGCGGCCTACGGGCTAAAGCTTAAAGTGTCAGTCTTAACTGACTGGCATTACCCCGAGGGGGGCTTTTTTATGCCTGCAATCCGCGCTTAGCGCTTCATGTGCTCTGGCAGGTGTGGCTGGATAGCGGTCAGTACGGCCTTGAAGCACTTGATGTTGCCTGCAACGATGTGGCCCTTGTCGAGGAAATCGTGGCCACCGTTGAAGTCGCTCACCAGGCCACCGGCTTCCTGGATCAGCAGTACGCCCGCGGCCATGTCCCATTCGGACAGGCCCGACTCCCAGAAGGCGTCGAAACGGCCGGCAGCGACATAGGCCAGGTCCAGGCTGGCGGAGCCGGCGCGGCGGATGCCGGCGGTCTGGCCAGTCAGGGCGCGGAACATGCCCAGGTAGTTGTCCATGTCAGCCATCTGGTTGTCACGGAACGGGAAGCCGGTGCCCAGCAGGGCGCCGTCCAGGCTGGTACGCGAGCTGACGCGCAGGCGGCGGCCATTGAGCTGGGCGCCACGGCCACGGCTAGCGGTGAATTCTTCCTGGCGAACCGGGTCGACGATCACGGCGTGCTCGAGGCGGCCACGGTATTTGCAGGCGATGCTGACAGCGAAGTGCGGGATGCCACGCAGGAAGTTGGTGGTGCCGTCCAGCGGGTCGATGATCCACAGGTAGTCCTTGCCTTCTTCGCCGGTGCCGGCGTGCAGGCCGGTTTCTTCACCTTGAATGGAGTGGTTCGGGTAGGCCTTGCGCAGGGCGTTGACGATGCTCTGCTCGGCGGCGCGATCCACTTCGGAGACGTAGTCCTTGGCCTCTTTCTCGTCGACCTTGATGCTATCCAGGCGTTCGATGGAGCGGAAAATCAGTTCACTGGCGCTGCGAGCGGCGCGCAGGGCGATATTCAGCATAGGCTGCATGGGCGGGTCACCTGGAGATGTTAAAGAAGAAAGCCGAACATTCTAGCAGAAAAGTTTGGCGGCAGAAGTGTCACATTTGCTTTCATGGCGTTACGCTGGTCGGTTCTGTAAGATCGAATTCCCCCAAACCTGCATCTGTGAGCACAACACCTTGCTGCAAAATATTCGTGTTGTTCTGGTCAATACCAGCCACCCCGGCAACATCGGCGGCGCTGCGCGTGCCATGAAAAACATGGGCTTGTCGCGTCTGGTGCTGGTGCAGCCAAAAGAGTTCCCGTCCGGCGACGCCACTGCGCGCGCCTCGGGCGCCGACGACATCCTGGCCAATGCCCAGGTGGTCGACAGCCTTGAAGACGCGCTGGTCGGCTGCAGCCTGGTCATGGGCACCAGTGCCCGTGAGCGCAGCATCCCCTGGCCGTTGATCGACCCGCGCGAGTGCGGGGCCAAGGCCGTGGAGCACGCCACCGGTGGCGAAGAAATCGCCCTGGTGTTCGGGCGCGAACACGCCGGCCTGACCAACGAAGAACTGCAGCGATGTCACTTCCACGTGCACATTCCCTCGAACCCCGACTTCAGCTCGCTGAACCTTGCCGCCGCGGTCCAGGTGCTCTCCTACGAGGTGCGCATGGCCTGGCTGGCAGCCGAAGGCGCGCCTTCGAAAGTCGAGAAGTTCGATGCCAACTCGCTGCGCAGCAACGAGCTGGCGACCATGGACGAAATGGAGCTGTTCTACGAACACCTGGAGAAGACCCTGGTGGACATCGGCTTCCTCGACCCTGAGAAGCCCAAGCACCTGATGCCGCGCCTGCGCCGGCTGTATGGGCGCAGCTCGGTCAATCGTTCGGAAATGAGCATTTTGCGCGGCATCCTCACCGAGACCCAGAAGGTCGTCCGGGGCGAGCCGCATAAACGGAAGGACTGACAGATGTTCGAACGTCTGCGTGAAGATATCCAGAGCGTTTTCCATCGTGACCCGGCGGCGCGCAATGCCTTCGAGGTGCTGACCTGCTACCCCGGCATGCACGCCATCTGGCTGCACCGCCTGGGTAATGCCTTGTGGAAGCGTGACTTCAAGTGGCTGGCCCGCCTGGTGTCGAACTTCGGTCGCTGGATGACCGGTATCGAGATTCACCCCGGCGCGACCATTGGTCGGCGCTTTTTCATCGACCATGGCATGGGGATCGTCATCGGCGAAACCGCCGAGATCGGCGACGATGTCACCCTTTATCAAGGCGTGACCCTGGGCGGCACCAGCTGGAACAAAGGCAAGCGCCACCCGACCCTGGAAAACGGCGTGGTGGTAGGGGCGGGCGCCAAGGTGCTCGGCCCGTTCACCGTCGGTGCCGGGGCCAAGATCGGTTCCAATGCGGTGGTGACCAAGGCGGTGCCGGCCGGCGCCACTGCGGTCGGCATCCCGGGGCGGATCATCGTCAAGAACAGCGAGGACACCGAGCTTGAAGCCAGGCGCAAGGCCATGGCCGAGAAGATCGGCTTCGATGCCTACGGTGTCAGCGGCGACATGCCGGACCCGGTCGCCCGTGCCATCGGCCAGATGCTCGACCACCTGCAGGCCGTCGACGAGCGCCTGGAGGGCATGTGCGGCGCGCTGACCAAGATGGGCAGTGACTACTGTGCCAAGGAGCTGCCGAAGCTGCCGGAAGACGACTTCGCGGTCGAAACCCAGGCGGCCCAGCGCGACACTCAGTCGCATTGATTACGCCGCAGTGACATTACCCTGACATATGGGGCGTGTGCTCACGCCCCATTGCTGCTACACTCGCGCCCGCCTCCCAGATGCAAATCCGACTAAAGCAGTAGGTCTAATAGTTGACTTAAATGCTCGGGAATCGCATACTCGCACACATTCCGTAACTCCCGTGGTACCCATTAGCCATGCGACTGACTACCAAAGGCCGATACGCCGTCACTGCCATGCTCGACCTGGCACTGCACGCGCAGCATGGGCCGGTGTCTTTGGCCGACATTTCCGAGCGCCAGGGCATTTCCCTTTCTTATCTGGAACAGCTGTTCGCCAAGCTGCGCCGCAGTAGCCTGGTCTCCAGCGTGCGCGGTCCGGGCGGTGGCTACCAGCTGTCGCGGGGCATGGAAACCATCCAGGTGGCCCAGGTCATCGACGCGGTCAACGAGTCGGTCGATGCCACCCGTTGCCAGGGCCTCGGGGATTGCCATGCCGGTGACACCTGCCTGACCCACCACCTGTGGTGCGACCTCAGCCAGCAGATCCACGAATTCCTCAGCGGCATCAGCCTGGCCGACCTCGTCATGCGCCGTGAGGTGCAGGAAGTCGCCCAGCGCCAGGACCTGCGGCGTGTCGCAGGCCGTACCGCCTTGCTGGACAAGATTGAGACGTCCGCCGTCGACTGACCTTTTAATAGTGACGAGCGACGCCACCGCCTGATAGGAGATACCCATGAAGTTGCCGATCTACCTCGATTACTCCGCTACCACGCCGGTCGACCCTCGTGTCGCCCAGAAGATGGCCGACTGCCTGCTGGTCGACGGCAACTTCGGTAACCCGGCCTCGCGTTCCCACGTGTTCGGCTGGAAGGCCGAAGAAGCAGTCGAGAACGGCCGCCGCCAGGTTGCCGAGCTGATCAACGCCGACCCGCGCGAAATCGTCTGGACCAGCGGTGCCACCGAGTCCGACAACCTCGCCCTGAAAGGCGTGGCGCACTTCTATCAGACCAAGGGCAAGCACATCATCACCTCCAAGATCGAGCACAAGGCGGTCCTGGATACCGCTCGCCAGCTCGAGCGTGAAGGTTTCGAAGTCACCTACCTGGAACCGGGCGAAGACGGCATCGTCACCCCGGCCATGGTCGAAGCCGCCCTGCGCGACGACACCATCCTGGTCTCGCTGATGCACGTGAACAACGAAGTCGGCTCGATCAACGACATCGCCGCCATCGGTGAACTGACCCGTTCGCGTGGCGTGCTGTTCCACGTCGATGCCGCACAGTCGGCCGGCAAGGTCGAAATCGACCTGCAGAAGCTGAAGGTCGACCTGATGTCGTTCTCGGCGCACAAGGTCTACGGCCCTAAAGGTATCGGCGCGCTGTACGTCAGCCGCAAGCCGCGCGTGCGTCTGGAAGCCATCATTCACGGCGGTGGCCATGAGCGCGGCATGCGTTCGGGCACCCTGCCGACCCACCAGATCGTCGGCATGGGCGAAGCATTCGCCATCGCCAAGCAGGAAATGGCCGCCGAGAACGTGCGCATCAAGGCCCTGAGCGACCGCTTCTTCAAGCAGGTCTCGGACCTCGAAGAGCTGTACGTCAACGGCAGCAAGACAGCCCGCGTGCCGCACAACCTGAACCTGAGCTTCAACTACGTCGAAGGCGAGTCGCTGCTGATGTCCCTGAAGGACATCGCCGTATCGTCCGGTTCGGCCTGTACCTCCGCTTCGCTCGAGCCGTCGTATGTACTGCGCGCTCTGGGCCGCAACGACGAGCTGGCGCACAGCTCGATCCGCTTCTCCTTCGGCCGTTTCACCACCGAAGAAGAAGTCGACTACGCCGCGCAGCAAGTCTGCATGGCTGTCAACAAACTGCGTGAGCTGTCGCCGCTGTGGGACATGTACAAAGACGGCGTTGACATCTCCAAGATCGAGTGGGCCGCCCACTAAGCAGTCGCCGGCAAGAGCGGCTCCCTGATGAGGAAGGAATTGCACCATGGCATACAGTGAAAAGGTCATCGACCACTACGAAAACCCACGCAACGTCGGCAAGATGAACGCCGAGGACCCGGATGTCGGTACCGGCATGGTCGGCGCTCCAGCGTGCGGTGACGTGATGCGTCTGCAGATCAAGGTCAACGAGCAAGGCATCATCGAAGACGCCAAGTTCAAGACTTACGGCTGCGGTTCGGCCATCGCTTCCAGCTCCCTCGCCACCGAGTGGATGAAGGGCAAGACCCTGGACGAAGCCGAAACCATCAAGAACACCCAGCTGGCGGAAGAACTGGCGTTGCCGCCAGTGAAGATCCACTGCTCGGTACTCGCCGAAGATGCCATCAAGGCAGCCGTTCGCGACTACAAGCAGAAGAAAGGCTTGATCTAAGCCGCCCGTTGCAAGGTAAGACTCAAGGAGTTCCGATGGCTATCAGCATGACAGAAGCCGCCGCCAACCACATTCGCCGCTCCCTCGACGGGCGCGGCAAGGGTGAGGGCATTCGCCTGGGCGTGCGCACCACCGGCTGCTCGGGCCTGGCCTACGTGCTGGAGTTCGTCGACGAGCTGGCCGCAGAGGACCAGGTGTTCGAGAACCATGGCGTCAAGGTGATCATCGATCCCAAGAGCCTGGTGTACCTCGATGGCACCGAGCTGGACTTCGTCAAGGAAGGGTTGAACGAAGGCTTCAAGTTCAACAACCCCAACGTGCGCGGTGAGTGTGGCTGCGGCGAAAGCTTCAACGTCTGAGGCTGACCGTGGGTACTCCTTGTCATTACGCTCTGTTTGACCTCCAGCCTTCGTTCCGCCTGGATCTCGACAAACTGGCCACTCGCTATCGCGAGCTGGCCCGCGAGGTCCATCCGGACCGCTTCGCCGATGCCTCCGAGCGCGAGCAGCGGGTAGCGCTGGAAAAGTCCGCGGCCCTCAACGACGCCTACCAGACCCTGCGCAGTGCGCCGCGCCGTGCCCGCTACTTGCTGGCTATCGGTGGCCACGAAGTGCCCCAGGAAGTCACGGTCCATGACCCTGATTTCCTGTTGCAGCAGATGCAGTGGCGCGAAGAGCTCGAAGAGCTGCAGGACGAAGCCGACCTCGATGGCGTGGCCGTCTTCAAGAAGCGCCTGAAGGCTGCCCAGGACACCCTCAACGAGGATTTCGCCGCCTGCTGGGATGTGCCTGCCGAGCGCGACAAGGCCGAGCGCCTGATGCGCCGCATGCAGTTCCTCGACAAGCTCGCCCAAGAAGTGCGCCAACTGGAAGAGCGCCTCGACGATTAACCCGGTGTCGCCCGTGATGACGCCTAAGGTATTCAGATAAGCATGGCCCTACTGCAGATCGCCGAACCCGGTCAAAGCCCTCAGCCGCACCAGCGTCGCCTGGCGGTGGGGATCGACCTGGGTACCACCAATTCTCTGGTCGCTGCCGTGCGCAGCGGTCGCAGCGAGCCCCTGCCTGATGCGCAGGGCAACGTCATTCTGCCGTCGGCGGTGCGTTACCTGGCTGGCCACAACGAAGTCGGCCTGGCCGCGCGCGAAGCGGCATCCAGCGACCCGCTGAACACCGTCCTGTCGGTCAAGCGCCTGATGGGTCGTGGCCTGGCGGACGTCAAGCAGCTCGGCGAGCAGCTGCCGTACCGCTTCATCGGCGGCGAGTCGCACATGCCGTTCATCGACACCGTGCAGGGGCCGAAAAGCCCGGTAGAAGTGTCTGCCGACATCCTCAAGGTGCTGCGCGAGCGTGCCGAAGCCACCCTGGGTGGCGAGCTGGTGGGTGCGGTAATTACCGTGCCGGCCTATTTCGACGACGCCCAGCGCCAGGCCACCAAGGACGCTGCACGCCTTGCCGGTCTGAACGTGCTGCGCCTGCTCAACGAGCCGACCGCCGCAGCCGTGGCCTATGGCCTGGACCAGAATGCCGAAGGCCTGGTCGCTATCTATGACCTGGGTGGCGGCACCTTCGATATTTCCATCCTGCGCCTGACTGCTGGGGTATTCGAAGTGCTGGCTACCGGTGGCGATACCGCCCTGGGCGGCGACGATTTCGACCACGCCATTGCTGGCTGGATCATCGAGCAGGCCGGCCTGTCCGCCGATCTCGACCCGGCTACCCAGCGCCAGCTGCTGCAGGCCGCCTGCGCCGCCAAGGAAGCCCTGACCGACGCTGATACTGTCAGTGTCAGCCACGGCGCCTGGACGGGCGAGCTGAGCCGCACCGCCTTCGAAGCGATGATCGAGCCGCTGGTTGCCCGCAGCCTGAAAGCCTGCCGCCGCGCCGTGCGCGACAGCGGTGTCGAGCTGGAAGAAGTGGCCGCAGTGGTGATGGTCGGTGGTTCGACCCGCGTGCCGCGCGTGCGTGAAGCCGTGGGCGCGCTGTTTGGTCGCACCCCGCTGACCTCGATCGATCCGGACCAGGTGGTGGCCATCGGCGCTGCCATCCAGGCCGACACCCTGGCCGGCAACCGCCGCGAAGGTGGCGAACTGCTGCTGCTCGACGTCATCCCGCTGTCCCTTGGCCTTGAGACCATGGGCGGGCTGATGGAGAAGGTGATCCCACGCAACACCACCATTCCGGTGGCCCGCGCCCAGGAGTTCACCACCTATAAAGATGGCCAGTCGGCCATGATGATCCACGTCCTGCAGGGTGAACGCGAGCTGATCAGCGACTGCCGCTCCCTGGCGCGCTTCGAGCTGCGCGGCATCCCGGCCATGGTTGCCGGCGCCGCCAAGATTCGCGTGACCTTCCAGGTCGATGCCGACGGCCTGCTCAGCGTTGCGGCCCGTGAACTGGGCTCGGGCGTGGAAGCCAGCATTCAGGTCAAGCCGTCCTACGGCCTGACCGACGGCGAGATTGCCCGCATGCTCAAAGACTCCTTCGAGCACGCAGGCTCCGACAAGCAGGCGCGCCAGTTGCGCGAGCACCAGGTCGACGGCGAACGCCTGCTCGAAGCGGTGCAGGGCGCCCTGGATGCCGACGGTGACCGCCTGCTCAGCGAAGACGAGCGGGTCGCCATCGAGTACCAGATGCAAGAATTGCGTGATTTGCTCAGCGGCACCGATGGCGCGGCCATCGAGCAGCAGACCAAGCGTCTGTCGCAAGTGACCGATGCTTTTGCCGCCCGTCGCCTTGATTCGACGGTCAAAGCCGCACTGGCCGGGCGCAACCTGAATGAGATCGAGGAGTAACCGATGCCCCAGGTGATTTTCCTGCCGCACGAGAAGTTCTGCCCGGACGGGCTGGTGGTTGAGGTGGAGCCAGGGACCAACATCCTGGAGCTGGCCCACGAGCACCACATCGAGATGGAAAGCGCGTGCGGCGGTGTGTGCGCCTGCACCACCTGCCACTGCATCGTGCGCGAAGGCTTCGACTCGCTCGAGGAAGCCGACGAGCTGGAAGAGGATATGCTGGACAAGGCCTGGGGCCTGGAGGCGCAATCGCGCCTGGCCTGCCAGGTGATCGTAGGTGAGGATGACCTCACCATCGAGCTGCCCAAATATACGCTCAACCACGCTGCCGAAGCGCCGCACTGAGGTTTGCCCCATGAGCTTGAAATGGATTGATGTACTTGAGATCGCCATCCAGCTTGCGGAAAGCAAGCCGGACGTCGATCCTAAATATGTGAATTTCGTCGATCTGCACCGTTGGGTGCTGGCCTTGCCAGAGTTCAGCGACGATCCGTCACGTGGCGGTGAGAAAGTGCTCGAGGCCATCCAGGCGGCCTGGATTGAAGAAGCCGACTAAGCGTGACGCTGCAGGTTAGGCAATCCCCTGGAACCCGCGTATAATTCGCGGGTTTAATTTTTCGTAACACTCAATATTCTGGAGTTTTCCATGGCTGTTCAACGTACTTTCTCGATCATCAAGCCTGACGCCGTTGCCAAGAACGTTATCGGCAAGATCACCACCCGCTTCGAAGAAGCTGGCCTGAAAATCGTTGCCTCGAAAATCAAGCAACTGTCCAAAGCCGAAGCCGAAGGCTTCTACGCCGAGCACAGCGCTCGTGGCTTCTTCGGTGACCTGGTTGCCTTCATGACTTCCGGCCCAGTTGTTGTTCAGGTTCTGGAAGGCGAAAACGCCATCGCTCTGAACCGTGAGCTGATGGGCGCTACCAACCCTAAAGAAGCTGCTGCCGGCACCATCCGTGCTGACTTCGCCGAGTCGATCGACGCCAACGCCGTTCACGGTTCGGACTCCGAAGCTGCTGCTGCTCGCGAAATCGCTTACTTCTTCGCTGCTACCGAGGTAACCACTCGCTAAGCGAAAGCTTACGGGTGAGGGTGAATCCATGACGACATCTACTGGCAAAATCAACCTGTTGGGGCTGACCCAGCCGGAAATGGAAAAGTTCTTCGACTCGATAGGGGAGAAGCGCTTCCGTGCCGGTCAGGTGATGAAATGGATTCACCATTTTGGCGTGTCCGACTTTGCGGCCATGACCAACGTAGGCAAGGTCTTGCGCGAAAAGCTCGAGGCCGTTGCCGAGATTCGCCCCCCGGAAGTGGTCAGTGAAGACATTTCCGCCGACGGCACCCGCAAGTGGGTGATCCGCGTTGCCTCCGGCAGCTGCGTCGAGACCGTCTACATCCCCACCGACGACCGCGGTACCCTCTGCGTTTCGTCGCAAGCCGGCTGCGCCCTGGATTGCAGTTTCTGCTCCACCGGCAAGCAAGGCTTCAACAGCAACCTCACCGCCGCCGAAGTCATCGGCCAGGTGTGGCTTGCGAACAAATCCTTCGGGACCGTCCCGGCCAAGATCGACCGCGCGATTACCAACGTGGTCATGATGGGCATGGGCGAGCCCTTGCTGAACTTCGACAACGTCATCGCCGCCATGCACATCATGATGGATGACCTGGGCTATGGCATTTCCAAGCGCCGCGTCACCCTGTCCACCTCGGGCGTGGTGCCGATGATCGACGAACTGGCCAAGCACATCGACGTGTCCCTGGCGCTGTCGCTGCACGCGCCGAACGATGAACTGCGCAACCAGCTGGTACCGATCAACAAGAAGTACCCGCTGAAGATGCTGCTGGAATCGTGCATGGGCTACATGTCGACCCTGGGCGGCAAGCGCGTGCTGACCATCGAATACACCCTGCTCAAGGACGTCAACGACCAGCCTGAGCATGCGGCACAGATGATCGAACTGCTGCGCGACGTACCGTGCAAGATCAACCTGATCCCGTTCAACCCGTTCCCGCATTCGGGCTACGAGCGGCCGAGCAACAACGCGATCCGCCGTTTCCAGGACCTGCTGCACCACGGTGGTTTCAACGTCACCACTCGTACCACCCGTGGCGATGACATCGACGCCGCCTGTGGTCAGCTGGTCGGCCAGGTCAACGACCGTACCCGCCGTAGCGAGCGCTACATCGCCGTCCGCCAGCTGTCCGCTGACGCCGAGCTGCAAGACAGCGCCGTGCGTCACTGAGTCCGGCCTTGCCATGAGCCTGCGCGCCGCGCTGTCGATCCTTGCGCTTTTGCTGCTGGCCGGCTGCGTGTCGGGCGGCGCGAGCGATCCCCTGGCCAACCGCCAGGGGCGGGCAGAAGCAGGGCGGGCCTACACACAGCTTGGCCTGGGTTATTTGCAACAAGGTTTGACCCAGCAGGCCAAGGCCCCCTTGGGCAAGGCCCTTGCGCTGAATGCCAGAGATGCCGATGCTCACGCGGCCCTGGCCCTGGTGTTCCAGGCCGAAGGCGAGCCAGCCCTGGCCCAGGCGCACTTCGAAAAAGCGCTTGCAGTTCGCTCGGGCGACACGCGAATTCGCAACAACTACGGCAGTTTCCTATATGCTCAGCAACGTTTTGCCGAAGCCGAGCAGATGTTTCGCCTGGCCAGTGCCGATACCCTGTATCCTGAACGTTCGCGGGTTTACGAGAACCTTGGCCTGACGGCCCTGGAACTCGATGATCGCGACCAGGCACATGCGTATCTGACCAAGGCCCTGCAACTCAACCGACACCAGCCCAGAGCGTTGCTGGAAATGGCTGAGTTGTCCTTCGAAAACAGGCATTATGTGCCGGCTCGGGATTACTACGATCGTTTCAGCCAGTTGAGCGATCACAGCGCCCGTAGCCTTCTGCTGGGCAGCCGCCTTGCCCGGGTATTTGACGAGCAGGGCACACTGGCCGATCTGGGCCAGCAATTACAACGACTTTATCCCGGTACGCCGGAATATCAGCAATACCTGTCGGAGCAACGATGAAAGCCGCGCATCCCGAAGTAGCAGCAGCGACTGGCCAGAACCCCGGTGAGCTGTTGCGCCAGGCCCGCGAGAAACGGGAGTGGTCGCAAGCCGAGGTGGCCCGCAAGCTCAACCTCACCATAAGTTCGCTGAACCACGTGGAAACCGGCGCCTTCGACAAGCTGCCAGGGCATACTTTCGCCCGTGGTTACATCCGCGCCTACGCCAAATTGATGGACATGGACCAGGCACCGCTGGTCGAGGCCTTCGACCAGTACACCGGCACCCACGCCAAGGGCAGTGAAGTGCATTCCCTGGGCCGCATCGAAGAGCCGGTGCGTCTGTCGCACAACATCATGCGCGGCGTCACCCTGCTGCTGCTGGTCGCGGTGGTCGGCGGCAGCTTCATCTGGTGGCAGGACCAGGGCAGCCTGAAGGGCAAGGACCTGGCCAAGATGGCCCTGGAACACGTCGAAGTCGAGAGCGCCGACGGTACCACCCAGATTCACCCGCTGGACGAGCCAGAAGACCAGGCCGTGACTGCGGGCCAGCAGCCTGAGAGCGCGCCGCTGCCGCTGGAGCAGGCCTCCGCCGAGGCCGCTACCGAAACCACCAGCGAGGCTGCCCCGGTCGCAACTACGCCTGCACCGGCGCCTGCACCGGCTCCAGCGCCTGTTCCTGCTCCGGTTCAGCAGGCACCGGTCCATGCTGCCGCGCCAGCCCCGGCTCCTGCGGCTCCGGTAGCGCCGGCCGCGCCAGTTGCCAGCGTGCCGGCCGTCGCCGCTGCCGAGCCTGCCGCCCCAGCGGCCGTCCCGACCGGCAGCGCCAAGGTTGCAATCCAGTTCACCGCCGATTGCTGGACCCAGGTGTCCGATGGCAACGGCAAGGTGCTGTTCAGCGCCATCAAGCGCAAGGGGGACAACCTCGAGCTGACCGGCAAGCCGCCGTTCGCGGTCCGCCTGGGCTTTGCCCGTGGCGCCCAGGTCAGCTACAACGGCCAGGCCGTCGATGTTGCCCCGTTCACCAGTGGCGAGACCGCTCGCCTGAAGTTGGGACAGTAAGTCATGCACGGCGAATCTCCGATCAAACGTCGCGAATCCCGCAAAATCTGGGTCGGCAATGTGCCGGTGGGTGGTGATGCCCCCATCGCGGTGCAGAGCATGACCAACACCGATACCAACGATGTCATGGCCACCGTGGCGCAGATCCAGCGCCTGGTCGATGCCGGTGTCGACATCGTTCGTGTCTCGGTACCGGACATGGACGCTGCCGAGGCGTTCGGCAAGATCAAGCAGCTGGTCAGCGTGCCGCTGGTTGCCGATATCCATTTCGACTACAAGATCGCCCTGCGCGTGGCCGAGCTTGGCGTCGATTGCCTGCGCATCAACCCGGGCAACATCGGCCGTGAAGACCGCGTGCGCGCGGTGGTCGACGCTGCCCGCGACCGTGGTATCCCGATCCGCATCGGCGTCAACGCCGGTTCGCTGGAAAAGGACCTGCAGAAGAAGTACGGCGAGCCGACCCCGGCCGCGCTGGTCGAATCGGCCCTGCGCCATGTCGAACACCTCGACCGCCTGGACTTCCAGGACTTCAAGGTCAGCGTCAAGGCCTCCGACGTGTTCATGGCCGTCGAAGCCTACCGCCTGCTGGCCAAGCAGATCATCCAGCCGCTGCACCTGGGTATCACCGAAGCCGGTGGCCTGCGCTCGGGGACGGTGAAATCTGCCGTGGGCCTCGGTATGCTGCTGGCCGAAGGCATCGGCGATACCATCCGTATCTCGCTGGCGGCCGACCCGGTCGAAGAGGTGAAAGTCGGCTACGACATCCTCAAGTCGCTGCACCTGCGTTCGCGTGGCATCAACTTCATCGCCTGCCCGAGCTGCTCGCGGCAGAACTTCGATGTGGTCAAGACCATGAACGAGCTGGAAGGCCGCCTGGAAGACCTGCTGGTGCCGCTGGACGTGGCGGTGATCGGTTGCGTGGTCAACGGCCCCGGCGAAGCCAAGGAAGCCCACGTGGGGCTGACCGGCGGTACGCCGAACCTGATCTACATCGACGGTAAGCCGGCGCAGAAACTGACCAATGACAACCTGGTCGATGAGCTGGAGAAGCTCATCCGCCAGAAAGCGGCCGAAAAGGTCGAGGCTGACGCGGCGCTGATCGCCCGCAGCTGACACACAGATTCGTAAGGACTTTTCGTGAGCAAATCGCTGCAAGCCATCCGTGGCATGAACGACATCCTGCCAGAGCAGTCGCCGCTCTGGCGCTACTTCGAAGGCACCGTCGCCGGTCTGCTGGACACCTACGGGTACAGCCAGATCCGCACGCCGATCGTCGAGTTCACCGAGCTGTTCAAGCGCTCGATTGGTGAAGTCACCGACATCGTCGAAAAAGAGATGTACACCTTCGAGGACCGCAACGGCGATTCGCTCACCCTGCGCCCTGAAGGCACTGCCGCCTGCGTGCGCGCTGTGCTGGAGCATGGCATCACCGGCAACGGCCAGGTGCAGAAGCTCTGGTACATCGGCCAGATGTTCCGCCACGAGCGCCCGCAGAAGGGCCGCTATCGCCAGTTCCACCAGATCGGCGTGGAAGTGTTCAACCTGGACGGTCCGGACATCGACGCCGAGCTGATCATGCTGACCTGGCGCCTGTGGGGCCTGCTGGGCATCCAGGACGCGGTCAAGCTCGAACTCAACAGCCTGGGCACCAGCGAAGCCCGTGCCCGCTACCGTGACGCGCTGGTCGAGTTCCTCTCGGCGCGCCTGGAGCAGCTCGACGAAGACAGCCAGCGCCGCCTCAAGAGCAACCCGCTGCGCATCCTCGACAGCAAGGACCAGGGTACCCAGGCGGTACTGGTCGGCGCGCCGAAGCTGGAAGATTACCTGGACGAAGATTCCCGCGTGCACTTCGAGGGCCTCAAGGCACGCCTCGACGCCGCTGGCATCCCGTTCGTGATCAACACCAAGCTGGTACGTGGCCTGGATTACTACAGCAAGACCGTGTTCGAGTGGGTCACTGACAAGCTCGGCGCCCAGGGCACCGTCTGCGCCGGTGGCCGTTACGACGGCCTGGTCGAGCAGATGGGCGGCAAGCCGACCACTGGCGTTGGTTTCGCCATGGGTATCGAGCGCCTGATCCTGCTGCTGGAAACCCTTGGTAAGGTCCCCGAGTCGATCAACCGCACCATCGACGTCTACCTG
This sequence comes from Pseudomonas sp. CC120222-01a, assembly GCF_003097235.1. Classification (GTDB taxonomy): domain Bacteria; phylum Pseudomonadota; class Gammaproteobacteria; order Pseudomonadales; family Pseudomonadaceae; genus Aquipseudomonas. The sequence continues at coordinate 207,719 of NZ_QEQQ01000009.1, read as the reverse complement.
TGCGCTTTCGGCGAGCAGGCGGAACTGGCCGGCCTACGCCTGTCCGAAGGCCTGCGCGATCGTTTGCCGGGCCTGCGCCTGGCGGTCAACGCCGGGGGTGGCAGCTTCAAGAGCCAGTTCAAGAAAGCCGACAAGAGCGGCGCACTGTTCGCCCTGATCCTCGGCGACGACGAACTGGCCAAGCAAGAAATCGGCTTGAAGCCCCTGCGTGGTCAGGGCGAACAACAGAACATTGCCTGGGATGCTCTGGCTGAGCACCTGGAAACCGCGATCGCTCAGGCGTAACGCGGTTCAACAAGCGAATAGGCGAAAAGGAGTATTGGGGTGTCGAGTACCGATGATGAACTGGCAGGGGTCAAGGACTGGTGGAACCGCAACGGCAAGCCGCTGCTGACCGGTGCCCTGCTGGCTGGCGTGGTGGTGTTGGGCTGGAATACCTGGCACAAGTACCAGAACAACCAGTCGCAAGGTGCCTCGCAGCTGTATCAGGCTTTGCTTGAGACCAGCCTGACGCCGAATGGCCAGCCAGACGCGACCAAGGTCGCGGAGCTGGCCGGCAAGCTCAAGAGCGAGTTCGGCGGTACGGCGTACGCCCAGTACGGCAGCCTGTTCGTGGCCAAGGTCGCGGTCGAGAGCGGCAAGCTCGACGACGCCGCTGCCGAGCTGAAGAGCGTGCTGGACAAGCCGGCCGACGTCACCCTGGGCGAAATCTCGCGCCAGCGCCTGGCGCGTGTGCTCGCTGCCCAGAACAAGGCCGAAGAGGCCCTCAAGCTGCTCGACGGCGATGCTGACAAGGCCTTCCTGGCCAGCCGTGAAGAACTGAAGGGTGACCTGCTGGTGCAGCTGGGTCGCGGCGACGATGCCCACAGTGCCTACGAAAAAGCCAAGGCCGCGCTGTCTGACGAAGCAGCGGTCGGTGGCCTGCAACTGAAGCTGGATGACCTGGCCAAAGGGGACGCGTAAGTGATCGGTTGGAAACAAGCAGCAGTGCTGACCCTGGCCGTGCTGGCCGCAGGTTGCAGCAGCAACAGCAAGAAGGAACTGCCACCGGCCGAGCTGACCAAGTTCACCGAAGAAGTGGTGCTGAAGAAGCAGTGGAGCCGTTCGATCGGTGACGGCCAGGGTGAAACCTACAACACCCTGGTTCCGGCGATCGAGAACGACCGTATCTACGCCTCCGACGTCAACGGCGAAGTCTTCGCCCTCGACCGCATCACCGGTGACGTGGTGTGGAAGAAAGACCTCGAGCTGCCGGTGTCCGGCGCAGTCGGCGTGGGCTACGGCCTGGTGATGCTCGGCACCCTCAAGGGTGAAGTGGTCGCCCTGGACTCCAGCACCGGTGAAGAGCGCTGGCGCTCGCGCGTGACCAGTGAAGTGCTGGCGCCGCCTGCCAACAACGGTGACGTGGTGGTGGTGCAGACCCAGGACGACCGCCTGATCGGCCTCGACGCCAGCACCGGCAACCGCCGTTGGATCTACGAAAACACCCCGGCCGTGCTGACCCTGCGTGGCACCGGCGCGCCGATCGCCACCAACCGTCTGGCCGTCGCCGGCCTGTCCACCGGCAAGGTGGTAGCGGTGGACATCAACAACGGCGTACCGGTGTGGGAGAGCCGCGTGGCCATCCCGCAGGGCCGTTCCGAGCTGGACCGCGTGGTCGACATCGACGGCGGCCTGCTGCTGTCCGGTGGTACCCTGTACGTCAGCACCTACCAGGGCCGCGTAGCGGGCCTGGACCTGGAAAGCGGCCGGGTGCTGTGGCAGCGCGATGCCTCCAGCTACGTGGGTGTCGCCCAGGGCTACGGCAACGTCTATGTCAGTGAAGCTACCGGTACCGTTGAAAGTGTCGACGAGCGCTCCTCCAGCGCGCTGTGGACCAACGATTCGATGGCCCGCCGTCAGCTGACCGCGCCTGAAGTGTTCTCCAGCTATGTGGCTGTGGGGGACTTCGAGGGTTACTTGCACCTGCTGAGCCAGGTCGATGGCCGCTTCGTCGGCCGTGAGCGTATCGACAGCGATGGCCTGCGCGCCCGCCCACTTGTGGTCGGCGACACCATCTACGTCTTCGGCAACAGCGGCAAGCTCGAGGCACTGACCATCCGCTGAAGCTATGCTTGAAGCCTTGGCGGGCTTCAGGCCGCGGCGTAGGACACGCCGCCCGAACTCCGGCCGCTGCCTTGCAGCGGCCTTTGCATTTTCAAGAATTCAAGAGTGGAGAGCCGCATGGTTCCCGTAATCGCCCTGGTGGGCCGCCCGAACGTCGGCAAATCCACCATGTTCAACCGCCTGACCAAGACCCGCGACGCCATCGTCGGTGACTTGTCGGGCCTGACCCGTGACCGTCAATACGGTGATGCCACCTGGCAGGGTCGTTCCTTCATCCTCATCGACACCGGCGGTATCACCGGTGACGAAGTGGGCATGGACGAGAAGATGGCCGAGCAGTCGCTCATGGCCATCGAAGAAGCCGACTACGTATTGTTCCTGGTCGACGCCCGCGCCGGCATGACCGCCGCAGACCAGATGATTGCCGAGCACCTGCGCAAGCGCAACAAGTCGGCCATCCTGGTGGCGAACAAGATCGACAACATCGACGCCGACGTCGCCCGCGCCGAGTTCTCGCCGCTGGGCATGGGCAACGCCATTCCGGTTGCCGGTTCCCAGGGGCGTGGCATCAATGCGCTGATGGAAAGCGTACTCGGCCATATTCCTCGTGACGCCGAGGAAGAAGCCCTGGACCAGGAAGTCGCCGAAGGCGAGGAAGCGGTTCGCATCCCCGGCCCGAGCGAGAAAGATGGCATCAAGATCGCCATCATCGGCCGCCCGAACGTGGGCAAGTCGACCCTGGTCAACCGCATGCTCGGCGAAGAGCGCGTGGTGGTGTACGACCAGCCGGGTACTACCCGTGACAGTATCTACATCCCGTTCGAGCGTGATGACGAGAAGTACACCTTCATCGACACCGCCGGTGTGCGCAAGCGCGGCAAGATCCACGAGGAAGTCGAAAAGTTCTCGGTGGTGAAGACCCTGCAGGCGATCAAGGACGCCAACGTGGTGATCTTCGTCATGGACGCCCGCGAAGGTGTGGTCGACCATGACCTGAACCTGCTGGGCTTCGCCCTGGAAGCCGGCCGCGCCATCGTCATCGCCCTGAACAAGTGGGATGGCATGGAGTCGGGCGAGCGCGACTACGTGAAGACCGAGCTGGAGCGCCGGCTGTTCTTCGTCGACTTCGCCGACATTCACTTCATCTCTGCCCTGCACGGCACTGGCGTGGGCCACCTGTACAAGTCGGTACAGGCCGCATTCAAGTCGGCGGTCACCCGCTGGCCGACCAGCCGCCTGACACAGATCCTCGAAGATGCCGTGAGCGAGCACCAGCCGCCGCTGGTCAACGGCCGCCGCATCAAGCTGCGCTATGCCCACCTCGGTGGTGCCAACCCGCCGCTGATCGTGATCCACGGCAACCAGACCGAGAAGATTCCGAAGTCCTACTCGCGTTACCTGGAAAACACCTACCGCCGTGTGCTGAAGCTGGTCGGTACGCCGATCCGTATCGAGTACAAGGGCGGTGAGAACCCGTACGAGGGCAAGAAGAACACCCTCACCGATCGCCAGGTCAACAAGAAGCGCCGCCTGATGTCGCACCACAAGAAGGCCGAGAAGAAGCGCCGCGACAAGCGCTGATTCCGCGTCTTCTTCTTCGCGGGCTTGCCCGCTCCCACAGGTACTGCACAAACCTCAAGCGGTGTGCAGTACCTGTGGGAGCGGGCGAGCCCGCGAAGAGGCCCTTTGATCCAAAGCAATCCCCCCATTGTTTCAACCTTTTTCCTGACCGCTCGATCCGCTATGCTCGGACTCCACCCCGTGCCGGATACACCCCAGGAAAGAGGGCTCCATGATCCGCAGCAAACTGCCGAATGTCGGCACGACCATCTTCACCACCATGTCCCAGCTCGCCGTGCAGACCGGCGCGCTCAACCTGTCCCAGGGTTTTCCCGACTTCAACGGCCCGCAGGCGCTGCTCGACGCAGTCGGCCGGCACGTGGCCGCCGGGCATAACCAGTACTCGCCGATGACCGGCCTGCCGGCCCTGCGCCAACAGGTAGCGGCCAAGGTCGCGCGGTTGTATGGCGCGCAGGTGGATGCCGATCAGGAAGTGACCATCACCCCGGGTGCCACCGAGGCAATCTTCTGCGCCATCCAGGCGGTGATCCATGCGGGTGACGAGGTGATCGTCTTCGATCCCTGCTACGACAGCTACGAGCCCTCCGTGGAGCTGGCGGGTGGGCGTTGTGTGCATGTGCAGCTGAGCGACGGCGATTTCCGCATCGACTGGCAGAAGTTCAGCGATGCCCTGAGCCCGCGTACGCGCATGGTCATTCTCAATTCGCCGCACAACCCCAGTGGCGCGCTGATCAGCCGTGAAGACCTCGACCAGTTGGCCCGGCTGATCGCCGAGCGCGATATCTACCTGATCAGCGACGAAGTCTACGAACACCTGGTCTACGACGGCGTGCGCCATGCCAGCGTGCTGGCCCACGAGCAGCTGTACTCGCGGGCGTTCGTCATCAGCTCGTTTGGCAAGACCTACCACGTCACCGGCTGGAAGACCGGCTACGTGATCGCGCCGCCGGCCTTGAGCGCCGAACTGCGCAAGGTGCACCAGTACGTCAACTTCTGTGGCGTGACGCCGCTGCAATGCGCCCTGGCCGACTTCATGGCTGAGCACCCGGAGCATATCGACGAGCTGCCGGCCTTCTACCAGGCCAAGCGCGACCTGTTCTGCGACCTGCTCGAAGGCTCGCGTTTCAGCTTTACCCGCACTGCGGGCACCTATTTCCAACTGGTGGACTACTCGCAGATCCGCCCGGACCTGAACGACGTCGACATGGCCCTGTGGCTCACCCGTGAGCATGGCGTGGCGACCATTCCGGTGTCGGTGTTCTACCAGCAACCCATCCCCGAGCAACGCCTGGTGCGCCTGTGCTTTGCCAAACGTGAGGAGACGCTGCGTCAGGCAGCGGAAAAACTATGCGCGATCTGAGTGCACTGCCCAACCTGAAAGTCGCCCTGGTCCAGACCACCCTGGCGTGGCATGACCGTGAGGCCAACTACGCGCATTTCGAGGTACTGCTGGACCAGGCTCGCGGCAGCGACCTGGTGGTCCTGCCGGAGATGTTCACCACGGGTTTCTCCATGCAGTCGGAAGCCCTGTGCGAGCCGGAGAACGGGCCGACCTACAAATGGCTCAAAGCGCAGGCCAAGCGCATCGACGCGGTGATTACCGGCAGTGTGATCATCCAGGCCGCCGACGGCAGCCACCGCAACCGCTTGCTGTGGGCGCGGCCGGACGGCGAGATTTTGCATTACGACAAGCGTCACCTGTTCCGCATGGCGGGCGAGCACAAGCACTACACCCCGGGTGAGCGCCAGGTGCAGTTCGAGGTCAAGGGTTGGCGGGTACGCCCACTGATCTGCTACGACCTGCGCTTCCCGGTGTGGAGCTGCGACGCCCAGGACACCGACCTGCTGCTGTACACCGCCAACTGGCCGGCGGCGCGCCGCCAGCACTGGAACCGCCTGTTGCCGGCGCGGGGCATCGAGAACCTGTGCTACGTGGCGGCGGTGAACCGGGTGGGGACGGACGGCAAGGGCTTTGCCTACTCCGGCGACAGCCAGGTGCTGGACTTCCAGGGTGAGAGCCTGCTCAGTGCAGGGGAGGCGGACGGTGTGTTCACCGCGGTGTTGAGCGCTGCAGAGCTGGGTGCATATCGCACCAAGTTCCCGGCCAATCTGGATGCCGATACCTTCGAGTTGCACTGAAGCCAGACTGGCCCGTTGTGAGAGCGGCCTTGCGTCGCGAAAGGGCTGCGAAGCAGCCCCAGGAATTCAGCATAACTGCAGATATTGATGGGGCCGCTTTGCGGCCCTTTCGCGACACAAGGCCGCTCCCACACAGATCAGTGCTGCTGTTTAGTACACATCCCGCCGATACCGTCCATCCTCGATCAGCTGCTGTACAGCCTCTTCCCCGAGGATGCCGTTAAGCGCCGCATCCACCCCGGCAGCCATGCCTTGCAGGCTACCGCAGACATACACACAAGCCCCGTCAGCCACCCAGCGCTTGAACTCATCGGCGTGCTGCAGCAGCACATCCTGCACATACACTTTCTCGGCCTGATCCCGCGAAAACGCCAGGTCCAGCCGCGCCAGGTCGCCGCTGTCGAGCCAGCCTTGCAGCTCGGCGCCACACAGCAAGTCATGCGCCCGGTTACGCTCGCCGAACAGCAGCCAGTTGCGCTGCTCGCCAGCATTGACCCGCGCCCGGATCAAGCTGCGCAGGCCGGCCAGGCCGGTGCCGTTGCCGATCAGGATCATCGGTGCGGACGTCTCCGGGAGGTGGAAACCACTGTTGCGGCGCAGGCGCAGGCTCAAGGTGCCATTGAGTGGCAGGTACTCGGTCAGCCAGCCCGAACCCAGGCCGAGCTTGCCGTCGGCATGGCGCTCCTGGCGCACGATCAACTCCAGTACGCCATCGCTGGCGATCGAAGCGATCGAGTACTCGCGGCTGCCGATCGGCACCAGCGCATCGACCAATGCCTGTGGATGCATGCCAAGCAGGTGATCGCGACGGCTCGGTAGCTGACGGCCAGTCAATGCCTGGCCCAAGGTTTGCTGCAGGCCATCGACTTGTACGCTGGCCATGGCGTCCATTGCCATGCCGTGAAGGAACGCGTCGATCCGTGGCTGGCCATTGAGCGGCAGGATCTCCACCAGGTCGCCGGCTTCCCAGCTGGCGGGCTCTTCAGGTTGCAAGCCCAGCAGGTAGACCGGCTGGCCTTGGCTGCCCGGGTTGAGCAGATCGCGCTGCACCAGGGTCCAGTTGCCGAAGCTTGGCGGTTGCCAGGCGCTTACCGGTTGAGCGCCGGTCAGTTGCGCCAGTTCCTGCTGCCACTGTTGCAAGGCGGCCTGGTCGGCGTTGTCCACTTCCACCGGGCTGAATGCGCTGCTGGCGCCGCGCTCGCCAAGCCACGCCTGCAGGCGCCGGGCGAAGCCGCAGAAGTGCGGATACTGGCGGTCGCCCAGGGCGAGCAGGGCATAGCTGAGATTGTTCAGCGCCCACGGCTGGCCGAGGATCTTGCGTTCGAAACCGCGGGCACTGTCGGGTGCCTCGCCATCGCCGAAGGTACTGACCACGAACAGCGCACGGCGGGACTGACGCAGGTCCTCTTCGCGCAGGTCGCCAAGGGCTCGAACCTGAACCGGCAGACCTGCGGCCTGCAACTGCCCGGCACTCTGCCAGGCCAGCTGCTCGGCAAAGCCGCTCTGGCTGGCGAAGCCGATCAGCCAGCTGTCGCCGCTGGTCTGGTTGCCATCGACAGTGCCGCGGGCGGCGCGTACCTGGCGTTTCTTGCGCCGGCGGTCGAGATACAACAGCCAGCCGGTAACAAAGAACAGCGGCATGGTCAGGCTGGCAATCGTGACGATGATGCGACCCGGCAGGCCGAAGTACTCACCGACGTGCAGGGCGTAGACACTCTGCAGCAGCTGCGCCTTGAAAGACTTGTCGCTGTAGCGGTCCTGGCTTTTCACCTGGCCGGTGGCCGGGTCGAGCACCAGGGTGTTGAACGCGCGCGGGTGGGCGGCGTCTTCGAGCAGGTAGAACAGGTTGGCCGGCTGGCCACCGGCCGGCGGCAAGCGCAGGTTGTACATGGCCAGGCCAGGGCCGGCGGCATCCTTGAGCTTGGCCCAGATGGCGTCGTAATCGACCACCAGCGGCGGCGCGTTCTTGTCGGCCTTGGGCGGCCCATGACGGCCACGGCCTTCGCCGCGTTTCTGTTGCTGGCCGGCGGCGGGTTCGTCAGCCAGCAGTTTGTTCAGACCCGAGCGGTACCATTCGTAGGACCAGAACAGACCGGTCAGTGCAAACAGGAGGTAGAACAGCAGGCACCAGGTACCGGCCACGGCGTGCAGGTCCCAGTTGAAAGCACGGCCTTTCTTGGCCCAGTCGAAGGTCAGCCAGGTGCGCCAGTTCAGCGCCTTGCGCGGCCAGCGCAGGTACAGGCCAGACAGGCAGAAGAACACCAGCATCAGGGTGCAGGCCCCGGTGATCTGGCGGCCAGTGTCGCCCATGGCGAGGAAGCGGTGCAGGGTCAGCATCAGGTTGAAGAAGCCTTGCCCGGCCGCCTCGCCCTTGAGCTCGCCGGTATACGGGTCGGCATAGCGCAGCGCGCCACGGCGCTCGCCCGGTGGCGGGGTGAAGAACACCCGCGCGGCATTGCCTTCGCGCACGTCCACCCACAGCATCGACACCTTGTCGCCTTGCTCCGCCTCGACCCGGCGCACCAGTTCGCCCGGTGGCAGCACGCCCTCGGCGCGCACCTCGACCTTGAGCACATCGGCGTTGAAGGCGCGCAGCAGCTCTTCCTGGAACGAGTACAGCGCACCGGTGATACCCATCAAGGCCAGCACCAGGCCAGCCGTGATGCCAAAGAACCAGTGCAGTTGGAACAGCGTCTTCTTCACCAAATCTCTCACCTTGTGTTGCTGCCACAAACCGCGCGGCGTGCATTATGCCTTGATACGCAAAAGCCCCGTTCACAAGTATGAACGGGGCTCGGCAGTGTTTCGTTAGAAGTGGACGCTGGTGGTCAACAAGGCAGTCCGCCCGGCCGCCTGGTTGGCGAAGTGGGTGGAGAAGGCCTTGTCGTAGTAGACCTCGTTGGTCAGGTTCTGCACGTTAAGCTGCAGGTCGACGTTCTTGGTCAGCTTATAGGCGGCCATGGCGTCGTAGCGCACGTAGCTGTCGACCATGGTGGTGTTGGCCACGCTGCCGTACACGTCGTCCACATAGAAGGCGCCGCCACCGACGGTCAGCTTTGGCGTGATCGAGTAGGTGGTCCACAGGCTGGCGCTGTTGTTCGGCGTGTTCGGCAACTGATTGCCGTCGTTGGCCGCGCCCAACGGGCCGCCGTCGATCTGGCGCGCTTCCATGTAGGTGTAGCCGGCGAATACCTGCCACTTGTCGGTGATCTTGCCGCTGGCCGACAGTTCGATGCCCTGCACGCGGGTTTCGCCGACGTTTTCGTAGGTGGTGGTGTTCACTTGGACGCGGGCGTTTTCTTTCTCGGTGCGGAACAGCGCAGCCGCCAGGGACAGGCGCTCGTTGAGCAGGTCCCACTTGGTGCCGATTTCGTAGTTGGTGGTTTCTTCCGGCTCCATGTCGCTGCTCAGCAGGTTACCGCTGCGATCGGTGGTGTTGCCCAGTGGGTTGCCTTCAGTGCCTTCACCGAGCATCGCACCAGGTGGAGTGGCGGAGGTGGCGTAGGACACGTAGATGCTGCCGTTGTCGGCCGGTTTCCACACCAGGCCCAGCTGGCCGGTGACGAACTCACTGGTGTCCTTGCCCTTGGAGACGATGCCCTTGGTACTTACCGCAGTGCTGCCGTTGGCGTTGTAGCCACGGTACTGGGTATCGAAGTGGTCGTAGCGCAGGCCCATGTTCAGCAGCCACTGTGGCGACAGCTCCAGGGTGTCGAACACGTAGATGGCCCGGGTGTTGCTCTTGGTGTTGGTGCCGGCGTAATTGCGCGAGATCGCGCCGTTCCAAGGGTCATCCGGATTGGGGTTGCTCAGTGAGGTGCAGTTGTAGCCACTGGTGGCGCCAATCATGCCAGGGGTGCAGTTGGTGTTGGCTGCGCCACCGGCGACGGTGTCGGTGTCGACGTTGTAGCTTTCGCGGTCGCTTTCTTCGCGGCTCAATTCGATACCGGTGGAGAAGCTGTTCTTCATGCCACCCAGGTAGAACTCGCCGAACAGGTCGGTCTGGTTGGTGGTCGTGGAAGTATTGCCCACACGCGTGTTGGCGCGGCGCCAGACGCTGCCATTGTTGACGTTGCCCTTGCTGTCGTCAGGCTGGGTCAGGATGTAGTCCTGCATGCTGTTGCCGTGACGGAAGGTGTTCTTGATGGTCAGCGCATCGGTCAGGTCGTGCTCGATGGCGAAGGTGGCGATGTCGACGCGGCTCTTGCGGAAGTCGCGGTCGGTCAGGCCGTAGAAGTTGTCGCTGTCACCACCGTCGTTCGGCTTGCTCGGGTGAGCGGAGGTACGCGCGGCGCTGCCACCGGTCGGGATGGTGTACGGAATGCCCGAGTCTGGCAGGTCGTCGCTTTCCAGGTGGTAGTAGTCGAGGTTGACGCGGGTGGCGGTGCCCAGGCCGAAGGCAAGCGACGGGGCGATACCCCAGCGGTCGTAGTTGACCTTGTCACGGCCGGCGACGTTGCTTTCGTGGGTCATCAGGTTCAGGCGGCCGGCAACGGTGTCGCTGAACTGGTAGTTGCCATCGAAGGTGTAGCGCTGGGTCTGGTCGCTGCCCCAGGTCCAGGCGCCATCGAGCGAGTTGCCCAGGTGTGCGCGCTTGCTCACCAGGTTGATGGTACCGCCGGCGGCGCCGCGGCCACCGATGGCCGAGTTAGGGCCCTTGGCCACTTCGACCGATTCGATGGCGAAGATTTCGCGGGTCTGGGCGCCGGTGTCGCGCACGCCGTCCAGGTAGGTGTCACCCTGGGCGTCGAAGCCACGGATGAACGGGCGGTCGCCTTGCGGGTTGCCACCTTCGCCAGCACCAAAGGTAATGCCAGGCACGGTGCGCAGGGCGTCCTGCAGGGTCAGGGCGTTGGTGTCCTTGATCACTTGCTGCGGGATGACGGTGACCGAACGCGGGGTGTCCACCAACGGTGCGGTGTACTTCTGCGAGGAGGCCTTTTCGACCTTGTAATCGGTACTGGCCTGCTCAGCCTTGCCATTGACGCTGGTGGCGTCGAGGGTGACGGCATTGCTGGCAGCCGGGTCGGCGGCGTAAGCGCCCGAAGCGCTCAAGGCGACCCCGATGGCCGACACGATCAGGCGTGGTGAACTCACTGCAGATGGTACGTGACGCATTGTTATTGGCCTTCCCCAAGGTGTGAAGGCCGCGGATGTTAATGTAAGGATTTGTAAGGCACAATTGAGACTCGTTACCATTCGCTAGAAATTTACAATCTTTACATATTCTCTTTACGATTTATGGACGCTGAATCGTCTAAGGCACAGCCAGGGCTTGTGCGGCGTAAAAGGGAATCAATATCATTGAGCCCTTTACAGATCTTAACGGTGCCGCCGCCATGCTGCTTCATATCCCAGGGTTGTTCGACGCCGATGAACTGGCCCGTATCCGCGAGGCGCTGGAGCAGACCGACTGGGCTGATGGCAAGGTCACTGCCGGTTACCAGTCGGCCAAGGCCAAGCACAACCTGCAGCTGCCGGAGGGGCACCCGCTGGGCAAGGAAATCGGCAGCGCACTGATCGACCGCTTGTGGCAGACCCCGCGTTTCATGTCGGCGGCCTTGCCGCACAAGGTGTTTCCGCCGCTGATCAACTGCTACCGCGAGGGCGGAAATTTCGGTTTCCACATCGACAACGCCCTGCGCCAGCCCAAGGGCAGCCCGGAGCGGGTGCGCACCGACCTGTCCTCGACCCTGTTCCTCAGCGACCCGGACAGCTACGACGGCGGCGAGCTGGTAATCCAGGACACCTACGGCGTGCAGCAGGTCAAGCTGGCGGCTGGCGACTTGGTGCTGTACCCCGGCACCAGCCTGCACAAGGTCAACCCGGTGACCCGTGGCGTGCGCTACGCGGCGTTCTTCTGGACTCAGAGCCTGGTGCGCGAGGACAGCCAGCGGGCGCTACTGTTCGAGATGGACAATGCCATCCAGCAACTCACCGCCGATGTGCCGGACCACCCCTCATTGCTGCAGCTGACTGGCACCTACCACAACCTGCTGCGCCGCTGGGCCGAGGTCTGAGCCATGTCCTATCAATTGCGTCGTGAAGAAGTGGTGGATGCTGCCGGCCTGCAGGCCATGCTCGAACACAGCCCCGGCAAGGCGGCCCAGGCGATCCTGGCGGCGGCGGGGGAGGGCATGGTCGAGGCGCAGTTGCTGCTCGGGCAGATTCTGCTCGACGGCCGTGGCATCGAGCAGGACGCCGGTGTTGCCCGGCGCTGGTTCGGCATTGCGGCACAGGCCGGTAGTGCCATGGCGCACAACATGCTCGGTCGTTGCCTGGAGCATGGGTGGGGGGGCGAGGTGAACCTGGCGCAGTCGGCCATTCACTATGCGCGGGCGGCCGATGCCGGGCTGGATTGGGGGTTGTACAACCTGGGCAACCTGCTGGCCACCGGGCGCGGGTTGCCGGCCAACCAGGCCCAGGCGCTGACCTGTTACGAGAAGGCTGCGCAAATGGGCCATGCCAAGTCGATGAACCTGTACGGGCGTTACCTGGAGCATGGCATCGCCACCGCGCCGAGCCCAGTGCGGGCGGTGCGCTGGTATCGGCGTTCGGCCGAAGCGGGAGATTTTCGCGGGATGTTCAGCCTGGCGATGGTGCTGGTCGAGCGGGGAGAGACGGCAGAAGCCGGGGCCTGGCTGGACAAAGCCAAGGTTGAGGGGAACCTGAATTTCCTGCGCAGCGCCCTGGTGACTTTGCAGGGGGCGGGGCCAGTGTTGATGGCGTTTGCACAGCGATATGCCGAAGAGATCGAACGGCGCGAAGAGTGATCAGGGGCCTGGCATTTTTAGGGAGTCGTTCCACGTTCTTCCCAGGAAGATAAGGAGGCAGATTCGCATTGCACCGCGCAAGCCAAACGGCTGCGGTTTCCTTGCGATTCATCTTCTGGAGGTCACCATGACGACAATCAATCTGCAGCAGTCATTCACGGCAAGGCTGGAGGGACAAAGCAGCAATCAGAGAGTGCCGGTCTTGCTGATTGATCGGCAATTGATTGAAGTGGACAGTTCCGGATGGCTCTGTCTGCCAAGTAAGTACTCCGATGCGTTGGTTCTCCTGCGGGCTACGCTGCGCTTCGATTTCCTTGGTCAGTATGGCGATAGTTGTCACTACCGGGTCAGCTGCGCGACCAGAGGTTCGTATTATTTCGAGCGACAGCTGGGCCGCAGCCGCAATGGTTACTTGGGGTTTTACGGTTCGGTGTCGAGTGACGTATTTTGGAAAATCGATGTGATCAACGGTTCGGCGAACGGCGAGTCGCCTGTCTTTACCCTGAGTGATCACCAGGGGCGGGCAGTGGGTTCACTGACTGAAAACAGTCTCGCTCATGGACAGATCACTTATCTGGTGACATCGGATTTTAAGCCTAATGTCCAGCAGTTTACCTTGGCGGACTATCAGCCGATCTGACACGCATCGAGCGCCGCAAGGGCGGCGCTCGATGGCACATGCACTACAGATGCTTACAGGTAGTAAGCCTTCAGCGGCGGGAAGCCGTTGAATTCCACTGCGCTGTAGCTGGTGGTGTAGGCACCGGTCGACAGCCAGTACAGGCGGTCACCGATAGCCAGGTTCAGCGGCAGGCCGTACTTGTAGTTTTCATACATGATGTCGGCGCTGTCGCAGGTCGGGCCGGCGATGACCACTTCTTCGGCTTCGCCTTTCTTCTCGGTCCAGATCGGGAACTTGATGGCTTCGTCCATGGTTTCGATCAGGCCGGAGAACTTGCCCACGTCGGTGTAGATCCAGCGCTCGACGGCGGTGCGCGACTTGCGTGCGACCAGCACCACTTCACTGACCAGGATACCGGCGTTGGCGATCAGCGAACGGCCTGGCTCAAGGATGATTTCCGGCAGGTCGTCACCGAAGTCTTCCTTCAGGAAGCGAATGATCTCTTCGGCGTAGGTCTCGAGGCTGTTGGTACGGGTGATGTAGTTGGCCGGGAAGCCGCCACCCATGTTGATCAGCTTCAGCTCGATGCCGTCTTCTTCCTTCAGGCGCTCGAAGATCACCTTGACCTTGGCGATGGCCGCGTCCCACACGCTGATGTCGCGCTGTTGCGAACCGACGTGGAAGGAGATGCCGTAAGGCACCAGGCCCAGGTCACGGGCGAGGATCAGCAGGTCCATGGCCATGTCGGTCTGGCAGCCGAACTTGCGCGACAGTGGCCAGTCGGCCGTGGTCGAGCCTTCGGTGAGGATACGCACATAGACCTTCGAGCCCGGGGCAGCCTTGGCGATGTTGCGCAGGTCGGCTTCCGAGTCGGTGGCATACAGGCGCACGCCCTTCTCGTAGAAGTAGCGGATGTCCTTGGACTTCTTGATGGTGTTGCCGTAGCTGATGCGGTCGGCGCTGACACCACGGCCCAGGACCTTGTCCAGCTCGTAGATCGAGGCGATGTCGAAGCTCGAACCTTTCTCTTTGAGCAGGTCGATGATTTCGACGGCCGGGTTGGCCTTGACCGCGTAGTACACCTTGGCGAATTCGAAACCAGCACGCAGGTCGTCATAGGCCTGGCTGATCATCTGGGTGTCGATGAGTACGAACGGGGTTTCCTGCTTGTCGGCGAACGCCTTCATTTTCTGGAAGGTGTCACGCGCGAAATAGTCTTCGACCTGGATCGACATGCTCAGGGACTCCATGGGCAAACTGAAAGATTAAGTGGCTGCAAACTGAACGTCCTCCGTATCCCCACTTTGGTTCGCCTACTCAGTACTTGAGCCGGATGGATCGTTTCCAGCATGGACGTTCGGCGCGCACTTTAGGGCGTGAAGAATGCAGAATCAACAGGCAATCCGGGCGCGATCGTCGTGGATCGACGCCCTACCCGTTGAATAACCGACTCGCATGACCAGCTGATGTTCCCCCGGGTGTTTCAAGCGTAAAAAATTGTGGAATGGAGCGTTTTGACCCCTGTGCAGGCAAGCCCCTTTTTACAGGCATCAAGCGATTCCTGTGGGAGCGGGCGTGCCCGCGAAAAGGCCTCAGGTGTTCATATTTATGGCCACATTTTCCTGGCACTGCCGTGCATGAAAAAGACGATAAATTTTTTGTTACCGTCGGGCAGATTTGCCGTTATGGATGAGAAACATTACTATTCGCACCCTCATCCGCCTCCCTGACGACCCCGACCGTGTCCGGACACAAAGGCTTCCTCGACCACTACCATGAGCTGATCGGCACCTGGACGCGCAAGTTGCGCAGTCGTCAGCAGGCCGAGGACCTCACCCACGATGCCTTTGTCCGGGTACTGGAAAGCCCGCGCGAACAGGTCGAGCAGCCACGCGCCTACCTGCACCAGACCGCCCGCAACATCGCCGTGGACGGGTTTCGCCGCGAAGACCGGCGTCAGGCCCTGGAACTGGAGGCCTTCGATGAAGGCAGCAGCGCCAGCGACGATCCAGAAGCCTACATGCATGCCCTGGAGCTGGCCGACAGCGTCGAGCGCGCACTGGCCGAGTTGCCGCTGAACTGCCGCCGGGTGTTCATCTGGCAGAAGCTTGAAGGCTTGAGCCAGGCCGAGATCGCCGAGCGCATGGGTTTGACCAAGAACATGGTCGAAAAGTATATGATTCGCACGCTCCGGCATCTGCGTGAGCACCTGGATGTGTCAGCACGATGAGTCAGGAGACCTTTCCCATGAAACAGCACGGTTCCGAGACCGTCCGTGAGCAGGCGGCCGCGTGGTTCGTGCGCATGCAGGATGCGCCGCGCGATGCCGCGTTGCAGAAGCAACTACGGGCCTGGCTGGCCGCCGATCCTGGCCACCGTGCCGAATACGATGCCCTGGCATCGGTCTGGAGCGCGGCGGCGCTGATCCCGCGCCAGCGCCTCGAAGCCCTGTGCGAGCCGGACCCGGTGCGCCAGTTGCCAGAGCGGCGCCTGCTGCGCCAGGCGCTGGCGGCGAGTGTGGCGGTGGTGGCGCTGGGGCTGGGCTGGACGGGCTGGCACTACCAGCAGCTCAATCACCAGGATCAGCTGCAGACTGCCTTCGGTGAGCGCCGCCAGGTCGAGCTGCCCGATGGCTCGCACCTCGAACTCAACGGCGCCACCCAGCTGCGCGTCGATTTCAGCCCAGGCCGTCGGCACATCCAGTTGAACGCAGGTGAGGCGATGTTCATCGTCGCCCACGACAGCAGCCGCCCGTTCGTGGTCGATACCGCCCAGGGCAGCGTGACCGTGACCGGCACCCGTTTCGATGTGCGTCTGGACCCGGCCGCGACCCGTGTTGCGGTGGAGCAGGGCTCGGTGCGCGTGCAGGGCAGTGACACCTCGCTGGCGCAACTGGGCGCTGGCCAAGGTTCCCACATAGACGCGCATGGCAAGGTCGCCGCTCCTTATGCAGTCAACGCCAGCGCACTGACCGCCTGGCGCCAGGGCAAGCTGGTGTTCGACAACGCTACCCTCGCCGAGGTGGTGGCTGAAGTGTCGCGCTACCGTGCCCAGCCACTGCGCGTGGCACCTGGCAAGGTTGCCCAGTTGCGCCTCTCCAGCACCTTCAGCACCGAAGACACGGACGCGCTGCTGCGCGCCTTGCCGAGCATCCTGCCGGTGGCGATCAAGGCCCATGAAGACGGCTCTCGCGAAATAATCGCGAAATAGATTCAGGTTTTTTTCCGCTCGTTCGTCTTCCCCGCCAGCTGCAACTGCCAAGCATTTCCATTCGCATGCGGTTGGCGTTTATTCCTTCTTCAGGATGTTTCGACGACGTGAACAACAACAAACCTTATCCACGCCTGAGCGCTCTGGCGCTGGCCCTGGCGATCAGCACCGCGGCCATCAATGCTCAAGCCGAGCAGGCAAGCAGCACGATCCAGATCCAGGCGCAGCCTTTGGCCTCGGCGCTGAGCCAGTTGGGCCAGCAGACCAACCTGCAGCTGTTCTTCAGCCCTGAACTGGTGGCGGGCAAGCAGGCCCCGGCCGTGTCCGGCAACCTGGCGCCCGAGCAGGCGCTGCAGCAACTGTTGCAGGGCAGCGGGCTGACCTATGAGATGTCCGAAGACACGGTGGTGGTGAAGCCGGCCCAGGCTGCCGGCACGCTCACCACCGGCAGCCTGGAGCTGGCCCCCACCGACGTGAAGGTGGTCGGTGACTGGCTGGGCGATGCCGACCAGGCCGTGGTGCAGAACCACCCGGGCGCGCGCACCGTGGTGCGTCGCGAGGCGATGGTGGAGAAGGGCGCGATGAACGTGCGCGATGTGCTGCGCGGCATCCCTGGCGTGCAGGTGCAGGACAGCAACGGCACCGGTGGCAGTGACCTGTCGCTGAACGTGGGCGTGCGTGGCCTGACCTCGCGCCTGTCGCCACGCTCGACCGTGCTGATCGACGGCATCCCGGCGGCCTTTGCGCCCTATGGCCAGCCGCAGCTGTCGATGGCACCGATCTCCTCGGGCAACCTCGACAGCATCGACGTGGTACGCGGCGCAGGCTCGGTGCGCTATGGCCCGCAGAACGTCGGGGGGGTGATCAACTTCGTTACCCGGGCGATTCCCGAAAAGGCATCGGCTGAGCTGTCCACCACGTTGGAAACCTCTCAGCATGGCGGCTGGAAGCACACCGAATCCGCGTTCGTCGGTGGCACCGCCGACAATGGCATGGGCGTGGCGTTGCTCTATACCGGTGTGAACGGCAACGGTTACCGTGAAAGCAATAACGGCAACGACATCGACGACGTCATCCTCAAGACCCACTGGGCACCGACCGACGTTGACGAATTCTGGCTCAACTTCCACTACTACGATGGCCGTGCCGACATGCCCGGTGGCCTGACCCAGGCCCAGTACGACAGCAACCCGTACCAGTCGCTGCGCGATTACGACTACTTCGCCGGCCGGCGCAAGGACGTGTCGTTCAAGTGGCAGCGCCAGCTCGACGATGCCACCCAGTTCGAAGTGCTGACCTATTACACCGACAGCTTCCGTGGCAGCGCCATCGCCGCGCGCGACATGAAGACCCTGTCGTCGTATCCGCGCAATTACCACACCTTCGCCATCGAGCCACGGGTGTCGCGGATCTTCTTCGCTGGCCCTACCACCCAGGAAGTCAGCGTCGGTTATCGCTACCTGAAAGAGGCCATGCGCGAGCAGTCGACCCGTCTGGCGTTGATCGACAACGTGCCGACGCCCACCCCGACGTCCGACGGCCACGTGTTCCAGGACCGCAGCGGCGGTACCGAAGCCAGCGCCTACTACATCGATGACAAGATCGATGTCGGCAACTGGACCATCACCCCGGGCATCCGTTTCGAGCACATCAATACCGACTGGCGGGACCGCCCGGTGCTGGATGCCAACAACCGGCCTGTGCCTGAGAAGAACCGCAGCATCACCAGCAACGAGCCACTGCCGGCGCTGAGCGTGATGTACCACCTCTCCGATGCCTGGAAGCTGTTCGCCAACTACGAGACCTCGTTCGGCAGCCTGCAGTACTTCCAGCTCGGCCAGGGCGGCACCGGCAACAGCACGGCCAACGGCCTGGAACCGGAAAAAGCCAAGACCTACGAGCTCGGTACCCGTTATGACAACGGCGGTTTCGCCGGCGAGCTGACCGCGTTCTACATCGACTTCGACGACGAGTTGCAGTACATCAGCAACGACGTGGGCTGGACCAACCTCGGCGCGACCAAGCACCAGGGTATCGAGGCGTCGGTGCGCTATGACCTGGCCGGGTTGGACCCGCGCCTGGACGGCCTGTCGGTGAGTGGTGGCTACACCTATACCCGCGCGACGTATGAAGGGGATATTCCGGGCTTCAAGGGCCGCGACCTGCCGTTCTATTCACGCCAGGTGGCGACGGCCGGGGTGCGCTATGCGATCAACCGCTGGACCTGGAATCTGGATGCCTATGCCCAGTCCAAGCAGCGTGCGCCGGGGACCGGGATCAATGCCGATGGCAGCTTCACGGGTGACTACATCACCGAGCCGAGTGCCGATGGGCAGTATGGCGATATTCCGGGGTATGTGACCTGGCATGCCCGTGGCGGGTATGACTTCGGGCCGCAGCTGTCCAACCTGAAGCTGGCGGCGGGGGTGAAGAACCTGTTCGACAAGCAGTACTTCACGCGTTCGAGCGACAACAATGCTGGCATTTATGTCGGTGAGCCGCGGACCTTCTATGTGCAGGCCAGTGTAGGGTTCTGATCCGAGATCGCCGGGGCCGCTTTGCGGCCCTTTCGCGACACAAGGCCGCTCCCACAGGTATTGCACAGGCCCAGAGGCTGACGCTGTACCTGTGGGAGCGGCCTTGTGTCGCGAAAGGGGCGCGAAGCGCCCCCAGCGATTACGAAGCCACCACCTCGGCCGGCGAAACGATGCTGGTCTTCGCCCCCCGCGAGCGCCCCGAACTCAGGTAAGCCGCAATCGACTCCTGCGTCACCTCACCCAGGAACACCTGCTTGGCATCCAGCACCGGCAACCACGCCCGGTTGAACTCATACATCCGCGACAACAAGATGCGCAGATGCTCGTCATGCGACGCCGTGGCATTGAACGGCCGCAGGAAGTCGCCACAGGTCCCTTGCTGGCGGTGCATGTCACGCCGGCGCACATACCCCAGTGCCTTGTTCTGCCCATCGGTCACCACCACATAGCGGCGGTCATGCTCGTCGAGCAGTTCCAGTGCATCGCTTACCGGCGTCTCCGGGCTCACCGATGGCGCGTTGTCCGCCGCATCCTCCGCACGCACCAGCAGCAGGCGCTTGAGCGTACTGTCCTGGCCGACGAAGTTGCTGACGAAGTCATCCACCGGGTGCGCCAGCAGGGTGTCCGGGTGGTCCAGCTGCAACAGCTTGCCGGCGCGGAAGATGGCGATCTTGTCGCCCAGCTTGATCGCCTCGTCGATGTCATGGCTGACCATGATCACGGTCTTGTTCAGCGCCCGCTGCATCTCGAAGAACTCGTTCTGGATCATCTCGCGGTTGATCGGGTCGACCGCGCCGAATGGCTCGTCCATCAGCAGTACCGGCGCTTCTGCCGCCAGTGCGCGGATCACGCCGATACGCTGCTGCTGGCCGCCGGACAGCTCACGTGGGTAGCGCTGCAGGTATTGCTTGGGTTCGAGCTTGATCATGTGCATCAGCTCGCGGGCGCGTTCGTGGCACTTCTGCTTGTCCCAGCCGAGCAGGCGCGGGACCACGGTGATGTTCTCCTCGATGGTCATGTTGGGGAACAGGCCGATCTGCTGGATCACGTAGCCGATGTGCCGGCGCAGGGTCACTTCGTCGAGGGCGCTGGTGTCTTCGCCGTTGATCAGCACCCGGCCTGAGGTCGGTGCGATCAGGCGGTTGATCATCTTCAGCGTGGTGCTCTTGCCGCAGCCCGACGGGCCGAGGAATACGCAGATTTCACCTTCATTGACGGTGAGGCTGACGGAGTCGACGGCTTTGACGTCCTTGCCGTTGACGTTGAAGGTCTTGCTGAGGTTCTGGAGTTCGATCATGAGCGCAGTCCTTCTGGAGTCAGGGCACGTTGCAGGGTTTGCAGGAGCAGGTCGGCGACGATCGCCAGCAGGCTGACCAGCACGGCGCCGACCAGCAGCATCGACATGTCGCTGCGGCTGATGGAGGTGAGGATGAGCACGCCCAGGCCGCCAGCACCGATGGTGGCGGCAATGGTCATGACGCCGATGTTCATCACCACGGCGGTTCGCACGCCAGCGAGGATCACCGGTACCGCAATCGGCAGCTCGACCATGCGCAGGCGCTGGCCGAAGGTCATGCCGATGCCGCGCGCCGCTTCACGGATGCCGGGCTCGACGTTGGTCAGGGCCAGGTAGGTGTTGCGCAGGATCGGCAGCAGCGAATAGAGGAACACCGCAGTGATCGCCGGCAGCGGGCCGAGGCCCTGGCCGAACTTTGAGTAGAACGGCAGCAACAGGCCAAACAGGGCGATGGACGGAATGGTCAGCAGCACCGTGGCGCTGGCCTGCAGCGGGCCGGCGACGGCCGGGAAGCGGGTCATCAGGATGCCCAGCGGCACGCCGACGATGATCGCCAGGCCCGCGGCGACGCCGACCAGCATGATGTGCTGCCAGGTCAGCTGCAGCACCTGGGCCCAGTCGAGGTGGGCGAACGTGTCGAGCAGGCTCATGGCTGTACCTCGCTAGGCATTGGGTGCTCGCGCAGGAAGGCGGCGGCCACCGTGGTCGGGTTCTGGTGTTCGACGTCGACCTTGGCATTGAGCTGGCGCATGGTCTCGTCGTCGAGTTGCTCGGCCAGGGGCTTGAGCAGGCCGACCAGTTTCGGGTTGGCGTCGAGCACCTGTTTGCGTACCACCGGGGCAGCGGTGTAGTCGGGGAAGTAGTGCTTGTCGTCTTCCAGCAGCTTGAGGTTGAAGGCACTCAGGCGGCCGTCGGTGGTGTACACAAGGCCGGCGAACACCTGGTTGTTGTGCATGGCGGTGTAGACCAGCCCGGCATCCATCTGGCGGATGTTGGCGCGGCCCACTTGCAGGTCGTACATCTCTTTCAGGCCGACCAGGCCATCCGGGCGGTTGGCGAACTCGGTGTCCAGCGCCACCAGGTGCTTGCGCTGGCTTTCGTCACGCAGCACCTGGTTGAGGTCGCTGATCGTGTTGACCTGTGGATAAGCCTCGGCCACCTGCTTGGGCAGGCCGAGTGCATAGGTGTTGCTGAACTTTGACGGGGTGAGCCAGATCAGGTCTTTCTTCGCGTCCAGTTCCTTGACTCTGGCGAAGGTGGCCTCGGCATTGGGCATGCGCTCGTCGATATGGTTGTACGAGACCAGCGATACGCCGGTGTATTCCCACATCAGGTCGAGTTGCCCGGTTTCCTGGGCCTGGCGTGCGATGCTGCTGCCAAGGCCGGTGGTGACGCGCACGTCGAAGCCGTTGGCGCGCAGGTATTGCGCGGTGATTTCGGCGAGCACGGTCTGTTCGGTGAATACCCGCGCGCCGATGCGGATCAGGGGTTTTTCGGCTGCCTGGGCAAATCCTGCGAACAGCAGGGCCGCGCCCAGCAGCAAGGCGATTCTCTTGTTCATGGGTTCCCTCTTGTTATCCAGCCAGGCCACGTTCCAGCCAGCGCTTGCTGGAGAAACTCACCAGCGCATCCAGCACCAGCGCCAGTAATGCGGTACAGGCGGCACCGAGTAGCAGTTGTGGCTGGTTGTTCAGGGCGATGCCGGGGAAGATCAGGCTGCCCAGGCTGTTGGCGCCGATCAGGAAGGCCAGCGGTGCGGTGCCGACGTTCAGCGCCAGGGCCACGCGCACGCCACCGACGATGATCGGCACGGCGTTGGGCAGCTCCACCTGCCAGAGCTGCTGGCGTGGGGTCATGCCGATTCCGGTGGCGGCTTCCTTGAGCGAGGCGGGGACGTTTTTCAGGCCCTCGTAGGTGTTGCGCACGATAGGCAGGAGGGAGGCGAGGAACAGCGCGAAGATCGCAGGCCCGGCGCCGATGCCCAGGATACTCAGGGCGATGGCCAGAACGGCCAGGGGGGGAATGGTGTTGCCAACGTTGAAGAACTGCATGAAGCGCTCGGCTTTGTCGACCCGGTGCGGTCGACTCAGCGCAATGCCGGCGGGGATGCCCACGGCCAGCGCCGCCGCCATCGAAGCCAGCACCAGTACCAGGTGCGCTTGCAGGTAGAACCCAAGATCGTCGCGATAACGCGCGATCGTGTCGATGCCGATCCAGTGGATCAGCAGGGCCAGGATGACGAGCACGGTGGCGCATCCCAACAGCCCTTTACCGTAGCGTGTAGCCACAGGCGGACTCCTTGTGTTGTCGGCGAGCACACTTCTTGGTAGCCGGCCAGTACTGGCGGCGGGTGGTGTGTTCGCGAGTAGCAGCGCGAGGCAGCCGAAGGCTGCGCTCAGGCCATGAGCCGAACCCCGTCGGGCCCGAAAATGCTGATGAAACCAGTCCCCAACCGAAGCGGGTTGCAGGGGAGTGGACGTCTCCGTGGGTGTAAAGGTTCCCATCTGAGGCGGCATTTGGCCAGCGTTAATCACTGGGTGGGGTGAAACATGGCGAGAAAAAACAGCGGTTTAATGCGCTGCAGGCGTTGAAATAACTGCCCTGTGGCCTTTTGTCGTGATAAAGCGATTGTCTGATGAATTTGTTGTGTCTGTACTGGCCCTTTCGCGGGCAAGCCCGCTCCCACAGGGATTGCGCTGCATCTGAAACCTGCGCAGTACCTGTGGGAGCGGGCGTGCCCGCGAAGAGGCCGGACCTGCAACCACTCGTGCAGCCGATTTTGGTCCAGGCCCAACTTCAGGTATGATATCGCCCCTTTTAAATCCCCCAGTCAGGCGATTTCCCATGACCAACCAGGCCGCCGAAGTCGCGAAGCGCCGCACTTTCGCAATCATTTCCCACCCCGACGCCGGTAAGACCACCATCACCGAGAAGCTCCTGCTGATGGGCAAGGCCATTGCCGTCGCCGGTACCGTGAAGTCGCGCAAGTCCGACCGCCACGCCACTTCCGACTGGATGGAAATGGAGAAGCAGCGCGGCATCTCCATCACCACCTCGGTGATGCAGTTCCCGTACCGCGAGCACATGATCAACCTGCTCGACACCCCCGGCCACGAAGACTTCTCGGAAGACACCTACCGCACCCTGACCGCGGTGGACTCGGCGCTGATGGTGCTCGACGGCGGTAAAGGTGTAGAGCCGCGGACCATCGCCCTGATGGATGTCTGCCGCCTGCGTGACACGCCGATCGTCAGCTTCATCAACAAACTCGACCGTGACATCCGTGATCCGATCGAGCTGCTCGACGAGATCGAAGCCGTCCTGAAGATCAAGGCTGCGCCGATCACCTGGCCGATCGGTTGCTACCGCGACTTCAAGGGTGTGTATCACCTGACCGGCGACTACATCGTGGTCTACACCCCGGGCCACGGCCACGAGCGCACCGAAGCCAAGATCATCCAGAAGCTGGACTCCGACGAGGCTCGCGCGCACCTGGGCGACCAGTACGATTCGTTCGTCGAGCAACTGGAGCTGGTGCAGGGTGCCTGCCACGAGTTCAACCAGGAAGAGTTCATCAACGGTCAGCTGACCCCGGTGTTCTTCGGTACCGCGTTGGGTAACTTTGGTGTCGACCATGTGCTCGACGCCGTCGTCGACTGGGCACCGCGCCCGCTGGGCCGCGTGGCCCACGAGCGGACCGTCGAGCCTGTGGAAGAGAAGTTCACCGGCTTCGTGTTCAAGATCCAGGCGAACATGGACCCGAAACACCGCGACCGTATCGCCTTCATGCGCATCTGCTCGGGCAAGTACGAAAAGGGCATGAAGATGCGCCATGTGCGGATCAACAAGGACCTGCGCATCGGCGACGCACTGACCTTCTTCTCCTCCGAGCGCGAGCAGCTGGAGGAGGCCTATGCCGGCGACATCATCGGCCTGCACAACCACGGCACCATCCAGATCGGCGACACCTTCACCGAAGGCGAGGCGCTGGGCTTCACCGGTATCCCGCACTTCGCACCGGAGCTGTTCCGCCGCGTGCGCCTGAAGGACCCGCTGAAATCCAAGCAGCTGCGTCAGGGCCTGCAGCAGCTGGCCGAAGAGGGCGCGACCCAGGTGTTCTTCCCGGAGCGCAGCAACGACATCATCCTCGGCGCGGTCGGTGTGCTGCAGTTCGACGTGGTCGCCAGCCGCTTGAAGGAAGAGTACAAGGTCGAGTGCGCCTACGAGCCGATCACCGTCTGGTCGGCCCGCTGGATCGGCTGCGACGACAAGAAGAAGCTCGAGGAATTCCAGAACAAGGCCATGGAAAACCTGGCCATCGACGGTGGCGGTCACCTGACCTACCTGGCGCCGACCCGGGTCAACCTGGCGCTGATGGAAGAGCGCTGGCCGGACATCAAGTTCCGCGCTACCCGCGAGCATCACTGATCGTCTGGGGAGGGCGTTGCCCTCCTTTCGCGACACAAGGCCGCTCCTACAGGAGATCGCATGTCTCTGTAGGAGCGGCCTTGTGTCGCGAAAGGGCCGCAAAGCGGCCCCATTTAGTTACCGGCTTTGATGCTGGTCCAGATCCGGGTCCTGATACGGTCAATCTTGGCCGGCATCGCCTCCAGGGCATACAGCTTGCCCATCACGTCCTCGCTCGGGTAAATCATCGTATTACCCTTCATCGCCGGCTCCACCAGCCCGTCCGCCTTGAGGTTGCCGTTAGCGTACTGCACATGGTTGCTGATGTTGGCCATCACGTCCGGCTGCAGCAGGTAGTTCATGTAGGCATACCCGGCTTTCTCATCCGGTGCATCGGCTGGCATGGCCACCATGTCGAACCACATCGGCGCACCTTCCTTGGGGATCGAATACCCCACCTTCACCCCGTTCTTCGCCTCTTCGGCGCGATTCTTCGCCTGCAGCACATCCCCCGAGAAACCCACCACCACGCAGATATCGCCGTTGGCCAGGTCACCGGTGTACTTCGATGAGTGGAAGTAGCTGATGTACGGCCGCACCTGCATCAGCAGCGCCTTGGCCTTGTCGTAGTCGGCCGGGTTCTGGCTGTGGTGCGGCAGGCCCAGGTAGTGCAGGGCTATCGGCAGCAGCTCGGGGCCGTTGTCCAGCACCGCGACGCCGCAGCTCTTCAGCTTGCTCATGTACTCGGGCTTGAAGATCAGGTCCCAGGAATCCACCGGCGCATTGTCGCCGAGCACTGCCTTGACCTTGTCGATGTTGTAGCCGATGCCGGTGCTGCCCCACAGGTACGGGAAGCCGTACTTGTTACCCGGGTCGTTGACCTCCAGCGCCTTCATCAGCACCGGGTTGAGGTTGTGCCAGTTGGGCAGCTGCGACTTGTCCAGCGGCTTCAGGGCCTTGCCCTGGATCTGCCGGGCCATGAAGTGGTTGGACGGGAACACCACGTCGTAGCCGGAGTTGCCGGTCATCAGCTTGCCGTCGAGGGTCTCGTTGCTGTCGTACACGTCGTAGGTCGGCACGATGCCGCTGGCCTGCTGGAAGTTCTTCAGCGTGTCGGGCGCGACGTAGCTGGACCAGTTGTAGATCTTCACCGTTTCGGCGGCGCTGGCGACACTGGCGGCCAGCATCAGGGGAGCGAGAAGGAGCGTACGCATGTCGGGTTTACCTTGCTTTGTCTGTTGTTATCGAAGGCAGGCGATCAGCGGATCAGAAAATCAGAACGTAGGTCTTGCGCACGGTCTCCTGGATGTCCCAGATGCCGGTGCTGTTGGCCGGTAGCATCAGTGCGTCTCCGGCTTCTATGACCAGGGTTTCGCCACCGTCGGGGGTGAAGGTGCAGCGGCCCTTGATGAAGTGGCAGAACTCCTGCTGCACGATCTGCCGCCGCCAGCGCCCGGGGGTGCACTCCCAGATGCCGGTTTCGACGCCGTCGCTGCGTTCCACGCAGGTGACCGAAGCCACTGCCACGGGTTCGCCAAGCGGCACCGCGACCGGGTTGGCGCTTTCGAGCACGGCGCTGTCTGTGTGTTTGAACTGGGTGATGCTCATGACCGGTGGATCCTGTGTCGGGGTAAGGGAAGTCAGTGCATGAAGCCTTCCATGAAGTCCGCAAGAGAGCTGGCCAGGCGCCGCCTCCAAGGCGCGCTGGCGGGGTTGGCGAGGGTCCGGTCCTCGTGGACGAAGCTCTGGATGATCGCGTTGTAGCCGAGCCAGCGGCAGGGCTCGGGCGGCCAGCTGGCCAGGCTCGCAACCGGGCGGTTGTCGAGCACCCAGGGTTGCGCGGTCAGTTCGTTGTGCTGGTTGAGGATCAGCGCCGCCAGCGTGCGCCCGCCGAGGTTGGTGGCACCGACACCTTCGCCGCCGTAGCCGCCGGCCAGGGCGATGCCGCGCTGGCGGTCGCAGAGCATGTGCGGGCGGAAGCGCCGCGCCATGCCCAGGTTGCCGCCCCAGGAGTGGGTGATACGGGCGTGCTTGAGCTGCGGGAACAGTTCGCCGAACAGGTAGCGCCGCAGTTCGATTTCGTGCTCTTCAAGGTTGAAGTTCTCGCGCAGCCGGCCACCGAAGCGGTAGCCACCGCGGGCGCCGAACACCAGGCGGTTGTCGGCGGTGCGCTGGCCGTAGGTGACCTGGCGGCTGCTCTCGCTGAAGGCCTGGCCCTGGCTCAGGCCGATCTGCTCCCAGGTCGATTCCGGCAGCGGCTCGGTGGCCACCAGCAAGCTCTGCACCGGCAACTGGTGCTTGCCCAGCGGCGGCAGGCTGGCGGCGTACCCTTCGACTGCAGGCACCATCCACTGGCAGCGGATGCGCGCCAGGGGCGAGCGTACTTCGCCGGGTTGCCAGTCGATGGCCGGGGTGTTCTCGTAGATCGTCACGCCCAGGGCTTCCACGGCCCGGGCCAGGCCACGGGCCAGTTTGGCCGGATGGATGGTTGCGGTATGCGGGCTGTAGATCGCGCCGTAGGCATTGCTGACCCGCAGTTGCGCGTCCAGCTGTTCGGGGCGCAACCAGCGGTAGTCGTCCTCGGTCATGCCTTGGCGATAGAGGTCGTCGAGGTAGGCGCGCAGGCTGCGTTCCTGCTCCGGGTAACGCGCGGCGCAATACAGCACGCCGCCTTTGCGGTAGTCACAGTCGATGCCCTCGCGCTGCAGCACGCTGTGCACTTCATCGGGAATGCCATGCAGCAGGTCGATGCTGGCGCGGCGCTGTTGCGGCGACAGGGTGGCGAGCAGGCGGTCTTCGCCGAGCAGGTTGCCCATCAGCCAGCCGCCATTGCGCCCCGAAGCGCCGAAGCCGGCGATGTTGGCCTCGATCACCGCGATATTCAGTTGCGGCGCCTGGCGCTTGAGGTAGTAGGCGGTCCACAGCCCGGTGTAGCCGGCGCCGATGATGCACACATCGACCTCGAGGTCCTGGCGCAGGGCCGGGCGCGCGCACAGCGGCTCGTCGAGCTGGTCCATCCACAGGCTGAGCGTGCGCAGGGGTTGCATCGGGTTTTGCTCCACATCCGTCTAGGTCTGTGGGCGATGCTAGTGGTGTCGGCCGGTGGCTGTCTTACGTGCGTGCACGCAGGGAAATTTGCTTGAGATAGGCCTTGGGGGTGAGGCCGGTGTGCTCACGGAAGCACTTGTAGAACGCCGACAGCGAGTTGAAGCCGGCGTTGAACGCCAGGTCGTCGATCGGTGCCTCGACGCTGTCATCGTCGAGGCTGGCCATCAGGTGTTGCAGGCGCGCCTGGTTGACGTAGCGGTAGAAGCTTTGCCCGAGCACCTGGTTGAGCAGGTAGGAGATCTGGTTACGGCTGTAGCCGCTGGCGTCGGCCACCTGCTGCAGGTCCAGTTCCGGGTCGAGGTAGGGGCGCTGGCGCTGGAAGTAGTGCTCCAGGTCCTGGGCCATGGTCGACAGCTGCCGTGGCGACAGGCCCAGGCGGCTGGTGGCCGGGCGCGGGCCGCTGCTGACCAGGCCGTTGCCGTTCTGGCGAACCAGGGTGGCGTACTCGTTGACCCGCCAGATCAGGCCGTCCTTGACGGTGATCGCTTCGCTGGACTGGAACGCCACCAGGCCGTCGCCGCCCTGCACCGTGACCTGGTACTGGATAAAGGCCGTGCAGCCGTCGACGCGGATGCGGTCGCTGTGGACGATGTCCTCGCCGGCTTCATGGGGCAGGCAGGCGCGCACGTAGTCGCGCAGCTCGCGGTAGCCGAGCACGCGGTTCTGGAAGAAGTCGTGGTACTGGATGTCGGGGTGGTAAAGCGCGATCACGCCGTCGAGGTCACGGTGCTTCCAGCACAGGTGGTAGCGCAGCACGGTGTCGGCGGTGAGCGGGGTCTGGGCGGGGCCGTCGGGGAGGGTCATGGGTCGAATGATGCCTTGCCGGCTTGGCGACCACAAGAATGCAGAACACCTGATCGAGAAAGGCAACTCGCTTATTTTGCACGGTGCCAGAATCAGGGATTTTTCTAACCCATTGATTTTTCAAGATGTCATTTTTTGTCACAACTGGCACAGCCGCTGCAATGGTTACAGCGCGAATGCACTTCTCGCTAACCACACAAGGCGAACTGATCATGATTCCCTCTGCCGACTACCCGCTTGTCGATAGCCAAAGCCGCTCAGGTGTGTCCTGGGCGGCCATTTTCGCAGGAGCCGCCGCCGCTGCGGCCTTGGCGATCATCCTCGTGGTCCTGGGGGCCGGGCTTGGCTTTGCTGCCACCTCGCCCTGGGCAGACGAAGGTGCAAGCGCCAAGGCCTTGGGCATTTCAACCATCGTCTGGCTGCTGGTCACGCAGATCATCGCCTCTGGCCTGGGCGGCTACATCGCCGGCCGGCTGCGGGTGAAATGGGCCAACCTGCATGGTGATGAAGTGTATTTCCGCGATACCGCGCATGGCTTCCTGTCCTGGGCGGTCGCGACGTTGGTCGCGGCAATGCTGGTAGTGGGAGCAGCCGGTAACCTGGCTGGTGCCGGTGCCAGTGCGGCATCCCAAGCGGCCAGCATGACGGCAGCTGCCGGTGGTGCTGCAGCGGCCAGCGCAGACAAGAACTCGATGGGGTATTTCGTCGACAGCCTGTTCCGCGGCGATGGCCCGGCCCCGGTCAGCGAAGATGCCGCCAACGGTATCGCGGCTCGCATCATGGTGAAGGGAGTAGCCAATGGTACGTTGCCGCCTGAAGACCGCACGTATCTGGCGCAGCTGGTGGCACAGCGTACCCGCCTGAGCCAGGCCGAGGCAGAAGCCCGCGTTGACCAGGTGATGGCCCAGGTACAGCAGTTCAAGACAGATGCCAAGCAAGCGGCTGACAAAGCGGCCAAGGTGGCGGCCTGGACTGCCCTGTGGACCTTCGTCGCGCTGCTCTGCGGCGCATTCTTCGCCAGCCTTGCGGCGCTGTACGGCGGCCGCCGTCGCGACCGCGTGCAGTGGATGGAAAGCGAGTACGTCGCTCATCGCACCGTTCAACGTTAAGGAAGGAGAATAACCATGCGCTCGATACTGCTCTGGATGCTCGGGGTTCCGATTCCGGTGATCATCCTGATTGCTTTGTTCATGCATTGATCCGAAGGGCGGCGTAAGCCGCCCTTTGGCTTGGTGCCCGATCAAGGAGATGAAACATGCGCTCGCTATTGCTTTGGATGATTGGGGTGCCGATACCAGTGATCATCCTGATCTGGCTTTTCATGCATTGAGAATCTGGGGCCGCTGCGCAGCCCTTTCGCGACACAAGGCCGCACCTACAGGAGATCGCGATTCCTTGTAGGAGCGGCCTTGTGTCGCGAAAGGGCTGCGTAGCGGCCCCGGCGATCTAAAGCCTAGAGGAACTGCTCAGCATAATGGCAAGCCACCTGCCGTGTACTCACCTGCCGCAACGCCGGCACCTCCTTGGCACAACGCTCGGTCGCATATGGGCAACGCTTGTGAAACGCACACCCGTCAGGCGGATTGAGCGGGTTGGGCAGCTCCCCGGCAATGCGGATCTTCGGCTTCAGCGGGTCCGGGTGAATCGCCGGTGTCGCCGACAGCAGCGCCTGGGTATACGGATGCAGCGGCTTCTCGTAGATATCCGCCTTCGGCCCCATCTCAGCTGGCCGCCCCAGGTACATCACCAGCACCTGATCGGCCACATGCCGCACCACCGCCAGGTTGTGCGAGATGAACACATAGGCGGTGTTGAACTCCTTCTGCAAGTCCATGAACAGGTTCAGCACCTGGGCCTGGATCGATACGTCCAGCGCTGAAGTCGGCTCATCCGCCACCAGCACCTTCGGTTGCAGCATCATCGCCCGAGCCAGGGCAATCCGCTGGCGCTGACCGCCGGAGAACATGTGCGGGTAGCGCTGATAATGCTCGGGGCGCAGGCCGACCTGTTCCATCATCTTCTGCACTTTCTCGCGTCGCTCGGCCTTGCTCAGCGAAGTGTTGATCAGCAGCGGCTCGGCCAGCTGATCACCGATCTTCTGCCGCGGGTTGAGCGAGGCGTAAGGGCTCTGGAACACCATCTGTACATCGCGGCGCAGTTGCTTGCGCTCGGACTTGCTGGCGCCCTTCACCTCGGTGCCGGCGATCTGCAGCGAGCCGGAGGAGGGCTCTTCGATCAGCGTCAGGGCGCGGGCCAGGGTCGACTTGCCGCAGCCGGACTCACCGACCACGGCCAGGGTCTTGCCGGCCTCCAGTTCGAACGACACGCCATTGAGCGCGCGCACCAGGGCGTGACCCTTGAACAGCCCGCGGGAGACTTCGTAATGCCGGGTCAGCTCCCGGGCAGTGAGAACGACGGCCATCACGCCACCTCCTGGTTCAGCGGGTAGAAGCAACGCACCAGGCTGTGGGCCTGCGGGTCGAGGGGCGGGCGCTGGTGCCGGCAGTTGTCCTGCACGTACGGGCAGCGCGGCGACAGCAGGCAGCCGGCCGGGCGGTCGTAGCGGCCGGGGACGATACCGGGCAGGGTGGCCAGGCGCTCGGCGCCGATGCTGTGCTCGGGGATCGCCGCCAGCAGCGCTTCGCTGTACGGGTGGGCAGGCACGTCGAACAGCTCCGGCACCTGGCCGACTTCCACGGCCTGGCCGGCATACATCACGCACACGCGTCTGGCGGTTTCGGCGACCACGGCGAGGTCGTGGGTGATCAGGATGAGCGCCATGTTGCGCTCCTTCTGCAGGTTGACCAGCAGCTCCATGATCTGCGCCTGGATGGTCACATCCAGCGCGGTGGTCGGTTCGTCGGCGATCAGCAGCTTGGGTTCGCCGGCAATCGCCATGGCGATGGCGACGCGTTGGCTCATGCCGCCGGAGAGCTGGTGTGGGTAGGCGTCCAGGCGGCTTTCCGCCGCCGGGATTTCCACTTTCTTCAACAGCTCCAGGGCCCGTTGGCGCGCAGCCTTGCCCTTCAGGCCCAGGTGCTGGCGCAGCACTTCCTCGATCTGGTAACCGACGGTGTAGCTGGGGTTGAGCGCGGTCATCGGGTCCTGGAAGACCATGGCGATGTCCTTGCCCACCACCTTGCGCCGCTGGCGGCCGCTGAGCTTTAGCATGTCGGTGCCGTCGAAGGTGAGCGAATCGGCAGTGATGCGCCCGGGGGCGTCGATCAGGCCCATCAGGGCCATCATGGTGACGGATTTGCCCGAGCCGGACTCGCCGACGATGGCCAGGATCTCGCCGGCTTCCACCGCCAGGTCCAGGCCGTCGACCACGGGCACGGCATTGGCGTCGCCGAAGCGCACGTTCAGGTTGTTGATCTGCAACAGTGACATGGCGTTCTCCTCAGGCGGCGTTCTTGAGTTTCGGGTCCAGCGCATCGCGCAGGCCGTCGCCCATCAGGTTGATTGCCAGCACACTGAGCAGAATGGTCAGGCCGGGCAGGCTCACCACCCACCAGGCGCGCTCGATGTAGTCACGGGCCGAGGCCAGCATGGTGCCCCACTCGGGGGTTGGCGGCTGCACGCCGAGGCCGAGGAAACCCAGGGCGGCGGCGTCGAGGATCGCCGAGGAGAAGCTCAAGGTGGCCTGCACGATCAGTGGCGCCATGCAGTTGGGCAGCACGGTGACGAACATCAGCCGTGGCAGCCCGGCACCGGCCAGGCGTGCGGCGGTGACGTAGTCACGGTTCAGCTCGCCCATCACCGCGGCGCGGGTCAGGCGCACGTAGGAGGGCAACGACACAATGGCGATGGCGATCACTGTGTTGATCAGGCCAGGGCCGAGGATGGCGACGATGGCCACCGCCAGCAGCAGCGACGGCAGCGCCAGCATCACGTCCATCAGGCGCATGATCGAGGGGCCGAGCACCTGCGGGAAGAAGCCGGCCAGCAGGCCCAGCAGGATCCCCGGGATCAGCGACATCACCACCGACGACAGGCCGATCAGCAGCGACAGCCGCGCGCCCTGGATCAGGCGCGACAGCAGGTCGCGGCCCAGTTCGTCGGTGCCGAGGATGAACTGCCAGCTACCGCCTTCAAGCCACACCGGCGGGGTCAGCAGGAAGTCGCGATACTGCTCGCTCGGGTCATGGGGGGCGACCCATGGCGCGAACAGGGCGCAGAACACCACCAGGCACATGAAGGCCAGGCCCATTACCGCGCCCTTGTTGCGCGAGAAGGCGTGCCAGAATTCTTTGTACGGCGAGGGGTAGAGCAGGCTCTGGTCCACCGGGCTGGCCGGTGTGACGGATTTCGGAATCGGGCTAGTCATGGCGAAGGCCTCAGCGCTGATGACGGATGCGTGGGTTGGCCAGGCCGTAGAGGATATCCACGACGAAGTTGACCAGGATCACCAGGCAGGCGATCAACAGGATGCCGTTCTGGACCACGGGGTAGTCACGGGCGCCGATGGCTTCGATCAGCCATTTGCCGATGCCCGGCCAGGAGAAGATGGTTTCGGTGAGCACGGCGCCGGCCAGCAGCGTGCCGACCTGCAGGCCGAACACCGTCAGCACCGGGATCAGCGCATTGCGCAGGCCATGCACGAACACCACGCGGGCGGGCGACAGGCCCTTGGCGCGGGCGGTGCGGATGTAGTCTTCGCGCAGCACTTCGAGCATCGACGAACGGGTCATGCGGGCGATCACCGCCAGCGGGATGGTGCCGAGCACGATGGCCGGCAGGATCAGGTGCATCACCGCGTCCTTGAACGCCCCTTCCTCGTCGCTGAGCAGGGTGTCGATGAGCATGAAGCCGGTCTTCGGCTCGATGTCATAGAGCAGGTCGATCCGCCCGGATACCGGGGTCCAGCCCAGGCTCACCGAGAAGAACATGATCAGGATCAGGCCCCACCAGAAGATCGGCATGGAATAGCCGGCCAGGGAAATCCCCATCACCCCGTGGTCGAACAATGAACCGCGCTTGAGTGCGGCGATCACCCCGGCCAGCAGGCCGACCACGCCGGCGAACAGCAAGGCGGCGAGGGCCAGCTCCAGGGTGGCGGGGAACAGGGTGAGGAACTCGGTCCACACGCTCTCGCGGGTGCGCAGCGATTCACCGAGGTCACCGTGGGCCAGCTTGCCAACGTAGTCCAGGTACTGGACCGGCAACGGCTTGTTCAGGCCCAGGCGCTCCATGGCCTGGGCGTGCATTTCGGGGTCGACCCTGCGCTCGCCCATCATCACTTCCACCGGGTCGCCGGGGATCAGGCGTATGAGCGCGAAGGTCAGCAAGGTGATACCGAAGAAGGTCGGTATCAGCAGGCCCAGGCGCCGGGCAATAAAACTCAACATTGTCGGGGTTACCTCATAAGCAGGTCACGCAGTGCCGCCGGTGCCCGTGTGGGGTCCCGGCGATCGTTGTTGTTCTACTTCACCCGGGTGGTGGCGAAGTTGTTGTTGGTCAGAGGGTTGATCACGTAGCCCTCCACGTTGTCACGCATGGCAGTGAACATCTTCGGATGGGCCATGCTGATCCAGGGTTGATCGTCATCGTACACCTTCAAAGCCTCGGCATAGAGCCTGGCGCGTTCGTCGTTGTCGATCACTTCGCGGGCGCGGGTGATCAGCTCCTGGAATTTGGCGTTGCACCAGCGCGCGTAGTTCTCGCCGCTTTTTGCGGCGTCGCAGCTGAGCAGCGGGCTGAGGAAGTTGTCCGGGTCGCCGTTGTCGCCGGCCCAGCCGGTGGACACCAGGTCGGCTTCGCCGTTCTTGGCGCGGCGCAGCATCTCGGCCCACTCCATCACGCGGATATCCAGCTTCAGGCCGATCTGCTTAAGGTCGGCCTGCAGCATCTCGGCGGACAGGCGTGGGTTGGGGTTGGTCGCCCCGCCGCCGTTGCGGGTGAACAGGGTGATCACCGTGCCTTCCGGTACCCCGGCTTCCTTGAGCAGCTCGCGGGCTTTGGCCAGGTCGTGGGGTGGGTTCTTGTTCTCGGTGTTGAAACCGATCATGGTCGGCGGGTAGGGATTCACCCCGACCAGTGCGTTGCCCTTGCCGAACAGCTGGTCGACGTGGGTCTGGCGGTCGAAGGCCATGTTGATGGCTTTGCGCACGCGTACGTCGCTCAGGTATTTGTGTTCGGTGTTCATCGCGATGTAGCCGGTGACCAGGGCTTCGATTTCGTCGACCTTGAGTGTCGGGTCTTGCTTGATCAACGGTATGTCATCGGGCTTGGGGTAGAGCGCTACCTGGCATTCGTTGGCACGCAGCTTCTGCAGGCGCACGTTGCTGTCGGTGGCGATGGCAAAGATCAGCGCATCGGCCGGTGGCTTGCCGCGGAAGTACTCAGGGTTGGGCTTGTAGCGAACCTGGGCATCCTTGTTGTAGCGCTGGAAGATGAACGGGCCGGTGCCGATCGGCTTGCTGTTGAGGTCGCCAGTCTTGCCGGCCTTGAGCAACTGGTCGCCGTATTCGGCGGAGTAGATCGAGGTGAAGGCCATGGCCATGTCCCGCAGGAACGGTGCCTCAGGGCGGGTCAAGGTGATCACCACGGTGTGGTCATCGGTCTTGTCCACCGACTTGAGCAGGTCCTTGAAGGCCATGCTCTCGAAGTACGGGTAGCCGACGCTGCTTTTGTCATGCCACGGGTGGTGCGGATCGAGCTGGCGATTCAGGCTCCACAGCACGTCGTCGGCGTTGAATTCGCGGGTCGGCTTGAAGTAGTCGGTGGTGTGGAACTTCACCCCCTGGCGCAGGTGGAAGGTGTAGGTCAGGCCGTCGGGTGAAATATCCCAGCGTTCGGCCAGGGCCGGCTGGATGTCGGTGGTGCCTGGCTTGAAGTCGACCAGGCGGTTGAACACCGTCTCGGCCGAGGCATCGGCGGTGACGGCGGTGGTGTACTGGACGATGTCGAAGCCTTCCGGGCTGGCTTCGGTGCACACCACCAGCGGCTTGGCCGCGAGGTTGCCGGCGGCGCCGAGGATGACCGCTGCCAGGGCAGCGCGGAGCGGTAGCGATGTCATGGAAACTCCCTGCATGCGTTGATTCCAGCGTAGCCGCCACGGCCCGGGTTGAAGCGGGCCGTGGCGCCATCGGTCAGAGAATGTTGAATGGAATGGTGGTCACTACGCGGAACTCGTCCAGGCTGCCATCGCCCTGGGCCTTGCTGGCGCGGTGGGCGGTGTAGGTGGCGCGGATGCTGGTGTCCTTGAACGGCCCGCTCTGCACGGCGTAGCTGGTGCCGATGCCCCACTCGTAGTGGGTTTCGCCGTCCAGGCCGTTGACGTCGTAGGCGGTGCCACGGTAGTGGGTGCCGTCGATGCCCCAGCCGCGGGCGTTATACAGGTTGAACTTCAGGCCCGGCACGCCGTAGGGCGCCATGTTCAGCACGTAGGCAATCTGCAGGGATTTCTCGTTGGGGCCGTTGAAGTCCGACAGCAGCGAGTTGGCCAGGTAGATGCCGTTGGTTTCGTGCAGGTAGTCGAAGTACTCGTTGCCATTGACCTGCTGCCACGACGCCGTGAGGGTGTGCGCCTGGTGGGTCAGGCCGAGCGACAGGCTGTAGGTGTCGTTGTCGATCTCGCCCATCTTCTTGCTGCCTTCGTCCACCGTCTTGTAGTAGTTCAGGCCGGTGGTCAGGGCGAGCACGGCGTTGTCGCCGAGGACGTGGTTGGCGCCGAAGTAGTACTGGTTCCAGAAGTCGTCGACCTTGGTGGCGTACAGGCTGGTGGTCAGGCTCTTGAACGGCTGGTAGTTGACCCCGGCGGTGCTGGCGCGGTCGGTCTCGACGCCGGTGGCGCTGTATTCGCTGCGGAACTTGCTCAGGCTCTGTTCGGTGCGCGGCGAAACGCGGTCGAAGGTGCCCAGGTCGATCGACAGGTTGTCGAACTCGGCGCTGTGCAGGAACGCACCCTGGAAGCTCGACGGCAGCGCACGGTTGCCGATGTAGGCGATCATCGGCGTGTCCACCGACTGGCGGCCGACGGTGAGCGTGGTGTTGGAGACGCGCGCCTTGACGTTGGCCAGGCCCATCTTGCTCCACTGGTCGACCGGGTCACCGTCGCTGTGGGTCAGCGTTCGGTTGTTCGGCCCGGCGATTGCGGCGCGGCCCTGCTGGATGGCGATGGCGTTGTAGCCGGCGGCCTCGACGGCAAAGCCGACCGTGCCCTGGGTGAAGCCCGAGCTGTAGTTGAGGATGGTGCCCTGCACCCAGTTGTCGCGGCTGTGGGTGTCGTGGCGTGTGCCGTCGGCCTTGTAGTACTTCCAAAGCGGTGCGCGGGTGGCACGTTCATGGGCGTACCAGTTGCGCGTGCTGCCGGACAGGCTCTGGCCGTCGAGGAAGCCGTTGGCCTGGTCCTGTTCGCTGCTGGATTTCAGGCTGATCGGGACGTAGTCCTGGCTCTGGGTGTCGGCCTCGGTCACGGCGGAAAAGGTGCCGATGGATAAGGCCAAAGCGGTCAAGGTGAATAGTCTCAAGGTTAAAGCTCCCTTTCTGTTCTTTTAGTTATGCCTGGCCTTGTGGGCCGGGTTGCTTGCTGCGGTGTTGCCAGGGTTGCCCGGGGTCGCCGGGCCAAATCGGGGAGTTGTGTTGGCTGTACTGGCCTCTTCGCGGCGGTTCGGCGCCCCGACGCGCCCGCTCCCACAGGTACGGCGCAGTCTCCGAGCCTGTGAAGATCCTGTGGGAGCGGGCTTGCCCGCGAAGAGGCCAGTGAGGGCTAAAGGTCAGTCAACACTCACACCGGAAAAGTTATTGCGCCCGAACGGGCTGACCTTGAAATCGGCCACCTTGATGCTCAGCGGCTGGTTCACCGTGGAATGCGCCACCGGGGTGATCGGCACCTGCTGCTTCAGGCGCTGCTGGGCCTGCTGGTACAGCGCCGTGCGCTGTTCGCGGTCGGTAACCTGCTTGGCCTGCTTGACCAGGCTGTCGTACTGCGGGTCGCACCACAGCGAGTAGTTGTTGCTGCCGATGGCGTCGCAGTTGTAGAGGGTGCCAAGCCAGTTGTCCGGGTCACCGTTGTCGCCGGTCCAGCCGATCAGGGCGATGTCGTGCTCGCCACTCTTCATGCGCTTGAGGTATTCGCCCCATTCGTAACTGACGATGCGCACCTTGAAGCCGAGCTTGTTCCAGTCGGCCTGGAGCATCTCGGCCATCAGCTTGGCATTGGGGTTGTACGGACGCTGCACGGGCATGGCCCACAGGGTGACCTCGGTACCCGGCTTGACCCCGGCCTGCTGCAGCAGCTGCCTGGCCTTTTCCGGGTCGAAGTGGGCGTCTTTGAGGCTGCTGTCATAGGACCACTGGGTCGGCGGCATGGCGTTGACCGCCAGCTGGCCGGAGTCCTGATACACCGCCTGGATGATCGCTTTCTTGTTCACCGCCATGTCCATGGCCTGGCGCACTTCCAGGCGGTCGAACGGTGGGTGCTGGGTGTTGTAGGCGATGTAGCCGAGGTTGAAGCCCGGCTGCTGCATGACCTGCAGCTTGCCATCGGCCTTGAGCGCCGGCAGGTCGGCCGGGCGCGGGTGCAGGGTGACCTGGCATTCATTGCGGCGCAGCTTCTGGATGCGCACCGACGGGTCGGTGTTGATCGAGAACACCAGGTTGTCGATCTTCACTTGCTCCGGCGCCCAGTAGTTCTTGTTCCCCTTGAAGCGGATCTGCGAGTCCTTCTGATAACGCTGGAACACGAACGGCCCGGTGCCGATCGGTTGCTGGTTGATGTCGCTGGGGCGACCGCTGGCCAGCAACGTTTCGGCGTACTCGGCCGAGAGTATCGAGGCGAAACTCATGGCCAGGTTCTGGATGAAGGCGGCATCGACCTTGTTCAGGGTGAATACCACGGTCAGCGGGCCAGTTTTCTCGACCTGGGCGATGTTCTTGTCCAGGCCCATGCTGACGAAGTAGGGGAATTCGGTGGGGTAGGCCTTACGGAACGGCTGGTCCTTGTCGAGCATGCGGTTGAAGGTGAACAGCACGTCGTCGGCATTGAAGTCACGGCTCGGCGTGAAGGCCTTGTTGGCGTGGAACTTCACCCCGGGGCGCAGGTGGAAGGTGTAGCGCAGGCCATCGTCGGAGACTTCCCATTTTGTCGCCAGCGCCGGGTGCACGGCCGTGCCGCCGCGCTCGAACTCCACCAGCCGGTTGTAGATCGGCTCGGCGGCGTCATTGTCGGTGGCACTGGTGTACTGGGCGGTGTCAAAGCCGGCCGGGCTGCCTTCGGAGCAGAACACCAGGTTCTTGGCTTGAAGGGCAGGGGCCTGGCTCAGCAGGCCGAGGGCGAGCAGGGTCGAAAGGCGGGTGACGTGGCGCATGGCGGTTCCTTTTCCAGCTGTTCAAGCCGCTTCGGGGTACGAATGGCGGCAACAGTTTCCCGACCCCGTCGCGGGTAGCGTCGGAGCGGGTGTGCAGTGCTTGGTTGCGGTGAAACGGCCCCCGCCGCGGTCGGGCGGGGGCCGGGATCTACCCTATTTGTCCACGCTGACCCCGTAGAAGGAGTTCAACGCGAACGGGCTGATCTTGAAGTCCTTCACCTTGGCGCTCATCGGCTGGTACACCGTGGAGTGGGCGATCGGGGTGATCGGCACCTGTTCCTTGAGGATGTGCTGGGCCTTCTGGTACAGCTCGGTGCGCTTGGCCTGGTCGGACGTGGCCTTGGCCTGCTTGATCAGGTCGTCGTAGGGCTTGTAGCACCACTTGGAGAAGTTGTTGCCGTCGATGGCGTCGCAGCCGTAGAGGGTGCCGAGCCAGTTGTCCGGGTCACCGTTGTCGCCGCTCCAGCCAATCAGCATGGCGCCCTGTTCGCCGCCTTTGGAGCGCTTGATGTACTCGCCCCATTCATAGCTGACGATCTTCGCCTTGATGCCGATCTTGGCCCAGTCCGACTGCAGCATTTCGGCCATCAGCTTGGCGTTAGGGTTGTATGGGCGCTGCACCGGCATGGCCCACAGGGTGATCTCGGTGCCTTCCTTGATGCCGGCTTCCTTGAGCAGTTGCTTGGCCTTTTCTGGGTCGTACGGCGCGTCCTTGATGCTGGTGTCATAGGACCACTGGGTCGGCGGCATGGCGTTGACTGCCAGCTGGCCGGCGCCCTGGTAGACCGATTCGATGATCTTCTTCTTGTCCACGGCCATGTCCAGCGCCTGGCGGACTTCCAGCTTGGCCATCGGGTTGGGCTCGTTGCTGCCCTTGATCTTGTCCATCACGTTGTAGGCGATGTAGCCGAGGTTGAAGCCGGCCTGCTGTGGCATCTGCAGGTTCTTGTCGGCTTTCAGCGGCTCGATGTCGGCCGGCCGTGGGAACAGGGTGACCTGGCACTCGTTCTTTTTCAGCTTCTGCATGCGCACCGAGGCGTCGGTGGTGATGGCGAAGATCAGGTTGTCGATCTTCACGTCTTCGGGCTTCCAGTAGTCCTTGTTGCCCTTGAAGCGGATCTGCGCGTCTTTCTGGTACTTGCTGAACACGAACGGGCCGGTGCCGATCGGCTTCTGGTTGATGTCGGCGGCCTTGCCGTCCTTGAGCAGCTGATCGGCGTATTCGGCGGACTGGATGGAGGCGAAGCTCATGGCCAGGTTCTGGATGAACGCGGCGTCCACTTCATTGAGGGTGAACTTCACCGTGTGATCGTCGAGCTTCTCCACCTTGGCGATGTTCTTGTCCATGCCCATGTCGGTGAAGTACGGGAACTCGGTGGGGTAGGCCTTACGGAACGGGTGGTTCTTGTCGAGCATGCGGTCGAAGGTGAACAGCACGTCATCGGCGTTGAATTCGCGGGTCGGCTTGAAGTAGTCGGTGGTGTGGAACTTGACCCCTTCGCGCAGGTGGAAGGTGTAGGTCTTGCCGTCGTCGGCCACGTCCCATTTCGTTGCCAGGCCCGGGATGACCGCGGTACCGCCGCGTTCGAACTGGGTCAGGCGGTTGAACACGGTCTCGGCCGAGGCGTCGAAGTCGGTTCCGGTGGTGTATTGCCCCGGGTCGAAGCCGGCCGGGCTGCCTTCGGAGCAGAACACCAGGTTGGACGCGGCGTGGGCTAGGGGAGCGCCGGCGAGCAAGCCTGCACCGAGCAGGAACGGAATGACTGCGTGTTTAAGCATGGTGGCCTCATTGTTGTCATTTTTGGTTTGAGGTGGCCTCGTGAGCCGACCTGCGGATACTTATGCAGGGGGTATTCCCAATGCAACAGGCAGAAGGATAGTTGGCGCCAGAAAAGTAGTACGAGCGTACATGGATGTCGCATTCGTATAACTTTCAGCGAAGTTGAACGTTTGCGAGGGCAAAATGATGGCTTTTTGCGGGATGTTTCGGGGCAGGAAAGGGTGTAGGAAGCACCTCAATGGTGCGTAGGAAATTTCTCGGTAGTTTGAATTTGACGCGGTCCCTGTGGGAGCGGGCATGCCCGCGAACACGGGCAGAAGCCCGTGCCATCCACTGCGGTGGCTTCTTCGCGGGCATGCCCGCTCCCACAAGGTACTTCGTGGCTTTACGGCATCTGCACTTCGATCAGGCCATCGGCATTCATGCTGACTTCACTGGTACCCGCCTCGATATCCGGCGCGGGCGCCGCCTCGTCTGCCGCCTTCGCCATCATCGCCATTGGCGCGCTGCGCAGGTAAGGGCGCGGGTAGCCGGAACTGTTGAGGTTCAGGCTGACCACTTTATAGCCTTTGCCGCCTAGTGCCTCGGTGGCGAGCTGCGCACGGGCCTTGAACGCATTCACCGCATCCTTGAGCAACTCGTCTTCGCTGGCCTTGCGCGTGGCCGGGGCAATGGAGAAGTCCATGCCGCCCATTTTCAGGTCCTGCAGCAGGTCGGCGGTGAGCTGGGACAGGGCCGGGAAGTCGGCACCTTCCAGGCGTAGCTCGGCGCGCTCGCGCCAGCCGGTGATCTTCTGGCCTTTGCTGTCATACACCGGGTAGCTGTTGCGGCTGCCCTGGCTGATCTTCACGTCCTTGACCTGGCGCGCCTGCTGCACGGCCTTGTTCATGGTTTCGGTGATCTGCTTGGCGAGCTTGCCCGGGTCGGTATTCTGCGCTTCGCTATAGAGGGTCACGACCATCAGGTCGCGCGCCACTTCCTTGCTGACTTCGGCGCGCAGCGATACCTGGTTGTAGCGCGGTTCGTCGGCCGCCAGGGCCGGCAGGCTGGCGAGCAGGCCGCAGGACAGAATCAGGGCCGCGCCGCGACGTGGAATGTGCATGTGTTACTCCTTGGCAATAATGGGCGTGGGTTCTGGCCATCCATCCCTCGCATGGCCCATCAGACCGGGACCAGTGTAGTGGGTTCAAAAGTGCCACTATGAACTTGTGACAAAGTGTGGCGCTTTGCCGCATCGCTGCAGCGGGGCGCCCGGCTTCGGTATACTCCAGCCGATTTTCCTGGAGCACTCATCGGGAGAGCGCATGCTCGCCGCCGCACAACCGTTGTCCGCAACACGCCAGAACCTCTGGCGCCTGACTGTCATTCGCGTTCTGGTCCTGGCTGCCCAGGCAGGCTCCGTGGGCGTTGCCTACTGGACCGACCTGCTGCCGCTGCCGTGGCTTTCGCTGGCCGCGACCCTGGCCCTGTCGTCGCTGCTCTGCGCCTTCACTGCCTTGCGCCTGCGCCTGTCACTGCCGGTCACCGAGACCGAATATGCCTTGCAGCTGGCCTGCGACCTGTTGATCCACAGTGCCTTGTTGTACTACTCAGGTGGCTCGACCAACCCATTCGTGTCCTATTACCTGGTGCCGCTGGCAATCGCTGCGGTGACCTTGCCGTGGCTGTATTCGCTGATCCTCTCGGGCATCGCCCTGACGGCCTACAGCCTGCTGCTGGTGCAGTTCTACCCGCTCGAAGGGCTGCCGATGGCGCGGGACAAGATGCAGGTCTACGGCATGTGGCTGAGTATCGCCCTGGCCGCCGCCGTGATTACCTTCTTCGCCGCACGCATGGCCGAGGAGCTGCGCCGCCAGGAGCAACTGCGTTCCGAACGCCGCGAAGAAAGCCTGCGTGATGAACAGCTGCTGGCCGTGGCCACCCAGGCTGCCGGTGCGGCCCATGAGCTGGGCACGCCCTTGGCGACCATGAGCGTGCTGCTCAATGAAATGCGCCAGGACCACACCGACCCACTGCTGCAGGAAGACCTGCAGATCCTTCAGGACCAGGTCAAGCTGTGCAAGGAAACCCTGCAGCAGCTGGTGCGCGCCGCCGAGGCCAACCGCCGCCTGGCCGTGGTCGAACAGGACGTCACCGCCTGGCTCGACGAGGCGCTGAACCGCTGGCACCTGATGCGCCCGGAGGCCAGCTACCGCTTCCAGCGCCTGCGCGACGGCCAGGTTCCGCGCCTGACGCCGCCACCGGATTTGACCCAGGCGCTGCTGAACCTGCTGAACAATGCTGCCGATGCCTGCCCCGATGACCTGCAGGTGACCCTTGACTGGGACGCCCAGGACATCCTGATCAGCATCCGCGACCATGGCCCCGGCGTGCCGCCGGCCATTG
Organism: Pseudomonas sp. CC120222-01a; assembly: GCF_003097235.1. Taxonomy (GTDB): domain Bacteria; phylum Pseudomonadota; class Gammaproteobacteria; order Pseudomonadales; family Pseudomonadaceae; genus Aquipseudomonas. The sequence goes on along the minus strand of NZ_QEQQ01000009.1, from coordinate 164,660 downwards.
CCGAAGCGATCGGCAAACCCTTCATTACCACCAAGGGCAAAGGCTTCGGCCTGGGCCTGTTCTTGAGCAAGGCCAGCGTGACCCGTGCGGGCGGTTCGGTGAAACTCTATAGTCATGAACAGGGTGGCACCCTGACCGAACTGCGCCTGCCCCATGGCAAGCGAGGAGATGAATGATGAGCGAAGAAAACCAGGTCGAAGGCGAAGAACTTCCGCACCTGCTGCTGGTGGACGATGACGCCACCTTTACCCGGGTCATGGCCCGCGCCATGAGCCGCCGTGGTTTCCGCGTAAGCACTGCCGGCTCCGCCGAGGAGGGCCTGATCCTGGCCCAGCAGGACCTGCCGGACTACGCCACGCTGGACCTGAAGATGGAAGGCGACTCGGGCCTGGTGCTGCTGCCCAAGCTGCTGGAGCTGGACCCGGAGATGCGCGTGGTGATCCTCACCGGTTACTCGAGCATCGCCACCGCTGTCGAGGCGGTCAAGCGTGGCGCCTGCAACTACCTGTGCAAGCCGGCCGACGCCGACGATGTGCTGGCAGCGCTGCTGTCGGAGCATGCCGACCTGGACTCGCTGGTGCCGGAAAACCCGATGTCGGTGGACCGCCTGCAGTGGGAGCACATCCAGCGCGTGCTGAACGAGCACGAGGGCAATATCTCCGCCACCGCGCGGGCGCTGGGCATGCACCGCCGGACCTTGCAGCGCAAACTGCAGAAACGCCCGGTCCGCCGCTGAGTCAGCGTTGGCTTCTTCGCGGGCGCGCCCGCTCCCACAGAGATCGCGTAACCCTGTGGGAGCGGGCGTGCCCGCGAAGAAGCCGGTGCAGACAGAAACATGTTTAAAGTCCCGCTCGATCCCCGCAATTCCTGACGCGTTGGCGTATCATTAGCCGCCTAACGGCAACCCCATCAGGACCGCTTGCGCATGCTCGCCCTTCTTATCCAGACGCTGAACATCACGGCGCCCGTCTTCGCCATGCTGTTCATGGGCGTGTTGCTCAAACGCATCCACCTGATCGACGACAATTTCAACCGCGTCGCCTCGCAGCTGGTGTTCAACGTCTGCATGCCAGCGTTGCTGTTCCTCGGCATCTACCACGCCGACCTGGCCACGGCGGTGCAGCCCAAGGTCATCCTCTACTTCGTCGCCGCCACCCTGGTCGGCTTCGCCGTGTCCTGGGGCATGGCAATCTGGCGCAGCCCGCTGGCTGACCGCGGTATCTACACCCAGGGCGCGTTCCGCGGCAACAACGGCGTGATCGGCCTGGCCCTGGCTGCCAGCCTTTATGGCGATTACGGCATCTCCCTCGGGGCGGTGCTCGCCGGCCTGGTTATCCTCATGTACAACTCGCTGTCGTCGGTGGTGCTGGCGGTGTACAGCCCGGATCTCAAGTCCGACCCCTGGAGCATCTGCAAGAGCATTTTCAGCAACCCGCTGATCATCAGCGTGCTGGTGGCCACGCCGATGGCTTACGGCCAGGTGCCGTTGCCCAACTGGCTGCTCACCTCGGGTGACTACCTGGCGCAGATGACCCTGCCGCTGGCGCTGATCTGCATCGGCGGCACCCTGTCGCTGGCGGCGCTGCGCGACAGCGGCAGGCTGGCCATCGATGCCAGCCTGGTGAAGATGGTCTGGCTGCCACTGATCGGTACCCTGGGGGCCTGGTTGTGCGGTTTCCGCGGAGCCGAGCTGGGCATCCTGTTCCTCTACATCGGCAGCCCGACGGCGGCGGCCAGTTATGTCATGGCCCGCGCCGCCAACGGTAACCATGAACTGGCGGCCTCGATCATCGTGATTACCACGCTAATGGCGGCGATCACCACCAATATTGGTATTTTCATCTTGCAGTGGGGCGGATGGATCTAGATCCTTGACTGCAAAACAACAGCAATAACACTGCCTCACTGAGCCAAAGGACACTTCATGCAAGACCAGAGCACGCCCGAGCCGCTGAAGCGCGGGTTGAAGAATCGCCATATCCAGCTGATCGCGCTGGGCGGTGCCGTCGGCACCGGGCTGTTTCTGGGCATCGCCCAGACCATCCAGCTGGCCGGCCCCTCCGTTTTGCTGGGCTACGCCATCGCCGGCCTGATGGCCTTCTTCATCATGCGCCAATTGGGTGAGATGGTGGTCGAGGAGCCGGTCGCCGGCAGCTTCAGCCACTTCGCCCACCAATACTGGAGCGAGTTCGCCGGTTTCGTCTCCGGTTGGAACTACTGGGTGGTGTACGTGCTGGTCGGCATGGCCGAACTCACGGCCGTGGGTATCTATGTGCAGTACTGGTGGCCGGAGTTCCCGACCTGGGCCACGGCGGCGATCTTCTTCGTGGCAATCAACCTGATCAACCTGACCCAGGTGAGGGTCTACGGCGAGATGGAGTTCTGGTTCGCCCTGGTCAAGGTGGTGGCCATCGTCAGCATGATCGGCTTCGGTGCCTGGCTGCTGGCCAGCGGCCACGGCGGCCCGGATGCCAGCGTGGCCAACCTGTGGCAATACGGCGGGTTCTTCCCCAGTGGCGTGACCGGGCTGGTGATGGCGCTGGCGGTGATCATGTTCTCGTTCGGTGGCCTGGAGCTGGTCGGTATCACCGCCGCCGAGGCTGACAACCCGCGCCAGAGCATCCCCAAAGCCACCAACCAGGTGGTCTACCGCATCCTGATCTTCTACATCGGCGCCCTGGCCGTGCTGCTGTCGTTGTACCCCTGGCAGAAAGTGGTGCAGGGCGGCAGCCCGTTCGTGATGATTTTCCACGAACTGGACAGCGACCTGGTGGCGACCATTCTCAACATCGTGGTGCTGACTGCCGCGCTGTCGGTGTACAACAGCTGCGTGTACGCCAACAGCCGCATGCTGTTCGGCCTGGCCAGCCAAGGCGATGCGCCACGCCAGCTGCTCAAGGTGAGCCGCAGCGGTGTGCCACTGACGGCGTTGGGCGTTTCGGCCTTTGCGACCGGCCTGTGCGTGCTGATCAACTACCTGATGCCCGGTGAGGCGTTCGGCCTGTTGATGGCTCTGGCGGTGTCGGCGCTGGTGATCAACTGGGCCAGCATCAGTATTACCCACCTGAAGTTCCGCAAGGCCAAGCTGGCGGCCGGGATCACCCCGTTCTACCAGAGCTGGGGGCACCCGCTGACCAACTACCTGTGCCTGGCGTTCATCGTGCTGATTCTGGTGGTGATGTACCTGACCCCACCGATCCGCATCTCGGTGATGCTGATTCCGGGGTGGATTGCGGTGCTGTGGGTGGCCTTCAAGCTGAAGAAGGCTCGCCAGGCCCAATAAGCAAGACAGGTCCGGCCTCTTCGCGGGCACGCCCGCTCCCACAGGTGCAGTGCAGTACTTGTGGGAGCGGGCGTGCCCGCGAAGAGGCCGGACCTGAAAAGGCTAAATCAGGCCTGATAGCTGTCGATGACTTCCTGCGCGGCCCTGAAAGCATCGATCGCCGCCGGCACTCCCGCATAGACTGCGCAATGCAGCAATGCCTCGCGAATCTCCTCCACCGTACAGCCATTGTTCAACGCCCCGCGCACATGTCCCTTCAGCTCCTGCGGGCACTTGAGCGCCGTCAGGGTGGCCAGGGTAATCAGGCTGCGGGTTTTCAGCGGTAGCCCGTCACGTGACCAGACACTGCCCCAGGCATGCTCGTTGACGAAGTCCTGCAGGGGCTGGGTAAAGTCGGTGGCATTGCCCAGGGCGCGGTCGACGAAGGCATCGCCCATCACCTGGCGGCGAATCTGTTCGCCGGTCTTGTTGCTCTCAGCCATGTTGTTTTCCTTAGTGTTGGCGGCGCCAGGCACGCACGGTGGTAAACAACAGCACCACGACGAGCACTGGCAGAACGTAGAACAGCATCAACCGCTCCAGGCGGCCGGCCAGCGGCATGCCCATGGTGAAGGCTGCCACATGCAGGCCATAGACCAGATACAGGCAGAGAAACACCAGCCCCTCGACGCGGGTGACACGGTAGCCGGAGTAGAAAACGGGCAGGCTCAGGGCTGCGACACCCAGCATTACCGGCAGGTCGAACGCCAGCGCATTGGGCGAGATGCTCAGCGGCTCAGGGGTGATCAGCGCCGTCAGGCCGAGCACTGCCAGCAGGTTGAACAGGTTGCTGCCGATCACCGTACCTACCGCAATCTCTCGCTCGCCGCGAATGGCGGCGATCAGCGCGGCGGCAAGCTCAGGCAGGGATGTGCACACGGCCACAACCGTCAGGCCGATGACGCGTTCGGACAGGCCGAGATCGGTGGCCACTTCAACGGCCGCTTCCAGTAGCAGGTGGCCGGCCAGGCTCAACAGGCCAAGACCGAACAGCACCTGCAGCAGTGTTCCGGACCAGAAGCGCCCGGCGCTGGCAGCCCCGGCATGCTGGGCGGGATAGGTGCGGGCATAGTGGCGAGACTGGTGCCACAGCATGGCCAGGTAGCCGGCCAGGGCGAGCAGCAGCAACAACCCTTCGGCCCGGCCCAGGTGGCCATTGGCACAGAGCGCATACACCAGGCCGCTGGCAACGATCATCAACGGGATGTCCAGGCGCACCAGTTGGCGTGATACCCGCAGCGGGATGATCAGCGCGGCCAGGCCGAGGATGACCAGCACGTTGAAGATGTTGCTGCCGATCACGCTGCCCACGGCCACGTCGGGCGCACCTTGATAGGCGGCCTGCAGGCTCACGGTCAGCTGTGGCGCGGTACTGCCGAAGGCCACCAGGCTCAGGCCGATGATCAGTGGTCGCACGTGCAGGCGCTGGGCCAGGCGCAGGGCGGCGCGCACCAGGAGTTCGGCTCCGGCGATCAGCAGCAGCAGGGCAACGCCCATTTGCAGCAGGCTGAAGGTGGGGAGGGTGGCCAGGTCGAAAATAATCGGGCTCCAGTCAGGACGGGTATCAGGTCAGTCGCTCAGACCTTGTACCCGGACGCGCGCCGTTCCGCTACGGAGCATGCCGATTTTTTCTGCTGCGGCACGTGACAGGTCGATCAACCGGCCTCGGGTATGCGGGCCGCGGTCGTTGATGCGGACCACTACGCTGCGGTCGTTGGCCAGGTTGGTGACCAGCACCCGGCTGCCGAATGGCAGGCTGCGGTGGGCGGCAGTGAGGCCGTGCTGGTTGAACGGTTCGCCGCTGGCAGTGCGTTTGCCGTGGTGGCGCGAGCCGTAATAGGAAGCGGTGCCGGTTTCGTTGTAACCGCGCGGGTCGATGTCGTGGCTGGCGCAGCCGGCCAGGAAGGAGAACAGGGCCAGGGTGCCGAGGGATCGTTTTAGCAAGTCAGGTGCTCTCCTATATGGCCATTCGCGGGCGCGCCCGCTCCCACAGGTACATCGCCGCATGTGTTAGCGGCGCTGCACCTGTGGGAGCGGGCGTGCCCGCGAACGAGGGCGAAGCCCTCGCAAGAGTCAGAGGGGTAAAACAATCACCCTTCGAGCTTGGCCTTGAGCAATTGGTTCACCTGCCCCGGGTTGGCCTTGCCTTTGGACGCCTTCATCGCCTGGCCGACGAAGAAGCCGAACATCTTGCCGCGCTTGGCCTCGTCGGCGGCGCGATACTGTTCGACCTGTTCGGCGTTGGCTGCGAGCATCTCGTCGAGCATCTTGTCGATCGCACCGGTGTCGGTGACCTGCTTGAGGCCTTTGCTCTCGATGATGCTGTCGGCATCGCCTTCACCGGCGGCCATGGCCTCGAACACGGTCTTGGCAATCTTGCCGCTGATGGTGTTGTCGCGAATGCGCAGCAGCATGCCGCCCAGGTGCGCGGCGCTGACCGGCGCCTGGTCGATCTCTATGCCCAGCTTGTTCAGCAGGCTGCCCAGTTCGACCATGACCCAGTTGGCGGCCAGTTTGGCGTCGCCACCGATCTTCACCACTTCTTCGAAGTAGTCCGCCTGTTCGCGGCTGGATGCCAGCACGTTGGCGTCGTAGGCCGACAGGCCGTATTGGCTCTGGAAGCGCTCGACCTTCTGTGGCGGCAGCTCCGGCAGGCCGGCGCGGACGGTTTCGAGGAAGCTGTCCTCGATCACCACCGGCAGCAGGTCCGGATCGGGGAAGTAACGGTAGTCGTTGGCCTCCTCCTTGCTGCGCATGGAGCGGGTCTCGTCCTTGTTCGGGTCGTACAGGCGGGTTTCCTGCACCACCTTGCCGCCGTCCTCGATCAGGTCGATCTGGCGCTGGATCTCGCTGTTGATCGCACGCTCGATGAAGCGGAACGAGTTGACGTTCTTGATCTCGCAGCGGGTGCCGAACTCGGCCTGGCCTTTCGGGCGGATCGACACGTTGCAGTCGCAGCGCAGCGAGCCTTCGGCCATGTTGCCGTCACAGATGCCCAGGTAGCGCACCAGGGCGTGGATGGCCTTGACGTAGGCCACGGCTTCCTTGGCGCTGCGCATGTCCGGCTCGGAGACGATTTCCAGCAGCGGCGTGCCGGCGCGGTTCAGGTCGATGCCGGTAGAGCCGCTGAAGTCTTCGTGCAGGCTCTTGCCGGCGTCTTCTTCCAGGTGCGCGCGGGTAACGCCGATGCGCTTGATGGTGCCGTCTTCCAGGGCGATGTCCAAGTGGCCCTTGCCGACGATCGGCAGGTCCATCTGGCTGATCTGGTAGCCCTTGGGCAGGTCGGGGTAGAAGTAGTTCTTGCGCGCGAACACGTTGCGCTTGCAGATCTCGGCATCGATCGCCAGGCCGAACATGCAGGCCATGCGCACGGCTTCCTGGTTCAGCACCGGCAGTACGCCGGGCATGCCCAGGTCAACCAGGCTGGCCTGGGTGTTCGGCTCGGAGCCGAAGGTGGTGGCGCTGCCGGAGAAGATCTTCGACTGGGTGGCCAGCTGGGTATGAATCTCCAGCCCGATCACAACTTCCCATTGCATGTGTGAATTCCTCAGAAGCCGTTAGGGGCGCGGGTGTGCCAGTCGGTGACTTGCTGGTAACGGTGCGCGACGTTGAGCAGGCGGCCTTCCTGGAAGTACGGGGCCAGCAGCTGCACGCCGACCGGCAGGCCATCGACGAAGCCGGCTGGCATCGACAGGCCCGGCAGGCCCGCCAGGTTGGCGGTGATGGTGTAGACGTCTTCCAGGTAGGCGGCGACCGGGTCGCTGCTCTTGGCGCCAAGCTTCCAGGCCGGGTTCGGCGTGGTTGGGCCGAGGATCAGGTCGACATCGTTGAAGGCGGCCATGAAGTCGTTCTTGATCAGGCGGCGGATCTGCTGCGCCTTGACGTAGTAGGCGTCATAGTAGCCGGCCGACAGGGCGTAGGTGCCGACCATGATACGGCGCTGCACTTCGGCGCCGAAGCCTTCGCCACGGGAGCGCTTGTACAGGTCGGTCAGGTCTTTCGGCTCTTCGCAGCGGTAGCCGAAGCGCACACCGTCGAAGCGCGACAGGTTGGAAGAAGCTTCGGCCGGGGCGATCACGTAGTACGCCGGGATCGCGTGCTGCATGTTCGGCAGGCTGATTTCCTTGACTACCGCACCGAGCTTTTCCAGCTCCTTGACGCTGGCCTGGACCAGCTCGGCGATGCGCGGGTCGAGGCCGGCACCGAAGTACTCCTTCGGCAGGCCAATGCGCAGGCCCTGCAGCGAGCCGTTGAGTGCAGCGCTGTAATCCGGCACGGGCTCGTCGATGCTGGTGGAATCCTTGGCATCGAAGCCGGCCATGCCTTGCAGCAGCAGGGCGCAGTCTTCGGCGGTGCGTGCCAGTGGGCCACCCTGGTCGAGGCTGGAGGCGTAGGCGATCATGCCCCAGCGTGATACGCGACCGTACGTCGGCTTGAGGCCGGTGAGGTTGGTCAGAGCCGCTGGCTGGCGGATCGAGCCACCGGTGTCGGTGCCGGTGGTGGCCGGCAGCAGGCGCGCTGCCACGGCCGCAGCCGAACCACCGGACGAGCCGCCAGGCACGTGCTCGAGGTTCCACGGGTTCTTCACCGCGCCGTAGTGGCTGGATTCGTTGGCCGAACCCATGGCGAATTCGTCCATGTTGGTCTTGCCCAGGGTGACCATGCCGGCTTCTGCCAGTTTGGCGACCACGGTGGCGTCGTACGGCGCCTTGAAGTTGTCGAGCATCTTCGAGCCGCAGCTGGTGCGTACGCCGAGGGTGCAGAACAGGTCCTTGTGGGCGATCGGTGCACCGAGCAGTGCGCCGGTCTCGCCAGCGGCGCGGCGGGCGTCGGCGGCACGCGCCTGGCCCAGGGCCAGCTCTTCGGTGACGCTGATGAAGCTGTTGATCTGTGGGTCGATCTGCTTGACGCGCGCCAGCAGGGCGCCGGTCAGCTCTTCGGAGGAAAACGACTTGTCGGCGAGTCCGCGGGCGATCTCGGCCAGGGTCAATTCATGCATGGCAGGCTCTATCCCTTACTCGATGACTTTCGGAACCAGATACAGACCGCTTTCGGTCGACGGTGCGATCGCCTGGTAGGCGTCGCGCTGGTTGCTTTCGGTGACCTGGTCGGGACGCAGGCGCTGGCTGGCCTCCAGGGGGTGGGCCAGGGGCTCGATGCCGGTGGTGTCAACCGCTTGCATCTGGTCGACCAGGCCGAGAATGCTGTTCAGGGCGTCAGTAATGCGTGGCAGTTCGCCTTCATTCAGGCCCAGGCGGGCCAGATGGGCGATCTTTTCCACGTCGCTGCGTTCAAGCGCCATGGTGATCTCCAGGGGAAACAAAGAACCGAATAGGGTCCGCGGTGAGGAACATGTCAGCATTTTGGCGGTCCAACGGCCGCGATCATCTGCTGGCGTGCTCGGAAAAACAGCCAATTTAACATATTGGCTCCTTGCCCAAAATCCCTGCCATTGTTAGAGTTTGCCGCACTTTTTTACCCACGCTTTCCCCAGGGTCACTTTCCCATGTTCAAGAAACTGCGTGGCATGTTTTCCAGCGATCTTTCCATCGACCTGGGGACTGCCAACACCCTTATTTACGTGCGTGAGCGCGGTATCGTCCTGAATGAGCCCTCGGTTGTTGCCATCCGTACCCACGGCAACCAGAAAAGCGTCGTCGCCGTCGGTACCGAAGCCAAGCGCATGCTGGGCCGTACGCCAGGTAACATTGCTGCCATTCGTCCGATGAAGGACGGCGTCATCGCCGACTTCAGCGTTTGTGAAAAAATGCTGCAGTACTTCATCAACAAGGTTCACGAGAACAGCTTCCTGCAGCCGAGCCCACGTGTGCTCATCTGCGTACCGTGCAAATCGACCCAGGTAGAGCGCCGCGCCATTCGCGAGTCGGCCCTGGGCGCCGGTGCCCGTGAAGTGTTCCTGATCGAAGAGCCGATGGCCGCTGCCATTGGTGCCGGCCTGCCGGTCGAAGAAGCCCGTGGCTCGATGGTCGTCGATATCGGTGGTGGTACCACCGAAATCGCACTGATCTCGCTGAACGGCGTGGTCTATGCCGAATCCGTCCGCGTTGGCGGCGACCGCTTCGACGAAGCCATCGTCACCTACGTACGCCGTAACTACGGCAGCCTGATCGGCGAATCCACCGCCGAGCGCATCAAGCAGGAAATCGGCACCGCCTACCCGGGCGGCGAAGTGCGCGAAGTCGATGTGCGCGGCCGTAACCTGGCCGAGGGCGTACCACGCGCCTTCACCCTGAACTCGAACGAAGTCCTGGAAGCCCTGCAGGAATCCCTGGCGACCATCGTCCAGGCGGTCAAGAGCGCCCTGGAGCAATCGCCGCCGGAGCTGGCCTCCGACATCGCCGAGCGCGGTCTGGTGCTGACCGGTGGTGGTGCACTGCTGCGTGACCTCGACAAGCTGCTGGCCCAGGAAACCGGCCTGCCGGTGATCGTCGCCGAAGACCCGCTGACCTGCGTCGCCCGTGGCGGCGGTCGCGCTCTGGAGATGATGGACAAGCACGCGATGGACCTGCTCTCCAGCGAGTGATCCGCGCTGCTTTCGAAAGCCCGGTTTACAGGTAGCACGTGCAGTGCTACCTGTATGCGCTGGGCTGGCGTCCATCCGGGCGTCGTTTCCGTCAACCCGCAACCAGGCTGGTGCGTTGTCCCATGTCCAATGACCTCCTGAGTCGTCCACGAGGAACGGCCCATTAAACCGCTTTTCTCCAAGGGCCCTTCGCTGGGCGTTCGCCTGCTGGTACTGGTGGTGCTGTCGGTCGCGTTGATGGTTGTCGATGCGCGTTTCGACGTGCTCAAGCCGGTGCGTAGCCAGATGGGCCTGGTGCTCATGGAATCGTACTGGATCACCGACCTGCCGCAGCGAGCGTGGCAAGGCGTGGCCGGCCAGTTCGGCAGCCGCACCGAGCTGATCGCCGAAAACGAAAAACTCAAGACCGAAGCCCTGCTGCTGCAGGGGCGCCTGCAGAAGCTGGCGGCCCTGACCGAGCAGAACGTGCGCTTGCGTGAGCTGCTCAACTCCTCGGCGCTGGTCAACGAAAAAGTCGAAGTGGCCGAGCTGATCGGCGTCGACCCCAACCCGTTTACCCACCGCATCCTCATCAACAAGGGTGAGCGCGATGGCGTGTTCCTTGGCCAGCCGGTGCTCGATGCCCGTGGCCTGATGGGCCAGGTGGTCGAACTGATGCCATATACCTCGCGGGTACTGCTGCTGACCGACACCACCCACAGCATTCCGGTGCAGGTCAATCGCAACGGCCTGCGCGCCATCGCCAGCGGCACCGGCAACCCGGAGCGCCTGGAGCTGCGGCATGTCGCCGACACCGCCGACATCAAGGAAGGTGACCTGCTGGTGAGCTCCGGCATGGGCCAGCGCTTCCCGGCCGGCTACCCGGTGGCTACGGTCAATGAAGTGATCCACGATTCCGGCCAGCCGTTTGCCATCGTCCGCGCCATTCCGACCGCCGCACTCAACCGCAGCCGCTACATGCTGCTGGTGTTCAGTGACCGCCGGACCCCGGAGCAGCGTGCCACCGATGCAGCGATTGCCCAGGAAGAGGCCGATCGCAAAGGCACTGGCCAACCTGCCGCCAATGCCGAGCACCCGGCAGCGGCCCCAGCCCCGGCACAGCCGGCGGCTCCGGCGGCTCCGGCTGTGCCGGCAGCTGCGGGGCAGGCGCCTGCAGCCCCCGCCGCCGCACCGGCGGCTCCCGCCCATCCACGGAGGCAATGATGGCCAAGTCGCGCCGTAACCACGGTTGGGTCATCTGGCTGACGTTCGCCATCGGCCTGCTGCTCAGCGTTTCGCCCATGCCGCAGTTCCTCGAAGTGTTCCGGCCCATGTGGCTGGCGATGCTGGTGTCGTTCTGGACCTTGAACGTGCCGAACAAGGTGGGTATGACCACTGCTTTCGTTCTAGGGCTGGCCGAGGACGTGCTGTATGGCACCTTGCTGGGGCAGAACGCGCTCATCCTCACCCTGATCACGTTCCTCGTGCTGTCGCTGCAGCAGCGCCTGCGCATGTTCCCGCTGTGGCAGCAGAGCCTGGTGATCCTGGTGATCTTCGGAATCGCCCAACTGATCCAGCTGTGGCTGAGCGCGCTCACCGGCAACCGCCTGCCAACCCTGGCGTTGGTCTGGTCAGCCGTGATCAGTGCGTTGCTCTGGCCGTGGATCAGCTTCGCGCTGCGCGACCTGCGCCGACGTTTGCGTATCAACTGACGGCGCTGCCACTGACAGGGAGATGTCTAGATGAAACCACTCTACCTCGCCTCCGGCTCACCGCGCCGGCGTGAACTGCTCGGCCAGATCGGCGTGCCGTTCACCGTCGTCAGTGCACCCATCGATGAAACCCCGCTGCCCGGCGAAAGCGCCGAGGCCTATGTCGAGCGCCTGGCCCGGGCCAAGGCCGAAGCCGGCCTGGCCACGCTTGAAGGCCCGGCCGTGGCGCTGGGCGCCGACACGGCGGTGGTGCTCGATGGTCGTATTCTCGGCAAGCCGGAAAACCGTGAACATGCCCTGTCGATGCTGGCCGACCTGGCCGGCCGCGAGCACCAGGTGCTGACCGCCGTGGCCTTGAGCGATGGCCAGCACTGCGAGAGCCTGTGCGTCAGCAGCACGGTGCGTTTTCGCCCTGTCGATGCCGCAGAAGCCGAGCGCTACTGGGCCAGTGGCGAACCTGCGGACAAGGCAGGGGGCTACGCCATCCAGGGCCTGGGCGCGGTGTTCGTCACCGCGCTCGAGGGCAGTTACTCGGCGGTGGTTGGCCTGCCCTTGAGCGAAACGGCCGACATGCTCGCCCGGTTCGGTATCGCCTGCTGGCAGGTACCGGCGCTTTTGCCAGAGGTAACAAACCAGCGGTAGCCAGCTCGGCATGCGCGATCCATCATTACCGAAGACCTTTGACGAGAGCCTGCCATGAGTGAAGAGATCCTGATCAACATCACCCCGATGGAATCGCGTGTGGCGGTGGTGGAAAACGGGGTGCTGCAGGAAGTGCATGTCGAGCGCACCCAGCGCCGCGGCATCGTCGGCAATATCTACAAGGGCAAGGTGGTGCGGGTGCTGCCCGGCATGCAGGCGGCATTCGTCGACATCGGCCTGGAGCGCGCGGCGTTCATCCATGCGTCGGAAATATCCCAGCGCGAAGGCTCGGCGGTGGAGAACATCACCGCGCTGGTGCATGAGGGCCAGGCGCTGGTGGTGCAGGTGACCAAGGACCCGATCGGTACCAAGGGCGCACGCCTGACCACGCAGCTGTCGATCCCCTCGCGTTACCTGGTGTACATGCCACGCAGCAGCCATGTCGGCATTTCCCTGAAGATCGAAGACGAAGCCGAACGTGAGCGCCTCAAGCAGGTGGTCAGCAGCTGCATGGACAGCGAGAACATCAAGGACGCCGGGGGCTTCATCCTGCGTACCGCTGCCGAGGGCGCGCGGGCTGAAGAAATCCTCCAGGACATCCGCTACCTGCGCCGCCTGTGGGAGCAGATCGGTAGCCAGATCCAGACCTGTGGCGCGCCCACGGTCATATATGAAGACCTCGGCCTGGCCCTGCGCACGCTGCGTGACCTGGTCAACCCGAAGATCGAGAAAATCCGCATCGACTCGCGGGAAACCTTCCAGAAAACTACGCAGTTCGTCGCCGAACTGATGCCGGAAATCGCCGATCGCCTGGAGCATTACCCGGGTGAGCGGCCAATCTTCGACCTGTATGGGGTCGAGGACGAAATCCAGCGCGCCCTGGAGCGCAAGGTGCCGCTCAAGTCCGGTGGTTACCTGGTGGTCGACCCGGCCGAGGCGATGACCACCATTGACGTCAACACCGGTGCGTTCGTCGGGCACCGCAACCTCGAAGAAACCATCTTCAAGACCAACCTCGAAGCTGCCACGGCCATCGCCCGGCAACTGCGCCTGCGCAACATTGGCGGGATCATCATCATCGACTTCATCGACATGGAAGACGAGGAGCACCAGCGCCAGGTATTGCGCACCCTGGAAAAGCAGCTGGAACGCGACCACGCCAAGACCAACATCATCGGCATCACCGAGCTGGGCCTGGTGCAGATGACCCGCAAGCGTACCCGCGAGAGCCTCGAACAGGTCCTCTGCGAGCCGTGCATCGCCTGTCAGGGGCGCGGCAAGCTGAAAACCCCCGAGACTATCTGTTACGAGATCTTCCGCGAGATCCTCCGCGAGGCCCGTGCCTACCAGGCGGAAGGTTATCGCGTGCTGGCCAACCAGAAAGTGGTCGATCGCCTGCTGGACGAGGAGTCCGGCAACGTTGCCGAACTGGAAACCTTCATTGGCCGAACCATTCGCTTCCAGGTCGAGTCGATGTATTCGCAGGAACAATATGATGTGGTGCTGCTCTGAGGCTTTCTGATACCTGCCGCGGATGGCGCTGGCTGGCAAAATCGGTACGTCGGGCCATCATGGATAAACGACCTGGAGGGCCATGGCCATGGGACGTCTGAACCGCGTTCTTGTCGCCTTGACCCGCTGGGGGCTGGGCATCTGTGCCCTGCTCGCGGTGCTGGTGGCGTTGTATGTCAGCCTTGGCCGCGAGCTGGTGCCGCTTGTGGCCGAATACCGTGCCGACGTCGAGAGCAAGGCCGAACAGGCGCTGGGCCTGCCTGTGCACGTGGGCGCTCTGGAAGGGCGCTGGAGTGGCCTGGCGCCAATATTGCGCGTGCGTGACCTGCAACTGGGCGAGGGCGCATCGGCCCTGCGCCTGGATGAGGTGAAGGTGGTGCCTGACCTGTGGGCCAGCCTGACCTCCCGTGAAGTGCGCCTGGCGCGCATCGAACTCGGCGGCCTGCAACTGATTCTGCGCGAAGACGAGCAGGGTGGCTGGGCCTTCGAAGGGGTGCCGAAAAAGGACGACGCGCCGCTGGACCCTGCCGAGCTGTTGCAGCGCTTGCGCCAATTGGGCCGCATCGATGTGTTCGACAGCCAGGTTACCCTGCAGCCCTGGCAGCGTGACCCGCTGACCCTCACCTATGTCAGCGTTGGCCTGCAGGCCGGGGCATCACGCCAGGCCCTCGACCTGCGTGCGACCTTGCCCGACGGCCAGCCGCTGGCAGTCAGTGTGCGCAGCCGGGCAAATGCCAAGGCCTGGCGCGATGGCGAGGTCGAGGCCTACCTGAGCCTGCCGCAAAGCGACTGGGCGCAGTGGCTGCCGCCTGCCTTGCTGGGCCAGTGGCGGGCTGAAGCGTTGAAGGCCGGTGGCGAGTTCTGGGTCGACTGGAGCGAGGGTCAGTTGCAGCAGGCGATGGTCCGCCTCAATGCCCCGCAACTGCGCGGTGCCTACGCCGAGCGCAAGGCCGTGGACTTGGACAATCTGGCCTTGGCCGCCTGGTTCCAGCGCCGCGATCAGGGCTTCGATGTGGTGGTCGATTCACTTGCCGCGAGCATCGGCAAGACCCGTTGGGAATCGCACCTGCAAGTGAACCAGCGCCTGGGTGATGACCCAGCGGACGAAACCTGGCAAGTGCAGGCCGACCGCCTAGACCTCACCCCGTTGACCCCCTTGATCGACGCCTTGGCGCCCTTGCCGGACAAGCTCATGACCGTGGTCGATGCGCTGAAGGTCACCGGGGCACTGCGCAACGTTCGCCTGGAAGCACGGCCAAAAGCCGAGGGCGACCAGCGCCTGCAGTTCGCCGCCAACCTGGAGCGGGTCGGTTTCGATGCTTATCACGGTGCACCCGCGGCCGGTAATGTCAGCGGCAGCATCAGCGGCGACCTCGGGCATGGCGAGCTGCGCCTGGATACCGACGCATTCATGCTGCACCTGTATCCGATCTTCGCCAAACCCTGGCAGTACCAGAAAGCCAATGCGCGCCTGACCTGGGCGCTCGACAAGCACGGCTTCACCCTCATCGCACCCTACCTCAAGGTGCTGGGCGATGAAGGCAAGATTGCCGGCGACTTCCTGATTCGCCTGCTGTTCGATGAAGGCGCTGAAAGCTACATGGACCTGCGCGTCGGCCTGACCGAAGGCGATGGCCGCTACACCGCCAAGTACCTGCCCGAAGTGCTGAGCCCGGCCCTCGACGAATGGCTGCGCAGCGCCATCGTCAAAGGCAACGTCGACCAGGGCTACTTCCAGTACCAGGGCTCGTTGAACCACGGTGCTACCCCGGAAGCACGCAGCATCAGCCTGTTCTTCAAGGTTCACGACGCCGCACTGGACTTCCAGCCAGGCTGGCCGCAGGTGCAACAGGTGGACGGCGATGTGCTGATCGAAGACAGCGGCGTGCGCATCAAGGCCAGCAAGGGCCTGCTGCTCGATACCAAGGTCAGCGACGTAAGCGTGAATATTCCCCATGTCGACAGTGGGCAGCACAGCCACCTGTACCTCGACGGCGATTTCGACGGCAGCCTCGGCGATGGTTTGAAGATTCTCAAGGAAGCACCAATTGGCACTGGCGAGATCTTCGCCGGCTGGGAAGGCGAGGGCCCGCTCAAGGGCAAGCTCAAGCTTGACGTACCGCTGGCCCACGGCGAGCGGCCAAAAGTGCTGGTGGACTTCGCCACTGCCGATGCACGCCTGAAGGTGGCCCCGCCGAGCCTGGACCTCACGCGCCTGAAAGGTGACTTCAGTTTCGACCTCGACAAGGGGCTAAGCGGCAAGAACATCAGCTTGCAAGTGTTCGGCAAGCCCGTCACTGCGCAGATCAGTGCCGAAGGCCAGCCAGGGCAGATGCAGACGCGCATCAACGCCAGTGGCCAGGCTTCGCTGAAGTCCCTGACCGACTGGCTGCAGTTCAAGCAGACCTTACCCGCCTCCGGCGATCTGCCGTACCAGTTGCAGGTCAATCTGGGCAGCCGTGACAACAGCTTGAATGTCAGCTCTTCGCTCAAGGGGCTGACCATCGACCTGCCGGCCCCCTTCGGCAAGGCAGCGGCGGATACCCGTGACACCCGTTTCAGCATGAATCTGCAAGGGCCTGAGCGGCGTTTTGATGCGGCTTACGCCGACCTGGCCCGTTTCGCCTACGCCGCACCGGCCGACAAACTCGGCCAAGGTCGTGGCGAATTGCTGCTTGGCGCCGGGCAGGCGCAGCTGCCTGCGGCTCAGGGGCTGCGGGTGAAGGGGCGGCTGGAAAGCCTCGATCTGGGCCCTTGGCAGGAACAGGCCGCACGCTTTGCCGGGGACGACCCCGGTGGCAATGCCCGGCAGAACCTGCAAAGTGTCGACCTGAGCATCGGCCAGCTGAAAGCCTTCGGCATGAGCCTGAACCAGGCCGTGGTACGCCTGACCCGTGGTGGCCCAGCCTGGGATCTGCGCCTGGACAGCAAGGAAGTCATCGGTAACGCGCGCGTGCCGGATGCCAAGGCTGCACCGATGGTCGTGCGCCTGCAGACCCTGCGTCTGCCGCCTGCCGACCCGGCTGAAGCGCAGTCGGAAGAGGGCCCAGACCCGCTGGCCTCGTTCGACCCGCGCAAAGTGCCGGCCCTGGACCTGAGCATCGACAAGCTGTACCGCGGCGACGACCTGTTCGGCAATGCCGCACTGAAGCTGCGCCCGACTGCACGGGGTGTGACAGCGCAGGATATCGACCTCGACTTCAAAGGCCTGCATGTCGATGGCACTGGCGGTTGGGAAGGTGAAACGGGCGCTACCAGCAGCTGGTACAAAGGCCGGCTCGATGGCAAGAACCTCGCCGATGTGCTCAAGGCCTGGGGGTTCGCCCCGACCGTCACCAGTCGCGATTTCCGCCTGGATGTCGACGGCCGTTGGCCCGGTTCGCCGGCCTGGGTCGGCCTCAAGCGCTTCTCGGGCAGCATGGATGCCGCATTGCGCAGCGGTCAGTTCGTCGAAGTGGAAGGTGGCGCTCAAGCCCTGCGAGTGTTCGGCCTGCTCAACTTCAACTCGATTGGCCGGCGCTTGCGCCTGGACTTCTCCGACCTGTTCGACAAGGGCCTGGCCTACGACCGGGTCAAGGGCCTGCTGGTGGCCAGCAGTGGTGTCTACGTGACCCGCGAGCCGATCACCGTGACCGGGCCGTCGAGCAATTTCGAACTTGATGGCACTCTGGACCTGGTGCGTGATCGGGTCGCTGCCAACCTCCAGGTGACCCTGCCGGTGACCAACAACCTGCCATTGGCTGCGCTGATCGTCGGTGCGCCAGCGGTCGGGGGGGCGCTGTTCCTGGTCGATCGGTTGATCGGCGACCGGGTGTCGCGTTTCGCCAGCGTGCACTATCGCGTCGAGGGCCCGGTGAAAGAGCCTAAAATCACCTTTGTGAAACCGTTCGATAAATAATTTCGGGAGTGCCCATGAAGGCAGCGGTCATCCAGATGGTCAGCCAGGACGATGTGCTGGCCAACCTGCAGCGTGCAGGCGCCTTGCTCGAACAGGCGGCCTTGGGCGGTGCGCGGCTGGCGGTGCTGCCGGAAAACTTCGCGGCAATGGGGCGCAAGGATGCCGCGGTCATCGGCCGCGCTGAAACCCTGGGCGAGGGCCCGATCCTGCCATGGTTGAAACGCACCGCACGCGACCTCAGATTATGGATTGTTGCCGGTACCTTGCCGCTGCCGCCACAAGGCCAGCCAGACGCCAAGGCCCATGCCTGCTCACTGCTGATCGACGAACACGGCGAACTGGCGGCGCGTTACGACAAGCTGCACCTGTTCGACGTGGATGTGGCCGACAACCGTGGCCGCTACCGCGAGTCCGATGACTATGCCCATGGCGCCCAAGTGGTGGTAGCCGATACACCGGTAGGGCGCCTGGGGCTGAGCGTGTGTTATGACCTGCGCTTCCCCGAGCTGTACAGTGCCTTGCGCAGTGCCGGCGCGGAGCTGATCACGGCACCGGCTGCCTTTACTGCGGTCACAGGAGCAGCGCATTGGGAAGTGCTGATCCGTGCCCGGGCCATCGAGACCCAGTGTTATGTGCTGGCGGCGGCTCAGGGCGGTACCCATCCAGGCCCGCGGGAAACCCACGGGCATGCGGCGATCGTCGACCCTTGGGGGCGGATCGTCGCAGAACAGGCGCACGGCGAAGCGGTATTGCTCGCCGAGCGCGACATTGATGAACAGGCGTCCATCCGGGCGCGCATGCCGGTCACCACGCACCGGCGCTTTTTCTCGCAGGACGCCTTGCGGCCTGCGCACACCTCGGAGTGACTATGAGCCAGATGTTATCCACCGTCAGCGAGCAGCTCCTGGCCCCGGGCGGACTCACCCTCGACAGCCTGCAGAGCGTGCTGGGCGAACTGGCCGGCCCCGGCATCGACGCCGCGGACCTGTATTTCCAGGGCCAGATCTCGGAAACCTGGGCGCTGGAGGACGGCATCGTCAAAGAAGGCAGCTTCAACCTTGACCAGGGCGTGGGTGTGCGTGCCCAGTCCGGTGAGAAGACCGGCTTTGCCTACAGCAATGCGATCAACCTCGAGGCGCTGACCTCGGCGGCACGTGCTGCCCGTTCGATTTCCCGTGCTGGCCAGAACGGCACGGTGCAGGCGTTCCGCAGCCAGGACGTGGCAGCGCTGTATGCCCCTGACAACCCGCTGGATGTGCTCAGCCGTGCCGAAAAGGTCGAGCTGCTCAAGCGTGTCGATGCCGCCACCCGTGCCCTCGACCCGCGTATCCAGCAGGTCAGCGTAAGCATGGCCGGGGTCTGGGAGCGCATCCTGATTGCTGCTGCCGACGGTAGCCTGGCCGCCGATGTGCGCCCACTGGTGCGTTTCAACGTCAGTGTCATCGTCGAACAGAATGGCCGCCGCGAGCGCGGCGGGCAGGGCGGTGGCGGGCGTACCGACTACCGCTTCTTCACGGAAGACCGGGTCATGGGCTATGCCCGCGAAGCGCTGCGCCAGGCGCTGGTCAACCTCGAAGCTATCCCGGCCCCGGCCGGCACGTTGCCGGTGGTACTGGGTTCCGGCTGGTCGGGCGTGCTGCTGCACGAAGCGGTCGGCCATGGCCTGGAAGGCGACTTCAACCGCAAGGGCAGCTCGGCATTCAGCGGGCGGATCGGCGAGAAGGTCGCTTCGGAACTGTGCACCATTGTCGACGACGGCACCCTCGAAGGTCGCCGCGGCTCGTTGAGCGTCGATGACGAAGGCACGCCGACCGAATGCACCACGCTGATCGAAAACGGCATTCTCAAGGGCTACATGCAGGACAAGCTCAATGCACGCCTGATGGGCATGGCGGTTACCGGCAACGGTCGCCGCGAGTCCTATGCGCACCTGCCGATGCCGCGCATGACCAACACCTACATGCTGGCCGGCAAGAGCGATCCGCAAGAAATCATCGCTTCGGTGAAGAAAGGCATCTACTGCGCCAACCTCGGCGGTGGCCAGGTCGACATCACCAGTGGCAAGTTCGTGTTCTCGACCAGCGAAGCCTACCTGATCGAAGACGGCAAGATCACTGCCCCGGTGAAAGGCGCGACCCTGATCGGCAACGGGCCGGAGGCCATGAGCCGGGTGTCGATGGTCGGTAACGACCTGGCGCTGGACAGTGGTGTGGGTACGTGCGGCAAGGATGGGCAATCGGTGCCGGTAGGCGTCGGGCAGCCGACCTTGAAGCTGGACGCGATTACCGTGGGCGGAACTGGCGCGTGAGAATCGTCCCGGGGCTGCAAGCCAGCCCCAGGCGGCGTGAATCAGCGCAGACCGCGCTGCATCTCGTCGAGATCGCGGATGTACTTGAACACCTTGCGCGCAGCGGCAGGCGGTTTGTTCCGCGCCTTTTCGTGCTGGGCATGACGGATCAGCGAGCGCAGCTGCTGGCGATCGGTCTCGGGGTATTCGTTGACGAAACGCTCGAGGTCTTCGTCGTTGCCGTCGATCAGGCGGTCGCGCCAGCGCTCCAGGTTGTGGAAGCGCTCGTTGTACTGGCGGCTGGAGCTGTCGATCTGCTCGAGCACGGCGTGGATGGCGTCCAGGTCCTGGTCGCGCATCAGCTTGCCGACGAACGACATGTGGCGTTTGCGTGCGCCATGGGCGGTGTGCTTGCTGGCGTCGGCCAGGGCCTTGCGCAGCTCGTCGGTGAGCGGCAGGCGCGCCAGGGTGTCGGCCTTGACCGTGGTCAGGCGTTCGCCGAGTTCGACCAGCGCATGAAGCTCGCGCTTGATCTGGGTTTTGCTTTTTTCGCCGTCGAAGGCGTCGTCGTATGAATCAACCATGGTGGCAGTCCGCTTGGGTTGTATGAAAAGTCGCCGAGCGGCGATCAGGCAAGGCGAAAACAGGCGAGGAAGCGGAGTTTACTGACTGTAAATGAGCATTCCGAGCCTGTTTTCAACGCAGCATGAGCGTCGCGCAGGCACTTTTCGTACAAGGCATAGAAATTGCCGCCATCATAACCAGTCGGGGGCCGCTTGTCCGGCCCGGTCGCTGAATGACCCTCAGCCGAACGCAGAATTTGAGTGGAGAAAACCATGAGTGCAGTCCAGAGCGTAGGCCCCAAGGACCTGCCAGCGTTGCAGGAGCAGGTCGAAGCGATCATTGCAGAAGCACGCAAGCAAGGCGCCAGTGCCTGCGAAGTAGCGGTATCGCTGGAGCAGGGCCTGTCCACCACGGTGCGCCAGCGCGAGGTCGAGACGGTCGAGTTCAACCGCGACCAGGGCTTTGGCATCACCCTCTATGTAGGCCAGCGCAAGGGTTCGGCCAGCACCTCGGCCAGTGGCCCGGATGCCATCCGCGAAACCGTGGCCGCCGCTTTGGCGATTGCCAAGCATACCTCCGAGGACGAATGTTCGGGCTTGGCTGACGCCGCGCTGATGGCCCGCGAGATCCCCGACCTCGACCTCTATCACGACTGGGATATCGAGCCGGAGAAGGCCATCGAGATGGCGCTGGCCTGCGAGGCGGCGGCATTCGATGCCGACAAGCGCATCCTCAATGCCGATGGCACCACCCTGAACACTCATCAGGGGTGCCGCGTGTACGGCAACAGCCACGGCTTCATCGGTGGCTACGCCTCGACCCGGCACAGCCTCAGCTGCGTGATGATCGCCGAAGGCGAAGGGCAGATGCAGCGTGACTACTGGTATGACGTGAACCGCCAGGGCAACCTGTTGGCCGACCCGCGCAGCATTGGCGTGCGCGCCGCCCAACGTGCCGCCAGCCGCTTAGGTGCGCGGCCGGTGCCGACCTGCGAAGTCCCCGTGCTGTTTTCTGCCGAGCTGGCCGGTGGCCTGTTCGGCAGTTTCCTGTCGGCCATCTCGGGCGGCAACCTGTACCGCAAGTCTTCGTTCCTCGATGGAACCATCGGTCAGCGCCTGTTCCCATCCTGGCTGACCCTCGACGAGCGTCCGCACATTCCGCGTGCACTGGGCAGCGCCGCATTCGACGGTGACGGCCTGGCGACCTATGCGAAGCCGTTCGTCGACAAAGGCGAGCTGGTGTCATACCTGCTGGGTACTTACTCCGGGCGCAAACTGGGCTTGCCGAGTACCGCCAACGCCGGGGGCGTGCACAACCTGTATGTCACCCACGGTGTGGAAGACCAGGCGGCGTTGATCCGGCGCATGGGCCGTGGCCTGCTGGTGACCGAGCTGATGGGCCATGGCCTGAACATGGTGACCGGTGATTACTCTCGTGGTGCGGCGGGCTTCTGGGTCGAGAATGGCGAGATTCAGCATGCTGTGCAGGAAGTGACCATTGCCGGCAACATGAAGGATATGTTCCAGCAGATTGTCGCGATTGGCAGCGATCTTGAGACTCGCAGCAATATTCACACAGGCTCGGTGCTGATCGAGCGGATGACGGTCGCCGGCAGCTGATCACTGCCAGAACAGCCAGTGACATTGAAACCCGGCCATCGCGCCGGGTTTTTTCTTTCATCACCTGGCACTTGAAGTGATTCTGTTTATCACTTAATAATGAATATCATTATCCAGTAACTCGGCGATGATGTTCATGAAACCCGTCCTCCGCGAACTGCCCTACCTGGAAAACTGGCGCTGGCTCAGCCGGCGCATCCGCTGCGCGCTCGAACCCGACGAGCCGCGCCTGATCGAGCACTACCTGGCCGAAGGCCGTTACCTGGTGTGCTGCACCGAAACCTCGCCATGGACCGTGGCACTGACCTCCTTCCGTCTGCTGCTGGATACCGCCTGCGACCGCATGTTGCCGTGGCACTGGCGCTGCCTGTGCCTGGACCAGGCCTGGCGCCCACTGCTCGACCTGCGCAACCTCGATCGCCGCGAGCAGAACCAGCGCTGGCAGCCTTACGCCTTGCAGCTGGCCAACTGCCGGCTGCTGCCGTCGATTTCTCCCGATGAACTGATGCAAGGATTTGAAGATGAGTGATACCCGTATCGAGCGTGACAGCATGGGTGAACTGCAGGTGCCGACCAAGGCTCTATATGGCGCCCAGACCCAGCGCGCGGTCGACAACTTCCCGATCAGCGGCCAGCGTATGCCAGCCCAGTTCATCCGCGCCCTGTTGCTGGCCAAGGCCGCCGCCGCCAAGGCCAACATCGAGCTGGAGCAACTGTCGGCAGGGCAGGGCCAGGCTATCGTCAAGGCGGTCGAGCAATTGCTGGCCGAAGATTTCATCCAGCACTTCCCGGTGGATGTGTTCCAGACCGGCTCGGGCACCAGCTCGAACATGAACGCCAACGAGGTGATCGCCACCTTGGCCAGCCGCGTGCTCGGTGAGCCGGTCAATGCCAACGATCACGTCAACTGCGGCCAGAGCAGCAACGACATCATACCTACCACCATTCATGTCAGCGCCGCCCTGGCACTGCATGAGCAGCTGCTGCCGGCGCTGAGCCACCTCGTTCAGGTGATCGAGGCCAAGTCGTCTCAGGTGCATCAGTATGTGAAGACCGGCCGTACCCACCTGATGGATGCCATGCCGGTGCGCATGAGCCAAGTGCTCGATGGCTGGGCTGCGCAGATCAATGGCGCCAAGGCACACCTCGAAGCGACCCTGCCGAGCCTGCAGGCACTGGCCCAGGGCGGTACCGCCGTGGGCACCGGGATCAATGCCCACCCGCAGTTCGCCGCCGGCTTCGCGCGTCAACTGAGCGGGCTCACCAAAGTCGAGTTCACCCCCGGCCATAACCTGTTCGCCCTGATCGGCTCCCAGGACACCGCCGTGGCACTGTCAGGCCAGCTCAAGACCACTGCCGTAGCACTCATGAAGATTGCCAACGACCTGCGCTGGATGAACTCAGGCCCCTTGGCTGGTCTGGGTGAAATCGAGCTCCAGGGCCTGCAGCCGGGCTCATCGATCATGCCGGGCAAGGTTAACCCGGTAATCCCGGAAGCGACTGCCATGGTTGCCGCCCAGGTGATCGGCAATGACGCCACCATCGCTGTGGCCGGCCAGTCGGGCAACTTCGAACTGAACGTGATGCTGCCGGTGATCGCCCGCAACCTGCTGGAGAGCATCGAACTGATGGCCAATGCCAGCCGCCTGTTGGCCGACAAGGCCATTGCCAGCTTCAAGGTCAACGAGGGCAAGCTCAAGGAAGCCTTGGCCCGCAACCCGATCCTGGTCACCGCGCTGAACCCGATCATCGGCTACCTCAAGGCTGCCGAAATCGCCAAGACCGCCTACAAACAGGGGCGCCCGATCATTGATGTAGCACTTGAGCACACCGACCTGTCGCGCGACCAGCTCGAAGCACTGCTGGATCCGGAAAAGCTCACCGCAGGCGGCATCTGACACGCCGTAGCGCCCAGAGGAAACAACGTCATGCAGCACTGGAAACGCACGACCGAGACGGCCAACCGCCTGTTCGAACAGGGCGAGCTGGTCGACGCCCGAGAGCATTACCTGCAAGCACTGGCTTTGGCACAAGTGCTGTTCGAGCGCTGGCATGACGTCGACGAGGCGGTGGCGGCCCTGGTCATCGCCCATCACAACCTGGCCGATCTGCACCTGCGCCTGAACCAGCCGCACGAGAGCGCCGACTACCTGTGCGCCGCGCATCAGCGCTTGCTCCAGGCCAGCCAGGAGGCGCGCTTGCCGCAGGCGCTGCGTGATGCAGCACTGCGCCACAGCGGGCGCACCTACACCGAACTGCTGAGTTTCATCGCCGAATACGGCCAGTATCCACGTACCGAGTGCCTACTCAACCGCCACGGCGCCGGGGCCAGCGAACTTGCTGCACAGCCAGACGTGGCGCCCAGTACCCATACCTACGGAATCCATTGATATGCCGCATACCTTGCCTGCACTGACTTACGCCTACGATGCGCTGGAACCGCACATCGATGCGCAAACCATGGAAATCCACCACACCAAGCACCACCAGACCTACGTCAATGGCCTGAACGCGGCCATCGAGGGCACGGAGTGGGCCGAATGGCCAGTCGAGAAGCTGGTCGGCGCAGTCAAGCAACTGCCCGAAAACCTGCGCGGTGCGGTCACCAATCACGGGGGCGGCCACGCCAATCACAGCCTGTTCTGGTTGGTCATGTCGCCCAAGGGCGGTGGTCAGCCACTAGGTCCGCTGGCCAAGGCCATTGATGCCGAACTGGGTGGCTTCGAGGCATTCAAGGAGGCGTTCACCAAGGCGGCGCTGACCCGATTCGGCAGCGGCTGGGCCTGGCTCAGCGTCACTCCAGAGAACAAGCTGGTGGTGGAAAGCAGCGGCAACCAGGACAGCCCGCTGATGCACGGCAATACGCCGATCCTCGGCCTGGACGTTTGGGAGCATGCCTATTACCTGAAGTATCAGAACCGTCGCCCGGAATACATTGGCGCTTTCTACAACGTGATCGACTGGGCGGAAGTGGATCGCCGCTATCACGAAGCCCTGAAGTGAGTCGGCCCGGTATGCGTTCTGAGGTGATGTCTGTCGGCAGTGTGCGTCTGTTCCGGCTGGCGCTGGGCACCTTGCTGTTACTGGCCGGCACGGCGTTGCTGCTGGCCCGTGGCATCGCCTGGCTGGACCTGGAACCGCGCATGCTGCGCGCCCTGGAGGGTGGCGCCCTGTGCGCGTTGGGTACGGCATTGGGCGCGGTACCGGTGCTGGTGATTCGCAATATGCCGGTAGCCCTGGCCGATACCTTGCTGGGCTTCGGGGCCGGGGTGATGCTGGCGGCCACGGCGTTCTCGCTGATCATCCCTGGGCTGGATGCCGCCCAGGCCATCGGTTTCAGCCCTTGGGGCGCCGGTGGCCTGATCAGCTTCGGCCTGATGCTCGGCGCCCTGTGCCTGTTCCTGGTCGATCTCAAGGTCTCTGGTGCTTCACCGGAAGCGCTGGTAGGCACCGAAAATCAGCCGGTGATCGCCGCAAGGATCTGGTTGTTCGTGATCGCCATCATCGCCCACAACATTCCCGAAGGCATGGCCATCGGTGTGTCTGCCGGCGGTGGCATGGCCGACGCCGATAGCCTGGCCATGGGCATCGCCTTGCAGGATGTGCCTGAGGGACTGGTGATAGCCCTGGTGCTGGCAGGCGCGGGGATGCCACGGTTCAAGGCGTTCCTGATCGGTGCCGCCTCTGGCCTGGTCGAGCCACTGGCTGCGGTGATCTGTGCCTGGCTGGTGAACATGGCGGAGTTGCTGCTGCCGGTGGGCCTGGCCTGTGCGGCCGGGGCGATGCTGCTGGTGGTGACCCAGGAAATCATTCCCGAGTCGCGCAGCAACGGGAATCACCGTCTGGCCAGCCTGGGGTTGTGTATCGGCTTTTGCTTGATGATGGTGATGGATACGGCAATGTCGTGATTCGCCGAGAGCCCGGCGCGCGCCGGCAGGTACCGCGCCGTCTAGGGATTACTCGCCTTCGTCGAAGTAGTTGTTGATCAGCGCCACCAGCGCTTCCAGGGCGTCGGTGTCCTGCTCGCCCTCGGTCAGCAGGTGCACCTGGGTGCCTTTGCCTGCCGCCAGCATCATCACCGCCATGATGCTCTTGCCGTCCACCATCTTGTCTGGCGCGCGGCCGACGCGGACCTGACAGGGGTATTTGCCGGCCACGCCGACGAACTTGGCTGCCGCCCGGGCATGCAGGCCCAGCTTGTTGATGATGGTGATTTCGCGGGCGGGCATCGTGCGGTGGATCCTGTGGGCTAGAGGTCGCGGTGGCGAACCTGGACGTTTTTCAGGGATTGCTGCAACAGCTGGCCGAGGCGTTCGGTGATGTAGACCGAGCGGTGGTGGCCACCTGTGCAGCCAATGGCGATGGTGACATAGGCGCGGTTGCTGGCGGCAAAGCGTGGCAGCCATTTGAGCAGGTAACTGGAAATGTCGTTGAACATTTCTTCGACGTCCGGCTGTGCGGCGAGGTAGTCGATGACTGGCTGCTCCAGGCCGGAATGTTCGCGCAGTTCCGGTTTCCAGTACGGGTTGGGCAGGCAGCGTACGTCGAACACCAGGTCAGCATCGACCGGCATCCCGCGCTTGAAACCGAACGATTCGACCAGGAAGGCGGTGCCGGGCTCGGGCTGGTTGAGCAGGCGCAGTTTGATCGTATCGCGTAGCTGGTAGAGGTTGAGGCTGGTGGTGTCGATCTTCAGGTCGGCAAGGTCGGCAATCGGCCCCAACAGCTCGCTTTCAACCCGGATCGCTTCGGCCAGCGAGCGGTCGGCATTGGTCAGCGGGTGGCGACGGCGGGTTTCCGAGAAACGCTTGAGCAGCGTGTCTTCGTCGGCATCAAGATAAAGCACATCACACTGGATGTGGCGTGCACGGGCTTCCTCGAGCAGTTCGGGGAAGCGTGACAGATGGCTCGGCAAGTTGCGTGCATCAATACTGACCGCGACCCGTGGCTGCAACAGCTCGGTGTTAATCAGCGCGTTCTCTGCCAGCTGTGGCAGCAGCCCGGCCGGCAGATTGTCAATGACATAGAAACCGTTGTCTTCCAGGACATCGAGGGCGGTGCTCTTGCCGGAGCCGGACCGGCCGCTGACGATGATCAGGCGCATGTTCAGTGCTCGTTCTGTGCGTTCAGGACAACCTGGTACAGGGCCTCGCTGCTACCGGCGGCACGCAGCCGATCACGGACCTCCTTGCGATCAAGCATGCTGGCGATCTGGCGCAGCAGTTCAAGATGGGCATCGGTGGCCGCCTCGGGCACCAGCAGGACGAACAGCAGATCCACCGGTGCGCCATCGATGGCGTCGTAGTCGATCGGCGCGTCCAGGTGCAATAGTGCACTTACTGGGGCAGCGCAGCCTTCAAGTCGGCAGTGGGGAATGGCAATGCCATTGCCAAAGCCGGTCGAGCCCAGTTTTTCGCGAGCGATGAGCTTTTCGAAGACGTCTTGCATCGCAAGCTCGGGTACTTGCTCGGCAATCAGGTTGGCGACCTTTTCCAGGGCGCGCTTCTTGCTGCCGCCCGGCACGTTCACCAGGGAACGGCCGGGGGTCAGGATGGTTTCAAGTCGGATCATGGATGAGAGGGATCAGCGGGCGGCTGCACCTTGCAGCAGGCTTTGCTGTTTTTCCTTGTGTTTTTTCAGTTGGCGGTCGAGCTTGTCGGCCAAGGCGTCGATCGCTGCATACATGTCTTCGTGTTCGGCGTTGGCAACCACTTCACCGCCGGGAATCTGCAGGGTCGCCTCGACCTTCTGCTGCAGCTTCTCGACTTTCATGATGACCTGCACGTTGGTGATCTTGTCGAAGTGACTCTCCACGCGAGCGAGCTTTTCAAGCACATAATCGCGCAGTGGCTGGGTGACTTCGACATGCTGTCCACTGATATTGACTTGCATACAGCTTCTCCTTTGTTGCCCGTGCATAAAGAGGCAGGTCTTGCACCTGCCCCACAAACGCTGTGGCACATCCGGGGGCTACATCAGTCGCTTGCGCTCGCTCGACGGTGCGATGCCGAGGGACTCGCGGTACTTGGCGACGGTGCGACGGGCTACCTGGATGCCTTGTGCCTCCAGTAAACCAGCGATCTTGCTGTCACTCAATGGCTTTTTCTGATTTTCCGCGGCAACCAGTTTCTTGATGATCGCGCGGATCGCCGTAGACGAGCATTCTCCGCCTTCGGCGGTGCTGACGTGGCTGGAGAAAAAGTATTTCAGTTCGTAGATGCCACGCGGGGTGTGCATGTATTTCTGCGTGGTCACCCGCGAAATGGTCGACTCATGCATGCCTACGGCTTCGGCGATGTCATGCAGGACCAGCGGCTTCATCGCTTCGTCGCCGTGGTCAAGGAATCCACGCTGGTGCTCGACGATCTGTGTGGCGACCTTCATCAGCGTTTCGTTGCGGCTTTGCAGGCTCTTGATGAACCAGCGCGCCTCTTGCAACTGGTTGCGCATGAAGGTGTTGTCGGCACTGGTATCGGCGCGGCGGACGAAACCGGCGTACTGCGGGTTGACCCGCAGGCGCGGGATCGCCTCCTGATTCAGCTCGACCAGCCAGCGGTCGCTGTCCTTGCGCACGATCACGTCGGGCACCACGTATTCCGGTTCGCTCGACTCGATCTGCGAACCGGGCCGCGGGTTGAGGCTCTGCACCAGCTCGATCACCTGGCGCAGTTCGTCTTCCTTGAGCTTCATGCGGCGCATCAGCTGGCTATAGTCGCGGCTGCCGAGCAGGTCGATGAAGTCGCTGACCAGGCGCTGGGCGTCGCTCATCCACGGCGTGCTGGCGGGCAGCTGGCGCAATTGCAGCAGCAGGCACTCGCCCAGGGTGCGGGCGCCGACGCCAGCCGGCTCGAACTGCTGGATGCGATGCAGCACCGCCTCGACCTCGTCGAGTTCGATGTCCAGCTCCGGGTCAAAGCCTGCGCAGATTTCTTCGAGGGTATCTTCCAGGTAGCCCTGGCCGTTGATGCTGTCGATCAGGGTGACGGCGATCAGGCGGTCGGTATCGGACATCGGTGCCAGGTTCAGCTGCCACAGCAGGTGGCTCTGCAGGCTCTCGCCGGCAGATGTACGGGTGGTGAAGTCCCACTCGTCGTCATCGTTGCTCGGCAAGCTGCTGGCGCTGGTCTGGTAGATGTCTTCCCAGGCGGTGTCGACCGGAAGCTCGTTAGGGATTCGCTCGTTCCACTCACCATCTTCCAGGGTCTCGGCACTGGTGGTGCTTTCCTGGAAGCTGTTGTCCTGGACTTCGGCGGCCGGCTTGTTCTCGGCGTTGTCCGCCATCGGGTCGCTGTTGTCGAAGTCGTCGCCGTCTTCCTGGCGTTCGAGCATCGGATTGGACTCCAGCGCTTCCTGGATTTCCTGCTGGAGGTCCAGGGTGGAGAGCTGAAGTAGGCGGATGGCCTGTTGCAACTGCGGGGTCATCGTCAGTTGCTGGCCCATTTTTAGGACGAGCGATGGTTTCATGGCTGGGGCTTAATACCTTGTTCGCCGGCGCGCATGCGCCATCCACTACACGAGGGCGCCAAAGCGCCAAATTCAAGCAAGTTTTATGCCTCAAATTGTAGCGTTTGCCTAGAGCGCTGTAACAACTTAAGCCCCTGCAGGGCATAAATGCCAGTGCTCCAGGCAGGGCCCGAAGGTCAGAGCCGGAACTCGTGACCCAGGTAGACTTCCTTGACCAGCTCGTTGGCCAGGATGGTCTCGGCGTCTCCTTCGGCGATCAGTCGACCGTCGTTGACGATGTAGGCGGTCTCGCAGATATCCAGGGTTTCGCGGACGTTGTGGTCGGTGATCAGTACACCGATACCCTTGGCCTTGAGGTGGTGGATGATCTGCTTGATGTCGCCTACGGAAATCGGGTCGACACCGGCAAAAGGTTCGTCCAGCAGGATGAACTTCGGCGCGGTGGCCAGGGCGCGGGCGATTTCGACACGCCGGCGTTCACCACCGGAAAGGCTCATGCCGAGGTTGTCGCGGATGTGGCTGATGTGGAACTCCTGCAGCAGGCTTTCCAGCTCTTTGCGCCGGCCTTCACGATCGATGTCCTTGCGGGTCTCGAGAATGGCCATGATGTTGTCGGCCACCGACAGCTTGCGGAAGATCGAAGCTTCCTGCGGCAGATAGCCGATACCGGCGCGGGCGCGGCCGTGCATGGGCTGGTGACTGACATCGAGGTTGTCGATCAGTACGCGCCCCTGGTCGGCCTGGACCAGCCCCACGATCATGTAGAAGCAGGTGGTCTTGCCGGCGCCGTTGGGGCCGAGCAGGCCGACAATCTGCCCGCTGTCGATCGACAGGCTGACATCGCGCACGACTTGCCGCCCCTTGTAGCTCTTGGCCAGGTGCTGGGCTTTGAGGGTTGCCATTTACTCGGCCTTCTTCTTCGGCTGGATCACCATGTCGATGCGCTGACGTGGTTGAGTCACGTTGCCACCACGACCGGCGGTCGCAACCTGGGTCTTGGTGTTGTAGATGATCTTCTCGCCTTCGGTGGTGTTGCCTTCATTCTCGACCTTGGCGCGGTCGGTAAGGATTACCGTGTCTTTTTGCGCCTGGTACTGGATGGTCACCGCCCAGCCTTTCATCTTGTCGGGCTTGGCCGTGCTCTGCTGCTGCTCGAAGTAGGCCAGGTTACCCACCGAGGTCACCACGTCGATGTCGCCATTGGCGGCACGGGTCATGGTCACGGTGTTGCCTTTGATCATCATCGAGCCCTGGGTGATGATGACATCGCCGGTATAGGTGGCCACGCCTTGCTTGTCGTCCAGGTGCGCGTTGTCGGCCTGGATGCGGATAGGCTGGTCACGGTCGGTCGGCAGGGCGAAGGCGCTCGCGCTTCCCAGTGCTGCGCTCAGGCTGAGCAAAAGGGGGAGGGTTTTAACGAGCCTCATACTGTCCTCTTACGTTAGAGAGCAAGTCCATCTTGCCTTCTTTCAAATACGCTTTCATTCCTTTGCCCGTAGTTGTGCCACCGGCGCCGTCGATTCTAACGGCTTGCTCGGTCTGCGCATATTGCTTCTGCGGGAATACGGTCATGCGGGAGCTGGTAACGATAAGTTCACGCTGCTTTTCGTCGATGCGTTGTACGCGGACATTGTCGATCAGCTCGACCTCGGTGCCGTCCGGGTTGACCTCGGCACGTTCGCTCTGCACGTGCCAAGGGTACTCGGTGCCCCGGTACATGTGCAGGTCGGGCGTGGTCAGCAGGGTGACTTCGCTGGCCCTGAGGTGCTCGACCTTGTCGGCCGTCATTTCGTATTGCAGCTTGCCGTCGGGCATGAACTGCACGCTGTGCGCGTTGATCGCGTAATAGTCGATCGCGCTTTCGTCAACCTGGGCCACCGGCTTTTCGAGGAAGCTTTCGGGGCTGACATTCCAGTAGCCGATTGCCACCAGCAGGGCGGCAATCACCGCGAGCAGCGCAATATTGCGGGCTTTCTTGCTGAACATGGGCAGCCTTAAAGGTAGTTGGCGTTGGCAGCGTCCAGGGTGCCCTGGGCGTGCATGATCAATTCGCAGAACTCGCGTGCAGCCCCTTCGCCACCGCGTGCCTGGGTTACGCCGTGGGCGTGCTGGCGAACGAACGGCGCGGCGTTGGACACCGCCATGCCCAAGCCTACGCGGCGGATCACCGGCAGGTCGGGCAGGTCGTCGCCCAGATAGGCGACCTGTTCATAGCTTAGGCCCAGTTCGGCGAGCAGGCCGTCGAGCACGACCAATTTGTCTTCGCGGCCCTGGTAAAGGTGGGGGATGCCGAGGTTTTTAGCCCGGCGCTCCACTACTGGGGTCTTGCGTCCGCTGATGATCGCCGTGGTTACGCCCGAGGCCATGAGCATCTTGATGCCCTGGCCATCAAGGGTATTGAAGGTCTTGAATTCGCTGCCGTCTTCAAGGAAGTACAGGCGGCCATCGGTCAGCACGCCATCGACGTCGAAAACGGCGAGCTTGATCGCCTTGCCGCGTTGCATGAGATCTTCGGTCATCGGTTCGTTCTCTTTTACATCACGCCAGCGCGCAGCAGGTCGTGCATGTTCAGGGCGCCGGTCGGGCGGTCGTCCTTGTCCACGACCACCAGGGCGCTGATCTTGTGGTCTTCCATGATCTTCAGGGCCTCGGCGGCAAGCATCTCGGCACGAGCAGTCTTGCCATGCACAGTCATCACCTGATCAATCAGTGTGGTGTGCACGTCGATGTTGCGGTCCAGGCTGCGGCGCAGGTCGCCGTCAGTGAAGATCCCGGCCAGCTTGCCATCGGCACCCACGATCACGGTCATGCCCAAACCTTTGCGGGACATCTCGAGGAGCGCGTCCTTGAGCAGTGTACCCAGCTGTACCTGGGGCAGTTCGTCACCGGCGTGCATGACATTCTCGACTTTGAGCAGCAGGCGGCGGCCCAAGGCACCGCCAGGGTGCGAGAAGGCGAAGTCCTCGGCGGTGAAGCCGCGGGCTTCGAGCAGGGCGATGGCCAGCGCGTCACCCAGCACCAGTGCCGCAGTGGTGGAGGAGGTCGGGGCGAGGTTCAGCGGGCAGGCTTCCTGAGCGACGCTGGCGTCGAGATTGACCTCGGCGGCCTGGGCCAGGGGCGAGTCCGGGTTGCCGGTCAGGCTGATCATCTGGATACCCAGGCGCTTGATCAAAGGCAGCAGGGTCACAATCTCGGCGGTGCTGCCCGAGTTGGACAGGGCCAGTATGACGTCGTCGCGGGTGATCATGCCCATGTCGCCATGGCTGGCTTCGGCCGGATGCACGAAGAACGCTGGCGTGCCGGTGCTGGCCAGGGTGGCGGCGATCTTGTTGCCGATATGCCCCGATTTGCCCATGCCGACCACCACGACCCGGCCCTTGCTCGCCAGGATCAGCTCGCAGGCCTTGACGAAATTGGCGTCGATGCGGGCCACCAGGCCTTCTACGGCCTCGAGTTCCAGGCGCAGGGTGCGCTGGGCGGAGTGGATCAGCTCGCTGGATTGGCTCATGTCGAAAAGCAATGCCTGATTAAAAGGCGGCGATTATAGCCGCAATACAAGAAAGCCTCATCATTTCGATTGCCCTGTGAAATGTCATGAAAGCCTGTCGTTGGCCTGAACGACCTGTTCCATACCCTTGGGGGCGTGCGGTCAGCAGTGCTATAGTTCGCCGCTATTCGGCCTGCCAAGGGTGCGTGTGTCTTCACGATGAAGGCCAGCGTCCATTAGTGCGAGGCTGCACTAGCAAGGAGTCTAGATGAGTGTGGATAGCGCCTACGCGGTCGAGTTGAAGGGAGTCACCTTCAAGCGCGGTTCGCGCAGCATTTTCAGCAACGTCGACATCCGTATCCCGCGTGGCAAGGTCACCGGGATCATGGGGCCGTCGGGTTGCGGCAAGACCACGCTGTTGCGCCTGATGGGCGCGCAGCTACGGCCGTCGAGCGGTGAAGTGTGGGTGGCCGGGCAGAACCTGCCGAGCCTTTCGCGCAGCGACCTGTTCGACGCACGCAAGCAGATGGGCGTACTGTTCCAGAGCGGTGCGCTGTTCACCGATCTCGACGTGTTCGAGAACGTCGCTTTTCCTTTGCGCGTGCATACCCAGCTTTCGGACGAAATGATCCGTGACATCGTGTTGATGAAACTGCAGGCAGTTGGCCTGCGGGGTGCCATCGACCTGATGCCTGACGAACTGTCCGGCGGCATGAAGCGCCGGGTGGCGCTGGCCCGGGCGATTGCCCTGGACCCGCAGATCCTGATGTACGACGAACCGTTCGTCGGCCAGGACCCGATTGCCATGGGTGTGCTCGTACGGTTGATCCGTCTGCTCAACGATGCCTTGGGCATCACCAGTATCGTGGTTTCCCACGATCTGGCCGAAACCGCCAGTATTGCCGATTACATCTATGTGGTCGGTGATGGCCAGGTGCTGGGCCAGGGTACGCCCGACGAATTGATGGGCTCGGACAATCCGCGCATTCGCCAGTTCATGAAAGGCGACCCGGACGGCCCGGTGCCATTCCACTTTCCTGCGCCTGACTACCGCGCCGATCTGCTGGGGGCGCGGTGATGCGCAAAAAATCCTTACTCGAACGTATTCGCCTGCTCGGGCGCTCGGCGATCGACGTGCTGGCCGTGCTCGGGCGTTCGTGCCTGTTCCTGTTCCATGCGCTGATCGGCCGTGGCGGCATTGGCGGCGGCTTCCAGCTGCTGACCAAGCAGCTTTACTCGGTGGGTGTGCTGTCGCTGGCGATCATTGTCGTTTCCGGCGTGTTCATCGGCATGGTGCTGGCCCTGCAGGGCTACAGCATCCTGACCAAGTACGGATCCGAACAGGCGGTCGGGCAAATGGTTGCCCTGACCCTGCTGCGTGAGCTCGGTCCGGTGGTCACCGCGTTGCTGTTCGCCGGCCGCGCAGGTTCTGCACTGACTGCCGAAATCGGCAACATGAAGTCCACCGAGCAGCTGTCGAGCCTGGAAATGATCGGCGTCGACCCGCTCAAGTACATCGTTGCGCCACGCCTGTGGGCCGGTTTCATCTCGCTGCCGCTGCTTGCGCTGATCTTCAGCGTGGTCGGCATCTGGGGTGGTTCGTGGGTCGCAGTCGACTGGCTGGGCGTTTACGAAGGCTCGTTCTGGGGCAACATGCAGAACAGCGTTTCCTTTACCGACGACGTGCTCAACGGGCTGATCAAGAGCCTGGTGTTCGCCTTCGTCACGACCTGGATTGCCGTATTCCAGGGGTATGACTGCGAACCCACCTCAGAGGGGATCAGCCGTGCCACCACCAAGACCGTGGTCTATGCCTCGTTGGCAGTACTGGGTCTGGACTTTATTTTGACCGCCTTGATGTTTGGAGATTTCTGATGCAAAACCGCACCCTGGAAATCGGTGTCGGCCTGTTCCTCCTGGCCGGGATCCTGGCACTGCTGCTGCTGGCCCTGCGTGTCAGCGGGCTGTCGGCCAGCCCGAGCAGCGATACCTATAAAGTTTATGCGTACTTCGACAATATCGCCGGTTTGACGGTCAGAGCTAAAGTGACCATGGCCGGTGTAACGATCGGCAAGGTCACCGCCATCGATCTGGACCGTGATTCCTACACCGGTCGGGTGACGCTGCAGCTGGACAAGTCGGTCAACAACCTGCCGACCGACTCTACTGCTTCGATCCTGACCGCCGGCTTGCTTGGCGAGAAGTACATCGGTATCAGCGTGGGCGGTGAAGAAGACGTGCTCAAGGATGGCTCGACCATCCATGACACACAGTCGGCGCTGGTGCTGGAAGATCTGATTGGCAAGTTCCTGCTCAACTCCGTTGGCAAGGAACCCAAAGAAGCGCAACCGGCTAATTAAGGAGTTTCCATGATTTCGATCCTGCGACGTGGCCTGCTGGTGCTGCTGGCGGCCTTCCCCCTGTTCGCCATGGCTGCACAGTCGCCGCACGACGTGGTTCAGAGCACCACCACTGCGCTGCTCAGCGACCTCAAGGCCAACAAGGAGCAATACAAGTCCAACCCGAATGCCTTCTACGATGCGCTCAATCGCATCCTTGGGCCGGTGGTGGACGCTGACGGCATTTCCAAGAGCATCATGACCGTCAAGTACTCGCGCAAGGCCACGCCCGAGCAGATGCAGCGCTTCCAGGAAAACTTCAAGCGCAGCCTGATGCAGTTCTATGGCAATGCGCTGCTGGAGTACAACAACCAGGGCATTACCGTCGATCCGGCCAAGGCCGATGACGGCAAGCGTGCCAGTGTCGGCATGAAGGTCACCGGCAACAATGGTGCCGTGTACCCGGTGCAGTACACGCTGGAAAACCTGGGCGGCGAGTGGAAGGTGCGTAACGTCATCGTCAACGGCATCAACGTTGGCAAGCTGTTCCGCGACCAGTTCGCCGATGCCATGCAGCGCAATGGCAACGACCTGGACAAGACCATCGACGGCTGGGCTGGCGAGGTGGCCAAGGCCAAGGAAGCCGCCGACAACTCGCCAGAGAAGACCGTCAAATGAGCGAGACCGCTGTAACCATGGCCGAGCCAGGCGTGCTATGCCTGGCCGGCGAACTTGATTACCGCAGCGGGCCGGCCCTGCGCAAGCAGGGCAACGCGCTGATTGGCGCCTGTCGTGAGTCGCGTCTGGTGCTGGACTGCTCGGCCGTGGCGCGCTCCACCAGTGTTGGCCTGTCGCTGCTGCTGGCGTTCATCCGTGACGCCCAGGCAGCCGGCAAGGCCGTCGAGGTGCGCGGCATGCCTGACGACATGCGGGAAATCGCCGGGGTCTACGACCTTGATGAGGTGCTGGCAAGCTGATGGCTTGGCAGTGATGAGAAGCCCCTCGGTCGCGCGCCCTTTCGTTGGGCTTCGCAGGCGAGGGGCTTTTTTGTATGATGGCCGACCCGTGCGCATCGGGCGCCGATTGAGGTTGAGCATGCAGGCCGTAGAAGTTAAGAGCTTCCTTGAAGAGAAATTGCCGGGATCCCGGGTCGAAGTTGAAGGCGAAGGCTGCAACTTCCAGTTGAACGTGATCAGCGACGAGTTGGCTGGCCTGAGCCCGGTCAAACGTCAGCAGGCGATCTATGCTCACCTGAATCCGTGGATCGCCAATGGCAGCATCCATGCGGTAACCATGAAATTTTTCAGCAGCGCAGCCTGGGCTGAGCGCACCTGAGCCAACTTGGCGGCGAGACACCAATGGACAAACTGATTATTACTGGCGGCGCTCGTCTCGACGGCGAGATCCGCATTTCCGGCGCGAAGAACGCGGCTCTGCCGATCCTGGCGGCGACCCTGCTGGCCGATGGCCCGGTCACCGTGGGCAACCTGCCGCACCTGCACGACATCACCACCATGATCGAGCTGTTCGGGCGCATGGGCATCGAGCCTGTGATCGACGAAAAGCTGGCGGTGGAAATCGACCCGCGCACCATCAAGACCCTGGTAGCCCCCTACGAGCTGGTCAAGACCATGCGCGCCTCGATCCTGGTGCTCGGCCCCATGGTCGCACGCTTCGGCAAGGCTGAAGTGGCCCTGCCAGGCGGCTGCGCCATCGGTTCGCGCCCGGTCGACCTGCACATCCGCGGCCTCGAGGCCATGGGTGCGAAGATCGAAGTCGAAGGCGGCTACATCAAGGCTGAGGCCCCTGAAGGCGGCCTGCGCGGTGCGCACTTCTTCTTCGACACCGTGAGCGTCACCGGTACCGAGAACATCATGATGGCCGCTGCCCTGGCCAAGGGCCGCAGCGTTCTGCAGAACGCCGCGCGCGAGCCTGAAGTGGTCGACCTGGCCAACTTCATCAACGCCATGGGCGGCAAGGTTCAGGGCGCCGGTACCGACACCATCACCATCGATGGCGTCGAGCGTCTGGACAGCGCCCACTACCGCGTCATGCCCGACCGTATCGAGACCGGCACCTACCTGGTCGCCGCTGCCGTGACCGGCGGTCGCGTCAAGGTCAAGGACACCGACCCGACCATCCTTGAAGCTGTGCTGGAGAAGCTGAAGGAAGCGGGCGCCGACCTGACCACCGGTGAAGACTGGATCGAGCTGGACATGCACGGCAAGCGGCCGAAAGCCGTCAACCTGCGCACCGCTCCGTACCCGGCGTTCCCGACCGACATGCAGGCGCAGTTCATCTCGCTGAACGCCATCGCCGAAGGCACTGGTGCAGTCATCGAGACGATCTTCGAAAACCGCTTCATGCACGTGTACGAAATGCACCGCATGGGCGCGCAGATCCAGGTCGAAGGCAACACCGCGATCGTCACTGGCGTGCCGGCACTCAAGGGTGCTCCGGTGATGGCCACCGACCTGCGTGCATCCGCCAGCCTGGTACTGTCGGCGCTGGTCGCCGAAGGCGATACCCTGATCGACCGCATCTACCACATCGACCGTGGTTACGAGTGCATCGAAGAAAAACTGCAGATGCTCGGCGCAAAAATCCGCCGCGTACCGGGCTAGTTGCCCGCTGGCACAAGGACGTGTCATTCGAATTGAATGCGGTCGGGCTGTAGCAGCCCGGCCGGCAGTAGCCGCTTAAGGACCGACGTTCCAATGTTGACCATCGCGCTTTCCAAAGGCCGTATTCTCGACGATACCCTGCCGTTGCTGGCCGAGGCCGGTATCGTGCCGACCGAGAACCCGGACAAGAGCCGCAAGCTGATCATCCCCACCACGCAGGACGACGTGCGCCTGCTGATCGTGCGTGCCACTGACGTGCCGACTTATGTCGAGCATGGTGCCGCCGACCTCGGTGTGGCTGGCAAGGACGTGCTGATGGAGTACGGCGGCCAGGGCCTGTATGAACCGCTGGACCTGCAGATTGCCAAGTGCAAGCTGATGACCGCCGGTGCGGTCGGTGCGCCCGAGCCCAAGGGCCGCCTGCGTGTCGCCACCAAGTTCGTCAACGTGGCCAAGCGTTACTACGCCGAGCAGGGCCGCCAGGTCGACATCATCAAGCTGTACGGCTCGATGGAACTGGCCCCGCTGATCAACCTCGCCGACAAGATCATTGACGTGGTCGACACCGGCAACACCCTGCGTGCCAACGGCCTCGAACCCCAGGAACTGATCGCCACGATCAGCTCGCGCCTGGTGGTCAACAAGGCCTCCATGAAGATGCAGCACGCCCGCATCCAGAGCCTGATCGACACGCTGCGCAAAGCAGTCGAGTCGCGACACCGCGATTGACCTCTGCGCGCGGCCTTCGCTGTCGCGCCCGTCTATCCGCGTCATAGCCATTTTTCTCGGGTGCCCGCGCGGATGGACTGGTAGCCTAGGGCGCCTGAGCATTCGCTAATAATCGAGGCCCTCGCCATGACCGTGTCCACTGCAATTGCCCGTCTCAACGCTGCTGATCCGGATTTCGCCCGACATCTGGATCATCTGCTGAGCTGGGAAAGTGTGTCCGATGACGCGGTCAACCAGCGCGTGCTCGACATCATCAAGGCCGTGCGCGAGCGCGGTGACGCCGCGCTGGTGGAATTCACCCAGCGCTTCGACGGTGTTGACGCCAAAAGCATCGATGACCTGATCCTCGGCCGTGAGCGCCTGGAACTGGCCCTGACCCGTATCACCGAAGCCCAGCGTGAAGCCCTGGAGAAAGCCGCCAACCGTGTGCGCCTGTACCACGAGCGGCAGAAGCAGGACTCGTGGCAGTACACTGAAGCCGACGGTACCGTGCTCGGCCAGAAGGTCACTCCGCTGGACCGTGCCGGCCTGTACGTGCCGGGCGGCAAGGCGTCGTACCCGTCGTCGGTGCTGATGAACGCCATTCCGGCCAAGGTCGCTGGCGTCACCGAGGTGGTGATGGTGGTACCGACCCCGCGTGGCGAGGTCAATGAACTGGTGCTGGCCGCAGCCTGCATCGCCGGTGTCGACCGGGTGTTCACCGTTGGTGGTGCCCAGGCCGTAGCCGCCCTGGCCTATGGCACTGAAAGCGTGCCACAGGTAGACAAGATCGTCGGCCCAGGCAACATCTACGTAGCCACCGCCAAGCGCCACGTGTTCGGCCAGGTCGGTATCGACATGATCGCCGGTCCGTCGGAAATCCTCGTGGTATGCGACGGCCAGACCGACCCGGACTGGATCGCCATGGACCTGTTCTCCCAGGCCGAGCACGACGAAGATGCCCAGGCCATCCTGGTCAGCCCGGATGCCGCTTTCCTCGACCGCGTTGCCGCCAGCATCGACAAGTTGCTGCCGACCATGGAGCGTGCCGAGATTATCGAGAAGTCAATCAACGGTCGTGGCGCGCTGATCCAGGTGCGCGACATGCAGCAGGCCATCGAAGTGGCCAACCGCATTGCCCCCGAACACCTGGAGCTGTCGGTCGCCGACCCGCAAGCCTGGCTGCCACAGATTCGCCACGCCGGTGCGATCTTCATGGGTCGCCACACCAGCGAAGCGCTGGGTGATTACTGCGCTGGCCCCAACCACGTGTTGCCGACCTCCGGTACCGCGCGTTTCTCGTCGCCGCTGGGGGTGTATGACTTCCAGAAGCGCTCGTCGATCATCTTCTGCTCCGAACAGGGCGCATCCGAGCTCGGCCACACCGCCTCGGTCCTGGCCCGTGGCGAGT
Organism: Pseudomonas sp. CC120222-01a; assembly: GCF_003097235.1. GTDB lineage: Bacteria > Pseudomonadota > Gammaproteobacteria > Pseudomonadales > Pseudomonadaceae > Aquipseudomonas. Next base: position 124,548 of record NZ_QEQQ01000009.1, on the reverse strand, counting down.
CGCTGACCGCCCACGCCCGCAGTGCTGAATACCGTATCCTGACCCAAGACAAGGGGAACTGAGCATGAGTCGATTCTGGAGCCCCTTCGTCAAGGCGCTGGTGCCTTACGTGCCGGGTGAGCAGCCCAAGCTGGCCCGCCTGGTCAAGCTGAACACCAACGAGAACCCGTATGGCCCGTCGCCCAAGGCGCTGGAAGCCATGCGCGGCGAACTGAACGACAACCTGCGCCTGTATCCGGACCCGAACAGTGATCGGCTCAAGCAGGCGGTGGCCGAGTATTACGGTGTCACCACGGCCCAGGTTTTTGTCGGCAATGGCTCGGATGAAGTGCTTGCGCACATCTTCCACGGCCTGTTCCAGCACGATCGCGGGCCACTGCTGTTCCCGGATGTCAGCTACAGCTTCTATCCGGTCTACTGCGGCCTGTATGGCATTCCATTCGAGCAGGTGGCGCTGGACGAGCAGTTCCAGATCCGCATCTCCGACTACGCCAAGCCCAACGCCGGGATCATCTTCCCCAATCCCAACGCGCCAACCGGCTGCCTGCTGCCGCTGCAAGCAATCGAGCAGCTGCTGCAATCCAACCGCGATTCGGTGGTGGTGGTGGATGAAGCCTACATCGACTTTGGTGGCGAAACTGCCATCAGCCTGGTGGACCGCTACGACAACCTGCTGGTGACCCAGACCCTGTCCAAGTCGCGTTCGCTGGCCGGGCTGCGCGTCGGCCTGGCTGTCGGCCATCCGGACCTGATCGAGGCTCTGGAGCGGATCAAGAACAGCTTCAACTCCTATCCACTCGACCGCATGGCCATCGTCGGTGCGGCAGCGGCGTTCGAAGACCAAGCCTACTTCGAGGAAACCTGCCGCAAGGTGATCGACAGCCGTGAAACGCTGGTCGAGCAGCTGGTTGCAAAAGGCTTCGAAGTGCTGCCATCGGCGGCCAACTTCATCTTCGCCCGCCATCCGCAGCAGGACGCGGCCCAGTTGGCAGCACGCCTGCGCGAACAAGGCGTGATCGTGCGTCACTTCAAGCAGGAGCGGATCGCCCAGTTCCTGCGTATCACCATTGGCACGCCGGACATGAACCAGGCGTTGGTCGATGCGCTGAGCTGATCACGGCCATTTGCAGGAGCGAGTTAGCTCGTTCCTGCAGGTGATCCCGTGTGCATAGTTGCTGCTTTCCTCGATGACGAATGGCTTGCTGACTGGCCGGGTGCGCACCCCTACGGGTGTCTCATCCAGTTCGAGCACATAGTCGCTGGCCTGGCGCATGCCCTGCGGATCAGTCCATTGCTGCAGGTTGGCCTGCACGGTTGCGACCAACTGACCATTTCTGTGAATGGTCACGGTGCCTTGTGAATCGCTGTTCCACAGCAACTTGGCTTCGCCTTCAATGGCCCGTGCCTTGCGTACTCCGGTTGCACCCAGCAGCGGCGTGCCATCGAGCTTCCATTCCGGCAGCAGGTCGAGCCCCATGTGCCGGAGCACGGTCGGGGCCACCGATGTCTGCGCTGCATAGCCATACAAATTGTTGGGGCCCGGGTTGTCCTCTGGAGTGCTCGGTTGGTTCAACTCTTCGTTCAAAGGCTTGTTGCTGGCGATGAACACCGTCTTCTCCTGCTCGGTCACACCACCATGGCCTGAGCCCCAGTAATCACGACCGTGGTCGGTACAGACGATCACCAACCAGTCCTCCTGCGGGTGCTTGTAGGCACGCTGCTCGACTTTGTCCAACAGGCGCCCCAGCTTGTCGTCGGCTTCGCGCAGTGCGAACTGGTAGGCCGGGCCGAAGCCACTGGCGTGGCCGATTTCATCGGGCTCATCAAGCTGAATGAAGGTGAAGTCGGCAGGTGTGTTTTCGAGGATCTCCAGGGTTCGGGCGGTTACCTGCTCATCGCTCAGGCCGCTTTCGCGCACATTGTTGCCTTGCGCGTCTTCCAGCAGGAAGGCCGTGTTGATCGGTGACCAATTGACGATGCTGGCGAGATAGGCGTTCGGCAGGGCATCACGCAGTCGTTTGAACAAGCTGGGGAACTGCGGGTCGACCCGCAAGGATTCGGTATTGGAAATGACCCCGTGCTTGTTGGCCCATACCCCGGTGAGCAAAGTCATCCAGCCCGGCCCACTGATAGTCGCCTGTTCGCTGGCGCGGCCGCTGATGCCTCCGGCATAGGCCTTGCCGTAGATCAGGCGCTTTTGCAAGTTAGTATCGCCGCCCAGTTGCTCATAGTGCTGCAGTTGCACGCCGTCCATTCCGATGATGAGCGTCTTGGGCTGCATTGGCGGTTGTCTGGCGTCGCACCCTTTGAAGAGCAGGACCAGCAGCAGGCCGGTTGCAGTCAGGGCAATCAACCGCAATGTTTTGGATATGGGCATGAATGGGGCCTTGATGGAGTCGTGCCCAGCGTTGCAACAAGCCACTCAGCTGACAACTGGTAGAAATGCCAGTTGATTTGATGTCTGGAAGGCGTTCCATTAAGCTCCGAAAATTCATCGGATGATTGGTTGAGTGAAATGAGCAGCGAATTGACCAAGCGCTCTTTGGTCGAACTTGCGGTCGATCGCATGCGGGAGCGCATCCTGCAAGGGGACTGGCAAGTCGGGCAGCGCCTGCCGACCGAGCCGGAGCTGGCGCTGGAACTGGGCATCAGCCGCAATACCGTGCGCGAGGCCATGCGCGTGCTGGCATTCAGCGGCCTGGTGGAAATCCGCCAAGGGGACGGCAGCTACCTGCGCACCTGCCAGGATCCGCTGCAAGCTGTGCAGGCCATGTCGCGCTGCACCCTGGAGCAGGCCCGCGAGACACGGCACATCCTCGAGTCCGAGGCGATCGGCCTGGCGGCGTTGCGCCGTACCGACGAGGACCTGCAAGGCCTGCGCGCAGCATTGACAGGCAGTGCCGAGCATTTTCACGGCGATGTCGATGCCTATGTCAGTTGCGACCTGGTGTTTCACCAACGCCTGATCGACGCCGCGCACAACCCGGCACTGAGCGAGCTGTACCGCTACTTTTCCGGCGTGGTGGCAGCCGCGCTGCAACACAACATGGCGACCGTGCCACGCAGCCAGGCGACCTTCGACCTGCACGGGCAGATCCTCGACGCCATCGAACAACGCGATCCGGAGCGGGCCAAGGCCCTGAGCCGGACCCTCATCGAATCCTGAGACGAGAAGGCCATGGCTGAACCATTGACCCGAGATACGCCTGTCCGCGAGCGAGAACTGGAACAACTGCTGATCGACGCCGAGGCCGACGATGCCCATGTGCAACAACAACCGCCGGCCCTGCAGCGGCCCTGGTTGTTGCTGCTGGGCCTGGTGCTGGTGGCACTGAACCTGCGCCCGGCGTTGTCGAGCATGGCACCGGTGCTCGGGCAGGTCTCTGCAGGGCTGGGCCTGAATGCCTCCGAAGCGGGTCTGCTGACCACCTTGCCGGTGCTCTGCCTGGGGCTGTTCGCACCGCTGGCACCGCTGCTGGCGCGGCGTTTCGGCAGCGAGCGGGTGATCCTGGGCATCCTGCTCACCCTGGCGTTGGGGATCGTGGTGCGTAGCGCGTTGGGGGGCGTCGGCGTATTCATCGGCAGCGTCATGGCCGGGGCCAGCATCGGCATCATCGGTGTGCTGTTGCCCGGTATCGTCAAGCGCGACTTCCCGCAGCATGCCGGCACCCTGACCGGGGTCTACACCATGGCCCTGTGCCTGGGCGCGGCCATGGCAGCGGGGGCTACCGTGCCGCTGACCCAGCATTTCGATGACAACTGGGCGCTTGGCCTGGGCTTCTGGATGCTACCGGCGCTATTGGCCATGCTCATCTGGTTGCCGCAAGCGCGCCAGGGCCATGGCCTGCACAAGGCCGCCTACCGGGTGCGCGGGCTGTGGCGTGACCCGCTGGCGTGGCAGGTAACGCTGTACATGGGGCTGCAGTCATCGCTGGCGTACATCGTGTTTGGCTGGTTGCCGTCGATCCTCATTGGCCGTGGCCTGAGTCCGACCGAAGCGGGCCTGGTGCTGTCCGGCTCGGTCATCGTGCAGCTGATCAGCTCGCTGGGCGCCCCCTGGCTGGCGACCCGTGGCAAGGACCAGCGGCTGGCGATCGTGATCGTGATGCTGGTGACCTTGGCGGGGCTGTTCGGTTGCCTGTATGCCCCCATCGACGGGCTGTGGGGCTGGGCGGTGCTGCTGGGGCTGGGGCAGGGCGGTACTTTCGCCTTGGCCCTTACGCTGATCGTGCTGCGCTCGAAGGATGCCCATGTGGCGGCGAACCTGTCGAGCATGGCCCAGGGGGTGGGTTATACCTTGGCGTCCATGGGGCCGTTCGCGGTTGGCCTGGTGCATGACCTGACTGGGGGTTGGGCGGCGGTGGGCTGGATCTTTGCCGTGCTGGGCATCGGGGCGATCGTCTTCGGGCTGGGTGCCGGGCGGGCTTTGCATGTGCAGGTGACCAGCGAAAAACTCTGAAGCCTGTGCTGGCCTCTTCGCGGGCATGCCCGCTCCCACAGGTACTGCGCAGACCTTGATGCTTGCGAGGAACCTGTGGGAGCGGGCGTGCCCGCGAAGAGGCCGGCACTGGCGTATGCAGGTGGGGCAGATTATTGTGCTGCTTCCCACTCCCAGGACGGACCTGCTTCCATGACTGACACCAACCGTGACCTGATCACTCGCTTCTACCAGGCCTTTCAGCGCCTGGATGCCGAGGCCATGGTGGCCTGCTACAGCGGCGACATCGTCTTCAGCGACCCGGTGTTCGGTACGTTGAACGGTCGCGACGTTGGTGACATGTGGCGCATGCTGACCACCCGCGCCAAGGACTTCTCGCTGACTTTCGACCAGGTGCGTGCCGACTCGCACAGCGGCTGCGCGCACTGGGTGGCAACCTACCTGTTCAGCCAGACCGGCCGCACCGTAGTCAACGACATCCAGGCGCGCTTCGTCATTCGCGATGGGTTGATCTGCCAGCACGACGACAGCTTCAACCTGTGGCGCTGGTCGCGTCAGGCGTTGGGTGCGCCAGGGCTGTTGCTGGGTTGGTCGCCGATGCTGCAGAACAAGGTGCGTCAGCAGGCTTACAAAGGGCTGCGCGCGTTCCAGCAGGCGAGCTGAGCGGTTAAGCTATCGGCCATGAACATCGTCAACGAAGCCGCCGAAACGCCGCTATGCAAACCGTGGTACGTGTATCTGGTGCGGGCTGCCAATGGCTCGCTGTACTGCGGTATCAGCGATGACCCGCAGCGGCGTTTCGTTGCCCATCAGAAAGGCCAGGGTGCCCGCTATTTCAAGACCAGCCCGGCACAGGCGCTGGTCTATGTCGAGCAGTGGCCGGACAAGGGCGAGGCGCTGCGTCAGGAGCGCCTGGTGAAGAAGTTGCGCAAGTCGGCCAAGGAGGCGCTGGTCGCCTCCTATGTGGCCGTCTGATCAGTCCTTGCGGCGCTTGAGCTGATCAACCAGGGTGGTCGGCAGGCCTTTGATGATCAGGGTGCCAGCGGCCTCGTCATACTCTACCTTGTCACCCAGCAGGTGCGCTTCGAAGCTGATCGACAAGCCTTCGGCACGCCCGGTGAAACGGCGGAACTGGTTGAGCGTGCGCTTGTCAGCGGGGATTTCCGGCGACAGGCCGTAGTCCTTGTTGCGAATGTGGTCGTAGAACGCCTTCGGGCGGTCTTCGTCGATCAGGCTCGACAGCTCTTCCAGGGTCACCGGCTCACCCAGCTTGGTCTGGGTGGTGGCGTACTCGACCAGGGTCTGGGTCTTCTCGCGGGCGGCTTCTTCCGGCAGGTCCTCGCTTTCGACGAAATCGCTGAAGGCCTTGAGCAGGGTGCGTGTCTCGCCCGGGCCGTCAACACCTTCCTGGCAGCCAATGAAGTCGCGGAAGTAGTCCGAGACCTTCTTGCCGTTCTTGCCCTTGATGAACGAGATGTACTGCTTGGAATTCTGGTTGTTCTTCCACTCGGACAAGTTGATGCGCGCCGCCAGGTGCAGCTGGCCGAGGTCGAGGTGGCGCGACGGTGTCACGTCCAGCTCGGCGTTCACCGCCACGCCTTCGCTGTGATGCAGCAGGGCGATGGCCAGGTAGTCGGTCATGCCTTGCTGGTAGTGGGCGAACAGGATGTGACCGCCAGTGGAGAGGTTGGATTCTTCCATCAGCTTTTGCAGATGCTCGACCGCAACCCGGCTGAAGGCGGCGAAGTCCTTTTCGTCTTCCAGATACTGCTTCAACCAGCCGCTCAGTGGGTAGGCACCAGACTCGCCGTGGAAGAAGCCCCAAGCCTTGCCTTGCTTGGCGTTGTAGCTGTCGTTGAGGTCGGCCAGCAGGTTTTCGATGGCGTCCGATGCGCCCAGCTCGGTATCCCGTGCATGGAGCACGGCGGGGCTGCCATCGGGCTTCTTGTCGATCAGGTGAACGATGCAATGACGGATTGGCATGGAATTCTCGGTGAGTCTGGGGCGGCCACAGGCCGCGCTGCAAAAGTCGTCCAGTTTACCCCAGACAACAGGCGCTGCAGTGGCCGGATGTTGGCAGAAATGTCGGTTGTTCGTTTTTTGTTCAAATTTGTGGGTTTTCGGCTGAAACCCCCGAAAAACCTGCACTAAATCGAAGCGGGTAGCGGATATTTATCCATTCCTGTGGTAGCTTTGCGCGGTCTTGCGCCCCTCGTGTGGCGCATTGCTGGCAGCGTGCTCATGCCGTGTCGAACCAAACGCCGATTTACGCATCTACATGCGCGATTGGCGCGGCCCTCCAGAACTCAGGGGCTGGCCCGATAACGTCGTAGAACGCTGCATAACCACTGATTTAGATAGGGAAGGAACACCACCATGGCATTGACCAAAGACCAACTGATTGCCGACATCGCTGAAGCCATCGACGCGCCAAAAACCACCGCTCGTAACGCACTGGAGCAACTGGGCCAGATCGTTGCCGACCAACTGGAAAACGGCGCTGAAATCACCCTGCCAGGCATCGGCAAGCTGAAAGTCACCGAGCGTCCTGCCCGTACCGGCCGCAACCCTTCGACTGGCGCTGCCATCGAAATCGCTGCCAAGAAAGTCGTCAAGTTCGTTCCGGCCAAAGCCCTGAACGATTCCATCAACAAGTAATTGTTGATGCGTTGACCAGAACCGCGCCCGGCTTGCTCGGGCGCGGTTTTTTCATGCCTGCGATTTGCGCCCGGCATGCCAGGCCTGGCGTGCGATGTCGTCGTGGAAGCTCCAGGCGACCATGCGGCTCTGCTTCTGGCCCTGGCCCATCTCGGCGATGCGCACGGCCTTGGCGCCGGCCTTCTTCAGCGCTGCCTCGATACCAGGCAGGTTGCTGGCCTTGGACACCAGGCTGGTGAACCACAGCACCTGCTGTGCGTACTGCGCGCTTTCGTCGACCAGTTGGGTGACGAAGCGGATCTCGCCGCCCTCGCACCACAGTTCGTTGTTCTGCCCGCCGAAGTTGAGCACCGGCAGCTTGCGCTTGGGGTCTTGCTTGCCGAGGTTCTTCCACTTGCGCTGGCTGCCGCGGGTGGCCTCTTCGCGCGAGGCGTGGAAGGGCGGGTTGCACAGGGTCAGGTCGAAGCGCTCATCCGCTTGCAGCAGGCCGCTGAGGATGTGCTTGCGGTTGGCTTGCAGGCGCAGGCTGATGCCCTTGCCCAAACTGTTGGCCTGGACAATGGCCTTGGCCGAGGCCAGCGCCACCGGGTCGATGTCCGAGCCGAGAAAGCGCCAACGGTAATCGCTATGGCCCAGCAGCGGGTAGATGCAGTTGGCACCTACGCCGATGTCCAGCGCACGCACCTGGGCGCCTCGGGGCACCTCACCGGCATTGTCCTCGGCCAGCAGGTCGGCGGCCACGTGGATGTAGTCGGCGCGGCCGGGGATTGGCGGGCACAGGTAGTCGGCAGGAATGTCCCAGTGCTGGATGCCGTATTGCGCCTTGAGCAGGGCACGGTTGAACACCCGCACGGCTTCAGGGTTGGCGAAGTCGATGCTGGGTTTGCCGTGGGGATTGGTGATGGTGAAGCGAGCCAGGTCAGGGTGGGCCTTGATCAGGCTGGGGAAGTCGTAGCGGCCCTGGTGGCGGTTGCGCGGGTGCAGGGTGGGTTTATTCGGAGTCATGTCAGTGTCCAGCCCTATACGAGCGGTGGCTTGAGGAGCCTGGGGCCGCTTCGCGCCCCTTTCGCGACACAAGGCCGCTCCCACAGGATAGCGGCGCCTTCAGGTTTGGCGCCGTCCTGTGGGAGCGGCCTTGTGTCGCGAAAGGGCCGCGCAGCGGCCCCAACGGTCTCTCTAGTGATTAAAGCGCTGCAATCCGCGCATGCTGCTCGGTGAAGTTGGCCAGGGCCTGTTCGGACTCGGCCAGCTTGGCGCGTTCCTTCTCGATCACGGCAGGCGGTGCCTTGTCGACGAAGGCGGCGTTGGACAGCTTGCCGCCCACGCGCTGGACTTCACCCTGCAGACGCTGGATTTCCTTGTTCAGGCGAGCCAGCTCGGCGTCCTTGTCGATCAGGCCGGCCATCGGCACCAGCACCTGCAGGTCGCCAACCAGAGCGGTGGCCGACAGCGGTGCTTCGTCGGCATCGCCGAGCACGGTGAACGACTCGACCTTGGCCAGCTTCTTCAGCAGGGCTTCGTTTTCCTGCAGGCGACGCTGGTCGTCGGCATTGGCGTTCTTGAGGAACAGCGGCAATGGCTTGCCCGGGCCGATGTTCATCTCGGCGCGGATGTTGCGCAGGCCGACCATCAGCTCCTTGAGCCACTCGATATCACCTTCGGCGGCGGCATCGATGCGGCTTTCATTGGCCACTGGCCACGGCTGCAGCATGATGGTCTTGCCTTCGATGCCGGCCAGCGGCGCAATGCGCTGCCAGATTTCTTCGGTGATGAACGGCATGAACGGGTGCGCCAGGCGCAGCGCCACTTCCAGCACGCGGACCAGGGTGCGACGGGTGCCACGGGCGCGCTCGACCGGGGCGTTCTCGTCCCACAGCACCGGCTTGGACAGCTCCAGGTACCAGTCGCAATACTGGTTCCAGATGAACTCGTACAGCGCCTGGCTGGCCAGGTCGAAGCGGAACTGCTCGAGCTGGCGGGTCACTTCGGCTTCGGTGCGCTGCAGCTGCGAGATGATCCAGCGGTCAGCCAGCGACAGCTCGCAGGCTTCGCCGTTCTGGCCGCAGTCTTCGCCCTTGTCCAGCACGTAGCGGGCGGCGTTCCAGATCTTGTTGCAGAAGTTGCGGTAGCCTTCGACGCGGCCCATGTCGAACTTGATGTCGCGGCCGGTCGAGGCCAGCGAGCAGAAGGTGAAGCGCAGGGCGTCGGTGCCGTAGCTGGCGATGCCTTCCGGGAACTCGGCCTTGGTCTGCTTGGCGATCTTCTCGGCAAGCTTGGGCTGCATCATGCCGCTGGTGCGTTTTTCCAGCAGGGCATCGAGGGTGATGCCGTCGACGATGTCCAGCGGGTCGAGCACGTTGCCCTTGGACTTGGACATCTTCTGGCCCTGGCCGTCACGCACCAGGCCGTGCACATACACAGTCTTGAACGGTACCTGCGGGGTGCCATCCTCGTTCTTGATCAGGTGCATGGTCAGCATGATCATGCGCGCAACCCAGAAGAAGATGATGTCGAAGCCGGTCACCAGTACGTCGGTGGAGTGGAACTTCTTCAGGAACTCGGTCTGTTCCGGCCAGCCCAGGGTGGAGAAGGTCCACAGGCCCGAGCTGAACCAGGTGTCGAGGACGTCGTCGTCCTGGCGCAGGTTCACTTCGCTGCCGAGGTTGTGCTTGGCACGCACTTCTTCTTCATTGCGCCCGACATAGACCTGGCCGGCCTCGTCGTACCAGGCCGGAATGCGGTGGCCCCACCACAGCTGGCGGCTGATGCACCAGTCCTGGATGTCGCGCATCCAGGAGAAGTACATGTTCTCGTACTGCTTGGGCACGAACTGGATGCGGCCATCTTCCACGGCTTCGATGGCAGGTTCTGCCAGCGGCTTGGTGGAGACATACCACTGGTCGGTCAGCCACGGCTCGATGACGGTGCCGGAACGGTCGCCTTTCGGCACTTTCAGGGCGTGGTCGTCGATGCTTACAAGCAGGCCCTGGGCGTCCAGGTCGGCAACGATCTGCTTGCGCGCGATAAAGCGGTCGAGGCCGGCGTACTGGGCAGGCAGGCTGGTGTCGATCTGCTCGTTGAGGCTGCCATCGAGGTTGAAGGCCTGGGCGGCGGACAGCACCAGGGCGTTCTTGTCGAAGATGTTCAGCAGCGGCAGGTTGTGGCGCTTGCCGACTTCGTAGTCATTGAAGTCGTGGGCCGGGGTGATCTTCACGCAGCCGGTGCCGAATTCAGGGTCGCAGTAGTCGTCGGCGATGATCGGGATGCGACGGCCGACCAGCGGCAGTTCGACGAACTTACCGATCAGGGCCTGGTAGCGCTCGTCGGTCGGGTTGACGGCAACGGCGGCGTCACCCAGCAAGGTTTCCGGACGGGTGGTGGCGACTACCAGGTAGTCCTTGCCTTCAGCGGTCTTGGCGCCGTCGGCCAGCGGGTAGCGCAGGTTCCACAGGTGGCCTTTCTCGTCGTGGTTTTCCACTTCGAGGTCGGAAATGGCCGTGTGCAGCTTGGTGTCCCAGTTGACCAGGCGCTTGCCGCGGTAAATCAGGCCATCTTCGTGCAGGCGCACGAAGGCTTCCTTGACTGCCTCGGACAGGCCGTCGTCCATGGTGAAGCGCTCGCGGCTCCAGTCGACCGAAGAGCCCAGGCGGCGGATCTGACGGCTGATGTTGCCACCCGATTGATCCTTCCATTCCCAGACCTTCTCCAGGAACTTGTCACGGCCGAGGTCGTGGCGGTTCTGGCCCTTGGCTTCGAGCTGGCGTTCGACCAGCATCTGCGTGGCGATACCGGCGTGGTCGGTACCTGGCTGCCACAGGGTGTCGCGGCCTTGCATGCGGCGGAAACGGATCAGGGCGTCCATGATCGCGTTGTTGAAGCCGTGGCCCATGTGCAGGCTGCCCGTCACGTTCGGTGGCGGGATCATGATGGTGTAGGACTCACCTGCACCTTGTGGAGCGAAATAGTTTTCGGACTCCCAGGTGTTGTACCAGGAAGTTTCGATGGCGTGCGGCTGGTAGGTCTTATCCATGCGCGGCGGGACCCTGTGCATTTATTCGGGAAAGCCGAAAAGTATAACGAAGGCACAGGGTTTAGGCGACAGCCCGGGGGCTGCTTTGCAGCCCTTTCGCGACACAAGGCCGCTCCCACAGGAGGAATGCGTTCAACTGTGGGAGCGGCCTTGTGTCGCGAAAGGGGCGCAGAGCGCCCCCAGGGTTTACTCGGAGCGCTTGATCAAACGCTCGATCCGCGCATCCAGGCGGCGCTTGATCTCGTTCTCGATGTGCGGGGTGAAGTCGTTGATCACGTCCTGCATGATCATCTGCGCGGCGGCGCGCAACTCGCTCTCCAGATGCAGCAGGGTGTCCTGGCGGCGGGTCTGCGGATCATCCTCGGGCTCAGCGGCCACAGGCTCGGCTACAGGCGCTGGCGCCGGGTTACCTGCGGGCACATCGAGCAACAACGGAATCTGCTCGACGGTTTCGGTCAGCAGCGGCGGCTGCAGGTCGGCATCGCCGAGCAGTTGGCGAATCGACTCCAGATCGTCCAGCAGATGAGCGGAATCGGGTAGGGCGGAAGGCTTGTCCATCGTCGTTAAAGTCGCTGTAAGCGGTGGTCTTGCAGAGCATAGCCCTGTTCGCGGTAGAAACGGAACCGCTCGCGGGCCGATTGGCGAATGCCGGGCTCCTCGACAACGATCTCGGCAACCCGCTCGAACTGGCCGACGAACCCCGGTACACCGGCACCCAGGTTGATCAGCAAGTCACGGTGTTCGCCGGCATTGTCGGCGAGACCCAGGGCTACCCTGGCATCCGCGTGCACTTCAGCCAGGTCATGGGGCACGAAGGCTTCGCCCTTGAAGTGCCACAGGCGCTGATCCAGCTCGTTGCGCTGCTCGGCATCCTGGCAATGGAGATAGACCCGGTGGCCGAGGCGCCAGGCCTTCTCGCACAGCTTGCAGGCGAAGTCCAACCGCGCCGACAGCGAGTCGGTGGGCAAGATATAGAAATCGACTTTGCTCATGGTGTGGTCTGCCAGCCGGCGGCACCTGGAGCGCCGCCGGCTTCACGGCATCAGGCGCCAGCGCGGTCGAGCAGGTACTGAGTCAACAGCGGGACCGGGCGACCGGTAGCGCCCTTGTCCTTGCCGCCGCTGATCCAGGCCGTGCCGGCGATGTCCATGTGCGCCCAGTTGTAGGCCTTGGCGAAGCGCGACAGGAAGCAGCCCGCGGTGATGGTGCCGGCTTTCGGCCCACCGATGTTGCCCATGTCGGCGAACGGGCTGTCCAGTTGCTCCTGGTACTCGTCGAACAGCGGCAGCTGCCAGGCACGGTCATCGGCACGCTTGCCGGCGTCGAGCAGTTGGCCGACCAGTTCGTCGTTGTTGCCCATCAGGCCCGAGGTGTGGCTGCCCAGGGCGACGATGCAGGCGCCGGTCAGGGTGGCAATGTCGATCACCGCCTGCGGCTTGAAACGCTCGGCGTAGGTCAGGGTGTCGCACAGCACCAGGCGGCCTTCGGCGTCGGTGTTGAGGATTTCGACGGTCTGGCCACTCATGGTGGTGACAATGTCGCCCGGACGGGTGGCGCCGCCGCTCGGCATGTTCTCGGCGCAGGCCAGCAGGCATACCAGGTTGATCGGCAACTGCAGTTCGAGGACAGCGCGCAGGGTGCCGAACACGCTGGCGGCGCCGCACATGTCGAATTTCATTTCATCCATGCCGGCGCCTGGCTTGAGGCTGATGCCGCCGGTATCGAAGGTAATGCCCTTGCCCACCAGCACGAACGGCTTGTCGGCCTTCTTGCCGCCCTGGTAGTTGAGCACGATCAGGCGCGGCGGTTGGTCGCTGCCCTGGCCCACGGCATAGAACGCGCCCATGCCCAGGTCCTTGATCTTCTTCTCGTCCAGTACTTCGACCTTCAGGCCCTTGTGCGCCTTGCCCAGTTCCTTGGCTTGCTCGGCCAGGTAGCTCGGGTGGCACAGGTTAGGAGGCAAGTTGCCCAGGTCGCGGGTGAAGGCCATGCCGGTGGCGATGGCGCTGGCGTGCTTGACGGCGCGCTCGACCTCGGCCAGACCGGCCTTGTCGGCCAGCAGGGTGACCTTCTTCAGGGCGCGCGGCTCGGCCTTCTGGCTCTTGAAACGGTCGAACACGTATTCGCCGTCAAGCAGGGTCTCGGCCAGCAGGCGGTATTTGCCGTAGTGGGCGTCGCGGTTGTTGACCGCGATGTCGTCCAGGGCCAGCACGGCATCGCTGCCGTTCAGGCCCTTGAGCACGCCGGCCACGCTGGCGACCAGTTTGCGCCATGCGCGGTCACCCAGGGCTTCGTCCTTGCCGCTGCCGACCAGCAGCACGCGTTCGGCCTTCAGGCCCGGCACGCTCTGCAGCAACAGGGTCTGGCCAGGCTTGCCGGCCAGGTCGCCACGCTTGAGCACCGCGCTGATGGCGCCTTCGCTTGCTTGGTCGACGGCCTTGGCTACGGTACCGAGCTTGCGCCCTTCACCGACCGGTACGACCAGAGTGGCGGTTTTTACGGATGCAGCAGCTACGCTTTTTACAACCAGTTCCATGTCAGGGTCCCCGAATGATCTATGCAGTTGGCGCTATGCGATTTCGCGCTCTGGACGGGCCTGGCCGCGTTGTCGCGTGCCAGTTGAAAAGCTGCCAGTTTGAGCCTCCCGCAAGCGTGCTGACAACCCCGATATTGGCCTTCATGCGCCGCCAAGTGACAGGCGCGGCCAATCACAGGATAATGCGCGCACTTTACATGGAGGTTCGCCCTAGGCGAACCGGCTTTGGTCCTGGCTGTCACAGGCCAATGTTTGGCAGTCCGCCCCTGACAACCCAGGAGTGTCTGGTTTGATCGTCTTTCGTTATCTGTCCCGCGAGGTCCTGGTGACCTTGAGCGCCGTCAGCGCCGTGCTGCTGGTGATCATCATGAGCGGGCGCTTCATCAAGTACCTGGCCCAGGCGGCTCAGGGCATTCTCGACCCGGGTGTGCTGTTCCTGATCATGGGCTTCCGCATGCCAGGTTTCCTGCAGCTGATTTTGCCGCTGGGCCTGTTCCTCGGCATTCTCCTGGCGTACGGCCGGCTGTACCTGGAAAGCGAAATGACCGTCCTGTCGGCGACCGGCATGAGCCAGCAGCGCCTGCTGGGCCTGACCATGGCGCCGGCGGCCCTGGTCGCCCTGCTGGTCGCCTGGCTGAGCCTGAGCCTGTCACCGCTGGGCGTTGCCCAGGTGCAGAAGATCGTTGCCCAGCAGGATGCCATGACCGAGTTCGATACCCTGGTGCCGGGCCGCTTCCAGACCCTGCGCGACGGTTCGCGGGTCACTTACACCGAGCAGCTGTCGGACGACCGCGTCAAGCTGGCCGGAGTGTTCATTTCCGAGAAGCGCTTCAACCAGGACAAGACCAAGGATCGTGCGCCTTCGGTACTGGTCGCCGAACGGGGCCACCAGGAAATCCAGGCCGATGGCAATCGCTACCTGGTGCTGGAGAACGGCTACCGCTACGACGGTAACCCGGGGCAGGCCGACTACCGTGCCATCAAGTACGACACCTATGGTGTCTTGCTGCCCAAGCCTGAAGTCGCCGAAGACGTGACCGATCGCGAAGCCATCCCGACCCTTGAGCTGTTCGGCAAGACCGACCTGCGCGAGCGTGCCGAGCTGCAATGGCGCCTGTCGCTGCCGATCCTGGTGTTCATCGTGACCTTGATGGCGGTGCCACTGGCCAGGGTCAACCCGCGCCAGGGTCGCTTCCTCAAGCTGTTACCGGCAATTCTTCTGTACATGGCTTACCTGACAATGCTGATTTCCGTACGCGGCGCCCTGGAGAAGGGCAAATTGCCGATCAGCCTGGGCATCTGGTGGGTGCATGGCCTGTTCCTGCTGATCGGCCTGGCCTTGATGTATTGGGAACCGCTGCGCCTGAAAATGGCTGCCCGTCGTGCGGAGGTGGCCCATGGGTAAGCTCGACCGCTACATCGGCATGAGCGTGCTGCTGGCCATCCTGGCCGTGCTGGGGATCATTCTCGGCCTGGCCTCGCTGTTCGCCTTCATCGACGAGATGGGTGAACTGAGCGATACCTACACCTTGCTGGACGCGGGCAATTTCGTTCTGCTGACGGCACCTCGGCGCCTGTACGAAATGCTGCCGATGGCGGCACTGATCGGCTGCCTGATCGGCCTCGGCAGCCTGGCCAGCAACAGTGAGCTGACCATCATGCGCGCCGCCGGTGTCTCCATCGGCCGCATCGTCTGGGCGGTGATGAAGCCGATGCTGGTGCTGATGCTGGTTGGCCTGCTGATTGGTGAGTACGTAGCCCCGGTCACTGAGAACAAGGCCCAGGCCGACCGTTCCCTGGCCCAGGGTGGTGGTGAAGCGCAAAGCTCCAGGCATGGCATGTGGCACCGCCAGGGCGAGGAGTTCGTGCACATCAACTCTGTGCAGCCCAATGGCCTGCTGCTGGGTGTGACCCGTTATACCTTCGACAGCGAGCGCAAGATCCAGACCTCGAGCTTTGCCCGGCGTGCCCAGTACAACAACGACCACTGGACGCTCAGCGACATCAACACCACTTTCTTCCGCGGTGACCATACCGAAGTGGTGAAGACGCCGACCGAGCGCTGGGACGTTTCGCTGACGCCGCAACTGCTCAATACCGTGATCATGGCCCCTGAGTCACTGTCGATCACCGGGCTGTGGGACTACATCCACTACCTGTCCGATCAGGGCCTGAACAACGCCCGTTACTGGCTGGCGTTCTGGACCAAGGTGATGCAGCCGCTGGTAACTGCAGCGCTGGTGCTGATGGCGATTTCCTTCATCTTCGGCCCGCTGCGTTCGGTCACCCTCGGCCAGCGCGTCTTCACGGGTGTGCTGGTGGGCTTCGCGTTCCGCATTGGCCAGGACCTGCTGGGCCCGTCGAGCCAGGTGTTCGGCTTCCCGCCGCTGCTGGCGGTGGTGATACCGGCGGGCATCTGTGCCTTGGCTGGCGTGTGGTTGTTGCGTCGGGCCGGTTGACGGCTTGAGCAGCTGAAAAAGCCGACCCAAGGGTCGGCTTTTTCGTGCCTACTTTTTCTGCTTCGGCAACCGCACCAGCTGGGTTTCCGAATAGATGTCGTGCCAGCCGCGTTTGCGCTTGTCGATCAGTGACCAGAAGAACCCGAGCCCCAGGCACAGCCAGGAAGCAATCGATACCACGAAGCGCAACAGTGCCTGCCACAGGCTGATCGCGCTGCCATCGGCGTTCTGCACGCGCACGCCCCACACCTGCATGCCCAGGGTCTGACCGCCATGGGTCCAGAACTTGGCAAAGAAGCCGAACAGGGCAAACAGCAGAACGGTCGAGAGCAGCGGGTCGCCATCCAGCGCGCCGGCTTCGGTCAGTTCTCGCATGCGGGCTTCGCCGATGATTGCCATCTGGATCAACTTGTAGGCACCGGCGGTGACGATCAGCAGTGCCGTGCACAGCAGGAAGTCGTAGAACATCGCCGCCAGGCGTCGGCCCAGGCCGACCGGTGGGAAATCACCCTGGGGGGAGAGCAGAGGCTTGGACATGCAGAACAGCTCCGAATGGCGAAGCCGCTATT
This sequence comes from Pseudomonas sp. CC120222-01a, assembly GCF_003097235.1. Taxonomy (GTDB): domain Bacteria; phylum Pseudomonadota; class Gammaproteobacteria; order Pseudomonadales; family Pseudomonadaceae; genus Aquipseudomonas. The sequence goes on along the minus strand of NZ_QEQQ01000009.1, from coordinate 107,858 downwards.
CTACGGGCAAAAAAAAGCCCCTGCACATGGCAGGGGCTTTTTAGGAGTCTGGCTTTTGCTTAGCCGACAGGCTGGACTTTGTCAGCCTGCATGCCTTTCTGGCCTTGGACTGCTTCGAAGGTGACCTTCTGGCCTTCTTTCAGGCTCTTGAAGCCGTTGCCTTCGATGGCACGGAAGTGCACGAACAGATCCGGACCGCTTTCTGGGGTGATGAAACCGTAACCTTTTTCGTCATTGAACCACTTGACGGTACCGTTCTGACGCTCAGCCATTGTCTTATTTCCTATGAAGCTTAAATTTTGATGACAGTTTCTTTCACGTTATATATGAGTGAAAGATTACTGGGCTGGGTTGCAGGAAAGTAAGAGACGTCGAACGGGTTGTAGCAAATCTCGGCTACTGGCCCAGGTCACGAACTGTTGCGACCCATGCAAACACAGTGCAGTGACTCTACGCCAACTCTCAAGAAAAAAACAAGCCCTTGGTCGTATAGAAAATCGGCGTTTTGCCGATAACCGACAGCTTTGTCGGAAACGGCGTGGCGCCTGGCCTGGCGGCATGTTCAAAAGTTATTGAGCAGGTTCGAAATCGAATATTTAGAACCTGCCCGTACACCTCAGGCGCTACCTTCAACCGCGGTAGTAACGCTGTGCAACGAAAGGCATTTTGCTGACTTTCAGGGCAACCTTCTTGCCCCGCACCACGGCAAACAGTGGCGTGTCGATTGCCGCATGTTCACTATCGATATAACCCATTGCTACAGGTGCGCCGAGTGTCGGGCCAAAGCCGCCACTGCACACTTTGCCTACTGATTTGTCGTTTGCATCGACAATATCGGCGCCTTCACGTACTGGCGTACGTTCCTGAGGTAACAAGCCCACACGTTTGCGTGCCACGCCATCGCGCTGATGGGCAAAGATGGCCTCGGCACCGGGGAAGCCGGCGGCACGCGCGCCATCGGCACGGCGTACTTTGGAAATCGCCCACAGCAGGCTGGCTTCGATCGGGGTGGTTTCGGTGTCCATGTCGTGGCCATACAGGCACAGGCCGGCTTCCAGGCGCAGCGAGTCGCGCGCACCCAGGCCGATAGGCTGTACTTCAGGCTCGGCCAGCAGGCGACGGGCCAGGGCTTCGGCAGCGCCGACCGGCACCGAGATCTCGTAGCCGTCTTCGCCCGTGTAGCCCGAGCGGCTGACGAAGCAGTCTTTACCCAGCAGTTGCACCGGGCGGAACTGCATGAAGGTCATGCCCGCCACTTCCGGCGCCAGGCGCTCCAGCACCTTCACCGCCGCGGGGCCTTGCAGGGCGAGCAGGGCACGCGCCTCGAACAGCGGCTCCACCTCGCATCGTGCGCCGATGTGTTTCCGCAGGTGGGCGAGGTCCTGCTCCTTGCAGGCGGCATTGACCACCAGGAACAGGGTATCGTCACCGAGGTTGGCGACCATCAGGTCGTCGAGGATGCCACCGTGCTCGTTGGTGAACATGGCATAGCGTTGCATACCCACTGGCAGATCGATGATGTCCACCGGTACCAGCGACTCCAGGGCTTTGGCTGCCTCAGCGCCACGCAGGACGATCTGGCCCATGTGCGAGACGTCGAACAGGCCGGCTTGTTCGCGGGTATGCAGGTGTTCCTTGAGCACGCCCAGCGGGTACTGCACCGGCATGTCGAAGCCGGCGAACGGCACCATGCGCGCGCCCAGTTCCAGGTGCAGGGCGTGCAGCGGGGTCTTTTGCAGTGTTTCGGACATCGGTGACTCCTTGGTTTTTTATTGGGTCAACATTCGATGATGTTGACGGCCAGACCGCCGCGGGCGGTCTCCTTGTATTTGCTTTTCATGTCGGCGCCGGTCTGGCGCATGGTCCGGATCACCTTGTCGAGCGACACGTAGTGCTGCCCGTCACCGCGCAGGGCCATGCGTACGGCATTGATGGCTTTCACCGAGCCCATGGCGTTGCGCTCGATGCACGGCACCTGAACCAGGCCGCCGATTGGGTCGCAGGTCAGGCCGAGGTTGTGCTCCATGCCGATTTCAGCGGCGTTTTCCACTTGCTGCGGGGTGCCGCCCATGACTTCGCACAGGGCGCCTGCGGCCATCGAACAGGCCACGCCAACCTCGCCCTGGCAGCCGACCTCGGCGCCGGAGATCGAGGCGTTTTCCTTGTAAAGGATGCCGATCGCGGCAGCGGTGAGCAGAAAGCGCACCACGCCGTCCTCGCTGGCGCCAGGGACGAAGCGCATGTAGTAGTGCAGCACCGCAGGGACGATGCCCGCAGCGCCATTGGTCGGTGCGGTGACCACGCGCCCGCCGTAGGCGTTCTCCTCATTGACTGCCAAGGCGTAGAGGTTGACCCAGTCGAGTACCGACAGGGCATCGCGCAGGCTGGCTTCCGGGTGGCGGCTGAGTTGCCGGTACAACGCCGGAGCACGGCGCTTGACCTTGAGCCCGCCGGGCAGGATGCCCTCGTGGCGGCAGCCGGCCTCGACACAGTCCTGCATGACCTGCCAGATGCGCAGCAGCCCGGCGCGGGTCTCGGCTTCCGGGCGCCAGGCCGCCTCGTTGGCCAGCATCACCTGGCTGATCGACAGGTGCTGCGCGGTGCAGTGGCCGAGCAGCTCCTTGGCGGTCTTGAACGGCAAGGCCAGCACGGTGCTGTCCTCGACGATGCGGTCCTGGCCGGCGGCGTCTTCGTCAACCACGAAACCGCCGCCCACCGAGTAATACTCGCGGCTGCGGATTTGCAAGCCGGCGGCATCGAAGGCGCGGAAGATCATGCCGTTGGGGTGATAGGCCAAGGGTTTGCGGATCATCGCCAGGTGCTGCTTCTCAACGAAGGCGATGGTCTGCTCACCCAGCAGGCTGAGCTGGCCGCTGGTGCGGATGGCCTGCAGGCGGGCGGGGATGGACTCGGTGTCGACGGTATCAGGGTGCTCGCCTTCCAGGCCAAGCAATACCGCCTTGTCGCTGCCGTGGCCTTTACCGGTGGCGCCGAGCGAGCCATACAGCTCGGCCTTGACGCAAACGGTGCTGGCCAGCAGGCCATCGCGGCGCAGCCCTTCGGCGAAGCGCGCAGCGGCGCGCATCGGGCCGACCGTGTGGGAGCTGGAGGGGCCGATGCCGATCTTGAACAGGTCGAAGACGCTCAGTGACATGGTGGATCCTCCTGAAGATCTTTGGGACTGCTACGCAGCCCTTTCGCGACACAAGGCCGCTCCCACAAAGAGCGGCGCGGTCCCTGTGGGAGCGGCCTTGCGTCGCGATTGGGCCGCAAAGCGGCCCCAGCTTCCGAAAGGCCGCCTCAGGCGTCCTGATAGTTCTCGATCGACGGGCAGGCGCAGACCAGGTTGCGGTCGCCGAACACGTTGTCGACCCGACCGACCGGTGGCCAGTACTTGCCTTCCACCAGGCTCGGCAGCGGGTACACCGCCTGCTCGCGGCTGTAGCCATGGGTCCATTCGCCAACCAGCTCGGCCGCGGTGTGCGGGGCGTTCTTCAGCGGGTTGTCGTCCTTGTCCAGGCTGCCGGTTTCCACCGCGCGAATTTCTTCGCGAATCTGGATCATCGCATCGCAGAAGCGATCCAGTTCTTCCTTGGACTCGCTTTCGGTCGGTTCGATCATCAGCGTGCCGGCCACCGGGAACGACATGGTCGGTGCATGGAAGCCGAAGTCGATCAGGCGCTTGGCCACGTCATCGACGCTGATGCCGCTGGTGTCCTTGAGCGGGCGCAGGTCGAGGATGCATTCGTGGGCGACCAGGCCGTTGCCACCGGTGTACAGGACAGGATAGTGCTCTTCCAGGCGGCGGGCGATGTAGTTGGCGTTGAGGATCGCCATCTGCGAAGCGCGCTTGAGGCCGGCACCGCCCATCATGCGAATGTACATCCAGGTGATCGGCAGGATGCTGGCGCTGCCGAACGGCGCGGCGCATACCGCGCCCTCGGTGTTTTCAAGCTGCGCGTGGCCTGGCAGGAACGGCGCCAGGTGTGACTTCACGCCAATCGGGCCGACGCCCGGGCCGCCACCGCCGTGGGGGATGCAGAAGGTCTTGTGCAGGTTCAGGTGCGACACGTCACCGCCAAACTTGCCCGGGGCGCACAGGCCGACCATGGCGTTCATGTTGGCACCGTCGATGTAAACCTGGCCGCCGTTGTCGTGGATGATCGCGCAGATTTCGCCGATCGCTTCCTCGAAGACGCCATGGGTCGAAGGGTAGGTGATCATGATCGCGGCCAGGCGCTCGCGGTGTTCGATGGCCTTGGCTCGCAGGTCCTCGACATCGACGTTGCCACGGGCGTCACAGGCGGTAACCACCACGCGCATGCCGGCCATGTGGGCGGTCGCCGGGTTGGTGCCGTGGGCCGAAGACGGGATCAGGCAGATGTCGCGGTGGCCTTCGCCACGGCTGCGGTGGTAGGCACGGATGGCCAACAGGCCGGCGTACTCACCCTGGGAGCCGGCGTTGGGCTGCAGCGACACGGCGTCGTAGCCGGTGGCGGCGCAGAGCATGGCCTCCAGCTCGCTGGTCATCTGCAGGTAGCCCTGGCTTTGCGCGGCCGGGGCGAACGGGTGCAGGTTGCCAAACTCGGCCCAGGTCACCGGGATCATTTCGCTGGCAGCGTTGAGCTTCATGGTGCACGAGCCCAGCGGGATCATGCTGCGGTCCAGCGCCAGGTCCTTGTCGGCCAGGCGGCGCAGGTAGCGCATCAGCTCGGTTTCGCTGTGGTAGCGGTTGAACACCGGGTGCTCGAGGATCGCCGACTGGCGCAGCAGGGCGGCCGGCAGGCGCGAGCCGCTGCTGGCGGCCAGGGCGGCGAAGTCAGGCTGGGCCTGGTCAGCGCCGAACAGCTGCCAGAGGGCTTCGACGTCGGCCTGGGTGCTGGTCTCGTCGAGCGACAGGCCCAGGTGAGCGGCGTCAATCTGGCGCAGGTTGATGCGCTGGGCGCGGGCCTTGTCGTGCAGGCTGGCGGTGGCGCTGCCAGTGGCCAGGGTCAGGGTGTCGAAGGCGGTTTCGCCAACCACTTCCAGGCCCAGGGTTTTCAGGCCGGCTGCCAGAATCGCGGTCAGGGCGTGGGTGCGTTCGGCAATGCGCTTGAGGCCGGCCGGGCCGTGGTACACGGCGAACATGCTGGCGATGTTGGCCAGCAGCACCTGGGCGGTGCAGATGTTGCTGGTGGCCTTCTCGCGGCGGATGTGCTGTTCGCGGGTCTGCATGGCCAGGCGCAGGGCGGTCTTGCCGAAGCGGTCGATCGACACGCCGACCAGGCGGCCTGGCATGTCGCGCTTGAAGGCATCGCGGGTAGCGAAGTAGGCCGCGTGCGGGCCACCGAAGCCCAGTGGCACGCCGAAGCGCTGGGCACTGCCGATGGCCACGTCGGCGCCGAACTCGCCCGGTGGGGTCAGCAGGGTCAGGGCCAGCAGGTCGGCGGCAACGGCGACCAGGGCGTTGGCGGCGTGGAAACGCTCGACCACTTCGCGGTAGTCGAACACTTCACCATTGCTGGCCGGGTACTGCAGCAGCGCGCCGAAGAAGGCGCTGACGTCGCCCAGCTCACGCTCGTCGCCAACCACGATCTCGATGCCCAGCGGTTCGGCACGGGTGCGTAGCACGTCGAGGGTCTGCGGGTGGCAGTGCACGGAGGCGAAGAACGCGTGGCTGGCCTTGTTCTTCGACAGGCGTTTGCAGAAGGTCATGGCTTCGGCAGCCGCGGTGGCTTCGTCGAGCAAGGATGCGTTGGCGATCGGCAGGCCGGTGAGGTCGCTGATCAGGGTCTGGAAGTTCAGCAGCGCTTCCAGACGGCCCTGGGAAATTTCTGGCTGGTACGGGGTGTAGGCGGTGTACCAGGCCGGGTTTTCCAGCAGGTTGCGCAGGATCGGTGCCGGGGTGTGGGTGTTGTAGTAGCCCTGGCCGATGTAGCTCTTGAACAGTTCGTTCTTGCCGGCGATGGCTTTCAGCGCAGCGAGGGCATCGGCCTCGCTCTGGCCGTCTTCCGAGCCGAGCACGCTGGTGCCCTTGATGCTGTCGGGGATGACGGCGGCGCTCATGGCTTCCAGCGAGTCGAAGCCCAGGGTGGCGAGCATGGCCTGCTCGTCAGCGGCGCGCGGGCCGATGTGACGGGCGATGAATTCGTTGGCGGTGCCGAGGTTGATGGTCATGGTCGGATTCCTCAGGCGTCGTCGTTGGCTTTGATCAGGCGGTCGTAGGCGTCCTGGTCGAGCAGGGCTTCGACTTCGGCCATGTCGGCAGGCTTGAAGCGGAAGAACCAGCCTTCGCCCAGCGGGTCTTCGTTGACCAGTTCGGGGCTGTCGTTGAGGTCGTCGTTGACGGCGACCACTTCACCGGCCAAGGGCATGTACACGCCGCTGGCGGCTTTTACCGATTCGACGGTGGAGGCTTCGGCACCTTTTTCGTACTGCTGCAGCTCGGGCAATTGCACATAGACCACATCACCAAGGGCGTTCTGGGCGTAGGCAGTGATGCCCACGGTGACGCTACCGTCGGCTTCGACGCGCAGCCATTCGTGATCTTCGGTGAAACGCAACTCGCTCATGGGGAATCCTCGGGAAGCAGGGCGTTGGGCGCGGTGCGTCCGCGCTCTTGGGTTGAGGTTCTCTAAGCAATAATGCGGCCATTCTTTAAAAATGTTTAAAAATCAATGAGATACTGTCTGTTCGTGTGCTGGCATTCGAAGGTGTGTAATGAAATCGTTCCGGTGGCTGCTTGAGCTGAAACATACATTGGAATCATGGCCTTGCCATTGCTGGGCGCAGTTCGCGTGTAATGAATTCATTACGCTGTAATAAAATCGATACGTTCGTGTGGCGTCAGTTCCATTTTGAAAGGATGAATAACTTTTAAGTGCATTGATTAGTTGTAGGAGTCTTCTATTCTCTCTGTGTCTGATTTACTACCAGGTTCTACTGGTTATATTTATCTCTCTTTGAATTGGTAGCGTTGCCTGCTGCGACACGCTGTTGTTCTTGATGCAGATTCTATGCTGGCTGCTGAGGGACGGTTACGTGGTTGAAGTGTTGTGCAAGTGGCCAAACGTGCCGGATATTTCAAGCAGCTGCACATTCGAACACACGTTTCTGAGGAAAAACGGATGTCTAGAAAGCGCAGGCAAATCGAGTTGCCCCATAGTTATGTAGAGGGAAGGCCACCTGAGGGTGAACCTTCAATTCCTCCCGGCTATTCTGGGCCGCTGCCACCCCTGGGTAACAACCCGCATGGCGATTGGTTCAGGGATTTGAAATCTGGCAGTAAAGAAGCAAAGGAACAGCAGGCACTTTTCAATAAAGCGCCTTATGCCATGAAAGCCGCTGATGATGAGGCGAAAAGTGAGTATGTTACACAGTTGGCGATGGTGGCACAGCGCATTGAATTGGATGCGCAAGCACTTCGCCAGAGTTTGGGTGGGCAGCCACAAGCTCATATTGAAGTGCTCAGGCAGGACGTCAATGTACGGAATATGCTTGTTGAGCGAAAAACTCTGGATTTAAACAGGCATCGCACGGCCGCAAACAGTTATTTTGGCTCGACCCCATTCGGGAAAAGCCCCGTTGAATATGCGGTTGCAACTTATCGCTTGAGCGTGCAGATGCGTTTGCGACCTCCAGCCTTGGAACAAGCACTGAAAAGTTCTTATCGCGCTGCTTACTCGGCTCAGTTGAGTGAAGCTGAGATACAGATACTTCAGGCGCAGATCGGAATGTTACACCAGGCCATTGCCAATGCCGAATCACAAGCTCTTGCTCAAGCCCAGGCAGAGGCAGAAGCCGCGGCTCGGGCCCAGGCAGAGGCAGAAGCTGCGGTTCGGGCCCAGGCAGAGGCAGAAGCTGCGGCTCGGGCCCAGGCAGAGGCAGAAGCTGCGGCTCGGGCCCAGGCAGAGGCAGAAGCTGCGGCTCGGGCCCAGGCAGAGGCAGAAGCTGCGGCTCAAGCCCAGGCAGAGGTAGAAGCTAACCGACTGGCAAACACTTTTACCATGTCGGGGTCCATCGCTATCGGGGGGCCACTCGTTGTCACTGCTGTCGGGCATGTTGTTTCAACAGCATTGAACATGAGTCTTTCAGCTTCAATTGGAGCAGCATTGGCGGCTCTTCGCGGGGCTGCTGCTGGCGTGGTGGTCCCGTTTGTCGCCGGAGCCTCTGCACTCTTGTATTCCTCTCGCTTAGGCAACGGTGAACTGCCGGATCGCTACGTTCTGCAAATGCCTCTGGAGACGCTGGATCTTCAAATTGGTTTGGCACTGGCGCCGGGTAATGCGATTGGTAGTCATGCAGAACTTCCATATCGCTTCAGCTCTCAAGCCACCGAGGATGGTGATTCGGAAATACTCGTCGTCAAGACCGACGGGCAAGTCGTGCCTTCGCAAGTGCGTGTCCTGGCTGCTACTCATGACCTAGAGCGTAATCTCTATAACGTCACTACTGCGGATGTGCCCCCCCGGACCTTTACCTGGACACCGATCAAAAAAACGGCCAATGCCTCGACCAACTTGCCTGCTGAGCAACCGGAACCAGCGATATACGAAGGGGCTACGCTGACACCGGTCGAGGTGAGGATCGACGACTACCCAGGTGTCGCCGACGCAAGCCTGGATGACTACATCATCGTTTTTCCGGCAGACTCGGGGTTGCCGCCGCTGTATGTGATGTTCAAGGACCGGCGGGAGGAGCCTGGTACGATGACTGGCTTCGGCCAACCCGACGCAACTATCTGGTTGGCAGGTGCCAATCAAGGTCAGGGAGTAGCCATCCCTCCTCGCATTGCTGACAAATTGAGAGGAAGGAATTTCAGTAATTGGAGGCGTGCACGTGAAGCAATATGGACTGCCGTCAGTGAGGATGCGATTTTGATGAGTCAGTTTAGCAAGTCAAATCAAACCCTCTTGCGTAATGCCTATGCGCCGAGCGCAATTCCTAGCGAGCACGCCGGGTCAAATAGAGTCTTTGAAATCCATCACGTGATCCCTTTGAAAGATGGCGGCGCTGTTTACGATATTGACAATTTAAGAATTACAACCCCGAAGAATCACGTGCGGATTCACAGAAATAAAGGTGCCAATCAATGATCCTCAAGAGCAAAATTGAAGAATATTCAGAAGCTGAATTTACTGAGTTCCTGAATGAATTTTTCGAGAACCCTAGTAGACTCAAAGGTGATGCTCTGGGGGCGCATATCAATCGTTTGTCCGAGCATTTTGAAAGCCTTACCGATCACCCTGATAAAAGCGGTTTGATCTTCTATCCTGCAGACGGAGTAGAAGACAGCCCGGCCGGAGTGATTTCAGTATTGAAAACCTGGCTCGCGGCAAATGGGAAACCTGGGTTCCGTGAGAGTTGAATGACCGCCAACCTGTTTCCGTAATTCAGATAAAAATCCCCCTTTGCTGCGCGAGCCGCGAAGGGGGATGGTTACATGATAACTATCATAGCTTAGAGCTTATTCCCAATTCGCTCCTTGATGGAGTTCAACCCGTTTTCGATCAGCTCGCCGCAAAAAACGGCAACGCCAGGTACAGCTTGATGACGATGACATTGATGATGTCGATGAAGAACGCTCCCACCATCGGCACCACCAGAAACGCCAGATGCGAAGGCCCGAAGCGGTGGGTTACGGCTTGCATGTTGGCGATGGCGGTTGGCGTGGCCCCCAGGCCGAATCCGCAATGCCCGGCTGCCAATACCGCAGCATCGTAATTGCTGCCCATGACCCGAAAGGTGACGAAGATCGCGAACAGCGCCATGAGCAATGTTTGTGCCGCCAGGATAATCAGGAAAGGCAGGGCCAGGGCCGCCAGGTCCCACAACTTGAGCGACATCAGCGCAATGGCCAGGAACAGTGACAGGCTGACGTTGCCCAGTACGGAAACTTCGCGCTCGAACACCTGATACACCCCCAGTGCAGAGAGCCCGTTGCGTAACAAGACGCCAACAAACAACACGCAAACGAATGTCGGGAGTTCGAATGCCGTGCCCTGCAGTTGGCTATTCAACAAGGTACCGCCAAGCAGGCTGACCGAGATGAGTGCCAATGTCTCGATGAATGAGAACGGCGTAATCAGGCGTTCTTTTTCAGGCTCTTCAAAACCTTTTGGCAAGTGCGTTATCGACTGATCCAGGCCGGGTGTCTGCACGCGCTTGATCAGCAGGCGGGCGACCGGGCCGCCGATCAGGCCGCCCAGCACCAGACCAAAGGTGGCGGAGGCCAGGGCCAGTTCCGAGGCGGAGGGCAGGCCATATTTTTCGCTGAAGGTGCTGCTCCAGGCCGCGCCCGTGCCATGGCCGCCGGACAGCGTGATGGAGCCGGTCAGCAGACCCATCAGCGGGTCCAGCCCCAACGCTGTGGCCAGGCCGATGCCCATGGCGTTCTGCACCAGCAGCAAGCCGGTCACCACGACCAGGAAGACTCCGACCACGCGCCCGCCCTTTTTCAAACTGGCGAAGTCCGCGTTCAGGCCGATGGTGGCGAAGAACGCCAGCATCAATGGTGCTTGCAATGAAGTGTCGAACTGCACTTTCAGGTCGAAACTGCGTAACACCAGCAAGATCAGGGCAACGACCAGGCCGCCTGCTACAGGTTCGGGGATATTGTAGGTTCGCAGGACAGCAACACGTGTCACCAACCCATGGCCCAATAACAGTACCAGTGAGGCGGCGACCAATGTGCCATAGAAGTCGAGTTCAAGCATGAGAGGCGCTCTCTCTCCATCAACAGTGAAGAGCGCCATTTTCGCAGCAGTACTTGTTGAAGTATTGGCCTGACCTGTAGGGATAATCTGAAATCAAGCGGTATAAAGTTTTAGCTTCTTCCCGGAATACCGTATTTGCGCAAGCGTTGCGCAATGGCGGTGTGCGAAGTTTGCAGTCGCCCGGCCAGTTGCCGGGTCGAGGGGTAGCTGGCGTACAGGCGCTGCAGCAGTTCACGCTCGAAGTCCCCCACCGCCTGCTCCAGGCTCGCCACGTCGCCATCCTGCCCGCGCGCCACCGAAGTCCCGGCGATATCCAGGTCGCCAATATCCACCAGGTTGCTTTCGCAGATGGCCGCCGCACGGAAGATCACGTTCTGCAGCTGGCGCACGTTGCCCGGCCAAGGGTTGGCCAATAATGCCGAATGCGTGGCCGGGGTCAGGCGACAAGGTGGACGCTGGATCTGCGTGCAGGCCTGCTGCATGAAGTAGTGCGCCAGCATCAGGATGTCCTGGCCACGATCACGCAGCGGCGGTACCTGCAGGTTGAGCACATTCAGGCGGTAGAACAGATCCTCACGGAAGCTACCTTCGGCGACCATGCGTTCGAGGTCGCGGTGAGTGGCGCTGATGATGCGCACATCCACCTTCACCTCGCGGTCGCCGCCCACCCGGCGGAAGCTGCCGTCGCTGAGAAAGCGCAACAGTTTGGCCTGCAAGTAGGGAGACATTTCGCCGATCTCGTCGAGAAACACCGTGCCCTGGTTGGCCAGCTCCATCAGCCCCGGCTTGCCGCCGCGCTGGGCACCGGTGAAGGCACCAGGTGCGTAGCCGAACAGTTCGCTCTCGGCCAGGCTCTCGGGCAGCGCGGCGCAGTTGAGGGCGAGGAATGGCGCAGTGTGGCGGCTGCTGATGGCATGGCAGGCGCGGGCCACCAGTTCCTTGCCGGTACCGGTTTCGCCGTGCACCAGCAGCGGTGCATCGAGGGCCGCCACGCGCAGGGCGCGGGCCTTGAGCGTGCGAATCGCCGGTGACTCGCCAAGCAGTGCGTCGAAGCCTTCTGCATGGTCGTGGTGCAGGGCCGACAGGCGTTCGCCCATGCGGTTGGGCGCATACAGCGTCAACAGGCCGCCGGCGTTGGTGATCGGCGAGGCGTCCAGCAGCAGGCTCTGGCCGTTGAGCTGCATCTCGCGCATCGGCAGGTGGAAGTTGTTGTCCAGCAGCGCCTGCAGCAGGTCGGGGTCGTTGAACAGTTCGCCTACCGTGCGCCCGGCGGACTCGCGGCCGCACAGGGCGATCAGCGCCGGGTTGGCCAGCAATACCTTGCCGGCGCTGTCGACCGCCAGCACCGGGTCGCTCATGGCCGCCAGCAGGGCGTCGAGCTGCAGGTGGCGGCGCTGGCCGGGGAGGATGTCGACCACGTCCACCGATTGCACGCCACGGACTTCGAACAGCGCGTCGTGGAGTTCTTCGAGGACCGCCGGGCTGAGGGTCGGGGCGTCGATGTAGACGTTTGGCGGGACCATCTCCACGGCGTCCAGGTTGAGGTTGCGGGCACCGAGCAGGGCGAGGACTTCCTGGGTGATGCCGACGCGGTCGATGAAGCTGACGTGGATGCGCATGGGGGAGGCGGGGGTTGTGGCCGGGGAGGGCAGTAGTATGCCTTAACATCGCCGGGGCCGCTTTGCGGCCCTTTCGCGACACAAGGCCGCTCCCACAGGTACAGCGTGGATTTCACAGGCTGTGCTGTACCTGTGGGAGCGGCCTTGTGTCGCGAAAGGGCTGCGAAGCAGCCCCAGGTTCTCGAATCACTCCAGATGTTCAGGCTTGATCGGGTCGCCCGACTTCACATCGAGCTTTTCGCGAATGTCCTTGAACATCCAGTCATAGATCTTGTGCGGCGAACCCAGGTTCTCGAATTTCTTCGGGGGCGGCAGGTATGACTGGGCTCTGCGAGACAATTGCATGAGGAAACTGGGTAGTACTTGATCCTTGGCCAGGAAGAACTTTTCTTCTACCGACTTGCCTTCGATGCTGCCGTGCATGTGGAACTGGATACCCCTGCCTTCCTTGGGGTCCGAGACCGCTTCGTAATCGACCTTGAGGTCGTAACTGTGATCAGCCGGGTTCAGCGCGGTGCGCTCGATGTGTACATGACCTGGCTCGTACTTGGCCATGGCAGACTCCTTGGGAAGGTGAAAATGGCGGGCCCCGTAAGCCCGCCCACTGCAATCAACGGTAGCTGATACCCGGCTTTTCGGTACTCACGCGGGTACCAGCGACACCTTTGACGATGCCCTCGATATTTTCCAGCGAGCTGATCACCGCCACCTTGCCGGTGTGGCGGGCAAAGTCGCAGGCTGCCTGCACCTTCGGCCCCATGGAGCCGGCGGCAAAGCCGAGGCGTTCGAGTTCGTCTGGGTGGGCCTGGGCGATGGCTTTCTGGGTCGGCTTGCCCCAGTCAATGTAGGCGCCATCGACGTCGGTGGCGATTACCAGAAGGTCGGCTTCCAGCTGTTCGGCCAGCAGCGCCGAGCACAGGTCCTTGTCGATCACCGCCTCGATGCCTTTGAGCTTCTTGTTCTCGTCGTACATGGTGGGGATGCCGCCGCCACCGGCGCAGATCACGATGCTGCTCTTCTCCAGCAGCCACTTGATCGGGCGGATTTCAAAGATGCGCTTGGGTTTCGGGCTGGCGACCACGCGGCGGTACTTGTCGCCGTCGGCCTTGACCACCCAGCCTTTTTCCTTGGCCAGGCGCTCGGCCTCTTCTTTGCTGTAGACCGGGCCGATGAACTTGCTCGGGTCCTTGAAGGCCGGGTCGTTGGCGTCCACTTCCACCTGGGTCAGCAGGGTGGCGAACGGCACTTCGAAGGCCAGCAGGTTGCCCAGCTCCTGTTCGATCATGTAGCCGATCATGCCTTCGGTTTCGGCACCGAGCACGTCGAGCGGGTAGGCTTCGTCGGGCTTGTAGGCCATGCCCTGGAGCGACAGCAGGCCGACCTGGGGGCCGTTGCCGTGGGCGATGACCAGTTCGTTGCCGGGGTGAATCTTGGCGATCTGCTCGGTGGCGGTGCGGATATTGGCGCGCTGGTTGTCAGCGGTCATGGGCTCGCCACGGCGCAGCAGGGCGTTGCCGCCCAATGCAACAACGATACGCATGGGGAATGTCCTTTAACGAAGAGGGAAGGGCGCCGCCCCCATGGGCAAGGGCGGCGCAGCCGGCTTACAGGTCAGCCAGGGTCGAAACCAGGATCGCCTTGATGGTGTGCATGCGGTTTTCCGCCTGCTCGAAGGCGATGCACGCCGGCGACTCGAACACGTCATCGGTCACTTCGATGCCGTTGGCCAGGTCCGGATACTGTTCGGCAATCTGCTTGCCGACCTTGGTCTCGGAGTTGTGGAACGCCGGCAGGCAGTGCATGAACTTGGTCCGTGGGTTGCCGCTGGCCTTCATCAGATCCTTGTTCACCTGATAGGGCTTGAGCTGCTTGATGCGCTCGCCCCAGGCTTCGATCGGCTCGCCCATCGAGACCCAGACGTCGGTGTGGATGAAGTCGACGCCCTTGACTGCGGCCTTGGGGTCTTCGGTCAGGGTGATGCGCGCGCCGCTTTCTTCGGCGTACTTGTGGCAACGCTCGACCAGGTCGTCATGTGGCCACAGCGCCTTCGGCGCGGCGATGCGCACATCCATGCCGAGCTTGGCGCCGATCAGCAGCAGCGAGTTGCCCATATTGTTGCGGGCGTCGCCCAGATAGGCGTAGCTGATGTCGTGCAGCGGCTTGTCGCTGTGCTCACGCATGGTCAGCACGTCGGCGATCATCTGGGTCGGGTGGTATTCGTCGGTCAGGCCGTTGAACACCGGCACGCCGGCAAACTTGGCCAGCTCTTCGACGATTTCCTGCTTGAAGCCGCGGTACTCGATGGCATCGTACATGCGCCCGAGCACGCGGGCGGTGTCCTTCATGCTTTCCTTGTGGCCGATCTGAGAGGAGTTGGGGTCGATGTAGGTGACGTTGGCGCCCTGGTCATAGGCGGCGACTTCGAAGGCGCAGCGGGTGCGGGTCGAGGTCTTCTCGAAGATCAGGGCAATGTTGTTGCCCTTCAGGTGCTGCTGCTCGGTGCCGGTGTACTTGGCGCGCTTGAGGTCGCGGGACAGGTCCAGCAGGTAGCGCAACTCGCGGGTGGTGTGGTGTTCGAGGCTGAGCAGGTTGCGGTTGTGAATGTTGAACGCCATGACTTTTCTCCTTGAATTCGGTGATGTCCCGGCCGCCACTTCGTGAGTGCGGCCGGGCGTGATGGGCGTTAGTAGTCGATTGGGTCGCGCACGATCGGACAGGTCATGCAGTGGCCGCCGCCACGGCCCCGGCCCAGCTCGCCGGCGCTGATGGTGATGACCTCGATGCCGGCCTTGCGCAGCAAGGTGTTGGTGTAGGTGTTGCGGTCGTAGCCGATGACCACGCCTGGCTCGATGGCCACCACGTTGTTGCCGTCATCCCACTGTTCGCGTTCGGCGGCGAAGCTGTTGCCGCCGGTCTCGACCACGCGCAGGCCATTCTTGAGCCCAAGTTGCTCGCCGACCACTTCGATGAACGACTTGTTGATGCGGCGCACGTCCATGCCGTAGGGCTTGCTTTCGTCTGGACGAATGATGAACGGCACGATCTCTTTCACCACTTCCGGGAAGACCGTGATCAGGTCGCGGTCGCAGAAGCTGAACACGGTGTCCAGGTGCATGGCGGCGCGGGACTTCGGCAGGCCGGCGACGATGACTTCCCTGACCGCGCCCTTGGCGAACAGGTTGCGGGCCAACTGGCCGATGGCCTGACGCGAGGTACGCTCGCCCATGCCGATCAGTACGATGCCGTTGCCGATTGGCATCACATCGCCACCTTCGAGGGTGGACGAGCCATGCTCCTTGTCAGGGTCGCCGTACCAGACTTCGAAGTCGGCGTTGGTGAACTCCTTGTGGAACTTGTAAATGGCGGTGGTCAGCAGGGTTTCCTGGCGACGTGCTGGCCAATACATCGGGTTCAGCGTCACGCCTCCATAGATCCAGCAGGTGGTGTCGCGGGTGAACTGGGTGTTGGGCAGCGGCGGCAGGATGAAGCTGGAGTGGCCCAGGTAGTCGTTGTACATCTTGACCACATCGGCGCCTTCGCTCTGTGGCAGGTCCTGGCCTGCCACACCGCCGATCAGGAACTCGGCCAGGTGGCGCGGATCGAGGCCTTCGAGCCAGCTGCGCACTTCGTTTTTCAGGCCCACGCCGACGGTGTCATCGGTGATCTTGCGGTCGAGGATCCACTTCAGGGCCTCGGGTTGCTGGACGATGTCGGTCAGCAGGTTGTGCATTTCCAGCACGTCGACGCCGCGCTCGCGCATCTTGGTGACGAAGTCGAAATGGTCACGCTTGGCCTGGTCGACCCAGATCACGTCGTCGAACAGCAGCTCGTCACAGTTGCTTGGCGTCAGCCGCTTGTGCGCCAGGCCCGGTGCGCAAACCATTACCTTGCGCAGTTTGCCGGCTTCGGAGTGGACACCGTACTTCTGTTTTTCAGCGGACATGGTTTCATTCCTCCAATTGAACGAAGACGTGGGTCAAAGGGTCAGGAAGCCGTCATACAGGCCGAAGGCTGCCACCAGGGCGCCGATGACCACGGCTGCGAAGATCAGTTTTTCCACGTTGGTGAAGATCGGTTGGCCTACTTCACGCTTGGCCTTGGCGAACAGGATCACGCCAGGGGCATAGAGCAGGGCCGAGAGCAGCAGGTATTTCACGCCGCCGGCATACAGCAGCCAGATGGCGTATAACAGCGCGATGCCGCCGATGATCAGGTCCTTCTGCCGCTCGGCAAGGGCCTGCTCGTAGGTTTCGCTGCGCAGTGCCAGCAGGAAGGCATAGCCAGCCGACCACAGGTAAGGCACCAGGATCATCGAGGTGGCGAGGTAGATCAGCGACAGGTAGGTACTGCTGGAGAACAGGGTGATGACCAGGAAGATCTGCACCATGGCGTTGGTCAGCCACAGGGCGTTGGCCGGCACATGGTTGGCGTTCTCGCGGCGCAGGAACTCCGGCATGGTGTGGTCCTTGGCGGCGGCGAACATGATCTCGGCGCACAGCAGCACCCACGACAGCAGGGCCCCGAGCAGCGAGATGATCAGGCCGACGCTGATCAGCACCGCGCCCCAGTGACCGACCACGTGCTCAAGCACGGCGGCCATCGACGGGTTCTGCAGCTTGGCCAGTTCCGGTTGGGTCATGATGCCCAGCGACAGCACGTTGACCAGGACCAGGAACAGCAGCACGGTGACGAAGCCGATGACCGTGGCCTTACCGACGTCGGAGCGTTTTTCCGCCCGGGACGAGAAGATGCTGGCGCCCTCGATGCCGATGAACACCCACACGGTGACCAGCATCATGTTGCGCACCTGGTTCATCACGCTGCCCAGGTCTGGCGTGCCCACCGCCCAGATGTCGGCGGTGAAGATGTCGAGCTTGAAGGCGAACAGGCAGATCAGGGCGAACAGCACCAGCGGCACGACCTTGGCCACGGTGGTGACCAGGTTGATGAACGCCGCTTCCTTGATGCCACGCAGTACCAGGAAGTGAACGGCCCAGAGCAGCACCGAGGCACCGATGATCGCCGCCGGGGTGTTGCCTTCACCGAAGATCGGGAAGAAGTAACCGAGGGTGCTGAACAGCAGCACGAAGTAACCGACGTTGCCCAGCCAGGCACTGATCCAGTAGCCCCAGGCTGAAGAAAAGCCCATGTAGTCGCCGAAGCCGGCCTTGGCGTAGGCGTATACGCCGCCGTCCAGGTCAGGCTTGCGGTTGGCCAGGGTCTGGAACACGAACGCCAGGGTCAGCATGCCGACCGCAGTGATCGCCCAGCCAATCAGTACCGCACCAACCCCTGCACTGGCGGCCATGTTTTGCGGCAGCGAGAAGATTCCGCCGCCAATCATCGAACCGACTACGAGGGCAACTAACGCGCCGAGTTTTAGTTTTCCGGATGAATCAGACATTTAACAACTCCTGCCAGGAGAAAGTTGACGACAGAATAAATCTGACGCCTGTGCGATGAGCTGACTCAGGTCATGTCATCGCGACGTGAGGGTAGGAAATTTCCCACACGTTACTCCTGGAGAGTGCCGACAGCTCTGCTGCAGGCCTTGCGCGCTGGCACCTCCATGTCCTACTAGAGCAAACGCTCTGTTTGGCCTGCGAACACTGAAACTAGCCGCTTTTGCCGCTTTCGCAAATTTTTGACAAGAATTTCGAGTTTTATCAGATTCTTTTCTAGTTGCTTGGCAGCTGCTAGTTTTTACAGGGATGTGGCGATAGACATTATGGTTATTAATGCTATAGGTTTAATGGCTTTGGCCATATAAGTAACAGCATTTATATGGCGCCCATGGCTGTTGCAAACACATGACAGCACGGAAAAAAGGAAGCCCCATGAGCGAACCGGGACAAAAGCTGCGACTGGGTGCATTGATTGCCCTGGTGGTGGGCTCGATGATTGGTGGCGGCATCTTCTCGCTGCCACAGAACATGGCCGCCCGTGCCGATGTCGGCGCTGTGCTGATCGGCTGGGCAATCACGGCGGTAGGCATGCTGGCGCTGGCCTTCGTGTTCCAGACCCTGGCCAACCGCAAGCCCGAGCTGGACTCTGGGGTGTACGCCTACGCCAAGGCCGGCTTCGGCGAGTACATGGGGTTCTCATCCGCCTGGGGTTACTGGATCAGCGCCTGGCTGGGCAACGTGGGTTACTTCGTGCTGCTGTTCAGCACCCTGGGCTTCTACTTCCCGGTGTTTGGCGAAGGCAACACGCCGATTGCCATCGGCTGCGCTTCGTTACTGCTGTGGGCGGTGCACTTTTTGGTGCTGCGTGGCATCAAGGAAGCGGCGTTCATCAACCAGGTGACCACCGTGGCCAAGGTGGTGCCATTGCTGATCTTCGTGGTCATCGCCGCCTTTGCCTTCCGTGCCGATATCTTCACCCGTGATATCTGGGGCCTGAGCAACCCGCAGTTCGGCAATGTGCTGGACCAGGTACGCAACATGATGCTGGTCACGGTGTTCGTGTTCATCGGTATCGAGGGCGCCAGCGTGTATTCCGGGCGGGCGCAGCGCCGCTCCGATGTCGGCAAAGCCACGGTGATCGGTTTTCTCGGCGTGCTGGCACTGCTGGTGCTGGTCAACGTGCTGTCGCTGGGGGTGATGACCCAGCCGGAGCTGGCCGGATTGCAGAACCCGTCGCTGGCCTCGGTGCTGGAGCATATCGTCGGCCCTTGGGGGGCCTTGCTGATCAGCATTGGCCTGGCGGTCTCGTTGCTGGGTGCCTTGCTCTCGTGGGCACTGTTGTGTGCCGAGATCCTCTATGCCACAGCGCGTGACAAGACCATGCCGCGCTTCCTGGCCAAGGAGAACGTCAACCACGTGCCGGCCAACGCCCTGTGGCTGACCAACTGCATGATCCAGGGCTTCCTGCTGATCACGCTGGTTTCAGAGGGCACCTACACCAGCCTGATCTACCTGGCATCATCGATGATCCTGGTGCCGTACCTGTGGTCGGCGGCCTATGCCGTGCTGCTGGCCTGGCGCGGGGAAAGCTACGAAGGGCAGGCAGGGCTGCGGCGCAAGGACCTGCTGGTGGCCGCGCTGGCGCTGCTGTATGCGGTGTGGCTGCTGTACGCGGGCGGCCTCAAGTACCTGCTACTGTCGGCATTGCTTTATGCCCCAGGGGTGATCCTCTTTGCCCGGGCCAAGCACGAGCAAGGGCAGACGCTGTTCACCACCTGGGAGAAGCTGATTTTCGCGGCAGTGCTGGCGGGGGCGGCACTGGCTGCCTACCTGCTCTATTCAGGGCTGTTGAGCTTGTGAGGCAGCGGGGCAGGGCTGTTCGGGGCGCGACCAGATCCACAGGTTGCCCAGGGTCATGCCGGCAATCGCCAGAAACACCGGCCAGTGGTGCTCGAGGAAGACCAGCATCAGGCATGCACAAAGCAGCATGCTGACGGTGGCGCTGACCTTGGCACGACGCTGGATCACCTTGCCGTTGCGCCAGTTGTACAGGATCGGCCCGAACAGCCGATGGTTCTCCAGCCAGGCAGACAGGCGCGGCGAACTGCGCGTCGCGGCCCAGGCAGCCAGCAGGATGAACTCGGTGGTCGGCAGGCCGGGGATGACGATGGCGACCAGGCCTATCCCCAAGCTTACGTAAGCCAGGATGCCATACAGCAGGCGGGACAGTTTCGAGCGGGCGGGTCGGGTCATGGTCTCACTGCAAAAAACGTCCGGCCACCGGAGAGGTGGCCGGTTGATGCGTCTCAGGCCAGCGCGGCGTCGGCGGCGTAGGCATGCTTGAGCAGTTCGGTGAAGCGCTCGAAGGCGGCAACCGCCGCACGCTCGGCGGCGGCGTCTTCCTCGGGCGACAACTCCAGGCCATCAAGGATACGGGTGAACTGCTTCCAGCCTTCGGCACGGCCACCGGCCGGCTCGCCGAGGTGGCGGGCACCGAAACTGTCGGA
This sequence comes from Pseudomonas sp. CC120222-01a, assembly GCF_003097235.1. GTDB lineage: Bacteria > Pseudomonadota > Gammaproteobacteria > Pseudomonadales > Pseudomonadaceae > Aquipseudomonas. The sequence continues at coordinate 87,633 of NZ_QEQQ01000009.1, read as the reverse complement.
CAATTCCAGCGCCACGGCACGCTTGATCAGAAACGCAGCGCCAAGTTTGGAGCCTTCCGAGACGAAGATCCAGCCCATGGCTTCACCCAGGGTCGGATTGTGCAGGGCGCCGGGCACGGCGGCCGGGACTTCGGTGTTCAGGTCGGCGAGGTCCAGGCGGGCTTGATCGGCGCGGCAGCGCTCGGCCAGGTCAGGGACGATGGCGATCAGTTGCGGGTCGTTGTACAGGGCCTGCAGTTCGGCCTGGAACAGGTATTGGGCGACGACGAAGCGGGCGAAGCTTTCGCGGCTGTCGAATGGCGCGTGGGATTTGACCAGGGCGTCGAGCTCACTGTGCGGAGCGTGGGTGGCCTGGTTCAGGCGTTGCGAGCGCAGGGCTGGGCGGTCGGTCATAGGGGTGTCCTTGGTAAATGAGGGCGTCTAGTGACAAGACGAAACAGCGGGGCGGGGACAGTAAAAAAACTGGGATTTTGTGGTGTTTCGCGATGACAGGCTCTTGTAGGAGCGGCCTTGTGTCGCGAAAGGGCCGCAAAGCGGCCCCAGGGTCTTGCAGTGCTACGGAATCATCTGGGGCTGCTGCGCAGCCCTTTCGCGACACAAGGCCGCTCCTACAGTCAGATATCCCACACCACATTGACGGCGAAGTTGCGCCCCGGCATGGTCAGGCGGTCGAGGTTGGCCGGCTGGGTCACGCCAGCTTCACCCTGGCCGTCGTAGCCACGCACCGAATCCCACTGCCAGTATTTCTTGTCGGTCAGGTTGTACAGCCCGGCGTTGACGGTGACGTCGTCGGTCACCTTGTAGAAGCCGCTCAGGTCCAGTACGCCGTAGCCCGGGGTGCGGAATTGCGAACTCTGGCCGTCCGGCGCAAAGAACGTGGTGTCGTCGACACGGGTCTTGCGCTTGACCAGGGTCCAGCTCAGCAGGCCACCATAGTTCGGCTGCTCGTAACCCAGGCCGAACACGCCGGTCAGTGGGTTGACGCTGTTCAGCGGCTGGCCGTTGTCATCGTTGCGGCCATAGGCGTAGGCGATCGAGCCCTGGGTGTACAGCCCCTGCGGCGCACCGAAGTGGTCGAGGTTCAGGCGGCCCTTGATCTCGGCGCCCTTGATGGTGGCGTGCTTGATGTTGTTGGCCTGGAACGTGGTTTCCAGGTTGGCCGACTGCACGGCATCTTCGTCGATGAAGTCGCGGTACTTGTTGTAGAACACCGCCACGTCGAAGTTACCGGCGTCAAAGTTGCCGCGCAGGCCGGTTTCGTAGCTCTTGCTCTTTTCCGGTTCGAGCCCGGGGTTGCCCTGCACGCTGTAGCCCAAGGTCGGGTTTTCAAAGCGCCCGTACATCGACTTGGCCGTCGGGGTGCGGAAGCCTTCGGCGTACTGGCCGTACCAGGTGTAGTTGTCGTTGAAGGCGTAGGTCAGGCCGAACTTGGGCGAGACGCGGTGCCACTTCTTGTCCGAGTCGTCGAGGCTGCTCGGGGCGGTGCCTGAGCCCTGGATGCCACGCAGGAACTCCTCGGTGAACTTCGGCTCCATGCGTGTGTAGTCGTAGCGCGCGCCGGGCATGAAGGTCCAGTTGTTCCAGCGGATTTCATCCTGCACGAACAGGCTGTAGGTGTTCACGGTCGGGTCCGGGAAGTCGCTGACCAGCGCCTGGGCATCGCTGGTGCTGACCTGGCCGATGGCGCGGCAGGTGCCACCGACTGCCAGGCAGGTGCCGGTGCCACTGCGCGAACCGGTGACCTTCTCGTGCTTGAGGGTGGTGCCGTAGGTCAGCAGGTGGTCGGTGGTGCCGATGCTGAAGGCCTTGTCCAGCTGGGCGTCGAACACCCACTGGCGGTCCTTGTAGGTGGTGTCGCGGGTGCGCAGCACGGTGCGGCTGAACGGGAAGTAGACTTCCTCGGTGCTCTGGTCGGTCTTGGCCACCTGGTAGTTCAGGCTCCATTTGATGTGGTCGGCGACCAGCGAATCCAGGCCGAACTCATGGTTGATGCCGAAGCGTTCGCGGGTCACGGTGTCGTTGCCGGTGCGGCTGCGGTACATGCCCAGGCCGGTGCCGTTGGTGAACGGGCCCCCGACGGCGCTGAGGATGTTCTGGTCGCGGTCATCCTTGTAACGCTCGTAGGTCAGCCCCAGGCGGGCATCGTCGGCGTAGTTCCAGCCGAGCTTGGCCAGCACGTTGGTGGTGCGCACGTCTTCCGGGTTGGCCTCGGTGCGCGACAGGCCGGTGCCGCCGTGGCTACCGTAGGATTCGGTCTCGTGACCGTTGCGCTGGCTCAGGTGCAGCAGGCCGTCGAAATCACCCGTGCGGCCAGCCACGGTAGCCGAGGTCAGCCAGCTCTCATCGGCCGAGCTGTAGCCGGTCTTCAGGCGTGCGCCCACATCTTTGCCAGGCTTGATGATGTCGTCCGGGTCGAGGGTGAAGTAGCTCACCGCGCCGCCGATGGCATTGCTGCCGTACAGCACCGAAGCCGGGCCGCGGAGAATCTCCACGCGCTTGACGATTTCGGGGTCGACGTAGTTGCGCTGGGTCTGGGCGTAAGGGCCGTAGAAGAAGCTGTCGGGGATCGACACGCCATCGACCTGGGTGAGCACACGCTCACCGTCGATACCGCGAATGTTGTAGCCGTTCAGGCCACTGCGCTGACCGGTGCCCCCCACCGACACACCCGGTTCGTAACGCACCAGTTCCTGGATATTGTTGACGTTCTGCCGGTCCAGTTGCTCGCGGGTTTGCACGCTCACGGTGCTCGGCACCTGGCTCACGTCCTGGGCGCTGCGGGTGGCGCTGACGGTCATCTGCTGCAGTGCAATGACGTTGCCCGCCGACTGGCGTTCGAGCACCACGTTGCCGTTGCTGATCTTGCGGAAGCCCAGGCCGGTGCCCTGGAGCAGGCGCTTGAGTGCGGCTTCCGGCGCCAGCGAACCCTGTACACCCGGCGATGCCACGCCGTCGGCCAGTTCGGCGCTGAAGCCGACTTGCCAGCCAGTGACCTTGCTGAAGGCATTGATCGCTTCGACCAGCGGCTGCTGGGCGATGCTGAAGCGGTAGTCGCCCATGCGCGGGCTGCTGGCCTGGGCCGGTTCGGCGGCCAGCGCCGGCAGGCTGCAGGCACCGCTGGCGAGCAGAGCCAGTGTCAGCAGCGACAGCTGGCCGGTACGGCGGGGAAGGGTGGACGGGCGAGATGGACCTGTGGACATCGAAAGCGCTCCCTGACGCGCGAACTGTTATAGGTGATGACCGTTCTTGCTTTGAAACAAGAATCAGTTGCATTGGCTATAACGAGACGGGCGGGGCTACGCGATCGCGTAAAAAAACTTACAGGTCAGTTGATGATCACCACTGCAGGGAATTCGTGCAGCTGTGCCGAGGTGATGTGGGCCAGGGCGCGTAGCGTTTCCAGCGGCTGGTCGAGGCGGTAGTTGCCGGTGACCGCCATGTCGCCGAGGTGATCGTTGCGGTTGATGATCCAGCCGGGGTAATAGCGCCGCACTTCGGCCAGCACCTGGCTCAACGGGCAATTCTCGAACACCAGGCGGCCGTCGACCCAGGCCAGGTCCTTGTGCATGTCCGGGCGCTGGCGCTGGCCGAAGCCCTGCGGGCCGACACTGATGCTGTCGCCGGCACTGAGGCGGATGCGCTGGTCGAGGGTCCCCTGCAGGTCGACGTCGCCGCGCTGCACGCGAACCTGTGCCTCGCCGTCAAGGTAGCGCACGGCGAAATCGGTGTCGCGCACCTGTGCACGCACGGGGCCTGCCTGCACTTCCAGCGGCAACTGGGCGCCACCGGGCACCTGGAAGTACGCCTCGCCTTGCAGCAGGCGTGCGACCTGACGGCCACCTTGTTGATCGCTGGCGAAGGCGGAATTGGTGTTGAGCAGGACCTTGGCGCCGTCATCCAGCTCCAGGCGCTGGCGTTCACCAACCACCGTCAGGTGGTCTGCCTGCAGGCGCACCGGCAGGTTGCCGAAGGTAAACAGCCCGACCAGCAGCACGGCGGCGGTCGCCAGTGGTTTCCAGTGCGCGCGCAGGCGACCGCGCAGCGAGCGGCGCTGGTGCTGGTGCATGTGCATGGCGGCCTGGCGCAGCGGGGTGCCGTTCCACAAGGCTTCGGCCTCGACATAGGCCTCGGCGTTTTCGGGGGCTGCGCTGAGCCATTGCTCGAAAGCGAGGGTGTCGGCTTCGCTGGCGCACTGCAGGCGAACGAGCCAGTCCAGCGCCTCGTCCAGCGCACGGGCGCGGGCGTCGGGCCCGGTGGCTGGCGGGCGAGTGACGGGGCTGTCGGTCACGGTGGGTCCTTGCAGGTATTTTTGCGAATGATCAAGGCTTGGGCGAAGCATGGCAAGCGCCATGCCGCATTTGGCACGCCTGCGGTCGGCTCATTTGAGACGGTCGGCCACGCCCATGCAGATCGCCATGATCAGTTTCAGTTCCTTCTGTACCGTGCTGGCCGAGACCTGCAGTTGCTCGGCAATTTCCAGGTAGCTGGCGCCATGCAGGCGGCTGAGGATGAAAATACGCTGCTGGCGCTCGGTCAGCTGGTTGAGGCTGACGCTCAGGTGCTTGAGCAGTTGTTCGGCGTGGGCGGCGTCCTCGCTGCTGCCCAGCGGGGAGGCGACATTGTGCAGCACCTCGTCGGGCACATCGTCGACCAGCATGCGCGACTGCACCCGCCGCGTGCGCAGGTGGTCCAGGGCGAGGTTGCGGGCGGTCTGGAACACGAAGGGCTCGAGGTGTTCGATGGGCCGTTCGCCCAAGGCGCGGGACACCCGCAGGTAGGTTTCCTGCAGCAGGTCCTCGGCGGTGCTGGGGTTGCCTACCATGCGTTGCAGGGTGCGCAGCAGGGAAAGGCGCTGGACGAGGAAGACGGAGTTGAACCGGGACTGACTCACGGGGTGACCTGGCCGACGAAAGGTTAATGATAATGCTTATCATCTCGTGGTCAGGTCAAGCCTGGAATTGTTAGGAAAAGGTAAAGATTGTGAGTAGGCGGATAGTCGCTTTGCTTTGTGTGGGAGCGGCCTCGTGTCGCGAAAGGGCCGCAAAGCGGCCCCCAGGCATCAGCAGCGGTGCAAATAATATGGGGCTGCTTTGCAGCCCTTTCGCGACACAAGGCCGCTCCCACAAAGGCAGCTCCATCCTGCAGGTTCAGCGGGCGTTGGCCAAGGCCAAACAGTTGTCCAGCATCCGGTTGGAGAACCCCCACTCGTTGTCATACCAGGCCAATACCTTGAGCATCCGCCCGTTGGCGCGGGTATGGTTGGCATCGAAGATCGACGACAGCGGGTTGTGGTTGAAGTCGCACGACACCAGCGGCAGGGCGTTGTAGCCGAGGACCTTGGAGTGCCGGCTGGCTTCGAGGAACAGTTGGTTGACCTGCTCGGCGGTGGCCTCGCGCTTGAGGTTGACGGTCAGGTCGACCAGCGACACGTTGATCACTGGCACCCGCACGGCCATGCCGGTGAGCTTGCCGGCCAGTTCCGGCAGCACCAGGCCCACGGCCTCGGCTGCGCCAGTCTTGCTCGGGATCATCGACTGGGTAGCCGAGCGGGCGCGGTACGGGTCGCTGTGATAGACGTCGGTCAGCACCTGATCGTTGGTGTAGGCGTGGATGGTGGTCATGAGCCCCTGTTCGATGCCGAACTCGCGGTGCAGCACCTGGGCGACCGGTGCCAGGCAGTTGGTGGTGCACGAGGCGTTGGAGATCACCTGGTGCGAAGCCCGCAGGATATCGTGGTTGACCCCGTACACCACGGTGGCATCGACGCCCTTGCCCGGCGCCGAGACGATCACTTTGCCGGCGCCGGCGGCCAGGTGCGCGGCGGCCTTGGCACGGTCGGTGAACAGTCCGGTGCATTCGAACACCACGTCGATCGCCTCGGCCTTCCAGGGCAGTTCGGCCGGGTTGCGGATGGCGCTGACCGCGATACGGTCACCATTGACCGTCAGGCTTTCATGGTCGGCCTCGACCAATGCATCGAATGTGCCGTGCACGCTGTCATATTTGAGCAGGTGGGCGTTCATCGCGCTGTCACCCAGGTCGTTGATGGCGACGACCTGCAGGTCCTGGCGGTAGCCTTGGGTATACAGTGCGCGCAGGACATTGCGCCCGATGCGGCCGAATCCATTGATGGCGATACGTAGGGTCATGGCAGTACCTCTGGCGGTCCGAGTGAAACCTGTGGCAAAAAGGCGCTTCACTGAAACGGTTTTGTTGTTGGAATTACAAGATTATTCACCTGCCGATAGAAAACAAGCCTTTTTGATGGCAGTATTTTGTTTAAACATACAACGAGTGGTTGGGCGCAGTGCCTCCCCCGATATCGCGATCCCCTCTACCTTGAGCCTAGGCCGCAATCGTTTGGAGGGGAAATGCCCGGTAAACCGCCCTTACAATTAGCCTGGAGTCCAGTACATGCATCCGCGCATCCTTGAGGTCACCCAGCGGCTGATCGAACGCAGCCGAGCCACCCGCGAACGCTACCTGCAGCTGATTCGTGGCGCGGCCAGTGACGGGCCCATGCGTGCCAGCCTGCAGTGCGCCAACTTCGCCCATGGCGTGGCCGGTTGCGGCGCCGAGGACAAGCAGACCCTGCGCTTGATGAACGCGGCCAACGTCGCCATCGTCTCGTCCTACAACGACATGCTCTCGGCGCACCAGCCGTACCTGCATTTCCCTGACCAGATCAAGCAGGCCCTGCGCGAGGTCGGCTCGGTCGGCCAGTTTGCCGGTGGCGTGCCGGCCATGTGCGATGGCGTGACCCAGGGTGAGCCGGGCATGGAGCTGGCGATCGCCAGCCGCGAAGTGATCGCCATGTCCACTGCGGTAGCGCTGTCGCACAACATGTTCGACGCAGCGTTGATGCTCGGCATCTGCGACAAGATCGTCCCCGGCCTGATGATGGGGGCGTTGCGCTTCGGCCACCTGCCGACCATCTTCGTCCCGGGCGGGCCGATGGTCTCCGGTATTTCCAACAAGCAGAAAGCCGACGTGCGCCAGCGCTATGCCGAAGGCAAGGCCAGCCGCGAGGAACTGCTGGAGTCGGAAATGAAGTCCTACCACAGCCCTGGTACCTGCACCTTCTACGGCACCGCCAACACCAACCAGCTGGTGATGGAGGTCATGGGCCTGCACCTGCCAGGCGCCTCGTTCGTCAACCCGTATACCCCGCTGCGCGATGCCCTGACCGCCGAGGCGGCGCAACAGGTCACGCGCATGACCAAGGCCAGCGGCAGCTTCATGCCGCTGGGCGAGATCGTCGACGAGAAGGCACTGGTCAACTCCATCGTGGCGCTGCACGCCACTGGCGGCTCGACCAACCACACCCTGCACATCCCGGCGATCGCCCAGGCGGCCGGCATCCAGCTGACCTGGCAAGACATGGCCGACCTGTCCGAGGTGGTGCCGACCCTGTCGCACGTCTACCCCAACGGCAAGGCCGACATCAACCACTTCCAGGCCGCTGGCGGCATGGCCTTCCTGATCCGTGAACTGCTCGACGCCGGCCTGCTGCACGAAGACGTCAACACCGTGGCTGGCCACGGCCTGCGCCGCTACACCCAGGAGCCGTTCCTCGACAATGGCAAGCTGGTGTGGCGCGAAGGGCCGCAGCAAAGCCTGGACGAGAGCATCCTGCGCCCGGTGGCGCGGCCGTTCTCGGCCGAAGGCGGCCTGCGGGTGATGGAAGGCAACCTTGGCCGTGGCGTGATGAAGGTCTCGGCAGTAGCGCCTGAACATCAGGTGGTCGAAGCGCCAGCACGGGTGTTCCATGACCAGCAGTCGCTGGCCGACGCTTTCAAGGCCGGTGAACTGGAGTGCGATTTCGTGGCCGTGGTGCGCTTCCAGGGCCCGCGCTGCAACGGCATGCCCGAGCTGCACAAGCTGACGCCGTTCCTCGGCGTGCTGCAGGACCGTGGCTACAAGGTCGCGCTGGTGACCGACGGGCGCATGTCGGGGGCCTCGGGCAAGATCCCGGCGGCCATCCACGTCTGCCCTGAAGCGTTCGACGGTGGTCCGCTGGCACGCGTGCGCGATGGTGATATCGTGCGGGTCGATGGCGTCGAAGGCACGCTGCGGGTGACGGTGTCGGCAGAAGAACTGGCCAGCCGTGACCTGCCGCCCGCGCCCCAGGGCAACGACCTGGGCTGCGGCCGTGAGCTGTTCGGCTTCATGCGCATGGCGTTCAGCCCGGCAGAGCAGGGCGCGAGCGCCTTCACCTCGGCCTTGGAGAACCTAAAATGAAGGACCTGCTGGTTGGCGACATCGGTGGCACCAATGCCCGCTTTGCGTTGTGGCGTGACAACCAGCTGTGCCAGGTGAAGGTCTTCGCCACAGTGGACTACACCAGCCCGGAACAGGCCATCGAGGCTTACCTGCAAGGCCACGGCATTGCCCGTGGCGGCCTGGCGGCGGTGTGCCTGGCGGTGGCAGGGCCGGTCGATGGCGATGAATTCCGCTTCACCAACAACCACTGGCGGCTCAGCCACAAGGCGTTCTGCCAGACCTTGCAGGTCGAGCGCCTGCTGTTGATCAACGACTTTTCTGCCCAGGCCCTGGGCATGACCCGTCTGCAACCCGGTGAGTACCGTGAGGTCTGCGCGGGCCAGGCGGACCCGGCGCGGCCTGCACTGGTAATCGGCCCGGGCACCGGCCTGGGCGTCGGCAGCCTGTTGCGCCTGGGCGAGCAGCACTGGCAGGCGCTGCCGGGTGAAGGCGGGCATGTCGACCTGCCGGTGGGCAATGTCCGCGAAGCAGCGATCCATCAGCAGATGCACAGCCAGATCGGCCATGTCAGCGCCGAGACCGTACTCAGCGGCGGTGGCCTGGTGCGCTTGTATCAGGCCATGTGCGCGCTTGACGGCGACACGCCCCGACACACATCCCCGGCGCAGATCACTGATGCGGCGCTGGGCGGCGAGCCACGGGCGCTGGCGGTGATCGAGCAGTTCTGCCGATTCCTCGGGCGCGTGGCCGGTAACAATGTGCTGACCCTGGGCGCGCGTGGTGGGGTCTATATTGTCGGCGGCGTGATCCCACGCTTTGCCGAGCTGTTCCTGCGCAGCGGTTTTGCTGCCAGCTTTGCCGACAAGGGCTGCATGAGTGGTTACTTCGCGGGTGTGCCGGTGTGGCTGGTAACTGCGGAATTTTCTGGACTGCTGGGTGCGGGGGTGGCATTACAGCAGGCGCTGGAACACTGACTGGGGCCGCTTTGCGCCCCTTCGCGGGCGCGCCCGCTCCCACAGGTTCTACGCCAGACCATGTGGGAGCGGGCGTGCCCGCGAAGGGGCGCGAAGCGGCCCCAACAGCAGGCGACGAAGACCTGTGACAACAATGAGGGCGGGATACCTTGAGCACTGCCGGAAAGTCCATCCTGATGGTCGACGACGATCAGGAAATTCGTGAACTGCTGCAAACCTACCTGAGCCGGGCCGGCTTCCAGGTCCACGCCGAGGCTGACGGCCAGGGCTTTCGCCGCGCTTTGGAAAACACCCCCTGCGACCTGGTGATCCTCGACGTCATGCTGCCCGACGAAGACGGCTTCAGCCTGTGCCGCTGGGTGCGCCAGCACCCGCGCCAGTCAAGGGTGCCGATCATCATGCTGACCGCCAGCTCCGATGAAGCTGACCGCGTCATCGGCTTGGAGCTGGGTGCCGATGACTACCTGGGCAAGCCGTTCAGCCCACGTGAACTGCAGGCGCGGATCAAGGCCCTGTTGCGCCGCAGCGAGTTCGGCCAGGCGGCGCCGGTCAGCGCCGTGCTGGCCTTCGATGACTGGCGTCTGGATACCATCAGCCACCGCCTGTTCCACCGCGATGGTGAAGAGGTGATTCTGTCCGGTGCCGACTTCGCCCTGCTCAAGCTGTTTCTCGATCACCCGCAGCAGATTCTTGACCGCGACACCATCGGCAACGCCACCCGCGGCCGCGAGCCGATGCCGCTGGACCGCATCGTCGACATGGCGGTCAGCCGCCTGCGCCAGCGCCTGCGCGACACCGACAAGCCGCCGCGGTTGATCCGCACCGTGCGTGGCAGTGGTTACCTGCTGGCTGCCCATGTCTGCTGCGCTTCCTGAGCGGCGCTGGCGCCTGCTGCCGCGCTCGCTGCTGGGGCGCATGCTGCTGCTGACCTTGCTCGTGGTGCTGTTGGCCCAGGGGCTGTCGAGCCTGATCTGGGTCGCCCAGCTGCGTGCCAGCCAGTTGCAGGGCCTGCGCGCCAGCGCCGGCAGCCTGGCCCATTCCATGAGCGCCAGCGTCAGCTACTTCCGCTCGTTGCCGGTGGCCTATCGGCCGATGGTGCTAGATCAATTGCGCAACATGGGGGGGACGCGCTTTTTCGTGTCGCTCAACGACAAGCCGCTGGACATGCCGGTGTTGCCCATCACGCCACGCAAGCAGGCGGTGATCGACGTGTTCCAGCAAGTGCTGCACGAACGCCTCGGCGAGCAGATGGAAATCACCGTCGAATTCGTCGCTCCCGATGACCTGCGCATCTTCAACAGTGGCTTGAAGCTCGATGAGCTGCCGCGCTCGTGGGCCCATTACTCGCTGACCCTGGAGCCGCTCAACCCGCCGGTGCTGGTGACCCAGATCCGCCTGGGCCAGGGCGAATGGCTGTATATCGCCTCCTTGCTGCCCGAGCCCTACACCAGCCTCGAATCCGAACGCCTGCCGCGTCAGCAGATCGGCTTCATCGTCCTGACCACCGCCTTGTTGCTGTTGTTCATCGGTTTGCTGGTGCACTGGCAGAGCTGGCCGCTCAAGCGCCTGGCACGCGCTGCGCGTGAACTGTCGTTGGGCGCGGATGTTGCGCCGGTGGCCGAGGGTGGCGGCAGCGAGGTGGTCGAAGTGGGGCGGGCATTCAACAGCATGCGCGAGCGCATCAGCCGTTACCTGACCGAGCGTTCCCAGTTGTTCAGCGCCATTTCCCACGACCTGCGCACACCCATCACGCGCTTGCGCCTGCGTGTGGAACTGCTCGAGGACGAACGTCTGCAGGCCAAGTTCAGCCAGGACCTCGACGAGCTGGAGCTGCTGGTCAAAGGGGCCCTGCAGTGCGTGAAGGACACCGACATCCACGAAAACATCGAGCCGGTCGACCTCAACCAGGTACTGGAGATTCTCGCCGAGCCGTACCTGGGCGATGGCCGTATTACCGTCGAAGGGTGCGCCATGTCACCGTACCCGGGTAAGCCACTGGCCCTGCGCCGTTGTATCGGCAACCTGATCGACAATGCCATCAAGTATGGCGAGCGGGCACACCTGCGCATCATCGACAGCGCCGAGGGCTTTGCCTTGCAGGTGGATGACCAGGGTCCCGGCGTGCCGCAGCAGCAGATGGAGCAGGTGTTCGAGCCGCATTTCCGCCTGGCCGGCAAGCAACAGGGCTACGGGCTGGGCCTGGGCATCGCGCGCAATATTGCCCATAGCCATGGCGGCGAGGTGAGCTTGCTCAACCTGCGCGAAGGTGGCTTGCGAGTGACGCTCTATCTGCCAAGAGGTGCGGATTGAGCGGTGTCACAAGTTGGTGACACAGCCGCCCCCCTTTGTGACATCCCGGCCAGGACGGCTGGCTAGACTTCCCCGACGACACGCAAGGAACGCGCTATCCCATGAAGACCCCCGATCTGGCCCCCGGCAGTTGGCTGGGCTCCACCGTGCATGCCGCTTGGCTGCAGGCAGAAGGGCAACGCCTACTGGCGTTTGCCAGGGCTTCGCAGCTGCCTGACGGCTTCGGCAGCCTCGATACAGAGGGTTGCCTGCAGCCCATGGCTGGCAGCGAAACCCTGCAGACCACGCGCATGACCCACAGCTTCGCCCTGGCTCATCTGCAAGGTGTGCCCGGCTACCTGCCGTTGGTCGAGCACGGCGTCACCGCCTTGCGCGGTGCCTTGCATGACACCCGTCACGGTGGCTGGTTCGCGCGCCCGCAAGGGCAGGGCGACAGCACCAAGGCCGCCTACCTGCATGCCTTCGTCGCGCTGGCTGCGAGCTCTGCAGTGGTTGCGGGCGCCGTGGGTGCTCAGGGGCTGCTGGTGGATGCCATTCATACCCTCGAAGCGCGGTTCTGGAGCGAGGAACAGGGCGCCTTGCGTGAGTCGTTCTCCAGCGACTGGCAGCAGGCGGAGGCCTATCGCGGCGCCAACAGCAACATGCACGCCACCGAGGCATTCCTGGCCCTGGCCGATGTCACTGGCGATACGCTGTGGCTCGATCGCGCCCTGCGCATCGCCGAGCGCATCATCCACATTCATGCCGCAGCCAACGACTATTGGGTCGTCGAGCATTTCGACGCGCACTGGCAACCACTGCCGCACTACAACCGCGATGATCCCGCCGACCACTTCCGACCGTTTGGCACCACGCCTGGCCATGCCTTCGAGTGGGCGCGGCTGCTGCTGCATCTGGAAGCTGCTCGCGAACTGGCCGGCCTGCACGCACCGTCATGGCTGCTGGAGTGTGCCCGTGGTCTGTTCGACAGTGCCTGCCGCGATGCCTGGAGCGTCGATGGCAGCCAAGGCATCGTCTACACCCTGGACTGGGACAATTGCCCTGTAGTGCGCGAGCGCCTGCACTGGGTGCACGCCGAAGCCTGTGCCAGCGCGGCGGCTTTGCTGCGCCGTACTGGCGAAGCGCAGTACGAGCGCTGGTACCGTTGCTTCTGGGGCTTCATCGACTGCCATTTCATCGACCGGGTAGCGGGTAGCTGGCACCACGAACTCGACCCGGGCAACCGGCCTGCCGCGACCATCTGGGCGGGTAAACCGGATCTCTATCACGCTTATCAGGCAGTTCTGCTGCCGGGTTTGCAACTGGCCCCCAGCCTGGCGACGGCCATTTCGCGTTATGTAACCAAACGATGACATTCGCGCATCGCTTCGTTACCTGACGATGCGGGCGCGCTGATTAGACTCCATGCAATGCAAGCGACCGACTTGCCCGGCATAACAACAAGAAAGGTACTCCGATGAATTCCACTCTCCGCCTCGCCGCCGCGATCTCCCTCGCCTCGCTCCTGCCGCTCAGTGCCTCCGCCGCCGAATCCAAAGGCAGCGTCGAAGTTGTCCACTGGTGGACCTCCGGGGGTGAAAAAGCGGCTGTCGATGTGCTCAAGGCCCAGGTCGAGAAAGACGGCTTCACCTGGAAGGACGGCGCTGTCGCCGGTGGCGGGGGCGCCACGGCCATGACCGTGCTCAAGAGCCGCGCAGTGGCGGGCAATCCGCCTGGCGTCGCGCAGATCAAGGGGCCGGACATCCAGGACTGGGCCGCCACCGGCCTGCTCGACGCCGATGTGCTCAAGGACGTCGCCAAGGAAGAAAAGTGGGATTCGCTGCTCGACAAGAAAGTCGCTGACACCGTGAAGTACGACGGCGACTATGTCGCGGTACCGGTCAACATCCACCGCATCAACTGGTTGTGGATCAACCCAGAGGTCTTCAAGAAGGCCGGCATCGACAAGGCACCGACCACCCTCGACGAATTCTACGCCGCTGCCGACAAGCTCAAGGCTGCCGGTTTCATTCCACTCGCCCATGGCGGCCAGCCCTGGCAGGACAGCACGGTCTTCGAGAGTGTGGTGCTGGCGGTGATGGGGGTGGAGGGTTACAAGAAAGCGTTGGTCGATCTGGACGAAAAAGCCCTTACCGGCCCCGAGATGGTCAAGTCGCTCGCCGAACTCAAGAAAGTCGCCACCTACATGGACCCTGACGGCAAGGGCCAGGACTGGAACCTCGAAGCAGCCAAGGTCATCAACGGCAAGGCCGGCATGCAGATCATGGGCGACTGGGCCAAGAGCGAGTGGACCTTGGCCAAGAAGACCGCCGGCAAGGATTACCAGTGCGTGCCGTTCCCCGGCACTGACAAGGCATTCCTGTACAACATCGACTCGCTGGTGGTGTTCAAGCAGAACGACAAGGGCACGGCTGCCGGCCAGCAGGACATCGCCCGCAAGGTCCTGGGCGAGGACTTCCAGAAGGTCTTCAGCATCAACAAGGGCTCGATCCCGGTGCGCAACGACATGCTTGCCGACATGGGCAAGTACGGCTTTGACGCCTGCGCCCAGACCTCCGCCAAGGACTTCCTCGCCGACGCCAAGACCGGCGGCCTGCAGCCGAGCATGGCGCACAACATGGCCACCACGCTGGCCGTACAGGGCGCCTTCTTCGATGTGGTGACCAACTACATCAACGACCCCAAGGCCGACCCGGCCGATGCGGCGAAGAAGCTGGCGGCGGCGATCAAAGCAGCCAAGTAAGCGACTTCAAGGCTTGCGCGGTCTGGATTGTGGGAGCGGCCTTGCGTCGCGAAAGGACCGCAGAGCGGTCCCCAAACCAGGCAGCGCAGTCCTTTCAGAACACTTCGCTCATCCGGCCCCGGGGCTGCTACGCAGCCCTTTCGCGACGCAAGGCCGCTCCCACAAAGAGTGCGGCAGCGCCTGAAAGGTGACCCATGACAACAGCAACCGCCCAACTGCGGGCTTCCCCCCTGGACGCTCTGCAGCGCTGGCTACCGAAACTGGTGCTGGCGCCGAGCATGTTCATCGTCCTGGTGGGCTTCTACGGCTACATCCTGTGGACCTTCGTCCTTTCCTTCACCACCTCGACCTTTCTGCCGACCTACAAATGGGCAGGCCTGGCGCAGTACGCCCGGTTGTTCGACAACGACCGCTGGTGGGTGGCAAGCAAGAACCTGATGCTGTTCGGTGGCCTGTTCATCGCCATCAGCCTGGCCATCGGCGTGCTGCTGGCCGTGCTGCTGGACCAGCGCATCCGCCGCGAAGGCTTCATCCGCACCATCTACCTGTACCCCATGGCGCTGTCGATGATCGTCACCGGTACCGCCTGGAAATGGCTGCTCAACCCCGGCATGGGCCTGGACAAGTTGCTGCGCGACTGGGGTTGGGAGGGTTTTCGCCTGGACTGGCTGATCGACCCTGACCGGGTGGTGTACTGTCTGGTGATCGCCGCCGTATGGCAGGCCTCGGGCTTCATCATGGCGATGTTCCTCGCCGGCCTGCGCGGGGTCGACCCGTCGATCATCCGCGCCGCGCAGATCGACGGTGCCAGCCTGCCGCGCATCTACTGGACCGTGGTGCTGCCCAGCCTGCGCCCGGTGTTCTTCAGCTCGCTGATGATTCTTTCGCACATCGCCATCAAGAGCTTCGACCTGGTGGCGGCGATGACCGCCGGTGGCCCGGGCTACTCCTCCGACCTGCCGGCGATGTTCATGTACTCCTTCACCTTCAGCCGCGGCCAGATGGGCATGGGCTCGGCCAGTGCCATCCTGATGCTCGGGGCGATCCTCGCGATCCTCGTGCCGTACCTGTACTCGGAACTGCGGAGCAAGCGCCATGCATAGCCTTTCGGAAAAACCAGCGCTGAGCCTGAGCCGCATCGCGATCCATGCGGTGCTGCTGATCGCCGTGCTGCTCTACCTGGTGCCGCTGGTGGTGATGCTGCTGACCAGCTTCAAGTCGCCGGAAGACATCAGCACCGGCAACCTGCTGAGCTGGCCCGCCGTGATCACCGGCATTGGCTGGGTCAAGGCCTGGGGCACGGTCAGTGGTTACTTCTGGAACTCGATCATGATCACCGTGCCGGCGGTGCTGATCTCTACCACCATCGGCGCGCTGAATGGCTACGTGCTGTCGATGTGGCGCTTCCGCGGCTCGCAGCTGTTCTTCGGCCTGCTGCTGTTCGGCTGCTTCCTGCCGTTCCAGACGGTGCTGCTGCCGGCGTCGTTCACCCTCGGCAAGCTGGGCCTGGCCAGCACCACCACTGGCCTGGTGCTGGTGCACGTGGTCTACGGCCTGGCCTTCACCACGCTGTTCTTCCGCAACTTCTACGTGAGCATCCCCGATGCCCTGGTCAAGGCTGCGCGCCTGGACGGCGCCGGCTTCTTCACCATCTTCCGCCGCATCATCCTGCCGATGTCGACTCCGATCATCATGGTCTGCCTGATCTGGCAGTTCACCCAGATCTGGAACGACTTCCTGTTCGGCGTGGTGTTCTCCAGCGGCGACTCACAGCCGATCACCGTGGCCCTGAACAACCTGGTCAACACCAGCACCGGGGCCAAGGAATACAACGTCGACATGGCGGCGGCGATGATCGCCGGCCTGCCAACCCTGCTGGTCTACGTGGTGGCAGGCAAATATTTCGTCCGCGGGCTCACGGCCGGCGCGGTCAAGGGGTAAGTCATGGCAACGCTCGAACTTCGCAATGTGAACAAGACCTACGGCAGCGGCCTGCCAGACACGCTCAAGGACATCCAGCTGTCGATCAAGGATGGTGAATTCCTGATCCTGGTCGGCCCCTCGGGCTGCGGCAAGTCGACCCTGATGAACTGCATCGCTGGCCTGGAGAACATCACCGGCGGCGCGATCCTCATCGATGACCAGGACGTCAGCGGCATGAGCCCCAAGGATCGCGACATCGCCATGGTGTTCCAGTCCTACGCGTTGTACCCGACCATGAGCGTGCGCGAGAACATCGAATTCGGCCTGAAGATCCGCAAGCTGCCGCAGCCGGCCATCGATGAAGAAGTGGCGCGGGTGGCCAAATTGCTGCAGATCGAGCACCTGCTCGCACGCAAGCCGGCGCAGCTGTCCGGTGGCCAGCAACAGCGCGTGGCCATGGGCCGGGCGCTGGCGCGGCGGCCGAAGATCTACCTGTTCGACGAGCCGCTGTCCAACCTCGATGCCAAGCTGCGGGTCGAGATGCGCACTGAAATGAAACTGATGCACCAGCGCCTGAAAACCACCACGGTGTATGTCACCCACGACCAGATCGAGGCCATGACCCTGGGCGACAAGGTGGCGGTGATGAAGGACGGCATCATCCAGCAGTTCGGCACGCCGCAGCAGATCTACAACGACCCGGCCAACCAGTTCGTCGCCAGCTTCATCGGCTCGCCACCGATGAACTTCGTTCCAGTGCGCCTGGCCAAGCAGGATGGGCGCCTGTTGGCGGTGCTCGACAGCGGCCAGGCACGCTGCGAACTGCCGTTGGGGCCGGCCAATGATGACCTCGACGGTCGCGAGATCATCCTCGGCATCCGCCCCGAGCAGATTGCCCTGGGCGCAGGCGAGGGCAACGGCCTGCCGGGTATCCGCGCCGAAGTGCAGGTGACCGAGCCCACCGGGCCGGACTTGCTGGTGTTCGTCACCCTCAACCAGACCAAGGTGTGTTGCCGCTTGGCGCCGGACATCGCCTGCCGGGTAGGCGACAGCCTGAACCTGCAGTTCGACCCGGCACGGGTGCTGCTGTTCGACGCCGACAGCGGCGAGCGTTTGCACCTGGCCAGCAGCAATACCGCCGTAAAGGACAACGTGGCTCACTTCAAGGGCCGCTAACCCGTCTACACCATCAATAAGAAAAAAGAGGACGCAAAGGGATGGAACAGCGCAATCGCATCAGGACCTTGGGTTCACTGGCCCTGCTCGCCGTGGTCGGCAGCAGCGGCGTGCAAGCTGCCGAGGCATTTTCCAGCGAGTCGAAATGGATGACCGGCGATTGGGGCGGCACCCGCACCGAATTGCTGGACAAGGGCTACGATTTCACCCTCGACTACGTGGGCGAGGTGGCCGGCAACCTGCATGGCGGCTACAACGACGACAAGACCGCGCGCTACAGTGACCAGTTCGCCCTTGGCGCCCACCTGGACCTGCAGAAGATCCTCGGTTGGCACGATGCCGAGTTCAAGCTGGCGATCACCGAACGCAGTGGCCGCAACCTGTCCAACGACCGCATCAGCGACCCGCGCGCCGGGCAGTTCAGTTCGGTGCAGGAAGTGTGGGGCCGTGGCCAGACCTGGCGCCTGACGCAGATGTGGGTCAAGCAGAAGTACTTCGACGGCGCGCTGGACGTGAAAGTCGGCCGCTTCGGTGAAGGTGAGGATTTCAACAGCTTCCCTTGCGACTTCCAGAACCTGGCCTTCTGCGGTTCGCAGGTGGGCAACTGGGTCGGCGGCATCTGGTACAACTGGCCGGTCAGCCAGTGGGCACTGCGGGTCAAGTACAGCATCACCCCGGAATTCTTCGTACAAGTCGGCGCCTACGAGCAGAACCCATCGAACCTGGAAACCGGCAACGGCTTCAAGCTCAGTGGCAGCGGCACCAAGGGCGCAATCCTGCCGGTCGAGATGGTCTGGTCGCCCAAGGTCAATGACCTTCCGGGTGAATACCGCCTGGGTTACTACTACAGCACGGCCAAGGCCGATGACGTGTTCGAGGACGTCAACGGCAACCCGCAGGCGGTCACCGGTCAGGACTTCAAGTCGCATTCGAGCAAGCACGGCTGGTGGGTGGTGGCGCAGCAGCAGGTCACCGCCCATGGCGGCGACATCAATCGCGGCCTGAGCCTGTTCGCCAACTTCACCGTGCATGACAAGGCCACCAACGTGGTCGACAACTACCAGCAGGTCGGCCTGGTCTACAAGGGCGCCTTCGATGCCCGGCCCAAGGACGACATCGGTTTCGGTGTGGCGCGCATTCATGTGAATGACGATGTGAAGAAGCGTGCCGAGCTGCTCAATGCCCAGAGCGGTATCGACGACTACGACAACCCAGGTTTCGTGCCGCTGCAGCGCACCGAGTACAACGCCGAGCTCTACTACGGCTTCCACGTCACCAACTGGCTGACCGTGCGGCCCAACCTGCAGTACATCAAGAGCCCGGGCGGTGTCGACGAAGTGGACAACGCGCTGGTCGCAGGTTTGAAGATTCAGTCGTCTTTCTAAGCCCACTTGTTGTAAATTTACGCCAATCCAAATTCGGCTCCCGGCACCCACTGGCTTGCAGTGGTTGTCGGGGATAGGCCGAGACAGCGCTATCTCAAACAACAAGAGCCTGGAACCATGCCCGAACATCCGCTACATCGCTTCTTTTCCTCGCAGCGGCCGCGGCCGACATTCGAGTGGGAGCGTTACCAGCAGCGCGATGTGCTGATCATCGACCATCCCCGATGCCAGGCGGTGTTCAGCCGCCAGGGCGCGCAACTGCTGCACTTCCAGCCGGCCGGCGAGCGGCCCTGGCTGTGGTGTGCCGAACAGTGGCCGCAAGTGGGTGCCATTCGCGGTGGCGTGCCGGTGTGCTGGCCCTGGTATGGCCGCCACCCCAGTGAAGACCTGTGGCCGGCCCATGGCTGGGCACGCTTGCTGGACTGGAAGCTGGTGGACAGCCGCGAGGACGAGGAGGGCGTCAGCCTGAAGTGGCGGCTGGACCTGTGCGACTGGCAGGTAGACCTGCACGCCAGGCTCGGTAACCGCATGGAACTGAGCCTGAGCACCGAGCACCAGGACAGCGAACCTTGCCAGCTGAGCCATGCGCTGCTGGCCTACTGGCGTATCAGTGACGTGTCCGAGATAGCGCTGTCTGGGCTTGAGGATATCGAAGGCTATGACCGCCTGAGCCGCCAGGCCTGCCGTGAAGACGGCGCGCTCAAGCTCAAGGGCGGCTGCCAGAAGGTCTACCCGGGCACGCCACGGGTGCAGTTGCAGGACCCGGCCTGGGAGCGGGAGCTGTGCATCGACACGGGTGACAGCGATGACACCGTGGTCTGGCACCCGGGCAACCGGCCGCTGATGGGCGTCAGCGGCCGTGAGTGCCAGGGCTTCGTCTGTGTCGAGGCGGCCAGCGGCAGTGGCGAGGGCCTGAGCCTGGCGCCGGGGCAGCGTGCACACCTGCGCTTGCAGGCGCACCGGCTCAGTTGAGCTCGTCGTCCTCGATCGGGTAGCGGCTGGCGTTGAGGCTTTCCTTGATCTTGCGCAGGTGCGGCTGGAAGTCCACGCCGCGGCGCAGGGTCATGCCGGTGGCCAGCACGTCGAGCACGGTCAGCTGGATGATCCGCGAAGTCATCGGCATGTAGATGTCGGTGTCCTCCGGCAGCGGGATGTGCAGGCTCAGGCTGCAGGCCTGGGCCAGCGGCGAGCCGGCAGCGGTCAGGCCGAGCACCGAGGCGCCGTTTTCCCGGGCCAGCCGTGCCACTTCGACCAGTTCGCGGGTGCGCCCGGTGTAGGAGATGATCACGAACAGGTCGCCGGTGTGTGCCACCGAGGCCAGCATGCGTTGCATCAGCACATCGGCATGAGCCGATACCGCAAGGTTGAAGCGGAAGAACTTGTGCTGGGCATCGAGGGCCACTGGCGCCGAGGCGCCGAGGCCGAAGAAGTGGATCTGCCGGGCCTGGATCATCATGTCCACGGCGCGGCTGACCTGTTGCGGGTCCAGTTGCTGGCAGGCGCTGTCGAGCGAGGCGATGGCGCTGCCGAAGATCTTCTGGGTGTAGGCTGCCGGGTCGTCGTCGGCTTCCACCGCGCGGCTGACGTAAGCCGCGCCGCTGGCCAGGCTCTGCGCCAGTTGCAGCTTGAGCTCCGGGTAGCCGCTGACGCCGAACGAACGGCAGAAGCGGTTGACGGTCGGTTCGCTGACCTTGGCTGCCTGGGCCAGCGCGGCGATGCTGAAGCGGGTGGCTTGTTGCGGGTTGAGCAGGATGACTTCGGCGACTTTGCGTTCGGCCTTGTTCAGCTCGTCGAGGCGTCCCTGGATCTGTTCCAGGAGGTTTCGCACGCGGTCCATGGGTGTGTCCTTGGGTCGGGAAGACAGCCGGCTGTGGGAGCAGCAGGCTTTTTGCACGGTCGTCTATCGTACTGTCGGTGCGATTGGCGTACCACTTGTCTGTAACGCTTGTGTGTAATGTTGTGGTTTTTACTACATTATCCCTTGAAAACCGTGTGTGAAAGCGGTATTCCTAGACCAACTTTAGGAAAGAACCAACATCATGGCTGCGATCAGTGTCGAACCTTGCACCTTTGCCCTGTTTGGCGCCCTTGGCGACCTGGCATTGCGCAAGCTGTTTCCCGCGCTCTACCAGCTCGACCGTGCCAACCTCCTGCACGCGGACACCCGCTTGCTGGCGCTGGCCCGCGAGGCCGGCAGCGCCGAGGATCACCTGAACACCATCGAAACGCACCTACGCCGGCATGTGGCCGAGGCTGAAATCGAGCCCGCCGCGTTGGGGCGTTTCCTCGGCCGCCTGCGCTACCAGCACTTGGACTTCCTGCAGCCCGAGGGCTACCAGGCCCTGGCCGAACAACTGTCTGCCGACCAGCCGCTGATCGCCTACTTTGCCACGGCGGCGGCCGTCTACGGTGCCATCTGCGAGAACCTCGACAAGGCTGGTCTTGCCGCGCGCACCCGGGTGGTGCTGGAAAAACCCATCGGCCATGACCTGGAGTCTTCGCGGCGGGTCAACGATGCCGTGGCGCGTTTCTTCCCGGAAAACCGGGTCTATCGCATCGACCACTACCTGGGCAAGGAGACGGTGCAGAACCTGATCGCCCTGCGTTTTGCCAACAGCCTGTTCGAAACCCAGTGGAACCAGAATTCCATCTCCCACGTGGAGATTACCGTGGCGGAGAAGGTCGGCATCGAGGGCCGCTGGGGCTATTTCGACAAGGCCGGCCAGCTGCGCGACATGATCCAGAACCACCTGCTGCAACTGCTCTGCCTGATCGCCATGGACCCGCCCAGCGAGCTGTCGGCCGACAGCATCCGCGACGAGAAGGTCAAGGTGCTCAAGGCGCTGGCACCGATCACTGGCGAAGGGTTGAGCACCAGCGTGGTGCGCGGCCAGTACATCGCCGGCTACAGTGACGGCAAGCCGGTACCGGGCTACCTGGAAGAAGACAATTCCAATGCCCAGAGCGACACCGAAACCTTCGTCGCCCTGCGCGCCGACATCCGCAACTGGCGCTGGTCGGGCGTGCCGTTCTACTTGCGTACCGGCAAGCGCATGCCGCAGAAGCTGTCGCAGATCGTCATCCACTTCAAGGAAACGCCGCACTACATCTTCGCCCCGGAACAGCGCTTGCAGATCGGTAACAAGCTGATCATCCGCCTGCAACCGGACGAAGGCATATCCTTGCGGGTGATGACCAAGGAGCAGGGCCTGGACAAGGGCATGCAACTGCGCAGTGGCCCGCTGCAGCTGAATTTTTCCGACACCTGGCGCAGTGCGCGGATTCCGGATGCCTACGAGCGCTTGCTGCTCGAAGTGATGCGCGGCAACCAGAACCTGTTCGTGCGCAAGGACGAGATCGAGTATGCCTGGAAGTGGTGTGACCAGTTGATCGCCGGCTGGCGTAACGCGGGCGATGCGCCCAAGCCTTACGCAGCGGGCTCCTGGGGGCCGATGAGCTCGATTGCATTGATCACCCGTGATGGGAGGGCGTGGTATGGCGATATCTGAATTGAAGCTGCCAGCGACCGTGCAAGTGCACGACCTGGCGGATGCCAAGGCACTGGCCGCAACCCTGGCCCATGACGTGGCTGAACGTCTGCGCGCAGCGATTGCCGCCAATGGGCAGGCCTGTGTGGTGTTGTCTGGCGGTCGCAGCCCGGTGCCGTTCCTCGAGAAGCTGGCCAGCGAGCAACTGGACTGGGCCAAGGTCACCGTGAGCCTGGCCGACGAGCGCTGGGTGCCGGTGGAACATGCCGACAGCAACGCCGGGTTGCTCGCCCGCCACTTGCTCAAGGGGGCTGCCGCCAAGGCGCGCTTCGTGGGCCTCTACCAGCAGGCTGAGAACCTGGATAGCGCAGCGGTCGATACCGACCAGGCCCTGGCCGAGTTGCCAGCTATCGACGTACTGGTGCTGGGCATGGGCGACGATGGCCACACCGCCTCGCTGTTCCCCAATAGCCCGAACCTCGCCGAAGGCCTGGACCCGAACGGCAAGCGCCGTTGCCTGCCGATGCTGGCCCCAAGCGTGCCGCATCAGCGCCTGTCGATGACGCGCTCGCTGCTGGCCAGCGCGGCATTCATCGCGCTGTCCGTGCAAGGCCCGGGCAAACTCGCTACCCTGCGCGCCGCGCTGGCGGGCAACGACCTTTCCGAAATGCCGATTCGCGCCTTTCTTCACGACCCCCTGAGCATCTACTGGTGCCCATGAGCCAAGGATCCACTGTCATGACCACCCTTGAACGCCCACAGCCCAAGCTTTCGATGGCGGATAAAGCCGCCCGGATCGATGCCGTCTGCGAAAAGGCGCGCATCCTGCCGGTAATCACCATCGCCCGTGAGCAAGACATCCTGCCATTGGCTGACGCCCTGGCTGCTGGCGGTATCCGCACCCTGGAAGTGACCTTGCGTTCGCAGCATGGCCTGAAGGCCATCCAGGTGCTGCGCGAGCAGCGCCCGGAGCTGTGTGTCGGTGCCGGTACCGTGCTCGATCGCAGCATGTTCGCGGCGGTGGAAGCCGCTGGCGCGCAGTTCGTGGTCACCCCGGGCATCACCCAGGACATCCTCGAAGCCGGTGTCGACAGCGAGATCCCGCTGCTGCCAGGCATCAGCACACCGTCGGAGATCATGATGGGCTATGCCCTGGGCTACCGCCGCTTCAAGCTGTTTCCGGCGGAAATCAGCGGCGGCGTGGCAGCTATCAAGGCCTTTGCCGGCCCGTTCGGTGACATTCGCTTCTGCCCGACTGGCGGCGTGAACCCGGCCAACGTGCGCAACTACATGGCACTGCCCAATGTGATGTGCGTGGGCGGCACCTGGATGCTCGACAGCAGCTGGATCAAGAACGGCGACTGGGCGCGGATCGAGGCGTGCAGCGCCGAGGCGATGGCACTGCTGGACGCCAACTGAATCTGTTGTGTGCTTTACGGCTTATGGGGGCGCTTGGTCGGCGCCCCTTTTTTTTACCGCCAGCTAGCGGGTCACTGCTTCGAGCTTCACCAC
The DNA here is from genome assembly GCF_003097235.1 of Pseudomonas sp. CC120222-01a. Taxonomy (GTDB): domain Bacteria; phylum Pseudomonadota; class Gammaproteobacteria; order Pseudomonadales; family Pseudomonadaceae; genus Aquipseudomonas. The sequence goes on along the minus strand of NZ_QEQQ01000009.1, from coordinate 63,899 downwards.
CAGGGCGAAGGTGCCGATGAGCAGCGCCGCACGAAACAGCAGTACCGCGATGCGCCCTTGGTGCATGATCAGCCAGCACAATGAGCGGCACCGGCGAGACAGCCCGGGGGCCTTGAACACCAGGCGCTCGGCGAAGAATGCCCGCACCCCCTGAGCGATCAGGGCGTCGTCGCAGACAATGCCCTGGGCCTGGTAATACGTGCGGATACGTTCAGCCACTTCTTCGCGGCGGCGCGGCAGGTCCAGGTGGTCCTGAACCTGCCGATGCTGCAGGCGCAGCTGGTCGACGAGGGCCATGGCCCCCATCTGTTCGCTGAGCGAGCCTTGCTTCACTGCGCAGCCTTGGTCAGAAGGTTGGAGAAGGCGCGCTTGGCGTCTTCAACGGCGTTGGAGATGTCCTGCGCAGCCTTGGTCGACTCGGCGCGGTAAGTCTCGGTCAGGCCTTTCATGTCGTTCTGGAAGTCCAGGGTGGCCTGGGCCAGTGCACGTACCGATTCGACCCGCAGGGTCGAGCCGTAGCTGGCTTTCATCGCTGCGCCGAGCTGCTTGTTGCCCAGTTCGCCCAGCGCCTCGAGGCCCTTGTTGATGCCTGCAGTGGTGGCGTTGAGCGTGTGGGTGGCTTCGGCCATGCCCTGGTTGGCGGTGAACGACACGGCCAGGCTGGTGAGCACCACTTCGTTGGTGGAGAAGAACGAGATCATGCGCTGGTACTGGCGCTCCTTGACCACGTGCACCTGGCTGATGCGGGCGAACACCATCTCGGCAGTGTTGTAGCCAACCCGCAGGTCGTCGGCGATGTCCTTGACGATCTGGTAGCTCTTGTCTTCGTTTTGCAAGGCGCGTACCGCCTCGTCACGGGCCAGCTCCAGGGCTGCCCGCTGGGCCGGCTCCTGGCCTTCGGCGGCGGCCACGGTAGCGTTGGCGGCATCCAGGGCCTGGGTGCGCTGCTGCAGCGACTGCCCGGCGAGAGTCAGCACCTGCTGGGCATCGATCTCGGCATTCTTCATGGCCAGGCGGAAATCCATGTACGACTCGAGGATCAGGCCTTCCCGGGTGATCTGGTCACTGGCGGCTTCGCACACATCCAGATAGTGCTTGCGGATGTCCTCGAAACGGCTCGGGATCGAGCCGCGGCGCATGTTCATCCAGGCCATCTTCAAACGTTCGACGGTGTCCAGGCGCCCGTCGTCCATCCACGAGGCCATCGCGGCAGCATCCTCGCGGATCGAGGTGAAGCTGTCGGTGATGTTCATGTAGCGGTGCGAGATGTCCATGCCGGCGATCTGTTCGCGCACGGTCTGGTTGAACAGGGTCGCCTGTTGCAGCACTGCGGCAATGCCGGTGACGCGTTGTTCGTCGTAGTGCGCGACCTTGTCCAGCAATACCAGCACCGGGGCCGGTTGGGTCGGCTGGCTGAAGGAAATACCGAGTTGGCGCAGGCCGTCGAGGGCGCGTTGGAGGTATTGGCTCATGGGTGTCCTTGCCTGAGTGGTTGTCTGGGTTGGCTGGGGAATGTGTCAGAAACTGTCGGTAGTGCGGAAGCCGCCGCCACCTGAACTGTGGGTGGTTTTGAAACCCCCGCCACCTGAACTGCTTGAGGTGTGGAAAGTACTACTGGATGAGCTGCGCGAACCGGCAAAGTCGCCCGAGGTGTAGGTCGATGCGGAGCCCCACTGGTGGTTCCTGGCATCGCCGCGGCGGTGCAGCGGCACGTACTGGCGGTTTTCGTCGAGGAGCTTCTGCACGGCGTACGTGTCGAACTGGCCTTGCATGTAGCCCGCCAATACCTGCTCGATCGGCTGGGGCAGCTCGTATTCGTTGCTCGGATCGCGGTAATGGTCGTCGCGCAGTGCATATTCGAGGGTCTTGGCGCGCTCGTAGCGGCGGCGCTGGTCGGCGGCCTCGTCGCGTGCGGCCTTCAGGCGCTGCTGCAGTTCCCGCAGGCGGGCGTGCAGCAGTTGCAGGTCGCCGACCAGTACATCGTCACGCTCGTCCGGGGTCTTGGCCGCTTCGACAATCAGTTCGGCCAGTGGCCGCTCCTTGAGTCGCTCGGCGATCGCCTGGCGCAGTTGCTGCAGGTGCGGGTCACGCTGCTCGTTGAAGGCGGCCAGTTGCGCGTGCAGTGCGCTGGCCTGGGCCTTGGCCTCGCCGAGCTGGGTGTCGAGGTCTTGCTCCTGGGTCATCGACGCCTGCATGCCGAGGCTCTCGCGAGCCTTGTCCAGCTGTTGCTGGTGCTGTGCCTGCAACTGCTGCCGCGCCTCGGCGAGGGTCTGGGCGAGGGTCTCGTTGCGGGCCTGCATGGCCAGCAGGATCTGCTCGTTGGCATGGTTGACGCGAAAGTCCACCTTGCGGGCCAGGTAGTCGTCCAGCGCACGCTGGAAAAGCTTGGGGCGGTACTGCTCGGTACCGTACTGGCGCGCCTTGAGGAAGCAGTACAGCGGGTGAGTGGCGTAGCCTTGCAGCTTGCTGGCGCATTCGTCACGGATTTCCGCGTAGCCGGCCTGGGCTTGCCGTTCGGCCAGGTCGGCGGCGTCGAGCTGCTCGAGCAAACGACGATGCGCCGGGTCCTGTTCCAGCAAGGCCTGGGCCTTGGCATCCAGTTGGCCAAGGTCCTGGCGTATCGCCTGCTGTTTCGCCAGGGTACTGGCGATGGACCGTTCGACCTGCTCGAGTTGCTGGCCGAGCGCTTTACGCTCCAGCTCGCGCTGTTCGAGCAGTTGTCGGGTGTGTTGGTCTTGCGCGGGGTTGGCTTCCAGTTGCAGGCCGGCGATTTCGCTCAGTTTCGACGCGATCAGGTGTTCGAGCCGGGTTTCCTGCTCGGCCTCGGCGTACAAGGCCTCCTCGGCCTGGCGCAGGTGTTTCTCGGCCTGGCGCGAGTTTTTCTCAAGTGCTTTGGCGAGGGCTGTCGGGGTCATGGCGTCACCATTGCAGGATCATGTCAGGGTTCGAGCTGGTGCGCTGGGTGAAGCGCAGGGCCAGGGTGTTGGCGGGCTTGTCGCCGATGACTCGTTGGTTGATATGGCCATCGTCGAGCTTGTCCTGGCGCAGCTTCTGGTATTCGTCATGGCTGACGCGCACGCCGAACTGGTCGGCCCAGCGGGTCTTGCCATCCTCGACGCTGGTCACCGGCACCTGGGTTGGCTTGCCGGTGGCGTCCAGGGCCTCGACGATCAGGTACCAGCTCTTGCCACGCAGGCTGTTCGGACTGCAGCCTGCTGCTTCATAGCAGCGTTCCACGCCGGATTTGACGCCGGGACGGTCGACCAGTGAGAGGGTCAGAGGCTCGGCGGCGTAGTCCAGGTAGTCATCCAGCACACCGAGCGTGTTTTCCGCTGCTTTGAGCTTCTGGTTGGCGATGTCTTTCCCGGCCTGTACGGCCCAGCCCGTCAGTGCCTGGCGATCCTCCGTGGGGAGAGTCACTGCCTTCAGGCGCTCGAGCATCTGTTGTTGGCGGTGCTGCAGGGCCTGGCTGTGCGTTGCCAGTTGCGTGGCATCTCTTTGCGCGCGGATGTTCTCCGACCAGTTCAGGCCCAGCAGCAGGGCCAGCGTCACGGCGACGATTACGGTGATCTTCAGCAGCGTGCCGCGGGCCATGTTCAGGCGTACCAGCAGGCGCTGGGTCAGGTTGAGCGTGGGGGCCTCGAACACCAGGCGGCGCGAGAAGAACAGGCATACGCCTTCTTCGATCGTTGCGTCATCGAAGGCGATGCCATTGTTCTGGTAATAGCTGCGGATCCGCTCTGCCACTTCGGCGCGACGCTGGGGCAGGTTCAGGTGTTCCTGAATCTCCATCTCGCGATGACGCAGCTGGTCGACGAGGCCCATGGCCCCGATCTGTTCGCTCAGCGGGACGCTCATCGGTTGCATTCCTGACGGCGGCTCATGGTGCTCCTTGCATGAGTTGAATTTGGCTGGCGCAGTATACCCAAACCGCAAGGCAAAATAGTGGCCAGCTCCTATCGGCGGCAAACAGGTAAAAAAAAGCCCGCATCGAGGATGCGGGCCTGGTGTACCGGAGGCTGCTTATGCGGCCTTGGCTTCCTGTTGGCTCAGCGAGCGGTTCAGCGCGCTGAACAGGGCCTTGAAGCTGGCCGTGGTGATGTTCTCATCGATACCCACGCCATGCACCGGACGACCGCCAGCCACGCGCAGTTCGATGTAGGCTGCCGCCTTGGCGTTGGTGCCTGCACCGATGGCATGCTCGTTGTAGTCCATGATCTCCACCGATACCGGCAGGCCGGCGACCAGGGCTTCCAGGGCGCCATTGCCCTTGCCGCGCCAGTGCAGGGTGGTTTCGCCTTCGCCGGCGACTTCCACTTCTACGGCACTGTTGCCGTTTTCTTCCTGCAGGCGGTGGCTGACCAGCGCATACGGGGCGTTGGCCTGGAGGTATTCCTTGTGCAGCAGGCTGTAGATCTGCTGGGCGGTCATTTCCAGGCCCAGGCGGTCGGTTTCGCCCTGCACGACCTGGCTGAATTCGATCTGCATGCGACGTGGCAGGCTGATGCCGTATTCCTGCTCAAGCAGGTAGGTGATGCCGCCTTTGCCCGACTGGCTGTTGACGCGGATCACCGCCTCGTAGCTGCGGCCGATGTCGGCCGGGTCGATCGGCAGGTACGGCACTTCCCACAGCTCGCCTTCCTGCTGCTTGGCGAAGCCCTTGCGGATGGCGTCCTGGTGCGAACCGGAGAATGCGGTGTGGACCAGGTCGCCGACATACGGGTGACGTGGGTGCACCGGCAGCTGGTTGCACTCTTCGACTACCTTGCGCACGCCGTCGATGTCGGAGAAGTCCAGCAGCGGGTCGATGCCCTGGGTGTAGAGGTTCAGTGCCAGGGTCACCAAGTCGACGTTGCCGGTGCGCTCGCCGTTGCCGAACAGGCAGCCTTCGGCACGGTCGGCGCCGGCCATCAGGCCCAGTTCGGTGGCGGCGATGCCGGTACCACGGTCGTTGTGGCAGTGCAGGCTGATGATCACGCTGTCGCGACGGCTGACATTGCGGCAGAACCATTCGATCTGGTCGGCGTAGATGTTCGGCGTGGACACTTCCACGGTGGCCGGCAGGTTGAGGATGATCTTGTGCTCGGGGGTCGGGTTCCAGACTTCGATGACCGCGTCACAGACTTCTTTGGCGAACTCCATCTCGGTGGCGCTGAAGGTTTCTGGCGAGTACTGGAAGGTCCACTGGGTTTCCGGCTGCTGGGCGGCATATTTGACGAACAGCTTGGCCGCGTTCACCGCGATGTCCTTCACGCCTTGCTTGTCCTGGTTGAAGACGATGCGGCGGAACGACGGGCTGGTGGCGTTGTACAGGTGGACGATGGCCTTCTTCGCGCCGCGCAGCGACTCGAAGGTACGGGCGATCAGGTCTTCACGGGCCTGGGTGAGCACCTGGATGGTGGTGTCGTCCGGGATGTGGCCGTCTTCGATCAGCATGCGCACGAAGTCGAAGTCGGTTTGCGAGGCCGATGGGAACGAGGCTTCGATTTCCTTCACGCCCACCTGCACCAAGGTCTTCCAGAAGCGCAGCTTCTTCTCCGAGTCCATCGGCTCGATCAGCGACTGGTTGCCATCACGCAGGTCGGAACTGCACCAGATCGGCGCCTCGGTGATGGTCTTCGACGGCCAGGTGCGGTCAGGCAGGTCGATGGTCGGGAAAGCGCGGTATTTCTTCGATGGGTCTTTGAGCATGGTCATGGAAGCAATCCTTTTGTGTGCGGCCGAGATCGGGCCTGCCGAGCTGTAACAAGATGAAGAGGCGAGGCGACGCGAATCAGCCTGGTAGTCGGGCGCTGACCAGGCAGAGGCTGCGATGTTGTCGGAGCAGGATGAGGGTGCTGAAGGTTTTCATGCCCTCAACCCTAACCAGTGGGGTGGGGGATGGCAAGCGTTCGAAAAAAATTGAGAGGAATGCTTAAAAAAAGCTAATTGGCGAGATTTTATAGCTGGAATTTCTATGGTGCTTACTAAGGCTTGCGCAGTATTTTTCTACAGCGCAACACGTCGGATTTGATGTTGGCAGTGCTGGCCTCTTCGCGGGCTCGCCCGCTCCCACAGGTACGGCGCAGCCTTCGGGCGCGGCGCGATCCCTGTGGGAGCGGGCTTGCCCGCGAAGCAGGCGGCGCCGATCTCAGGGCTGGAACGCGCCAATGAAGATCGCCGGATCCACCCGCGCATCGTTCAGGCTGACGTTCCAGTGCATGTGCGGCCCGGTGGCCCGCCCGGTCGAACCCACGCGCCCGACCACATCGCCGCGGCGCAGCTGCTGGCCAACCTGCACATCGATCTTCGACATGTGGCAGAACATGCTGATGAACCCCTGCCCATGGTCGACGAACACCGTACGGCCATTGAAGAAGTAGTCACCCACCAGGATCACCTTTCCGTTGGCCGGTGTCTTGATCGGTGTTCCAGCCGGGACCGCAAAGTCCAGCCCGGCATGCGGGTTGCGCTCCTCGCCATTGAAGAAGCGGCGCACGCCGAACTTGCTCGATAACGGCCCGCTGACGGGTTTGTCGAGGATCAGGTTGCTCGGCAGCACCGGGCTGAAGCTGCGATACGCCTTGATCTGCTCGGCCAGTTCACGGTCGATGCGCTTGAGGTCGTCCGGGTTCGGGTTGACCTGGCGGGTGTTCTTCAAGGTGATGTGCTGCTCGGGGTACTTCTTGCTGCCAACGCTGAAGGGCAGGCTGCGGCCGCCCTGGGTCAGCACGGCGGTGCCGGGCTTCTGGGTCAGCGGGATGCCGACGATGGCCAGCCAGTTGTCCTGCTCCTTGACCACCAGCACTGGCTTGCCATCGAAGCGCGCGCTCGGGGCGGTTGCTGACGGGCCGAGGTCGACCACTGCTACACCACCCGGCACCGGTTTGTTCAGGGTGCGGGTGATGTAGCTGGCCTGGGCGCCTGCGGCCAGCAGCATGAGGGAGAGGGCGAGCAGGGGCGCGAACAGGCGGGGCATGTGTCAGTCCAGTAAAGAGAGGGTGACCGGGGTCAGGTGATTGTCTTCGACGCGTACCAGCAGCTCGCCTTCGTTCAGGCGCGCGGTCAGGCGCTGGCCGTTGCGGGTCTGCTCGGCGCTGCGGATGGCCTGGCCCTGCTCGTCGAGGAGGATGCTGTAGCCGCGTGCCAGGGTCGCCAGCGGGCTGACTACCTGCAGCGTCTGCAGTTGTGCCTGGAAGCGCTGGCGACGGTCCTTGAGTACTTCGCGCATGGCCCGTGGCAGGCGCTCGGCGAGGCTGTGCAGGCGCTGCTCCAGCAGCTTCAGGGTGCGCCCCGGATGCTGCGCGGCCAGGCGGGTATCGAGGCGTGCCAGGCGCTCGCGGCGCTGGTTGAGGTTGAGCATGAAGGCGCGGCGCAGGCGCATGTCCAGGTCATCCAGGCGTTGCGCTTGCTGGCGCAGGCGTTCACCGGGATGGCGCAGGCGCCGGGTCAGCGACTCCAGGCGCAGGCGGTCATGGGTCAGGCGGTTCTGCATGCGCAGCAGCAGGCGCCGCTGCAGGCCATCGAGGCGCTGCTGCAGACCGCTGTTGTCGGGGGCCAGCAGTTCGGCGGCAGCCGAAGGCGTAGGCGCGCGCACGTCGGCGACGAAGTCGCTGATCGACACATCGGTTTCGTGGCCGACGGCGCTGACGATTGGCGTTACGCAGGCGGCCACGGCGCGGGCCACGGCTTCTTCGTTGAAACACCAGAGGTCTTCCAGCGAGCCACCACCGCGGGCCAGGATCAGCGCGTCGAAGCCCAGCCGGTCAGCTTGTTGCAAGGCGCGGACGATCTGGTTGATCGCCTCGCGGCCCTGCACGGCAGTGGGGATCAGGTTCAGCTCGACCTGCGGTGCCCGGCGGCCGAACACGCTGATGATGTCGCGGATCACCGCGCCAGTGGGCGAGGTGATGATGCCGATGCGTTGCGGATGGGCCGGCAGCGGCTTCTTGCGCTCGGCACTGAACAGCCCTTCGGCGCCGAGCTTCTCTTTCAGCGCCTCGAAGGCCAGGCGCAGGGCGCCATCACCGGCCGGTTCGACCGTGTCGAGGATCAGCTGGTAGTCGCCACGCCCTTCGAACAGCGACACCTTGCCGCGCACGCGCACTGCCAGGCCGTCACGCAGGGCCTGGCGCACGCGGGTGGCGTTCTGCCGGAACAGTGCGCAGCGCACCTGGGCACCGCTGTCCTTGAGGGTGAAGTACATGTGGCCGGAGGCCGGGCGGGCGAGGTTGGATATCTCGCCTTCCACCCAGACGCTGCGGAACACGTCTTCCAGCAGCACGCGCGCGCGGCCGTTGAGTTGGCTGACGGTGAGGACCTCGCGGTCCAGGCCGAGTCGTTCGAAAGGGTCTTTGATCATGGTGGGCATGATAAAGGACATGACGCACGGTTGTCTGTTCCGGCGATGAGGCCAGAACAGGCTAACCTGTGCCGGTCGCTCAAGGAATTGGCCCCATGCTCGCCCAGCTGTCCTTCTCTGCTTTTGAATGGATTCCGATCCTCCTGGCCATCGGCATCGCCTACATCGTCTTCGGCATCGCCGGCTTCGGCACCGCGCTGGTGGCTGGCCCGGTACTGATCCATTTCATGCCCCTGTCGCGGATCATCCCGCTGCTGGTGCTGCTGGACTTCGTCGCCGCCTTCGGCAACCTGTTGCCGTCACGTCGCGACGTGGTGCGCGGCGAGCTGCTGCGCCTGTTGCCGTGCATGGCCGTGGGCTGCACCCTGGGCGTGGTGTTCCTGCTGCACCTGAAGTCCGAGCTGCTGTTGCTGCTGATGGGTTTGTTCGTCACCGCCTATGCGATCTACGGCCTGGCGGTGAAGGTGCGACCGGCCCGGTTGTCGGGCCTCTGGGCGGTGCCCATGGGCACGGTTGGCGGGCTGTTCGGCGCCTTGTTCGGCAGTGGCGGTTTCCTTTATGCGATCTACCTGAGCGCCCGGCTGGAGATAAAAGAGCAGGTGCGCGCGACCCAGAGCGCCCTGATCAGCTGCAGCACCATTGTGCGCCTGTCGCTGTTCCTGCTGGCCGGCGTGTACGCCGACACCAGCCTGTTGCTGCTCGCCGCCTGCCTGCTGCCGGTGATGTTCATCGGTCTCTGGGCGGGCCGGCGACTGACCCTGAAGCTGTCCCGCGAAGCCTTCGTGCGCCTGGTCACCTGGCTGGTGCTGGCCAGTGGCCTGGCGCTGATCGGTCGCTACCTGAGCGGCTGAGCTGTAGAATTGCAGGATTACCGCAGTCCGCAGGCCCGCTTCGTTCATGAACACCCAGAGCATCATTGTCCCCAAGCTATCCACCGTCGAGGTGCACGAAGCCCGTGCCCGCGCCATCCTGCGCTGGCTGGTGCGCGAGAAGATCGTCGAAGAACAACTGACCACTTGCGGGCGCACCGGCAACCGCATGGGCCATGCCTTGGCGGCGGGCGCGCGCAAGGTCGCCCTGCATCCTGAAAAGCTGCCGTTTGGCGAGCAGGTCAATGGCCTGGAGGTGATGCTCAAGCGTTGCATCTATACCCCGACCGAGGGGTTCCTCGAGGAGGCCGGTTGCCCGGAATGCCGGCGTGAGGTCGGCGAGCCGCTGTTCGAGAGCCTGGAGGAGTGGATGCCGGCGGTGAGCGACAACTTCACCTGCCCGCTGTGCGGCCATGAAGACGACATCAATGGCTTCATTTACCTGCAGCCATGTGCCTTTTCCAACCTTGGGTTCATCTTCAACAACTGGGGCGAGGCCGGGTTCACCCAGGCCTTTCTCGACAGCTTTGCCGACTGGCTCGACCAGCCGGTGGCAGTGGTGCAGGTAAAAGTGCCACAAGGCTGACCGAAGGCCCTTATTTTGCATTGAGCGGCGCGCCGTGGATGAGTATAATGGCGCGCTTCCATTTTTCCCGCCCGGGAGCCCCCGCGATGCTGCGTATCAGCCAAGAAGCCCTGACCTTCGACGATATCCTCCTTGTACCTGGCTACTCCGAGGTACTGCCCAATGAAGTCAGTCTCAAGACCCGTTTGACTCGTGGCATCGAGCTGAACATTCCGCTGGTTTCCGCTGCCATGGATACCGTCACCGAAGCGCGCCTGGCCATTGCCATGGCCCAGGAAGGCGGCATCGGCATCATCCACAAGAACATGACCATCGAACAGCAGGCCGGCGAAGTGCGCAAGGTCAAGAAGTTCGAGGCTGGCGTGGTCAAGGACCCGATCACCATCGACGCCGACGCCACCGTGCGCGACCTGTTCGACCTGACCCGCCTGAACAACATCTCTGGCGTTCCGGTACTGGCGAACGGCGACCTGGTCGGCATCGTCACCTCCCGTGACGTGCGCTTCGAAACCCGTCTGGACGCCAAGGTCCGCGACGTGATGACGCCGAAAGAGCGTCTGGTCACCGTCCGCGAAGGCGCCAACAAGAACGAAGTCCGCGAGCTGCTGCACAAGCACCGCCTGGAAAAGGTCCTGATCGTTGACGACAAGTTCAACCTCAAGGGCATGATGACCGTCAAGGACATCGAAAAGGCCAAGGCCTACCCGCTGGCCAGCAAGGACGACCAGGGTCGCCTGCGCGTCGGCGCTGCGGTCGGCACCGGCAAGGACACCGGCGAGCGCGTTGCCGCCCTGGTTGCCGCCGGCGTTGACGTGGTGGTGGTCGACACCGCCCACGGTCACTCCAAAGGCGTGATCGACCGCGTTCGCTGGGTCAAGGAAACCTACCCGCAAGTGCAGGTGATCGGCGGCAACATCGCCACCGGCGCTGCGGCCAAGGCCCTGGCTGAAGCCGGCGCCGACGCCGTCAAGGTCGGTATCGGCCCAGGCTCGATCTGCACCACCCGTATCGTTGCCGGTGTCGGCGTGCCGCAGATCAGCGCCATCGCCAACGTTGCCGCAGCACTGGAAGGCACGGGCGTGCCACTGATCGCCGACGGCGGCATCCGCTTCTCTGGTGACCTGTCCAAGGCCATCGTTGCCGGTGCTTCCTGCGTGATGATGGGTTCGATGTTCGCCGGTACCGAAGAAGCACCGGGCGAAGTCGAGCTGTTCCAGGGCCGTTCCTACAAGGCCTACCGCGGCATGGGCTCGCTGGGTGCCATGGCACAGGCGCAAGGCTCGTCCGACCGTTACTTCCAGGACTCCTCGGCTGGCGCCGAGAAGCTGGTACCGGAAGGCATCGAAGGCCGCGTTCCTTACAAGGGCGCCCTGGCCGCGATCATCCACCAGCTGATGGGCGGCCTGCGTTCGTCCATGGGCTACACCGGCAGCGCAACCATCGAAGAGATGCGCACCAAGCCGGAATTCGTGCGCATCACCGGTGCCGGCATGGCCGAGTCCCACGTGCATGACGTACAGATCACCAAAGAAGCCCCTAACTACCGCGTAGGCTGAGGTTTCAAGCAATAACCGAACGGGGCTGTCACGAACAGCCCCGCGTCGTTTCCGATTTCCACTGACGAGATTGAGTCATGGCCCTCGACATTCACGCTCACCGCATCCTGATCCTCGATTTCGGTTCCCAGTACACCCAGCTGATTGCCCGCCGCGTGCGCGAAATCGGCGTGTACTGCGAACTGCACCCGTTCGACATGGACGATGAAGCGATCCGCGAATTCAACCCGCGCGGCATCATCCTCGCTGGCGGCCCCGAGTCGGTCCACGAAGCCAACAGCCCACGCGCCCCACAGGCTGTGTTCGACCTGAACGTGCCAGTTCTGGGTATCTGCTACGGCATGCAGACCATGGCCGAACAGATGGGCGGCAAGGTCGAAGGTTCTGACCTGCGCGAGTTCGGTTATGCCCGCGTTGACGTGGTCGGCAAGAGCCGCCTGCTCGACGGTATCGAAGACCACGTCGACGACGACGGCGTACTGGGCCTGGACGTGTGGATGAGCCACGGCGACAAGGTCACCCAGATGCCGGGCAACTTCCACGTGCTGGCCAGCACCCCGAGCTGCCCGATCGCCGGCATGTTCGACGATTCGCGCGGCTACTACGGCGTGCAGTTCCACCCGGAAGTGACCCACACCAAGCAGGGCGGTCGCATCCTGTCCCGCTTCGTGCAGGACATCTGCGGCTGTGAAGCCCTGTGGACTCCGTCCAACATCGTTGAAGACGCCATCGCCCAGGTGCGTGAGCAAGTCGGTTCGGCCAACGTCCTGCTGGGCCTGTCCGGCGGCGTTGACAGCTCTGTTGTTGCCGCGCTGCTGCACCGCGCCATCGGCGACCAGCTGACCTGCGTATTCGTCGACAACGGCCTGCTGCGCCTGCACGAAGGCGACCAGGTGATGGCCATGTTCAAGGAGAACATGGGCGTCAAGGTGATCCGCGCCGACGCTGAAAAGCAGTTCCTTGACAACCTGGAGGGCGAAGCGGACCCTGAGAAGAAGCGCAAGATCATCGGCCGCACCTTCATCGACGTGTTCGATGCCGAAGCCAGCAAGCTGGACAACATCCAGTTCCTCGCCCAGGGCACCATCTACCCGGACGTGATCGAGTCGGCTGGCGCCAAGAGCGGCAAGGCCCACGTGATCAAGTCGCACCACAACGTGGGTGGCCTGCCGGAGGAAATGAACCTCAAGCTGGTCGAGCCGCTGCGTGAACTGTTCAAGGACGAAGTGCGCAAGATCGGCCTGGAGCTGGGCCTGCCGTACGACATGGTCTACCGCCACCCGTTCCCGGGCCCGGGCCTGGGCGTGCGCATCCTCGGTGAAGTGAAGAAGGAATACGCCGACATCCTGCGTCGCGCCGACCACATCTTCATCGAAGAACTGCGCAAGGCCGACTGGTACCACAAGACCAGCCAGGCATTCGTGGTGTTCCAGCCGGTCAAGTCGGTCGGTGTCGTCGGCGACGGCCGTCGCTACGCCTGGGTCGTCGCACTGCGTGCCGTCGAGACCGTGGACTTCATGACCGCGCGTTGGGCACACCTGCCGTACGAGCTGCTGGAAACCGTCAGCGGCCGTATCATCAACGAAATCGACGGTATCTCCCGCGTCACCTACGACGTGTCGAGCAAGCCGCCAGCCACTATCGAGTGGGAATAAGTTGAGCCACAAGGGCGCCGCAAGGCGCCCTTGTTGTTTCTGCCGTCAGCGCAGGTGAAACAACACTTCACTTAATATTTCCCATTTGCAGGTGTATCGTATTCGCCCTTCACCGCCAGCTGTGCTGGCAGCTTGATTGCGCAGAACGCGAGGTACCCGCACCGATGTCCTTCACCCGTCGACAAATGCTCAAAGGCCTGACCGGCCTGGTTGTGGTTGGCCTGGGCGCCGGTGGCGCGGCCCGTTACTGGCTGGGCAAGGTCGAGGACGACAATGCCGGGCATGACTACGAGCTGATCGCCGCGCCCCTGGACGTCGAGCTGGTGCCCGGCTTCAAGACTGAGGCCTGGGCCTTCGGCCCTTCGGCGCCGGGCACTGAGTTGCGCGTGCGCCAGGGCACCTGGCTGCGGGTGCGCTTCATCAACCACCTGCCGGTGGAAACCACCATCCACTGGCATGGCATTCGCCTGCCGCTGGAAATGGACGGCGTGCCCTACGTTTCGCAACTGCCGGTCAAGCCGGGCGAATACTTCGACTACAAGTTCCGCGTGCCGGATGCCGGCAGCTACTGGTACCACCCCCACGTCAGTAGCTCCGAGGAACTCGGGCGCGGGCTGGTCGGCCCGCTGATCGTCGAGGAGCGCGAGCCGACCGGGTTCAAGCACGAGCGCACCCTGAGCCTGAAGAACTGGCACGTGGACGAGCAGGGCGCCTGGCTACCCTTCAGCATCCCCCGCGAGGCTGCACGCAACGGCACCGCCGGGCGGCTGATCACCATCAATGGCCAGGCTGACTCCGTCACTGAGTTGCCGGCTGGGCAGGTGGTGCGCGTGCGTCTGCTGAACCTGGACAACACCTGGACTTACCGGTTGAACCTCAAAGGTAACTGCGAGGCGAAAATCTATGCCCTCGACGGCAACCCGGTGACCCCACGGCCACTGGATGATGAGTACTGGCTCGGCCCGGGCATGCGCATCTGCCTGGCCATCCGCATTCCCGAGGCGGGCGAGGAAGTTTCCCTGCGCGACGGTTTCGTGCGCCTGGGCACCTTGCGCTCGGTGGCCAGCACCGACGCACCGGGCGAGTGGCCCAAGGCCCTGCCGGCGAACCCGATCGCCGAGCCGGACCTGGAGAATGCCGAGAAGCTCAACTTCAATTTCGAATGGGCGGCGAGTGTCTCGGTCGAAAGCGATCCGGACAAGCCGTCGAGCATGTGGCAGATCAACGGTCAGGCCTGGGACATCACCGACAAGACCTGCGCTGACCGGCCGATCGCCACGCTGAAGAAGGGCAAGAGCTACATCTTCGAGCTGAAGAACATGACCCAGTATCAGCACCCGGTCCACCTGCACGGCATGAGTTTCAAGGTGATCGGCTCCAATCGCCGCCAGATCCCCGAGCAGTACTTCACCGACACCTACCTGTTGGGCAAGAATGAACGCGCTCAGGTGGCCTTGGTGGCGGATAATCCGGGCACCTGGATGTTCCACTGCCACGTCATCGACCACATGGAAACCGGCCTGATGGCCGCGATCGCGGTGGTCTGATGCGTCCGCAGATCGTCGATCGCAGTCGCGATCAGGAATTCATGCGCCTGGCCCTGGCCCTGGCCGCCGAAGGCGCGGCCATGGGTGAGGTGCCCGTGGGCGCGGTGCTGGTGCAGCATGGGCAGGTGATCGGCCAGGGCTTCAACCGGCCGATCATCGACAGCGACCCCAGCGCTCACGCCGAGATGGTGGCTATTCGCGCGGCAGCCAAGGCCGCCAGCAACTACCGCCTGCCGGGCAGCACGCTTTACGTGACCCTGGAGCCGTGCAGCATGTGTGCAGGGCTGATCGTGCACTCGCGGGTGATGCGGGTGGTGTATGGCGCACTGGAGCCCAAGGCGGGGATCGTGCAGAGTCAGGGGCAGTTCTTCGGGCAGGGCTTTCTCAACCATCGGGTGATGGTGGAGGGCGGGGTGCTGGCGGAGGAGTGCGGGCAGATCCTCAGTGACTTCTTCAAGGCCCGCCGGGCCAAGGCTTGACCTGTACCGGCCTCTTCGCGGGCGTGCCCGCGAAGAGGCCAAAGCAGGCCTACATCGGCGGCGACTGATCCGCCGGCTTGTCCTTGTTCACCCCAGGCACATGCAGGTTGCCCTCGGCCACCTGGCCTTCGAGCTGCGGTTGGGTTACCCAGGTGAGGATGTCGTAGTAACGGCGGATGTTGGCCACGAAGTGCACCGGCTCGCCGCCACGGGCATAGCCGTACTTGGTCTGCCGATACCACTGCTTCTGGGCCAGCCGCGGCAGCATCTTCTTCACGTCCAGCCACTTGTTCGGGTTGAGCTTTTCGCGCTTGGCCAGGGTGCGGGCGTCTTCCAGGTGGCCGGTGCCGACGTTGTAGGCGGCCAGGGCGAACCAGGTGCGGTCTGGCTCCTTGATGCTGTCGTCGAGCTCTTCCTTGATCTTCATGAAGTACTTGGCACCGCCCTGGATGCTCTGCTTAGGGTCCAGGCGGTTGGACACGCCCATGGCCTGGGCCGTGCGCTGGGTCAGCATCATCAGGCCGCGCACGCCGGTCTTGGAGGTGACTTCAGGCTGCCACATCGATTCCTGGTAGCCGATGGCTGCCAGCAGGCGCCAGTCGACCTGCTCGACCTTGGCGTAGCTCTTGAAGTGCTTCTCGTACTTGGGCAGGCGCTGTTGCAGGTGCTGGGCGAAGGTGTAGGCACCGACGTAGCCAAGGACGTCGACATGGCCGTAGTAACGGTCCTTCAGGCGCTGCAGGGTACCGTTCTTCTGTGCCTTGTCGAGGAATTCGTTGATCTCGTTGAGCAGGCTGTTGTCGTCACCGGCTGCCACCGCCCAGCGCTGGTCACGGGTGTCGCCGAGGTCGAAGGCGACCCGCACGTTGGGGAAGTACACCTGGTTCATCGACAGTTCATTGGAGTCGACCAGAGTCAGGTCGATCTGCCCTTCATCGACCATGCGCAGCAGGTCGACCACTTCGACCGCGTCGGATTCCTCGTACTCAAGGCCGGGATACTGCTTTTTCAGCTCGGCCAGCTGGTCGGCGTGGCTGCTGCCCTTGAGCACCATGATCTTCTTGCCGACCAGACCCTTGGCATCGGTGGGGCGCGGGCGGCCGTTGCGGTAGATGACCTGGGGGGTCACTTCCAGGTAAGGGTGCGAGTACTTGACCTGCGCCTTGCGCCGGTCACTGCTGACCAGGCCGGCCGCCGCCAGCACCGGGCCGGAAGGCTTGCCGAGCGAGTCGTACAGTTCGTCGAGGTTGTCGGCGGTCTCGATCTGCAGCTTGACGCCGAGATCTTCGGCGAAATGCTGGACCAGCTCGTATTCGAAGCCGGTTTCGCCGTTGCGGTCCTGGAAGTAGGTGGCCGGGCTGTTGCGGGTGATCACGCGCAGCACGCCGTCCTCCTTCACGCGCTCGAGGGTGCTGGGTTTTTCAACGCAGGCACCGAGCAGCAGAAAGAGTCCGGTTGCGATTAGCCATCTGGCGCAACGCTGGCGCAAAGCAGTGTGGGCGAACATAGGTTGCAGTATACGCAAAGGACCGGCACAGCCATATCTCGACAACGGTTAGCTTGTCTGGTAGCGATTTTTTCGCTATGGCACGGCAGGGGCGGTCCAAGGCCGGCAGGTTCGCTGTTTTTTCTGACCCCGAAGTCCGGTTCAGCCGCCCGGCAGCCGTGGTGTAGAGCGGGTGCCGAAAGCCGTCGAATTAGGCTAGAATGCACGGCCTCTAAGCACACCCCTTCCTGAGGCTGTCCCGACGATGTTGATCCTGCGCGGCGCTCCTGCCCTTTCTGCCTTTCGCCACGGTAAATTACTCGAGCAACTGAGCCAGAAAGTCCCCGCTGTTACTGGTTTGTATGCCGAATTTGCCCACTTCGCCGACGTTGACGGCGAGCTGACCGCCGACCAGCAGCAGGTGCTGGGCCGTCTGCTCAAATACGGCCCGAGCGTGCCGGTACAGGAGCCGACCGGCCGCCTGTTCCTGGTTGTGCCGCGCCTGGGCACCATCTCGCCATGGGCCAGCAAGGCCAGCGACATCGCTCACAACTGCGGCCTGCAGTCGATCCAGCGCCTGGAGCGCGGCATCGCCTACTACGTGGCCGGCAACCTGAGCGACGCCGACGCCGAGCTGATCGCTGCCGAACTGCACGACCGCATGACCCAGCGCGTGCTGGCCAAGCTGGAGCAGGCAGCCGACCTGTTCAGCCACGCCCAGCCCAAGCCGATGACCTCGGTCGACATCCTCGAAGGTGGCCGCGACGCACTGGCCAAGGCCAACATCGACCTGGGCCTGGCCCTGGCCGAAGACGAGATCGACTACCTGGTCAATGCCTTCCAGGGCCTCAAGCGCAACCCGAACGACATCGAACTGATGATGTTCGCCCAGGCCAACTCCGAGCACTGCCGCCACAAGATCTTCAACGCCAGTTGGGATATCGACGGCCAGGCGCAAGAGAAGAGCCTGTTCGGCATGATCAAGAACACCTACCAGATGCACAACGAAGGCGTGCTGTCGGCTTACAAGGACAACGCCTCGGTGATCGTCGGTTCGGTGGCCGGGCGCTTCTTCCCGAACCCTGAAACCCGCCAGTACGGCGCGGTGAAGGAGCCGGTGCACATCCTGATGAAGGTCGAGACGCACAACCACCCGACCGCCATCGCCCCGTTCTCCGGCGCCTCCACCGGCTCCGGCGGCGAAATCCGCGATGAAGGTGCGACCGGCCGTGGCGCCAAGCCAAAAGCCGGCCTGACCGGCTTCACCGTATCCAACCTGCGCATCCCGGGCTTCGAACAGCCATGGGAGCAGGCCTACGGCAAGCCTGAGCGCATCGTCGACGCGCTGGACATCATGATCGAAGGCCCGCTGGGCGGCGCCGCGTTCAACAACGAGTTCGGTCGCCCGGCCCTGACCGGCTACTTCCGTACCTTCGAGCAGGCTATCGACACCCCGCACGGTGAAGAAGTGCGCGGCTACCACAAGCCGATCATGCTTGCCGGCGGCATGGGCAACATCCGTGAAGACCACGTGCAGAAGGGCGAGATCACTGTCGGCGCCAAGCTGATCGTGCTCGGTGGCCCGGCCATGCTGATCGGCCTGGGCGGCGGCGCCGCTTCGTCGGTGGCTACCGGTGCCAGCTCGGCTGACCTGGACTTCGCCTCGG
Organism: Pseudomonas sp. CC120222-01a; assembly: GCF_003097235.1. Taxonomy (GTDB): domain Bacteria; phylum Pseudomonadota; class Gammaproteobacteria; order Pseudomonadales; family Pseudomonadaceae; genus Aquipseudomonas. The sequence goes on along the minus strand of NZ_QEQQ01000009.1, from coordinate 45,713 downwards.
TACAGCGCGAAAACCCTGAGATGGAGCGCCGTTGCCAGGAGGTCATCGACCGCTGCTGGCAGCTGGGTGACAAGAACCCGATCGCCTTCATCCACGACGTTGGCGCCGGTGGTATCTCCAACGCCTTCCCTGAGCTGGTCAACGACGGTGGCCGTGGCGGCCGCTTCGAACTGCGCAACGTGCCCAACGACGAGCCGGGCATGGCCCCGCACGAAATCTGGAGCAACGAATCGCAGGAGCGTTACGTGCTGGCCGTCAGCGCCGTCGATTTCGAGCGCTTCCAGGCCATCTGCGAACGCGAGCGTTGCCCGTTTGCCGTGGTCGGTGAAGCGACGGAAGAGCCGCACCTGACCGTCAGCGACAGCCATTTCGGCAACACCCCGGTGGACATGCCGCTCGACGTGCTGCTGGGCAAGCCGCCGCGCATGCACCGTTCGGTCACCCGCGAAGCCGAGCTGGGCGATGATTTCGACCCGAGCCAGCTGGACCTGGACGCTGCCGTGCAGCGCGTGCTCAGCCACCCGGCCGTGGCCAGCAAGAGCTTCCTGATCACCATCGGCGACCGCACCATCACCGGCCTGGTTGCCCGCGACCAGATGGTCGGCCCGTGGCAGGTCCCGGTGGCCGACTGCGCCGTCACCGCCACCAGCTTCGACGTCTACACCGGTGAAGCCATGGCCATGGGCGAGCGTACTCCGCTGGCACTGCTGGATGCCCCGGCGTCCGGCCGCATGGCGATCGGCGAGACCATCACCAACCTGGCCGCCTCGCGCATCGAGAAGCTGTCCGACATCAAACTGTCGGCCAACTGGATGTCCGCCGCTGGCCACCCGGGTGAAGACGCCCGCCTGTACGACACCGTCAAGGCTGTCGGCATGGAGCTGTGCCCGGAGCTGGGCATCACCATTCCGGTCGGCAAAGACTCGATGTCGATGAAGACCAAGTGGAGCGAAGAGGGCGTCGAGAAGAGCGTTACCTCGCCGATGTCGCTGATCATCACCGGCTTCGCCCCGGTCACCGACATTCGCCAGACCCTGACCCCGCAACTGCGCATGGACAAGGGCGAGACCGACCTGATCCTGATCGACCTGGGCCGCGGCAAGAACCGCATGGGCGCCTCGATCCTGGCCCAGACCTACGGCAAGATCGCTGCCCAGGCACCGGACGTCGATGACGCGGAAGACCTCAAGGCGTTCTTCGCCGTGATCCAGGGCCTGAACGCCGATGGCCACCTGCTGGCCTACCACGACCGTTCCGACGGCGGCCTGCTGACCACCGTGCTGGAAATGGCCTTCGCCGGCCACTGCGGCCTCGACCTGCACCTCGACCCGCTGACCGACAGCAAGGCCGACGTCGCCGCCATCCTCTTCAACGAAGAGTTGGGCGCGGTCATCCAGGTTCGCCAGGATGCCACCCCGGACGTACTGGCACAGTTCAGCGCTGCTGGCCTGGGCGAAGAGTGCGTTGCGGTGATTGGCAAGCCGATCAACAACGGTGAAGTGTCCATCAGCCTCAATGGCGAAGTGCTGTTCGACGACGACCGTCGCATGCTGCAGCGCCAGTGGGCCGAAACCAGCTACCAGATCCAGCGCCTGCGCGACAACGCCGACTGCGCCGACCAGGAGTTCGACCTGCTGCTCGAGGAAGAAAACCCGGGCCTGTCGGTCAAGCTGGGCTACGACGTCAACGACGACGTCGCCGCTCCGTACATCAAGAAGGGCGTGCGCCCGCAAGTGGCGATCCTGCGCGAGCAGGGCGTCAACGGCCAGGTCGAGATGGCTGCCGCCTTCGACCGCGCAGGTTTTGCCGCCATCGACGTGCACATGAGCGATATCCTCGCCGGCCGTGTCGACTTCGAAGCCTTCAAGGGCCTGGTCGCCTGCGGTGGCTTCTCCTACGGTGACGTGCTCGGTGCCGGTGAGGGCTGGGCCAAGTCGGCGCTGTTCAACAGCCGCGCCCGTGATGCCTTCCAGGCCTTCTTCGAGCGTACCGACAGCTTCGCCCTGGGCGTGTGCAACGGTTGCCAGATGATGTCCAACCTGCACGAGTTGATCCCGGGCACCGAGCACTGGCCGCACTTCGTGCGTAACCGCTCGGAGCAGTTCGAGGCACGTGTGGCCATGGTCGAGGTGCAGAAGTCCAACTCGATCTTCCTGCAGGGCATGGCCGGTTCGCGCATGCCGATCGCCATCGCCCACGGTGAAGGCCATGCCGAGTTCGCCAGCGAAGAGGCACTGCTGGCAGCCGACCTGTCCGGTTGCGTGGCGCTGCGCTACGTCGACAACCACGGCAAGGTCACCGAAGCCTACCCGGCCAACCCGAACGGCTCGCCGCGTGGTATCACCGGCCTGACCAGCCGTGACGGCCGCGTGACCATCATGATGCCGCACCCGGAGCGTATGTTCCGCGCCGTGCAGAACTCCTGGCGCCCGGATGAGTGGCAGGAAGACGCCGCGCTGATGCGTATGTTCCGCAACGCCCGCGTGTGGGTGAACTAAGGCGTGTACAAGCTCGCCTTCTTCGTCCCGGCCAGCCATGTTGAAGTGGTCAAGGCCGCCGTGTTCGCCGCCGGAGGCGGGCGTATCGGCGACTACGACCACTGCGCCTGGCAGACCTTGGGCCAAGGCCAGTTTCGCCCGTTGGACGGCAGCCAGCCGTTCCTCGGGCAAACCGGCCAGGTCGAGGTGGTCGAGGAGTGGAAGGTGGAACTGGTGGTGGCCGACGACCTGATCGCTCAGGTTGTCGCTGCGCTCAAGCAGAGCCACCCGTACGAGACGCCAGCCTACGAAGTCTGGCGACTCGCCGAGTTCTAGACCGCATCACGGCCATTCGCGGGACAAGCCCGCTCCTACAGGGATATCACCGCTCTGAAGCAGCGTGATATCCCTGTAGGAGCGGGCTTGTCCCGCGAATAGGCCGGTTCAGCCAGCCACAATCTCCCGCCTCTGCTCAGGCCGCCGCAGCCAGGCACACGCCAGCAACCCCACCTCGAACAATACCCACATCGGCACCGCCAGCATCGTCTGTGAAAACACATCCGGCGGCGTCAGAATCATCCCCACCACAAAGCACCCGACGATCACGTAGGGCCTGCTGCGCCGTAACGTGGCCACATCGGCCAACCCCACCCAAACCACGATGAAGGTCGCCACCGGGATCTCGAAGGCCAGGCCGAACGCCAGGAACAGCGCCAGGATGAAGTCCAGGTACTGGCTGATGTCGGTCATCATCGCCACACCGTCCGGCGTCACGCTGGCAAAGAAGCCGAACATCATCGGGAACACCAGGTAGAACGCGAAGGCCATGCCGGCATAGAACAGCACGATGCTCGACACCAGCAACGGCAGGGCGATGCGCCGCTCGCGGCGGTACAGCCCCGGAGCGAGAAAGCCCCAGGCCTGGTGCAGCAACAGCGGCATGGCCACGAACAGCGCGCACATCGCTGTCAGCTTGAAGGGCGTGAGGAACGGTGAGGTGACGCTGGTGGCAATCATGCTTGCGCCTTCCGGCAGGAAGCGGCGCAGGGGTTCCGAAATCAGGGTGTAGAGCTGCTGGGCGAAGGGGAACAGCCCGGCGAACACCCCCGCCAGCAGCAACAGGCAGCGTACCAGGCGCTTGCGCAGGTCGCGCAGGTGGTCGGTCAACGGCATGCGTGCGGCCGGGTCCAGGGCAATGCTCATGGGGTGTTCTCCCGGACGCCGGTGGCGGGCACGATGCCATTGGCCGACTCCGCCTTGAGGCTGATGCCTTGACGGATTTCCTGCTCCAGGCGCTGCAGGGGCGCGCTGTCCAGATTGGGCATATCGATCTCGCGTTCCATCTGCGCACGCAAGCCGTTCATTGCCCGGCGTGCCTGGCCCAGGCCGCGGCCCAGGGTGCGCGCCGCAACCGGCAGGCGTTCCGGGCCTAGCACCAGCAGGGCGACGACCCCAACCAGCAACAGCTCGCTGAAACCTACCTCGAACATCAGGCTTGGCGGTCCGCTTGTGGCTGCTGTGCGGCCTGAGCGGTTACCGGTGGCTGTTGCTGCACTTGAGCGGCACCTGGGGCGTTGACGTCATGATCGCCACCCATGGATTTGCGAAAGCCCTGGATCGCTTCACCGACATCGCTGCCCAGGCCCTTGAGGCGCTTGGTGCCAAACAGCAGAAACACGATCAGCAGTACGATCACCAGTTGCCAGATTCCGATGCCACCCATTTCGACCACTCCTGTAAGGTCATGAAAATGAAGGCCAATCCTGCCGCGTGCAGATGACGCCCAGATGACTGCAAGGCGATTGCAACCTGACTGCAACACGCCACGTGTTGACTGGCGCCTTTCATCGATTGCAAGGGAGCGTGGCATGGGTGGCAAGCGGCAGCAGGGCGCGGCACTGCTGATGGTGATGGTGGTGCTGGCCATGCTCGCCGCAGGTATGGCCTGGCTGGTGGAGGATGGTCGACGCCAGGTGGATGAGGTGCAGCTGTTGCGCCAGCGGGTGCAGGTGCGAGCCATGGAACAGGCCGGCCTGGCCTATGCCGAACAAGCCCTGCGTGACCCTGCCTGGCGGCTCAGCCCGTTGTTCTGGCAGGCGCTGCGCGGGCAACCGCTGAAGTACGACTTCGGCGCCGGGCAGGCGCAGCTGCGGGTTCGTGACCAGCACACCTGCTTCAACGTGAATGCGCTGCTGGGGGCCGATGGTGAACGGGCCGAGCGCCAGTTGAAGCGCTTGCTGGGGGACGACATGGCCGCCGAGCGTCTGGTCGATGCCTTGGCCGACTGGCTCGACAGTGACAGCGATGCTCGCCTGCAAGGCGCCGAAAGCGCCCAGTACCTACGCCAGCAGCCCCCGCGCCTGGCGGCCAACCAACCGATGCTCGATACCAGTGAACTGAACCTGCTGCTGGAACCGGACGCTTCCCGGCAACGGCGTTACCCGATGCTGTGCGCCTTGCCGCAGACCACTGGCTGGCGACTGAATGCCAATGCACTGGGATTGGAGCACTTGCCATTGCTCGATGCACTGTATGAGGGGCGCTACCCGCGTTCGTTGCTCAGCCGCATTGTCAGTGGGCGGCCGGCGTCGGGGTACGAGGATGCCTCGGCGTTGCGCCAGGCGCTGGGAGCGGTGGATGACGAGACGTTCGAACGGTTGAGCGAGGGGTTGTTGCTCAACAGTGGGTATTACCTGTTGCAGCTGTCGTTCGAGGAGCAGGGCAGGGTGATGCGCAGCGAGTTTCAGGTGGAGGCGTTAGGCGTGGTGCAGTGGCATGCCCGGGTGCCGGCGCAACAAGTGCGAGTGCGCAGCCGGGAGCCGATGGCTTGGTGAGGCTGGAGATTGCTGGGGCTGCTTCGCAGCCCTTTCGCGACACAAGGCCGCTCCCACAGGTACAGCGCCTGATTCGAAATTGGCGCTGTACCTGTGGGAGCGGCCTTGTGTCGCGAAAGGGCCGCAAAGCGGCCCCATGCACGGAACTATCAGGCGGTACCGATCTCCCCACCATCATCCCGCTGAATTACCACCGTCGTAGCCCGTGGCCTTACCTTGGCCCCGGCCGGAGTCGCATCGGTCGCCTTGTCGGTATAAGGCCAGTTATCCGGGTGCTGGATATTGATGAACAACGTCTTGTTGTCCGGCGTGAAGCTGATGCCCGTCACCTCGCAACCGTTCGGCCCGACGAAGAAGCGGCGCAGGGCCGTCTGGTTCTGGGCATTGATCGGCACCTGCTTGCCACTGGCATCCACCAGGTCAGTGGGGATCACCGCCAGCAGCTGGTCGTTGGTGTAGTCGGTGAGTGTGGTTTCGCCGTTGTCGGTCTCGAACCACAGCACGCCACGGCTATCGAAGCTCATGCCGTCAGGGCTGGCGAACTGGTTGAGTTCGGTCAGGCCCGAGCGGTTGATGTCGGCAGTACCGGCCGCGTTGGCGCCGAACACGAAGATGTCCCAGGTGAAGCTCAGCTGGTCGTCGCTGTCGTGCCAGCGGATGATGTGGCCGTGACGGTTCGGGCCACGTGGGTTGGCGGCATCGACCTTTTCCGGGGTACGCGCGCTGTTGTTGGTCAAGGTCAGGTAGGCGTCGCCGTTGAGCGGGTTGACGGCCGTCCACTCCGGGCGGTCCATCGGCGTGGCGCCCACGGCATCGCCGGCACCCCGGGTGTTGAGGATGATGCCCGCGAGGTCACCGTACAGCGCCCCGAGGGTGCTGCCGGCGGAGGTGGCGGTGTTCACGTCGAGCAGCAGCCACACGCCAGTACCGTCGGCATTGAAGCGGGCGACATACAGCTTGCCCTGGTCCAGGTACTTGGCTCCGGTGGCCAGGCGGTCCGCCGGGTTGGCGTCGGCAGCATCCCACACGGCCGTGGAGACCCACTTGTACAGGTACTCGTTGTTCGAGTCGTCACCCATGTACCAGACCAGCGGCTTGCCGACCACCGGCAGGCCCGGGCAGCAGCCTTCGTGGCGGAAGCGGCCCAGGGCCGTGCGCTTGGTAGCCAGGGTGCTGCTGTTGTACGGGTCGATCTCGACGATGTAGCCATAGGTGCTGGCTTCGTTGCGGTAGTCGTCGGTGGCGCTGGCACCTTTGACGGTGACGTCGAAGCGGGCGAACTCATCGGCTACTTCGCTGCTGTCACCGGCAGCACTTTCCCACTTGTACTGGCCACTGGAGGTGCCGACGCCGATGCGGCGCTGGTCTTCCGGGCGGGTGCCCTTGTTGACGAAGATACCCGGCCAGTTCTCTTCGCAGGTCAGGTAGGTGCCCCAAGGGGTGTAGCCATTGCCGCAGTTGTTGTTGGTGCCGCGGCAGTGGGTGCCATCGGCCGAATACTTGGTTTTGACGTGGTCGGTGCCACGCAGCGGCCCGGTCAGTTCCATGCGCGAAGCGGTGGTGAAGCGGCGGTTGAGCGGGTCGTTGTCGACCACCTGCCAGCGGCCGTTGACCTTCTGCAGGCGCACCACGCCAGCGCCGTGGGCGTTGATCTCCTTGCGCACCTCTTCGGCCGGGCGCTTGCCACTGGCATCGGTAGTCGGGCCATTGGGGTGCAGGGCCGCGGTGTCGATGTATTCGAAGTTGATCGCCAGGAGGCCGTCTTCGGAGCTGCCGTTGATCGGGAAGAAGTGCATGCCGTCGTGGTGCATGCCCATGGCATTGGCCTGGTCGGTCGAAGTGTTGCTGCCGTCCGATTTCCACGGGTTGCCGTTGCTGTTCAGCGGCGTGCCCCAAGGCGCCAGCACATAAGCGCTGTAACCGGCGGCGACGACACAGGCATCGGTACGCGAGCCAGGGATGGACTGGAAGCCCAGGGCCAGTTTCGGCTCTTCAGGCTCGGTCACCGGTGGCTCGGTCACGGGCGGCTGGGTGACCGGATCGTCATCGGAACTACCACTGCTGTCGAAACAGCCGGTCAGGCCGGTACCGGCAATCATGGCGATGGCCGCGCCCAGGCTGCCGCGCATCACGCTGCGACGGCTCAGGTAAGCGTCCATGACGCTGGCCATTGGCAGGTTGCCGCTCTGGTTGCGGTCCAGGTTATCACCGGTATCTCGACTCATCAGGGTGTCCTTATAGTGGCTGAGTTAGAGGAAACCGCGACTTTAGGGCGCTACTGTGATGATTCATTGGCAGAAATGTTAACGGGTTTTTAAAACTGTAAGTTCTTATTACAAATCCAGACAGATCGATTTGGAATGATTGTCGGATTTCTGACATTAAACTGTCATGCCTACGCCGCAACATCCGGGGCCCAACGAGAACTCGGATAAGGATGGCGGGCCCGATGGCAAGCAGTGTGAACAGGCGCGAATTGATCAGCTGGATGGGTGTCGGTGCGCTGGCACCGCTGCTCGGCGCCTGCTCTGCATTGCCAGGCCAACGAGGCGGCAGCGCCCGTGTGGATCTTCTATACGTCGCCGACACGCTGGATGCGCGCCAGCCCGGCCTGCCGGTGGTGCCGGCCACGCGCCTGGGCCCGGTCAGCCACCTGGGCCGTGCACCGTGGATGACCGGTGCCAGTGCCAGCCTGGCTTACCCGCAACTGGCACCGTTGCTCGATGCCAACCAGCCGGCGGGTGCAAAACTGGGCGGCTACGCCGTGCTGGGTGCGCTGCTGGAGCAACTGCGTAGCGAAGCCGGGGCGGGCAACAGCCTTACCCTGGAGAACGGCCAGGGCTGGAACGGTAGCGGCCTGGCCTACCTCACCCAGGGTGAAAGCGGCGTGCAGGGCAGCCAGCTGCTGGGCAGCGAAGTGCGGGTCAGCAGCGATGAGCGTGTGCTCTGGCCCCAGCGCAGTGCGGCGCTCTATCGCCAGTCTTCCGCCATCACCCTCGGCGCCGGGCTTGCGGACGCTCAACGCAAGTCGCTGAACCTTGAGCCGCTGCATCTCTTCGAGCGCGGCGGTGCGCGCATCGCCGTGGTGGGTGTCACCGACCCCTACGCCCAGGACCAGAAAGCCTCCCTTAAACAGTGGTACCAATCGTTGCTGCCGACTTTCGAGCAGGCGCGGCGCGAGGCCGACCTGGTCGTGGCGATGGCCGATGTCGGCACCGGGCCGGGCCTGTGGCTGGCCGAGCGGTTGACTGAAGTCGACGTACTGCTCTGTGCCCGCGGCCAGGACCTGTGGCCGGCACCGGTGCAAGCCACCCAGGCCAGTGGCCGACGGGTGCCGGTGCTGTTTGCCGGCTGCCGCGGCAGTGGCGCATTCCGCCTGCGTTGCCAGCAGGTCGCCGGGCAATGGCAGTTCGACGGGCAGTTCTTCCCGGCCTTTGAGCGCTATCTGTCGCCTGCTGCGCAGATGCGCGCCAGCCAGTTGCAGGGTGAACTGCACCAGCAACGTGCCGGCCACGCGGCGTGGCTTGACCAGCCACTGGCGCGTGCGCCGCAGGCCCTGTGGCGCCGCGACACCCGCGGCGGCAGCTGGGATCGCCTGCTGCACCAAGCCTTGGCCGACGACAGCAGCATGCCGGTGTTGCTGCCAGGCCTGCGCTACGACTACCCCTTGGCGGCAGGCGAAGCGATTACCCGCGAGCACCTGATCAGCCTGACCGGTGGCTACCCGGCACCGGTGGTCGAGGCCCCGGCCCGGCAAGTCGAACAAGTGCTGGAGAACGCGGCCGAGCAACTGTTCGGCGACCCACTGCTGCTCGACAACAGCCAGGACCTGCCGCGCTGGCAGGGCCAGGCCTGGCGTGTCAGCTACAGCCCGCAAGGCAAGCGCGTCAGCGGTATCGAAGCGGTGCAGGGCCTGTGTCGTACCTTTGGCCTGCAGTTCGAAACCCAGGCGGGTGAACCGCTATGGCAGCAGGTCGAGGCCTGGCTGGCGCGGCAGAAGGCCGATTGGCAGCTGGCGTCATTGCAACTGCCCGAGGTGCGCTATGTGCAGGGCCACCCAGGCTGGCACCCGCGGCAGGCCGTTTCGTGAGCCTGGCTTCACGCCTGATGACCGGCGGCCTGCTGACCCTGGCCGGCTGGCTGGCTGCCCAGTGCGTGTTGCAACTGGGGCGCCAGCCGCAACCGTCCAGCCCGGCGCAGGTCGCCGCCACTGCGCTACCTGGCCTGCTGGTCGGTCACTGGCAGCCAGCGGCCGATGACGGCGCGATCGCCATCACCCGCCTGCCGTTGCAGTACCTCGGCGGCCTCAAGGCCCAGCCGTTGTCGGCCAGCGTGGTGGTGCTGCGTTACGGCCAGCAGGTCCGCACCCTCGGCCGTGGTCAACGCCTGGCGCCGGGCATCGTATTGCAGGACATCGACGCCGATGGCCTGATTTTCGACAACCAGGGGCGGCGCGAACGCCTGCCCTGGCCGCCACGCCCTGCCGTGACCGGCTTCAAGCGGCAAGGATGAATGATGTTCGCCAGATACTGCGTGGCCGCAGCCTTGAGCCTGGGCCTGACACTCGCCTGGGCAGAAGAGCCGGAAACCTTCGATGACAACGGCACGCCGGTGTATGAGGTGAACTTCGTCGACACCGAACTGGGCGAGTTCATCGACAGCGTGTCGCGCATCACCGGCACCACCTTCATCGTCGACCCACGGGTCAAGGGCAAGGTCACCGTGCGCACCGTCGACCGCCACGATGCCGATGCCATCTACGACATCTTTCTCGCCCAGCTGCGTGCCCAGGGCTATGCCGCCGTCGACCTGCCCAACGGCAGCGTCAAGATCGTCCCCGACCAGGCTGCGCGTCTGGAACCGGTGCCGGTCGAGTCCGCGGGCAAACAGAGCGAAGGCAGCGATGGCGTGGCCACCCGGGTGTTCAATGTGCGCAATGCCGCCAGCGAGCAGATGCTCGGCATCCTCAAGCCGCTGATCGACCCCCGCGTCGGGGTGATCACGCCGTATCCGGCAGCCAACCTGCTGGTAGTCACCGACTGGCGCAGCAACCTCGAACGTATCGACAGCCTGCTGCGCCAGCTCGACCAGGTCAGCGACGAGCCGCTGCAGGTCATGCCGCTGCGCCATGCCAGCGCTGCCGACACCGCGCAGCTGCTCACTCGCCTGCTGGCCCGCGAGCAAGGCGCCGCCAGCACCCAGGTGGTCGCCGACCCGCGCAGCAATGCCTTGCTGGTACGTGGCAGCACCGACCGCGTGAGGGCGCTGCTCGGCCAGCTCGACCGCCCCAGCGACAACCAGCACAACAGCAACACCCAGGTCATGTACCTGCGCCACGCCAATGCCGCCGAAGTGGTCAAGGTGCTGCGCGGCCTCAGCCAGGAAGGCGCGGTGCCCGGTGCAGCAGATGGCGAAGGCGAGGGCAAGGAGCGGCCAGTGATGGCGGCCGCCAGCGACTCGGGCATTCGCCTGGAATACGAAGAGGGCACCAACGCCGTGGTCATGGTCGGCCCCGACAGTGAACTGGCGGCCTACCGCTCGATCGTCGAACAGCTGGATATCCGCCGTGCCCAGGTGGTGGTCGAGGCGATCATCGCCGAGGTGTCCGATATCCAGGCCCAGGAACTCGGCGTGCAGTGGTTGTTCGCCGACGAGAAGTTCGGCGCCGGCATCGTCAACTTCGGTAGCAACGGAGTGAACATCGCCAACATCGCCGGTGCCGCCGCCAGTGGCGACAACGAAGCACTGGGCGACCTGCTGTCGTCCACCACCGGCGCCACCGCTGGCTTTGGCCATATTGGCGGTGGTTTCAACTTCGCCATGCTGATCAACGCCCTCAAGGGCAAGAGCGGCTTCAACCTGCTGTCGACGCCAACCCTGCTGACCCTGGACAACGCCGAGGCGTCGATCCTGGTTGGCCAGGAGGTGCCATTCGTGACCGGCTCGGTGACCCAGAACAACGCCAACCCCTACCAGACCATCGAGCGCAAGGAAGTCGGCGTGAAGCTGCGTATCAAGCCGCAGATCAACGTCGACAACAGCGTACGGCTGGACATCGTCCAGGAGGTTTCGTCGATTGCCGACTCCCGCGCCGCCAGTGACGTGATCACCAACAAGCGCGAGATCAAGACCAAGGTCATGGTCGAGGACAATGGTCTGGTCATCCTCGGCGGCCTGATCAGCGACGAGCTCAGCACCAGCGATCAGCGCGTGCCGTTGCTCGGTGACATTCCCTACCTGGGCCGACTGTTCCGTTCCGACGCCAGCAAGAACACCAAGCAGAACCTGATGGTGTTCATTCGCCCACGCATCCTGCGCGACGGGCCGAGCTTGGCGCGCCTCAGCGAAGGCAAATACCGCACCCTGCAGCAGACCACGCCGCTGCAGTTGCCCGACCTGGCCGAAGGCACCCCGTTGCTGCAGGTGTTCCCCGCCAGCCGCGCACGCCTCGAAGGCGGTAACTGGTGATGCTGCCCTATCGCCTGGCACGCCAGGCCGGGCTGGCCATGGCCCCGTCCGAAGAAGGCTGGCGCCTGTGGCTGCGTCGCGACGCCGACAGCGCCCAGTTGCAGGAACTGCTGCGCGTACATGGCCGGCCCATGGCGCTGGAGTACCTGGAACCTGCGGCGTTCGATGAGCGCCTTGGCCAGCTCTATGAGGCGGGTGCCGGCGCGACCGAAGCGCTGATCGAAGGCATTGGCGATCAGGTCGACCTGGACAGCCTGATGAGCGAAATGCCGCGCATCGAGGACCTGCTCGAAAGCGACGACGAAGCCCCGGTGATCCGCCTGATCAACGGCCTGTTCGGCCAGGCGCTGCGCCTGCGTGCGTCGGATATCCATATCGAAACCTTCGAGCAGAGCCTGGTGGTGCGCCTGCGCGTTGATGGCCACCTGCGCGAGGTACTGCGCCCGCCGCGGGCGCTGTCGGCGATGCTGGTGTCGCGGATCAAGGTCATGGCCCGGCTGGACATCGCCGAGAAGCGCCAGCCCCAGGATGGCCGCATCACCTTGCGCGCAGCGGGCAGGGAAGTGGACGTGCGGGTGTCGACATTGCCTGGCATTCATGGCGAGCGCGTGGTGATGCGGGTGCTCGACAAACAGGCCAGCCTGCTGGCGCTGGCCAACCTGGGCATGCCCGCCGCCGTGCTGCAGGGCCTGCGCAGCTGCCTGGCGCGGCCCAACGGTATCGTCCTGTCCACCGGCCCGACCGGTTCGGGCAAGACCACCACGCTGTACGCCAGCCTCAATAGCCTCAACGACGGCAGCCGCAACATCCTCACCGTCGAGGACCCGGTCGAATACGCAATCGCCGGCATCGGCCAGACGGCGATCAACCCGCGTGCCGGGCTGACCTTCGCCAGTGGCCTGCGCGCCATTCTGCGCCAGGACCCGGACGTGATCATGCTCGGTGAAATCCGCGACCAGGAAACCGCGCAGATCGCCGTGCAAGCCAGCCTCACCGGCCACCTGGTGCTGTCGACGCTGCACACCAACAGCGCGGTGGGTGCTGTCACGCGCCTGCGCGACATGGGCATCGAGCCGTTCCTGATCGCCTCGTGCCTGCGCGGCGTGCTGGCCCAGCGCCTGGTCAGGCGCTTGTGCCAGTGCGCTGTCGCGCAGCCACTGCAACCGGCCGAACGCGCCCTGTGGCCCGAGCTGGCGGCGCTGCACAGTAGTTATCACGCGATCGGTTGTGAGCATTGCCAGGGCAGTGGCTATGTCGGCCGCCTGGGGCTTTACGAGTTCATTGAACTGGACGCTGGCCTGGTCGGCCTGCTGTACGACGGCGCCAGCGAACTGGCCATGCAGGGCTACCTGGCCGAGCGCAGGCAAAGCCTGGTGGCGATGGCCAGCGACTGCCTGGCCCGCGGCGAAACCAGCCTCGCCGAAGTGCTGCGCGTGGTACAGGGCTGACCGATGCCGACTTTCCGTTATCAGGCCGTCGATCTCGCCGGCAAGACCCACAAGGCCAGCCTGCAGGCCGACAGCGAACGCCATGCGCGCCAGTTGCTGCGCGAGCAGGGCTTGTTCCCGCGCCAGCTGCAGCGCCATGAAGCCGGTAGCCGCCAACCGCGGCGCCAGCGCCTGAGCCGTGCGCAGCTGTGCGAGCTGACCCGCCAGTTGGCGACCCTGACTGGCGCGGGTATCCCCCTGGTCGATGCGCTGGCCACGCTGGAACGGCAACTGCGCGAACCGGCTCTGCACAGCGTGCTGGTGGCACTGCGCGGCTCGCTCGCCGAAGGCCTCGGGCTGGCCCGCAGCCTGGCTCGGCAAGGGGCGCCATTCACCGGTTTGTACTGCGCGCTGGTCGAGGCGGGCGAGCGCTCCGGACGCCTGGCCCAGGTACTGACCCGCCTGGCCGATCACCTCGAACAGGTGCAGCGCCAGCAGCATAAGGCGCGCACCGCGCTGATCTACCCCTGCGTACTGATGGGCGTGTCGCTGGCAGTGGTGGTCGGCCTGATGACCTTCGTCGTGCCCAAGCTCACCGAACAATTCGCCCACGCCGGGCAGAGCCTGCCGCTGATCACCTCGCTGCTGATCGGCCTGAGCCAAGGCCTGGTGCAGGCCGGCCCCTGGCTGCTGGGTTTGGCGCTTGTCGCCGGCCTGCTGGGCAGCTGGCTGCTGCGCAAGCCGAACTGGTGCCTGCGCCGTGATGAACTGCTGTTGCGCCTGCCGCGTATCGGCGTGCTGCTGCAGGTACTGGAAAGCGCCCGCCTGGCGCGCAGCCTGGCAATCCTCTGCAGCAGTGGCGTGGCCCTGCTCGAAGCCCTGCAGGTAGCCACCGAGACTGTCGGCAACCGGCGCATCCGCCTGGCCATGGCGCAGGTGCGCCAGCAAGTGCAGGGCGGCACCAGCCTGCACCGCGCCCTGGATGCCAGCCAGCAGTTTCCGCCGTTGCTGGTGAACATGGTCGGTAGTGGCGAGGCCAGCGGCACCTTGGCCGACATGCTCGAACGCGTGGCCGACGACCAGGAGCGAGGCTTCGCCCGCCAGGTGGACACCGCCATGGCGCTTTTCGAACCCCTGATGATCCTGGTGATGGGCGCCGTGGTGCTGTTCATCGTGCTGGCGGTGCTGTTACCGATCATGCAACTCAACCAGGGCCTGCAACTGTGAAAACAAGGAGCACTTCCATGCAGCATCGACGCAACCGCCAGCGCGGCTTCACCCTGATGGAAATCATGGTGGTGATCTTCATCATCGGCCTGCTGATCGCCGTGGTCGCGCCCAGCGTGCTGGGTAATCAGGACAAGGCCATGAAGCAGAAGGTCATGGCCGACCTGGCCACGCTTGAACAGGCACTGGACATGTACCGCCTGGACAACCTGCGCTTCCCCAGCAACGAGCAGGGCCTGGCTGCATTGGTGAAAAAGCCGACCCAGGAGCCGCTGCCACGCAGCTGGCGCAGTGACGGCTATGTGCGCCGCCTGCCGGAAGACCCATGGGGCACCCCGTACCAGTACCGCATGCCTGGTGAGCATGGGCGGGTCGATGTGTACTCACTGGGTGCCGATGGCGTGCCCGGTGGTGAAGGCCAGGATGCCGACCTGGGCAACTGGACGCTCTAGACCATGCGTGGCCAGCGCGGCTTCAGCCTGCTCGAATTGCTCGTGGTACTGGCCATCGCCGGGCTCATGACCGGCATGGCGGTGGCCTGGCTCGACAGCGGCAAGTCCAGCGTCGATCAGGCGCTGCAGCGCCTGGCCACGGAAACCCGCACCCAGGCCGCGCTGGCCCGGCACGCCGGGCAGCTGCGCGGATTACGCTGGACTGGCCAGCGGCCTGAGTTCGTGCGCCGTGAAGGCGATGGCTGGGTGGTCGAGGCCGGAGCCCCGGCTGACTGGCCAAAGGGCCTGCGCCCGGACTGGCCGGCCAGCGCCCAGCCACGTGTGCTGTTTACCCCGCAGGGCTGGGCGCAACCGGGCTCGGTGAGCTGGCGCTGGGTCGACGGCAGCCAGCGTTGGGAGTGGGGCCGCGACGGCCAGTTGCGCGTGGCGATGGCGCCATGAAGCGCAGGCAGCGCGGGTTCACCTTGCTGGAAGTGACCGTGGCCCTGGCGATAGCCGCCGTGCTGGCGGTCATCACCAGCCAGGTGCTGCGCCAGCGCCTGGCGGTGCAGGACAACGTGCAGCAGCATCGTTTGGGCGTGCTGTGCGCTCGCGAGCTGCAGGCGCGCTTCACCGTCGAGCAATATTGGCCGGCCAGCAACCAGGTGGAGGGTGTGCTCAGCCAGGGCGGCCAGGCCTGCCATTGGCACATGCAACTGCGCCGCACCGGTGTGCGCGAGCTGCGCCGTGGCGAATTGCAGTTGTATGCCGACCGCGACCAGCGCCTGCCACTCGGGCAATACAGCGTTTTTCTGGAGCAGCCATGAAGCGGCGCCAGGCAGGTTTGACCTTGATCGAACTGATGGTCGCCATGGCCCTGACCGCGCTGCTCGGGGTCATGCTGTCGGCGTTGGTCAATGGCTGGCTCAAGGTGCGCGAGCGGCTGCAGGTGAACACCCAGGAAACCAGCGTGCTGGAGTTCTGCCTGGCCCTGGAGCGGCGCTTCGACAGCCCGGTGCTGCGCCGTCTGTACGAACAACGCCTGCCTTTGGCCAGCCGCTGGCTCGACTGGCAGGCCGACCGCCAGCAGTTGCTGTGGGTGGCCGCCGCCGCCTTGCCCGAGGCCGAGGGCGGTTCGCGCCTGCAACGTCAACGCCTGCGCTTCGATGCGCGTGAGCAACGCCTGCTGCTGGAAAGCTCGGCCGAGCTGTACGCTGCCAGCGAGCCGCGCTGGGTATTGCGCGAGCAACTGCCGCGGGTCAGCGCGATCAATGTGCTTTACCACCAGGGTGACCGCTGGCTGCCCTGGCCCTCCGACCAACCCGCGCACCCCGGTCGTGGCGTGCGCCTGGAATTGCAGCGTGATGGAGCACCGTATGTCTGCACCTTTGTTCTGCCCTGGGGGCGCTCATGAAGTTTGAATGGCGCAGGCAAGCGCCGACCCGACCGTGGTTGTTGCTGCGCCCGGGAGAGGTCTGGGACTGGCTGCTGGTCGAGGCGGATGGCAGCCATCGCCAAGGGCAGGGCGAGCCACCGGCGAACTTGCAGGCACGGGTGGCGCTTATCGTCCCCGGGGAATGCTGCAGCCAGTTTCAACTGGCGGCGCCGCCTGGCTTGAAGCGCGATGAGTGGCCGCTGTTGCTGGAAGACCGCTTGCTGCAGGCAACGGACGCGATCCTGTGTGCCTGCCTGTCGCGTCAGGCGGGGCAATTGCGCCTGATGGCGGTGGAGCGGCAGTTGCTGGTGCCGTGGCGCGAGCAATGTGCCGAATGGGGGTTGCAGGTGGACTGCTGCTGGGCCGAGTTCCAGCTGTTGCCGACACCCGAGCCGGGCACGGCCTGGCAGTGGCAGCGCACGCCGGACATCTGGTTGTGCAAAGGGCAGGTCGAGGCCGGACTTGAGCATTGGTTGGCCTGGCCCACGGCGTTGGGCGAGCTGCCCCGGCAACCTTGGTCGGGACTGTCCCAGAGGGTTGTAGCCGGCGCTTGGCCAGGTGCGTTGGCACCGCTCGACAACCTGCCCAGCCTGCTCGAACGCCCCCGTCAGGTGCGCTCGCTGCCTGGTGTGTCACGGCAACAGCGGCGCCTGCTTGTGGCGTGCCTGGTGTTGGCCAGCGCATGGGGCGGCCTGTGGCTGACCCAGCAATGGCGCCAGGTGCAGACCTGGCGTGGGCAGGTGGTGGCGGTCACCGGCGAACAGGCCAGCCCCCGGCACGCGGCACAGGCCTTGAAGCGCCTGCGGGAAAGCGAACTGCAACAGCAATTGCGTGAACGTCAACTCGAAGGCCTGCAAGTACGTCTGCAAGCCTGGCTGCGCGAGCACCCAGCCTGGCGGCTGCAAGCCGTGCGTTTCGATGGCCAGCGCTGGCACCTGCGCCTGGACGGCGATGGCGCCGCGCCGCCATGGGCCGAGATGGCCAGTGCGGTCGGCGCTGCCGTGCAGGTACAGGACGGGCAGGTGGTGTTCGACCTGGGAGCGGCCTCATGAATCGGGACTGGATGCAGCGTCACCGGCTGTGGTTTGCATGGGGGCTGATTGGCTTGCTGCTGGCGTTCCTGGCCATGCGCGAAGGCTTGGCGCAATGGCGTGAGCTCAGCCAGTGGCGTGAGCTGGCAGTGCAGGCCGCAAGCTTGCGGGATGGCCCGGGCGTGAGCCTGGAGCGCCTGCGCCAGTCAGCCCAGTCGCGGCAAATCGAACTGGCTGATGTCGAGGTGCAAGGTAAAAGCTGGCAGTTGCGGGGGCGGGTAGCGGATGAGCGCGTGTTGCAGGGCTGGTTGCAGAGCCTGCGTGCGGAAGGGGCGCAGCCATTGCAATGGGGGCTTGAGCAGGATGCCAAGGGGCTGCGTTTTGAGTTGGTGGTGCAGCCATGAGCCGTCGCGGGCTGCTGTGGTGCGGGTTGGTGTTCACGCTGACCCTGCTGGTCGAGTTGCCGGCTGCCTGGGTGGCGCGCGGTGTTGGCCTGCCGGCACGTGATGTCAGCGGCAGCGTGTGGCAAGGCCAGGCACAGCAACTGGGGCCGGTCGGGCCGGTGCGCTGGGTGGTGCAGCCATGGCGCATACAGGCCAACGCTGAGCTCGGCTTTCAGGGCCAGGCCTGGCAATTGCGCGCTGAAGGCTGGCCTTGGCGCTGGCGGCTGGAAGCTTCGGCTTTGGCCCCTCAGGCGACGGTTCTGGCGGACTACCGCCTGGCCGGGCAATGGCAAGGAACGCTGCGCATGCAGGGTTGGGGGCGCCAGTGTCGAAGCAGTGAAGGGCGGGTGAGCGTGACCGACCTGGCCTTGAGCGAACCGTGGTCGCTGGGGTTGGGGCAAGGTTGGGTAGAGATGGATTGCCGTGCAGGTTGGCGCTTGCGCGGGCAATTGGTGCAGCAGGGGCAACATGAGTTGAAGTTGGAGGCCGACCTGCTGGCGCACCGAGCGACAATTTTGCTCGATTTGCAGCCGGACGCCGAACTGACTGCAGTATTGCGGGGTATGCAATGGCTGGGCCCACAGGCGTTGTCTGGGCAAAAAAAGGTTCAGTGGTAGCGATTCTTCCTACAGACATTTCTAACGTTACGAAAAGCGCCATAGAACAGAAGCGCTAGCCTCTCGTTTGGGAGGCAATGATTTCCCTGGTGTGTGGCTTTTTGATGTCATGTTTACTCCCCTGAAGCCCGCGCCGCAAAAGGCCTGCACTCGGTTGACACAACAACGCTCAAGCCTATTTACTCAGTGCCTTTCACGGATGATTACACGGCAATTGGATTGAGACATTCACCGTGCATTTCAGGGAGATGCTGATGTACATGGATCGACGCGACCCGGTCGCAGGCTATCCCGTTTCTGGCGAACAGGAGTAACTCTCATGTTCGAAGCAGCCAGGTTCGGCGACGATATTTCACACACCAGCGCGCTGGGGGGCTTCCTGATCGGGGCCGCCCTGGGGATTGCGCTGGTGGCCACGGTGGCCATCGCCACCTTCACCTGCGGGTTCGGCGTGGCCTTGCTGGCCGGCCTCGCAGCCGGTATCGGAGGCAGCTTGCTGACCGCCGCCGGAGAGGCGATAGGCAGTATGTTCTCGTCCCCCTCAGGGACGATAACCACTGCCTCACCCAACGTCTTCATCAACAGCCGTAAGGCCGCCCGGGTCGAGAAAAGCATCGGCGCCTGCGACAAGCACCCCGGGCCGGTGCAGATCGCCGAAGGCTCGAC
Source organism: Pseudomonas sp. CC120222-01a (assembly GCF_003097235.1). Taxonomy (GTDB): domain Bacteria; phylum Pseudomonadota; class Gammaproteobacteria; order Pseudomonadales; family Pseudomonadaceae; genus Aquipseudomonas. The sequence goes on along the minus strand of NZ_QEQQ01000009.1, from coordinate 26,657 downwards.
CAACGTCTTCATCAACAGCGTCGCTGCGGCACGCAAGGGCGACAAACTGACCTGCGGCGCGACCATTTCCGGTGGTTCCGGGGATGTCTACATTGGCGGCGGCACTTACCGTTACCTGCCGGTCGATGACGAGATTCCAGAATGGCTGCGCACTACCGTGGATGTGCTGATGGCCATCGCCGGTGCCGCCGGCGGTATCGCCCAGTTGATCAAGGCCGGGACCCAGGCCGGCATGAAAGCCATCATGCCCTGCGCCCTGAAGTTCACCGCAGGCTTCGTCGCCGGCGAGGTGGCCAGCCGCTACGTGATCGAGCCCGTGGCACGCAAAGCCATCGGTGGCTTGGTCGGCAACCCGGTTGACCTCACCACTGGCCGCAAGCTGATCCCCGATGAAATCGACTTCAGCCTGCCCGGCCTGATGCCGATCGAGTGGTCACGCTTCTACGCCAGCGACCTCACCGTCGACAGCGTACTCGGCCGTGGCTGGGTGCTGCCCTGGGAACAGAGCCTGCGCCGCCAGGGCTCGTTCATCTACCTGACTGACAATCAGGGCCGCGAAGTCCCGTTCGTGACCCTGCAGCCGGGCGAGCGTCTCTACAACCCGCACGAACAGGTGTACTTGGTGTGCACCGAGGGCGGTCACTACATCCTGCAGACCCTCGACAACCTGTTCTTCTATTTCGGTGAAGTGCCCGACAGCAACACCGAAGTGCCGCTGCAACGCATCGAAAATGCCCTCGGCCATTTCCTGCATTTCACCCGCACCCCCGACGGCACCCTGACCGACATCAGTGCCACCGGCGGCACCCGCGTGCACCTGCACTACGACAATCCGCTGGGCCGGCTGACCGACATCAAGCGCGTGGTCGACAACCAGGCCGTCGAAACGCTGACCCAGTACCGCTACGACGAACTCGGCCAGCTGACCACGGTGATCAACCGCAACGGCGACACCGTGCGCAGCTTCAGCTACGCCGAAGGCCTGATGGTCACCCACAGCAACGCCCTGGGCCTGGGCTGCCACTACCGCTGGGAAACCCAGGGCGGCAAACCACGCGTGGTCGAGCACTGGACCAGCGATGGCGAGCACTACCATTTCCGCTATGACCTCGACGCCCGCACCAGCTGGGCCACCGACGTGCTCGGCCGCGAACTGGAAGTGCAGTACAACGCCGACCACCGCGTGGTCGCCAGCCGTGACTACGGTGGTGAGCGCTACTCCATCGCGCTGGACGAGAACGGCAACATGGTCGGCCTCGACCTGCCGGACGGTAACCGCCTGACCTTCAAGTACGACGAATATGCCCGCCTGCTCGAAGAAACCGACCCGCTGGGCCGCAAGATCCAGTACGAATACCACCACCTGACCACGCTGGTGACCCAGGTCAGCTACCCGGACGGCAGCACCTGGCGCGCACGTTACGACGACAAGGGCAACCTGCTCGCCGAATTCGATGCCCTCGGCCAGATGACCGAATACCTCAACAGCGATGACGGCCTGCCGCACACCATCATCGATGCGACCTACAAGTCCAAGTACCTGTGGTGGAACACCCTGGCCCAGGTCGAGCGTTATCAGGATTGCTCCGGCAAGAGCACCTACTACCGCTATGACGAGCGTCAGCACCTGGTGGCGGTGACCGATGCGCTGAACCAGACCACCAGCCTGGAGCGCAAACCGGACGGGGAAGTGCTGCGCATCACCCATCCGGACGGGACCAAGGAAAGCTTCACCTACAACGTCTACGGCCAAGTGCTCAGCCATACCGACGGTAAAGGCCAGACCATCCGCCTGATGCGCACCGCCCGTGGCCTGCCGAGCAGCCGCGAAGATGCCAAGGGCCAGCGGGTGCGTTACGAGTACGACAAGGCTGTGCGCCTGACCGCGCTGGTCAACGAGAACAACGCCACCTACAGCTTTGCCTACGACGCCTCGGACCGGCTGAGCGAAGAGGTACGGGTGGATAACCTGACCCGGCGCTTCAGCTACAACGTTGGTGGTCACCTCACCCGGCTGGATGAGATTGGCTACGGCGAAAACGCCGAGCGCCCGGAGCGGCATACGCTGTTTGAGCGTGACACCATTGGCCGCCTGATCGCCAAGCTCAATCGCGACGCGCAGCAGCAGTTCACCTACGACGACGGTGACCGTTTGCTCAGCATTGAGCGCCACCCGAGTGGTATTGGCAAGCAGCTGGGCGTAACCGAAGAAAAGCTGGAGTACGCTTACGACCTGCTGGGCCGGCTGACGCAGGAAATCACGCCCGCTGGGACGCTGGGCTACGAGTACGATCCACTCAGCAACCTGACTACGTTGACCCTGCCGGATGGGCGCAAGGTTAACCACCTGTATTACGGCAGCGGGCACCTGCACCAGCTGAACCTAGACGGCCAGGTGATCAGCGACATGGAGCGGGATGATCTGCACCGCGAGGTGTACCGGACCCAGGGCAAGCTCACCAGTTGCTTCGGCTACGACGCGATGGGGCGCAAGGCCTGGCAGTTTGCCTCGACCTTGCCCGCGGACAAGCTTTCGCAGGTGCACAATACCGGCATCAATACCTCGCTGCTGGTGGAGCATGCCTACAACCCGATTCACCGCCGCTATCAGTACGACCCGGCGGGCGAGTTGGTACGTACGCTCGACAAGCTGCGCGGCGAGATCAAGTACGAGTACGAAGCCAATGGCCAGTTGCGCAGCCGTGATACCGGCTCGCTGGTGGGCAGCGAAGAGTTCCGCTATGACGCGGCGGCGAACCGCCTGAACTTCAATGCGCGGCAGTTTGACAAGGTGAGGGACAACCGGATCAAGCAGTGGCGGGATCAAGAGTACCGGTACGACCCTTGGGGCAACCTGATCGAGAAGCTCTCGGGGCACAGCAAGCTGCAGACCTTTGCCTATGACTGCGAGAACCGGTTGGTTCGGGCTGAAACCGTGGTCAATGGCAGGCTGGAGAGTGCGGGACACTACCAGTACGACAGCCTTGGGCGGCGGGTGGCCAAGCAGGCTGAAATCAATGGTGAAGTTGAGCAGAAGCGCTTCCTCTGGCAAGGCTTGAGGATGCTTCGGGAGGAGGCGCCAGGGCAGTGCACCGTGTACCTGTACGAGCCGGGTAGCTATGCACCACTGGCGCGTGTTGACCAAGCAGAAGGCGAAGAGCAGAAACTCTACTACTTCCATACGGACCAGATTGGTACGCCGCTGGAACTGACGGACACAGATGGCAAGATCGTTTGGCAGGCGACGTATCGCTCGTGGGGCTCTCTAGAGCAGCTAGCTATCAGTGAAGTCGAGCAGAATCTTCGATTTCAGGGTCAATACTTTGATGACGAATCGGATCTAAACTACAATACGTTTCGATACTATGATTCTGAAGTCGGGCGATTTGTTACCCAGGATCCGATTGGATTGGCAGGAGGGTTCAATCTTTATCGCTATGCTGCGAACTCGATAAGTTGGATAGACCCTTATGGCTTGGCAGGTTTCTTCACGAGCTCAACGTTCACCGCTCCGTCTGGTAGCACGCACACCGTTTTTCAGCAGAAAATTGACTGGGACTTGCCTGTTAATACTCGCGAAGGTATCAAAACAAATCTTGATTTAGCGTCGGAGGGTAAAAGTCCTTTTGTTTTGAAAAATGGTAGTTACTCTCAGCTTAATTTGCACCATTCTAAGCAGGATGCGCTTGGCTCGCTCTTTGAGTTATCAGCAGATACGCATCAGACATATGGAAGGACAAACGCGCTTCATCCTCATCTGCCGGGGCAACATCCACATAATCCAGTAGATCGCACTATTTTTAATGGCGACAGAGAAAGTTATTGGATGTCGAGAGCGCAGGCGGAAAAAAATATTCGTTCAAGTAAATTAACTTGTGGGTGACTCAAAATGCTATCGGATAAAGTTATAAATTTTTGTCGCCAAAAAGGCTGGTGGTATGATGATGCTAGCGCAGATTACGAGGCTGAGCTAGTTAAGTTAGGGGTTGATATAGGGTCGGACTGTGCTGAGTTTTTCTTGCATGCCGAAGATGGCCCCACATTTTCCTCGAGAGGACATGAACTCTATCAGCTTGGTTGGTTCTCTAAAAACACCAAGTTTGATCTTGCACTGAAGCGCACTCATGACACTCTAGGTTTGAGCTTTGATTACATACCCTTGGACAGCTTTGAGGGTGAAAGCGGCTATTACTATAATTCCAGAACTGGAGAGGTGCTTGAGATTTCCCTTGGTGTGAGATTGGAAGATTTCAAAGCGGGGCGATTTGCCCCGCAGTGGAGTGACTTCAATAGTTTCATTGAGTTTTATTTTGAGCTGAGCTGATCCTTATGCTGGGAGAAATTATGAAGGTCACTAATCTTTTATATCTCTAGTCATTTTGGTTGGTAAAAATGTATAGCGACGCAATTAAAGGTGCTTCGTTGACGCTGTGTGGGTAAGAGCATTTACTACCGATACGACGAGCGCCGGTATGTGGTAGCCCACCCGCCTGGAGTACCAGCCGGACGGTGAAGTGGTGCGTATCAGCCATCCGGACGGGACCAAGGAAAGCTTCACCTACAACGTCTACGGCCAGGTGCTCAGCCACACCGACGGCAAGGGCCAGACCATCCGGCTGATGCGCACCGCCCGTGGCCTGCCGAGCAGCCGCGAAGATGCCAAGGGGCAGCGGGTTCGCTACGAGTACGACAAGGCCGTGCGCCTGACGGCACTGGTCAACGAGAACAACGCGACCTACAGCTTTGCCTACGACGCCTCGGATCGGCTGAGCGAAGAGGTGCGGGTGGATAACCTGATCCGGCGCTTCAGCTACAACGTCGGTGGCCACCTGACTCGACTGGATGAGATTGGCTACGGCGACAATGCCGAGCGGCCGGAGCGGCATACGCTGTTCGAGCGCGACACCATCGGGCGCTTGATCGCCAAGCTTAATCGCGATGCGCAGCAGCAGTTCACCTACGACGACGGTGACCGGTTGCTGAGCATCGAGCGCCACCCGAGTGGTATCGGCAAGCAGCTGGGCGTGGCCGAGGAAAAGCTGGAGTACGCCTACGACCTGCTGGGCCGGCTGACAAAAGAAATCACGCCTGATGGGACGCTGGGCTACGAGTACGACCCGCTCAGCAACCTGACCACGCTGACGCTACCGGATGGCCGCAAGGTCAATCACCTGTATTACGGCAGCGGGCACCTGCACCAGCTGAACCTGGATGGCCAGGTGATCAGCGACATGGAGCGGGATGATCTGCACCGTGAGGTCTACCGCACCCAAGGCAAGCTCACCAGTTGCTTTGGCTACGATGCGATGGGACGCAAGGCCTGGCAGTTTGCTTCGACCTTGCCCGCCGACAAGCTCTCGCAGGTGCATAACACCGGCATCAACACCTCGCTTCTGGTAGAGCATGCTTACAACCCGATTCACCGCCGTTACCAGTACGACCCGGCCGGTGAGCTGGTACGCACACTCGACAAGCTGCGCGGCGAGATCAAGTACGAATACGAAGCCAACGGTCAGTTGCGCAGCCGTGATACCGGCTCGCTGGTGGGTAGTGAAGAGTTCCGCTACGACGCCGCGGCGAACCGGCTGAACTTCAATGCCCGGCAGTTTGACAAGGTCAGGGATAACCGGATCAAGCAGTGGCGTGACCAGGAGTATCGCTACGACCCGTGGGGCAACCTGATCGAGAAGCGCTCGGGGCACAGCAAGCTGCAGACCTTTGCCTATGACTGCGAGAACCGGTTGGTTCGGGCTGAGACAGTGGTCAATGGCAAGCTGGAGAGTACGGGGCACTACCAGTACGACAGCCTAGGGCGGCGGGTGGCCAAGCAGGCTGAAATCAATGGTGAAGTTGAGCAGAAGCGCTTCCTCTGGCAAGGCTTGAGGATGCTGCGGGAGGAGACGCCTGGGCAGAGCATTTTGTACTTGTATGAGCCGAGTAGCTATGCGCCGTTGGCTCGGGTCGATCAGGTGGAAGGGGAAGAGCAGAAGCTCTACTACTTCCATACTGACCAGATTGGTACGCCTCTGGAGCTGACGGATAGCAATGGCAGGATCGTTTGGCAGGCGACGTATCGGTCATGGGGTGAGATAGAGCAGCTACCTATAAATGAGGTCGGGCAAAATCTGCGCTTCCAAGGTCAGTACTTTGATACTGAAACAGGACTGCACTACAATACCTTCCGGTATTATGATCCTGAAGTTGGACGTTTTGTTACTCAAGATCCTATCGGCATAGAAGGCGGCTATAATTTATACGTTTATGCTCCAAATGCTGTTATCTGGATTGACCCTTTTGGACTATGCAAGAGCGCCGTTAGTGGTGACAAAGGTCGAACCAAGGCGATGCATGATTTGGAACGGAGTGGGTATAAAATTGTCGCTGAAGAGGTGACAATGAAAGTTAACGGAAGTAGGGTGAGGGCTGACTTTGTTGCTCGCGATGCCCAAGGTAAGTTGCATGTATTTGAAGTTAAGCATGGTGCAGGAGCACTTACCAAAAATCAAAAGGCAGCCGGTGTGTTTGATATGAGTAACCCTGCAAATACAACCCAGCATCTGGGCGGAGGAGTTATCAAACCGTCAAGTGGTACCGCGGCCAAGTTAAAGGTCGACACTAAGAGTGCGCGTGGTAAATTGCTCGGCGGTAAAGGGGCTGTTCATGATGCGGTATTTAATGTCCTTAAGTATAGGTAATGTATGAGTGCAGATAATCGCGTCCTTTTCGAGTCTGAATTGTTAAAAGAGTTGAAGTTGGTCGCGTCTAAGTTTGAGGGTGTGACCGCTTCAAAAAACAAGCTGAAATTTAAGTATAATAAAAAATTTGTGGCTGAGCTTGTCTTTGAGCATCTGTCTCGAGTGGATTCCTATGTATTGGTCGGAATGGTAAGTGGGGGGGAGATTTTTGAATGTTCTTCTAATTTTACTCCGCCTTACAAAAGCAATTTATTCAATGAGTTTTGCTTTTCATTTATTTCGTCGAGCGAACAAAATAAAGTCTTTAGTGGTAGCTTGGATGGGGCGATAAAAACACCATCGCCAGATTCGGTTGGTCAAGTATGTGCGCATATTAAAAGCGTTCTGGAAGAATTCTATATTCCCAGGATGTTAGCATGTATTGTGCCGAGTGAGCGGACAATCAAAGATGTTTTGTCTTCGCCTGAAAGTTACGCGTATCCAGCGGTTTTTATACATTGCGCAGCGGTCTTGGGTAAAAATGGAAGGTTGACTGATTTGAGTGAGGCAGTGAATTCAAAAAAGATAGTTAAAAATAAAGATTATGATATTCCGCTGTTGTCGAATTTGGCTTGAGGGCGAAGGGCGTAGATTTTTTAAGAACGGTCAGTGGCTTGGGAAGTACCTTTGATAGGAATAGGTTGATCTTTAAAATCTCAGCATTATAGCGTGAGGCGTTTTGCGTCTCACATAAATAATAATTATCGCAAATTATTTCTTAAATAATTAATGCTGGCATGAAAGCCATCATGCCCTGCGCCCTGAAGTTCACCGCAGGCTTCGTCGCCGGCGAGGTGGCCAGCCGCAATTGAGCTTGTTGTTTAGATTTTTCTAGCTTTTCAGTCAACCCCCTATCGCCAATCAGCCGGCAACAGGGGCTGAAGGTCAACGCAGCCTGTTCTTGGTCAGCTCGATTTCGTTCATCAGTGCCTTGGCCAAGGCGATCAGGTAATCCGCTGCACCCAGCAGCTTGTGGTCATCTTCCATGTCGTCTTCGCGCACCAGGTGCTTGATGTAGCCCAGCAGAATCGAGACTTGCTCGTACGCGTCCTCGATTGGGACATCGGGTTGCACGCGTAGCAGGTTGATCGGTGGGTTGCCGACGTCGAGGAAGGTTTCCGCGCCGATGGTGGTGATGACTTTGGGTTCGTCTGCCATGCGTCACTCCTGGGCCTGCTGGCCGTATAGCTGGGCGTGGACATGTTCGACCAGTGAATGGGCGATCTCGCTGGCATGCATGGCGTTGCCGAGCATGTTCAGGCCAGGCTCGCCAGCGTGGGCGCGGCAGTGTTCGTCGATGGTTTCGATGACGCCGCGCAGGAGTTCGCTGGCATGGGCCAGGGCGTCGGGGGGGCACATGTCGGTGCGGACGGTGAAAAATGGGGTGTTGATGGGCTTGTTGCGGGGTGGGTCGGGTACTATTTTTTTAATGACGTAATTGGAAATGTCTTACAGGTGAGGGCTTGGAGGGGTAGGGCGGTGGATGGGGGCAGGGCTACCAGGTGCTCGCCATGACAGGTTCAGCGCCTGTGAGATCTAGCGCCGCCCGCGCGGCGCTCGATCTCACAGGCGCTGAACATCTCAAGGCAGGCACATCCGCGCCTCACCCCTTACTCCGCCTTACCACCCTGCACACTGGAAACCCACTGCTCACTCCGACTATGCCCACTGGTCCTCAACAACCCCAGGTCCAGCGCATTCTCGCCATCCGCCGCGCCTTTGCCCTTGGCCATCTCGGCAATCGCCGTGCCCAGGTCCACCGGCGAATTGGAGGCATCGACCGACACATCCCGGCGGTAGTCATTGCCGTTCAGGGTTTCCCGGGTCACCGAGCTGGCATCGAGCGCGACCGCACCCTTGGCCGATTGCAGGCGGGCACCCACCAGCTGGGCATCACCGCCTACCTTCAACGCCACACCGTCACTGCCCTTAAGCACCGCCTGCTGCCCCACGCTGTCGCGCTGCACGTGCGACACATCAAGGCTGAAGGTCGGCGAGAAGCCCGGGTCAGCCTTGCTCAAGGCCAAGCCGGCTTTTTCCTCAACCTTGCCACCCAGTGGCCCGGCCAGCGAAGTGGCGGCGTTGACGTAACCTTGCGGGTTCTTCTCCTGGCTCAGGCGTGCATCGCCCTTCACCGTTAGCGTGTCGACGTTGTCCTTGCGGCTGGCGATGCGCAGGTCGCCATCGATCGCGCCGCTGATGCGCCCGGCTTCCAGGCTGGTGCCTTCGATGCGGGTATCACCACGGCTTTGCAGGTCGATGCTTTCGGCGCGCAGGTTGCTGGCGTTCCAGGTCTGGTTGTCGCGTTTGTCCAGCTCGACCTTGGCCCGGCCATGCAGGCCACGGGTGTCGGTGGTGCCTGCGGTCATGTTGAAACCGGCACCGGCGGTGATCTCGAGATTGTTGCGCTGCTCGTGATTGGAGGAGGCCTCGATCAGCATGCCGCCGCTGGACGCGTTGAGCTCGATCTGCTCAGCAGATGCTTGCAGGCCCTCCAGGTGCAAGGCAATGTCCTCGCGAGCAGCACTGCTGAGGGTCAGCTTGCCGGCGCTGGCGAATTGGGCATCGACGGCCTGACGGGCGTTTTCATCCTGCGTGCCATGGGTGAAATGGCCACCGACGCCGCCGCCTTGGGTTACACCCATCTTGGCTGCCAGCTCCAGGCCGCCGCCGAGTTTGCCGCCGTTCGCGTGTTGGGTGTCGTTGCCTGCCTTGACCTGCAGGCGGCCATCGCTGTGCAGGTGAATATCGCCCACCTTGGCTTCGCGGCTGCCGATACGAGTGCCCTCCAGCAACAGATCACCCGTGCTGCTCAGGCGGACTTCACCCCTGGCGTCGATCTGTGCCACCTGCGCCTTGGCTTGCACGGTTTGCAGCTGCGTGTGGTCAAGGTAACCACGGCCATCGAAGCCCGTGCTGCCAGGGCGGTTGCCGACCTTGGCCCAGGCGTTGCCGTCAAGCTGGCGGCTCAACACTTCGGTGTGGTCGTTGGCCTGGGTCAGTGACAGGTTGCCAGCACTGTGAATGTTCACCCCACCTTCGCCGCCATCCAGGTGTGTCCCTTCATATTGACCATCGCTACCCAGCTGGACCTGAATGCCCTGTTGCCCATAAAGGCTGCCGGGTACTGCGGTGCTGGCCATTGTCTGCTTGTCCAGCGAGCCACCCTTGCCCGCGCCGCGGGCATTCAGGTCACTGCCGGAACTGGTGTCGATGCGCAGGTCACCGCCAAAGGCCAGACGCTGCACGCTGTCCTCCTCGGTGTTTGCGGCGGCATGCATCGTGTGTGCCTGGGCGTCGATCTGCAGTTGGCCGGCATTGGCACGCCAGGCGGTACCTTGGTCGTTGATCGTGTCGGCCTTGGCCTCGACCTTCGCCCCCGACAGTTCACTGACCTGGGCAATGCCACGGCGCTGGTTTTCCAGGCGCATGAGGTGCTCGACGGTCATGTCGGCACCGACGCTCGGGGCCACCATGGCGTCTTCGGGTGAGGCCTGCTGGAAGCGTGCGGCTTCTTCGCCCAGCACCAGCCGTTCGATCGGCCGGGTCAGGTCGCGGTACTCGACGCTGGCGCCGAGGCTGCCGGACCATTCGTTGCGGAGTTCTTCGCGTTCATGGGTATCCAGAACCGCACGGTTGTCGATGCGCTTGGCGCTGACGCTGAGGGTATCCCCGGCAGTGACGCGTGCGGCTTCGGTCACCAGTTCGTCAGCATCGACTTTCAGGTTGCCACTGGCCTGCAGTTCGCTGCGTTGGGCCTTGCTTTCGCGTTCGGTCACCACGGTGTTGTTGTGATGGCCTTCGAACAGGCTGCCCAGGCGGTCGATGCCACCCGTGACAGTCAAACCTCCGCCACTCTGGCTTGTGCGGGTGGTCGACTCGCGCTCATTGCGGGTGGCGCCCAGCGTCACTTGCCTGGCCTTCACATCGAGGTTGCCGGCACCGGCCTGAACCTTGGAACCGTTGACTTGCAGGTGCCCCTCGCTGTTCAGGCCAACCGTCGCCCCCTTCAGTTCGCTGGCGATCTGCGTGGTGTCGCGCACCTTTTCGTTGCCGGTGGTCACTTCATAAGCCACGCCCGCCGCATACTGGCGCGACTCCGGCTTGCCGTCTTCGGCTGCCTGGGTTTGCCGGGCACTGACAGTCAAGCCACGCTGCTGATCGCGGCGTTCGCTGTCGTTGACCGCTTGCGCACTGCCAATCAGCACATCGCCCTTGGCTTCCACTTGCAGGTGCTGGCCGGCCTCGACCTTGGCGCCCTGGATGCGCAGTTCGTCGGCACTGGCCAGGCGCAGGTTGCTAGTGGAGGACACATCGCTGATCAATACCTGATCTTTCTGGATGGTGCGTTTGTCATCGTTTCCGAACAGGCCGAACACCTGGCTATTGCTGTCATGGTCGGTCGAGGTGCTGCTAGCGTGGTCCGCTTCGATGATCAGTTGGCCTTTTTGGCTGTGGAGCACCGCGTCCAGGGTGCCGGTGAGCGTGCTGCCTTTGATGGTCACCTGGTCGGCAATCACATCCAGCTTGCCACCTGCGATAACCCGGCTGCCGGCGACGGCCTGGCCTTGGGTGTCATTACCTTTGCGACTACCAAAGAATGCCCCGGACACCAGGTCGCCGCGGTAGTCGCTTTCGGTGCTGGTGTCTTGCAGCGCCAGGGTGCCGACTTCTGCCTGCTTGCCGTTGATGTCCATGTCACCGCGGCTTTGCAATGTGCTGCCTCGTACCTTGACGGTATTGCCTGCCCTGAGCGTCATACGCTCGGCATTCAGCTCGCTGGGCTTGGCCGATTCCTTGAACTGCTCGGTATCGCGATCTCCCCTCCAGAGATGCTTGCGGTGGCGAATGGTTTGTTCGATGCGCTCGCTGTCCAGGCCGCCTGCGATGTCCAGGTCGCCGCCGCTGTCGAGGGTTAGTGCTTCCAGCACATTGATGTCGGCGGCTACCAGTTGCATGTCGCCACCGGACTCCAGCAATACACTGTCCCTCCCCAGCAGGCGCGTGCCTTGCTGTTTGGTCTGCGTGGTGGTGCGCTCACTGTCGTAGGTTTCGTGGGTGATAAACAGGAATTTCTTGCTCCAGTTGTCCTTGTCTTTGCTGAGCGCCCGACGGGCTTCGCCATCCAGTGTCAGTTTGTTACCAGCCTTGATCTCGATCCGCTCGGCCTGGCCATCGGCATTGTGTAGCGTCAGGTCGTCAGCGGCGCCGAGGCGCAGTAAGCCGTGTTTGGTATTCAGCGTGGCGTACTGCTCGCCTGCGCCACTGATCATCAGGGTGCCGGCCGATTGAACGTCGATACCGTCATCGGCCTTGAATTCCACCGGCCCCATGCGTACGCCCGCACCTTCGGCAGTGCTCACCACGCGAATGCGCCCGGCGCGCATGGCACCGAACAGGTTGGCGTCGATGCTCGACGGGGTGCCCGGCAGGTGTTCGAGGATCTGGCCATCGGCATGGGCGATGCGATTGCGGCCAACGGTCACGTTGAGGTCACCCTTGGCCATGAGCAAGCCGTGCTGGTCCACCTTGGGGGCAATCAGATCAAGCGCGCCCTCGGTATTGCTCTGGCCATCGCTTAGCACCTGCAAGGTGCCTGCGCTGTTCAGCGTGTTGAAATTGCGCAGTTGTTCATCCTGCAACTCGGGTGTGCCGACCACGAACCCGGCGCGGGTGGTGTTGATGAAACTGCCGCCATTGAGGGTGATGCCATTGGGGTTGGCGAGAATGTAGTCGGCAGGGCGGCCGAAGATCTCCTGTGGGCCTTCGATCAGCGAGGCGTTGCGGCTGACCACCTCGTTGAGAATGGTCGACGCTGCCTGGCCCTGGAACTGCGGGTTGGCGGCCAATGCGCCGGCCAGTTGCGAGTGGCCGTCTTGCAAGGCGTTGTTCAGCACCACGCCGGGGCGGGCGACGTTGTAGTCGATGAACTGGTTATGCGACAGGCCACTGGCGTTGGGCGGGACGATGTCGATCACCGGTACGCCATGATCGTTGTTGATGATGGCCGTGCCAGTGGGGCCGTTGGCGGCCTCAAGCCCACCCTGCGCCAGAGCGCTGGTGGGGCCGAGCAAGGCGAGGAAGATGGCCCAGCGCAGGGTGTCCGGGCGGGTAGACGGTAACGGCGAGAGTATCTGCATGTTCTTGTTCTCTTTTTGTTGTGGGTGAATCAGATGCTCAGGGCGCACTCCAGTACCCAGAAACCAGGCTCCAGGCGGGAGCGGGGCAGGTCGCTGGTGTAAAGGGCGCGTTGGTAGTCGAGGCGCAGCCGGGCATCCGGCAGGCTCAGTTCGATGCCGGCGGCTGCGCCTGCCAGGCGTTGCGAGGGTTTGCCAGTGGCTGGTCGGGTCCAGCCCACGTCCAGGCCGAGGTATGGGCGTATCTGCAGGGGGTGGGCCCAGCTCGCTGGCAGTGCTTGGCTGAAGGTATTGCGCCAGGCCGCGCCGCTGGCGCCGGAATAGGTGCGCAGGCGAAAGCCCCGTACGGTCGAGTCGTCGCTGACCAGCAACTGCTCAATGGCGGGCAACGCGTGTTCGCTGTACTGCAAGGCCAGTTCGCTTTGCCAGCGCCAAGGCGTGTCGGGCGGCCCCTGGCGCAGATGCAGGAGGCTGGCGCGGTACTTGCGAAAATCCGGGCGCAGGCGCTCCGCACCCAATGGCCCCTCGTCGGCAGCAAACCAGTCCAGGCCTTGGGCAACACCCACATACCCGTTCCATAACCCGCCTTCGAGCCACAGCAGGTTGATGCCAGCCTCAAGGCTGGTGAGTGTCGGGCTCTGCTGGGTGATGACGGCACCCGCGCTGCGGTTGACCAGCTGCTTGCGGTCCAGCCGTGCGCTGGCGCTGAGCATGCCTTGCTGGTTGCGCCACAGCACCCGCTCGATGCTCAGGCCCTGGTAGCTGCTGCTGCCGTCGCTGGTCTGCCGACTGTGCGGTAGCGGTGCGTCGTAGGTCAGTTGGCTGGCGTTGAGGGCAAAGGTCCACGGGCCGTAGGGGATGCTGTAGTACAGCGTGATGCCTCGCACCTGGCCCGGAGCGTGGAAGACGTTGGCGAGTAACGACACACGCAGGTCGTCATTGAGCCCCAGCGGGCTGTCCAGGCCGAAGCCCAGGTTGAGCCGGTGGCGGCCGGTCAGCTCACTGCCGCGGTTATCCAGGCGGCTGTCCAGGTGCCAGCGCGAACCGATCTTGCGCGGTTGCAGCACAACCCGGGTACCGCCCTGCAGTTCGCCGGGCAGCAGATCCATGCCCACGTCATAGGCGCGCAGGCGATTGAGTTGGTCGAGGCCCTGCTCGAGGGCGGGCAGGTAAAGGGGCTCGCCTAGAACGTCAGGGAAGGCGCCTGGCAAAAACAAAGGCAGCTCGGGGTCGTCGAGCTCGATGGATTCGACGAAGCCTTCGACGATGACGATATCCAGTGGTGCATTATCGCCAGGCTGTTGGCGCAGGTACGGGCGGCTGGTCGGGTAGCCCGCGCTGACATACAGCTGGGTGATGCCCCTGAGCAGGCTATTGATGTCATTGATGCCCATGCAGGGCATAAGCCGCTCGCGCAAAGCGGACTCAAGCGCCTGATCCGCCAGTTGGCGGTTGCCGATGATGCGCAGGCCGGACACGGCCCAGCACTGACTGTCTTCCGGCTGGGCGGTGGCCTGTTCATTGCGTTCGGGTAAAGCCTGCTGCTGCCAGCGCTTGAGCCGCTGTTGCTGTTCGAAATGTCGCTGGGATTGCTGCTGGTCGCGCAGTTGCAGGCTGGCGGGGTCGTCAGCCAGGGCCGTGTGGGCGATCAGCATGCCCACCAGGCAACCGGCGAGCGACCTGCTGGTGATGTAGCGCAATCGACATGGCATGGAACACCCCCGCAAATGGCGTACGGATTACGTACTCGTTTGCGTGGATGCTAAGAATTCATGCCATCGATTGGATGCAGTCCCTGGCCTAAGCAGGGCGTAGGGCAGGTGTGTATTTGAAGTATGAAACGTCCTACAAGCTCAATCTGAATGTAGGACTATCAAGGGCGAATCTCGATCAGGGTGCCGTCGCGCACCAGGTTCCACACTTCCTGCATGTCGCGGTTGCGCATGGCGATGCAGCCGTCGGTCCAGTCGAGGGTGTGGAAGTACCATTCGGGGTAGTTATCGTCGACCGGCGTGCCGTGGATCATGATCATGCTGCCGGCGCTCCAGCCTTCGCGGGTGGCACGGGCGGCGTCGCTGATGTTCGGGTAGGTGATGTGCATGGCCAGGTTGAAACGGTCGCTTTGCTTGCGCCAGTCCAGCCAGTACAGGCCTTCCGGGGTCTTCTTGTCGCCTTCGCGTTCCTTGGCGCCCTTGGGCTGCTTGCCCAGGGAGATACGATAGGTTTTCAGCGGCTCGCCGCGGCTGATCAGCTGCAGGCGCCGCTCGGACTTGATCACCAGCACCTTGTCGATCAGTGGCTGCATGGCGGCCTGGGATTGCGACTGTACTGGCGCGGGCGGTTGCGGCTTGCGAATGATGACTTCGGTGAAGGCCGCCTGGGACACCGTGGTAACGCAAAGGCAGAAAAGGGCGAACAACCAACGCATGAAGCAGTACCTGCGAGCTTAAGTGGTGGGCGAAACATTCATCGGCGGCAGGTATTCATGGCCAATTGGGTAGTGCTGCCTGATGCGGTCGCGATAATAGCATTCTAGTGTGCGAGTGACGGTGCGGAAAGCCAGCTCGCCCCAGGGGATTTCGTGCTCCTCGAACAACCGTACCTCCAGGCTTTCGACACCGACGGCGAAATCAAGGTCGGCCAGCTCGGCACGGAAGAACACATGCACCTGGTTGATGTGTGGCAGATCGAAGAGTTGGTACAGGGCCGTGTCCCCGACCCGGGCGCAGGCTTCCTCGACCGTTTCGCGACGGGCGGCCTGGTCGAGGGTCTCGCCGTTTTCCATGAAGCCCGCCGGGAGCGTCCAGAAGCCGCGGCGCGGCTCGATGGCGCGGCGGCACAGCAATACCTGGCTGCCCCAGGTGGGCAGCACCCCGGCGACGATGTTGGGGTTCTGGTAATGGATGGTCTGGCAAGACTCGCAGACGAACCGCAGGCGGCTGTCGCCCTCGGGGATCCGCTGAATGACCGGCTGTCCGCACGCGCTGCAAAATTTCATGCTGTTCTTCCTTAGTGACCGGGTTATCTTGGCGCGCCACGTGGGGTTGCCGCAAGCGCACGGGGCTTGGGTGCTTCGCGGCTTTGGTGCATCATGCAAGGCAGGCCTTGGAAACGAGAGTGCGCAATGCTGGACGAGCTACTTCGCCGAATGAGCAACCACCAACCCGCTTCACTGGAAACCGACCGACGGTTCCCCGAGGCGGCGGTACTTTTGCCCATTACCCGCAGCGAAGCGCCCGAGCTTGTCTTGACCCTGCGTGCCAAGGGGCTGTCGACCCACGGCGGCGAAGTCGCCTTTCCCGGCGGCCGTCGCGATCCGGAAGACCCGGACCTGGTATTTACCGCGCTACGTGAAGCCGAGGAAGAAATCGGCCTGCCGCCCGGCCTGGTGGAGGTGGTCGGCCCACTCAGCCCGCTGATCTCCCTGCACGGCCTGAAAGTGACCCCGTTCGTCGGTTTGATCCCGGATTTCGTCGAATACCGCGCCAATGATGCCGAAATCGCGGCAGTCTTCAGCGTGCCGCTGGAATTCTTCCGCCAGGACCCGCGTGACCACACCCACCGTATCGATTACCAGGGCCGCAGCTGGTACGTGCCCAGCTACCGCTATGGCGAGTACAAGATCTGGGGGCTGTCGGCGATCATGATCGTCGAGTTGGTCAACCTGCTGTATGACGCCGGTATCAGCCTGCATCAACCCCCTGAGCGCTACATCGAAATCTGAGCGGGGCACACCCCGCCGTCTGCGTGAACCCCTGAGGAGCGAACATGAAATACCGCCTGGGCGACCATCGGGTCGAATGCCATCCCACCAGCTGGGCCGCACCCAACGCCACCCTGATCGGCAAAGTGCGCCTGCAGGCCCGTGCCAGCGTGTGGTTCGGTGCGGTGCTGCGGGGTGACAACGAACTGATCGACATCGGCGAGGACAGCAACGTCCAGGACGGTACCGTGATGCACACCGACATGGGCTCGCCGCTGACCCTGGGCAAGGGCGTGACCATCGGCCACAACGCCATGCTGCATGGCTGCTCGGTTGGCGACTACAGCCTGATTGGCATCAACGCCGTCATCCTCAACGGCGCGCGTATCGGCAAGCATTGCATCATCGGCGCGAATGCACTGATCCCGGAGGGCAAGGAAATTCCTGATGGCTCGCTGGTGATGGGCTCGCCGGGCAAGGTGGTGCGCGAGCTGACCGAACAGCAGATGCGCATGCTCGAAGCCAGCGCCGCGCACTATGTGCACAATGCCGAGCGTTATGCGCGGGAGCTGGTGGTCGACGATGAGTGAAGTTGCTGTAGAGCGGCCGGTGGCGTCGCCATGCGTGAGCATCTGCGCACTGGACGAGCAGGACATCTGCACCGGCTGCCAGCGCACCGTGGCCGAGATCGGCCGTTGGGGGCGGATGGACAATACCGAGCGCCGGGCGGTGCTCAAGCTTTGCCATGAACGGGCGGTGGCGGCCGGGCTGATTATTGGGCACTGACCGCAAAATCAAGTAATCTGTGCGGCTTGCCCACAGATCACTCGCCATGTTCTATCTCATTGCCTATATCAGTAGCGTAGTGCTGATCAACTACGCCTTCTCCAGCGCCCCGCACCTGGACATCATCTGGTCCTGCTGGGGCGGCCTGGTGTTCATCCTGCGCGACATGGTGCAAACCCGCTATGGCCACGGCGCCCTGATCGCCATGCTGCTGGCCCTGGTGCTGTCGTACGCCACCTCGGAGCCGGCCATCGCCCTGGCCAGCGCCACCGCATTCTTCGTCTCCGAGCTGATCGACTGGCTGGTGTTCAGCATCACCCGCCGGCCGCTGCGTGACCGCCTGTGGCTGAGCTCGGCGCTGAGTATTCCGGTGGACACTTTCATCTTCTTCGGCATGATCGGCGCACTCACGCCGGCGGTGATCGGCACCGCCATGGCCTCGAAATTCGCCGGTGTCACGGCCGTCTGGCTGGCCATGGCAATTCGTGCGCGGCGGGCCGCTGTAGCCGGTTGATGGTGTAGAATACCGGTCCTTTTTCAGCGGGCCGCGCCAAGCCTGGTGCGGCCCCGGACGCCTTCGAGGACCTGAAATGACCCGTATCGGAACCCCATTGTCGCCAACCGCGACCCGTGTACTGCTCTGCGGCTGTGGCGAGCTGGGCAAGGAAGTGGTGATCGAGCTGCAGCGCCTGGGCGTCGAAGTGATCGCCGTCGACCGCTACGCCAATGCCCCGGCGATGCAGGTGGCGCACCGCAGCCACGTGGTCAACATGCTCGATGGCGTTGCCCTGCGGGCGATCATCGAAGCGGAAAAGCCGCATTACATCGTTCCGGAAATCGAAGCCATCGCCACCGCCACGCTGGTCGAGCTGGAGAACGAGGGCTTTAACGTGGTGCCGACCGCCCGCGCCACCCAGCTGACCATGAACCGCGAAGGCATCCGCCGCCTGGCCGCCGAAGAGCTGGACCTGCCGACCTCGCCGTACCACTTCGCCGACACCTTCGAGGACTACGCCAAGGCCGTGGCCGATGTCGGCTACCCGTGTGTGGTCAAGCCGGTGATGAGCTCCTCGGGCAAGGGCCAGAGCCTGCTGCGCAGCGATGCCGACCTGCAGAAGTCGTGGGACTACGCCCAGGAAGGCGGCCGTGCCGGCAAGGGCCGGGTGATCATCGAGGGCTTCATCGATTTCGAATACGAAATCACCCTGCTGACCGTGCGCCATGTGGGCGGCACCACCTTCCTCGAGCCGGTCGGCCACCGTCAGGAGAAGGGCGACTACCAGGAATCCTGGCAGCCACAGGCCATGAGCGCGAAAGCCCTGGCCGAGTCGCAGCGCGTGGCCAAGGCGGTCACCGATGCACTGGGGGGGCGTGGTCTGTTCGGTGTGGAGCTGTTCGTCAAGGGCGACCAGGTGTGGTTCAGCGAAGTGTCGCCGCGCCCGCATGACACCGGCCTGGTGACCCTGATTTCCCAGGACCTGTCGCAGTTCGCCCTGCACGCCCGCGCCATTCTCGGCCTGCCGATCCCGGTGGTGCGCCAGTTCGGGCCTTCGGCTTCGGCGGTGATCCTGCCGGAAGGCCAATCGCAGCAGACCAGCTTTGCCAATCTGGGCGCTGCCCTGAGCGAGCCGGACACCGCCATTCGCCTGTTCGGCAAGCCGGAAATCAACGGTACTCGCCGCATGGGCGTTTGCCTGGCGCGTGATGAGTCGGTGGAAGCGGCGCGGGCGAAGGCGACCCGTGCTTCGCAGGCGGTCAAGGTCGAGTTCTGATCCGAGACCGTACGGGGCTGCAAAGCAGCCCCAGCTTTCTTACAGCTCGGTATTACGGGTTTCTTTCAGGCACAGCACGGCAATCAGGCTGATCACGGCCGCCGCCGACACATAGCCCCCCACCCAGCTCAACCCACCCATGCTGACCAGCTTCTGGGCAAAGAACGGCGCTGCCGATGCGCCGACGATGCCGCCCAGGTTGTACGCCGCCGAAGCGCCGGTATAACGCACGTGAGTCGGGAACAGCTCAGGCAGCAGCGCCCCCATCGGTGCAAAGGTCACGCCCATCAGGAACAGCTCGATGGCCAGGAACAGCGCCACGCCCGTGGTCGAGCCCGAAGTCAGCAGCGGTTCCATGGTGAAGCCCGAAGCCACCGCCAGCAGGCCGCCGACAATCAGCACCGGCTTGCGCCCGTAACGGTCACTCAGCCAGGCCGACAGCGGTGTGGCCAAGGCCATGAACACCACGGCGAAGCACAGCAGGCCGAGGAAGGTTTCGCGGCTGTAGCCCAACGTGGTCACGCCATAGCTGAGCGAAAACACCGTCGAGATATAGAACAGCGCATAGCACACCACCATGGCGGCTGCGCCCAGCAGGGTTGGCATCCAGTATTTGCCGAACAGGTCGACCACCGGCATTTTCACCCGTTCGTGGCGGGCGACTGCCTTGGCGAACACCGGGCTTTCTTCCAGCTTCAGGCGCACATACAACCCCACCATCACCAGCGCGGCACTGAGCAGGAACGGAATGCGCCAGCCCCAGTCACGGAACTGCTCGTCGCTGAGCAGCATGGCCAGGGTCAGGAACAGGCCGTTGGCCGCCAGGAAGCCGATCGAAGGGCCAAGTTGCGGGAACATGCCGAACCAGGCGCGTTTGCCCTCCGGCGCGTTCTCGGTGGCCAGCAATGCGGCGCCGCCCCATTCGCCCCCAAGGCCCAGGCCTTGGCCAAAGCGCAGCAGGCAGAGCAGGATCGGTGCCCACACGCCGATGCTGTCATAGCCCGGCAGCACGCCGATCAGCGTGGTCGATACGCCCATCAGCAGCAGCGAGGCGACCAGGGTCGACTTGCGCCCGATGCGGTCGCCGAAGTGGCCGAACAGGGCCGAGCCCAGCGGGCGGGCCAGGAAAGCGATGCCGAAGGTGATGAAGGCCGCAAGCATCTGCGCGGTGCCCGACCCGGACGGGAAGAACACCGGGCCGATCACCAGCGCGGCGGCGGTGGCGTAAACGTAGAAGTCGTAGAACTCGATGGCGGTGCCGATGAAGCTGGCAGTGGCGACCCGCGCAGGCGAGTTGACCGGCGCGGCAGGCGCCTCGGCATAGGTGCTGGTTGTCATTAAGTAGGTCCCTAACAGTCTGGTCCGTTCCATGCATTGTCCGTGGCCAGTGCAGCCATTGAAGGCAGGCACGGCCTGGCGGACGCCGGAGCGTATTGTTGTTGTGTTCGCGCGACTGACACCAGCCCAGGCGGGTAGGGGTGGGAGCGGGCACTGTTCGGGGTGTTGAAGCAGGACCGCGGGGCGTGTCAGTGGAGCGGACTGGCCGTGTGACGCCGGGTGCGGGTAGCGGGCGGAACGGCGGGGCTGGGTAAGCGTGACCCGAGTATAGCTATCGGGTCACGGTCCACACCAGTACCTTGCTGGCGCAATTGTCCTCTGTTTCGAGGATTTCCAGGCGATAGCGGCCGATCTTCAGGCAAACGGCACTTTCCGGGATGCTTTCGAGGGCTTCGGTGACCAGCCCGTTGAGGGTTTTCGGGCCACCGTCGCAGGGCAGGTGCCAGCCTAGGGTACGGTTGATTTCACGCAGCGAGGCGGTGCCTTCGATGACGAAGGTACCATCGGGCTGCGGGTGCACGTGTGGGTTGTCCAGGCTCTGTTCGTCCTCGAATTCGCCGACGATTTCCTCGAGGATGTCTTCCAGGGTGACGATGCCCAGCACCTCGCCGTATTCGTCAACCACCACGCCCAGGCGCCGCTGCTGCTTGTGGAAGTTCAGCAGCTGCATCTGCAGGGGCGTGCTTTCCGGCACGAAGTAGGGCTCGTAGCAGGCGCCCAGCAGCTGCTCCAGGGTCAGCTCGGCCTTGGGCAGCAGGTGGCTGATGAGCTTGGTGTTGAGGATCGCTTCGACCTGGTTGATGTCGCTGTGGTACACCGGCAGGCGCGTGTGCCGGCTGACGATCAACTGCTCGATGATGTGTGCGATGGGGTCGTCAAGGTTGATGCCGTCGACCTCGTTGCGCGGCACCAGGATGTCGTTGACGGTGATCTTGTCCAGCGACTGCAGGCCGTCCAGCAGGCCGTGGCGCGGCACTTCGTGCTCATCGTCTTCGTCGTCGTCATCTTCCTGCGGATGCAGGGCCACAGCTGTGGGCTGTACGCGGAACGGTCGCAGCATCAGCTTGGCGATGCCGTCGAACAGGCAGGCCAAAGGCTGCAGCAGGGCGAGGGGAAACGGGCGCAGGCTCAGGCCAAGGCTGATGAAGGCCTGCGGGTTGCGCCGGGCCAGGCGCCGCGGCAGGAATTCGGCGAACACCAGCAAGGCTGCCACGGCGGCAAGGCCCGCCAGCCAGAAGCCGTGTTCGCCGTTCTGGCGTTGGCCGATCAGGCATGCCAGGCCCAGCACCAACAGTTTGCCCAGGCTGGCGCACAGCACCAGGGCCTGGGCCGGCAGTTGCGGCTGGCCGTCATCGCCGTTGCGCAGCGAACCATTGAGCTGCAGGCGGGCGGCGTCCACGGCAGTGAACAGCGCCGACCACAGTAACGCCAGTGCCAGAATGCCGAGTAGCGGTGCGTACGGCAGGGTGTCCATGGGCGGCCGTCAGATATGCAGGATGAATTCGCGAACCAGCTTGCTGCCGAAATAGGCCAGCATCAGCAGGCAGAAACCGGCCAGGGTCCAGCGGATCGCCTTGTGCCCGCGCCAGCCCAGGCGGGTGCGGCCCCAGAGCAGCACGCTGAACACCACCCAGGCCACACACGCCAGCAGCGTCTTGTGCACAAGATGCTGGGCAAACAGGTTCTCGAGGAACAGCCAGCCGGAAATCAGCGACAGCGAGAGCAGGCACCAACCCGCCCAGAGGAACCCGAACAGCAGGCTTTCCATGGTCTGCAGTGGCGGGAAGTTGCGGATCAACCCGGACGGGTGCTTGTTCTTCAGCTGGCGGTCCTGCAGCAGCAACAGCAGCGACTGGAACACCGCGATGGTGAACAGGCCATAGGCCAGGATCGACAGCAGGATGTGCGCGAGGATGCCGGGTTCTTCGTCGATCAGCGGCACCGTGCCGGGTGGGGCGAACTGCGCCAGCAGGGCGGTGACGGCACCGAGCGGGAACAGCAGCACCAGCAGGTTTTCCACCGGGATGCGCAGGCAGGCCACCAGCGTCAGGGCGATGACCGCCACGGCAATCAGGCTGGCGGCGCTGAAGAAGTCCAGGCTCAGCCCCAGCGGGGTGATCAGCTGGAAGAACAGCGCGCCACCCTGGGCAACCACGGCGAGGGCGCCGAGCAGGCCAAGCAGGCGTTTGTCGGCCTTGCGGCCCTGGGCCAGGTAGCTGCCCTGATAGATGGCCGCAGCTATATATAAGCCGGCGGCGATCAGGTTGGGGATGAGGCTGGGTGAGGAAACCATAAGTCCTGGTTGCAGAGCCCTGAAAGAGACGGAGTTTGGCATAGAACGCCACCGGCCATCCAGACCGATCGGCAGCGAGGTGTGCGCCGCCGTCGCACTTCGTTATAATCGCCGCCTTGCTGTGCCTGGTGGGTGTGCATTTCCCCCTCGGGCGCCTGACAAACCTCGGCTTTTACTGGGCCTGAAAGGATCACCATGTTCGAAAACCTGACCGACCGCCTGTCACAGACGCTGCGCCATGTCACCGGCAAGGCCAAGCTGACTGAAGACAACATCAAGGACACGTTGCGCGAAGTGCGCATGGCCCTGCTCGAGGCCGACGTTGCCCTGCCGGTGGTCAAGGATTTCGTCAACAGCGTCAAGGAACGTGCGGTCGGCACCGAGGTATCGCGCAGCCTGACCCCGGGCCAGGCGTTCGTGAAGATCGTCCAGGCCGAGCTGGAAAGCCTGATGGGCGCGGCCAACGAAGACCTCGCCCTGAACGCTGCGCCACCGGCCGTGGTGCTGATGGCCGGCCTGCAGGGCGCCGGTAAGACCACCACCGCCGGCAAGCTGGCGCGCTTCCTCAAGGAGCGCAAGAAGAAGAGCGTGATGGTGGTGTCCGCCGACGTCTACCGCCCGGCGGCGATCAAGCAGCTGGAAACCCTGGCCAACGACATCGGCGTGACCTTCTTCCCGTCCGACATCAGCCAGAAGCCGGTGGCCATCGCGGAAGCTGCGATCCGCGAAGCCAAGCTCAAGTTCATCGACGTGGTCATCGTCGACACCGCCGGTCGCCTGCATATCGACGCCGACATGATGGACGAGATCAAGGCCCTGCACGCCGCAGTCAAGCCGATCGAGACCCTGTTCGTGGTCGACGCCATGACCGGCCAGGACGCCGCCAACACCGCCAAGGCGTTCGGTGAAGCCCTGCCGCTGACCGGTGTGGTGCTGACCAAGGTCGACGGTGACGCCCGTGGCGGTGCTGCGCTGTCGGTGCGCGCCATCACTGGCAAGCCGATCAAGTTCATCGGTATGGGCGAGAAGACCGAAGCCCTCGAGCCCTTCCACCCGGACCGTGTCGCTTCGCGCATCCTCGGCATGGGCGACGTGCTCAGCCTGATCGAGCAGGCCGAGCAGACCATCGACAAGGCCAAGGCCGACAAACTGGCCAAGAAGCTGAAGAAGGGCAAGGGCTTCGACCTCGAAGACTTCCGCGACCAACTGCAGCAGATGAAGAACATGGGCGGCCTCGGCGGCCTGATGGACAAGCTGCCAAGCATCGGCGGGGTCAACCTGTCGCAGATGGGCAACGCCCAGGGCGCGGCCGAGAAGCAGTTCAAGCAGATGGAAGCGATCATCAACTCGATGACCCCGGCCGAGCGTCGCGACCCTGACCTGATCAGCGGTTCGCGCAAGCGCCGCATCGCCCTCGGCTCCGGCACCCAGGTGCAGGACATCGGCCGGCTGATCAAGCAGCACAAGCAGATGCAGAAGATGATGAAGAAGTTCTCGGCCAAGGGCGGCATGGCCAAGATGATGCGCGGCCTGGGCGGGATGCTGCCGGGCGGCGGCATGCCGAAGCTGTAACCCCTATTTTGGGTGCCTGCTTTTCGATGAGCGGGCGCCCGGAACCCCCGCTGCGGCGGGGCAACGGCCACGGATTCCGTGGCTTAACCGGCAAATCTGGACGGTAGGGCAGGGCTCTGCCGAAAAAGGCATTTGCAAATGTCCGTGTATTCCCCGAGAATATGCGGCCTTTTGGGCACCCGTGTGCCTATTTGGCATTCAGATTTGCAGCACCGACTATAGGAACAATGTTCACATGGTAACCATTCGTCTTGCCCGTGGCGGCTCGAAAAAGCGCCCATTCTACCACCTGACCGTGACCAACTCGCGTAACGCCCGTGACGGCCGTTTCGTTGAGCGCGTAGGCTTCTTCAACCCGATCGCATCGGGCGCCGAAGTCAAGCTGTCGGTCAACCAAGAGCGCGTTTCCTACTGGCTGAGCCAGGGCGCACAGCCGTCTGAGCGCGTTGCTCAGCTGCTGAAGGACGCTGCCAAGGCTGCCGCCTAAACAGTATGAACGCGACGCCAGAAAAGGCTGACGACCTCATCGTCGTTGGCAAGATTTTTTCGGTTCACGGCGTTCGCGGCGAGGTGAAGGTGTATTCCTTTACCGATCCGATTGAAAACCTGTTGGATTATCCGCGCTGGACGCTTCGGCACGAAGGCAAGGTAAAGCAGGTCGAGCTGGTCAGCGGTCGTGGCTCCCAAAAGGGCCTGGTCGTGAAACTGAAAGGCCTCGATGATCGTGATGAAGCCCGTCTTCTGAGTGGTCACGAAATCTGCATTGCGCGGAGCCTTTTGCCCAACCTGGCTGCCGACGAGTACTACTGGTACCAGTTGGTGGGTCTGAAGGTCATCAACCAGGACGAACAACTGTTCGGCAAGGTCGATCACCTGTTGGAGACCGGTGCGAACGATGTAATGGTGGTCAAGCCCTGCGCAGGCAGCCTGGATGATCGCGAGCGTCTGTTGCCCTATACGGCGCAATGCGTGCTCGATATCGACCTGGAAGCAGGCGTGATGCGGGTTGAATGGGACGCGGACTTCTAAACGATGGGTAACCTTCGCGTAGACGTCATCACGCTGTTCCCCGAGATGTTCTCGGCCATCACGGAGTACGGCATTACCAGCCGCGCGGTGAAACAGGGGTTGCTTCAGGTGACTTGCTGGAACCCGCGGGACTACACCACAGATCGTCACCACACGGTAGATGATCGGCCGTTTGGCGGTGGTCCGGGCATGGTGATGAAAATCAAGCCTCTGGAAGACGCCCTGGTTAGCGCCAGGCAAGCGACCGGAGCAGCGGCGAAGGTGATCTACCTTTCGCCACAAGGCCGCAAGCTGACTCAGCAGGCGGTCAAAGGCCTGGCCGAACAGGAATCGTTGATCCTGATCGCCGGTCGTTATGAAGGCATCGACGAGCGCTTTATCGAGGCTCATGTCGATGAGGAGTGGTCGATTGGTGACTATGTGCTTTCCGGTGGCGAGCTGCCGGCCATGGTGCTGATCGATGCGGTTACGCGGCTGCTGCCCGGAGCTTTAGGGCATGTGGACTCGGCGGAAGAAGATTCCTTCACCGACGGTCTGCTCGATTGCCCGCACTACACCCGACCTGAGGTGTATGCGGATCAGCGTGTTCCCGACGTGTTGCTAAGTGGCAACCATGCACATATCCGGCGTTGGAGGATGAAGCAGTCCCTTGGTAGGACCTTCGAACGACGCGCCGATCTTCTGGAAAGTCGCTCGCTTTCTGGAGAAGAGAAGAAGCTGCTCGAGGAATATCTCCGCGAGCGGGACGATAGTTAAACGTATCGATGGTGGATCAAGTATCCATCTTAGGAGCACAGCATGACCAACAAGATCATCCAGCAGCTCGAAGCCGAGCAGATGAGCAAGGAAATCCCGACCTTCGCACCAGGCGACACCATCGTCGTCCAGGTTAAAGTGAAGGAAGGTGATCGTTCCCGTCTGCAGGCGTTCGAAGGCGTTGTCATCGCCAAGCGTAACCGCGGTCTGAACAGCGCCTTCACCGTGCGCAAGATCTCCAGCGGCGTAGGCGTTGAGCGTACCTTCCAGACCTACAGCCCACAGATCGACAGCCTGGCCGTGAAACGTCGTGGTGACGTGCGTAAAGCCAAGCTGTACTACCTGCGCGACCTGTCCGGCAAAGCCGCTCGCATCAAGGAAAAACTGTCCTGAGTGCAGTTTGCCCGGTGGCCAAGGCCGCCTAGCGAGAAAAAAGCAGCCTTCGGGCTAATGCCAGTCAGTTAAGCTGACTGGCATTTTCATTTTCGGGTCGGGTATTTTGCTGGTCGTTGCTTCACTGCTCTGGGGAACCAACGA
>NZ_QEQQ01000008.1 GCF_003097235.1 Pseudomonas sp. CC120222-01a | reverse complement strand
TGGCCTGCAGCAGCCTGGCCCAGGCTTGTGCACCTGGACCACACTCCATCAAGACGCTCACTGTCGCTGGCAACTTGAGCAGGAAATCATGGAAGGCTTGTCGGGATTTGATGCGATCTTCGTAGATCACTCGACCGGTTGCGTCTTCGCCCGCTAACTGAAAGACCTGTTTGGCCAGGTCTACGCAGATGGTTGTGCAAAGCTCCACATCAGTGGAAGACAGGGAACCTTGCTTCGAACTATGCTTTTTCATGGTCTCGCCCTCGCTGCCGTTGGCTTCTTCGAACGCCACCGTGGCACTGTGATGCCTCGGCGGGGGCGAGTCCATCGATTACAAAAAGCGATCCTTCAATGTGTAGTATTGCGCAACCACTCGGTAAACAGCCTCACCTTCGACAACCCTTCCTTTTCAGCCGCCACATCCAGCCAGTACCCGTAAGGCCCGACCACTTCCAGCGGCGCGATGGACACCAGGCTGCCATCCTTCAGCTCCCGCTCGATCATCTGCCGGTCGATGACGGCCAGCCCACCCCCAGCCACGGCGGCGTGAATCACCTGGTCCAGGGTGCTGAACTCCAGCCCGCGGCGGGCATCCACATCATCCCGCCCCATCGCCGCCAGCCAGTTCTCCCAGACCTTCAGGCGCTTGCCCTCGTGCAGGATATGCAGCAGCGGATGCCGGTGCAGCTCAGGCGGCTGACCACCGACGAACAGTTCGGCACTGGCCACGGCGATATGCCGCTCCATCACCAGCAGTTCGCTGCGCCAGGGTTCGGCAGGCGCCAGGCCAAAGCGGATGCGGCAGTCGGTTTCGGCCAGGCTCTCGTGACTGGCCTGGTTGGCGACGCTCAGGCTGATGTCCGGATAGCGCTGGCAAAAGCCGCGCAGGTGTGGCGACAGCCAGCGCGTGGCCCAGGTCGGCGGCGCCAGAATACGCAGGTGCTGGCGCAGGTTGGGCACCCGCACCGCTTGCAGCGCCTGTTCGATCTGATCAAAGGCATTCGCCAGCTGGGGCGACAGCGCCGCACCGGCTTCGGTCAGGCTCAGGCCCTGGGGCGTGCGTACGAACAGTGCGACGCCCAGGTGGTCCTCAAGCTGCTTGATCTGCCGGCTGACAGCACCTTGGGTGACGTTCAGGCCCATGGCGGCCTGGCTGAAACTGCGGTGTCGCACGACTTCCTCGAAGACGCGCAGCATGTTTAGCGAGGGCAGGTGACGCATGGGGGCTGCTCCGAAACGCACCAGGCCTGCCCACAGGGCAGGGGCTCAGAAGTAGTAACCGATGTTCACGTAGAGCTGGTTTTCCCACTGGTCACTGCCGCCGGCGGCCAGGCTCTGGGTGTAGCTGCTGCCACCGATGTAGGGGTCGTTCTTGCCGAACAGCCATTCGGTGGCGATCCACAGTTTGCTCAGGGAGAAGGACGAGCCCAGGATCAGCCGCTCGGAGGTGTCGAAGCCCGCAGCGGATTTATCGAACGCGCTGTAGTTGGCGTACAGCTTGATGCCGCTGAGCTGGTCGAACAGGTACTTGCCGGCCACGTCGTAGCTGAGGTCGGCCACGTAGAAGTTGCCGCGGCTGGCGACGTTGAAGGTGCCGTCATAACCACCAAAGGTCACCACCTCGTCGCTGCCCGGGTTGCGTGGCGACATTTGCTGCCGGGCCGCCATCAGCTGCACGCCCCACGGGCCGTTCCTGCCCACGTAGTGCACGGCCACGGCGTTGCGCCGGCCGTCGTTATCGGTGTCGTTGTTCTTCAGGGTCGAGGTCATGCCCGACACGCCGACTTCCGACTTCCACTCGCCCAGCTCCAGCGACCTGGCCAGGCGCACTACCGCGGTGTTGCGCTCGCGGTTGTCGCTGCCGTCTTCGACGTAGGTGTCGGCGGAGGAGACCACGGTGGAATAGGTGCGGCCATGGCTGGTGCCCTTGCCCTGCCAGGCCGGGCGCAGGTAGTAACCGGCCTGCAGGTTCCAGTCGCCGGCCTGCTGGATGTACTTGGCGCCGACCTGCATCACGTCTTCCAGGCCCACCACGTTGCCAAGGGTCTCGAAGAAGGTGCTGCCGAAGTAAGGCTGCAGGCCGAAGGGTACCTGGTTGAGGCCGACCTGGACCTGCTGGTCGGGGTTGAACCGGTATCCGACCCACGCGGTTTCGGCAAACGCCACATCGCCGACGCTGTTGGTGTACTGGTACGGGTAGGCGTGGCCATAGAAGCGGTACTTCGCCGCGCCGATCCAGCTATCGGAGTTGTAGCGGGCGGTGAGGAACACCGTGTCGAAGTTGAACTTCTGGATGTCGCGGTCCGGGTCGTAGTCCCAGCGGGCGCGTACGGCGCCCCCCAGGTCGAGGTTCTCGGTGACCTGCACGGCCATGGCCGGAGCGGCGAGCGAAGACAGGGTGGCAAGGCAGGCGCAGCGAAGGCGCAGTGACGCAGGCAAGGGCATTGGGCGGCTCTCGTTTATTGTTATGTGAGACGCGCGCAGTGTTGCCAGTGGCCCTTGCCACGACAAACGATTAAATGGCGGGAAGAACCTTCGATAAATGAAGGTTACTGGCAGAAATTGTAGGACGACTCCTACAAGTCATGGGATGCTAGGCGCTCCTGGTCCGTTGCCCGAGTCCCTTCATGAAACGCAAAATGCCCGGCCTGAACGCCCTCAAAGCCTTCGAGGTGGCCGGCAGTACCGGCAGCTTCACCCGCGCCGCCGAACTGCTCAACGTCACCCAGAGCGCGGTCAGCCGCCAGGTACGCCAACTGGAAGAGCAGCTCGGCGAGGACCTGCTGCAGCGTCGCCACCATCACCTGGAGCTGACCAACGCCGGGCGTACGCTGCTGCGCGCCTTGCATCAGTCGTTCGACAAGATCGAGATGACCGTGCGCAGCATCCAGCAGAAGACCCACGCCAACCGCCTGCACGTCAATGCACCGCCCACCTTCACCCGGCGCTGGCTGATGCCGCGCCTGGCGCGTTTGCGCGAAGCCCACCCGGAACTGGAGCTGAGCATCACCACGCGCCTGCAGGACAGCCTGGCGCAAGCACCCACGCTGGATTGCGCGATCCGCTTCGGCAATGGCGAATGGGACGGGCTGGACAGCTCGCTGCTGTTCCAGGAGCGGCATATCGCGGTGTGCGCGCCGAGCCTGTATGCCCGCGAGCAGAGCGGGCAGGGCATCGACTTCAAGCACATGACCCTGCTGCATGTGCTGGCCCGTGAAGACCAGCGCTACCTGACCTGGAAGCACTGGCTGGATGCCGCACGCATCAGCGGCGTGGATACCCAGGGCGGTTACGAGTTCGACCTGCTGGACCTGGCCATCCAGGCGGCCATCGATGGCCTGGGCGTGACCATCGCCGACTGGCACATGGTGGCGGCGGAGCTGGCCTGCGGGCAGCTGACGCAACTGCGCAACGTGCATGTCGAGGGCCACCAGTCCTACTGGCTGGTCACCCGCCCCGAGCAACAGGACCTGCCGCAACTGCAGGTGTTCAGCCAGTGGCTGCAGGAGGAGATCTGGCTCGCCCAGCGCCAGTTGGAGCCATCGACCGCCGCCAGTTGAGCCCGCTGCTGCCTAACATGCGTTTTTCGAATGTTTGCCCGCGCATTTAATCGTTTGTCCATCGGCCTGCGGATGACAACACTGCGCGGACATAACAACGTTACAACGATGGGCAACTGCCATGCGATTCGAGCGAAATTTTGTTGATGGAACCTTCATCGAGCCGGCGAGCGCGGCACTGATCAGCGTCCAGGACCCGGCCAGCGAGCGGGTGGTCGGCGAGGTCAGCGCGGCCACCGCCGAGCAGGCCATCGCTGCCGTCGAGGCCGCTGCCAGGGCGCAGAAGGCCTGGTCGGCGCTGACCAGCATCGAACGTGGCGAGCACCTGCGCGCGTTTGCCGATGCCCTGGAAGCCCGCGCGGTCGAGATTGGCCAGGCACTGGCCGCCGAGTCCGGCAAGAGCCTGGACGATGCCAGCAATGAAGCCCGCTACGCGGCGCAGATCACCCGCTATCACGCCGAATGGGCGCGCCGCATCGAAGGCGAGATCATTCCCAGCGACACTCCGGACGAAAAACTCTTCCTGCACCGCGAACCGATTGGCGTGGTGGCCTGCCTGATTCCGTTCAACTACCCGGTCTACACCTTGCTGCGCAAGGTCGCCCCGGCGTTGATCAGCGGCAATACCGTGGTGGTGCGCCCGAGCAACAACACGCCGCTGTCGGCCTTCGAGATTGCCCGCGCCGCACAACAGGCTGGCCTGCCGGCAGGTGTGCTGAACATCCTGACCATGGACCACGCCACGGCCGCCAGCCTGTGCACCCACCCGGCGGTGGGGCTGATCACCCTGACCGGCAGCGTCGGTGCCGGGCGTGTCGTGCTCGACTATTGCAAGGCCAACATCGCCAAGCCGTCCCTGGAACTGGGTGGCAAGACCCCGGTGATCGTCGAGGCCGATGCCGACCTGGAAAAAGCCGCCCGCGACATCATCGGTTCGAAGACCACCCACTGCGGCCAGCTGTGCACGGCCGTGGAACGGGTGTATGTGCACGAAAGCGTGCATGACCGCCTGCTGGCACTGCTCAAGGCCGGTTTCGCCGCTGTGCGCTTTGGCGATCGCGCGACCGACCCGGGCCTGATGGGGCCACTGGTCAACGCCACTTCCCGGCGCAACATCCACGCCATGGTCGAGCGCGCCGTGGCCCAGGGCGCGGTGCTGGAGGCGGGCGGTGTGCTGCCGCCTGGCCCAGGGCATTTCTACCCGGCGACCCTGCTCAGCCATTGCCGCCAGGACATGGAAATCGTTCAGGAAGAAACCTTCGGCCCGGTGCTGGCGCTGCTCAGCTACCGCGATATCGACCACGCCCTGGCCATGGCCAATGACCACCAGTTCGGCCTGTCCTCGGTGCTGTACACCGAGAACTACCGCACGGCCATGAAAGTGGCAGGCGCGATCGAAGCGGGCGAGCTGTACGTCAACCGCACGCCGGCCGACCCCTATCAGGGCTTCCACGCCGGCTGGAAACGCTCGGGGCTTGGCGGCGACGACGGCAAGCACGGCATGCTCGAGTTCACCCAGACCCGACTGGTGGTCATGAAGTACTGAGTGGTTGGTAGCAAGCTGCACGTCAGGCGTGCAGCCGTTTCACCTCAATAAAAACAATGAACCGGCAGGCCCGCCAGGCGGGCTGCCCGAGGTCTTCTTCATGTCCAAGCCTGCTGCCCCTGCGGCCGCCCAAGACGCTGTCGCCCTTGCAACGAGCGAAAGCGACAAGGCAAGCCGCTATTTCCAACTGATGCTGCTGGTGCTGGCTGCGGGTGCGATCTACCCGATCCTCTACCTGCGCCAGGTCTACCAGACCACCATGCTCGAAGTGTTCCAGATCAACCACAGCGAGCTGGGGTACCTGTACTCGATGCTCGGCACCATCTTCCTGCTCAGTTACCTGCCCAGCGGCTGGCTGGCCGACCGTATCGCACCGCGCTTTTTGATCTTCTTCTCGCTGGTGGCGACCGGCGCGCTGGGCCTGTGGTACTCCACCGCGCCGTCAATGAGCGGTTTGCTGGTGATCTTCGCCTGCTGGGGGCTGACGACCGGCCTGACGTTCTGGGCTTCGGTGCTCAAGCGGGTCAAGATGATTGCCCGCCAGTCCGAGCAGGGCCGCTTCTTCGGCATTCTCGATGGCGGCCGTGGCCTGGTCGAGGCGCTGCTGGCCACCCTGGCCCTGGCGCTGTTCGCCCTGGCCACGGAAACCCGCGGCGAGTCGGTGGCCGAAGGCTTCCGCCACGTGGTGTACCTGTATTCATTCACCTGCATCGCGATCGGTTGCGTGCTGGTGCTGCTCAAGGACCCGAAGTCGCTGGACAGCACCGCGCCAGTGGAGAAGGGCCGCTTCAACCTGCTGGCCGACCTTGCCACCCTGGTGAAGATCCCCGAGCTGTGGCTGGTGACCGCCATCGTGTTCTGCGGCTACCACATCTTCTGGGCCACCTACAGCTTCTCCGACTACCTGCAGGGCAGCGGCATGACGGCGGTGATGGCCGGCACCATCACCACCATCAAGCTGTGGATGCGCCCCATTGGCGGTATCGGCGGTGGCTGGCTGGGTGACCGCTTCAGCAATGTCTCGGTTCTGATCGTGGCCATGCTGCTGGCGTCGCTGGGGGTGTTCGGCCTGATCGTGTTCCCTTCGCTGAACAGCCTGGGCCTGCTGATCGCCACGGTGATCTTCATCGGCCTGATGACCTACGCCATCCGCGGCTTGTACTGGGCGATCCTGGACACCTGCGACATCCCGCTGCGCATCACGGGCCTGGCGATCGGCATTGTCTCGGTGGTCGGCTACCTGCCCGACGCCTTCATCCCGCTGATCAATGGCTACCTCACCGAACACTTCCCCGGGGCCCTGGGCTACAAGCTGTATTTCGGCTACGTCGGCACTGTGGGCCTGATCGGCACCCTGGCCGCCGTTACCCTGCGGGCCCGGGTAAAACACAAGACTCTTCTGCAGAACACAGGTGCCTGAGATGAAAATCGTCGCCCTTGAAACCCATATCGTCGCCGTTCCGCCACCGCACGTGGGCGGCATGTACTGGCTGTTCGTCAAACTGCGTACCGCCTGTGGCATCGAAGGCGTCGGCGAGATCTACGCCGCCACCTTCGGCCCCAAGGCGATGCTGCCGATCATCGAGGATGTGTTCGAGCGCTACCTGCTCGACCAGGACCCGCACCACATCGAGCGCTTCTTCCGCCAGGCCTATTCGAGCGGTTTCACCCAACGCCCGGACCTGACCATGATGGGCGTGGTCAGCGGCCTGGAGATGGCCTGCTGGGACATCATCGGCAAGGCGGCGAACAAGCCGGTGTACGAGCTGCTCGGCGGCAAGGTGCATGAACGCCTGCGTTCGTACACCTACCTGTACCCGGTCAACAGCCAGGGCGAATACGACTACGACGACCCGGACCTGGCGGCCGAGTGCGCCGTGCAGAACATGAACAAGGGCTTCACCGCCGTGAAGTTCGACCCGGCCGGGCCGTACACCGCTTATTCCGGGCACCAGATCTCGCTGGAAGTGCTGGAGCGCTGCGAAACCTTCTGCCGCAAGATCCGCGAGGCGGTCGGTGACAAATGCGACCTGCTGTTCGGCACCCACGGGCAGATGGTGCCGTCCTCGGCGATCCGCCTGGCCAAGCGCCTGGAAAAGTACGACCCGCTGTGGTTCGAAGAGCCGATTCCGCCGGGGCTGGACGACGCCATGGCCCAGGTGGCCGGCAAGACCAGCATTCCGATTGCCACCGGTGAACGGCTGACCACCAAGTACGAGTTCTTCCGGCTGCTGCAGGCCGGCGGCGCGTCGATCCTGCAGATGAACGTGGCGCGCTGCGGAGGCCTGCTGGAGGCGAAGAAAATCGCCAGCCTGGCCGAGGTGTACTACGCACAGATCGCCCCGCACCTGTACAACGGCCCGGTAGGCGCGGCGGCGAGCTTCCAGCTGGCGGCCTGCACGCCGAACTTCCTGATCCAGGAAAGCATCGAGACCTGGGGCGGGTTCCATGCCGAGGTGCTGCGCAAGCCCTTGCAGTGGGAGGACGGCTACATCATCCCGTCCAGCGAGCCGGGGTTGGGCGTGGAACTGAACATGGACGTGGTGCGCAAGCACACGCCGTACACCGGCCAGCGCCTGCACCTGCAGATGGCGCCGACCCCGGCCGACGTGCGCGACACCTCGCCGGCCAAGGGCTGACCCAAGCGCCGTCCGCTGCGGGCGGCGTCATTTAGACTCACGTGGTAAACCTGCATGACTTACGACTACATCATTGCCGGCGCGGGTGCTGCTGGCTGTGTCCTGGCCAATCGCCTGTCGGCCTCGGGCGAACATTCGGTGCTGCTGCTGGAGGCGGGCGGCAAGGACGATTCGTTCTGGTTCAAGATCCCGGTCGGCTTCGCCAAGATGTACTACAACCCGACCTACAACTGGATGTACTACAGCCAGCCGCAAGCCCAGCTCGCCAACCGTGCCCTGTATGCCCCGCGGGGCAAGGTGCAGGGCGGCTCCGGCTCGATCAACGCGATGATCTACGTGCGCGGCCAGGCCCACGATTTCGACGACTGGGCGGCCAATGGCAACCCGGGCTGGGGCTTCAAGGATGTGCTGCCGTACTTTCGCAAGCTGGAGAACCACCCGCTGGGTGACAGCGAGTACCACGGCGGCAGCGGGCCGATCAGCATCACCCCGATGAAGGGCCAGACCCACGCCATCTGCGATGTGTTCCTCAAAGGTTGCGAACAGCTGGGTTACCCGCACAGCGACGATTTCAACGGGCCAAGGTTCGAGGGCGCCGGGATCTACGACGTCAACACCCGCAATGGCCAGCGCTGTTCCAGCAGTTTTGCCCACCTGCACCCGGCGCTGGGGCGGCCGAACCTCAAGGTCGAGCACCATGCGCTGGTCGACCGCGTGCTGTTCGATGACGCCGGCCAGCGCGCCACGGGGGTGATGGTCAGCCAGAATGGCGTCAGCCGTACCTTCAGCGCACGCAAGGAAGTGATCTTGTGCACGGGGGCCGTGGACACGCCGAAAATCCTCCAGCTTTCGGGTGTCGCCGACCGCGCACTGCTGGACCGCCACGGCATCGCCCAGGTCAAGCAACTGCCGGCGGTGGGCCGCAACCTGCAGGACCACCTGTGCGTCAGCTATTACTACAAGGCCAAGGTGCCGACCCTGAACGATGAGCTCAGCTCACTGCTGGGCCAGCTCAAGCTGGGCATCCAGTACCTGCTGACGCGCAAGGGCGCGCTGGCGATGAGCGTCAACCAGGCGGGCGGATTCTTCCGTGGCCACGAAACCGAGCTGAACCCCAACCTGCAGCTGTATTTCAACCCGTTGTCCTACCAGATTCCGAAGAACAACAAGGCCAGCCTCAAGCCCGAGCCATATTCCGGGTTCCTGCTGTGTTTCAACCCGTGCCGGCCGACCAGCCGCGGCCACGTCGAGATCGCCTCGGCCAACCCCCGCGATGCGGCGTTGATCGACCCGAACTACCTGAGCACCGACAAGGACATCGACGAGGCCATTCAAGGCAGCCGCCTGATCCGCCAGATCATGCAGGCACCGGCGTTGCGCGACATCACGGTGGAAGAGGTGCTGCCCGGTAAGCAGGTGCAGACCGACGAGCAGATGCTGGCGTACTTCCGCGAGAACTGCGGGTCCATCTACCACCTCTGCGGGTCGTGCGCGATGGGCGACGACGAGGCGACCTCGGTGGTCGACCATCGTTTGCGCGTGCATGGCCTGGCAGGGTTGCGGATTGTCGATGCCTCGGTGTTCCCCAACGTGACCTCGGGGAACACCCATGCGGCAGTGCTGATGGTGGCGGAGAAGGGGGCTGATCTCGTGTTGGCGGATGCCTGACCCGCAATAGAGATCTGTCCGAGCGACGATTCTGGGGAGCGGAGTACAAATGTGCTCCACTCCAAGATCTGCAAATGAAGGCCTTTTGATATCACTCAACATTCCTTAGAATGCAGGCCGCCTTTCGCTCGAAGGGTGCCCTGTAATTTTCAAGGAAGTCGAAATGCAATTTGCAAAAGTCATAGGCTTGGCCCTCGCCCTGAGCCTCGGTGGTTGCGCCAGTTTCACCAAGGACGAGGTGGCACCTGTCGACCTGCCGTCGATGGCCAGTTATGCCAACAAACCCAATGTCTATGTGGACTTCGACTTCTTCCAGGGTGACCCGGAAGGCGCCAAGGCCAACGAAATGCCGCAAGCCCGGGACATGCTCAAGCCGGAACTCAAACGCGCTTTCAACGAGTCAGGCTTGTTCGGCCGCGTGACCTTCGATGAGTTCGAAAAGCAGCCAGGCGACTACAGCCTGCGCCTGAAGGTCTACAACCATGCGCCGAGTGGCGGGCAGTTGGTGCTGGCCTTCATCAGTGGCCTGACCTTCACTGTCATTCCCGCCATGGCCACCGACCAGTACACCATGAGCCTGGAGACCTTGGACGAGCAGGGCGCATTGCTCACCAAGAACCAGAATCACGACGCCATCAACACCTGGATGGGCATCTGGTTCCTGCCGCTGGTGGGCAACACACCGAAAGCGGCCGTTACAGACACCTTCAACCGCCAGGTCAACGCATTGCTGAAGAACTGGGTGGAAAACAACCGCCTGAAATATTCGGCTCGCGAACCACGCATTCCACGCGTCTGAGCCAAAACAGAAAGAGCCGCGATCGCGGCTCTTTTTTTGCTTACTTCAATGCCTGTACAAATTGCGGGTCGCTGTACAGCGACTTGAGCAATGACTGCAGCATGGGGTTGTAGTTGTTGGCCGCTGTCGGTATCGCAATCGGCCCGAAGAAGCTGCTGTCCCAGTCACGGGTCACGTCCTTGGTCGACTCGTAAAGCACCTGGTCGCCCTGGCGCAGGGTAAACCGTGCTGCAAGCTCGCCATGCCCGTTGGCCACGCCGGAGTTGAGCTGGCTCTTCACCAGTTGTACCTGCAGCTGTCGATCAGCCTTGGGATCGAGCAGGCCTGCATGGCGAAGCTCATCGTTGATGGCTGCCTGAATGTGCAGCGGAATGTTGCCTTCGGGTGATGAAATCGGGTTCAGGCGCACCATCAGCGAGCCTTGCCCGGCGTCGGCCTGCACCTGCGCTTCGCGCACCGCTTGCAGGGGCGCGTTCTGCTTCAATTGCTGAACGTTCTGGTAGTTGGCTTCGTAGCGGGCCATTGTCACACCGCAGCCTTGCAGCAGCAGGACAAGTGGGGCGACCAGGTAAAGCTTGTTCACGGCGGATCCTTGCGTGTCATGAAAAGAGCGTGATTATCAGTGAGTGGCACTGTGCCATCAAGTGCCCCAGGGGATATCTACGCAAGGTTGGGCGCTCTGCTTTAATTCTTCCTGTACCCTGAGGGAATCACCATGAGCGATTATGTGATGTCAGTTCGGGCGGTGGCTGGCGGCGCGTTCGTAGCCGATGTGGGGCCAACCAGCTTCTTGCAAGTGCCCCCCGGTCAGCCGCTGTCACCCAGCCAGGCAATATCGGCGGCGGCCTGGTACAAGGCGGTGCGCGCCGATGCGGTCTGGACCAACAGCACGGGTGAGTCGCGCGGTGACATCCTGTTTGTGGTGCATGGCTACAACAACAGTGAAGACGAGGTCATGGAGCGCCATCAGAGAATCAAGGATGGCCTTGTCAACCTCGGATTCAAGGGGGCAGTCGTATCATTCGACTGGCCCAGCGATGACAAGGCGCTGGCGTACCTGCCTGATCGCCATCGGGCCAAGCAAGCGGCGTTCAAACTCGTTTCTGACGGCATTGCCTATTTGTCCGGGCAGCAAACACCCACCTGCACGATCAATGTCCATGTGCTCGGGCATTCCACTGGCGCCTATGTGATTCGTGAAGCGTTTGACGATGCCGATGACAGCGCAATGCCCAATGCTGCCTGGAACGTGAGCCAGTTGGTGTTTGCGGCGGGCGATGTTTCTGCGGACTCGATGTCGGCCGGCAACAGCAGCTGCGAATCCCTCTATCGCCACTGTGTGCGCTTGACCAACTACTCAAGCCGGCATGATCAGGCGCTGGACTTGTCCAACGTCAAGCGTGTCGGCACAGCGCCACGGGTTGGCAGGATCGGTTTGCCGGGCGACGCTCCGCAGAAGGCCGTCAATGTCGATTGCACGGACTATTACGACGAGCTTGTCAGCCCCAGTTCCACCACCTATGCGCGTGACCAGCCCGGCGGGATTGTCGGGTATCAGAGCCATTCCTGGTACTTCGGCAATCGCGCATTCACCACGGATCTGTTCGCAGTGCTGATCGGCACCGATCGCACGGTCATTCCCACGCGCGAAATCAATGCTGCTGGTGTGTTGGCGCTGAAGGTGCATGCGCCGTAGTCGAAGACACGCGTGCTTGCGTTGCAACCCCGACTACCAAGGGATACCGCCATGCTGCCTCGGTGTTACCCAACGTGACCTCGGGGAACACCCATGCGGCCGTGCTGATGGTGGTGGAGAAGGGGGCCGACCTGGTCCTGGCGGATGCCTAGGCCGGTTCAATGGGCGTCAGCTGACGGCTGCCGCGGTGGCTGGACCTTGCGCATCAACGGCACCAGCAGCGTGGCGAACACGAAGCACAGCATGATGACCAGGAACGCGTCGGCGTAGGTCATCGTCTGCGCTTCGCGCCAGGTCAACGCCCACAGCTGATGCAGCGCGGTCTGGCCAGCATCCGGGCTGTTCTGGCCCAGTGTCTGGGCGCTGTCGCTCCATTGTTCAAGCCGAGTGTTCAGGGTTTCGTTGCGCACGTTCAGGTGCTCGGCCAGGCGCAGAAAGTGCAGGTTGGTACGGTCATTGAGTATCGTGGCGCAAGCCGCGATACCCAGTGCGCCGCCCAGATTGCGCATCAGATTGAACAAGCCCGACGCAAGCTTCAGCCGTGCCGGCGACAGCGCGCCCAGGGTCAGCGTGACCGTCGGCGGCACCGCCATCTGCTGGGCGAAGCCGCGAATGGCCTGGGGCAGCAGCAGCTCCCTGGCACCCCAGTCATGGGTAATGGGCGAAAAGTCCCACATCGAGATAGCGAACAGCGCCAGGCCGAACATCAGTATCCAGCGCAAGTCCACCCGGTTGGCGAGAAAGGCGTACACCGGGATGGCCATGAGCTGGAACACGCCGGTGGAAAACACCGCCAGGCCGATATCCAGGGCACCGTAACCGCGCACACGGCCGAGGAACAACGGCGTCAGGTAGATCGTGGCGAAGATGCCGATGCCGGTGATGAAGGAAAACAGGCAGCCCAGGGCAAAGTTGCGGTCGCGCAGGGCATGCAGGTCGACGATGGGCTGCGCGGCGCACAGGCTGCGCCAGACGAACAGGATACCGCACAGGCCGGCCAGCCAGGCCGTGGTGGCTATGGTGCTATCGCTGAACCAGTTCCAGCGCGGGCCTTCTTCCAGGGTGTACTCCAGGCAACCCAGAAACACCGCCATCAAGGCCATTCCCAGGTAGTCGGCGCCCTTGAGCAACCCCAGTTCGGGCTGATCCACCTTGACCAGCATCGGTACGGCGAGGGTGACGAAAATGCCGGGCACCAGATTGATGTAGAACAGCCAGTGCCAGGATGAAACATCGGTGATCCAGCCGCCGACTGCGGGCCCCAGGGTGGGCGCGAGCGAGGCGATGGCGCCAATCACCGAGGCGGCAATCACTCGCTGCGGGCCGCTGAAGTAGATGAAGGCGGTGGTGAACACCAGTGGAATCATCGAACCACCCAAAAAGCCTTGCAGCGCGCGGAAAGCGATCATGCTCTGGATGTTCCAGGCCACCGCACACAGCAGACTGGTCAGGGTGAAGCCGGCGGCCGAGGCGGCGAACAACCAGCGCGTGCTCATTACCCGCGACAGCCAGCCGGAGAGCGGGATCACGATGATCTCGGCAATCAGGTAGGCCGTTTGCACCCAGGCGGTGTCGTCCGCACCGGCGGAAAGCCCACCGCCGATGTCCTTGAGCGAAGCCGAAACAATCTGGATATCGATCAGGGCAATGAACATGCCCACGCACATGCAGGCGAAGGCCGCGACCTTCTGACGGGGTGTGAGGACCGGCAGCACGCTGTTCATGGCCGGCTTGCCGCTGCAAGGTCAGGCTGCGTCGCGCGCGGGGCCTTGGTGTCGATTTCGGCATACACCGAAAGGCCAGGGCGCAGGGCGCCGAAGTCGGCGTCGTCATAAGCCAGACGCACACGCACCGGTACACGTTGCACGATCTTGGTGAAATTGCCGGTGGCATTCTCGGGCGGCAACACACTGAACTGCGCACCGGTGGCCGGCGCGATGCTCTCGACGCGGCCGTGGAAGGTACGGCCAGGGAGGATATCGGCGGTGATGCTGACCGCCTGGCCCACTTGCATGCGTGCCAGCTGGTCTTCCTTGAAGTTGGCGTCCACCCACAGCCCGTGGGCCGGTACCACCGAAATCAGTTGGCTACCGGCTGCGGCATAGGCGCCGACCTTGGCCCGGCGGTTGCCGACATAGCCATCGACCGGCGCACGCAATTCGGTGTAACCGACATTCAGCCGGGCCTGTTCCCGGTCCGCTTCGGCCTGGGCCAGGGCGGCACGGGTCTGCTGGCGCTGGGTGTCGATCACGGTCAGCTGCTGGCGTGCGGCCACCAGGCCGGCCTGTGCGTGGACGCGGTCGGCCTGTGCGGTTTTCCAGGCGGTGTCGACGCGCTGGGCGCTTTGCACCGAGACTGCCTGGCTTTGCACCAGGTTCTGGTAGCGCACCCGGTCGTCCATGGCTCGCTGGGCCTCGGCGCTGCGTGCGTCGATCTGTGCCTTGGCCTGGCTGATCAGGGCCTGTTGCAGCAGTTCGACCGCGTCGAGATTGGCCAGCCGCGCATGCTGCGCCGCCACGGCGCCGTCAGCCTTGGCCAGGGCGGCGTTGTAGTCGCGCACGTCGATCCGCGCCAGCAGGTCGCCGGCCTTGACGAACTGGTTGTCGACCACTGCTACCTCGCTGATATAACCGGGGACCTTGGCGCTGATCACCGTCACCTCGGCGCCCACGTAGGCATCGTCGGTGTCTTCGATGAAGCGGCCGCTGAGCCACCAGTGGCTCGCGTAGGCCACGCCAGCAACGATGGCGAGCGCCAGTGCGCCCAGGCGCAAGGTGGCGCGGCCAAAGCGCTTGCCGCGCGCAGTGGCGCTGTTCAGGGCCGTGCCGGGTTCGATGTCGACCTGAGCGTTCATGGCGGTCAGTCCTCTGCTTGGGCTTCGGGGGAACAGGGCCTTACGCCCTGTAGCGGGGCGCTGGTACGCGCAACGACAGCTGCGGCAGCAGCTTTTGCCGTGCGGCCTCATAGGCATCCAGGTCGGCGATATCCGGAAGCCGGGCCGCCAAGGTCTGCCACCACCACTTCGATGGGAGCGGGGCTTCGCTGCGGGCGACCAGGATCAGGTCGTAACCGCGACGGCTGAGTCGGTCGGCATAGATCGCCCCGATGCCGGAGGATGCGCCGGTGACGAGTGCGGTACCCATGTGCTTGATCATGACAGTCTCCAGAGGTTGCCCGCGCACGGCTTGTGCGCTGGTCTGGAGGACATGTTATGGCCTTGTTGACATGCCTCAAATGTCATATAAGACACCTTTTAGGACATGAGGCTCAGCCATGCACACGCTCGGTTTTGTCGTGCTTCCAGGCTTCCAGCTGATGGGGCTGACCGCGATCACGGCCTTCGAGATCGCCAACCTGACCCTGGGCAAGCCCGCGTATGAAGTCACCCTGCTGTCGGAAGTCGGGGGGCTGGTGATGTCTTCGGCAGGTTTTCGCATCGAGACCCGCGCATTTGCCAGCGAACAGGTGTTCGATACCGTGATGTTCGGCTCCGGCACGTCGGTGATGCCGGTCACGGCCGGCCTTGCCAACTTCGTGCGGGCATCGATGACCTCCGCTCGCCGCGTTGCCGCGCCTTGCGTCGGCGCTTTCGTCCTCGCCGAAAG
Organism: Pseudomonas sp. CC120222-01a; assembly: GCF_003097235.1. Classification (GTDB taxonomy): domain Bacteria; phylum Pseudomonadota; class Gammaproteobacteria; order Pseudomonadales; family Pseudomonadaceae; genus Aquipseudomonas. The sequence continues at coordinate 207,237 of NZ_QEQQ01000008.1, read as the reverse complement.
CGGTGTGCTCGACGGCCGCCGGGCAACCACCCACTGGCTGTTTGCCAAGCGACTGCAGGACCAATACCCCAAGGTCAAGGTCGAACCGGACCGGATCTACATCATCGACGGGCCGGTGTGGACCTCGGCAGGCATGACCGCAAGCATCGACCTGGCCCTGGCCATGATCGAGAAAGACCACGGGCTGGAAACCGCCCGCATCGTCGCGCGCAAGCTGGTGGTCTACCACCGCCGGGCCGGTGGGCAGTCGCAGTTTTCCGTGTTGCTGGACCTCGAACCCAAGTCCGATCGCATCCAGAAGGCCCTGGATTACGCCCGGCGCAACCTGACAAGCGCCTTGAGCGTGGAGGAGCTGGCCGAGGTCTCGCACCTTAGTCCCCGGCAGTTCAGCCGCGCCTTCACCGCCGAGACGGGGCAGTCGCCGGCCAAGGCAGTGGAGCATCTGCGGGTCGAGGCGGCGCGGATGTTGCTCGAAGACAGTGGGCACTCCATCGAAGTCGTTGCCAGGGAAGCAGGTTTCGCCGACCGGGAGCGGATGAGGCGGGCGTTCCTGCGGACGATCGGCCAGACGCCGCAGATGATTCGGCGCAGCGGAACGGCAGTGGTGTAAACGGGCTAAGCTTTCGAGATGCCGCCGGGCGTCTCGAGGAAACTGCCATGGGTACCGCCTCTCTGTCCGAGCTCGATGACGCGCTACCCGGCCTGACCCGCAAGATCCGCGTGCTCGATGCCCTGGCCTGGCCGGATGGCATCGAGCAGGTATTCCTCAGCCAGTGGCGCGCCGGCAACGCCCAGTTGCCTCAGGTGCAGTTGCAACCCCGCGAGCACAGCGCCGACATTGCCGCGTTGGAGGCCTTTATCGGGCAGTGCGATCAGGGCCATCCGGCCGGGCGCTTCCTGGCGATGACCGCCCGCAGTTACGCCACCGCCGGGCGCATGCTGGGGGCCATCGGCCCCCCCGAATTCACCCGCTGTTCCGCAGCGCTGTACCGGCGTCCGGATTTCCTTTACCCCAGGCAGAACCTGACCATGCTCGATGCGGCCGGCTTCTTCCTCAAGACCACCGACGCCCTGTTGGGCAGCGAGCAGATTCCGCCCAGCGAGGCTGACATTCCGGCTGAAGATTTCGCTGCCTGGATGCAGCCGGAAATAGACCGCTTCTTTGGTGCCGGGCGGATCAGGATCGTGCTGGACCCGAACCTCGCCTCCAAGGCCATCGCCGGGACCAGCCGCATTCGCCTGCGTGGCGGGGCGCTGTTCAGCGAGCTGGACAAGCAGCAGCTGTTGCAGCACGAGGCCTTCGTGCATGTCGCCACCGCACAGAACGGCGCCAGCCAGCCCAACCTCAAGTGCCTGGGGCTCGGTGCGCCGCGTACCACCCAGACCCAGGAGGGCATTGCCACGCTGGCGGAGTTGTTCACCGGCAGCATGGACATCAACCGCCTGCGCCGTGTCGCCCTGCGTGCGCTGGCGGTCCAGCAGGCACTGGATGGTGCCGACTTCATCCAGGTGTTCGAAGGGTTCGTGAACGCCGGGCAGTCGCCGCAAGAGTCGTTCCGCTCGACCCAGCGGATCTTCCGCGGTGCGGACCTGCGCGGCGGCTCGGCCTTCACCAAGGATGCCGCCTACCTGACCGGCCTGCTGGGCGTGCATACCTTGCTGCGCGTGGCGATCCGTGACAACCGCCCGGAATTGGTCGGCCACCTGTTCGCCGGGCGCCTGACCCTGGCCGATACCGTGCGCCTTGCACCGTTGTTCGAGTCCGGCTGGCTGCAACCGCCGGCCTACATCCCGGGCTGGGCCTGCGACATGCGCCGGCTCGCCGCCAACCTGGCGTTCTCCGCCTTCATCGCCCAGATCAGGCTGGATGTGCTCGACCTGCCGATGTTCATGGCCTTTGCCGATGAGCATGAGGCGGATGCCAGTGCCCCGTGACTATGGCACCAGCAGCGTCTGCAGGCTGGCCAGAATGGCATTGCCATCGTAGGGCTTGCGGACCACCGCCACCTGCTGCAGGTGCTGCGGAATGCTGACGCCATCGCCGTAGCCGGTGGCAAACAGGAACGGAATGCCGCGCCGTACCAACTCATCGGCCACACAGATCGATGTGCCGGTGCCCAGGTTGATATCCAGAATCGCGGCATCCGGTGCCCGCTTGCCCAGCAGCCTCATGGCCTCATCTTCGGAGCCGGCCGTGATGACATCGGTGATCCGTGCGTCGTTGAGAATCTGCTCAAGCCCCACGGCGATGACCAGTTGATCTTCGAGAATCAGCACGCAGGCATCCGTGCGCGCAGCAAGTGCGCTGCTCGACGGCGCCAGCGACGCGGCTGGCAATGCTTCAGGTGCGTCGGCCACCGAGAGGTGGCGGGCCGGGATGCGAAAGAACCCTTGAAGGCCTTCGGGCAGGTATTCGACGCGGCTGGTGCCACCCAGGTCGAACGGTATGCTGCGATCGATCAGCACCGTACCGAAGCCACTGCGGCTCGGCGGGCGAACCGTCGGCCCATTGCTTTCGCGCCAGGTGATGTCGCAGGCATTGCCCGCGTCCACTGCCCAGCTGACGCACAGCCTGCCGCCGGCCCTCGACAGCGCACCGTACTTGGCCGCGTTGGTTGCCAGTTCATGCAGCACCAGGGCCATCACCGAATAGGCGCGGGCGTCGAGGATCACATTGGGCCCAGTCAGCTCGATGGCTTCGGCCGACGTGCGATAAGGCGACAGCTCGGCCTCGAGCAGGGTGGCCAGGCGCCCGCCGCCGTCACCGCGCACGACCTGGTCGTGGGCCAGGGACAGTGCGTGGATACGGCCCTTGAGCGTCGCCACGTAGTCCTTGAGCGTCTGGCTCTCGGACGTCGGGTGGGCCACCAGCGCGCCGATCAGCGAAAGGATGTTCTTGACCCGGTGATTGAGTTCTTCATTGAGAATGCGCTGACGGACTTCGGCCTTGGAGCGCTCATTGGCCAGCAGCTCACTGTTATGCAAGGCCACTTCGACGATGGCCGTGCGAATGGCCTCGCCGAACTGGCGGTCCTGTTCGCTCCAAGGCAGTGATTGCTGGTGCACCGTCTCTTTCCAGATGGCAAAGCTCTTGCGCGGCGTCAACCGATCGCCCAGCGCGCCAATTTCGTAGGTTTTGTTCGGGTCGCCGGCCCAGTCCAGCGTCTCGACCACTTCCTTGCGGAACAGCATCAGGTAATCCCTGGGCTGCTGCGACATCGGGATGATCAGCACGCCGGAGACTTCGGTGAAGTAGTCCTTCGCCATGGGGTGGGCCATCGACAGCCGGTTGGACGCCCAGGTCTTGCCTTCGGTGACCCCTTGCGCAAAGCTCAGCAGCTCCGCGATTGAGGATTTTGGCGGCGTCATGCCAGCCGACGACCAGCGCCCCTGCATCGACATGCCGATGCCGTCGCACGGGATCAATGACTGAAAATCACCTAGGCGGGAATGGAAGAACGCCTCGATATCAGGCACATGGTTGGCATCGCGCAGCAGCGAGTCCAGTGCCCTGTGAACGTTGACGGCCGCTTCAAGGTTCTGCCGCGTACGCAGGGTTTCGATGTGCAGGGAGAAGAACTCACCGAACATCTCCGCCGCCACCCGTTGCCCCATGGCCAGGGTGCGCGGCGCGTAATGGTGGCAGGCAATCAGCCCCCACAACGCGCCATCGACAATGACCGAGATCGACATCGAGGCACCCACGCCCATGTTGGTCAGGTATTCGCAGTGGATCGGCGAAACGCTGCGCAAGTGGGCGTAGGAGAGGTCCAGAGGCTCGCCTGACGGGTCCAGTATCGGCTCGATGGCAACAGCCTTGAACCTGGCGTCGGAGATGATCCGGATCGGGTTGCGCAGGTACAGGGCGCGGGCCTGCTGAGGGATATCGGATGCCGGGAAGTACTGGCCAAGGAAGCTTTCCAGGTCGCCTCGCTTGGCTTCGGCCACGACTTTACCGGCGCCGTCGCTGCCCAGTTGGTAGATCATCACGCGGTCATAACCGAGCACTGCCCGCACGAAACGGGCAGCGTCGCGGAACAGCTTGTGGGTCTGGTCGACTTCACGCAGCTGGGCGATCAGCGTGCGCGCCAGCTCGATGGGTTCGGCAATGCTGGCGCCGGCGGGTTCGAACTCGATGATCGCGCTGCCCTTGAACACATGGGCCGAGACATCGAACGCCTGGCCTGAAGGCAGTTGCACGCTGAACGTCTGCGAGGGGCGCGCGCCTTCACGGGTACGGGCAAGCGAGTTGCGCAGGGTGTGAGCCACTTCATCACCCAGCAGGGCGTTCAGCTTCTGACCATTGATTTCGCCGGATACGCCCAACATCTGCGGCAGATTCGCCGAATGACGCAGCACGACGCTTGCTGACGCATCGCAGGCAAGCAGGCAGCCGTGGGGTTGGATGCTGCCTGGAATCTGGATCGGTTCGCGATCACAGTTGGTCAGGTTCACTTGGGGGTCGGAGGTCATTGGGCCCATGCCTGGTAAGAAAGAGGTAACAGTTGACGTACAGTACAGCAGAAAGCTTCGACGCTACCCGGATGGTTGCAATTGCCACTGCGGGTTCGACAACCGCTCGACGAAATACTCGGCCAGGGCCTGGACCTTGCGCGGCCGTGTGCGGGCGGACGGGGTCACGAAGTACAGCCCACCCTGGGTCATCCGCCATTCAGTCAGCAGGTGCTCAAGGCGGCCGTCGGCCAGGTACTCGGCGGCGATGAATTCCGGCAGCTCGGCAATCGCCATGCCCGCCAGCAAGGGTGCGATCAGGGCATCCGAGTTGGTCACCCGCAGCGGCCCACGTGGCGTCACGTCGTGCTCGCTGCCGTCGCTGTGGGTAAAGCGCCACACCTGGCTGCGGGCACGGTAGGCGTAACTCATGCAGGCATGGCCAGCCAGTTCGCGCGGGTGCGTGGGCTGGCCGTGGCGGGCAAGGTAGGACGGCGCGGCCACCAGATACTGGCTGACCGAACAGATACGCCGCGCCACCAGCGATGAGTCGGGCAGGGCGGCGATGCGCAAGGCGGCATCGAAGCCATCGGCGACCAGGTCGACGGTCGAATCGGACAGGTGCAGGTCGATTTCCAGTTCAGGGTATTGCGCCAGCAGCTCGGGCAGCAGCGGCGCCACCCAGCGCAAGCCGAAGGACATCGGCACTGCCAGGCGCACCAGCCCGCGTGGCTGTACCGACAGCTCCTGGGCCGCGCTTTCCATTTCTTCAGCCTGGCGATACAGCGCGCTGGCTTGCTCAACCATGCGCTGGCCGAATTCCGTCAGTGAGAGCTGGCGCGAGGTGCGGTTGAACAGGCGCGCACCCAGGCGTTCTTCCAGGCGCGCAACCGCCCGCGAGACTGTGGGTACCGACACGCCCATGGCCCGTGAGGCGGCGGCGTAGGAGCCTTCTTCGGCTACTTTGGCGAACATCGCCAGGCCTTCGAAATCCGGAATTCTTGTCATTTCATTTCTGCAATGATGTCTTTCAAATGATTCTATTTTGAAATGGATCACCCGTCGATACGCTTCTCCCCACAGCAACTCACCACCTCAACGGGAGAAACACCATGAGCAAGAAACTCGAAGGCAAGATCGCACTGGTCACCGGCGGCACCACCGGCATCGGCCTGGCCACGGCAAAACGCTTTGCCGAGGAGGGCGCCCATGTCTACATCACCGGGCGCCGCCAGGCGGAGCTGGACCAGGCGGTGGCGCTGGTGGGCAATGCCACGGGTATTGCGGTCGACTCCACCCGGCTGGAGCAACTGGACCAACTCTATGCCCGCATCGGCCAGGAAAAGGGCCGCCTGGACGTGCTGTTCGCCAACGCGGGCGGTGGTTCCATGCTGCCCTTGGGCGAGATTACCGAGGACCACTACGACGATACCTTCGACCGCAACGTGAAAGGGGTGCTGTTCACCGTGCAGAAGGCGCTGCCACTGCTGGCGCAGAACGCTTCGATCATTCTGACGGGCTCCACGGCCGGCAGTTCCGGCACGGCGGCATTCAGCGTGTACTCGGCATCCAAGGCCGCCGTGCGGGCCTTTGCCCGTAGCTGGATTCTGGACCTGAAGGACCGCGCAGTCCGGGTCAACACCCTCAGCCCGGGCGCAACACGTACGCCAGGGTTGGTCGACATCGCCGGGCCGGATGCCGCCCAGCAGCAAGGCTTGCTGGATTACCTGGCGGCTCAGGTGCCGCTGGGGCGGGTCGGGGAGCCGGTCGAGATCGCCAACGCGGCCGTGTTCCTGGCCAGCGATGATGCCAGCTTCGTCAACGGTGCCGAGCTGTTCGTGGACGGTGGCCAGGCGCAGATCTGAGCAGGATGATGGTTGTTTATGGGCTGGAGTACAAATGTGCTCCACTCATCTCAATGGATGATTGCTTGTGATTGTGTGAGGGCTGGCAGGTGTTCGCCGGTAGTTTTGCAGCGCCTGTGAGATCGAGCGCCGCCCGCGCGGCGCATCGCGGGCAAGCCCGCTCCCACATCTGTTTCAGGCCAATCTCTCCTGTGAAGCCAACAGGGACCGCCTTGTTTGCATGGCAATACATTTCGGTGGCGCTGATGAAGCCCCACCTGTCTCCAGTCATGCACCAAGGCGAATCCTGTTGGCGGCACAGGAGTAACTGGCCCGAAACAGATGTGGGAGCGGGCTTGCCCGCGATGCGCCGCGCGGGCGGCGCTCGATCTCACAGGCGCTGAAAACCTAACGGCGAACACCACCAAGCTGATAACCAAGACCAAGGCCATCTTTCGGTGCATCATGGTCATCTCGATATCCAGATCCGCTTCCCGTCAGTACTGAAAAATGAATCGACCACTATTCATCGCACTCGATGGCCCAAAAGGCACCGGCAAGACCACCTTGCTGGAGGCTGTTACCCAAGCCCTGAGGGCAGACAACAGGAAGGTGATCCGGCTGTGCGAAAAGAAAAGTGATCCCTTCAGGGGCGAGACCATGGCGCTGGTCAATCACTTGGCAAGAAACCCCTGCCAGGAGCTGGAACTGAAAGTCTGTGCGCGCCTGGCTGACAGCCGTGCGTGGATTTCCCGCAACGTGCTGCCCAGGCAACCGGCCAACAGCATCATCCTGATCGATCGCTGGTACCCCTCCGATGCCGCCTTTCGCCGGTCAGTCCCGTTTGCCGAGATCCTGCAGATTAACCGCGAGCGCAATGTGCAAGTGCCGGACCTGCATGTCGGCGTGGTCACTACGCCTGACACCTCGTGGGCGAGGGCAGCGGCACGTACGCGGGGGCTGGGCAGTACGGTGATCCGCCGGCTGGATGAGCAGATCGCCTGTACCGAAGCATTCGAGCGGGCGGTTGCCGACCATGGCTGGGTGCTGTGCCGTAACGAAGGAACGGTCGAAGACGCGACACAGCAGGTGGTCGCCGAGATTCAGGGCGTGCTGGCCTCAAACAACCTTTAGTGTGCGAGATGAGATCATGGCGCAAACCGACGTTCTCATTGCAGGTGCGGGCCCGACCGGGCTGACGCTGGCGCTTTGGCTCACCCGGCAGGGTGTTGCCGTCAGGATCATCGACAAAAGCAGCGGCCCGGGCGAAGCGTCGCGTGCCATGGCTGTGCAGGCCCGCACGCTGGAGCTGTACCGCCAACTCGACCTCGCCGAGGCGGTGATCGATGCCGGCTACAAGACACCGGCCATGAACCTGTGGGCCCGTGGCCGGCGCAGAGCGCGCATTCCCTTGATGGATGCCGGCGCATCGATTTCTGCCTACCCCTTCGTGTTGATCTATCCCCAGGACCGTCATGAGCGCTTGCTGGAGCAGCAGCTCCATGCGCTGGGCGTGACCGTGGAACGGCAAACCGAACTGCTGTGCTTCAAAGACGAGGAAGGCCACGTCACCGCTACCCTGAAACAGGCTGATGGGCAGGAAGTGGCATGCACTGCAGCGTATCTGGCCGGGTGTGATGGTGCCCATTCGCTGGTTCGTCATGCCCTTGGCAGTGGTTTCGAGGGCGGTACCTACAAGCAGCTTTTCTATGTCGCGGATGTACGGGTAACGGGAATCGAACCTGCAGGCGAGGCGCACATCGCGTTTGATAAGTCCGACTTCGTGTTGCTGCTGTGCTACGGCGAAAAAGACCAATACCGCCTGATTGGCACCGTACGGGACGAGCGTGCGGAGCATCCTGAGCAGCTCACGTTCGCCGACGTCGGGCATGACGCCATCAATGGCTTGAAGCTGAAGATCACTGAGGTGAACTGGTTTTCCGCCTATCGGGTTCACCATCGTGTCACGGACCATTTCCGCCGTGGCCGAGCGTTTCTGCTAGGTGATGCCGCGCATGTCCACAGTCCGGCAGGCGGGCAGGGCATGAACACCGGCATTCTGGATGCGAACAACCTGGCCTGGAAGCTGGCTGCTGTAATCAAGGGCAAGGCGCCCGATAGATTGCTCGACAGCTACCCGATCGAGCGTCAGGCGTTTGCCCGCAAACTGGTGGAGACCACGGACAGGCTGTTCGCACTGGTTACCGCCCAGGGCGGCTTCGCCGAATTTGTGCGCACACACGTCGCGCCAGTCATCGCCAGCGTTGCGTACAAGCGCGAAAGTGTCCGTGAATACCTGTTTCGCGTGGTCTCGCAAACCCGCATCGACTATCGCGACAGCCCGCTGAGCCAAGGCAAGGCTGGCGAGGTTCAGGGCGGTGATCGCCTGCCTTGGTTGCCTGGGGCCACGGCGGACAACTACGCATCACTGACAGCCATTGCGTGGCACGTGCACGTGTACGGCGAAGCCAAGGCAGACCTGGCCCAATGGTGCACGCAGCAAGGCATTACCTTGCAGGTTTTCCCTTGGCAGCCTGTGTACGAGCAGGCCGGCATTGCCAGAAATGCCATCTATCTATTGCGGCCTGATACCTATGTCGCCTTGGTTGATCCTGAGGGCGACCTGGCGGTTTTGAGCCGATATGTTGAGAAACAAGGCATCACGTTGTCCGCTTGAGATGCCGGAGGCGGCGACTGGCTGAGCGTTGGAACAGGACTTGCTGTAAGCCAGGGAAACGCCACAAAGTGGGTAATCCGGCCATGCTCCCTGTAGACCATTGCTATCTGCGCGCCAGGCCATGGCACCCATGTTCGGGTTCGCGGCACCCTATATCGGGTCATTTGCCAGGGTTAAATATCTGTTCCGGCTGTAACGGCGGAACAGGGGGGACGGGCGGAAAAGCCAGTCAGCGTGCTTCAGTGCTCATGGGCGTGGGAGTGAATGGTCAACGCACCCGGCACCTTGGTGCGCTCGAGGCCGCCGTGGTCCAGCCATCGAAGCGTTTGCTCATAGGCGCGCTCCAGCAAAGCGTCGGTCTGGTCAAAGTTGAACACTGAGACATCCACGGGGCACAGCGGCGGAACGATGTGCAGGCTGGTGAGCGTACGGAAGTGTTCGATATCGCTTACCAGCTGGCGCATGCTCATCAGGTTGACAGTATGCAATGCCAGGGCAACCAGCCCTTTGGGTGGCTGTTTCAAGGCACAACTGAACCCCGTGGGGATGACCACGACCTTGTTCGCCCCGAGGCTGACAGCGGTGGAAATGGGCGTGTTGCTGGCCACACCGCCATCGACCAGGAACTGGTCGCCAATTTGCACGCTGGGGAACACCAGCGGGATGGCAGCGCTGGCCAGCAACGCCTGTTCAAGCTCACCGCTGGACAGGACGGTTTCGGCACCACTGAGCAAGTCGGTCGTCACGATATGCAGGGGCAGTTGCGCATCCTCGATGCGATGAATAGGCAGCGCCTGGCCAAGCAAGCGGTGCAGCGCGGCCGGCTGCAGCAGAAAACCGCGCCGTTTGATCAGCCCTCTACAGGTATCGAGCCAGGACAGGGGAAAGACGTCGGCTCTGTTCAGGTTTCGCCAGAAATCGGCGAGCGTCTCGACACCCTGCGCGTCGGGCCTGGCGGCAAAGTAGGCGCCATTGATCGCGCCCACCGAGGCACCGATCACCCTGTCGAATCGAACATTGGCCTCCACCAAGGCCCGCAGCATGCCCACTTGAACCGCCCCCAGGCTGCCGCCACCGGCGAACACGATTGCGGTTTGCGTGGTCATGGCGGCAGTCTCTGTGCAGGCGTGTGGCATTAAGTGTAGCCGTGGACTGGCCACTGCCTGTTACACCGTTTGCTTGCCACAAGCGGTGTACTACGCTGCTGATACCCACGCTTGCCAGGAGAGCGCCGATGCTGCCCATGCCCACCTTCGGAGTGCGCGCTCATGGCTAGGCGGATGCTCGCCGGCCTGGCGGCGTGCCTGGCATTGGCAGCCACACTGTTGTGCGGCAGCAGTCAGGCAATCGAGGAAGTGGCGTCGGCAAGCGCCGAGCCTGCTGAGCTGAAAATCGCCAACCGTTCGATCGTGGTCTTTCATGCCACATTGCTGGGTGAAGTGCCGGCTGCCCGTGTCCGGCGCGCCGAAGCGGTCATCAATGAACAGCTCGACGATGGCTTTGCTGGCCGGGTCAGCGTAGACCCGATTCAGGACAGTTACATGGTGCTGCTGGGTGATCGTCGGGCGTTCATCGTCTCGCCCAGGGACCTGATTGGCGGCGACCTGGATGCTCGCCAGGGCGCTGAGCAAGCAGCCCAACGCTTGAGCCAGGTCGTCGAAGAAGCCCGGCAAGCACATAGCCTGCGTTTCCTGCTGGTCGCGCTCGGCCTGAGCGCCGCTGCAACCTTGATCTACCTGGCGCTGGTCAAACTCTGCCTGTGGCTGCACGGCAAGGCACTGTCGTGGCTGCCCCAGCGTGTACGCAAACACACCAGCGCCTTGCGCATCGGGCGTACCCAGCTGGTCGACTCGAGCAACCTTTACCCCTTGTTGCGGCGCCTGCTGGCGTTGTTGCGCTGGACGTTCATCCTGCTGCTGACCTATGAATGGCTTACTTTCGTCCTGCAACGATTCCCCTACACGCGGCCGTGGGGCGAGAGCCTGAACCTGTACCTGCTGGGTTTGTTGCGCCACGTACTGACCGGTATCGTCGATGCAGTGCCCGGGCTGCTGATCGCCTTGCTGATCTTCTTCATCGCCCGTGGCTTCAGTGCCTTCAGCAAGCGCCTGCTCGAGCGCCTGGCGCGGCCCGGCACGATCAGCTGGCTGACCCAGGAAACCCTGCAACCGACCACCCGGCTGACGGCCCTGGCCATCTGGCTGTTCGCCGTGGCCATGGCCTACCCCTATCTGCCCGGTGCCGACACCGACGCGTTCAAGGGGCTTTCGGTGCTGATCGGCCTGATGATCTCCCTTGGCGCGACCAGTGTGGTCGGCCAGGCCGCCGCCGGGCTGATCCTCACCTACACACGCACCCTGCGCCCCGGCGAGTACGTACGCATTGGCGAGCATGAAGGCACGGTCACCGAGCTGGGGATGTTCACCACCAGCATTCGTACTGGCCTGGGCGAGGTACTGACGCTGCCCAACTCGATGATCACCGGAGCGGTGACCAAGAACTATTCACGTGTGGTGCAAGGGCAGGGGTATGTGGTCGATACCACGGTCACCATCGGCTATGACACGCCATGGCGCCAGGTCGAGGCGATGCTGCTGGAGGCGGCGAAACGCACGGACGGGGTGCTGCAGACCCCACAGCCCCAGGTGTTCCAGACTGCCCTGTCGGATTTCTACCCCGAATATCGCCTGGTGGCCCAGGCGGTGCCGAGCGAGCCGCGCCCACGGGCAGAGCTGCTGACCATGCTGCATGCCAATATCCAGGACGTGTTCAACGAGTACGGCGTGCAGATCATGTCGCCTCATTATCTGGGTGACCCTGAGCAGGACAAGGTCGTACCCAGGGAGAGCTGGTACAACGCCCCGGCGTCGCCACCCGGGGACAGCCAGCGATAATCGATTTGCCTAATCAGGTCTTCATTCAATTGAAACACTGTGCGACGCGGCAGCTTTTCTTTCGGCGCCCTGACGCAATTCGGCAATATCGCGCTTGGGCGGCGTACCGAACTGACGCCCATATTCACGGCTGAACTGGGAAGGGCTCTCGTAGCCCACCTTGAAGGCCGCAGTGGCGGCATCCAAGTCTTCATTCAGCATCAAGCGCTTCGCCTCGTTCAAGCGCAGCCATTTCTGATACTGCAAGGGGCTCATCGCCGTGAGCTGGCGGAAGTGCTGATGGAAGGTGGAAAGGCCCATTTGCACCTGGGAAGCCAGGGCATCCACCCGCAGGGGCGCTGCATAGTTGAGTTTTAACCAGTCGATGGCTTTTGCAATCCGGTGGCCTTTGCTCCCTACCGAAGCGATATTGCGAAGCAGCGGTGCCTGGTCGCTCAGCAACAGTCGGTAGTGGATTTCACGCTGCAGCAGGGGCCAGAGCACAGGTATCGCGTCGGTTTCTTCCAGCAGTTCAATGAGCCTGGTGAAGCTCCCCAGCAGTTTTGGGTTCAAGGCACCCACTCCTGCACTGGTGTGGAGGGCGTGCTCGCTGATCGGCAGGCGACCGTCCTGCGCGATCAGTTCCGCCAGTGTGCGCAGATCAAGCTTGAACACAAGGCCCAGGCAAGGTGCGGTGTCGCTGGCAATCGTCACTGCCGAGTGGGCGGGTATGTTCAGCGAGGTGACCAGGAAACGGGTCGTATCGTAGGGGTAGGCGTTTGCACCGATGACCATTTCTTTAGCGCCTTGTACCACGAGCACGATGCTCGGCTCGACAATGCACGTGATCGGCGGGGCAGGGGCGTCACGTCGATATACGCTCAAGCCCGGAATGCAGGTCGAGAAGTCTCCAGCGGTATTCGCGTGGGCGCCGATGATCCTGCACAGCGTCGCCACCGGGTTAGCCAACGGAGGGGGTTGAATGAGGCTGGGCATGACAAAGGCTTCCGATCATCTCGTGGACGTACAGTATCTGCGTGGCGCACCAGGTGTACATGCCCACTCAGCATGGCTGGACGTTTAGGCAAGAAAACCAACCGATTGCTCTACTGTTTTGCCCCTTCCTCCTTCGATCATGGATGGCGTTACTCACTCCATTCTGAGCAGACAGGAAGATATGCATGAAGTCCTTGATCGTAGCGTTTGCCTTGATGGCCAGTTCACTTTCAGCTGGAGCTGCCGACATGTCCCATGGCGCCAACAATTTCTACAAGAGCGAACAGGTTTCGTCCGAACGGGTGGCCTTCAAGAACCAGTTTCAGATGACCACGGTTGGCAACCTCTTTGTTCCTGAAAATCTGAAGCCTGGCACCCGCTACCCGGCCATCATCGTCGGCCACCCGATGGGGGCGGTGAAGGAACAGAGCTCGAACCTCTATGCGCAGAAGCTAGCCGAACAGGGCTTTGTGACCTTGGCAATCGATCTGTCGTTCTGGGGGGAGAGCGATGGCCGACCGCGCAATCTGGTTTCGCCGGACATCTACGCCGAAGACTTCAGTGCGGCTGTCGATTTTCTTGGCGCCCAAGGGATGGTTGATCGCAACCGGATCGGTGTGCTGGGCATCTGCGGCAGCGGCAGCTTCGTCATCAGTGCGGCGAAGATCGACCCTCGAATGAAAGCGGTTGCCACTGTCAGCATGTACGACATGGGCGCTGCCAACCGTAACGGCCTCAAGCATGGCGTAACCGTCGAGCAGCGCAAGCAGGCCATTGCCGCAGCGGCTGCTCAGCGCGATGTCGAGTACGCGGGAGGAGAAACGCAATACACCAGCGGCACGGTCGAGAAACTGACTGACCGCTCCAATGCCATCGAGCGCGAGTTTTTCGATTTCTACCGCACGCCTCGCGGTGAGTTTACGCCCAAGGGCATGTCGCCCTCGATGACGACTCATCCAACGCTGACCAGCAATGTCAGGTTCATGAACTTCTATCCCTTCAATGACATCGAGACGATCTCGCCACGTCCGATGCTGTTCATCGCGGGAGAACATGCCCATTCGCGCGAGTTCAGTGAGGAGGCCTATCGCTTGGCGGGTCAGCCGAAGGAACTGGTGATCGTGCCCGGCGCCGGCCATGTCGATCTCTATGATCGTGTCGAGTTGATTCCCTTCGGCAAGCTGGCCACTTTCTTCCACGAAAACCTCAAGTAACTGCCGCTGAGGCATCGGCTCAGCCCAAAACGGGCTGGGCCGAGCCATTGCAACGTGTAATTTGTAGATTGAGTACTGTCATGACGAGTTCAGCCATACCGCTTCCTCAATCCAGCCGCCGGGTCTGGAGCGCAGTCCTGGCGATGTCCCTGTGTGCGTTCGCCCTGGTCGCGTCTGAATTTCTACCCGTGAGCCTGCTCACGCCGATTGCCTCTGATTTGTCACTGACTGAAGGCCAGGCCGGACAAGCCATTGCCATCTCGGGCTTGTTCGCCGTAGTCACCAGTCTTCTGCTTTCCAGCCTGACACAAGGCATTGATCGCAAGCCCGTGCTGTTGGTCACGACTGCCTTGATGATCCTATCCGGTGCAATGGTGGCGTTTGCTCCGGACTACCTTACCTTGATGGTGGGCCGCGCCGTGCTCGGAATCGCCATTGGTGGTTACTGGTCGATGTCCACTGCCGTCATGATGAGAATCGCACCTGAAGCGCTCGTCCCAAAAGCCATTGCGCTCATGCAGGGTGGCACTGCGTTGGCCACCGCCATTGCGGCCCCGGTCGGAAGTTACCTGGGAGGTATCATTGGCTGGAGAGGGGCATTCATCTGCGTAGTGCCTTTGGCTGCCATGGCGTTGATCTGGCAGGCGTTCACCTTGCCAAAGATGCCGAGCGAGCGTAGTACCGTCGCAGCGACCGAGGCCCTGCGCCTGGTGAAGGACAGCAAGGTCGCCCTTGGCATGGCTGCGGTAGCGCTTCTGTTCATGGGGCAGTTCACGCTGTTTACCTATCTACGACCGTTTCTGGAAACGGTTACGTTGGTTGATGCACCAACGCTCTCGATTGTACTGCTGATCATCGGCGTTGCGGGGTTGCTGGGCACGATGTGGGTGGGGGCGCTTGTCAGCAAGCACCTCTTCAGGGTGCTGCTCGGCATACCACTGCTCATGGCCTTGATTGCCTTCGCTGTCGTCTCGATGGGCGCCTGGATTATTCCAGCGGCGGTGCTATTGGGGGCTTGGGGCTTGATTTCCACCTGTGCGCCAGTGGGATGGTTCACCTGGCTGGCCAAGATCCTGCCCGAGGATGCCGAGGCCGGAGGCGGATTGATGGTCGCTGTGATACAGCTGGCGATCACGGCGGGCGCAACGTTTGGCGGTATGCTTTATGACCACGTCGGTTACCAGGCGACATTCATTGCCAGCGGGCTGATGCTGCTGGGCGCGACGGCTTTGACCAGCAGGGTAGGACGAACCCAACGATGATAGGGGCCACACGTGTGGCCCCGCAAATAGCCTAAGCCGAGATGAAAGCAGCAATGTGACCAGCCGCGGCCTCCGGATACTGCATATGAGGCCCGTGGCCAGCGCTTGGGAAGCTCACGAGAGTCAGCGTAGGCAGCTGACTGTTCAGGGCGTACCAGTTTTCGACCGGGAATACGATGTCGTGGTCGGAGCCCAAGTGGAGTAGGGGGATCGTAGTACGCTTCAGTGCATGCAACACCGCTTCAACTGGGAACACCGGGTTCTTGGGACCGTCTCCGAGTTGCTGGGCCGCCCACTCGACAGGCACTTGGGGGCTGCGATCTGCCATGCGTGAAGCCAGTCGTCCCCAGGCTTCCTCGGCTGCCGCTCGACTGGTATCTGAGGTTGGCTCGAAGAAAAGGCTTACGAAATCCTCAAAGTCGTTCTCTCGACGAGCCAGTTCATAGAACAGGGCTTCACCGGGTTTGGCCAACTGACCGGGTGGCGTCGTACCAATCAGTACGGCATGGCTTACCAGTTGTGGCGCCTGCGCCAGTACCACCTGAGCGGCAATTCCCCCGAGCGACCACCCACCAATCACAACTTTGCCAAGCCCCAGCGCCTGGATCAGCTCGATTGCATCCTTGGCCAGTGCTCCGGGATTGTAGCTAGCTGTGCCACTCGATTGGCCCAGTCCGCTGTAGTCAAAGAGGGTTACCTGAAAACCGCGCTCGACCAGCTTGTCGAGGAACAGCGGGTCCCAGTCGTCCATCGTGCCGCGGTATCGCACCAGCAGTACCAGTGGCTGGCCGCTACCGATGGTTCGATAAGCCAGGCGACGGTCATTCACCTCAACAAATTGGGTTGGAGCGGTAATGGCAGTGGCTGAAGATTTCATGATTTGCACATCCTGGATGAGGTTGCCTGCCATCCTGACCTCGACACGACGGTCCATAAACGTCGTTTAGGGGTGTGATTCAGGACGCGTGATTGCAAGCAACCTGCAGCTGACATCCGAACGAAGCGAGCCAGCGGCGAGTGAAAAGCTCAGGACGTGGTAGATGCAGTGCT
Organism: Pseudomonas sp. CC120222-01a; assembly: GCF_003097235.1. GTDB lineage: Bacteria > Pseudomonadota > Gammaproteobacteria > Pseudomonadales > Pseudomonadaceae > Aquipseudomonas. The sequence goes on along the minus strand of NZ_QEQQ01000008.1, from coordinate 190,869 downwards.
CATTCAATCGTCGTGCAGCAATCCGGAACTGTACTCGCCAAAGCTGTTGCTCAACGCGCTACCGTGGAAATTCATCTGCTTTCCACTGTTCGTCGGCCCCGGACCAAACCCGGCCGGCACCACGGAGTCGACCGAGTAATCGTTTCCGGTGCTCACACCCGAAGCCGAGCAGGCGCTCAGCAACACAGCACCGGCCACCAGTGAAACTTTGACGAGGTTAGCGATCATTTTTGACTTCCTGTGGAGTTGAGGCGCGGGAACATGGACTTGTGGTGTTTATCCTAGGCCTCGCGATGGTGGCTCAAGTGCTCAGAACTAATAACTAGAAATTGCCACAATAAAGAAAGCCCTCAATTTGGGCTGGGATCGCCCCGGTCTCTCTTCTGTTTAAAGAATTAGTTATGCGAACAATACGCATTCGGCGGGCCTTTGCTGGGTGATAACTAAAGATTGGTAAATGTGCGGGACAAAAATGAAGCATGGATATTCCAAAATAATATAATTCTATATGTGAGCTTGGCTAGCCATGAGCGCTTGATTGATTGTGAGCATATCGCCATCGTTTAGCCATGGCGGTACATTCTCCGAATCCAACCGATTTTTGGTTTTCAGAATGCGTGTTTTTGACGGCGATTTACTATAGAGAGGCAGTACCTTTAGGATTTCATGCCGGGACCAACCGTTGGCAGCTAAGAAAAAATATAGACTGTAGCGTTGATCGCTTGTGTTTGCGCTCGTGCCAGGAGTTGCTGCCATTAATTTTTTAACGTAAGCGTGAACCGATCGAGAGCTGACAGGGCCAGTCAGTGATTTTCGGGTAGTCCTCGGGAACAAGTAATCAACCGGGTCGATGGAGTTTCTAAGCCAAACTTCTAGTGCTGACACGGGACAGATAACCGGAAGGCGAGTTAACCTGAACGAAAGCTTTTCTTCGCTTTGGTCGCTTATCCATTTCGTGGTGATCGTCAAAGAGTTTTGATCCAAATGCACATCCCGCCTTCTTAGTCGACAAACATCAGAAGTGTTTAATCCGAACCAAAAGGCTATAACCCAAATCGCCCTGTTTCTACAGGCGGTTTTTTGGTGGAATGTGAGTCTACGTGGAGTAGCGCCAGTGTGGTGATAATGTTGCTGTAGTACATCCGCGATGCACTTGATATCGCTGATTGTTGGGGGAGGCTGTAGCGCGTTCGCCTTTAGTTCTGTTTTAGCCCGGATCAGTTGCGTTAATTGCATAACCGCTCGGCATTCGGTAGGGTCGGGAAATCCGTTTTCCGTGTGCCAGCGCCTGATCGCCAAGAGCTTGGACTTGAGTAGTCTGACGTTGCCACAGGCGTAGCATTCCGCCAGGTAAATGCAGACCTCGTACGGCAGCGCCGGCAAATTTCGCTGGGGTGATTGGAGGTAGTGTTGTATCACGCCCTGACAATGGAGCTCTTCCCGACGAGAGTTTAGATCACTCCTGTTCATATGTGCCTTACCTCCTAGGGTTGGCATCCTTTCAACTGTTTAGCATAGCTCTTGGTCGGCCAGCTTATTTGCGCCTCCTGTGGACCGCGTGTGCACTGTCCATGTCCGGGCGGGTGGGCGGGCCCTAGGATAGTAATTTGAATCCGACCTCAGCTCAGATGTAACGGCCTCATGCGCCGCTGTGCCATACAGGATATAATATGGGTAACGTGTGTAGTATGGACACGTTGTAGGACAACCTGGCAAAGGGGAATGCGCGATGCTACCCATCGATGTAGACGTGCTAAGGTCCGAGTACGGAGATCGAACGCCAACAAACTGTCTCATTCCTGGCGAACCTGGTGAGCACAGCTGCATTGTGTTTTACCGCCATATCCGGCAAGGCATCAACCTGAAAGATGTATGGGGCATGCTGTCGGTTTATGACGCTAGTTTTAGAAAACAGGTCATGAACTGCATTCTCGGTGTGCCCATCCCCATAAATCAGAGGCGGCCCAGCAGTAAGAGTCCTATGCGGCTCAGTCCTCAACAAAGCGCAGTGGCGTATCTGTATGCGGAGGTTTTCGAACAGGCAATCGCAGTATTTGGAACCCGAGAGTTGGCGGTGAAATGGCTCATTCGTCCGTGCCCTTATCTTGAGGGATATGTACCGCTGGAAATGGTCGGCAACGTACTTGGCTATCAAGCCGTCCAGCATTATCTGGCTGGCATTCGATACGGCGTGTATCAATGATCGTCAACTGCATGATGATGTGGTGCCTCGACACGTATTCACCCGAACGCACTCTGCCAGCAGCTTGCTCCGCATCGGTTTGTCGCATACCTCCGCCGGTGTCAGGTAAAGTGTTTGGTCTGAGGCATATCGCAGTCTATGACTATCAGCGTCAGAGCCCACGAGCTATAGATAGAACATGGCGGTCGCTTTCAACGATCCAAAGAACAGATGGGGCTGAGCGGTTGTAGTGAGTTCGGCCCGATTGCCGAAGTTACGCATCATAAGTCCTTGGTCTTCCGTCACGGCCCCGATGAGTCGGCGCAGAGACGTTCGATCGGCGGGAAGGTCCAGTAAGCAGTGGTAGTGCCCCTCTAATCGCTGTCCCAGCAGTCGATCGAGCATCCCCGAAGTCGTCCCATTATTCAGTATTTCGAAGAAATGTTCGGGATCGATATGTACGACAAATCTAGATGCCGAGCGACTCCAGAACCAAAGTCGGGAAACGAGTTGGTAAAACACTATCTGAAAGAAGTGATGTGCCGTACAGGGCATCATGGCAAGCTTGCTTAACGCTAATGCAGCTGGTCCTGATAAGTGTGGGTGCAAGTCATTACTCAAGTATTCAAATTTTTGCCGAAACAAGGAGAGCGCTGCGGCGTAAGTGCACATGTTGCGTTGTTGCTCGCCTAGATCAGGTCGCGACAGCGAGCTGCAACAGGCGCAGTCATGGTGTGCCTTAAGCAGCCGACGCTGATGAAAATGTATGAACCTGCGATAATACAAATCAGAGGAAGGAGGCAAGAAGCGTGGTGCGGTAATCTCCAATCGTTTGCACCATATTGTTACAGTATTGTCTGGCAAGAACTCACGAGCATCATAAATGTTCGAAGCGTTGGGATCAGTCGCGGCCGATGGGCCGTAATGGAGTACCTCCAGCACCGACAACCTCGCTAATCTTTCTAAGTTTAAGAAGAAGTTTCCGCAGGCCCTGAGCAACGGATCAGCAGCACGATAACGACAGATTTCGAAAATAGCTGCGCGCTTCGGCACCCAATATCCACACTCAGGGCATGTATAACCTATCGAACTGCCAAATGGGCGCGGTACAAATTTATGGATATTCAAGCAAATTTTACACATTGGCTTGAGTGCTTGATTGTGCCATGGGCAACGGACCATAAACTGTAGTGAAAAAAAGCTTGGAACAAATCCAGCTTCTTCTACGCACCGTGGACAATACTTTGCCACGCCCCTGGTGCTGATTGGAAAGTGATTAATTATCCAGTCACCTTCGTTGAGTAGCGAAAAATATTGATGTTTAGAGTCGTAAATTTCATCCAGAACCATAGACATGTGATTCCTTCTGCCAATTGCTGACTTATCACGCGTCTTTTTCATGGGGCAGGTGCGCAGTAATACACTGCCGCTGACACCATTTATCACTGCAATTTTATGCAGGGTGGTTATTGTAGAGTCATGTGGCCACGGAAAATTATCGGGAAAAAAGAGACCCTTCTTATAATGCATCGCAAAATACCCCGACACCTGAGCGCCGTACCGCTTCATTGACAAGCTTGTCATCAGTCTCGAGCAGTTCGCTGTCATGAGGGGCGAGAAGAAGCAATAGGCAGACGATTGATTCGCGTAGGTGCTGCATGGGTAAATTTTTTATATATTTACCAGTAACGCTCTCGCTGAAGGCGTTCCAGAACATTTCGGCCAGAGGGACAAGTCTAAATCCAGCCGCATAGGCTTGGGGTATAAAGTAGGCGGTGTAGCTTATGCCGGAGCCAAAAGGAAATTCTGAACCGGTATCGCACGCCTGCAAAATCGTTGCTAATTCGTCGACACTTTGACAGCCCCTGAATGGGATGATTTCGGCGAAAAAACGCGCAATGATCTGATAATGTTTCACCGCCTTAAGCCCACTGAGGCGGCTGTATATTTCGGGTTGGGCGAAGCCTATCAGTGTGAGCGTGATACCCTGCAAGTGCAGGTAATTATGCAAGTCTGCCAATATATGGAAGTCAGTGGGCTCCCAGTTCTGGATCTCATCAACAATCAGTATGCAATGGGGCGCCACCTGGCCGGTTACATGGGCCTCGATATACGCTAAAAAATGCTGAAGGTGATCTACGCCGTGCGCTTGTGGAAGGATATTTTCCGAAGTGCAAAGTTCCTTCAATACGGATTGCCGTTGTCGGGCTAGTCGAGAACGGGCCACGTGGAGTATTACCAGTACTGTCGGTAACTGAATTCTCATACGTGCGGCAACGAACTCGGAACAGCAGGTTTTTCCAGTCCGCGACGATCCTTCGAACAATACTGCGGCCCGCCTCGCACCAACGCGGTCCAGACACAGTTGATAGACTCGCACCATCTGTTGGGTGATGATCTGCGCCTGAGCGGTGACCAGAGGGTGGCCGGAAGCCTTCATCGTTCACCTCGGTTCAGCGCTTTTCCGGGTGTGGGTAGCTCTCCGTACTCGACATCCGGCTGTAAGAAATAGTCCGGGCGCAGTGCTCGTTGCTTTTTCGAGGTGGTTTTTTCTGCTAGAGGGGCGGCGTCTCGACTGATGGACAGCGCCACGGCAGCCTGCCCGTGCTGGGTGAAGTAATCGACGAGCTGTGGCACGGGGTCACGTTCGCTATCAATTCTCAAGTCGCCAGTACGGATCAAACTATTGATCCTGCGCCGCACTGTGGGCGTATGTTTAAAGGTCCCCCAATAACCCTGGGCGCGAAGAAAACCAAGGCACTCACCATTCGGCAGATACGCTTCGATGGCTCGGTAATCGTGATAATCCACTTTGATCAGCAGTTCCATCCCCACAAACCCAAAGTCACCTGCTAACACCTCGTTGGTGTAGCGGGCCCGATCCAGTTGGATATGCGGTCTGCGGCCACTGTTTAATCCGCCCCGTACTGTCGCCTTGACCGTACTCATGTCCGCCTCTAGGCGTTGAATCTGGTCTGCCTCATAGTGGGGATGGAGCATGCCTTGATCGAAGTACTGCCGCAGGTAAGCCAGGGGGGAGAGCCATCCCAAACCCTCAGTCGGCTTAGCATTGTAATTGCACAGGAAGACATCCATCGCATCCTCCATCAGCAGAAGGTCAATTTCGTACGTGACTGCTTTCTGTTCCGCCTCCGCGGCACGCCCTTGGTGAGGGCTGCTGCCAGTCGATGACATGAGCTGATGTACTGTACGCGCCACTTCCAGGAAGGAGCGTTCTATTTCTGCGCGAGTCTCGAAGTGTCCCACCGGCCCGATGCACACGTGGAAACCGAAGTCGCAGCGCGCCACAGTGGTGATCTTCTTGGCCAGGTTGGACAGGGCGCTGTCAGCGAAAAACACACCGCAACCAATCCCATGGCACTCATCCAGAATGCCCGAGGGCAGTCCTGCCCCTGCCGTATAGGGAAATGCTTGATTAACCAGCGCCCTCGGCCGCCAGCGGCCAAGACACGCTTGGGCAATGACTTCGCGGACATCAGTTGCCGACACCTCACTTCTCAATACCAGCTTGTACGCCAAGACAGCATTGGAAAAAGCTTCAATGATTGACAGCAGCCAGATTCGATCAATGGTGATCCATTGGTAGATGCCGGGTGCCTGCTCGACCCGCAAGGCAAAGAAAGCGTCAATGTAATGGCCGTCCAGTTGCACACAATCAAAGGGTCGTTGGGCTTTGATGTAACGTTCATGGCCGGTACCCGTGGCGAGATGCGCCACAGCTTCCGGACTTCCGTGACTGTGTATGTATTGAACTGCGTACCGTGCTCGTAGCCTTTTCAGGTACTTGCGGATACTGGTGCGCCCTGCATGCTTGGTGTTGAACGGCCAAGCGGGGGCTGTGATCCCTGCTTTATTCAGCAGCTTATAAAACTCGTTAATCAAATAGCTCAGTTCGCTTCGAGTGCTATCGTGCGGAGCGCCAGGTCTACGTAAGCGTTCGATCATGGCCAATTCGATGTTGCTGTATTCGCCCAGCAGCTTGTTGAGCAAGCCAGACATGCCACCCCGCTGTTCCGTCCGTTTTGGCCCTGCAGCTTTCCGGCGCTCGTAGAGCGTCACTCGTGCGTGAGTCAGCAAGGCCCGTTCGCCAAAGTAATGTCCGTCCGCATCAATGGCGCAGAAACGATCAACGATTCGATTGACTTCGCTGGCTGGAAAACCGGTTCGTACTCTGATTTCAGTCATCGGGCGACCGTCAATGTACAGTTCCACCGCCAGCCGTTTGCGGGCGAAAAACGGCCACTGTTCTTGCGGGACGGACGCTGGTTGGACGCGTGGCCAAGCGCCGTCCTTAATTGCTTGCGGAATGCCAACACGCTTCATAGCGACGCTCTCGCTGACCACCGCGTTTGCCGCGTCGGAGTGGTTTGCTCAATATCGAGTGTCACGCGGCCTTCGATCGAGAGCTGGATCAACGCTGCAATGAGATGGGTGGGCGGTAGTACAGGGTTGGCTTGCAGCATCTCACCCAGGGTCCCCGACTGTGCTTCGCTCACATAATTCAGGAGCGCTTGTCGGACATGATCAATGGACTGGCTGCGGGTAACGGCGACGAAATGCATGAGTCGCAGTCGGGGCATTAACTCATAGCGGTGCGTCAGGCGTGTTGATTCATCAAACAAGCGGTAGGTAGCGCCATTGTCGGCAGCCATCTGACGTTGCGCGATGATCTGCTCACTGACTGTGTTTTCCTCGACGTATCCTGCCTTGACTTCGTGCCACTCCAGCCCGCCAGAAGCATTCGTGGCAATCACGTCCGGCCGGGTCTTTCGACCGCCGCGTTGGTCAGCGTAGAGTTCGTTCGCTCCTGGAATCCAGAAGTTGACGATGCTTGGTTCAAACTCCAGGTGCAGCAACCAGTGAGCGAGCTCCTGATTGCTTTCCAAAATGAGGTCAGAGCGAATCTTATGGCTGTAGACCAGCCACAAGTTGCTGCGCGTCGACTTGCGTCCCCGCAGCCGCGCCAAAAAGGCATTTTCCGGTGTCTTATTAGGCATAGCCATCCCCTCGACTTAGATAGATCGCGTCGTGGAGTGACTCGCCACACCCTCGCGTGAATTCCTTTTAATCGGGGGGGCATGCACCGTCCTAAGAGTATAGACCAGGCCTCTTGGGGCAGAGCGGCACGGCTCGCGGCGTGCTTGTCGGCCGCACGTTCGAAACGCCCGCAGCCTAACCACTTCACTGCTCACGTTTCTCCGCCTGAGTTGCTGCATCCGCATTGGCCAGCCTGTGCGGTGAAGTGAATCAGTAAGCCGTTATTGAGGCGTTCATGCAGGGCAAGGAAGAGGTGTTACCCACTCGTAGGGGGATGGCATTGGTGGACTGCGTCGGACCTTGGCCGGGCAGTACACCGCGTGCTCGTGCCGGTGAGCGTAGGCGGTATTGCCATCACGAGGGACCTGCCAGGTCCACCTTCGCCGAGGAGGAGATGGGTTCCACGTAGCGGACATTACAACCCTGTGGCGACTCGACCGTAAACGATTGGAAAGGGCGCGGCCCTTACGCCTTGAGTAGCCCAGCCAGCACGGAATCCTGGCTCGGCGTATTGAACGCAATTGATGGCATTATGCGAGTACTGGGTTAATATACAGCTATATGCGCGACTGGGTTTCCACGAGGACGCTGATGACTACTTCGATTGAAATTGTTGAGCTGAGAACGCTTGCGGATTTGAACTCGCTTTATCAGCTTGCAGCCGAGTGCACCTTTACCAAGGAGCAGTATCGGACTCCACTGCGACCCTATCGGTTGATAAAGGCCGAGGCGAGCTGTCAGTACCAGAAGCATGGAAGGCGTTGTGCTCAGTTGCATCAGCATGGTTACGTCGTCGAGCTTCATGATGCTTCACAAGTGCTGATCGGTAACTGCTGCGCGCTCAATCACCTGGGTTTGGATGACGAGCAGGTCAGGGGACAGTTCAAGCAGCTGAGCGCTACCGAGCGGCAGAACATCCGGCGCCACAGGGTCGAAACCCTGCTTAGCCAGCGGCAATCTTTGATTGAGCGAGTTCGCGCGGCGAATAGCAAACACCGTGAACTGCAAGGCCGCGCCAGTGAGGTTCTGTCTTCCCTTCCTCAGCGCATTGGGGAGCTTCTGAATAACCGCTGGAAGAGTAATGTGCTGGGAATCTCCTGGGACTACCAAGTCGTCAAGAAGGGGGGCGACGAGAAAGGCAAACCCTACGAGGAGCGCCACTGGTACCCGCATTCGTTCGGCACGCTCAAGGGCTTGGGAGTGTGGTTACAGCTAGGGGGGCAGCGGTATCAGGAGCGTTTGTTTGAAATGCGCAAGCGGCTTGAGGCAATCCCAACCAAATCACGATTGAACACTGCGGAACTGGAGTCAGCCGAAGCGGCGCTCAATGATATGACTGAGTTGGCTGTTATCGAGCGAGAACTGCATGCCCAGGCCACGCTGCTCAACGACTTTCTCGAACCCGGTAATCTTCAGCTAACGGTCCAGCTTGTCAGCAGTCATCAGGCGCGCGCTGATACCGTGAAAGCCGTGCACCGTTTGCTGGGACGCTCGCTCGACGTCTCTCCAAGCCAATACGTCGCGGCCATCGACCTGGCCTTCAAGCAGCGCTATTCAACCGGTGCTATCCGCATCGGCTCCTGATCCGACGCCCAACGTTCGTGCTTAGCCGCTTTTGTTACGGCGCCTGTAGGTAGGATTCCGGTAGATAGGATCAATACGTCCCATGAAGCTTTACGAAAACATCACCATCGGCAATTTCCTCTTCTCGTTGGGTTACTCGATACGCGATAAGCAACGAGCCTCCGGCCTGGGAGCGGCGGGATCTGTCAACTTGCTCCAACAAACGCCTGCCGACCAACTGTTGGGCGATGTGTTGGTGAAGTTTAGCGGAGTGGTCCGGCTCTTGGAGTTCAAAGCAGAGGGAGCGGACTTAAGGAAGGAGCGGGGCAAACACGCAGGACTCAAGCAAATCATTAACGACCTGGGTCTCGCCGAAATTTCCCGAGAAGTGCATTGGTACGTTGAGACTAAAGCCACCGCTGATACGTTAGGTCTGCTGACGGTCCCGTATCTGGATGCCTTCCCCAGGGATCATCATCCACGAAGCGGCCGGCTTGAGGCCCTTGTTCAGTCGACAGCTGAAGCCATCGCCACTCAGCAAACCCGCTTTTCCGGTGCGCAAATCAACCAGTACCTCTTGGCTATCAAGACTGTCAGTGGCAAAGCCGCTTCAGGCACTGGCGGACTGCTGCTTTTGGCTGAACCCGGTGGCGTACTGAAGTTCGCGCCGCTGGAGGACATGCTTGAGCTTAATATGAACCACCGCGATTGGGTGATGGAGCGGATCGCCCGTGCTGAGCGCAGCCACGAACTGCTGCTTCGGCAAGAGCAAGAAAAGGAGCTTGCCAAACAGATGACCTACGATCGAGGTTTGAGCCGATGACGACCCTCGTGACTGCGCGAGAATACGAAAGCTACGACGAGAAAATTCGAGCGCAAGCTGAAATGCTCACTTCATTACTCTCGGCAGGATTGCAGACACAGGACGCCGCTGACAAAGCCGTTCTGGCGCTGAGCAGGCTTCAGCAAGAGGTGCACAGGCAGATCTCAAGCGCGAGAAATGACCTATCGAACCTTGCGGATGCAACTGCTACCGAGGCTGCGAAATTGCTAACTGAGAAATTCGACCAGGCCAATGAAGCTGCAGCGGTGGCAACAAAGCGCTATGAGAAAGCAGGACGCCTCTTGGGGGTGAAAACATTTGTGACCTTGGTTGGTGCTCTTGCCGTGATCGGTGCGGCCGCATGGTTCCTGGCCAGCCCTCTGTTACCGAGCCACGAGGAAATTGAGTTCCGTCGCAGGCAAATCGCCGAGATGGAAGCGAAGGCCGCGGTGCTGGCGAAGAAAGGGGTCAATCTCGACTGGGACCAATGCAAGACGGGGCTCTTGAACAGAACGAAGCTGTGCTTTAGGTCGGATGGTGAGATTTACACGAGAGAAGGGACTGACCAGCACTACGCTGTACCACACCATTGAGCCACGTGGCCAAGCGCCACTGCGTTTTTGCTGTCCTGTGCCAGCTCTATGAGTGCGCCTCCCTCTCTGCGGTTCCTGGCTAGATAATGTGGATCGAGTGGGACGCCGTGGCGCGGTATCGGCTGTCGGTGCTGCGTGCAGAGGTATGTCCCTATCGCGTAATGACGGTGACGCTGCGGTTCAGGCATTTTGATCAGGGCGATGCAGCTCTTCGTCACCCAGCAAGCAGGTGGCGCGGCTGGATAGCATGGCTCCGGCTTGGAAGTACCCCGTGACCGTATTCACGCTGCGGTGTTCGGTCATGGCCATGACCTCGCCGAGCGGCACGCCCTGACGCCCGGCCTCAGTGACGAAGCCCGAGCGCAAACTGTGCGCTGCCCAATCGCCCTCCAGGCCGGCCAACTGAGCGCGGCGCTGAACGATGCGCGCCACCTGATCCGCTGACAGCGCGGCGGTACCCACCTTGCCGCCTTTGTACAGCCGTCGGAAAAGCGGTCCGCTGACAGCCGGCGCTATTGCCAGCCAGGCGGCGAGCGCCTGTGCCGCTGGCCCACGCAGCGGTTTTTCGCGGCGAATCCCGCTGGTCTCAGTCTTGGTCGCGCCTAACGCGTACAGCCAGGTGTCGGTATCCAGGCGGCGCAGATCTTCGATCTGCAGGCCCACCACCTCCGACCGGCGCCGGCCGCCGCCACTCCAGGCCAACAGCAGCAGGGCGCGATCGCGGATCCCACGCACGCCATCGGTGCAGGTCGTGAGCATCCTCTGGAGGGGTTCCAGCACCACCGCGGTTTTCTTGCGCACCGCCATACCCTGGCGCGCCTGCGCCTTGCGCGCCTCACGAAGCAAGGTCTTTACCGCCGCGGCTTCGCACGGATTGTCCCAATCCTTGAGCCGGTGCCACTTGGCCACCACCGCCAGACGATGACTCACCGTACTGAACGCCAGAGCACCCAATTTACCCTTGACCCCAGCGGCGACCAGCGCTGCATCGACGTTCGCCGGCAGCAGGTGGCTCCAGGTACCGTCGGCGTTCGGGCGAGCCAGGTGATCGACGATGAACTGCACCGCCACTTCCGGTGGTAGGGCGCCGTCGCCGAGCGCCCGGCCGTAGCGCAGGCGCAGCCAGGCGGCCCAATAGGCGAGGGCGCTGCGATAGCTGCGCACGGTGTTGACGGCCGTGCCGGCGGCGATGAACGCCTCGGCGGCCGCGCGGGTAGTGTCAGCGATCTCGTGCAGGGCTAGTGGGTTATCAAACCGTGCCTGCAGTGCATCTGTATTATTCATTACGTTCAACGTATTATAAATTGAGTTTTAAATTTATAAGGTCGGATAATCTTTCTTTATCAGACCTAATATAGCGGAGGGCAGGGCATGGCGGTAGGCGTACCGGAAAACGACGTGTTTGCCGCGGCAGACGCGGTGCTGGCCCGTGGCGAGCGGCCGACGGTAGAACGGGTGCGCTTGGAACTGGGTCGCGGCAGCCCGGCGCGGGTCGGTGCCTTGCTCGACCAATGGTGGGAACAGTTGGCCGGCCGCCTGCGCGGTGAAACGCGGTTGCCCGGACTGCCGGCGGAAGTGGCCCAGGCCTTTGTCGCTATCTGGCAGCAGGCGACCACCTTGGCTCAAGGCGTGGTCGAGCAGTCACTGGCCATCCAGCGGCAGGTGCTCGCAGAGGAAAGAGAGGAACTCGTAGCATTGGATGCCCGCGCCCGGCTGGACGTTGCTCAGGCGCGACAGCAGACGGCAGAGGCAATATCTGCGCGGCAGAGCGCTGAAACCCGCCTGACCGATCTAGAGCTACTGCTGGCCCAGCGTCAGGCGCAGATTAAGGATCTGCAGGAACAACGTGGCGCCTTGCAATTGACCTGCGACACCTTGCAACAGCAGTTGCATGGTCTGCAGGCCGAACAGCACGACACCCTGCATCAAGTCGAGCAGGCTCGGCTGGCACAAGAAGCCTACGTGCGCGGTGTCGAGGAGCGCGCCTACCGCGAAATTGACCGGGCGCGCGAGGAGAGCAAAACACGCCAGGTTGAACGTCGAGAGCTCCAGCGCCAGTTCGACCAACTTCAGCAACGATCGGAGCAAGACCGTCACGTCTTGAGCGAGACGCAGCGCCAGGCAGCCACCCAGCAGGCGCGGGCCGAAGTGGCGGCGGAGCAGGGCGAGCAGCAGCGGCAAGCTCTGGAAGGCCGCTTGCATGCCATGCAGCAAATGCTTGACGAGGTGCGACATACGGGCGTGGCCCAGCAGGCGCGTGCTGATACGCTGGAGCAGCAACTGGTCCAGCAGCAGGCGCCGAAGCTGCGTAAGCCCAGAATCAAGGAGCGGTGATGGGTCGGGGAGGAGCACCGCAAGCGGTCGCAATACCATGTCTAGAGTGCAACAGGGCTGCGCGACTGACGCGAGCGTGGTGTCGGCGATCCGTACGAGGTGCGTCGAAGGCCTTGCACCCGCGCCTGCCCTGTCGCCCGCAGCACCTAACCCTCGCTTGAAATCTGTATCGTGAGACTGGCGTAGCATAATCTCTGCTGCTCGGTCGCGTTGTTGATATCCTTTGTCTTGAGAAACCTCATGCGGTTGAGCCAATACCTGACTGAATACGATGAAGACCTCAGTGGCGACAGCCAGATTGATCCGTTGGGTGTACTGACCATCTGGTCTGCCTTTGGCCAGGAAATCTTTCGCAACCGGGTCAACTCGGTTTCGAACGACGTACGGAACTACACGCTCAATCTGCTGCATCATGCAGTGATTAAGGACCTGTTCGACGATGTTGATACCGGCCCGAGCAAAGCGTTGCGTGAGCAGTCAGGAGGACGTTATGGGCTGGCGCTGTGCCAGGCTTGTCTAGTCTATCTGGAGAACATATTCACGTATGCCATGGTGACTGCTGCGCCCGATACCGGCGTTGACAGTCAAGGCGTGCTGGGCGCCAGCAAGGCTCGTGCACGTCTGGAGGTCGACAGTAACCCATTTCTGCGCTTCACCCATGAACCAGCCGGGCACCTGTTGGTGCGTCAGTTGGGCTTGGGTGTGAGTGGGCGCTACAAGACACCGTTCATGCAGATAGGCTTCTTCAACGACCGCTACAACTACCACCACAGTCAAGAAGCAGGACTGTTGTGGGTGAAAGTTAAGGGGATGATTCAAACTCACGAGCCGTTTCACAGGTTGTTCCAAGAAGCGCGCATGCATTTGCAGGGGATTTTCCTGCGCTTCAAGGCAGGTGGCGGAAGCGCGCTCAAGCAAGTACCGGGCAGTCTGATCAAGGCCTACCGAACAGCACTGCCGAACTCCGCGCAAGTAGGCGCTGACACGCGCGACTTCTGGCTAGCCTTGACCGGCCTCGACACGGGCGCTGCGGGTGCACTGCTGCGGGTGATGGATGATCAAGCTCAACACAATCCAGACAGCCACCTGCCGATCCAGCAGTTGTTCGCCCTGGCCGAAAAAAACTGCAGCGAAACGCCCGAGCGACGCAAGCTCGTGCACGTGCAGCAGGTCGAACCACTCCTTGCTCAGGTCGATCTGCTGTTTACCCTGGCCTGTCATGGCCGGCACCAGAGCCTTGGCGAAATCGAGGCGCACTGGCAAGGGCTGGGGCGCGATGCCGCAACCTTGCCGGCGGCCGCCGCGCGTATCGATGCGCATTCAGAACTGCTCGGCATTCTTTCGCACACCGGCCGCCGACGGCTGGAGCGACTCATGAGCTTGGCGCGTCAGGAACGCTTCAGTGACCAGTTTCTCGGCATGGTGGACTACCACGCGACGGTGATGCGCGAGCGTGGCCAGATACCCTGGGTTCAAATCGACCAGGCCGAGAAGGTCAAGCTCAGTGCTCGTACCAGGGCATTGCCTGAGGCGCAGGATACGCCCATGCAGCGCTGGGTGAACACGTACTACATTCCCCAGTTTGACCATTTGGTGACCGGTTATCGGGGCGGCCAGGCATGAAACTGCATTCAGCATTCAGCGAGCAAGTGAAGGCCTGCGGCCGGTTGCGCAGGGTTTGGCTTACCAGCTTCAACATCGATATCGAATTCATCGAAACCTATGTGTTGCCAACCGTACTGGGTGCCGAGACTCCCCGCACACGCATGGAGTACGAGGCGCTTCAGTTGGCGCTGACGGAGCAGCAAATCGACCTCAGGGTCTTTTGTGACCGGCGTTTCATCGGTGCCGACCAGAACAAGCGCACCGCGCTCCAGGTGCACGGAGTCTGTACTGCGCAAAAAACGGAATGGAGCTACCCAGGTGTTGGCGAAGACAGCTTGTTGCATGCAAAGGTGATCTATCTGGAAGGTGAGCAGGGGCGCGTGCTCGGCGCGGGCAGTGCCAACCTCACACTTAGCGGATGGGCGCGCAATCAGGAGGTATTCCACTTCCAGCCGATCAATGCGCTTTCGCTTTACCAGTCCGTTAAAGCGTTCTTCCAGGCACTGTTCACAAATGTGGGCGTACCGTGCCCCTTGGAAAATAGGCGCAGTAGCTCGTTCGCCAGCGCTGAGTCACCCGTGCGGTTCTGCCACAGTTTTCAGAGGCAACCGTTTCTCGTCCAGTTGCTGGGCGAGCGTGCTTGCCATCACCTGGCAGTCTGGTCCCCTTATCTACCGAAGGATCTGGCTCTGTTCGTCAGCCACCTGAGGAGCAGCTACGAGCAGACGCGCATGAAGGTCAGCCTGGTGCCGGACCGGCTCGATGGGCAGTTCCTGCGTACCGGTTGGACCGAGGCGCTTGGAGACCTGCTGGCAAACGATGAGTTGCGCTTGCGGCACAACCCGACCACGGTCGATGAGCGCACACCAATGACCCATGCCAAGCTCTGGAAAACCTCCACGCACCTGGCCATCGGCTCGTGGAACTTCACCCGGGCGGGCAGCAATTCGCTGCTCGACTCACGGGGTAAAAGGCTACCCGGCAACAACATCGAGGCGGGCTTTATCTTGCCGAACAACAGTGCAGTGGAAAGCGTCCTCGGCGCCACGATGGACACCAGCCCGGCATTGTTCTTGAGCGACGAAGCATTACAGGCGCAAGCGTTGAAAATCCCGCAGAACCTTCCCTTTGACATCGTGGTGGAGTTCGACTGGGCGGAGCAGGTTTACCAACTGCGCGGCCAATGGCATATAGGGCAAGAACCAGATCAGGGATATAGGATCAAGTTGCCGGATATCGACGCTGCATTCGCGCTCGACTGGAAACCACGAAGCCACGAATTGAAGGCGTGCAGAGTGCCGGTGGCGCACGTGCATGCACTGTTGTTCGATCACAGCTTCCAGGTGCTCAAGGACGGCCGGGAGTGCTTCGTCGGCATGTTGCTGGAGACTACCCCCGAGTTCCGACGCGCGCAGCGGTACGACGACTTGGTTGGCCTGGTCGACGCCATGGCGCAAATCGATATTGTGCCCAATCAGGATGATGTCGGATTTCGTGTCCGCGAATCTGCAACGGGTGAGCCACAGGTTGATGGGCTGAGCGCCGACCTAGGCGCCGTGGCAAGCGAGCAAGACGGTTCAGACTCTGCGCATATCAGCTACTTTCGGTTATTCACGGCCAGCTACCAATTCGCGGCCCGGTTGCGTGGGGTTGAACGATTGTCAGTGCTTGAACACTGGGTGTTCGTGCGACCGGGATGCCTGCAGGAATGGGTAGACAAGACCCGCCAGCGACTTCGTGGATCTACGCCCAATGTTTTCGACTGGTTCCTGGTCCAGGAGGTTAACGCGCTCTGCAAGTTGGCGCTGGCACTCCGTCAACGCTTGCCCAAGGATGACAGCAGGATTGCCTTGTCGCGTTGGCGGACACTGAAGGTCGATATGCCACCGTTACCTGCCGAGACCAATGATGATTTTCGGCAAATGCTTGAGCAGGAGCTCGGCGGATTGGAAAGCAAGTGGGGTGGGACATGAGTCGATTTGAAGAGGGTGTGCTCATCCCTGAAACCGTATCCCAGTGGATCAACTTCAAAGGGCGTAAGGATTCCAACTGGACCTATCAGGCAGATGATCGCGAATCCATGGCGGCCAAGCAGACCGAAGGGGTGGCTTACCTGTGGAACCTGTTGGTAGCGGGCAAAGTGGCGCTACTGGCGGATGAAGTCGGCATGGGCAAGACCTTCCAGGCGTTGGGTGTGGCTGCATGGCTGTGGAAAAACAAGCCTGATGCCAAGGTGCTGGTAATGGCGCCCAATCGACATTTGTGCGGGCATTGGCGCAGGGAGTTCGAAGGCTTCATTCGTGAGCACATTCGCCAAGCCGATGACCGAGTTAAAACCGAAGATGGCATGCCCGTAGCCACGGTCTGTGAGTGCTACAAGCTGGAGCACCTGGTGCAGTCGGTGCAAAACAATGAGGGGCAGCTTTACCTCACCACGGTCTACGCGCTCAGTGGCTTGCTCGGCCCCGAGCGGCGCGCGGAAGGTGCCGAGGGCGCAGGCAGTATCGCGGCCAATTGCCATCATCGATTAAAGCAGCACTTGGGGCCCTCGGGCTTTGACCTGATCATCGTCGATGAGGCGCATTACCTGCGCAACGTCTCGGGTGGATCGCAGCGTGTGAGTGCCGCAAAGGCGCTGTTTGGCAACGCTGACAGCCGGCTGGGTGTCTGGAACCTATTGCTCACTGCGACGCCCAGCCATACCCGGTTGGATGATGTGCAGAACATCCTGGGTTATTTTACCCAGCTCGATCGTGATCCTGCCCTTGAAGCCATGAGCGGCGCCGAGCGCACGCGTCAGTTGCTGCAACGGTATGCCTTGCGGCGTCTGCGGTTGATGGAGGGACAGGGCGGTTTGTACGGCAAGCGGCACTACCGCCACGAAAAAGCCGTACCTGCGAGCTTCGATGGGCGTCCGGATGCCGAGATGTTTTTTGCTCTGTATCAGAAGCGGCTGGTGGCCGACCTGGGCCGGCAGAAGGAGAACAAGAGTCTCACTTATGGCTACCTGGAAGGGTTCGAGTCGTTTGGCTGGAAACCGCAGATCGATTCTGGTGCCGATGCGGATTATCAGGATGCGGTCGAAGACCGGATGGTGGAGGATTTCTCAAAGGCTACCGATACCGAGCTGTTGCGCGACCTTACCCGTCGCTATCGCGACCAGTTTCACACCTTCCCGGATCACCCCAAGTACGGCTTGATGATCGACCAGTGCGTGCCGAAGGCGGCTGATGGCCTCGGCACTGCGCTCGAGGACTTGAAGCACCTGATTTTCGTTCGCCGTATACCTTCTGTTCGTGAACTGACCCAGCGCATCAACGAGCGCTACGACGAGTTGTTGGTCGGAATGATCGTCAATGCATGGGGCAAGCAAGCGGACGATCCCGCAGTCAGGCATTGGCGCCATCAGGGTTGGTCACGCGATGGCTATGCCCAGTTTCATGAAGGCGTGAAGCACTCGCTTGCCGAAGTGGACGCGCACGAGGAGGCAGGGCAAGACGAGGGCGAGGGGGAGGGTACGCAGTTGGCATCGCGCATCGCCGAGCTGTTCGTGGTCAAGAAAGGCTCAGGTGGGCAAACCGATTGCGCCAATGTGCGCCTGCGCTTCAGCAAGCCGGAAAGCGTCTTTGCACTGTTCCTCGAGCCGGCATCGGACTACCTGACTGGCGGTTACTCCGCGTTCTACGCCAAGGCGGAGACAGGTCGGATCGACTATGCCAATGCCGCCAAGTACGTACGCTTGCACGGTTGGGACGTGCCGGGGGTCCACGATGCCGCCGCCCGCATGCGAGGTGCACCGCGCGACCGCCTGGAACATCCGCTCCACAGCGTCTGGTCGCTGTTGGTACCGCGCCTGCCGCCGGCGTTGTATCGCAAGCTCGAAGGCTGGGCGCGCGACAACAAGGCGATTGCGGAGAACTTCGCGAACTACATCAAGGCCGGGTTTCTTTATGCGAGCCCTGTCGTCGTCGAGCTCTACGCCTGGTTTGTCGAATACCGGCAGCAGACCCGCGAGCGTGAGGTGCAGCGTGCGTACCGTGGTTTTCATGACTGGGTAAGCCTACGGGTCGATGGCTCGTTGATGCTGCGCTATTTCACCGCCGCGTTGGAAACGTTTGACACGCTATGCGGCAAGATCATCGACCATGGCCTGGATCAATGGGACGAGGAGTGGCGCAGCCTCAAGCGCCTCACCAGCCCATGCTGGTACGCCAGTGGAGACAACAGCGAAGGTCGTCAGCGTCTCATCCTCGGCTTCAATAGCCCGTTCTATCCCAACGTGTTGGTGTCCACTTCGGTACTCCAGGAAGGGGTTAACCTGCATTTGCAGTGCCACCAGATCCATCACTACGGCCTAGCCGGCTCACCCGGTGACAATGAGCAGCGCGTGGGCCGGTTGGATCGCCTGTTTGGCTGCGTGAACCAGCGGCTGCAGCGGTCAGGTAACGCGGAGTTGAGCATTCACTATCCGTTTCTGCAGGGATCGGTTGATGAAGACCAGGTTGCTTCGTTCATCGAGCGCAAGCATCAGGTGGAAGAGCAAATGGATGCGTGCGTACAGGTGCACTTCGACAAACAGCTAAGGATCAGTGACGCGCAGCAGTGGCGTAGCTTTCTGCGCAGACCGCTACCCATCAGCGATGAGCGTTTGCAGGATCCTTATGGTGCCGTGTTTACCAAGCTGGGCCAACAGTAGCTGCAAGCACATGAGGATCTGATTGTGTGCGCCTGAAACCTGATGCATGACCGTGCGTTGGTTGTGGGTATGGCAGAAAGCCTCTAACATAAGACTTGCAATGCGTTTGCCCGAACTCCACCACAGTAGTGGGGTGAATGAATCATCCTTCTGCCAATCCAGCACAAGCCCAATGCGGCTTGCGTGAGGATTGAAAAGTGCGTTTTAGTACTTTTCACAACCGTACATTGCGGAGGGCAAATGCGAGTCGATAGCCGTTAGCGGATGCTGAAGGCCCGAGTGCGAAAACCGCACCGGCAGTCCACAACATGATGCGATGATGCGGATGGCAATCTTTATCAGCCTTCAATGGACGGAGACGCTGCTTGCTCGATTTTCTTTCACGATTACTGAACGCGTTTGAGCCGTCTCTATCGGGGCGTAATTCTCAACCGGAGCGCACGCATCGCGCGGCTTCCCCCTCACGTCCTCCCAAGGGGCCGAGTACTTCGCTTGGTGCGGAGAACTGTGGAAGGATCGTTGCAGGTAGCGTTGTCAAGATCTTGCCGAAATCTGTATTGATACAGTACCAAGACACGACCGTCCTGATTCCTCAACATGAATTGTTGAGCCCAAACGCCAAGTTCGAGAACCCGGTCAGTCTATTCAGCGTAGGCGACAATGTGGAGTTCGTGCTGACCAGCCGGGACCAGAGGGGCTGGCGGGGCAGCGTTCACGCGCTGACCGAGGCCCGGCTGCGTAACGCTTTGGGCAACCTGCGGCCAGGCACGGCAGTGCGTGCGCGGGTCGAGCGTTTTGATGATCGAGGCGCCTGGCTGTTGGCTGGCGCGCTTGTGCTCCGGGTGCCATTGGCCGAGATCAGTTGGAGCTGGATAGATCATCCTTCAGAGGTGTTGGACCTTGCTCAAGAATACATTGTGCAGATCAGTACTATTTTGCTTGAGGAAAATTGGCTGACGGAGAAGCGTGCTCGCAACGGGCGTGTTACTGCCAGCATCAAGGCTTGCTTGCCACAGCCTGAGTCGCCACGAATCACGTTGTATTTCAAAGCAACCGAGTTTCAGGTGCGCACGTTCGCGCGGGTCCCCAGACGCTGCGACGCGGTTGCACTGTTCGCACTTGAGGCGTTGAACCAGCATTTGAGCGTGAGTGAAATCGCCGAACTGACTGGCCTTCCGTTGGTTTCAATCCAGGAGATTGTGGCGTTGCTTGGAGAAGAGGGGCTGGCGGCCGGTGAGACCATCACTCAATCAGGCGAGCGATTATTAGCAGGCGTGGCTACTTCAAAACTGCTCAATGACTCTGGCGTCGCTGGATTGTTTGCAAGCGCGGCACCTGCAGAGCAGCAAGTTCATCCCATTGACGCTGTGGCTCAAACGTACCCTCGACATTTGCCCACCCCAGTATTCAGCCACAAACAACAGAGCCGTTTCATGCGATTGAGGGGGGACGAGTTGCCTGATGGTCTGCTGCTCCGCGCTCAAATCGGCGAGGTGCAACGTGAACAGCTTACGGCCATGCTCCGCAACCCCCATGTCCACTTGTTCCTGTCGCATACCCCCAACTGGAGAGCCTTGAAACTTGAGGTATCCCAGCATTGGGTGCTCGCAGGGCTGTGGAAGAGTTTTCACGCTGTAGGGCGACCACCGTTCAGGCCACCTCCCAAGGAGAGAGGGTGTGACGCGTTGCTCATGGTGCGTTATCGGGATTCAGCGCAACAGCTCTACTGGGAGCCTGCAACGGGCACGCTCTGGGCGCCGCGCGAGGGCGGCGTCAAGGCCCAGGAGGCTTCAGTGTGTGCGGAGGATTTCATTCAACACATGCCTGACGACATCGCTCAGCGCTTGGCAAAGGCAGGCCCTGGTACATGGTGTTGGGTTCAGCTTTGACGTGGAAGGACTATGGGCACTCAGTTACCAAGGCATGCGTTCTACTTTACAAAAACCTTCATCTCGGCGGCCAGTCGACATGGCATTGCGGGAGGCCTGAAGAAAGCCACTGCAGGCGCCAACCCGGTGCTCATGAGCATTGAAGCAGCATCAGCGGTACTCGGGGCGATCGACTCCTACTTGACTTTACGCCAAGCCCAGGTGCACCGCGACGGCTTGAAGGCTCTGATCCCCAAGGAGGAAAAGCGTCTGGAGCTTGAGCGTGAGGCACTTGCCCAGGATATTGATCTGGCGCGAAGGGAGATGACACAAGCAGCCGCTGTTCGTCAGGTTGTTGGGCGGATGACGCTGCGTTGCGTTCAACTGACCCGCCATTGCCTGGATGAATTGGCGCTGATGAGGAAAGGCGACCTGCCTGATGTTCAGTCATTTGAAACGGCTCTGGAGCGGTTAATGGAGGCTGATCAAGGCTTGCGTCGTAGCGTGGAATACTTCAACACCAGTGTTGCTTGACCGGAGTCTCAACCATGACCAATGAACGATTCAAACTACCCGCCAGTCTTGCCAAGGCTACACCCCGCAGCAAGTCCACCAACGGGGGCAATGATGCCCTCGACCTGGCCAAGGAGCAGACGCGCCAGGCGCGGATCAAGCGTGATACCGCCATGAGTGGCGATCGCGCCCAAGTGCTTACCGAGGGTATTGGTCTACTTCGTGATCTGGTTGGTGTATTGCATTCGGCTGTGGAACTGCACAAAACCTCTATTGAATGGAAGGGACGCGTAAGCCTGGCCGAGGCGCAAGTGCAACATGCACAAAAAGAGCTCGAAAAAATCCAGGCGCAGAATGCGCCCGAGCTTCAGCGGTTGAACCAAGTTGACGATGTGCTCAAGCCCCTTCTGAGAGTATTCGAGAAGCTTGAAGCCGTCATGGATCCGTCCTTGATCAACGATGATCACCAGCGCGAGGTGCGGGCGAGCATGGAGGTGCTGGTAGGTCGCCTGGTCGAATTAGTCCAACCAGGGAAACGCTGATCAATGTTCATGCTACTGCTGGCTGGCATCACTCTGACTTCCACTGCCATCAGTTGGTGGAATGGGAAACGTCTGGATGATGTAAATACTGAGATTGAAGCATTAGAAGCTGAACTGGCTGCTATTCATGGTGCACATGAACGCAAAACTGCTGCGCTGATTCGTCCCTACCTGGTTCAACTCGTGAAGATGTTTGAAAGAGAGTTGGCGATGCGGTCCGAAATCGCCAGTGAGTTGGAACGGGCGCACGCACGGGCCAGACAGATACTGAAAGCCCGCTTTGGCGCGCGTGAATCAGCTAGCTTCCGTCAGATGATGCTTGAAATTGAGCTTGCCCGGGGGCGCGTCACAGCCGAACGCGCCTACCTTCAAACCACCGCGCAGTATATTCGCACCTTATTTGGTGAGGTGCCCGCACAGTTGCCGACCGTTGCCTGGCTGGAAATGCCTGCGGACTACCCTTGCGAGGGCGCCGTGATTTCGTTGCCACACGGCCTGCGCGGGCGTCTGCAGAATTATACCGTCGAGGCCGAAGCGTTTGATGGTCGAGGAGTATTCTATGCGGTTGATCATGAAGCACGCTTCGCCCGCATTGGCAGTGCCAAAGTGAAATTGTTGGATGCAGCAAGAGGCAGCGGTGGCGAGCCGTTGACGGCGACAGTCGTGCGCCTGGATAACAATGAGGCCCAGTTGCAGATGCAGGATGCCACCTTGCGTTTGCCACTTGGCAGGCACGAAGGGCAATGGATTAAACCAGGCGCGGAGTTGGAAGTATTTGCGGACGGCTGGACGCTCACCGACGTGCTCGGTGATTCGCGGTCCCACAGTTTGCCGGTGAGATTGCACCCTCGTATCTCAGGCCTGGAAGAGTATTGGTGGCCAGTCGCCCTGGGCATCAGTGATGAGCACATCCCCCTGATCCATCAGATGTGGGACTATTTTCAAACACCGGCAATCCAGGATAGGCCTTGGCACATTTATGAGAATGATGACGGCCGTCTTGTCTTTCAGTTGGGCCGTTATGCCCTAGTCACTGAGGCCGATGCCGAGCAGCGATGTTTTCGGTTGCTGGACGCGCTTGAGGCTCGTGAGTCTCCTGAAGACGTTTTGCGGTGCTACGTGGCCCTTACCCCCGTCCTCATAGGGAGTACGGATGAAGAGTTGGCCAACCGCAATCGTTTCCAGTCCTTTGTGTGTGCCTTGAATGAAGAGCGCCTTGGCCAGCGCGAGGCTGCCCGTCAACGACAGGTTGCCCTGCATTTACGCAAACTCTCGTTGGTGTACCGTGAGCAGCAGCTCTACCTGGAGCAAAGTGCAAGCTGTGGTTTTCTTCCCGGCCAGGTCGAGGAAAACGGGCGTAAGGTGACAGGCTTGCTCGGTTCCCAAGGTGTTCCTGGCTGGTTGAAGGACGCGTTGGGCGAGCAAGGCTCACCTCGCCTACGAGCAGTCGGGCGAGATCGTGTATGGCCTCTGCAGTCGTTCAAGCTTTTGGATGCCCAACTTGGTATTTGCGAATTCATCCTGGACACGCATAAGCGGATGAGCGAAGCCGAGATCAACCCTTTCGATTTGTTTCGGCTTGAATTGGTCAGGGAGGGCAATCAAAAAGAAACGCTATCCAAAGCTCTTGAGAAAGCGATCACTGGTGATTTTGTGGCACCCTCGGTTCACAACGCCATCTTTACACTCAGCCCGGAGCCTGGCGAGACGTTGAATCTGGGGCAGGACGCTGTGCTTCAAGTATTGGCGTCGCGCGAGCCCGTAGTGGCGGTGTGGGGACCTCCAGGTGCCGGGAAGACAACCACGCTGGTTCAGTGGCTTAAGACACTGTTCCCGGAACAAGCTCCCCACCTCTGGCCGCGTATCCTGATTACCGGCCCTACTCACGTCGCGGTGACCAAGCTAATCGAGGATCTGCTTGAGGCAGCAGAGTATTTGCGGCCAGTTACAGTGCGTTACGGAAAACAGGACAAGATTAGTGAAGCGCTTGAGCCCAATTGGCATCAAATTAAAGTCGATGCTTTGAGCGCGGGAGATGCAGAAATCAGTCCTCAATTGCACGAAGCTTGGCTGTCTCTGCTGAAGTCGCGCAAGGGGCGTGAGGCTGCTAGCCGCTGGACATTCCGTGACAAATTGATCCACGGTGCTACCTGCACGGGCATGGCGCGTACTGATTTCGCCTTGTTGAAGGAACCTTTCGATTGCGTGATTGTGGACGAAGCAGGCAAGGCCTTTGCTGCCGAACTGATGATCCCGGCGGCCATTGCTCGGCGGGTAGTCCTGGTCGGGGATCACAACCAGTTGCCGCCAACGGTGACCACTGATGTGCTGGATGAGCGCATCGGGTATACGTTGCCGCTGGCGGAGGTCGAAACCCTGCTGCGCAAGAACTTTTTCCAAGAACTGTATGAGGGGCTAGGACCGCAAGCCAAGGGCATGCTAACCGTGCAATACCGGATGCATGAAAACATTGGTGACCTAGTCAGTACTCTGTTTTACCAGAAGCAACTGACGTCTCATCGCAAAGCGGGGAACTGGTCCCTGACCGATGCCCGCGCACTGTTTGTAGATTTCTCCAAGATGCAGAATTACCGGCATAGGAAGGCAGGTACGGGAGACACGCCTAACTCGTTGGTCAACTCCACAGAGCGCGCCGCGCTCTATCAATTGCTCAATGCTCTGCACAAAAGGGTTAGTGCAGCGAGAGTCTCCTTGAAGCTGTTGGTTATCTGCCCATACAAGGGGCAACTGGAAATTGTCGCGCGTGATACGGCGGATAAGCACTATGCGTTCCAGTTGTCCGTTGCAACTGTCGATGCTGTACAGGGGGGAGAAGCTGACATGGTGATCCTGTTGATGACCAGAGCAAGTGGGGACACCCAGTTTCTCTTGGATCGCCATCGATTGAATGTGGCGCTCTCCAGAGCGCGTGACTCAGTCATCATCCTGGGGCACCTAGACTGTCTGGCAGCCGGTGGCGCGGGACCGATGGCAGAACTGATCGCGGCGGGGCGCGCCAAGAACAGCCTGAAGGTCATCTCGCTTCCCGACAGAGCAAAGTTTTCGAAGGATCTGGTGCCGGCGGTGTTCCCAGTGTCAACGGCTTCGGCGATTTGATGTAGCCGTTCGGCCAACACACTTTCCGATGCCCCCGTCGAAGGCCATGGTATTGCCTATTGGGGACTCATTATATGGTCTGGGGAGGTCTGCGAAACCCAGGGGCTATTCGCCCTGATCAAAGCGCGGACACTGCTGGAGCATGTCGAACAGTTCCGGCTGGCCGCAGGGGAGGCGGACCGAGCAGCACGATGTCGTGCAGCAGCGCTCGTTGCGTTGCGAGGTCGGCCTGGCTGGCGCCAGTGAGCAGTGTGCTGCCGGCTGTACACGTGCCGACACGCTTGCTGAGCAATTCGAACGTTGCCCATCGCTTTGGCGGGTAGGTGCTTCGCGTCCGCCTCGTCAAGCTGGGGCGAAAGCCCTGTGGGCGGCGGAGTGAGAACGCTGGGCAATTACCGCTTGGTGCGGCAGCTCTGGGTTGCGTTCAAGATCTGGATGAGGCGTGCCTCAGGATGGCCTTGGTCGGGGCGGTCGATCGGGCTGATTCCGGCGCTACCCTCATCGTCTCGGCTATGGGGCAGGAGAATGGTTGCTCCATTCTGCATACAGGCGAACTCGGTGCCGGTAATGTCAGTTTGCCTGTACGCCTCTTCATAAAATGGCGGGGGCGGTGTAGGATCGGACCTCGTGCGGCAGTGATCCGTATTCCCCCTCGACGCGCGGTGCTTTTGGCGCCTGTGCGCATTACTTTTGAGGGCGGCAGAAGCGAAACAGTATGGCTTGTATTTCGCCTACCTCGTTGAGATAAACTCCAAGCAGGGATGCAACAGTATGCCAACCGGCAGTGCGATTATTATTGGAGTTAATCCGAGAGAAGCGAATCTCAAGCGAAAAGTGCGAGAGCATTTGCACCAGCTAGGTTTCACTAAAACCCAGGAAGGTGCTCTTTGCCCACCTGGAAATGGCAAAGAGGCGATCCGCGCATTGCATGGGGCCCAACGAGAAGAACGGCTCTCCGCCAGTGAAGCCTTCGTTGTGCGCAGCGGCGCCAAGCTAATGCAGTACTTTGCCGATGGCCGAGAGGTGGTGCCAGAAAAAATTTCCCCTGTTCTTGAGCGCGTCTCGTCAGGTACGTGGCAGAGCGAACTCTTTCGGCTCGCATCGTTGTCGTGGTCTGTGCCCGTGTCCAATGGTTTTGGCAGGCGCTTGCGTTACCTAGTCTGGGACCAGGCGAATGGCAAACTGATGGGGTTGATCGCCATAGGGGATCCGGTTTTCAACCTTGGCGTAAGAGACAAATTCATCGGCTGGAATACTAATGACCGATCTGCCCGACTGGTCAACCTGATGGATGCATATGTCCTTGGCGCGATCCCACCCTATAACGCCTTGCTGGGCGGTAAGCTGATTGCTTGTCTCCTTCGCAGTCGGGACATTTATGATGATTTTGCCAGTGCCTACGGCGGGTCCACCGGCATTATCTCGCAGGCGGAAAAAAATGCGCGTCTGTTGGCGGTCGTGACGACCTCATCCATGGGGCGCTCCGCGGTCTACAACCGATTGAAGCTGGGTGGCACGCAATACCTCAAGTCCATTGGCTTTACCGGCGGCTGGGGCCATTTCCATATACCCGACTGGTTGTTTGTTGAGCTTCGAGATTATCTCCGAGATCTCGATCATCAATATGCAGATCAGCACGCCTTCGGCCAAGGTCCTAACTGGCGGTTGCGCACCACGCGAGCGGCGCTTAAGGCGCTAGGATTCAAGGACGACCTCATGCGCCACGGCATCCAGCGTGAAGTATTTATTTGTCAATTGGCAACCAACGCCGCGAAGCTTCTCCACAGCGGCAGCGGAAAGCCGGATACCCAATCACTGTTGTCAGTCCGTGAAATCGGTGAGTTAGCACTGAATCGGTGGTTGATCCCGCGTTCAATGAACAGGCCTGACTTTCGCTGTTGGAAATCTACGGATCTCATCCACCTCTACGGCCATCAGGCACGGCTTTTCGCGGCTCACTGTCATTTAGCCACTGAGCCGCGGCGTATTATCAGTTTGCGCGGATGAATGCGAAGGGTATGAGCGATGGATTACGCCATAGATCGAGTGACGAATAAACCGGTTACCGCAGATTTAGCGACACGCTCCGGATATTATATTTGTTCTTTCTGCCGCATGCGGGTGGGGCTTCGCTCAGGGCCATCGCGGAAAAACTACTTCGCCCACTGGCGTGGCGTGTCCTCCAGTTCCTGCGCTTATTTCATGTCCGGGCCACTGAGCCATGTCAACTCTGATAAGGCTCAACCAGCATCGATGCGGCAGATGGATCTGCGCTTGATGATAAAAAAAGGTGAGAACGCAGGGGCGTGGTGGATTGAATTAGTCTTGCCTCCCTGTCGTACATGTCACGCCTACATCAACCTCGATGTCGGCGGCAGGGTGCAGAAGCTTAATATGCGCGGGATGGGCTCAGGTTTCAGGGTAACCGCAGAGCCCACAGCAAACGACTACAAAATCATTTCCTTCGAAGGCAAGCCGGACCCTTTGTTCGTTTCAGGCGTTGCCAGGACATGCCCAGGTCTATCTGCGGTGGGTGCAGCCGTGTTCACCGCCATTGGTCGGGATGGCGACAGCGGCTTCCCCCGCGCGCAGGTGTTAAGTCGCTCCGAGACTTATGCCCTGTTATGGTCGGTACCGGCGACACCAGTCTTCCCTGAGGAACTGCTGGTGGACAGGTTCAAGTCAAGGCATGGATGGCAGTTAGCCCTGGTAACGGTTCCGGATACCCCGTCAGAGGCCTGCATAAAGTGGTTGGAAGAATTTACCCAACTGAGCGTTATGCCTGCGACACCCTCGATCACAACCATTTGGCCGTTCCTTACCCGTTACTCCAGCATCAATACGGTTGAATACATCGAGTCTGAAGCGGTCATCCTCGCCGCTCACCGGATGCCGGGAGGAGCACACGACGGCGGGCCAACCTTGCAAGCCGTTAACCAGAATGATCGCATTTCTGTAACGGCGCCCGATCGGTCACCCGCGCTATTCACTGTGATACGCGAAGGAAGCGATGATTTCAGGATCGGAAAAACCGGGCATCCGGATGTCGATAAGTATTTTTCCAAGAATAATTCGCTGGCGCGAAGCTACAAACACCCTACGGTAGACTTGGTTTTCATTGACGATAAAGGGGAACGTGTTGTTGCCCCATTGCACCGCAGGGGATGCCAAACCTATGTCATGGCGACGAGAGCACAGGAACTGTGTTTCGATTCTCTGGCAATGCCGATGGGCACCAGGGGAAGGCTAGAGGCTATTTCACCTAATGGGCATAGGGAGAGCCGGCACCTTGTGTCTAGCGACGTGACGGATGACCACACCTCGCAGAAATGCCAGTTGTCCCCTGCGTTGAATAGCCTGCTCAAACTTTATATCACCGACCCCAAATACCAGATCTACCTGGATTTCGGCGGGTTCGGACGGTTGTCCATCGGCGCTACGCAGCCGATGGACAACCCAACAACCGTACTGCTTTCGCTTGGGCGGTCTTTAAGATTGCGCCTGCGTTGTTTTCTATCTCAGCTACACGCTGGCGGAGCGATTGCACTCTCTGGCAGTGACCAAGGGTTGGTCAACGCCTTCTTGGCCGCGCGTCCCAATCCGGGACTGGTACCGAATTATCGGCAATTGGCGGCTGATGTGCGTGCACGTGGATTTGATATTCGATCTTCAGGAGATGGGGTCTCGCGATGAGTTACCTGTACAGCCAAGAGGCAAGAGAGCGGATCTCGGCGCTCGGAACAATGATGATTACCGAGTTCATCGAAGAGGTACCCCATGCCTTTCGCAAGTCGTTCTTTGATCGTCAAGCCTCAATTCCCGGCTTTAGGCGAGGATCCCCACCTGAATTCAAGGAAAAGCAGAGGCGCTTGATCGGGCATCTGGCGCATCCACAGCCCGGACATAAAAGCGAGGCTGACTGGCAAGCCTTCGCTAGCCTGTGGGTAGCGTGGGCCAAAAGCCGCTTGGACAGTGCCTTTCCCACCGCAGACACCTCCCCCCAATTGGCGGATGCGGGTGCTGGCTTCTTCAAGCGCTTAGCCGAGTTGTATCCTGATGCCTCAAGGGAAACGGTAGAGCGGCTGGCGACGTACAGTGGTTTCGCCGAAGATCCTGCCATGCAGGCCGCCCTGAATAGCTTTCATCCGGCTTCCACCCTCGCCAGGGATCGGATGATTGATGGTTTGCCGGGCCGTTTGGATAAAATTGAGGGTTATTTTGACTTGGCTGAAACGGCGGCCGAGGAAATCGCCGAGCGCATTGACCAACTTGAACTGACGGCGACAGTAACCACCGAAGCGGTTGAGCAGATGACGGCCAACCTCAGTGGTGTTCACAAGGATATCGCTGAGTGGCGTACCGCACTGCAAAGCGTCGATCTGCGCTTGGAGCAGGTAAGCGAACTGGCTCAGTCAACGGGTAGCGCGCAGCAGGAGGCGTCGACAGCACTGGCTGACTCAGACGTGCGCGGCGAGCTCATTTCGGAGAGGGTAAGCGCCCTAGCTGCCCAGGTAGAGGACTTGGTTGCCGAGCGTGCGCGGGTTTTAGTGCTCGAGGAAGCACTGGCGATCCTCAACGCCCGGGGTCTCGACTGGGATGCCGCGGCAGCCAACCTTGCTTCACTGCACGCGCGCGTCAACACCCAGGAGTCTCGAGTCGTCGGACCGAGCCATGAAGTCGGGGGTCAATCACGCGTCCGCTTGATCGAGAACGAAGCAACAGGTCCGTTCGTCGAAATAAACTCCATAGAAGTTGCCTGCCGGGTCATTGCCAACAACCTTCAGGCAAGCGGCGTAGTGAAGCGCGAGGCCAACAGCTACGCGCGGCATATTTTGGCGGCAATCATCTGCGGCCAACTTATTCAGTTCAAAGGTTCAACCGCGGATTTAATCGCAGATGCGGTCGCAGCAGCGGTAGGAGGGGCGATCTTCCATGAGTGGCGAGTGCCCGTAGGGCTAGTATCAGAGGACGCAGCGACAGATTGCCTCGAAGTGGTAGCCGAGTCGTCTGGATGCTTGTTGCTCAAAGGCGCGAACCGGTCGGCATTCGAGGTGTATGGCAGTGCCATTCGCGATGTTGTGGCACGTCGTCAGTTCGCCACGAGTGTTAACAGTCGCTTGGTTCTGATTGCGTCTTGGACCCACGGCCCTGCGGCGTTTCCGGACGGCGGGACGCTGTCAGAACTCGGGCCGGTGTTTGATACGGACGAGTTTGCTATGCGTGGGCTATCGGCGCAGATGCCGTTAATGCAGTTCGGCCAACTGACCGTGGATGATTGGAAAGCCCTGCACAACCAGGCTGAAAACACTCCATTGGCACTGCTAAGCACGCTGAGGGAGCGTCTAGGGCAGGTGGACTTTGCTCCAGGGAACCTGTGGCTCAGGATCGCTGACCGAGCGTACGCTCAATTGCGACTAGTATTGCAAGGTCCTTCTGAGCGAGCGCTTCACACCGTGATGAAGCAATGGGCACTGCCATGGGCTCAATCACTCGGGGGGCCAGTAGAGGCGCTTACCCGCAGCACGACCGAGTTACTGAGCGACATCGACGCGGACGCCGTGCACGCGGAGAGTGTTGAGTGAAGTGGGTGGGGGTTAATCGCGACGCCACCCGGAAAACCTTGGCCGCCGCTTTGGGCTGCAGAAACGACGGTGAAGGATTAAGGGTCGCAGCAGTAGCGGAGTGCTTGCGGGCTGCATCCTATCTGTGTTCCGCGCCCAAGAATGACCGGGAAGCTTGGGTGCCTGCGACCACGCTCAGTTTGACAAGTATAGTCCGCCAGCGTTTGACGCCTCTGTGGCCGACTCTCGACGACGAACACGCTGCTGAACCAGGTATCAAGGCGATTCTGTACAGTCTGGGTGACCTTGGGGATTTGGTGCGACTCGACGGCGGACGTTGGTTAACGCCTTCACCCCAGGCGGTCAGACTTGGGGACAAGCAGGCAGTGATCATCGGCGGGGGGCCCGCACAAACCTTTCCCTGGCCAATCGCGATGCGCGGGGCAGGGCGGGTCAGACTAGCCAACGTCGATGCCTGCGCGGAACGGATTGACGTCTGGGAGCCAAACGAATGGATTGGCGCACCCATCGAAGGATTGCAGGCGTGGTCGACCCAGTTGTTAACCAGCGCCAAAGAGCAACTGGCGCCCGCGACGACTGAATTAGCGGACATTTCAATTCGGACCAGTGGTAAATGGATCGCGCTGTCTGCTTGCGCGACCGCCGAAGGGCTCTTCCTCGCCAGATGCCGTACAGGTCTACGGTTTGAGTATTTTGTGGTCCAGGTGTCGCGGGGGTGTCTGCGGCAACTGACGGGACTGCGACCGCAACAGGCGAGGCGCTTGCAGTTTTATTTCGACGTACAAGCAGGTCATCCCATGAAGGTTGAAGCGCATGTGTCGCAAGTACATGTTCGACTGCGCCTGCATCGTTACCTGCCACGGGAAGAGACAAAAGCGCTGCTACTGGGCTGGCAACTGCCGTCACTCGGCGGCGGCGTAGGGACGACCGACTATGTGATACCACGTGAGCTGTTTCCGCTCGTGCGCCAAGCACTTGCAGGGTTGAGCGTGGAAGTGGCTGAGCGCCAGTTTGCCGAGGGAAGTTAATAATGGGTGGGATTTCTATGAATGAAGCATCTGGTGTTCATGAGACTGCGAAAAGCCTGGCGGATAGTCTTCGACAATATATCGAAGCTCAATACCATATTCGCGATGAAGGGCTCGTGAGAGAGCGCCACGCTCTTCTCCTAAGTTCTGAAACGATTGTCCAGACGCCTTATGTGGAAGCGACCTCAGTCTACAAAATTGGAGATCCGTTCAACCGACTTCCCATTCCCAAGGTCGCCGCCGATATGCTCACCCAGTTGTCGCTCATGGGGCTCGGGCTTTACCCTCGGCCCTACGAGCACCAATCGCAAGCGCTAACTGCGTTTCTAGGTGACGAGGCTGCAGATTTAGTTGTCGCAACAGGTACCGGTTCCGGCAAAACCGAAAGCTTTCTTATGCCAATTATTGGTCAATTAGCCATTGAGGGACAGGAACGGCCCGACTCGGCGCAACTGCCGGGTTGTAGGGCACTGTTGCTTTATCCGATGAACGCCTTGGTTAATGATCAATTGGCGCGAATCCGTCGCCTAGTAGGAAACACTGACGCATCGTCGATCTTAACGCAGACTCGTTCCCACCCGATCCGCTTCGGCAGTTATACCGGGCGCACCCCCTACCCGGGAGAGCGCTCCAAAGAGCGTGACGAGCGCTTCATAGAGCCGCTGTTTGAAGAGTTTTATAACAAAGTCGCCGAAAAGCCTGCCGTGAAAGGTGAGCTCGTGAGGATTGGGCGCTGGCCAAGCAAGGATTTGGTAGGTTTCTATGGCGCTGCAGCCATCGAAACGAAGACCTACGGATCGGGTAAGAAAAAAGGCGACAATTTCACCAAAAAAAACTGGACCGGTCGGCTTCAAACCCAGCCTGGCGACCGCGAAATGATGACTCGCCATGAAATGCAAGCACGTTGTCCCGAGTTATTGATTACTAACTACTCCATGCTCGAATACATGCTCATGCGGCCTATCGAGCGCGACATCTTTGATCAGACTAAGGCATGGCTCAAAGCGGACTCGCGTAACGAGTTTATCCTCGTGCTGGATGAGGCACATATGTACAGGGGGGCCGGGGGGGCCGAGGTGGCCCTGCTGATCCGACGTCTCTGCGCTCGGCTCGATATTCCACGAGAACGCATGCGCTGCATTATGACCAGTGCGAGTCTGGGACCTGCTGAAACTGCGGCAGTCGATGGCGAGCGCTTTGCGCGGGACTTGACCGGTTTGGCTGATACATCACCACGGCGCGTCAGGGTAATCCAGGGGACGCCGGAGGAACGTTCCGCATCACAGGCAGCGCCAGCAGAACAACTCAATGCGCTGGCGGATTTCAATTTGGCGGACTTCCAGCGCTCGGCCGATGACCTCGTCGCGGCCACCCAGGCCGCAGCGCAACTGGCACGACGGTTGGGCTGGAGCCAACCGCCGAGTCAGGACCATGCCGCGTTTCGCAACTGGTTGTTTGAACGTCTCACGGGGTTCGAACCGCTGGAAAACTTGATTACCGCTGTATCGGGTCGCGCAGTTCGCTTAGATGAATTAAGTGATCTCCTGTTTGGCAATTACCCAGCGGTCGACGCACAAAAAGCTACCGACACGCTTTTGGCGCTGGGGAGTTACGCACAGCGGAGCACGGATGGCCGGGTCTTGCTGCCGACTCGCCTGCACCTCTTCCATCGGGGGTTGCCAGGGTTGTTCGCTTGCGTGAACCCTACTTGCTCCAAGCGCTTAGGTGATCACGACGGGCCCACGATTCTCGGCCGCCTGTATACGAAACCCTCGACCCAGTGCGGTTGTAAGTCCAATGGACGTGTGTATGAACTGCTTACGCATCGTGATTGCGGGGCAGCTTTCTTGCGTGGTTTTGTGAACGAGGAGCAGAACTTCGTTTGGCACCAGCCCAGCGGTCCATTTTCAGATGGTGCGATTTCTGCGCTGATGCCGATAGAGTTGTGCGTTGAGGATGCCACTCATCCCCGCAGTCGTCACATCGATAAATGGTTACACATGGCCAGCGGCATCCTCACGGATGATCAGCCGAGAGACGAAACCGGGTTCCGTAGGGTCCGCGTGCCGGACAAGGCGGCAGACGCAGGTGATCTGACTTTTGATCATTGCCCTGTCTGCACGCGTAAGATTAGAAATACCAAAGATGATCCATCGAAAATCATGGATCACCTTACCAAAGGGGAGGCTCCGTTCACTGCGCTCGTTAGGACGCAAATGGCGAAGCAGCCTGCCAGTCGAGCCAAAGATGCCCGGCATCCCAATGCAGGGCGAAAGGTTTTGATTTTCTCGGATGGTCGACAAAAGGCCGCTCGACTAGCACGTGACATTCCGCGCGACATTGAACTTGACGTGTTTCGGCAGGCTGTCGCCTTGGCATGTCAGAAACTGAAGGACTTAGACAAACCCGCCAAACCCGCCGGCTTGCTTTACTTGGCATTTCTTTCCGTGTTGACCAAGCATGACCTCCCTATGTTCGATGGCGGTGATTCAAGACGAGTTGAGAGCGCACGCAAGTTATTTGATGACAACTATGACTCTGACTTGGCGGAAGCCATTGAGGCGAATTTTTCACTACAAGAGATTCCGGCGCGCTACCAAATTGCACTTCTTAAATTGCTTTGTGGCAACTACTACTCACTGTCCGGAACCATGGTCGGTTTCGTTGAGCCAACGCCTCTAAAACTTAGAAAGTTGAGGCAGCACCTGGTGAATGCCGAGCTTGCGATAAGCGAAGCGAACGTCCGTGAGTTGGCCGTAGGTTGGATAGACTCGATGCTGCAAGAGTACGCATTCGATAGATCCATTGAGTCAGCCTACCGCTACAAGGCTGCGGGCTACTCGAAACCGGCATGGGGCAGCAACGGTCAATTTGGTAAATCGCTGAAAGAGAGCCTGATCAACCATTTCGGTTGGTCGAGTGAGGTGGTTCAGCGCGTTGAAGCGATCTTCCGAGATCAGTTGGCAGAGGAGGACGATGGTCACTGGTTCCTGGTGCCTGACTCCCTAGCCATTGTCGTCGACTTGGCGCATTGTTGGGCGCAATGCGCTGACTGCACAGCCCTGATGCCCTTCGCTTTGGCAGGTAAGGTTTGCCTGGCGTGCGGCAGCGACGCGGCGTCCTCCATCGATCCGATAAACAGCGATTACGTCACGGCTCGCAAAGAGTTCTGGCGACTTCCAGTGGCGCGCGCCCTAACACCAGGTGCAGAGCTATCCAACATGAGCGTCGAGGAACACACGGCGCAGTTGTCGAACCGTGACCGCAGTCGAGTGCATGCCACCACCGAACTCTACGAAATGCGATTCCAGGACGTGCTTATTGAGGATCGGGACCGCCCGATTGACGTGCTCAGTTGCACAACGACGATGGAGGTAGGGGTCGACATTGGCTCGCTGGTAGCGGTTGCGCTGAGGAACGTTCCTCCGCAGCGGGAAAATTACCAGCAACGCGCCGGCCGGGCAGGGCGGCGCGGTTCGTCGGTATCCACCGTCGTAACCTATTCACAGAATGGCCCACATGACAGCCACTACTTCTTGAATCCAGCGCGTATCGTGGCGGGCCCCCCACGTACACCGGAGGTCAAGATAGACAATGCGAAAATCGCGCGCCGGCATCTTCACGCGTACCTGATCCAAACTTTCTTCCATGAAATCATGGCGCAAGGCACTGGCGCGTCGACTGAAAAAACCTCGTCGTTGCTCAAAGCGCTTGGTCCGACCGAAGATTTCTTCTGCAGTTCCGACCAACACGGCCCGAACTTGAAGAGCTTTGAGGCTTGGGTGACACGTCGGGTGCTCGCCAGCGACGGCGATCTCCGAGAGTCAATTGTGGCTTGGCTACCGCCGGGGTTGGATACCCGCGGCCTTTCGTTGATGGAGTGGTTAGCCGCGACCAGTCAACGCTTAGTCGTGGAACTTAAGAAGCTTGGTTCAACCATCCAGGTGAATGCCACGCATGAGGAAATCGCTGGACAAGAAGCCCAGGACATTGAAAATCCCTCATCAAGTATCGAACAGGCGGAACTTCTGGAGTTTCTGTTCTATCACGGATTGCTCCCCAGCTACGCGTTTCCCACCAGCTTATGTAGCTTCCTAGTAGAAAAGCTGACCAAAAACGCGCGAGATCGTTGGGACGTGCGCACGGTGCAACGACCGCAGCAGTCGATTATCAAAGCGTTAAGCGAGTATGCCCCGGGGCGCCTCATCGTTATTGACAAGAAAACCTACCGTTCGGGAGGCGTCTTTGCAGATCTACCGCCGGGAGTTGTGAATCGTGCGGGCCCGCTCTTCGAGAACGCCAAACCGCATACACACTGTAAAGCCTGCTCGTTTGTGCGTGACCCCAATCGGTCAGCGAAGGAACAAACGGGCTGTCCCGTCTGCGGCCAACAGTTGATAACTGAACTGATGATTGTTCCAGAAGTTTTCGGGCCGGAGAGCGCCGCTGACTTGCCAGATAATGACCGTGAGCAAGAAATCACCTACGCGACGATGGCCCAATTGCCACAACCCGTTGATCCGGAGATTTTCAGTTTTTCCGCATGTGGTCCCTACGCGAGCTTTACCCATGCGGTAGACCGCACGCTCGTCACCGTCAACCGAGGCAAGGAAGGCACAGGCGAGGGTGGCTTTTCAGTCTGCATGGAATGCGGCAATGCCTCGGTCTTCGATCAGGAGGCAAACGCGGGGGCCCATGAACGTCCATACAAACAACTCGGTCCAAAAGGAACACCGCCGAAGTGCTCTGGTAAATTCGCACGCGTGTTGCTGGGCCATGACTTCGATACGGACCTTCTCCTGTTACGCCTCAAAATCGCCTCGCCAATTGTTACCGATACGGTCAACGGGGTGGTGTTGCGCATTCTCGAAGATGCCTTGCATTCGCTTGCAGAAGCGCTGCGGCTAGCGGCCAGTCGGCATCGGCAATTAGATCTGGACCCTGCCGAATTCGGCTCTGGCTTTAGGATTGAACCCGCGCTGCTGGATGAGGCTCGTATCCTGGATGTATTTTTGTATGACACGTTGTCAGGGGGGGCAGGGTACGCAGAGATTGCAGCTCGACACATGGAGGAGGTTTTGGACGCGACTCTTGAGCTGTTAGAGAACTGTACATGTGAGAGCTCTTGCACAGAATGCCTCAATCACTTCCATAACCAACATCTTCAACACCGCCTTGATAGACATTTGGCTTCGATGCTCTTGCGGTACGCCATACGAGGAGAGGAGCCGGCATGTTTGCCGGCGACGGGGCAGATGGTGAAACTGGCCCAGCTTCGAGCCAGCCTTGAGTTAGCAGGGTATGCCTGTAGGGGTGGCTCGATTCCCTCTGCTCCCTTGCTGGTTGACCGAGAGGGTAAAACGGTAGCGGTGGGCTGCTACCCGGGGCTCATCGATAGTCTGGAGCGCCAGCAACCCATTGGCGGCACTGCAGGAGTTCACGCAGTGATCGGGCTCAACGAGTACCTGCTACGCTCGGATCTGGCGAGCGCCCAATTGAAGGTACAATCGCTGTTTAAATCGTAGGTGGATCTGTTCTAGTTTTGAAGTTCAGTTGCCCGGCCAGTCACTCCCCGTGACTGGCCGGGTCGTTTTGAGCGTACGCTCAACCGCCAGTTCTGGCCCTCCCGGCTTGTTGCCGATCGTTACGGAGGTCTTTTCTGCAGTCTCATTCATCGCGCCATACTGGCTCGACAACTGCTGCTGGAACGCGATGTTTGCGCCCAGGACGAGCAAGCTGTCTCGCGGTTATGGACAGTTGTTTCCGGATAGGCAGGATCCAGCTACAGAGCTCATCTGAAGCAGGTGGACGATCAAGAGAAAGCTGCCAACACCAACCAGATCTGCTAGCAGATTGCTATAGGCGGACGTGAATGGGACCCCGTTGCTGATCGGATCAATGACTACCTCATTGGCGATCGAGAAAACCACTGTCCAGCACCCACCTGCCCATGGGCTCCACGGAATTCCTTGCTGCAGGTCACGGCGAATACCCTGGATGATGGACTTGGGCCAATCCCGGATCGCAACAGCGCGCACCTGAGCGATGAACATGCGCAGTGGCACCTGTTCAGTCTTGGGAGGGATCTGGAGGTAGACATAGCCGAAGGCCAGCGGAAACACCAAGCCATACAGGTAGTGGCAGGCGTCATAGCTAAGTCGGATCAGATCGACGCCGAAACGTTGGACCAATACGAACGCCGCGCATACCAACAGGAACGCGGTGATCGGAATACCCGCGTACTTTACAGACAATTGCATAGGGCTCTCCTAAACTCGGTTTCGCCGAACATTGGCGAATTCCTATGCTATAGCGATTCTTGCTACCTCCAAGTCAAATTGGCCCCTCGAAACAGGCCCAATAGCCGGGTTTGGCAATAGCGTTTTGGGTTGCGGCAGGCGCTGAGCTGTGCAGCGAGGTCAATGTCGACGGCGTTACCTAGAACACGTAGCTCCAGC
Source organism: Pseudomonas sp. CC120222-01a (assembly GCF_003097235.1). GTDB lineage: Bacteria > Pseudomonadota > Gammaproteobacteria > Pseudomonadales > Pseudomonadaceae > Aquipseudomonas. Next base: position 152,907 of record NZ_QEQQ01000008.1, on the reverse strand, counting down.
GAGCGCCCAATTTAACGCTCAAGCACTATAGGTGGGGCATTGTGGTTTCGATGTTTAGCCGTCCGGTTAATCCTTTATGTATGACCGGCCGATTCGATCTGTGAGAGAGAATCCGCTACGGGTTGTAAGCGTGCGCTCAACCACCTGGACCTGACACTCGACCGGTTTGTTGTCGCTCGGCACAGACCCAACTCCGCCTAAGGTGTGCTTGGTCTGTTCAGTCAAGGGGGGCACTTCAATTGCCGAGCAGACCAACTTGCTGGCGCTCAATGCTGCTATTGAGGCTGCCCGGGCAGGCGAGCAGGGTCGGGGGTTTGCTGTCGTCGCTGAGGAAGTGCGCGCTCTGGCTCAGCGTACACGAACTTCGACCGAAGAGATCCATGGAATCATTGCTTCATTACATGTTGGTACAGAAAGAGCAGTGGCGACTGCGAGCAGAGGGGAGGAGATTTCCCGCGACAGCATGCAGAGTGTTGAGGCGGTTCAATCGGCGCTTGTTGGCATCAGCGAAGCGGTTAGCCGCATTACGGGTATGAGCCAACAGATGGCGTCGGCATCAGCTGCGCAAAGTCATGTAGCTGAAGACATCAATCAACAGATTACGCGCATTGCGCAATTGTGCGATCACAGCGCCGGGAAGGCCATGCAAGGTGCAGAAATTAGCCAGGATCTAGAACGAATGGCGGAATATCTGCATAGCTTGGCTGAGCGCTTCAACCGATAGATGTTAGCTTCGATTGAGTACCCACAAGGATGTGGGGCTGTCATCATCGGAGGTGATCTGCTCTAAATATTGACCAATCGCTCAGTACGCTTGTTCTTAACTGCCAATTGATATGCGGTTCCACCCTTAACCTTGCTCGGCTGTACGCCGAACTGCAGAAGTGCCGATCTCCTTACTCCTGCCAGCGCGCCTCAATGGGTAAATCAACTGGCTGTTGCACCATGAGCACATGCTCTGGCAGGCGCTCGCGGTCAGGATCCATTGCAGCCCGAAACGTCTGGATTACGTACTTGGCAAGGGAGGCTCGTACATTGAAGACCATCGCCGCTGTCCCCCCCATGTACTCTTCGCGCACCATGCGAGCCTGCTCGGCGGAAAGGTCTCGATGGGGTACCAAGCGTATTGGGACGATACGCTGCCAGTGTCGGTCCTGCTCTGCTCCAGGTAGCAGCAGGGCGTCGGCCAGGCTAACCGCTGATATTCGACCTAGGTTGAAATCACGAAACTCTCCGGCCTTCTCGCAGTATGCCCGTACATGCCATCGTGGTCCGGCTTGAATCAGTGAGTGAGGGCGGATAAGCCGTTCATGAGCTTGGGGGGTGCTCATGGAGCGATAGGTCACCCTCACACAAAGCCCAAGCCGCATAGCTCGATGCAGTCGCGAGAACGGGACAGGGCGAATCGCCGTTGCATCGAATTGCGTACTTTCGAAAGGTACTCCAATGGAGATGGTTTCCAGAGAGCCTGAGGCACCGACAAGCCGTTGATATTCGGTGAATACGCCGCGGCTTAGGATTGGTTCGAGTTGTGGAGTGCTGCTGTAGCTTTTGCTGGCGGGATCAGGCTCGCAGGCTTCGGGGTATCGTACCCGAAAGCTCGCGATGTCCCGACTGGCTAGCGTTTCATGGATGTTGAACAAATCCAGCAAGCGCGATCGTGAGATTCTTCCTTCCCAGAGAAGCAGTATCTCGATCGCTTCAAAACGTTCTTGCGGGGCTGAGTTGCGACGCGGCATGGAATGATCACTGTTGAAGGGTTTTCATAGCATAGATGCATCAATAGATCTATGCTACGGTCAATGCAATGGCCACACGGACTTTGGTATGGAACCTAATATACCGCCGCTGTTCGAGCATTTGCCCAAGGAGCTTTTTCGCCCTTTGGCCGCCGCCAACAACCTACGCTATTGGGATGTGCTCTGTCGGCTTATGGCGGCCATGTGGGGAGAGGGTGGCCGCTCACCCGGGGAAGAAGCTCCCAAGTCACTGGTCCTTCGAACGATCGAATCGTTTCTAGTAGCCGATGACCCTTGGGAGGATATGGACAGCTCCCTTACGGTGACCGGAAGGGCTCATCTGATCTTCACCTCGCTCCATGCCAGCGGGTGGCTAAGTCAACGGCGCAGAGGCGTAGTAGAACAGGTCACGGTCAGGCCTGTTGTGGCACGGTTTTTTGGTCACCTGGTGGAGTTTGCCAATCAGACCCCTGAGTTCCTCGGGATTAGGTTCCACTCGATCTACGTCTCCCTGCGTGAAGTGCGCGATGCAAACGCGCACGGTCTTTATCATGAGGCGGCACGTCAGGCCAAACAGTGCATGGCACACATCACCAATACGAGTTGCCGCATTCAGGATCTGATGGGGAAACTCTCGGCGAAGGAAACCATGGGCGAGTTCGTTCGTGGCTTTTTCGAAGAGTACATCGAGAACGTTTTCATTGCCGACTATAGCGACCTGCGTACTCACAATCATCCGTTGCAGTTTCGCTCACAGATTATCGCTCTGGTTCGCCAACTCCAGTGTGACGATCAGCAGCGCCAGGGATTGATCGGTTGGTATGCCCAGATGAAGACCGACGACGACTTCCTACGCGCTGAGTTGCTCTACGAACGGGATACCCATCAGTTGCTGCGCCTTCGCGAAGTCGAAGAGCACTTGCAGAGATTGGATGAAGAGGTGCGTGACGCCAATCAGATGGCCATTGCGCTCTTTGAGTACAAGCTGCGCTCGCCTGGCAATTTCGACAAACTGATCGCGAGGGCCCTCAATGCCGTGGAGATCTTGGGGGAAGGGCATGCCTCGCTTCCGGGTAGGTCAGGCTTCTATCACGCTTCCGAGGTCGGCCTGTCCAAACCTCGTGTAACTCCGCGGGTTCACGAGCCAACACTGGTCGAAACCTACAGTCCGACAATTGAGGAGCTTGCAATGGAAGCACTTCGACAACGGATGAATGCCAATCGGCACGTTACGCCGCTGAAGCTGGCGGAGTACGTCACGCGACACGTCGGCTCTGATCTGCGCGTGACCTCGAGCCAACTGTCAATCGAATCGGTCATAGATCTGTGCTGCTACCAAAGGCTGTTATTGATCGCCTCGCGCGAGGCATGCCCTCCAGGAAAACGCAGAGGTGATGTCCACCTGCAGTTGGTCCCTGGGATACGTGTCGAATTTGTCCCCGAAGCCATGACTCGCAACGCGTACATGGAACACCAAGAGTTCATGATTCATGTGAGGATGCCGTGATGGTCAACTGGGAGCGATTGGCAGAACAGTCAGAGGTAAGTTATGTCAGTGCCGACTTCGAGAGAGCGGCTTACCGGCTAATGGTTGAGCAGATCCTTTATGCCAATGACAAGTTCAGCCGGGTGGCCTATCACTTGATCGTCAAGCATCTCGCGGCGTTTCGGGAGGTGATGTCCTTGCTAGGGGTTCACCTGATTCACAATGCCCATCACGCTTATGTCGCGGCCATCCCTAGCCACCCAGTCGCCGAGAAAATGCGCCTTAGTGAGACACGTTTGGCGCTTGTTCTACGCCGCATCTATGACGACCGTATGCAATCGGCAGAGATCGCTGACGGAGAAGCGTTCGTGTCACTTGAAGAGTTGGAGCGTGCCTACAAGGAATGGCTCAAACGTGAGCTCCCCGAGCGGGGCGAACTGCGCGAGTTGGCTCAGGCCATGAAGCGCTACGGGTTGGTGCGGGTTTCAGAGGCCGACGACGGACAACCCTACAAGATTGTCATCCGTCCTGGGATCGTCGATGTGCTGAGCGAGGGGGCGTTGCACCAATTGGCAGCGCACGCGCCAATGAAGGATGAGGAGGCCGGCGATGGTCTTGCTTGAGCGGGTTAACCTGATTCAGTTTTTCCTTTACGAGGCCCGGGATGTCGATATTGGGAGAAATACGGCCTTCCTAGGGCCTAATGGAACCGGAAAAACGGCGCTTCTGGATGCAATTCAGGTGGTCATGTTAGCGGCCGATGGCAACCGCATAAACTTCAACGCAGCGAGTGACAGCAAGAAAAAGCGTTCTCGCAGCCTGCGTGATTACTGCCTCGGCTCGATTGTACCTGGTGGCAGTTCCTACCAGCGGACCTCCGCGAACACATACGTGGGATTGGTTTTCCGCAATACCATTACAGGCGTTCCGTTCACTGCTGGCGTTTCACTGCAAGCTCATATCGAGGACGCCAAAGCGGAGGTGAGTGGGTACTTCATATTGCCCGGAGTCGAACTGTCGGCTAAGCAATATTTGCAGACCGACGGCGCACGCGAAACCGTGATGCCCTGGCGAGCCTTTCAGCATGTAGTCGCTGATTTGTGTCGCCTGGAGGCGAACAGTACCCCTTATATAACGCCTCACAATCGTGACGACTTTATTCGACGCCTCTTGATCGATCATCTGGCCGGTCCAGGCGACAAACCGAACTCACAGGCATTTCGGGCTGCGTTTTCTCGTTCTCTCAAGCTCAATGAAGACATCGTTGATCTTAATGAGACGTTACGACAGCATCTCATCGAGCCGATGCCAATCCGGATTACCGAGTTCCGCGAGCGCCTCAACGAGGTTCGTGACATGCGTGACCTTATTAGGCGACTGAGAGGGCGCATTACCCAAGCCTCCGAAGTGGCTGACACCTATGCCCAAGTGCTGCAGGCGCGAACCTCCGAAGCGAACCTGACGGCCTTGAAGCATGTCTACGCAACCGAACGCAGCGCGGAGGCAGTGGATGCTATTCAGATCAAGCAAGAAGCGCTAGAGGAGGCGCTTTCCCGAGCGCAGCGAGAACTCGGAAGGGCATGCGCCCAAGCGCAGTTGGCCAATGCCGCCCGAGATCTGGCGCTGACTGCGCTGACTTCCAGCCCTGACTTTCAACAGCAAGCAGGTCATGCCGGCGAGCTCTTGCTGTTGGAGAAGCAATTTGATGAGAAACAAGCGCAACTCCGCACGCAATTGCACGCGATGCAGCGTGCTCTTTCCGACGCCAGCGGCCTAGCTGAAATCGCATCCAGTAGAGACCTCTTTGACAGCGGGCTCGAGCAATTGCAAAGCTTGGAGAAACGGCTGGAATCAGATGACATGCCATCATCTGAATCACTCCAGCGTACGCTTCAAGCGGTAAACCAAGCCTTCGAAGTGCTGCGCCGGGCAATGGCGGAGACAGAAGGCAAAGCGGAAAAGGCAGCCAACCAGTTGCGTGACGCTGAGATGGCAAGTGCCCGGGCTGGCCAAGGCCTTGCGAAACTGAGCGATAACACCACCGCATTGTTGCGTATCCTCGCGAATGCGGGTATCGACGCGACTCCCATCTGCGACCTGGTAAGTGTCGCAGATGTAGCATGGCAAGCAGCGATCGAGTCATGGCTGGGACGCCATGTAGAGGCTTTACTGATTCCAGAAGATCGGGAGTTGGAGGCCATTAAGGTCTATCGCAGCGCAGCGGCAGACGGCGTTTATCGCGTGAAGCTAGCTCTTCCTTCACGTATCCGGGACTGGCACGGATACGATACTGAGCCTTACGCAGCTCAGTTGGTCCAAGGGCAGAACCTACTTGCCGTGCGCTACCTGCAGGGTGCGCTTGGGCGAACGATACTAGCCGAATCCAACGAGCAACTGCGCGCTGGTGTCAAAGCGCTATCCAAGGACGGCATGGTCAGTTCAGGTGCGGCCGTGGAGCGACAATCCTTACCTAAACCCTCAGAGCTTAGGTTGGGCCGTAAAGACGTCGATGCCATGCGCCAACAGGCAGAACAGGCGTTGCAGATTGCGCAGGCACAATCCAGGCAATACGACGAGGCGGTCACTCGGCTTCGCAACGGCTTGCAGAATCTCACCCCGTTTGCCAACACCGAGGCACTGCAAACTAGCCTTGAAAGCATCTTTATGGCGAAAGTGCAGGCAAACGCCCATGCCGCGCATTTGCGCGAGCGGTTGGCGCGTACACAAACTGCAGGCTTGGTTGAACTGGAGACAAAGAAGCAACTTGCCGACGAGGCGGCCCACACCGCCAATGAGTTGGTGCTTCGATGGACTAAGGATGAGGCCAGCTTCGTCGAGCAACTTAAGCTATTGGGCGAACAGCTCGGCGTGCTGACCAAGCAGTTGGAAGTAGAAAGCGCCCGGGAAAGAGAGAGTCGGCAGCACCCGCTTTACAACGCGAATGAAGTCGACCGGCATCGCAAACGCTCGGATGAGCGCCATGGCGACGATGCGAGCGCAAAGGTTATTGCTTTGGAGCAGGCGATCCTAACGGTTAACGGGGTGGCCGGCAGCAAAGACCGCGAAGCATGGAACCTGTTCGCGAATTATCTGAAGGACTATAACCTGCAGAACACGGATATCTGCAGCAGTGATTGGAAGGGCGCTTACGGCTTCATACTGGAGGACCAGCAGCGACTAGTGAATCTTGAACTGGTCGAGCAAGAAGAGAAAGCTGAAGAAGCCTACCAGGCTGCCGTGAAGGTTTTTCGCTCCGATGTCGCTCAGGCACTGCTTGCAGGTTTTGACCGCATCGCGGAGCAGATCGCGGGCCTCACCTCAATTCTCGAAAACGCACCAATGTTCTCCAACAACGAACGCTATGAGTTTAAGTTCAAGGTGGTTGAAGAGCATCGAAGCCTGTATGAGTTCTTGCTACGCGTGCGTACCCATGGGACAGAGGACGACCTTTTTGGCGGACCAGGTGAGGTACCGGAGGAGTTTCGCGCGCTTGTCGAAGGCGACAGCAACTCACCGCTGCTGAACGAAGCCAGCCCCCTGAATGACCACCGCCGCTTCTTCAGCTACGACGTAGAGGTCTATCAAATGTCGGAGAGTCTGGGCTTGCTTAGCAGGCGCTTCGAGCAGGCCTCTGGAGGCGAGCATAGGACTCCGGTCTACCTCATCTTCGGTGCCGCTTTGGCAGCCTGTTACGGGAAGTCGAAGGACAGTCTCAGCGGCGGCGGCATCATGCTGTTGGATGAGGCGTTCGAGAAGATGGATCCGCAGAATATCCGAGCCACCGTGCAATTCTTGAATGCCCTTGGCCTGCAATTGATCCTGGCGGGGCCGGAATCTGACCAAGCCAAACTCAGCTCTTTCCTGAATATCTACTACGACATGTCCCGCTTCGGAACCCGAAATGTGCAGATGAAAAAGAATGTCGTCCACGATGCTGCTCGTGAATTGCTGCAAAGTGACAACTACTTGCTCAATCCGGTGTTGTTGCAGCAGGAAATCAACCGCTTGAAGGAAGAACAGAATGAGCCTGGATGACGCAACCCTTGGTCGCCTGCTGGTTCGTGCCGAGCGAGCTCGTCTAAGTGGCAGTACCCGAACTATCCGTGAGTCTTTCAAGTCGCTAACCTCGCCATACTGGCAGCTCAGTCTGGACGAGCGTGACCGCATGCACGAACGAATGCGGGCGGCGGCATCGGCTGGCGCGATTAAGCTGGAGTGGGCCAGGCAAGGAGGGAGTGATCGCCCATTGGATGCGGTAGTTCTTCAGGATCTCGATCGACTCGCCGACCATCTGCAGCGTCCCACCTCCAGTACAACCCTTGGCCAGGCGGCTGCACTACTGGCGCCTTGGCATGGACAGGGACAGGTGGACGAGTTGCTTGCATGCTGGGCCCAGCTCAAGCAGGTTAGGCTCCTGGGACCTAGTTCGGCTTCTGATTTCGTTGATGCATTGCGGGTGCTCGATGCGATGGCCGAAACCAAGGAGGATCGCATCGTCCGCCAACTCAGTACTCACCTTTTCGGCGACTCCAAGCGTCTGGAAGCCCTGAGCAAGCATTTGGATCTGCTCACCGCCGAAACCCTGAATGCGCCGGCCCGACATTGGAGTGAAGTTTTCGGAGCGATCGGACTCATCAAAGAGCCTCAACCTTTTCTCGTGGCGGGTATGGGCAAGCTCCGGCTGACCGACCAGGATGACTGTTCAATCATTCGGCCGTTTTTGGGTGTCGCCAATACCGTGATCCAAGGTTATATAGGTGCGCCTGCTTGGTTATTGACGATAGAGAATCTCACAACCTTCCACCAGGCAACGCGTGAATTAAGCAAGAATCCGTCAGGAGTGATTCTCTACACGGCAGGTATGCCATCGCCAAGTTGGGGGCAAGCTTACGTTCGAATCTTATCCTCGCTTGAGCACAAGCCTCCAATTTACCACTGGGGCGATCATGATGAAGGGGGCTTTCGTATCGCCGCTCGAATCGCCCAGTTCGCCACCCAGTCAGGGTGTCGATTGCAGCCATGGTCTATGGAGGCTTCACGCTGGCCTGATCGCGGTCAAGACGCCAAAGCTGAGCAGCATCGTGCGATGAAGAGAAATGCTGCCCGCGCAGGCTGGGCAGAATTGGCCGATCAACTTGCCCCTGTACTGTTCGAGCAAGAAGGACAACCTTTGAATCTTCCTGCCTAGCTAGAGCGTATGCGGGGATAGATCGTTGCCGAGCGCTAGGAGTGGCGGAGAAAAGGGAGGTAAAAAACCCGGACTATTGGTGATCTTGGTTGAACACTAAGTGGCGGAGTTGCGAAGGGCAGGGAGCCAACCCGGACTAGCTGCCCTGCTTCTGTTTGGAGACTGTGCATATTGCTTACGGCGCCAAGGCGGCAATTCAAGTACACGGATACTCAAGATACGCCTCACACACTGGCCTCATTGATCTAGTGCGCTAATGGCCTAGCCCTGCCATATTTTTCACCGCATTTTTATATGCAGCACACCGAACTGCGAATGGCCATGAAGTATGCGCATAATGATATTCCGTTTTTTGATGCCGGCTCGCAGGCATCAAAACTCTAAAGTGTAGCCTTTCTCTGTAGAGCCATACTCTGCAGAGTAATTAAAGCGAGACTTCCATGTTGGATTTGACCATTTTTCATTTCGCTCGCTACTAACATTGAAGAATAGTTTAATGGCATTACCACTTTTGTAATAAAGAATTGAAGCCACACCCTCATCATCCGGGTGTTTATGCCGAGTGCCATCCGTTGATATGAGCCAATTCTGGCAGTCAATGGCTTTAATCAAGCGCTCGGTGATATTGCCACGACTGCAGTGGTGTGAAACCTTGAAAGCATCTAGCTTTAAATTATCGCTCGATGAGTAATAGGATATAGCGTCAGCTAAATCATCGGCGAACGCATCTCCTGCGAGGAGAATTCTTTTGCCCTCATACTCAAGTAACAGGATGACACTGCTACCGTTTGCAGCCTTTGAGTCTCGCATAGGGCGTTGTTTTGCTAGGGCTCTAAGCGTAGATATATCTGAAATGTCCTGATATCGTTTTCCACCCAAAGCCTCTAAGCTAGAATTTGAACCTCGCTTTTCTGCTTTTTGTGTTGCTATTCTAATCTCCTGTTCCCATTGGGGTTTCAAAGCGTTGAGTCGCTTCACTGTAGGTCCGAGAACAGTGACCTGCATTCCTCCTGGTAATTCAACAGTTCTGAGAGGCTCGCCGTCCCGCCTACATATGGCATCACCTCCAAATGAGCGATTCCAAGACTGAGTCAAGAGCCATTTAGTAAGCCTCTCACCTTGCACTGCACCTAGTGACTCTAATGGCGCTGTGCTTGTTTTAGCCTCCAGATGCGCATATCCATTAAACCAGAAATCCTTGACTAGGACGCCAGAAGGCTGCTCTTGGTCTACGAAGCAACTCAGTAAACCTCCTATGTGATCCGCGTCTATATGTGTTACGACGACCGCTTCGAAGGTTCGCTGGCTCTCAGGTAATCTAGAGATTTCTTGCCAAATCAGCCTGCCAACTTCCTCAGTACCCATGTCGACGAGCATCTGATATGGATTATCCGTATCACCCCAGCGCACCCAGATTGCATCGCCTTCGCGTGCTGGCAGCATTTGTATTGAAAACAATTCAAACTCTCGATGTAACGGTGGTTAAGTACATCGCTTCCCAACTTACCAGGGGGGCGATTTTTGCCAAGCGCATGAGCGCTTCATTTCTTTGTTGGTTTTGGGCTGCGTCGGGCCAATACCTAAGTAGATCTAGTAGTAACGAGAAGCTTTCTGTTAGGAGAATTCGCTCCTTGCTAGCCTCGCAAGCCAGTCGCAATGCTTCCTCAGCATTATGGGTGGCCGCCAAATGCAATGCTAATACGATCTTGCAATCGGGTAGCCATCCATATTTCTTTTCGAGACCTTTTAAAAGATTTTTTTCCCACTCACTGATTCTGCCAGTTTTGTAGAGTATTAGTGCTGCAAGCAGTGCACCTGTAGGGTCAACAAATTTTTCCATCAACGTCTCAAGAGCTTTGCTCGCGACATCCGCCGCTTTCATAACCTGCCCACTTTTGAGCATGCTCTCTAAACAAAAAGCTATGGATCGATTTTGTGATATATTGACTAGAACTGGAAGGTGTCGTGACTCCAGGTCTTTCTTTACGTGGCAGGTTACGGAATAGTGGTGACCTTCGCTGATTGGCAGACTAACTTGGATCTGCTTTTCGTTTCTCTCGCATGTGAGCACCGAAACCTTACGCATTGCATGCTTGTGCTGAATAATCCAATAGTCTTCTATTGGGTAAACAGTAAAGTCATCCTCTGTGACTAACAATTTTATATTTTCTCCCCCCTCCTGCTCTAGTCCCTCCACCATGATGAATTTACTGTCATCTTCTGGGTGGGACGGCTGGTAATCGAATTCAGGCTCAAATTCGACTTCAGCCACTTGAGAAGGTGTAATCTCAATAACTTTAGCAGCTCGTTTCCCATCCCCAAGAAAAGCGCTGATTTCATATAAGCCCACAGGCAGATTGAACTCCCTCTCTGTAGTGGCCTTTTTTACAAGAATTAGTTCATTATCCCTTATATCGATTTCAGTTCCTCGACCGCCATAATTAAACTTAGATTTTACTCTAATCTTCAGGTTGGCTTCTAGGGAAGTACTTTCACTCATAGTGGAAGCTCCTTTAGGCGACTTGGCGGTGTAAGCTTGAGATGATCTGAGTCTTTGTGTTTAGTAGACAGGGTAGTAACTTCAATTGTATACAGTCCAGCAGGAATTTTTGCGCGCAGTGGCCAAGCGCAATGATTATCATATAATATTTTTTCTAGTTGCCATATTTTTGCGCTGTAATTTGTTACTTCCATTCCTTCTCTAACTTGCACTGTAAGATCAACTACAGGTGCCGCCTTGCACTCATGAAAGATTTCATCGTTGAATATACCTGTGCATTCGGTCCACTGGCTTTCTTCACGCTCTTCGGCCAGGCGCGATACGGTTTTTTTCAAATACATCTGTAAACTGCTTGTTGATACTAGCCAAGGGGAGGCGCGCTCACCTTCAGAAGAGGCAGCATGTCCCTCGGCAAGAGCGAGCATCAGCGCCTCGCAGAACAATGTGAGCTCGCCAGGTTTTGCAAACGCCTGCTCTCCATTGGATGCTGAAAGAAACAGGGGGGAGCACGCAACTGCGCCGGCGATGCCTTTATCATGTTTAAGAACACCAGCTAGTTCTTCGAACTCGCGAGCTTCCGGTGGCCGTTGCCTGCAAATGTCTACGAACCAAAATTGAGATTTAGCACCATTAGAATAGGTCATACTCTCATGCATGGCTCTCATATCCACCGCCCCGCGGTATCGCTCATTCTCGTGATCCGGGTGGGCAAAATCGCTCAAAAGCAAAACGGCTCCGGTGTTTGTAAGCTGAACACCATGGCCTGCGACATAAACGATAGCGATATTGCCAGGGTTTCGAGAGGCCGCTTTTTTAAAGTTCCTGAACGCGCTAGCTACGTTATCTCTTGTAGGTACAGAGTCCGCCCCAAGCGCTAGTTTAAGAGCGGGTGCCACCTCATCCTCGGTATTTGGTGAGAGAAGTACCCGAAGACTTCGCAGAGGAAAATCCTTTCGATGATAGTCGTTCATCATCCAAGTTGCGAACCGAGAAGCCGACCGTGCAGCTGAAGTTAGCTGCACGAGACCAGAATCTAGCCCTTGCTCACTGGGTTCGCCTTTCGTCCCCGACAGATAGTCGTATGCGCTTATGCCGATGATCAGCACATGGGTTCCAGCGGAATCCGAACTGTCATCTATTACTGCTGTCATTCGGTAACCAACTCCTTGATAGGGCCCAGTGTCTAACCCCAACGCTCCAAAAATCCTGAACCCTAAATCTTAACTGGCTACCATCTTCCACATAGCCAGCTACTCCCGGTTTTGGTAGAGGATTCATCTGATGTCTACATGCACTCGGCGGTTTCATGGGAGTGCTTTAGGGGTTCTTCCCTAAACGCTCACCTCCATCTGGCTTCTCAGTTGGCTACGGCTCAACCGGGACGGGACGCCAGCGAGGAATTTTTCCTAGTCAGTCCAAATGCTAATTCCTAGCCGCTAGAGATGCCAGCAAATTGCCAGAAATCGTAAGGCCCAGCACTGGTGTGATGAGACGGGATTGGTTGGCTATCAAAGCGTTTTCGCCGGGCTTTCCACTTAGATATGAGCTAGGCGGGTGACAGGCGATGTCTATCTGAAAGATGTGCTGATGGGGCTGCCTAGCGAGAGAGCCAGTGAGACCGGGAAACTGCTGCCGCATCGGTGGATGCCGGCCTGAAAGGCAGCAGGTTGCGCTTGTTCATCGATGCAGTAGCTCAATGCGCGGCCGATAGACCTCTTAGCTGCAGCTAGGGGGCATCATCGCAGCTCACTGGATGTGTATTCACCTAGAAATGCCACAGAGTGTGTCGTGTTCATCCATCATGCATATTTCGCTGTATGCCGATTGAGCTGTGGGACACAATCCGTTTTATTCGTAGGGTACCCGGACCCTGACAGGCGACTTCAGCCCCATGCTGGTCATCAGTCAGTCCTCCCTGCCATCCGAGGGCGTATAAGCCATATTAGAGTCATCGATTCAGCATCGGAGCCCTTTGGCTGGTGCAATCGACGAACCGCGAAGGGAATCAGTATGACTGCGAGTGGCAAAAGCCAATCAACCTCCACAGAGTTGACAGGTGGGGCAGGGTTCAACTACGAAGACTTGGTGGTGGCTTACTACCTCGCTGCCTTGCTGCTTGAAGGGCATGCCGCCGGGTGCACTGGAGTAGTCGAGTCGGTCGCAGTACAGCAAGCGGCTGATCATCCGATGGACGACCTTGTCGTGGAAATGAGGGATGAAGCCGGAAAGCGGACCCTCGGGCTGCAGGTGAAGCGTTCCCTTCGACTCACGGCCGCGCCCAGCAACTCGGACTTTCTAAGCACAATGGCTGCCGCGGCCATGACACGAAGCTTGCCAGCATTCCAGGTCGGCCGCGATGCCTTCGGCTTTGTGACGGAAAATGTCGCAGTAGATAGCTTACGTTCACTCAATCGGCTGATTGAATGGGCCCGGGCAGATGTTTGTGGGGCGGATTTCAACCGACGCTTCGAGACTGGAGGGTCTGCTGCGGCGGCAGAGCGCACAATGCGCACAGTATTACAGCCACTGACTGAGACGCAAACCAACGATGAAGAACTGGACTTCTATCAACACCTTGTCGCGTTGCGAATCGATGGGCTAGGTGAGAGAGGAACTTTTAGGGGGGCAGTCATTACTCAGTTGAAGGGCGTGCTTGCCAGTGACAAAGATGGCCTAGCCGAGTTGCTGTTCAACCGGTTGTGCCAGATCGCCAGTGATGGTGCGGGTAATGCGAGAAAATGGACCCGACCCACGCTTGTCCAGCAGTTGCAAGGCGCTATGCGGCTGCGATGCGCCCCAAGCTACAGCGCTGATCTGGAGTTAATTCAGCGCTACTCCTCAGCCAATATGGCCGATATTCTGGAGACGATTGGCGATTTCCGGATCGCACGTCCCCGTATCAACAAGCAAATTCAAGCCTCACTGGGCATGTTCCGCCTGGTCAACCTCACAGGGTTGCCCGGCTGTGGGAAATCCGTGGCTTTAAAAGGTGAAGCAGAAGAAGCATTCGACAAAGGACCAATTCTGTTCCTGAAATCAGATCGGTTGCTCGGCAACAGTTGGTCCGCATTCTCTGCAGCACTGGGCTTGCGCCATAGTGCAGAAGAGATTCTTACCGAAATAGGTAGTACCGGCACACCAGTTCTCTTTATCGACGGTATTGACCGCGTTCCATTGGATCAGAAGGGCATCATCACCGATTTGTTGAAGGTGATTGAGAGCCACGGAACCCTCCGCAACTGGAAAGTCCTGGCAACTTCCCGGGATCAAGGCCTGGAACCTTACCGCGCGTGGTTCCCCAGCAGCTTCTACCGAGAACATGGTATTGGCGATGTTGTCGTAGATCCGTTTAACGATGCAGAGGCAGCCGAACTCGCCGAACAGGTTCCTGCTCTGCGCTCGCTGCTAAGCATATCGTCTGCTGTGAAGGAAGTGGCACGCCGACCGTTCTTTGCTGCGGTCTTGGCGAGAAACAGCGCTGCGATGCAGACCTCAGCGCTTCACACGGAAACTGATTTGATTGCAGCCTGGTGGTCCCGGGCGGGCTACGACGCAGTGTCCGAGTCAGCGGAGGTGAGGCGACGGGCCATTCTCGATTTGGCAGAGAAGGGAGTAGGGGAACTGGGTAGACGCATTCGGATCCGAAGGCTGGATAGTACTACCGTGCCCCAGTTGGCAGCGCTGAAAGCCGATTTGATAATTCGCGACCATGATGATGGCGCGGCCGTCTCTTTTACCCACGATATCTTCTTCGAATGGGCATTTTACCGGGTATTAATTGATCTCGATTCCGACTGGCACAGCGCAATCTTGGACGCCGGGGAGCCGCCATTGCTCGGGCGAGTAGTGGGACTACTGGCGCAGAGAAGCCTAGGCACCCCCGGTAGATGGACAACCGGTTATCGACTGTTGGAGAGCAAGCCTCTTAGACCGCAATGGCGAAGAACCTGGCTGACCGCACCTCCGTTCACCACTGCTTTCACCGATGCAGGCCCATGGGCAGAGTTTACTGCTGTGTTGCAGGAACAGGACTTTCGACTCTTGGAAAAGCTATTGGTGTGGTTTCAGGCAGAGCACACGATCCCAAACCCCGTCGTATTGGGCCGTGCAGCGAGCACTGACGACGGGGAAAAATCCATCCGCGTTGCACATCTACTGGGGTGGCCCTCTGATGTCAGGACTTGGGGACGACTGATCGATTGGTTGCTATACGTCGCAGATACGGTGCCTGGACGTCTAGTTCCGCATGCCGCGGACGTTTTCGAAGTGTGGCTGAACATGTGGGGGCACAATGCAATCCAACGCACAGGCAGTATCGTAGCCCAGAGCGTCAGTTGGCTGAATGATCTTGAAAATGCCAACCGTGTCGAGTCGTCCGGTAACAAATGGAAGGAACTAGGACGCGATGCGCGCGAGCAATTGGCGATGTCTCTGCGCCGGGCAATTCTCCGGTGCGCACCGGCGTTCCCAGACCCAGCGATTAAACTCTACCAACACGCAGCCGCCGCCGAGCACCTACGGGATGCTAATTACGGTACGCTCATGGCATATGCACACGTCATGGCAGCCGTGGCGCCCGACGCTGTCATTGAGCTGGCCAAATCAGAACTCCTGGAAGAGTTGCCTGGTACCCGCTTTGCTAGGGAGGAGGAGGAGAGGCGAAGAAGCGCGGAGCGCAGGAAAGCCATTCGCGAAATTCCAGAAGCAGAGCGAACGCCCAGACAGCAACAGCAGTTGGACCAGATGTTCTATCCCTTGGGTCGGGAGTTTCCGGAGCTTGATGAAGTCGGCATCAACAAATACCACCATTATTACACCGACGTCTCAGCGCTTCACGAACCGTTCGCTAGCCTCTTTGCCCATGCGCCCGATCACGCACTCAAGCTTATTAATAAGATGGCGAATCATGCAGTGAAAGGTTGGCAGCAAGTACACGCCCTTCGAGCCGACACAAAAAAACCTTTGCCCGTTGTAGTGGATTTCCCCTGGGGCGAGCAGACATTCTGGGGGGACTGGACAGTTTATAGTTGGTCCCAAGGCCAATTGGGCGCAGCTCCACTGGAGTGCGCATTTCTTGCCCAAAGCTACTGGGCATTCCGGCAGTTGGAAAATGGTCGGCCGACAGATGAACTCATTCGTGTGGTGGTCGAACAGTCTGAATGTATTGCCGCACTTGGATTAGCCCTGCTCATAGCGCTCGAATCGCTTCACGTGTCAGAAACAACAATGGCTTTGGTCGGGTGCCAAAGACTCTGGGGGCATGACCTGAAACGTGTCGTACAAACACCCACTCTAGAGCTTGGTGTCCTGGGCTTCAGCCTAGATTCGGGCCTTACGGATGATCAGTGCCAAGCCCAGGCATTCTTAAGAACGCGGACAAGCCGTAAACGCAATGTGCGTCAGCTTGCCATGGCTTTCGCCATTTCGACAGACGATCAGTTGCGCGCTCGGTGCAAGGCGATACTGGCCGCATTCCCCGACAGGCTTCCATTCGAATTTGAAGAGGACGCCAGCAATAGTTCAATTGCAAGCCGCTTGAAGTCCTTGGCAGAGCAATGGGCAGGCCAAGGCGATGTCGACAACTATCGCGCCGTGGCTACGAAGTCGGGTCATCAAGCCATTTCCTATGAATCGCCGGTTCCCTTCGACGCTCAACAACAGTTGCGATTTGATGAAGCAGAGGCTTTTCTTCACGCATCGAATGTTCTCGCTTGGGCTACCCAGTCACTGGAACAAAACATTCTGCAACCTCGCATGAAGCTGACCAGCGCGGTGGCATTTGCTAAGCAGCAAGATTCGGACGACATGTTCACGGTGCGATTTGATGTAGGAGATCATGCTGTACAAAGCGCAATTTCCTGCATCGCTGCGTGTGTCATCCGTTTTAGTCAGGCTGAGAGTGATGATCTTGATTGGGCCTGGGAAGTAATGGGTCGTGTTTGGAACATGCAGGAGCGCCCTTTGAACGGCTCGCAGGTACCATGGCATCCGTTCAATCACCTCATTGCAGCGTTGGTGCAGCAACGCGTCAACAACAATCAGGATTCTGATGCAGTCGCTATGCTGCTTGAACTGACTGACCATCCGCAGGAGGACATTTCGGCGTTGGCGTTTGCCGGTTTACTACGAGACGATGACTTGGCAGTCACCTGGGTGGCCGCTTTACTCGTCATGAGGCGAGCCATCCGCTGGCGTTCAACCTGGACGCCCGATGGGGGCCACGATCATTCCAGAGACCGTGCCAGCCGTGAGCAGGCACTGCATCTCGCTCAGGAGGCGTTGGCAGAACAGCGCCCGGCGCATTTCCCGCCCATGCCGGTGGCCTGGTTGCAGTTACCTGTTGGCAAGGAGGAAGATTGGGATGACGGTAGCGATCGGTATCTGCGTGATCCTGACCCGTTCTTTGATTGGCGTTTCGCTGCAGGGATTTTCAAGTTTTTCCCAGTTGAGCGGTGGTGTACTTCCGCGACCTACAAAAGCCACTGGCAATCGGCGCTCGATGAACTTTGCACATGGACTGCATCACGCTTGTTTCCACCAGGATCAGCAGGTAAAAAACAACGCCACCCAGATGGGTACCAGTGGCATGACACGTTCAGCCGCCTGATTGCACGATCGGCGCCCCTGCTCGACGAAGAGTGGTTCATAGATATCTGCTTGCAGCCATTCTTGTCAGCGGAGAGGAACTCATTGCAGATGCTGAGTCGCATTGCCCGGTCATTGACTATCCACCATGTAGTCGACGCCGTCCGCATCGATGCGCATATGCTACGGCTGCTAGACATGTGTGCGGAGCGCCTAATCAATGATCGAGCCTTCTCAGAAAAAAGCGACGGTGCAGTTCACGACAACGCATTGGCCCGTCTCGTCGAGGCGCTGCTTTTCGTAGCCGTAACAGATGCACCGCAGGCGACCCGATTTGCGAATGGCGACTGGTCACAGGTGGCGGCGATCATGCCGATGATCACTCGCATCATGGCCAAAATTGGCTGGTCACCAGACGTGATGAGCAAGTTCTTGACCCTCTGCGAGCGAGCCGCCGATGCCTATCCCATTCAGGCATTCTCACAGCAGGTGGCAGCCGCACTGGAATCCATTCACCTGTCGCAAGGCGGTTGGACAGGAACCACATTGCCCGCACGTATCGCCGCTACGATTCAGCGCCTTACGGATAAGCACTATCCACTCGAGCAAGATCAGGCCCTGGCGTTACTGCGTATCCTCGATGCGTTGATAGACTTGGGTGATCGCCGTAGCTCAGCCTTAGAGCAAAGTGAGGCATTCAGGGAGGTTCGCAGAACTGCTGATGGTTCTCAGTGACAAACTACGTAACCCATACTCGGTTGGACTGCGTATCAATGAACTGTTTGAATTCATGGGCATGGTGCCCCATAAGCATAAGCGCTTCATCGTTCCTTTTACGGGAACTGAAAATTGGAACTCAGCATCGCCTTTGGCCAGGCGCTCAAAAAGGGTCCGAACCAGTAGAAATCCCACGCAAGAGGATTTTCCTACCCCAATGGTTCTTAAGCGCCTTTAGCAGATGATTTGCCTGTGTTCAATAAATGCTTGTTATTGCAGAGCGTGGAGATCTTCGCTGGACCGTGACTGCAGGTTCGGAGTGAGCAAGCGGGGCAGGGTAGAAGCAAGGTTCCGTCGAACGATGCTTCCACAATACTGCATGTTTTCTATATTTAAAGTAAAGAAGAAAAGCTCAAACTAAATTTTTTCTATATAATTAGGGGCGCCCTTGACGATTGCCATGGACTCATAGAACTGATTGGATCTTTCGATATCCAATATAAGTATCATACGCTCGCCACCAAAACGCATAGCTATATCAAGTTCTTGATTCGGATTGCATCCAAAAAATACATCCACGGTCAAACCTAGGATAACGAACTGCGCAAACCAATAGCCGCCTGGATAATGAGGGCCTTCAGAGACAAATCGCATCATGTCTTTTAAGCGATCTTTCCAGTCAACGTAAATTATTATCTTTATACCGGCAGGCTGTGGGCCAGATCCAAGCAGGTACTTCTCGATGTGGGGCATAACACTAGAAGGGATACCATTTATGCCGGGTAAATCTCCCCACGGCCCTTGGCTTGCGCGCCATACTATGCTCAGGATGAAATAGAATAAATCATCCTGTTTGATACTGACGGGGGGATACACTGGAAATACGCGCTGATCGTGGTAGTCCTCGTACATTTTCAGGTTTTTAAGCTGGTTTTTCAGCAAGAAGCCTGAGTTTTTTCGCCAGAATCGAGAGACTATACCCTCTCTTTTTGAGAAGAGCAGCTCGCAGTCATTGCACAGCAAATATTTTTTATATTGATTGTCGGAAGAGAATGCTCTCGCCTTCAACATATCTAGCTTTACGGGTGAAGTTTTGTTTTTCTTTGGCTTCCCCATTTCTTTATATGCCGCCTTGGGAAAGTAGTGACTGTCGCGCAATGGTTTTGACTCACCGCACAGGGCGCATGGTTTTATTTCGCTCATTCTTTAATAGCCCTCTACATCCTTATCATAGGCTGAAGTCATGACCCGTAAGAGCCTTCGAGATTTTCTACTGCTTTTAAAAAAAAGCAAGAGGGTATCTAGGCTCTGTACGAAAAGAGATGTCGCAAACACCGCATGGAACAAGCCAGTGAGACTATGGCGGCATAGCTTTTCGGGAGCTTGTCGTAACGCGTTACGATCCAGCGGTTCTCTTTAAGCCAGCCGAACATCCGTTCGATGATGTTGCGCTGCCGGTACTTGGGCTGATCAAACAGTTTGGGTAAGCCAGGCTTAGGCTTGCGTTTGATTGAACGCAGCGGGATGACGGGTTGCACTCGATAATGATCGAAGTAGCGACGTAGCCCTTGTCGGCAAGCAACCATTTACAGCGTTTACGCGGGCGGCCACGTTGGATTGATGGAATGCTGACTTCGTCCATTAGTGGCTGGGCGTAGCTGATGTCACTGGCTTGACCGCCAGAGAGAAGGAAGCGTACCGGTATCTCGTTGGCGTCGTAGAGCATGTAGATTTTGGTTGTAAGGCCGACGCAACTGAGCATCTAATCGGAAGTCCACTGATTCCGTCAATCCCGAAACCGTTGGTACACCGTTGACCATAGACCGAAGCGCTCCAGCAGATCTCACCAAGCAGCCCCCGAGCAGAACACCCAGAGTACACCATCGAGCATCAGCCGGTCACTCAGGCGCGGCCGACCTCGGCCATGAGTTTCGATGAAGAGATCGGAGACCGCACCCCAGGCCTCGTCCGAGAGTTCGTAACGGTTTGCCATCACAGAGTTCCTTTCCGTCGAGCGTTCGAGGGGCGGCGATTGGATTTCTCGGGATTTCGTACAGAGCTTAACTTGAATGGGGAGGTGAAAAATGAAGCCCGGATTTGAAGCCGGGCTATCAAACGTCTCCAAGGGGAGGCTCATCGCCAACAAGTCTCGGAGCAAGCAATTACAGAATACACGGTATTCAGTACGATGTCGTTGCGAGGTCAAGGTGACTTTGTCCAGCGAACGCACACTCGAAAATGTACATAGCTCGCGGGCAAGAACTAAAAATTTCAAAATATGCGGGGAGTCCGGTTTCGCATCTTCAGTTTTCCGCATTTCGCAGGTTTAGTTCTGAGCGCTGCTCATGATGAAACTTTGCTTGGTGGGGTGACGCTACTGTAATACATCATTTAACATAATATGCATTATACGCAGATTCGTATGTGGCCACCTGAACGTGGTTGGGCAGATTTCAAACCAGTCCAAGCCCCATTTTCCGATTCCTTGTCCATACCAAGCCCCACACGTTATCTTCATGGCGATATCCAAGCAGCATCCACCCAGGACGATCCATCTCCAGCTTCAAGGACGCTACATGCCTCACCATCCCTCTGCCGACCAGATCATCGACCTGTACAACCGACACGCCCACACGTGGAATGAATTGCGCGGCAATCGCCTGACCGAACATAAATGGATCGAACGCTTCCATGCCTTGCTGACGCCATCGGCAACTGTACTTGATCTGGGCTGTGGCTCTGGCCAGCCCGTGGCGCGTTACCTGATCGAAGCCGGCCTTGCAGTCACCGGCGTGGATTCCTCAGCGCAGATGCTTGCTCTATGTCGCGGTCGTTTCCCTGAGCACTCGTGGATTCACGCAGACATGCGCACGCTGTCGCTTGATAATCAGTACGCCGCAATCCTGGCCTGGAACAGCTTTTTTCATCTCAAACCCGATGATCAGCGCAGGATGTTTCCCGTGTTCCAGCGGCATGCGGCACCGGGTGCAATTCTGATGTTCACCAGTGGCCCGTCACTGGGTGAAGCCTTGGGTGTGTTCCAAGGCGAAACCTTGTATCACGCCAGTCTGGATGCACAGGAATACACCGCACACTTGCATTCCCATGGCTTTGAGGTGCTGGACCATATCGTCGAAGACCCAGATTGTGGCGGTCAGACGGTATGGGTCGCCCGCCGCTACTGCTGATTTATATGCTTTTATTTTATAACTACACTAAATAGTCATTTAGTTTAGTTATACGAAAGCCTCTCCCTCGACTATGTTCATTCTCCCCTCCTCAATCCATGCAGCGCTAGGACCGAGTAATGTTGGCTTCTGCACCGCTTTTTGCGAGTACAGCGACTCAAACGACTTGGTTGAACCATTAATTGCTCAAATGGGTGCCCGATAAACCATTTTGATTCACAATGCCCCCACGACATGCAGTGTGGAATCTTCCGATGCACCTTCCTACCGATGAGCGCCTGCTCAAAGCACTGGCCGACGCGTTCGTTGTCCACCCTCGAGCCACTTTGAAGGAGCTCGCCGAGGCGGCGGGCGTGAGCAAGGCGACCCTGCACCGTTTCTGTGGAACCCGTGACAACTTGGTCAACATGCTGGAATGCTATGGCGACCAGGTCCTCTCCCAGGTCATCGGCAACGCCGACCTGCACGGCAGCGACCCGACCGCGGCTCTGCATCGCCTGATTGTCGAGCACCTCAAACATCGCGAGATGATGATCTTCCTGCTCTTCCAGTACCGCCCGGACTCGTTCGACGACAGCGAGGCGAACCGCCCGTGGCGGGCCTATGCCGACGCCCTGGATGCTTTCTTCCTGCGTGGCCAGCAAGTGGGCGCTTTCCGGATCGATATCAGCGCGGCGATCTTCACTGAAATGTTCCTGAGCATGGTGTACGGCATCGTCGATGCCGAACGACGCGGACGGGCGGCCAGTGCGACGTCCGTGCATACGCTGGAACTGCTATTCCTCGACGGCGCTGCGGCACCTGCTCGCTGACCTGCTTTCGCCAGCCCAAAAAAAGCCCCAGAGCATTGATCCCTGGGGCTAAGGGGCTGGACATGCCAACCAAAGGATGCAGATTCAGCCCTGGCTCGGCCACCCGCCGCCGAGGGCGCGGAACAGGTCGACCAACGCCAGTTGGCGCTGGGTACTGGCTTCGATGAACGCTGCTTCGTTCACGTAGCTGTTGCGCTGGGCGTCCAGGTAGCGCAAATGGTTGTCCACCCCACCCTCGTAACGTGCCTTGGCCAGCGCCAGGGTCTCGCGGCTGGTGTCGGCCAAGGCTCGACGCGCGATTTGCTCACGGCGCAGGGTGTCGTTGGCGACCAGCGCATCGGCCACCTCGCGGAAGGCAACCTGGATCACCCCTTCATAGGCGGCCACGGCCGACTCCTTGCGTGCCTCGGCCAGGCTGAGCCCGGCTCGGTTGCGCCCGGCGTCGAACAGCGGCAGCGACAACTGCGGCATGAAGGTCCAGCTACGCGAGCCACCGTCGAACAACCCGGACATCTGCGCACTGGCGGTCCCGAAGCTGCCAGTCAAGCTGATACGCGGGAAAAACGCTGCCCGCGCCGCGCCGATATCGGCATTGCGCGCACGCAGCCGGTGTTCGGCGGCGAGGATATCGGGGCGGCGCTCGATTAATGCCGACGGCGTACCCGGTGCAATGTCATTGAGCACCATCGGCTCATCCGGGCGCTCAGGGGGTATCGCCTTGGCCGCCTCGGCACTGCCCAGCAATAGCACCAGCGCGTTGTAGGCCTGGCGCTGTTGGCGCACGGTGACTTCGAGTTCGGCACGGGACTGTTCGACCAGCCCCAGCGCCTCCTGGTGGTCCAGCGCCGTGGCCGTGCCGGCGGCGCGCCGCTGGCCGACCAACGCCAGGGAATCCTCGCGGCTGGCCAGGGTCTGGCGGGTCAGCGCCTGGCGCCGCTCGGCGCCGTCCAAGGTCAGGTAGGCCTGGCTCACCTCGGCGATCAGGATGATGCGTGCGGCACGCCCGACTTCCCTGGTGGCCAGGTACTGCTCCAAGGCTGCATCGCTCAGGCTTTTGACGCGGCCGAACAGGTCCACTTCATATTCTGGCAGCGACAAGCCCACCTGATACGTGCGGTTGACCCCTTCGCGGCCATCGCTCGAAAGCGCCGACGGCAGGTGCTGGCGATTGCCCGCGGCGCTGGCGTTCAACCCAGGCACTCGGTCGGCCCGCTGGATCCTGTACTGGGCGCGGGCCTGCTCGATGTCGAGCAAGGTCTGGCGCAAGGAGCGGTTGTTGTCCAGCGCACTGGCGATCAGCTGACGCAGCACCGGGTCGACAATGAACGCCTGCCACTGCAACTGTTCAACTGCACGGCCAGAGTGACCGCCGGCATCGCCCCATGCCACCGGCACCGGCGCCTCAGGGCGCTGGTAGGTGGGCGCCAGGGAGCAACCGGCCAAGGTCAAGGCCAGCACCAGGGGAAGTACACGACTAATCATGACCATCACTCAGCCCCCTCGACAGCCTGTTGCGCCGGGGCAGGCTTGCGCTTTAGCAGCGTCAACACCCAGACAAAACAAACCGGCACGAATACCACGCCCAGCAAGGTGGCGCTGAGCATGCCGCCGATCACGCCGGTACCGATGGCGCGCTGGCTTGCCGCACCCGCGCCGGAGGCGATGGCCAGCGGCACCACGCCGAGGATGAACGCCATGGAAGTCATCACGATCGGACGGAAACGCAGGCGCGCAGCCTCGATGGCTGCGTCGCGCAGGCTGTAGCCCTTCTCCCACAGCTCTTTGGCGAACTCGACGATCAGGATGGCGTTCTTTGCCGCCAGGCCAATGATGGTGATCAGGCCGACCTTGAAGTACACGTCGTTGGGCATGCCGGTGAGCGTCACTGCCCACACTGCGCCCAGGGCACCGATCGGTACGATCAGCATCACCGTCAGCGGGATCGCCCAGCTTTCATACAGCGCCACCAGCAGTAGGAACACCACCAGGATGGCCAGGGCGAACAGGCTGGCCGCCTGGCCGCTGGACACCTTCTCCTGGTAGGAAAGGCCCGTCCAGGCGTAGCCGATACCCGGCGGCAGTTCGCTGACCAGGCGCTCCATCTCGGCCATTGCCTGGCCGGTACTGTGCCCCGGCGAAGCGTCGCCGGCGATGCGGATTGACGGATAGCCGTTGTAGCGCACGAGTTGCACCGGGCCCTCTTCCCACTGGGTGGTGACGAAGGCGCTGAGCGGAACCTGCTCGCCGCCGGCATTGGGGGCATAGAGGCGCAGCACGCTTTCGGGCGTCATGCGTTCGCCTTGCTCAGCCTGCACCACCACGCGCTGTTGGCGCCCGGCATTGGTGAAGTCGTTGATCACCGCCGAACCGAAGGCGGTGGCCAAGGTGTTGTTGATGGCTTCGAAGCTAACGCCCAGGGCACGGGCCTTTTCCCGGTCGATGTGCAGGCGCAGCTGCGGTGCTTCGGCCAGGCCTTCCATCATCGCGTAGAGGATGACCGGGTTGCCGTTGGCACGCGCCAGCAACTGATCACGGGCCGCGAGCAGTGCTTCGCGCCCGAGGCCACCACGGTCCATCAGGCGCAGGGCGAAACCACCGGAGTTGCCCAGGCCGTCGATCGGTGGCGGCATGACAGCAGTGATGGTGCCATCACCGTTGGCGGCGAACTGCGCGTTGATCGCTGCCGTTTCCGCCTCCGCCGATTGCGCCTTGTCGCGCAGTGACCAGTCCTTGAAGGTCGGGAAGGCCAATGCGGCATTGTCACCCTGGCCCGAGAAACTGAAGCCACTGACAATGAACGAGTTGGCCACCGCCTCACGGGACATCAGGAATTTTTCCAGCGCCTCGGCGGTGTGGTCGGTACGTACCCGGCTGGCGCCTGGTGGCAGTTGCACATCGACGACGCTATAGCCAAGGTCCTCGGCCGGCACGAAAGCCTCCGGCAAGCGCACATAGGAATAGCCCAGCACCACCAGGATGCCGACATACGCCAGCATCCAGCGGCCGGCACGTGCCACCAGTTCGCTGTTGAGCAGCGAATAGCGTTCGGTGACACGGGCGAAAACACGGTTGAAGGCGCCGAAGAAACCGGCCTTTTCATGGTGGCCATGGGGCACCGGCTTGAGCAGCGTGGCGCATAGCGCCGGGGTGAAGGTCAGGGCCAGGAAGCCGGAGAACAGGATCGACACCGCCAGCGAGACCGAGAACTGCTGGTAGATCACCCCCACCGAACCGGACATGAACGCTAACGGCAGGAACACCGCCGCCAGCACCAAGGTGATGCCGATGATCGCCCCGGACACCTGCCCCATCGCCTTGATGGTCGCGTCCACGGGCGACAGGCCTTCCTCGGCCATCAACCGCTCGACGTTCTCCACCACCACGATGGCGTCGTCCACCAGGATACCGATGGCCAGCACCATGCCGAACATGGTCATCATGTTCACCGAGAAGCCGAGCAGCTTCATGATCATCAGCGTCCCGAGCAGGCACACCGGTACCACGATCGACGGGACCAAGGTATAGCGAACGTTCTGCAGGAACAGGAACATCACCAGGAACACCAGCACCATGGCTTCGATCAGGGTGTGGATCACCTTCTCGATGGCCACATCGACAAAGCGCGAGGTGTCGTACGGTACCGAGTATTCGACACCTTCGGGGAAGAACTGCGACAGCTCGGTCAGGCGCTCCTTGACCAGCGTCGCGGTCTGGATGGCATTGGCGCCGGGCGCCAGCTGCACCGCACCGGCCACCGCCGGGTGGCCGTTTAGGCGCGCCGACAGGTTGTAGTTCTCGCTACCGATGGCCATGCGCGCCACATCCCCCAGGCTTACGCTTGAGCCATCGGGGTTCGCGCGCAGGACGATGCCAGCGAAAGCCTCCGGTGTGTCGAGGGTGCCCTGCACGGCCAGGGTCGCGGTCAGCTCCTGCTCGCTGGCAGCCGGCGTACTGCCGAAGCTGCCGGCTGGCACCTGGACGTTCTGGCCGCGAATCGCCGTATTGATGTCGTCGATGGACAAGCCATACCCCACCAGCTTCTGCGGATCCACCCATACCCGCATGGCCGCTTCCGAGGCGAAGAACTGCAGTTTGCCCACGCCGGGCACGCGCAGTAGTTCGTTGTTGATGTTACGCGCGGCGTAGTCGGCCAAGGCCGTGGTATCGCCACGGTTGCCGGCCGTGCTGGTCAGGGCGTAGATGAGCAGGAAGCCGGAGCTGGCCTGCTCGACTTTCAGTCCTTGGCTCAGCACTGCCTGAGGCATGCGTGCCTCGGCCTGTTTCAGACGGTTCTGCACATCGACCTGCGCCATGTCCGGGTCGGTGCCTGGCTCGAAGGTCACCATCACTTCGGCCACGCCATTGGAGTTGTTGGTGGACTCGTAGTACAGCAGGCCCTTGGCGCCGTTGAGCGACTGTTCGATGATGCTGGTCACCGACTCCACCATGACCTTGGCCGAAGCGCCAGGGTAAGAGGCGGTGATGGAAATCTGCGGTGGCGCCACGTTGGGGTATTGGGCCACGGGCAAGGCCGGAATCACCAGCAACCCTGCCAGTGAAATGAACAACGCCATGACCCAGGCAAAGTTCGGGCGGTAGATGAAAAACCTGGACATCTCAATTTCCTCGCATCACTGGGCGGCGGCCGTTTGTTGCGGTGCAGGCACCACCGGCATGCCGGGGGCCAACCCTGCCGGGCTGCCGACGATTGCCTGATCACCAGGTTTGAGCCCTTCGGTGATTTGCCAGCGTGCGCCCTGCATCACGCCGGTTTGCACGGCGCGTGCTTCAGCAATGCCATTGGCGGCGACCAAAACCCGTGCCTGGCCGTCGCTGCCACGCTGGACCGCACGTTGAGGGACCAGGATGGCGTGGGTGTTGGTACCTTGAGGTGTGCGCACGCGCACATACATGCCCGGCAACAGCGTGCCGTCCGCGTTATCGAAACGCCCACGGAGGATGATCTGGCCGGTGCCGCGGTCCACACTCACATCGGTGAACATCAGCTCGCCCGAGCGCTGGAAGTCGGTGCCTTCTACTTGCGCGGTCAAACGCTGGCTGTCAGTTGCGCGCGTGCCGTCCTTCAGCGCTTGGCGCAGGCGCAGCGCGTCAGCGGCAGACTGCGTGAAGTCGATGTAGATCGGGTCGAGCTGTTGGATTCGGGCCATCAGTGTCGCATCACCCTGCCCCACCAACGCCCCTTCGGTAATCAGCGCGCGACCAATGCGCCCGGAGATCGGCGCGGTGACAGTGGCATAACCCAGGTTCAGGCGTGCGGCCTGCACGTCGGCCTGGGCAGAACGCACCGCCGCACCGGCGCTGCGCAGTTCGGCGGTGGCGCTGTCGAAATCCTGCTGGCTGACCGCTTCGATCCTGACCAGCGGCTCATAGCGTTTCACTCGCGCCTGGGCCTCCTGCTGCACGGCCTGGGCACGGGCGAGGTCGGCCTCGGCGCGGGCCAGGGCTGCCTTGAACGGCGCCGGGTCGATCTGGAACAGCACATCCCCCGCCTTGACGTCAGCCCCCTCCTCGAAGCGCTTGTGCAACACGATACCCGGCACCCGCGCCCGCACCTCGGCGACGCGCATCGGCTCGACTCGGCCCGGTAGCTCGGCGGCCAAGGCCACCTGCTCGGACGCCAACGTCACGATTTCCACCGGATAGCTCGCATGGGCTGCACCGCCCTGCTCTGCTGCGGGCTCACACCCGGCCAAGGTGATTGCCATGGCCAATGCGCCCACCCTTATCAAACCTGTCTTGCCCATCACGCCCCCGAACCTTGATTGAAAACGGGGCGGATGCTACGTTTCAAACTCATATGAGTCAATAATGTCTCATAAAAATCATAATAGACTCTTGATGGCCACTTCAGACTTCCCGTTTTCATCGCTTCCCGCCAAGCTGGTGAATGCCCTCTATGCCGCTGTCGCCTTGCGCCCCAGAGCATCCATGGGCGAGCTGGCGGTGTTGGCGGGCATCAGCCGGGCAACCTTGCACCGTTACTGCGGTACCAGAGACAACCTCGATTGCCAGCTCGAACAGCACGCCAAAGGCACGCTCATGCAGATCCTCGACAACAGCGGCATGCTGGCCGGCAAAGAGCCCCTGGCCGCGTTGCGTCAGCTGATTCACGCGCACCTGGCCCAGGGTGAACTGATCGCGTTCCTTGCCTCCCGCTACCCTGTGCACATGAGCTTGCAGCACGACTTGCGGTTCTATGTGGAAAGGCTCGATGCGTTGTTTTTCAGCGGCCAGCGACAGGGCGTGTTTCGAGCGGATGTCAGCGCGCCGTTGCTGACCGAGATGTTCGTATCGCTGTTGCATGGCATGGTCGACGCCCGCCAACGAGGGCGCGCGCCAAGCGAGAGTGCAACGGTGCTGGAGCATGCGTTTCTGCAGGGCATTGCAAGGCGGGCGCCCCGTTGAGCGCGCGCAGGGCAACAGCCGTGAAGCGCTATGGCGTCAACGGAAGGGAATGAACACTATTGCTCGTCGCCATCGAGTGGCGTGCTCCAGATCACCAGCTCAAGGGCAGCGGCGACCTGGATGCGATGGTCGGCAAGCGCGATAGGCAGCAGGTCCTGGGCGCGCTCCAGCCGGCGCAGCAAAGTATTGCGATGGGTACCCAGCACCTCGGCGGTCTGGGTGATGTTGCAGCCATTGGCCAGGAAGGCGTGTAACGAATGCTGAAGAACCGTGGGTTCGGTCGCCAGGCGCCCCAGCGTGCTCAAGACGAACTGCCTGGCCGCGCGGGCATCCTGGGTCATCAGCGACACCATCCTCACCTGATCGATCGTGGCCACGGCGGGTGAGCCCGCCAAACGGCCCATCAACCGCTGGGTGGTCAAGGCCTCCAGGTGCGAGCGCCGGAAGCCATTCATCCCCGCGCCCGCCGAACCGATTGCCGCGCGTATCTTCGGAAATTGCCGGGCGACGCCCTGCAGCAGGTTCAGGTCCAGCGGCTTTGTCGCATTGCTCCAGGCCCACAGGGTCGCAGGGCCCGCGAATACGATCAGAGGCGCTACAGTGCCCGTGAGCTGCGCCAGGGCCCGCGCCATATTCTCCAAGGGGCGAATCTCGGCGTCCGGGGTTTCGCTCCAGACGAGGCAGGCACGGTGCCTCTGAGCCAGGCTGTAGCCCAGTCGCCTGCCGAACTGCTCCGCGTCCACATCCCTGCCATCGAGCAGCCGGCTGACCAGGCTGCGTTTATCGACAGGGTCGTCATGGGCCTGGGCGCTTTTTTCTTCGAGGATGATCTGCGTCACCACACGCATGTTGCTGTCGATGAATTCCGAGATCGACCGTGACGAGACCTCCAGGAATTCCTCGAGCACCGCGGGATCCTGCGTCAGGCTGAAGGCCATCTTCATCCACAGGTCCCAGGCTGCGTTCTGTGTCGACCTTGCAACATTCATCAGCAGTTCGGACAACCCCCTGCGGGCGAGCTCCCTGGCCGTGTCCACCATGTCAGCGGACACGTAAGGCTCCACCGGCTCCCCAGGGCGCTGCAAGTTGGCATTCGCCCAGTGCAGCAACTCTGCTCGGTTGGCGCGCCGGCACGCCGCGAGGATGACCGGGTCCTCCAGCAACCTGGCATCTTCGGGCGAAGAGAACAGTGCCTGGTTCAGGCGCTCGACCCACTCGGGTGGCAGCGCCTGAGCGAGTTCGGCGCCTTTGCGCATGAGCTCGCGAACGGTTTCCGAGGGGCGTGGCCAGGGTGATGGCGTGCTGGTCATGGGCTGTGCAAATCACTCAAAAAACGGCTGGAAAATGGTGCAGTTCGTACCTAGGCGCAGGGCCAGTGGAAACCTAGCATGAACGCACTGCCTGAACAAAAAATACAAGGAGGCACCGTGACGCTCCATGTCCCTTTTTTGGGTTTAGCGCAGTGGCAAGCAGGCCTGTTTCCTGATGCCCGTTGATCAAACGTCAACCCGCCTGCGCATCCGTTCCTTTCAATCTGGAGTGTTCTCAATGTCAGCCTCTCGCGACGCCACGCCAAGCCTGCCCGTGGTAACCCGCTCGACTTCCGCGCAAGAGATTGCGCTGCTGAGCGACCAAGCAGGTGCAGTAATCATCCGCAACTTCATGACCCCTGAACAAGTCGTACGGATCAACAACGAACTCGACGCCCCCCTGGCCGCGCTCGATGCCGGCTCCAGGCACGAGCACGCGCTGATCGCCGAGTTCCATGGCCATCAGACCAAACGGCTCACCAACCTCGTCACCCACAGCAAGACCTTTCGGGAGGAAATTCTCGATGACGACCTCTTCCACGAACTGGGGAACGTGCTTTACGCCCCGGAGTGCGGTGACTGGTGGCTGACCACGGCCCAGTTGATCGAAATCGGCCCAGGCAACAAAGCACAAATGCTGCACCGTGACATGATGCAGTACCAGCCGTTCGTGACCATGAACAAGCATGCGCCACGCGCCATCACCAACCTCATGCTGGCGCTGACCGACTTTACCGAGGAAAACGGCGCCACGCGCTTGATCCCCGGGAGCCAGGACTGGGATGACTTCGACGATGTCGGAACCCCAGAGATGACGATTCCTGCCCTGCTCAAAGCCGGGGATGCCGTGCTGTTCGGCGGCAAGGTCGTCCATGGTGGCGGGGCCAACGTCACCACTGACTGTTACCGTCGCGGGCTGACGATCCCGATGCAGGCTTCGATCATCACGCCTGAAGAAGCCTACCCGTTGATCGTGCCGCTCGAGCTGGTGCGCACGCTTTCTCCGCGGGTACAGAAGATCCTCGGTTTCCGCTCCCAATACCCCAATGGCAGCCCTGGCCTTTGGCAACATAACTACGCAGAACTGGCGGATTACCTTCAGCTCTAGCGGCCAGCGTTGACTTGCCTGGGCCTCAAGGTGCCACGACCACCCAATCGCCCAGGCAAGGAAACAGGCCAGGCATCGGTTTGCGATGCCTGGCCTCTGAGCGAGTGGGCAACCCTTCATTCCTGGTGGGGCATCACCCCTCGGCGTGAAAACAATACAGGTACGCCTTCGGCGTTGAACAACGCCGCCGTCAGTGAAAGGCCATCAGCGGTCTGCGTTTCCTGAAAGCTATGCCCGCCATCGCTGCTCTGCACGCTCAGCCCATCCAGCCCGACCGCCAGCACACGAGAGCCCGCTACCGCTACGCAAGTGACAGAGCCCTTGCTTTGCGTTGGCACTCGGCGGAAGCGCTTGCCGTCCACTGAACCCTGCAACAGGGTGCCGCGCTGGCCACCCAGCAGCAGACGTCCATCGGCCAGTACCGCGCCTGACCACAGGGTGCCTTCGTAGCCAGTATCCAGGTAACGCCAGTTTTTCCCCTGGTCCTCGGAATGCAGAACCTGCCCATGCTCAGCCGTGGCGTACAGCGTACCGCGGCTGTCGGCAAACAGTCCCATCAGGTTGAGGTCGGCCCGTTTGGCCCCGGGCGGGGCCTGCACCGGCTGCTCGGCCCACGTCTGGCCCCCATCCTCGGTAGTCAGCACCAACGACCAGAGGCCTACCGCCACACCCTGCCGGGCATTGAAGAAGTGCACCGCGAACAGGGGCCGGTCCTCTTCGGTGGCAAGGCGCTGGACCTGCCAGGACTCCCCGCCATCGGTGGTGACCAGGATCGCACCCCAGTGGCCAACCGCCCACCCGCGCCTGGCATCCACGAAAGACACGCCCGTCAACGGTGTGGACAGCGGTACCGACCTCGCCTGGCGCCACTGCATGCCCTGATCGTCGGATAACAGCACGACGCCGTGGTCGCCCACGGCCACCATGCGCGCCCCCGCCCAGCCGGCGGCCAGCATGGTGGCCTGCCTGGCATTGCTCGCCTGTACGGCCGGCACGGCCTGCAACGGCGCGGCCTGAAGCGACACCGGTGGCAATGCTGCTGCGAGCAATGCTGCAGTGAATAAAGCCCTGAACTTCATGCTGCTCTCCTCAGTGCACCAGCGCGCCGATCATGCGCACGGGGCGCTTACGTGGGAATACCCGCTCCAGCCAGACGGCGAAGGCCGGCAGCACGGTCATGGCCATGACCATGTTGACGATGAACATGAAGGCCAGCAGCTTGCCCATGTCGGCCTGGAACTTGAGTTCCGAGAAGGCCCAGGTGGCCACGCCCACGGCCAGGGTGATGGCGGTGAAAATAGTGGCGACACCCACTTCGAGCAGCGCGTACTCCACTGCCTTGGTGATCGACTGCCCATGGGCCAGGTGCAACTGCAGGCGGTTGTAGATGTAGAAGGCGTAATCGACGCCAATGCCCACCGCCAGCACCATCACCGGCAAGGTGGCGATGGTCAGGCCGATCTGCAGCTCCTTCATGAACCAGTAGCCAACGAAGGTGCCGATGGTCAGCGGCAGGCAACACACCAGAACTGCCCGCAGGTCGCGGTACACCACGAACACCAGCAATGCGATGGCGGCATAGACGTAAAGCAACATGGGAGTTTCGCTTTTTTCCACCTCCTCGTTGATGGCGGCCAGCACCCCGGCGTTGCCCGAAGCGAGGCGCACCGAAATGCCTGGCATCGGATACTCGCTGCGGAACGCCTTGGCGGCGTCCACCACTCGGGTGAGGGTCGTGGCTTTGTGATCGGCCAGGTACAGGTGCACCGCCGACATGCTGCAGTCGGTGCGCATCAGCCCGGGCGTGCGCGCCACCTCGGTGGCCAGCGCAGCGTAGTTCATCGGGTCAATGGGTACCGCCGCCATCTTCGGGTTGCCTTCGTTGTAGCCCTCGTTGAACTGGCGCATGTTGCTGGAGAAGGACGCGACCGAGAGGACACCGGGCACCCCCTGCATGGCCCACACGAAGCGATCCTGATACTGGCCCAGGGCGACATCCTCGCAGGCCGCCTGGCTGTCTTCTCCAGAGGGGGCCGTGTTGACCTCGAACACCACGCTGAGCCAGTCCAGGCCAATGTCGTAGTTGCCAGCGATAGAGACCGCATCGCGATTGAAGCGGGCATCCTCGCGCAGCTCCGGCGCGCCCGCCTGCAGTGTGCCAACGACACGGTCATGGCTTTGCCAGATCGCCACCAGGAAGACCACCAAGGCAACGCCAAGCACCCATTGCGCCCTGCGCGGCTCGGCGAGCCGGGCCAAGCCACGCAGCCAGCGGGTCCGGCGCTGTCGGGAGGCTTCCTGGGCGGCAGCGTACTTGTCATCGACACTCAGTAACGACGCCATCAACGGCAACATCACCAGGTTGGTGATGATCTTGTAGGCCACGCCAAGCGAGGCCGTGATCGCCAGCTCACGCACCATCGGGATGGGGATCAGCAGCAGCGTCACGAAGGAAACCAGCGCGGTCACCAGCGCCAGTGTCCCGGGAATCAGCAACCCCGTGAAGCTAGAGCGCGCCGCCTCTTCGGCGCTCTTGCCAATGGCGATCTCGCGGACGATGAAGTTGATTTGCTGCACACCATGGGAAACGCCGATGGCGAACACCAGGAAGGGCACCAGCACCGCCAACGGGTCGAGCCCGTAGCCCAACAGGCGCAGGCTGCCGAACTGCCATACCAGCGAGGCCAGCGAACAGGCCAGCGCCAGCAGCGTGAAACGCAGGGAGTGGCAATACCAGTACACCGCCCCCGCAGTCAGGAGCAACGCCAGCAAACAGAACTCCAGTACGGCTGAAGCACCGTCAGCGATGTCGCCGATCTGCTTGGCGAAACCGATGATCTGGACTTCGAATTCGCCATCCTCGAATGGTTGGCGGATCTCTTTTTCCAGCCTGTGGTTGAACGCCACGTAGTCCAGGTGGGCGCCATTGGTGTCGTACTCGTTGAGCTCCACCGTGATCATTGCGCTGCTCTGATCACGGGAAACCAACGTGCCGATGAAACCACCCTGGGCAGTGGAGTTGGCGATCGTCGCGATGATCTGGTCATCCAGGTGATCGGGAGAAACCGTACCCGGTACCAGTGGATCAGCGCGAAACCCTTCTTCGGTGATTTCGTTGACGAAGGCATTGGGCGTCCACAGGGACCGCACACTGCTGCGCGACACGCCAGGAAGGAAGGTCACTGCCTGGGTGACGTCATACAGCCGCTTCAGGCCCGCAGCGCTCCATATATCGCCCCGTCGGGCCTTGACCACGATGGTCAGCCGGTTGGCGCCCAGCAGGTCGTTGCGGTAGGCCTCGAATGTCTTGATGTATTCGTGGCCTAGCGGCAATTGCTTTTCGAAGCCAGCATCCATGCGCAGTTGCACGGCGAACCAGCCCATGATCAGCGTGAACACCGCCAGGCTCGCCAGCACCAGACGACGATGCCCGAACAACACACCCTCGACGCGTGACAACAGGCCACGTGCCGGGGCTTCAGATAGCTTTACAGAACCGTTCACGGCAGGCCTCACAAGGTGCGGGAGATCGCGATGCCGACATAATCGCGGTCACGATAAAGCTGGTCGTAGGGGGTTTCGCCGCCCATGAACTTCGCGTAGTTGAGAGAAATCTGCCAACTGGCCGGGTTTCGTACGAAATTCAGGTACAGGTTCATGCTGCTCGCGTCTTCGGTGAAGGTGGCGCTCAGGTTCGGCGTTCGCCCTCCAAGCGAGCGCGAGTAGAAGACGCCGGGCGTGACCTGCCAGCCCGGCAGCAACGTGCCGTCATA
This sequence comes from Pseudomonas sp. CC120222-01a, assembly GCF_003097235.1. Taxonomy (GTDB): domain Bacteria; phylum Pseudomonadota; class Gammaproteobacteria; order Pseudomonadales; family Pseudomonadaceae; genus Aquipseudomonas. Next base: position 118,075 of record NZ_QEQQ01000008.1, on the reverse strand, counting down.
GGTCAGGCTGAAGTCCAGGTTGATGCCCGACGAGGTCTTGTCGCCACGGGACTTGGGCGCTGTCGCAGGATCCAGTTGCCAGGCATTGAGCCCTGGGGCGAGTGGTTCGCCATTGACCTCGTCATGCAGCCCGGGGTACTTGATGACCACCAGTTCCGATAGCAGGGTGCCCGTGCTGGCCCCGGTGAAATCGAGCAGCGTCGGGGAGTTGGACGGCGTGAAGCTGTAAAGACCGGTGAGGTGCCACTGGAATTTCTTTTCGTCTTTCCAGCATTTGCCCCCATTGCTGGAACACAGGTCGACCACAGGGTTGAGCATGACCGAATCCTTCGGCCGGTACGAAAGCTCCGTACCGACAGCCCAGTCACCGATCGGCATGTTGGCACTGACGCCATACATCATCCGGTTTTCCTGGTATTCCCAGGTGGGTGCCGCCGCGAACGTGTTCGGGTCAAGAATGGCGATGCGCAACGACGGCAACTTGTCGTGATAACGCATCACGTAGAAGCCATAGTTGATGTCGCTGTCTTCCGGCTGCCAGCGCAGCGAAAGGCCCCACTGGCCGCTGTCGCGGGCGTGCTTTTCGGAGAACCCGTAGCCTCCCCTGCCCTCGCCCAATGCGTTGGTGTTTGACCAATAGCTGCCCACCGGCGGCAACTCGCTCTTGTTCCAGCGGAACTGATAGTAGGCCTCGACGTTGACACCCGAGCCGAGGCCCGACGCGACACTGAGCATCGGTGCCGGCAGCACGGCCTCTTTGAGTTGCACGCCGGGGCGCGCCAAGGCCTGGTAGTCGTAGGCGTTGGTGTTGTTGATGCCACCGGCCACGAACAGGCTCTCGCCCCAGTTGATCACCTGGTTGCCCAGGCGCGCGCGGACCCGCTGCCCGCCTACGTCGAAGCCTTTGCTCACCCACAGGTCCAGCAGGCGGGCCTTGAAGGCAAGGTCGTCGCGGGCGTCGTCACTCAGCCCGTTGCTCCCGACGCTCTCTGGGGTGTTGAACGACAGCGTGCCGGTGGTATCGGTGGCCGCGAAGTCGCGGATCCAGGTGCCACGCGCCATGAAGGTGATGTCCTCAGGCATCTTGAGCAACAACTCATGGGTGCCCTTGAGGTAGTTGGTGAACAGGTCGCCGCGGTCGTAGTTCAGGTCGCCCTGGTCCGCCACGCCGGAGCTCTGCGCCAGGCAGCCGGAGGGCACGTTGTGCCCGGTCGGCCCTTGGTTGATCAGGTTGCAGCCCCGCGACTCCGTCCGCAGGCCCATGCCAGCGGTGATCGTGGAATCGAAGGAGCCAGTCAGGGTTTCGGTTTCAAAGGTGAACCCCATTGCCAGCGGGGTTGCGCACACGATGGCAAGGCCTGACGCTTTCGTCATTATTCTTTTCATGTTGGCTCTCGATCTGGCGTCGGTTTAGCGCTCGCTGATGGCTCGCAGGTTGTCGGAGGTGAAAAAGTCGCGTTTCAGGCGAGGGTTGCCACTGTCTTCGGTGATCCAGCGGATATCGTTCTTGCCGGCCCCGATCGAGGTCATGTCGAAGAGGTAACGACCATCGGCCAGGTTGTACTGGACCTGGGCCTGCACGTCGCAAGCGCCGGTCTCGTACACGGGGATCGAGAACCCTTCACGCACCTTCCAGATCTGCCCTTGCTTGTCGAAGTCGACGGCCAGCAGCGGGTTCCAGCTGTCCTCGTCGATGTAGAACATGCGCTTGGGCGCCTGGTGGCGCATGCCTTGACGGACATTCGCCTCAACGACCCAGACGCGATGCAGCTCATAGCGACGCGACTGCGGCGCGATCGAGTCGTTGCCGGCGAACGCCTCCACCTTGGCGGCGATGTCGTAGGCACCGAAATCGTTGTAAGGCACCAGCAGTTCCTGCTTGCCGACCAGCTTCCAGTCGAAACGGTCCATGGTGCCGAAGAAGACGTTCGCCTCGTCCACGGTGTACTGGTTGTCGAGCCCGATCTGTGGCGCGTCGTAGGAATACGACGGCATGCGGCGCACGCGACGCTGGCCGGGGAAGTAGTAGAAGGTCGTGGCCTGTTCGCCGGCCACAGCCGTTTGCACGGCGGATTGACCGGCCAGCGCCGCGGGCTCCAGGTAGTTGAAGAAAGTCGCGTTTTCCAGACGGCCGTAGGAGGAGAACAGCGCGCTGCCCTTCTTGCCCCAGGGGGTCAGGAAGAAGGTGTCGGTGGACTGATGTAACCACTCCCCGCCCTTGCGGGGAGAAATGCCTGAAATGCTCCGAGGGATTTCTACGCCGACGCCGCGATAGCGCATCTTCATGTTCCACATCACCTCTGCACCGGTAGTGGGCATCGGGAACGGGATACCCGGAACATGGGCTTCTTCAAGGGCGACACCGGAAGCATCGAGCTTGGCGAAGCCCACGTTCTGCCGGGTGTTCTCAGCCACGAAGTTCGGCGCGTCGCAGGTACGGCGGGTGGGGAAGACATCCATGCGATAGCCCGGAACCTTCTTGAACAGTTCCAGCTGGGCCGGTGAAAGCTGGCTCGCGTGTTGCGCCACATTGCTCGAGTCGATGCTGTACAGAGGCTTGTCGCCCTTGAACTTCCAATGCTCCCCTCGCACCTGGCCGTAGCTCCAGCCCGCCCCCTGTGGCCCTGGGGCAGCCCAGGCGGGAATATCCCCGCTTGAGTTGGCGGCGCTCTCGCCCCCTAGCGGCGTCAACTTCGAACCCAGCGCCTCTGCCCCCTGGGGCGCAGCCTGTACCGAACAGATAGCGGTCGAGGCCGCAAGGGTAACCAGCAACTGCCGGAAAATACGGCGGGTGGATTCGACACGTTCCGACCGTGCTTTGACTTCTTTCATTGGAGGATCCTCAAACAAAGGGCTTGGAGCGACTGCTCGACCTTTCAAGTGGGAAAATCGGCGCCTGCTACATCCTGATCACGCGACATGATCACTTGACCATGTCGCGTGATCAGTACGCAATCCACATGCCAGAATGCGTTATTGGCGGATTACGCTAGAGAAATCAGTGCGTTGAATTTATTTATCGATTAATGCAGGCCAGGCGCCTGCACCTTATTGGGAAGTAAGGAAACATGTGTTACTAAAAGATGCTTTTTTTAGTGCACCGACTAAAAGATTTACTACGTGCCACACGGAAACCCACCTGCTGTTCGCTTATCGAACGACATAACTAACGCAAATGATTCACCCATAAAAAAACCGCCCCTTGGGGCGGTAAAGAAGCAGGCTTTCGCCCGCCATGGAGTAACAGAAAATATCAAACCCTCATTCCGTCAGCCCGTGAACAGTTCGTTAACTACCCCGCACTTTAAAGGGGGTGAAGGATGGCATTCGATGGCACTTTCCTTGAGCGCTGAAGTGCCCCATAGGCATAAAACAACTGCACAATCGAATAGGACCACGTCAGGAAGGCGCAGGTCATGAAGATCATCTTGGTATCATCGCCCGGGATCGGGAAAAAGTCATACCGCAGCGCGATCGTCAGCCCCGCCGCGCCTCCCAGAAGAGTTGCCAGCGCATGCCCAGTCTCGCCAACACGTACCAGTCGCCAGATAAAGTAGACCAGGAACAACGTGTAGAGCGACCACATCAACATATAGAAATAGGGCAGCCACTCCTTGAAACCTGTCGACAGGTAATAAATGGCCGTCGCGGCAAAAGCGGCCATGAACAAGAGCACGTCCTTCGCCGGCGATGGCTTGTAATTGTGCGTCACCGCCATCAACCCGAGCGTTGCAATAACCGGCACGCCGACCCCGCGGGAAAACGCATCCAGAAAAATGGCCACATTATAATTGGCTTGCCATCCCGTGGCGATGAACGTCGTGAAGTTGGTTGCAGAAATACCTACAACCAAAAACTCCACGCCCAGCAGGTAATTCTTACGCCTTATAAATGCAACACCATAACCCAAGCCACTCATCACCAGCAGCACACATGAGATCAACGCAAACAAATCTATGAGTTCCACGATAACAGCCTCTGTCAAAAGGGTCGCGCCGTCGCTCTACCATGACGGGCATAGAACAAGCACATCCACTGCATTCAGCCCTTATTGGCTTTGTCTTTACGCACTTTTCTATCGGTCCAGTCATCCAGCAACTTGGCCGCCGCAAAGGCCGAATGTATGGCGCACCATTGCAGGGGTTCAGGCAGCATGGACGGCGTCTTGTGTTGCAGCGCCGCCAGCAACTCAGGCGCCTGGCCACTGATTTGCTCGGCAAAGAGCTTCCCGATCAACGATTGAGTGCCCAACCCATGGCCCGAGCAGCCGGTGGTGTAGTGAATGTTCTGTTTCGCGCCCATGGCGCCGATCACCGGCAGGAAGTCGTAGGCACCACTGACGTAACCACTCCAGCAGTGCTTGACGCCCAGGCCTTGCAACATCGGATAGCGCTCGCGCAGTACCTGTGCCAATGCGGTGTAGGCGTCGTGGTCCGGGATATTGGGCGTCTTCGACCCATAGGCATAACCTAGCTTCTTGACGGTCAACACCATTGTGCCGTGTGCCGTCAGCCGATGGCTCTCCATGGTGTAGTGCGGCGTGATGATCCCTTCCCGCCCTGGCCAGCCGAGGGCAGCCAACTGCTGCGTCGACAGCGGTTGGGTTTCGATTGCCGATACCCGAATCGCCGCGACCTTGTTGCGCAACACCCCCAGCTGCGGGGTATAGGCGTTGGTTGCCAGCACCATCACCGGGGCGGTTGCACTGCCATGGGCCGTCTTGCAGGTAATGACCGGCCCTTCGCTGAAGCTCAGCAACGGCGTGCGTTCGTAGAGCTTCACCCCCGCCTCGATGGCCGCGCGCCGCAGGCCGCCGATGTACTTCCCTGGGTTCAAGGTGCCACCACATTGCTCGGCGGCGAACAGAAACGCAGGGGGGATGCCCCGCGCACGCATCTCGGCACCGTCGACAAAGCGGCTCGTCGCTCCCAGTTTCTGCCCCAGCGCCATGTTTTCCCGCAAGCGCTTCTCCTGGCTGGAATGAACACCTGCCCGCAGCACGCCCGAAGGGTTGTAATCACAGTCAATACCCAAGGTCTTGAATCGACCTTCCACGTAGGGCACCGCTTCGTCATAGAGCCTGACGAACTGCGTCGCCTGCTGCACGCCCACGCGCTTGACGAACATGTCGTACTCGATACCCATGCTGCCCAGCAGGTAGCCGGCATTGCGGCCACTGGCACCGAAACCGGCGAACTCCTGTTCCAGTACGATCACATCCGCCCCGAGCGCCTTGAGTTCCAGCGCGGTCGACAGCCCGGCAAAGCCGGCGCCGATCACGATCACATCGGCCTGCGCGTGACCTTGGAGGGTCGGCTGCAGATCAGCCGGTTGCTCCACCCATCCCCCCAGACTGCGAAACTTCAACGGTACTGCGTCACCATCGGCCGCATTGTTCAACGCGTTCATTCGCGTCACTCCCAGAATTGTCAGAAGCCTTTACCCGGCTCGGAGAAAGCCGGCATGCCCAGGAGCTCTTGCGGGTCGCGCATCTGGCCATCGATTTCCACCCAGCCGAGCAACGTGGAACTGGCACTCCAGCCCAGCAGGCGTTGCATTGCACCTGGTAGCTGGCGAACACGTTCGACGGGAATGGACAGGAAGTGATTCTCTTCAAGGCGCAGGAAGGCCAAGTCATAGGCCATCGTCAGGCCAGTACGAGGGGAATCCGTCGTGTTGGCGCCACCGCCGTGATACACCGAGCCGATCCAGAGCAGCGCGGAGCCAGCCTTCATTTGCGCAGCGACGGTCTCTTCCTGGGTCGGCATCCGCTCGTCATCCCATTGATGGCTACCGGGGATGACGCGCGTCGCACCGTTCTCTTCGGTGAAATCTGAAATGGCCAGCATCATTTGCAGCCTGGCCTCACGCCCGTACTGAGGGTGCCGCCAGAGCGAAGTGGCATCGTCACGGTGCAACGGCTGGAGGCCTTGGCCTGGGCCAATCTGGATCGCCTGGGTGATGCTCAGTTGAATATCAGGCGCCATCTCGATGCGGTCGCTGCCCACCCAGACGTGGGTAGGGGTTTGCAGGATCTGCCTGGCCGTGCCGAGGAACAGCGGGTGCAATGCCACCTCCACGGCGGTGTCGCTGCGCCCGATGATGCGGGCCACACGACGGGTCTGGGTGCCGGCGAAATAAGGATCGACACCACAAGGCGTGACCTTCAGGTAGCTGTCCAGCTCATCGGTGAGGGATTTCAGCGTTGCCGGTGAAACAAAGTCGGCAATGATGACGCCACCGTCACGACGGATGATGTCCACCACCTGCTCGATCGAGGCGTCGCTGCTGACTGTGGAGAGCGCTCGTGTATCCATCTGCTTTCTACCTGTCTGGTTTTGTCATTGTTCTGTCCACCGAGGCCGGGCGACCTGGGTGGTGAACTCATCATTACCGAACATGGTCACGTGATCAAGTCGTTTGATTTGAATTTTCCGTACCCTACCGTGCCCATACGGAATGGGATTGCATCGACTCATGGATTGAGGCTTGACCTTGCGCTAGCATTCGTCACCGTCAACGCCGGGCCAAGGGGCCGGCGGCAATACCGAAAAGGGAGAACGCTCAATGGCTCGGATTGGTGCTGAAGAGCGCAGGCAGGACTTTATCGAGGCCACCGTGAAGGTGATCGCGGAACATGGGGTGGCCAACGCCACAACCCGGCGAATCGCTGCGGCCGCAGATTCGCCGCTGGCATCGTTGCACTATGTCTTCCACACCAAGGACGAGCTGTTCTATGCGGTCTACGAGTCCTTGATCAACATGCCGCAACAATCGTTGCAACACGTGCCGACTGGCGCCACCGCGGCGGAATCGGTCGGGGAAATGCTGCGCCAGCTGGTCAACTGGTTCACCGCCCACCCGGAAATGGCCACCACGCAGTTCGAACTGTTTTGCTGGAACCTGCGCAACAACCCGGAGATGGCAACCAAGATCTATGCCGTTTCCCTCGAAGCGGCCCAGCAGGCCATCGTGAAGGTCACCGACGGCGCGCTGGATCAGGCAGCACTGACCACTATCAGCCGCTTGCTGATCAATCTGTTCGACGGCCTGATGCTCGCCTGGTCCGCCCACGGCGACCGCGCACGCCTGGAGGCCGAGACCGAGACCGCCTGCCAGGCAGTCAAGTTGCTGGTGGCCAGTTACTGAGGCCCCACAGGATTCGCCGTGCTGCGTCGCTGCACGGCGATCCACTCCCCCTCCGGCCCTTAAAGCCGCAGCGCCTCCTTCGAACGTACCGATGACGATATCTACCAGACTGACCCTGTCTGATCGCTGATCGGCGAAGCAATAGGTGCAAATCATCCTGAAATAGCAGTGACGTGGTGCATTTTGCACCTTGTCCCACCCCTTCCTCGACTCTATTCTGAGTCAAATGATCAAGTCAAAAGATCAGTCTCTATAACACAACAATAGGAGGCGACATGTCCTCTCACACTGCTCTTCCGGTTGAGCCGCTCGATGTTCTGATCATGGGAGCCGGTGTGTCTGGCATCGGCGCGGCGGCCTACCTGCGACGCAATCAGCCGAACAAGACCTTTGCCATCCTCGAGTCCCGCGAGCGCGTGGGGGGGACCTGGGACCTGTTCCGTTACCCCGGCATCCGCTCCGACTCGGACCTCTACACCTTCGGTTTCGACTTCAAACCCTGGACCAAGGCCAAGTCCCTGGCGGACGCCGCAGACATTCTCGAGTACCTGGCCGAAGCCATCGACGAGCACCAGCTGGCCCCCTTCATTCAGTACCAGCAGAAGGTCATCTCGGCCAACTGGCAAAGTGAAAAGGGCCTGTGGGCGGTGCGCATCGAGGATGGCCAGACGGCGCAGGTCCGCATGCTCGAATGCCGCTGGCTGTTCAGCGCAGGTGGCTACTACCGCTACGACCAGGGTTTCACGCCCCGCTTCGAGGGCACCGAACAGTTCAAGGGCCAGATCATCCATCCGCAACACTGGCCGGAAGACCTCGACTACACCGGCAAGCGCGTCGTGGTCATTGGCAGTGGCGCCACTGCGGTAACCCTGATTCCGGCCATGGCCGACAAGGTCGCCAGCATCACCATGCTGCAGCGCACACCCTCCTACATCATCAACCAGCCTGCCAACGATGGGGTTGCAGCGTTCCTGCGCAAGGTCCTGCCCGCGCAAACCGCCTATTCCCTGACGCGCTACAAGAACGCCAAGATCACCCTGGCCTTCTGGGGCTTCTGCCAGCGCTTCCCCAAGCTTTCGAAGAAACTGCTGCTGTGGCTGACCCGCAAGGAGTTGCCGAAAGACTACCCGGTCGACGAGCATTTCAACCCGCCCTATAACCCTTGGGATCAGCGCCTGTGCTCGGTGCCCGAAGGCGATTTGTTCAAAGCCATCAGTGCGGGCAAAGCCGACATCGTCACCGATCATATCGAGCGATTCACCGAGCACGGTGTATTGCTCAAGTCAGGCAAGATGCTCAAGGCCGATATCATCGTCACCGCAACGGGGCTGAACGTGCAGCTGTTCGGTGGCATCACCCTGCACAAGGACGGCAAACCGGTCGTGCTCAGCGAGACCCTGGCCTACAAAGGCATGATGCTTTCCGGGGTGCCCAACTTCGCGTTTGCGCTGGGCTACACCAACTCTTCCTGGACCTTGAAAGTCTGCCTGTTGTGCGACCACTTCTGCCGCTTGCTGGGCTTGATGGAGCGCCAAGGCTACAACGTCTGCGAGGCCAAGGCGCCGGATGGCATCGAAACCCGCCCGTTGCTGGACTTCGGTGCCGGCTACGTGCAGCGCGCCCTGGCCAGCATGCCGCGCCAGGGGCCACGCGAGCCCTGGGTGATGTCCATGGACTATTTCCGCGATGTCAAAGTACTGCGCCGCGGCACGGTGGCAGACAAGTGCCTTTCTTTCAGCACCGTGACCAACACGCCATTGCGTGCCGGCGTTCAGTTGCAGCAGCAAGGTAGCCGCCGATGAGCACCGATCGCTTCTGCGAATTACCGGGCGAGCGCAGGCTCTGCTACCGCAGCCATGGCGACGAAAGCGCCCCGGCAGTCCTGCTCATCGTCGGCCTCGGGCTGCAACTGACCTACTGGCCGCAAGCGCTCATCGACGGCCTGGTCGAGCAAGGCTTGCGGGTCATCACGCTGGACAACCGTGACGCAGGCCGCTCATTCTTCACGGATGTAGCTCCCCCCACGACCCTGCAGCAGTTCCTGCGCAAGCGCACGCCCGGTTATGACCTGGGGGACATGGCCAACGACGTGATCGGGCTCATGGACGCATTGCATCTGGAAGAGGCGCATGTGGTGGGGATGTCGATGGGCGGCATGATCGCCCAGACACTCGCCGCACGTTACCCGGAGCGTGTCAGCACACTGACCTCGATCTTTTCCACGACAGGCTCACTGCGTGTCGGCCAGCCGGCGCTCAAAGCCCTGTTCCAGCTCCTGCGCCGCCCGCCGCGCAACCAGCACGAAAGCGTTCGCGACTACGTGGACATCATGGGCCTGATCGGGTCGCGGCTGGAGTGGAACGAGCCGGCCTTGCGTGACTACGCCATGCAGGCCTGGCCGCGAGGTGGCGGTGAGGCCGGCAACCTCGGCACCGCCAGGCAGATCGGCGCGATCATCAACTCCGGTGACCGTACCGAGGAGTTGCAGCGGATTCGCTGCCCGACACTGGTCATTCATGGGGACAAAGACCTCATGGTCGCCACCAACGGCGGGTTCGCCACGGCGTCGGCAATTCCCGGCGCCAACCTGGTGCTGCTGCCCGGGATGGGGCACGACTTGCCGACATGCCTGTCGGGCACGCTGCTGTCCCTGCTGACGGGGCACATGCGCTAACACGGATTTCCTTTTAGGGGCGCGTCGCTTGGTCGCCCCTCTTTTTATTCCGCTGGAGGCTTTTCGCAACACGTTTGACCCGAACTTAAAACAACAACATTCCGGCCTGTGCGTCAGCGCCCGGCCCACATCACACGCCTGAGCCGTTGACCACGGCCAGGCGCGGGTGATCCTCCACTGCCCTTTCAACAATGACAACAATTGAGCAAGAGGTACGTATGGAATTCAAGTTCTTACTCCCCAGCAAGATCGTGATGGAACCCGGCCTGCGCGAACGCACCGGTGAACATCTGCGGGACCTCGGCCTGGCACGTGTACTGATCGTGACCGATGCCGGGGTCAAGGCGGCAGGGCTGCTGGACAGCATCTACACCAGCCTGGACAAGGCCGGCATCGCCTTCGAAGAAGTGGCGGACATCAAGGCCAACCCGCGCAGCGAAGACATCAACCACACCGCGCAACGCTATCGGGGCACGGGTATCGATGGCCTGCTGGCCGTGGGGGGTGGCAGCGCAATGGATGCGGCCAAGGCCATCAGCCTGCTGCTCACCCATGAGGGTCGGATCGAAGACTACGAGGGGTCATTCACGCTCACCCGTGCCATCCCCCCTATCGTCGCCATCCCGACCACGGCAGGCACCGGTAGCGAAGTCACCTGCTTCTCGGTGATCACCGACACCGCCCGCCATTTCAAGATGAACGTCCTGGACTACCGCATCGGCCCGGTACTGGCGTTGCTCGACGCCCACATCACCGACACGCTGCCATCGTCGATTGCCGCCGCAACCGGCATGGATGCCCTGACCCATGCCATCGAAGCCTACACCTGCCGCGTGGCGAACCCGATCAGCGATGGCCTGGCGCTGCATGCCATCCGCCTGATCAGCCAGCACCTCAAGGCGGCCGTGCAGGAGCCCGACAACCAGGCCGCCCGGGAGCAGATGCTGGTGGCCAGCCTGATCGCCGGGATGGCCTTCGGCAACGCCGACGTCGGCAGCGTGCACTGCATTTCCGAGGCCATCGGTGGCATGTACGACACGCCCCACGGCGTGGGCAACGCGATCTTCCTGCCCTTCGTATTCGGCCACAACCGTGACGCCGATATCGTCCGCCATGCCCAGGTGGCCTACGCGCTGGGGATCGACCCCACGCTGTCACCGGTCGACGCCGCCGAGGCCGCCGTCGGCCACCTGTTCCAGATGAGCAAGGACCTGGGCATTCCCCGCTTCGCCGAGGTCAAGGGTGTGCGCGAGGGCGACTTCCTGACCATTGCCGAAAAGTCCAAGCAGAACTTCTCGGACGCCAGCAATGCCAAGGCGATGTCCGTAGCGGCCTACCACGACATCATCACCACCGCTTACCACTTCGTCGCGTAAGAGGGCACTGTCATGAGTCAGTCAACCCCCGACGCCTCGTTGAGGCGCACCCTGGGCCCGTTTTCCGTGCTGCTGTTCGGCCTGGCATTTCTGGCCCCGCTGATCGTCTTCGGCACCTATGGCGTGATCACCCAGGCCAGCGGCAACACCACGGCCATGGCCTACCTGGTCGCAGCCACCGGCGTAGTGTTCACGGCCTTGAGCTATGGCCGACTGGTCAGGGTGTTCCCGGTGGCAGGTTCGGCCTACACCTACACCCGCAAGATGCTCAATGCCAACCTCGGCTTCATGGTGGGCTGGGCCGCCCTGCTCGACTACTTCTTCATCCCGATGCTGATCTGGCTGCTCGGCGCCAGCTACCTCAACATGGCGTTTACAGAAGTGCCCCAGTGGGTGTGGATCACGGGTTTCATCGTCTCCACATCGCTGCTCAATGTGCTCGGCATTCAGGTGGCCAACCGCTTCAACGTGCTGTTGATGGTGGTGCAACTGGTCATCATCGTCGTGTTCATAGGGCTGTGCGTGCACTACATCGTGGCGGCCAACGGCCCTGGCGGGCTGCTGTCGGCCAAGCCGTTCTTCAATCAGGACGTGCCTTTCGCCACCAGCATGGCCGGCGCCGCCATTGCCGCGTACTCGTTCCTGGGCTTTGACGCGCTGTCCACGCTGAGCGAAGAAACCCGCGACCCCGGCCGCACGCTGCCACGCGCCATCCTGCTGGTCGCGCTGATCGGCGGTTCGGTCTACGTCGGTTCCTCGTACTTCATGTACCTGGCGCACCCCTCGCCCACGTTCGAGCTGGTGGACGGGGCCGCCTTCGAGATTGCCCGGATGATCGGCGGCGACCTGTTCTTCGCTGTGGTCCTGGGCGGGATCATCGTCGCCCACTTCGCTGCGGGGATGTCATTCCAGGCCAGCGTGGGTCGGCTGCTCTACGCCCTTGGCCGGGACAACCAACTGCCCCGGCGCTTGTTCGGCGCGCTGCACCCTCGCTACAAGACCCCGGCCTTCAACATCCTGCTATGCGGTGTATTCGGCACCGCCGGGTTTGGCCTGACGATCGCAACTGCGACGTCCCTGGTCAACTTCGGCGCCTTTCTCGCCTTCACCGCCGTCAACCTCTGCGCCTTGCGCCTCACCTTCGATGCGCGCATCAAGGATGGCGCCGGACTGGTGCGTGGGGTGCTCTGCCCCCTCATCGGCCTGGTCACGGCCGGGTGGATGCTGGCCAGCCTGGACAAAGACGCGCTGATCATGGGCAGTTGCTGGCTCGCCCTTGGGCTGATCTACCTCGCCTGCCGGACCAGCCTGTTCCGTAACCCGGTCCCCGACGCCCTGGCGTAATGCACGCCACCTTTCCATCGAACGCTCTGACGACAATCCCAAGGCAGGCCACAGGCCTTGCCGTGCAAAGACGAGAATCGACATGCAAACAAAGCTCCTGATCAATGGCGCCCTGGTGGCCGGCGAAGGCGACGACCTGGCCGTTTACAATCCGTCCCTGGGCAGCGTCCTGGTACACACCAACGAGGCCAGCGATGCCCAGGTGCATGCCGCGGTAAAAAGCGCGGATGCGGCCTTCGAAGCCTGGTCGCAAACACCACCCAAGGACCGTGCGGCACTGCTACTGACCCTCGCCGACCGCATCGACGCACAGGCCGTGACGTTCGCCCGCCTGGAGGCGGATAACTGCGGCAAGCCGTTCACGGCCGTGCTGCAGGACGAACTGCCCGCCGTGTCGGACGTGTTCCGCTTCTTCGCCGGCGCCGTTCGCTGCCTGCAAGGCTCGGCGGCGGGCGAGTACATCCCGGGGCACACCTCGATGATCCGCCGCGACGCGGTCGGTGTCGTCGCCTCCATCGCGCCGTGGAACTACCCGTTGCTGATGGCGGCGTGGAAGCTCGGCCCGGCCTTGGCCGGCGGCAACACCGTGGTCCTGAAACCCTCCGAGCACACCCCGATGAGCACCTTGAAGCTGGGGGAGCTGCTCGCCGAGATCTTCCCCGCCGGGGTGGTCAACATCGTGCATGGGCGCGGCGCCACGGTGGGTGAGCCGCTGACCAGTCATGCTCTGGTGCGCATGGTGTCGCTAACCGGTTCGGTACGTACCGGAAGCCGCATCATCGAAGGCACGGCCGACAGCGTGAAACGCATGCATATGGAGCTGGGGGGCAAAGCCCCCGTGCTGGTCTTCGACGATGCCGACATCGACGCCGCCGTCGAGGGCATCCGCGCCTTCGGCTTCTACAACGCCGGCCAGGACTGCACCGCCGCCTGCCGCCTCTATGTACAGAAGGCAGTCTACCCAGCGTTCGTTCGCAAGCTCGGCGAAGCGGTCGCCAGCATCAAGTGCGGGCTTCAGGACGACCCGGCAACCGAAATGGGCCCGTTGATCACTCACGAGCACCTGGAGCGAGTCGAGGGCTTCGTCAACCGCGCCAAGGAGCTGCCGCACATCGAGGTGGTCACCGGCGGCAAGCGCGTGGCAGGAGCCGGATTTTTCTTCGAACCCACAGTCCTGGCCGGCACCACGCAAGCGGACGAGGTGGTGTGCCGCGAAATCTTCGGCCCGGTAGTCACCGTCTCGTCCTTCGAGGACGAAGCCCAGGTACTGGCCTGGGCCAATGAATCGGACTACGGCCTGGCCTCTTCGGTGTGGACCGCCGACGTGGGGCGGGCACATCGCCTGGCCGCCCGCCTGCAGTACGGCTGCACCTGGGTCAACACCCACTTCATGCTGGTGAGCGAGATGCCCCATGGCGGCGTGAAGCTGTCGGGGTACGGCAAGGACCTGTCCATGTACGGCCTGGAAGACTACACCGTGGTCCGCCACGTGATGTTCAAGCATTGACCGCCCCACGACACCCCATCATTGCAAGAGGTTATGCATGAACAACATCGAAACGTTCGAACGGCTCGAATCCAACGTGCGGATGTACTGCCGCGACTTGCCGCTGGTGTTCGATACCGCCCAGGGCAGCAAGATCCGCGGCGAGGATGGCCGCGAGTACCTGGACTTCTTCGCCGGCGCCGGCGCCCTGAACTATGGCCACAATGACCCGCGCATGCGCGATGCGTTGATCGCCTACCTGTCGGCCAACGGCGTGACCCATGCCCTCGACCTGCACACCACCACCAAACGCCAGTTCCTGGAGTCGATCGAACGTGACTTGTTCGAGCCTCGCGGCTGGGACTACAAGGTGCAGTTCACCGGCCCGACCGGTGCCGACGCCGTCGAGGCGGCACTGAAGCTGGCGCGCAAGGCAACGGGGCGCACCAAGGTCGTTTCCTTCTACGGCGCCTACCACGGCATGACGGCCGGCGCGCTGGCCGTCACTGGCAATCGCACGCGCCGAGGCCCCGGGCTGTCCACCGACGTGGTGTTCGTGCCGTACGAAGACAGCCCTTATGGCGCATTCGACAGCATCGGCTTCCTCGAGCGCCTGGCCAACGACCAGGGCAGCGGGTCGGAACTGCCGGCCGCCGTGATCGTGGAGTCGGTGCAGATTCAGGCAGGCGTCTACCCAGCCTCCAACCTGTGGTTGCAGCGCTTGCGCCAGTGGACTGCCGATCACGGTGTGGTGCTCATCTGTGACGAGATTCAGGCCGGCTGCGGCCGCACGGGCGACTTCTTCGGTTTCGAGCGCTCCGGGATCGTGCCGGACCTGATCACCTGCGCGAAATCGATCGGCGGCTTTGGCCTGCCGATGGCGATCGTGTTGATCCGCGCCGGGCTGGATATGTGGGAACCGGGCGATCACATCGGTACCTTCCGCGGCAACCAGCTGGCCTTCCTGACCGCGCAGATCGCGCTTGGCTATTGGCGCGACGAGCAGTTCCTGAAGGTGCTGGCCGACAACAGCGCAGCCATGACCCGTGCAGTTGCCGGTTTCGCAGAGATCCCGGGCGTCGCCTCCGCCCGCTCGCGCGGCATGATCGCCGGCATCGACTTCGGTCGCGGCAACGTCGCGTTCGCCAAGGATGCCCAGCAGCGTGTGCTGCAGGCGGGTGTACTGGTCGACCGCTGCGGCCCGAACGGCGAAATCATCAAGCTGATGCCGCCGGTGAACACCCCGACCGACCAGCTCGAACATGGCCTGAAAGCCTTCGGCGAATCGGTCGCGGCAGCGCTTAGCCAGTAACCGCGGGGTTCTGCCGTGCGCTCTGTGGCGGTAAACAGTGCGCACGCAACCTGCCCACTTGCGGGCGCCTCTGCCTGCGACAGGAACTTGAGCCAATGAACACCACCCCCTCAACGGTCCACAACGACCTGGCCTCACTCATCCACCCCAACACCAACCTGGCGCAGCATCAGGAAGTCGGGCCCTTCGTGATCGCCGGCGGCGACGGCGTGCGGGTCTTCGATGAACAGGGCAACGCCTACATCGAGGCGATGTCGGGCCTGTGGAGCGTTGCCTTGGGCTTCAGTGAACAGCGCCTTGTCAACGCCGCCGTCGAGCAGTTCAAGCAACTGCCCTACTACCACAGCTTCAGCCACAAGACCAATGCCCCGGCGGCAGCGCTCGCCGCCAAGCTGGCCGAGCTGGCGCCGGGTGACCTGAACCATGTGTTCTTCACCAACTCAGGCTCCGAAGCCAACGACTCGATGGTGAAGATGGTCTGGTACGTGAACAACGCGCTGGGCAAACCGCACAAGAAGAAGTTCATCTCTCGCCAGCAGGCCTACCACGGCGCCACCGTCGCTGCCGGGAGCCTGACCGGCATCCCCTCGATTCATCGTGACTTCGACCTGCCGGCCATCCCGGTTCATCACCTGACCTGCCCGAACTTCTACCGATCTGCTCGGCCAGGAGAAACGCAAGAGGCCTTTACGGTCCGTCTGGCGAACGAACTGGAACGCTACATCCTTGCCGAAGGGCCGGAAACCATCGCTGCCTTCATCGGCGAGCCGGTGATCGCGGCAGGCGGCGTGATCCCCCCTCCCACAGGTTACTGGGCGGCGATCCAGGCAGTGTGCAAGCGCTACGACATCCTCGTGGTGATCGACGAGATCGTCACCGGATTTGGCAGGCTCGGCACGATGTTCGGGGCTCAGTTGTACGACATCCAGCCCGACATCATGGTGCTCTCCAAACAACTCACCTCGTCCTACCAGCCGCTGGCGGCTGTGGTGGTGTCCGACGCCATTAACGATGTTCTGGTGAGCCAGAGCCGGCGCCTGGGGGCATTCGCCCACGGCCTGACCTGCACGGGCCACCCCGTCGCCACGGCGGTTGCGCTGGAAAACATCCGCATCATCGAAGAGCGCGACCTGATTGGCCATGTGCAGCATCTGGCCCCCGTGTTTCAGCGCCACCTGCGCGCGTTCGAAGACCACCCGCTGGTCGGCAACGTCCGAGGCGTCGGGCTGATAGGCGGGATCGAGCTGGTGGCGAACAAGGCCACCGGCCAACCGTTCGCCCAGCCAGGTGCATTGGGTGGCTATGTGTTCAAACAGGCCCACAAGCATGGGCTGATCATTCGCGCCATCTACGACACGATCGCGTTCTGCCCGCCGTTGATTACCACCCAGGACGATATCGAGGCGATCTTCATCGCCTTTGAGCGGACGCTGGCTGACACGACGGATTGGGCACGCTCACAGCACCTGCTGTGAGCAAAGGCTGCATCTGATGGCTACTCAAGTAAAACAACAATCAAGAGGGTTTGACCGTGCGTGAACAAAATGATGAAAGCTTTGAATTTGATGTGTCCGTGGTCGGGCTCGGTGCCATGGGAACGATCATGGCGCACGCGCTGCTCAAGCAAGGTAAACGCGTGGCGATCTGGAACCGATCACCCGGCAAAGCCTCGGCGCTCGTCGCCGCGGGTGCTCACCTGTGCGACAGCGCCGAGGCCGCGCTGGTTGCCAGCCCGGCCACGATCTTCGTACTGCTGGACAACCAGGCGACACACGCGGTGCTCGGGATGCCGGGTGTGATGCCTGCACTGGCCAATCGAACGATCGTCGATTACACCACCAACGCCCAAGACGAAGGCCTGGCGCTTCAGGGCCTTGTCAATCAGGCGGGCGGCCATTACGTCAAAGGGATGATCGTGGCCTACCCCCGTAACGTCGGCCACCGCGAAAGCCACAGCATTCATACCGGCGATCATGAAGCCTTCGAGCAGCATCGGGCGCTGCTTGAGGGGCTCGCCGGCCACACAGTTTTCCTTCCCTGGGACGAAGCAATGGCCTTTGCGACCGTCCTTCACGCGCATGCGTTTGCCGCCATGGTGACGTTCTTCGAGGCCGTGGGGGCCGGCGATCGTTTTGGCCTGCCTGTTTCGAAGACGGCAAAGCTCCTGCTCGACACATCACGTTTTTTCGTCGCTGACGCACTGGAGGAAGCCGTACGCCGGCTCGAAACGCAAGACTTCGAAGGCGACCAGGCGAGGCTCGATGTGCATGCGGACGCCTTCGCGCACATTGCCCAATCCCTGCACGCACAAGGCGTCTGGACCCCGGTATTCGATGCGGTGTGCCAGGTCGTGCAGCGTGCGGCTGCAATGGGCTACGGCGACCAGGACATCGTAGCCACGACCAAGTCATTCGCACGCGAGCAAAAGCCAGGGCAATAACCGTGCTTTCTCGGATTGAACCCGAAAACAACAACTATAAAAAACGCCGGAGGATCCTATGCGCCGATTTGGTTTTCTACTTGCCGTGTTAACACTGGCCATTTTCCTGAGTGCCCTTCTTGCCCCGCGGCCGTCCCTGGTCAACCGGGGTACGGAGCAGCACATGGGGCATCCGATTACCAGCATCGGGGAGATCTTCAGAGGTTACTAGAGAGGTATCACACGGCCGCTGGCACTCCTGCGCTAGCGGCCGCTGAGCAGCAGTTGCACTCGATCAATGCTCGGCGTCGGCGATCTGCGCCTCCTGTTGCCGGGCCCACTCACGCAGGATGAACTTCTGAATCTTGCCAGTGGCGGTCTTGGGCAGGCCCACGAGCGACACATGGCGCGGCGCCTTGAAGTGCGCCAGACGCTCACGGCACCAGCGAATCAGATCGTCCCCGGTGGCCAGTGCATCAGCGCGCAGCGTGACGAAAGCGTGAGGCGTCTCACCCCAGCGCGAATCCGGACGCGCCACCACCGCAGCCTCGACCACCTCCGGGTGCTGGTAGAGCACTTCTTCAATCTCCAGCGAACTGATGTTCTCGCCGCCAGAAATGATGATGTCCTTGGCCCGGTCCTTGATTTCCACATAACCGTCCGGGTGCAGCACGGCCAGATCGCCCGTGTGCAGCCAACCGTTGGCCAACGCGGCACGGGTCGCCTCCGGGTTGTGCAGGTAGCCTTTCATCACCGTGTTGCCCCGCACCACCAGTTCGCCAAGGGTAAGGCCGTCGGCCGGCACCCGGCGGCCGGTGTCCGCATCCAGCACCGTGGCCTCTTCAAGCATCGGGTGAGCGACGCCCTGGCGACTCATGAATTGGGCCCGGGCTTCCAGTGGCAACTCGTCGACACCCGGCTGCCACAGGCACAGGGTGCTGGGGCCGTAGCTTTCGGTCATGCCGTAGGCGTGGGTGATGCTGAAGCCGCGTGCCTCCATCGCGGCTATCACCGCGCTGGCTGGCGCGGCGCCGCCAGTGATCACCGACACCGGCCCGCTCGGCACGCCGGCGCGCTCGGCATGGATCAACATCGACATCACCACCGGCGCAGCGCTCAAATGGGTCACGCCATGCACGGCGATCGCGGTGTGGATCGCTTCGGGCTGGACCTTGCGCAGGCACACATGGGTGCCACCGGACAGGGTCACCGCCCAGGTGTGGCTCCAGCCGTTGCAGTGGAACATTGGCAAGGTCCACAGGTAAACGCTGCGCGGCCCGAGCTGGAAGATCAGCGCCCCGGCGCAGGCGTTGAGGTAGGCGCCGCGGTGATGCAGCACCACACCCTTGGGGTCACCCGTGGTGCCAGAGGTGTAGTTGATGGCGATCGACTGCCATTCATTCTGCGGCGCGCTCAGCGGCCTGGCCGGGTCGCCCTGGGCCAGGAACGTCTCATAGTCCAGGTCGTCGGCCAGCTCGCCCGGCTCGGCCGCGTCATCGTCGATGCCCACCAGCAATGGCGGTGTGTCGAGCATGGCCAGTGCCTGATGGACGACTGCGCCGAACTCGCGATCGCAGATCAGTACCTTGGCTGCGCAATGACGCAGGATGAAGGCAATGCTGCGCGCCTCCAGGCGGATATTGATGCACACCAGCACGGCGCCCGCACCGGGCACGCCATAGTGCGCCTCGAGCATTTCAGGGATGTTCGGCGCGAGTATCGCCACCCGCTCGCCCGGCTGAACGCCAACCCGCTCCAGCGCACTGGCCAGGGCGCGGCTGCGCTGGTGCAGCAGCTGGTAGCTGTAGCGCCGCTCGCCATAGACCACGGCCTCACGCAGCGGGTACACCTGGGCGGCGCGCTTGAGGAACGACAAGGGTGAAAGGGGCACATGGTTGGCTTCGTTGGGGGCAAGCTCATGTTCGAAGGTTGGGTGAATCATCACTGACACCCCATCGACAGGTTATCCAGGCATTGAAGGTACATAAACTTCTCCTGCTTATTGTTGTTCTCGCCTCAGGCGTGGGTCCGCGTCAGATCACAGGCTGCTGCACAGATGCCCGCCATCGACCACGATCTCGGTGCCGCTCATGGCCCGCCCAGCATCGCTGGCCAGCAACAGCAAGGCGCCGTCCAGGTCCTGCGGCTGGCTGAAGCGCCGGCTGGGGATACGCGAGCGCAGCTTCTCCCCGGCCTCGCCGGCCAGGAAGGCATCGTTGAGCTCGGTCATCACGTAGCCCGGCGCCAGGGCGTTCACCCGGATGCCATGGCGCGCCAGTTCCAGGGCCATGGCGCGGGTCAGGTGGGCAAGCCCGGCCTTGGCCGCCAGATAGGGGCCGACGGCGCCGGCCACGCGGCTGGCGAGGATCGAGGTCACATTGATCAAGCTGCCGCCCTGCCCCGCGGCGACCATCCGCCGGGCGCACTCCTGGGCCACGGTCCAGGCCCCTTTGAGGTTGGTGTCGAGCACCCGGTCCCAGCTCTGGTCGTCGCAGGCCAGCAGCGACTGGCTGTCGCTCACCCCGGCGTTGTTGACCAGCACATCCAGCGGGCCGGCGGTGTCGAGCACCCGGCACACATCGTCACGGCAGGTCACATCCAGGGCCAGGGCCCGCGCGCGACCACCGGCCAGCTCGATGGACTCGACCAGGCTCTGCAGCGGCGCCAGGCGCCTGGCCGTCACCACCACCTCGGCACCGGCCGCCGCCAGGGTAGTGGCGAAATGTCGGCCAAGGCCACTGGAGGCGCCGGTCACCAGGGCGCGGCGCCCATCAAGGGCGAACAGTCGGGCAACAGTCGGCTGCATCAGTGGGCTCCCGGGCGCTGGTCGAGGAATTTCTTCGCCAGGCTCATGCGGTGTACTTCGCTCGGGCCGTCGTAGATGCGGAATGGGCGAATGTCGCGGAAGATCCGCTCCACCACGGTCTCCCCGGTCACACCACGCCCGCCCAGCACCTGTACGCAGCGATCGACCACCCGCCACAGCGCCTCGGCGCTGATCACCTTGGCCATGCTCGAATCGACATTGGCGCGCTGGCCTTGGTCGAGCACCCAGGCGCAGTGCCAGACCGCCAGGCGCACCACATGCAGGTCCATCATGTTGTCGGCCAGCATGAAGCCTACGCCCTGATGCTCACCCAGCGGCTTGCCGAACGCGTCGCGGGTGCGTGCGTAGTCACAGGCGATGTCGTGGGCCCGTCGCGCAGCGCCGAGCCAGCGCATGCAGTGGGTCAGGCGCGCCGGTGCCAGGCGCACCTGGGCATAGCGGAAGCCCTTGCCGATCTCGCCCAGCACATCGCTGGCCGGTACCCGCAGGTTGTCGAAGCGCAGTTGCCCGTGGCCGCCGGTGAAGCAGCTGTCCAGTGTATCCAGCTGACGTTCGTGGATGATCCCGTCGCGCTGCATGTCGGACAGGAACATGGTCGCCGAGCCATCCTCCATGCGTGCCATGATGATCGCGAAGCCGGCGCCGTCGGCCCCGGTGATCAACCATTTGCGGCCGTTGATCAGGTAATCGTCGCCATCACGGGTGGCGGTAGTACGCAGCATCGATGGATCAGACCCCGAACCCGGCGCCGGTTCGGTCATGGCGAAGCACGAACGCACGTGCCCCTGGACCAGAGGCCGCAACCAGCGGTCCTTTTGCGCTTCGGTAGCTACCACGTCCATCAGGTGGATGTTGCCTTCGTCCGGGGCATGGATATTCAGCGCCACCGGGCCCAGGGGCGAGTAACCGGCCTCTTCGAAGACGATGGCCTTGGCCGCATGGCTCAGGCCCAGCCCACCCATTTCGCGGCTGGCATGAGGCGTCAGCAGGCCCGCTGCCTGGGCGCGGGCCTGCAGGTCCCGGCGCAGGGCGTCACTGGGGCCGTGGGCATCCTGGCGTGGGTCGTTTTCGACCGGAATGACCTGTTCGGCAATGAAAGTGCGGGTTCTGGCCTGCAGTTCGAGCAGTTCGTCTGGGAGGGCGAAGTTCATGATTGTCCTTGTTCGTGCTTGTCGGTCTTGAAACAGGGGCTCGCCGTGCTCAGCGCACGGCCTTGGGGTTACTGATCGCCAGCCGGTCGAGGGTCACCTGGCGCAGCGTCCCGGCCAGGGTGCGAGCACTGTGCAGGGTGTCGTGGCGACCTTGGCGAATCGCCCGCGCCAGCTGGCGTCGGGCGTCCTGCAACGACGGGGCGGGCGCATCGGTCAGCGCAGCCAGGTGCGTCTGCTCCTTAAGGCTGACGGCGGCGTCCAGGCGGGTTTCCCGGGCGGCGATGGCCATGGCATTGGCGATCATCAACGTCGGGTAGCGAAGCTCGCCGGGCAGCGCCGGTAATACTTGCTCCAGCAAGGTATGGCGGGCGATTTCGAGCAACTCATGGGCGTACGGTTGGGTCATGGCGCATCGGCTCCGGTCATGTTCAGGATGTCGAGCTCAAGCTCCGGCAGCAGGCGCGCAGTCAGTGCCAGCTCCAGGGAAGGCTCTTCGCCGGACAGGTGGCGCTGCCCCTGCTGCAGTGCGATCACTGCCCAGCGCAGGGTCGCCATGACCTGCCAGTAGTGCAGTTGGCGGGGCTCGATCCACAGTGGCGATACCTGGTGATAGCCACGCAGGAAATCCGCCAGCTGGCCAATGCCACCGGCCTCCAGGTCAGGGCGCGTGAAGCGCCAGCATGGGGCGGTGAACCAACCCAGGTCCTCGCAAGGGTCGCCCCAGCCGGTGAACTCCCAATCCAGCACCGCCTCCAGTCCCTGCTCGCTGGCCAGGTAGTTGCCCGTGCGGTAGTCGCGGTGCAGCAGGCACAGACGGCTGTCGGGCGGGGCATGCAGCTCGCACCAGCGCAGGCCCCACTCCAGTGCCGGATAGGCATCGTCGAGGGTGTCGAGGTAACGACGATAGGCATCGACGGTGGCCAGGGCCGGCGAACGCTGCGGCACGGGCAGGAAATCCAGCGCCGCACTCGGCGGGCGGATCTGATGCAGGCGAGCCAGGTTGGCGCCAAGCTGCTCCGCCAACCGGGCCTGGCCCTGGGCGCCCGCCCCTGCACTGAGAAGTCGCCCGGCTGCGACACCCGGCACATACTCCATCAGGAAGAACACCCGCCCGTTGACCTGGGTATCGCGGCACAGCCAGAGCGGTCGCGGCACTTTCACCCCGGCCCGGTGGGCCACCTGCAACACGGCGAACTCCTGGGCGCGGTCGAGGCTGGCCGGCAGCGCGGACAGCGCATCGCTGCGCAACACCCAGCGCCGGGCACCGGCCCAAGGGCCGCCCTCAATCAGCAATTCGAGTAGCCAGTTTTCCTGGATGGCACCGCCGCTCAGGCGCTTGCGGGCTTGCACGTGAACGCGCGTTGCCGTTGCCTGCTCACGGATGAAGTCGACAAGGCGCTGCTCATCGGTCGCGACCGCGAGTGTGTCGCCTGCCGGACAAGTCGTAGAGGAACTGCTCATGAATCAATGGTCCTGCCTTCGGTTTCAAGTGGGCAGGCCAGCTAGAGCAACCCCTGGGCCAACTTTGCCAGGTCACCTGCAGACCCCGTCGAACCTGGCCTGCAGCGACTTTTTGGAAAACCTGACGAGACGCCATATTTCACATGTGAAACAAAGCAGTTCATCATGGAAACACTTCAATTCTGAACAGGCGCCGCCATGCACTCCCCCACTTCTCAGGTCGTCGTGCTGATCAGCCACCTGCAGCGCCCCCGGCAACGCAGCCGCCTCGCCCATATGGTGGTCGCGCTCGCCGCGAACTACCCCGACACCCACATCGAAGTGCTCGACACCTCGGTAATCGAGGCACTGCAGGTCGCCCGCGAACTGGAGTTGCGCGGCGAAGCCGACGTGTTCATCTGCGCCGGGGCCACCGCCGCCTACCTGCGCAAGCACCTGGCGCGCCCGGTACTGACGATGCGCGTGGGCGGCGATGACCTGCTGCGCGCATTGGGGCAGGCGCGCGAGCATGCCTCGCAAGTGGCCTTGCTCAGCTACAACCGCATCGACCAGGGCCTTCAGGCCATGGCCGCGCTGTTCACGGTGCAGGTTCACCAGGCCGCCTACACCTCCCTGGAAGAAGCTCGCCAAGCAGTCGAACAGGCCGCGCGGCTGGGATGTGGCAGCATCATCGGTTCCTCGACGGTGGTGGAGCTGGCGGACCAGGCAGGCCTGCACGGCGTGCTGTCACTGAGCGAGGACACGGTGCGCAAGGCGCTCGAAGAGGCCTTGGGCATTCTCGACAGCCAACGTATCGAGATCGCCAAGCGCCGGCACTTGAACGCCGTGCTGCAACACATCCCTACCGGTGTGGCGGCGGTCGACAACCAGGGGGTGGTGCAGTCGCTCAATCCGGCACTGGCTCAGTTGCTGGATTTGCCGCTCAGCGCGGCGCTGGGCCGTCCGCTGCAGCAACTGTGCCCGGAACTGGACCTGCAGCAGGCGTTTGCACAGGGTGGCGAGGAAAACCGGGTGATCCGGCTCGGCTCACATGCAGTGGTCAGCAACCTGCTGCCGATCCTCGAGAACGGCCAGCGCACCGGCCTGGTCCTGACCTGCCAGGACACCACCGCCGTGCAGCGCGCGGACCAACGCATCCGCTCCACTCGCCGTCCCGGTGCCTTTACCGCCCGATACCGCCTCGAGCAGCTCGACGGCAACAGCCGGGCCAACCGCGACATGCTGCAGCTGGCCAGGCGTTTCGCCGCCAGCCAGTCAACCATCCTGATCACCGGTGAAAGTGGTACCGGCAAAGAGCTGCTGGCCCAGGGCATCCATAACGAGAGCCCGCGTCGGCAAGGCCCCTTCGTTGCCATCAACTGCGCGGCGTTCCCGGAATCGCTGCTGGAAAGCGAACTGTTCGGCTATGAGGAAGGTGCCTTCAGTGGCTCGCGCAAGGGCGGCAAGCCCGGCCTGTTCGAAGTGGCTCACCGAGGCACGCTGTTCCTCGACGAGATAGGCGACATGCCCGTGTCGTTGCAGACGCGCCTGTTGCGGGTACTGCAGGAGCGCGAGGTGCTGCGTTTGGGCGGCACCGAGCCGATCACGATCGATGTGCGCATCATCGCTGCCACCCATCAGGACCTGAGTGCCGCGATACAAGGTGGCGATTTTCGTACCGACCTGTATTACCGGCTCAATATCCTGCGCCTGCAGACTACGCCATTGCGCGAGCGCCCCGAGGATATCGCCCTGATCTGTCGAGGCATCAGCCAGCGCTTGCTGGTCCAGGGTCAGCCGCCCGGCGCGGCAGAGGTACCAAGCGCCCTGCTACCTTACCTGACACGATATGGGTGGCCAGGCAATGTGCGTGAACTGGAGAACGTGATCGAGCGGGCAATGCTTTCGGCCCACGAACTGCTGGGGGAACACGGCGTGGACGAACCGTATCTGGCGCGGGTGCTGCCTGAGCTGTGCGAACGTGTCGCGCCAACCAGCCGTGCCAGGCCCTCCCGGGAGTCGGACCTGCACAGCATTGGCAAGGCCGCCCAGCTGCGGCATGTGCAGGAAACCCTGGACAACTGCCAGGGCAATCTCGACGAAGCGGCGCGGCAGTTGGGTATCAGCCGTACCACGCTATGGCGAAGGCTCAGGTCAGTGCAGTGAATCTGTTACGGACCGCAGCCGTTCCTTTCGTATCTACCTACCCTACGGACTGCCACTGATCATGAGGTTCCACCTGGGTTAAAACGTTTAAATTCATTAAATGGATTAATAACCGTAGCAAGTAATTATTTGCTGCGGTTATAGGGCTGCCGTTTCGCAACTTTTTCACCCTTTCTTCACCCCTCCGACACTTTTCCCTGCCTAGGATTCGCCGACAATTTGCCTGCCCGCAGAGTCAGTCTTGTCATGAATCTGAAAAGAACCGATCACCGCGCTTTGCTGTTACTGCTGTCCGTCACCGCCTTGTTATTGTTGCTGGGCCTGGGCAGTCGCGAATTGTGGGGGGCAGAAACCCGCTGGGCCAATATCTCCCTGCAGATGCTGCAAAGCGGAGACTACTTCGACCCCTACCTCAAGGGCGGCGCCTATTACGACAAGCCACTGTTGTCTTACTGGCTGATCACCGCCAGCGCCTGGCTGACCGGTGGCCTGGGGCCCTGGTCGCTGCGCCTGTCTTCGGTGGTCGCTGCATGGTTGAGCGTGTGGCTGACCTACCTGCTCGGCGAACGGCTGTTCCGCAAGGGCACCGGCCTGGTCGCCGGCTGGATGCTGGCCTCGACCTTCTACTTCGTGTTCTGGGCGCGGGTCGCCACCGCTGACATCCTGACGGTGTGCGGTGTACTGGCTTCGGTCTGGTGGTACTGGCGCGGTCCGGACGACACGCGTTTCTGGCGCTATGTCGGCTTCTTCGGGCTGTTGGCGCTGACCTCGCTGTTCAAGGGCCTGATCGGCTTCATCCTGCCAGGCCTGGTGTTGCTGCCGCATTTGCTGCGTGAGGGCCGTTGGCGCCGTCACCTGAACCTGCGTCTTTTGGCTGCGCTGCTGCTGGCCGGTGCGCTCTATATGCTGCCGTTTGTGCTCTCGCATCTCTACGGCGAGCCAACCTATGGCGAAAGCGGCCTCGGGCTAGTACTGCGCGAGAACGTGGTGCGGTTCTTCCAGCCATTCGACAACCTGGGGCCGATCTACACCTACCTGGTGTACCTGCCGGTCTACACCCTGCCCTGGGCACCCTGCTGGATCATTGCCGTGTGGGTCGCCCTGCGCCACTGGCGGCAAATCGAGCCGGATACCCGCTGGCTGATCCAGGGCCTTGGCCTGCTGATGCTGTTCTTCACCGCCAGCGGCAGCCGGCGCAGTTACTACGTGCTGCCGCTGGTGCCCTTCGCGCAGCTGCTTGGTGCCTGGTGGATCACCCGGCGCATGGCCGTGCGCGAAGCCGCCGGGCGGCGTCTGCAGGCCGGCTTCGCGGTGACAGCAGTCATGCTGCTGGCAGTACTGGGCATCCTGGTGCCCTGGAGCAACGGTGGCGGCGGCGTGATCCGCTTCGGTGAGGCGGTGCGCGAACAGGCAAGCCGTCAGGCCCCCTTGGCGCAATGGCAAATGGTCATGGTCGAGGTAGATAACAAGGTGCCGATGTACCTCCAAACGGGTGGTGCGCCCTTCTACTATGTGGCGCAAACCGAGGATTACCCCCGCAATGGCGACACCGCCAGCCTGATGGCCTGGCTGGAGCGCACCAGCGGCAAGCACTGGGACCCACAGCGCACGATCATCGTCGCGCATTACCTCCACGGCGAGGCGCCGCCCTTTGGCTACCTGGAAGGTGATCACCAGGTCGTCACCACCCAGCCCAGCCGTGGCGAGCAGTGGCTGCACGCCCGTGATGAGCAAAGCGTGGCCTATATTCCCAAGGCCTGAGCCAGCGCCCCGGCTCGACAGCAAGCCTGTAACTAAGGGCGACTTTTCGGTCAACTACCAGCATTGTTTTACAGCCATCCGAATGGATGTTTAAACGTATTAAATTTGTTGGTAGGTTCACACTTCGTTCAGCAACCTGAACCCCAGCTGTCTAGGTGTGCAATGTAATGATAAGGCGACCCTTTTTTTATACTTCTTTCACAAAATCGAGCATAACCTTGGCTGGATAAGCCCCTGACAATCACGACGGCATGGATGACTGAGCCCCCGCAGAAAAACCCTGACCTGGCGCAACACAACAACTTTTAGCCTGTGCAGTCGATGCAAAAAACTGCTTTGCGTCTACGCTGGCATTTGAACCAATGAAATCAATAGGTTCTGTCATTTTTCCTGTATCACCGAGGTGCTCATGAGTGAGGCGTTTCTCCCCTTCTCACGTCCAAGTATGGGCGAAGAAGAAATTGCGGCTGTCGAAAAAGTCCTGCGTTCGGGCTGGATCACGACGGGGCCACAGAACCAGGCACTTGAAGAGCAGTTCGCGCAGTACGTCGGTTGCCGCCATGCGGTAGCCCTGTCATCGGCCACCGGCGGTATGCACATCGCCTTGCTGGCACTGGGTATAGCCCCGGGGGACGAAGTCATCACCCCGTCGCAGACCTGGGTGTCCACGGCCAACATGATTTCCCTGCTCGGCGCCACGCCGGTGTTCGTCGATGTCGATCGCGACACGCTGATGACCGACGCATCGCGCATCGAAGCGGCCATCACTCCGCGGACCAAGGCCATCATTCCGGTGCACTACGCCGGTGCGGCCTTTGACCTTGACCCGCTGTACGCCCTGGCCGACAAACATGGCATCGCCGTCATCGAAGACGCCGCCCATGCCGCCGGCACTCGCTACAAAGGCCGCCATGTCGGTGCCAAAGGTACAGCCATCTTCTCGTTCCACGCGATCAAGAACATGACCTGCGCCGAAGGCGCTATGTTCGTCAGCGACGACGAGGCCCTGGCCAGCCGCGTGCGCATGCTCAAGTTCCATGGCCTGGGTGTCGATGCCTACGACCGCATGACCCACGGCCGCAAGCCCCAGGCCCAGGTCATCGAGCCTGGCTTCAAGTACAACCTTGCCGACATCAACGCCGCCATCGCCCTGGTGCAACTCAAGCGCCTGGACGCGATCAACGCCCGCCGAACCGAGCTGGCCGCCCGCTACCAGCAACGCTTCGAAGGCCTGCCAGTGCAGCCCCTGGCCGTGCCGACTGCCTATGCGCAGCAGCACGCCTGGCACCTGTACATCCTGCGCATCGACAGCGAACGCTGCGGCCTGGACCGCGAAGCCTTCATGAAAGGCCTGCAGGAGCGTGGCATCGGCACCGGCATCCACTTCATCGCCACCCACCTGCACACCTGGTACCGCCAGCGTGACCCGCAGCTGTCGCTGCCGAACACCGAATGGAACTCGGCGCGGCTGTGCTCGATTCCGTTGTTCCCCGACATGACCGACCAGGACCTCGACCGGGTCGTCACCGCCATTGAACAGGTTGTGGGGAAACGCCCGTGAGACCGTACCCAATCAACTGCGTGTCCATCGTCATCCCGGTCTACAACGAGCAGGAAAGCCTGCCTGAACTGCTGCGCCGCACTGGCGCAGCCTGCCAGCAGCTGCGTCACCCCTATGAAATCGTGCTGGTCGACGACGGCAGCCGCGACAACTCGGCGCAAATCCTCGAAGACGCCGCCCAGGCCGAGAACAGCCCGTTCGTGGCGGTCATCCTCAACCGCAACTACGGCCAGCACGCGGCGATCATGGCCGGTTTCGAACAGTGCAAGGGCGACGTGGTGATCACCCTCGACGCCGACCTGCAAAACCCGCCTGAAGAAATCCCGCGCCTGGTCGCCGAAGCCGAACGCGGCTTCGACGTGGTCGGCACGGTGCGCAGCAACCGCCAGGACTCGGCCCTGCGCCGCTGGCCGTCGAAGGTCATCAACTACGCGGTCAAGCGCTCCACCGGCGTTGCCATGAGCGACTACGGCTGCATGCTGCGCGCCTACCGGCGCACGGTGATCGACGCCATGCTCGCTTGCCGCGAGCGCAGCACCTTCATCCCGATCCTGGCCAACAGCTTCGCCCGCCACACCACCGAGATCCTGGTGACCCACGCCGAGCGTGAACACGGCGATTCGAAATACAGCCCGATGCGCCTGATCAGCCTGATGTTCGACCTGATCACCTGCATGACCACCACGCCATTGCGCCTGCTGAGCATCGTCGGTTTCAGCATGGCCGCGCTCGGCGTGCTGTTCGCCTTCGGGTTGATCGTGCTGCGCCTGGCATTTGGCCCGGGCTGGGCCGGTAACGGCCTGTTCGTGCTGTTCGCCGTCTTGTTCGTGTTCACCGGCGGCCAGTTCATCGGCATGGGCCTGCTTGGCGAGTACCTGGGCCGCATGTACAGCGATGTGCGCGCCCGCCCGCGGTTCTTCATCGAAAAAGTGCTGCGCAGCGGTCCGCCGCCTGTGCCGGCGCAAAGCGTCACCGTTGATGGTTTCACTTCCTCTACTTCTGGTCAGGTTCACTCATGAGTGCAAAAACGGTTGTCTTCGCGTACCACGATATCGGCTGCGCCGGCATTGAAGCCCTGCTCGACAGCGGCTATGACATCGCAGCGGTGTTCACTCATGCCGACGATCCCAAGGAAAACGCCTTCTACGCCTCGGTCGCACAGCTGTGCGCCCGCAAAGGCATCCCGGTGCATGCGCCGGAGGATGTCAACCACCCGCTCTGGGTCGAGCGCATCAGCCAGCTCGACCCCGACTACCTGTTCTCGTTCTATTACCGCAACCTGCTGAGCGAACCGCTGCTGGCCACCGGCCGCAAAGGCGCGTTCAACCTGCATGGCTCGCTGCTGCCGCGCTACCGCGGCCGTGCACCGGCCAACTGGGTGCTGGTCAAGGGTGAAACCGAAACCGGCGTGACCCTGCACCGCATGGTCAAGCGCGCCGATGCCGGCGCCATCGTCGCCCAGCTGCGGGTGGCCATCGAACGCAGCGACACCGCGCTGAGCCTGCACGGCAAGCTGCGCGCCGCCGCCGCCGACCTGCTGCGTGACACCTTGCCGAACCTGCGCCAGGGCAAAGTCAGTGAAACCCCACAGGATGAGTCGAAGGCCACCGTGTTCGGCCGCCGCTCCGCCGCCGATGGCCGCCTGGACTGGCAAGCGCCTGCCGAAACCCTGTTCAACCTGGTGCGCGCGGTGACCCAGCCCTACCCTGGCGCCTTCTGCCAGGTCGGCGAGCACAAGCTGATCGTCTGGAGCGCCGACGTGGTCAAGGGCAACGACGGCCTGGCCCCTGGCCGGGTCATCAGCACCGAGCCGCTGCGCATCGCCTGCGGTGAAGACTCGCTGGTAATCAACGCCGGCCAGCGCAATGACAACGGCCTGTACCTGAGCGGCCCGCAACTGGCCAACGAACTGGGCCTGGTCGAAGGCTCGCTGCTGCGTGGCGCCGACGCCCGTCGCGCTACCCGCCGTACCCGGGTATTGATCCTCGGCGTCAACGGTTTCATCGGCAACCACCTGTCCGAGCGCCTGCTCAGCGATGAGCGCTACGAAGTCTACGGCCTGGACATCGGCTCCGACGCCATCGAGCGCCTGCGCAACCACCCACGCTTCCACTTCGTAGAAGGCGACATCAGCATTCACTCCGAGTGGATCGAGTACCACATCAAGAAGTGCGACGTGGTGCTGCCACTGGTGGCCATTGCCACGCCGATCGAATACACCCGCAACCCGCTGCGCGTATTCGAGCTGGACTTCGAAGAAAACCTGCGCCTGGTGCGCTACTGCGTCAAATACAACAAGCGCGTGATCTTCCCGTCGACCTCGGAAGTCTACGGCATGTGCCAGGACCCGAACTTCGACGAAGACAGCTCCAACCTGGTGGTCGGGCCGATCAACAAGCAGCGCTGGATCTACTCGGTGTCCAAGCAGCTGCTCGACCGGGTCATCTGGGCCTACGGCCAGAAAGGCCTGAACTTCACCCTGTTCCGCCCCTTCAACTGGATGGGCCCACGCCTGGACCGGCTGGACTCGGCGCGTATCGGCAGCTCCCGGGCCATCACCCAGCTGATCCTGAACCTGGTTGAAGGCACGCCGATCCGCCTGTTCGACGGCGGCGAGCAGAAGCGTTGTTTCACCGACATCGCCGACGGCGTCGAGGCCCTGGCGCGGATCATCGACAACGACAACGATGCCTGCAACGGCCAGATCATCAACATCGGCAACCCGGACAACGAAGCCAGCATCCGCCAGCTCGGTGAAGAACTGCTGCGCCAGTTCGAAGCCCACCCGCTGCGCAGCCACTTCCCGCCGTTCGCCGGCTTCCGCGACGTCGAGAGCAAGGCGTTCTACGGCGGCGGCTACCAGGACGTGTCCCACCGCAAGCCGAGCATCGCCAACGCCAAGCGCCTGCTGAACTGGGAGCCGACCGTGGAGATGCGCGAAACCATTGGCAACACCCTGGACTTCTTCCTGCGTGAAGCCATGCGCGAGAACGAGACCCGCCCGGCAGAAGAAGCACGCTGATGCAGGCAGGGTTGCGCATCGATGTCGATACCTACCGCGGCACCCGTGAAGGTGTGCCGCGCCTGTTGGAGCTGCTCGACGAGGCGCAGGTCAAGGCGACGTTCTTCTTCAGTGTCGGGCCGGACAACATGGGGCGCCACTTGTGGCGCCTGATCCGCCCGCAGTTCCTGTGGAAGATGCTGCGCTCCAATGCTGCCGGGCTGTACGGCTGGGACATTCTCCTGGCCGGTACCGCCTGGCCCGGCAAGCCGATTGGCCGCGACCTCGGGCACCTGATGCGTCAGGCCCGGGACGCTGGCCACGAGGTTGGCCTGCACGCCTGGGATCACCACGGCTGGCAGGCCAATGCCGGGCACTGGAGCCTGGCGCAACTGACCGAGCAGATCCGTCAGGGCGTCGACACCCTCAGTGACATCCTCGGCGCACCGGTGGACTGTTCGGCCGTCGCCGGTTGGCGCGCGGACGAACGGGTCATCGAGGCCAAGCAGGCCTTCGGCTTTCGCTACAACAGCGATTGCCGGGGTACTGGCCTGTTCCGCCCTCGCCTGGCCGACGGCTCGCCAGGGGCGCCGCAAATTCCGGTGGACCTGCCGACCTTCGACGAGGTCGTCGGCCCGCAGGTGACTGCCGCGCAGTTCAACGCATTCATCCTGGGGCGCTTCCGCCCACAGGCACTCAACGTCTACACCATCCATGCAGAGGTAGAAGGGATTCTGATGGCTCAGGACTTCCGCCAGTTGCTGGCCGATGCACGCCAGCGCGAAATTACGTTCGAACCCTTGGGCGAGCTGCTCCCCGCCTCGCTCGACTCCTTGCCCGTTGCCAGTGTGCAACGCGGCAACCTGCAAGGCCGTGAGGGCTGGCTGGGAGTGCAAGGCTCATGAGCAGACGCTGGACGCTACCGCTGCTGCTCGGCCTGTTCGTGCTGGCCTTCCTGCTGCCACTGGGCGGCCATGGCTTGTGGATTCCCGACGAAACCCGCTACGCCCAGGTCAGCCAGGAGATGCTGCTGACCGGCAACTGGGTCTCGCCGCACTTCATGGGGCTGCGCTACTTCGAAAAACCCGCAGCCGGCTACTGGATGATCGCTCTCAGCCAGGGGCTGTTCGGCCAGAACCTGTTCGGCGTGCGTTTTGCCTCGGCACTGAGCGTCGGGCTGAGCCTGATCCTGTGCTACCTGGTGGCACGCCGGCTGTGGAACGACCCGCGCAAGAGCCTGGTCTGCACCCTGATCTACATGAGCTTCTGCGTCATGGTCGGCCAGGCTGTCTATGCCAACCTCGATCCGCAGTTCACCCTGTGGGTCAACCTCAGCCTGGTGGCCCTGTGGTTTGCCGTCGACAGCCGCAGCAACGGCCAACGACTTGCCGCCTGGGCGGTACTGGGGCTGGCCTGTGCCATGGGCTTCATGACCAAGGGCTTTCTTGCCTGGCTGCTGCCAGTGCTGATCGCGCTGCCTTGGATGCTCTGGCAAAAACGTTGGCGTGAACTGTTGGTGTTCGGCCCGGTGGCCGTGGTGGTGGCGATCGTCGTCAGCCTGCCTTGGGTGCTGGCGGTGCATCTCCAGGAGCCGGACTACTGGCGGTTCTTCTTCTGGCATGAGCACATCCGCCGCTTTGCCGGTGACGATGCCCAGCACAGTGCGCCTTTCTGGTACTACCTGCCGCTGCTGGTGGCCTACAGCCTGCCCTGGATCGCCCTGCTGCCGCCGGCCCTGAAACAGGCCTGGCAGAGCCGTACCCAGGCCAAGGTCGTGTTCCTGCTGCTGTGGCTGCTGATGCCGTTGCTGTTCTTCAGCCTGAGCAAGGGCAAGTTGCCAACCTACATCTTCCCGTGCCTGCTGCCATTGGCCCTGCTGATCGGTCACGCCGTGGAAGAACGGCTGCGCCTGCATCAAGGCCGCGCACTGCGCATCAACGGCTGGCTCAACGTGGTGATGGGCGTGGTCGCCCTGATCGCACTGGCCTGGCTGCAATTGAAGAAGCCGGTGTACGTCCACGAACCGACCGGTTTGCTGCTGATGTGCATGGCGATGGCGGGTTGGACCGTCGCCAGCCTGGCTCAGGCCCTGTCGCCGTTGCGCCGTTGGGCAGCACCGGTGTTCGGCAGCCTGTTGCTGATGGCCCTGCTGCCAGCGGCAATGCCCAAGTCGGTGGAGGGCAACAAGATGCCCGACCAGTTCATCCTGCAGCACCTCGACGAACTGGCTGGCGCCACCCATCTGATGAGCAACGACCTCGGCGCGGCATCGGCACTGGCCTGGCGCCTGAAGCAGCCGAACGTGGCGTTCTACAACACCGTCGGCGAACTGAAGTACGGCCTGGCGACTCCAGAGGGCGACGGTCGCCGGTTGAACGACAAGAACGTCCGCCAGTGGGTCGACGATGCCCGCCGCACGGGCACGGTCGCCGTGGTGATGCGGGTCAAGGGTGAGGATGAGCAACGTGAACTCGCCCTGCTGCCTGAGGATGGCACCCGCTATCACCAGGGCAAGATGGTGATCCTCATTCTGCCCAGAGTATCGCCATGAGCTGGCTGCTGCTGTTGACGGCCTGCCTGCTGACCTGCCTGGGCCAGGTGGCGCAGAAGTTCGCCGTGGAAGGCTGGCGTGGGCAGTCGGGGCCGTGGACGGACAAGTTGCGTTCGCCCTGGCTGTGGCTGGCGCTGCTCGCCCTTGGCAGCGGTTTGCTGGTCTGGCTGCTGGTACTGCAACGCATGGAGGTGGGCATCGCCTATCCGATGCTCAGCCTGAACTTCGTGATCATCACCTTGATCGCCCGCTTCGGCTTCCATGAACCGGTCGATCGCCGTCACTGGCTGGGGGTGGCCCTGGTCATCGCCGGTGTCGCCCTGCTGGGGCAGCAATCATGAATCAGCGCCGGGGTATCACCTTTGCCCTGGGTAGCGTGCTGCTGGTCAGCGCTGCCCAGCTGGCCATGCGCTGGAGCATGACCCGCCTGCCACAGCCCGACCAGTGGCCGTCGGCGCTCACGGGTCAAGGCGTCGATAGCGTCGCCGTGGCCGTGGTGCTGGCGGCGATCGCCGCCTATGGCCTGTCGATGCTCTGCTGGCTGCTGGCCCTGCGCGATCTGCCGTTGGGCCGGGCCTACTCGCTGCTGAGCCTGAGCTATGCCCTGGTTTACCTGTTGGCGGCCAGCCTGCCGCTGTTCGACGAATCCTTCAGTTTGAGCAAATCACTGGGCGTGGCACTGGTCATGCTCGGCGTCATTACGATCAATACGCGTCCGGCCCGTTCGCCCGCATTAAGGAGTGCTCCATGAAAATTACAGTGTTTGGTAGCGGGTACGTCGGCCTGGTGCAAGCCGCGGTACTGGCCGAAGTAGGCCATGATGTGGTGTGCATGGATGTCGATGAGAAGAAAGTCGAGCTGTTGCGCCAAGGCCATGTCAGCATCTTTGAGCCGGGCCTTGCGAGCCTGGTGCGCGAAGGCCTGGATGGCGGCCGCCTGCAATTCACCACCGATGAAAAGCTGGCCGTCGAGCATGGCCGCGTCGCCTTCATCGCCGTCGGCACCCCGTCCTGCCCGGATGGTTCGGCCGACCTCAAGTATGTGCTGTCGGTCGGTGACGCAGTCGCCCGCCACCGTCAGCAACCGTTGATCCTGGTCGAGAAATCCACCGTGCCGGTCGGCACGGGTGACACCCTGCGCGCCCACATCAACACCGCGCTCGCGGGTCGTGAACTGCGCATCGATATCGTCTCCAACCCGGAGTTCCTCAAGGAAGGCTCGGCGGTTGCCGATTGCCGCCGGCCGGACCGTATCGTCATCGGTTGCGAGGGTGAAGACGTGCGCGATGTCATGCGCGACCTCTACTCCCCGTTCAACCGCAACCATGACCGCATCATGTTCATGGACCTGCGCAGCGCCGAACTGACCAAGTACGCCGCCAACTGCATGCTCGCCACCAAGATCAGCTTCATCAACCAGATCGCCGAGCTAGCCGAGCACCTGGGCGCCGACATCGAATCGGTGCGCCAAGGCATCGGCGCCGATACCCGCATCGGCTACCACTTCATCTACCCAGGCTGCGGCTATGGCGGCTCGTGCTTCCCCAAGGACATGCGTGCGCTGATCCACAGTGCCGGCCAGGTGCATTGCTCCAGCGACCTGCTGCAGGCGGTCGAGGCGATCAACGAGCGGCAGAAGCACAAGCTGTTCGATCGCATCAATGCGTTCTTCCAGGGCGACCTTGCCGGCAAGACCTTTGCCTTGTGGGGCCTGGCGTTCAAACCCAATACCGACGACATGCGCGACGCCCCCAGCCGCGTGCTGCTCGAAGCGCTGTGGGCGGCCGGTGCCAGCGTGCGTGCCTTCGACCCTGAGGCCATGCAGGAAACCCAGCACCTGTATCCGGATGAAGAAAAACTGATGCTGATGGGCACGCCTGAGTCGGTGCTGTCCGGCGCTGACGCGCTGATCATCTGCACCGAATGGCAACAGTTCAAGGCGCCGGATTTCGACCTGATCCAGCAACGCCTGAAGGCCCCGGTGATCTTCGACGGGCGCAACCTCTATGACGCCGAGCGCCTGTCGCGCAAAGGCTTCAAGTACTTCCCGATCGGCCGTGGCGACTCCTGCCAGTTGCCCGTCGCCCCGCAGCAACCTGGTCAGGCTTCGAAAGCGGCGTGAAGACACTGTCCCTCACCGTTCGCCGGCAGTCCCTGCTTGCAGGGCTGCTGGCGCTGCTGCTGTTCTGCGCCGGCGTGTATGGGCAGGCGCCGATCGGCTTCGATTCGCGCTTCGTGCTGTTTGCCCAGGAGATGCTGCGCCATGGGCCAACGGTGTTCCCGACCACCTACGGGCAACCCTACGCCGACTACACCTCGCTCTCGACCCTGTTCATCTGGCTGCTGTCACTGCCGTTCGGGGCGGTCAATGGCCTGAGCGCCTGGCTGCCAAGCGCCATCGCCGGCGCAGTGATCGTGACCCTGATGTACCGGCTGCTGGCGCCGTTCTCGCTGCGCTGGGCGTGGAGCAGCATTGCCCTGCTGCTACTGACCGTCACCTTCGTCAGCGAAGTCCGGGCCGTGTCCCAGGACCTCATGCTGGCGGCCGTCGCCTTCAGCGTGTTCTACCTGGGGTACGCCCACGACCAGCATGCAGCCGGGCGGCGCTGGCCGCTGGTGTTCGCCCTGTTGCTGTTGGGGTTCGGCATTCGCGGCCCGATCGGCCTGGTGGTGCCGACCGGCATGCTGTGCAGTTACTACCTGCTGACTGGCCAATGGCGGCGGATGCTGCTGTTTGGGGTGCTGGCCAGTCTGCTGCTGGCCGCCAGTGTCGGCCTGCTGCTGTGGCTGGCCAAGGCCAGCGGCGGCCAGGCGTTTCTGGATGATGTGATTCGCATGCAGTTCATGGGCCGCATGGACGGCAGCGAAGGTGCCAGCAGTCCGCTGTACTACTTCTCCAGCGCAATGGGCAACTATGCGCTGGCCTATCCACTGGCATTGCTGGCACTGGTCGCCGCCTGGCTGGGCCGTGCGCAGCTGCAGGGGCCGGCGTTGCGCCTGGTCGGTTACTGCGCGGCTGCCGCACTGCTGGTCATGGTCGGGCTGTCGATCCCGCTGGCCAAGAAGGCCCGCTACCTGCTGCCGATGCTGCCGATGGTGGCGATCATCGCCGCCTACCCGTTCCAGGTGGCCCAGGGGCGTTTGTTCGCCTGGCTGCGCGGTGCCATCCAGGGGCTATGGCTGCTGATGCCGGGGCTGATGATGATTGCCTTGCTGGTGGCACAGCGCCGTTTCCCCGAGGAAACCGGCTCCGTCACCGTGCTGATGGTGGTGCTGGCGGCGTTGCAGTTGTGGGCGTTGTCGCGCCTGGTGCAGCCACGCTGGCGTGCCGAGGTCAGCGCCAGCTGTGCGGTCATGGCGTTGTGGCTGGTGTATGTCGCGGTGGTCGAGCCGGTGGAGCGTCGCCTGTATGACACCCGCAGCTTCACCCACGCAGTGCTCGCACAGGTTTCGCAGCAACCTGCCCCACTGGTGCTGCACCGCTTGGGCCAGGATGCCAAGGCCATCAAGTTCATGGTCAACCTCGACCAGGACCTGCGGCCGCTGTTCACCGAAACCCCCGCGCAACTGCAAGCCGTGCAGGGGCCGGCGTGGCTGATGATGGACCGACACGACTTCCAGGCCCTGCAAGGTACGTCGATGCATACGCTGCAGCCGCAAATCAGTGGACGCTTCGACAACAACGACTATGTGCTGGTGTATCTCGGTCGCTGAAGGTCAGGACTTGCGAGCGCGCAAGCGCTCGTGATACCGGCCACCCAATGCGCCGCCCCAAGGCAGGATCAAGCCGATCACCAGCAGCACGATCAACAGCGAGACCCCCTCGAACGGGCTGAAGAATTCCAGCACGGCGCAGCCCAGGGTCAACAGCAGCCCGAGTATCGTCAAGGCATCCGGCTTGAGTATCGGGCAGTCGCTGCTCGCCACGGTTGAGTGCAAAAAACCCACCAGCCACAAGTAGAGCCAACTGACCACCGATGCAATGAACAGCATCAGGAACCACAAATGATGGCTAAACATGGAAGTGTGCATGGTGGGCAGCCCTGCTCAAGTATGCGTGTCGTGTTAGCGCTGGTTTAAGCCATTCAAAGTGAAAGTTCTGTCAAAAAATCCTGACCTCGTGTCTGGACTGCTTAAAATGTGGTTTTCCGATTCGGCGTCAAGGAACTCCACCATTGAAAGGCCCGCAGAACACTCACGCCGAAGCGGTCTTGCTCGAGGCCAGGCAGCTGGGCCGAATCGACCTGCAGACCCAGGCCACTTTACTGGCGCCAACCGATTTCTCTCTGCACGCTGGCGAACGCCTGGCACTTATTGGTGCGTCAGGCTCGGGCAAAAGTGTCTTGCTGCGCGCCCTGGCGCTGCTGGATGCGCCAAGCTCAGGTGAAGTCCTATGGCTGGCCGAGCCGGTGAGCGAATCTCTGATACCGCATTTTCGCTCCCGCGCCTGCTACCTGACACAACGTGCCGCGCTGGTGGAAGGCAGCGTCATGGACAACCTGCGGCTGCCCTTCACGCTCAAGCACAACCGCCAGTACCGCTTCGATGCCGCCACGGCGGCGCGCCTGCTGGAACTGGCTGGCAAGCCGCGCAGCTTTCTCGACAAGGCCGGTACCGACCTGTCCGGTGGCGAGGCGCAGCTGGTCGCGCTGGTGCGA
The DNA here is from genome assembly GCF_003097235.1 of Pseudomonas sp. CC120222-01a. GTDB lineage: Bacteria > Pseudomonadota > Gammaproteobacteria > Pseudomonadales > Pseudomonadaceae > Aquipseudomonas. Next base: position 79,200 of record NZ_QEQQ01000008.1, on the reverse strand, counting down.
GCCCTGTTGCTGGCACCCCAGGTGCTGTTGCTCGATGAACCGACCTCGGCGCTCGACCCCCAATCGGTGGCCGCCGTTGAAACGTTGGTCATGAACTGGCTCGACGAGTCCCCCAGCAGCCGAGCTTTCCTCTGGATCACCCACGACCATGCCCAAGCCGAGCGCATCAGTACGCGCACATTGAAGATGCACCAAGGCGCCTTGCAGAAATGAACTACCACAATCTTGCCTACACCGACGTGGCGATCGCCGCTGCGCTGATCCTGGTCAACGGCCTGCTGTCGCTGCTGCTGAAGCTGCAACTGGAGCGCCAGTTGCTCGTTGCGTCGCTGCGCACCATCACCCAGCTGTTGGCCATCGGCTACCTCCTCGGCTGGGTGTTCCAGCATGCGCAGTGGTACATCGTGCTGCCGCTGATGCTGAGCATGACGCTGATTGCCGGCTTCTCGGCAGCCGGCCGGGGCCAGCTGCGCCACCGTGGGCAGTTGGCCGACAGCGTCTTGTCGGTCGGGTTGAGTGCCTGGCTGGTCACGGCCATCGGCCTGTTCTTGGTGCTGCGGGTGCGCCCCTGGTACGAGCCGCAGTACGCCATTCCCATTCTTGGCATGATCCTCGGCAATACCCTCACCGCCGTAGCCTTGGGTATCGACCGCATGACCCGTGAGCTGAGCGCCCAGCGGCCAGTCGTGGACATGATCCTGTCGCTGGGGGGGACGCGCTGGGAGGCGGCACGCGCCGCAGCCAGCCAGGCGCTGAAGGCCGGCATGATGCCGACGCTGAACCAGATGTCGGTGGTGGGAATCGTCAGCCTGCCGGGCATGATGACCGGGCAGATACTGGCCGGGCAGCAGCCTGGGGACGCGGTGCGTTACCAGATCGTCATCATGTTCCTGATTGCCGCCGCGTCGGCGCTGGGTACGGTGTGCGCCGTGCTGATGACCTTCAATCGGCTGTTTTCGCCCGCCCACCAGTTCATGGCGCATAGGCTAGCCAAGCGGAGCTGAGCGCGCCTCAAAAGTTTCCACACAAAGTCTAAGTCGTTGCGGTCTTGACAAATGCCCGCGTCGTGAATTTTTTCGGTATCAAAACTTGCGGCCGGTAAAGCGTTGAGATAAGTTCATCGAAACCTTGCGGGCTGTTTGTACTCAATAATTTATTTTGAGTGCGCTCGGACAACGCCCTGATGCCAATTATTAAATGATATGCCAGTTGAGATTTTAGATCATTCAGAGAAAAAATCGAGTATCTTGGCGCAACAACTGTCGTGTCATCCTTCAAGCCGCTCACATCACTTTTTACAGCATCAGGGTACGACTGTTTTATTTTGAGCAACTCCGATCCCTCAGTGCCATGATCGAGGAAGCTCTTATCTCCTGTTATCAGTGCCCACACGCGTTCGTCGCTTGCCTGGGGGGTATCATAGTTCAGCGTGTCATTAAGGGCGAAATGACCAAACTTGAAGTAAGATGACTTTCCGGCATCTTCCATGCCAATCGTATATTTATAGCCGCTGCCGGCCGGCGCAAAGGCGCTGGAGGTTTTACCTTGTGCGCCAATTACACCCAAAGAGAAAAAAGTAAAATCATGCGTCCCTAACCACTCGATATCCAGCTGATCTGTGTTATCAGTGTTCACAGGATTTATTAAGTTTCTTTTTTCGCCTTCAATTCGTGAGTAGAGTTTCATTTTTCCGTTGGCTTCAAGGTTCGCACGGTTAAAATGATAAAGCTCAAATTCTAGATTCTGAAAGCGCTTGTAAAACCCCTGTTCGGCAACATTGAGGCTACCGCTTCCGAAAGACCCATCTATTAAATTTTGGGTGATCTTTAAATTGCGTTTAAATTGTTCATCAAAATCTCTTTTCCTCGACAATTGCTCCTTGCCCAGTAGCGAATTTGATTCCAGCCAATGGCGTCCCTCAGCCATGTGCCGATACGCCTGACTAGCTCTCCTCTCTCTTCTTATAGTTCGATATAAGACTACTGGATTCAAAGTAAATAATCCCTCGCCGTCACTATGGGAAATAGGATTGCTCTTTACAAATTCAAACAAATTCAATCCGTCAGAAAGTCCACTCGGGTCTGCGCTAAGCCATCTACACAGTTCAGGCTGGTAATAACGCCAGCCGTAGTAAATTAACCCCGTTGTGTCCATTTCTTTCCCTGAATATCGATAAGTACGCTGCATGAGGTCACTGACCTCCTCGGCCTCTTCATCTCTTCCGACTGTACCGCCGTATGGGGCGTACTCCTCACGCGCAGTGACTCTGCCAGTTTCGTCCATCTCCCCGCCTATGCTGCCCAGCTGATCGCTGAAGCTATAGCGCAGGTGAGACTTGCATGATAAAAGGTCTTCGACCACGCGAACGCCTCCCCCCTCGGTCGCGACAACGTGCTTCTGTGGCGCCTCCTGACCAGTCAGCAACCGTTGCCGTACTTCACAGCCACCGGCGTAGGTGGTGATGGTAGTTTGCATGCCACCTGAAACGCTGACCGTATGGATTTTACGTGTGCGAGTACCACCGTCGGCGTAGTGATAGGCCTCGGTGTCGTCGCCTTGCCCCTCTGCACGCATCACCGGGTTCACCTGGCGCAGCTGGTTATCGGCATACCAGGCCAGCGCCCGACCATCGCTCAACTGCCTCTGCAGCCCACCCACCAGGAAGCCCAGTTCGGGCGTCAGGCTGTGCTCCTTGGGCAAGGCACGATTGCTGCCAGCAGCAACGCTGAGCTCGCGGCGACGGTCAGAGGCCCCACCCAAATGACTGATCAGGGTGAGGTTATCGCCGTCGTCGTAGGTATAAGCTTCGCTGTAGGGCTTCCAGACATTACCCCCTGAGGGATCAGTGGAGTAACGCGCGACTGGCGCGCGCTCACGCCCAGTCGCCGAGGTCAACCGGTAGCACGTGTCGTAGGTATAGAGGCGCAGCCCGGTGGCCTGTTGGTTGTCGTGCCAATGCGGGTCGGCGCCCTTGTCTTCGAGCGTGAGGATATTGCCGACGGGGTCATAGGTGTAGTGCAAGTCGCTGATCAGCAGTGCGCCAGAAGGATGACCAGCCAGGCGGACTACGCTGTGCCGGGTCAGGTATTGGGTACGCCGATCGTACTCATATGCCTCGACCACGCCGCTACCTGCGGTCTGCGACAGCACCGCGCCGTCGGCCCTGCGCACCACGTCGCGCAGGGTGACCACCTCCGTCAACGGGGCTGCGCCCTGCCCTGCATAGCGCAGTCGGGTTTCCATGACGCTGGCGCTGATGTCATATGCGGTAATAGTGGAGACATTTGCTGCGTTGGTCGTGGACAGCGTCGTACCGGTGGCGTCATAGGTTGCGCAGACAACCAAGGCGTCCTCAGTGTCATTCTCCGTATTCACCTTCCAGTCAGGCAGCCCCGCTGCAGGTTTTAGCAGTCGTTGTTCGGACAACAAAGTCTGGCCAGTGAGGGATACGCGCAAGGTGCGACTGATACCAGCGTTGTTGCTCAGTTCGGTCATCGCGCCGGCCAAATTCAGGGCCTGCCAGCGAGTGTCGTTGGCCAAAGCATACACATACTGTTCCCGAATGCGGGCGGTACCACCCGCCGGTTGCTCCGTCGCAACGTGCGGGCGCCCGGCAGCGGCTGCAGGCTCGTAGATCAGCGCACTGACAGTGCCTTGGGCATTCTGTGACCACAACGGCCGACCGCCAATATCACCAAGTGAAAGTGTCACGTCACCATCAGCAGTATGGAGCTTTAGCGTGCCAGCGCTCAGCGCTGTGACGGTCAGCGCATCGGCATGGTCGGTAGCGGGATTGTTCAGCTGGCGTGCGCCGTAGGCCCGGCTGGTGCGGGCCAGAGGGTCCACCACGGTGCGAGTGATCAGTAGCCGAGCGGATTCGCCCTTTTTAGTTCGCAGGAAACGCAGAACCCTAAAACCAGCAGCGACATCTGGTGTACCGAGGTGCAGGGACGGCACGGCGTTGACCGGCATACGAACCTCCATTGGCTTTCGGTTCAGGGCAGCAGAAGTTCGGGATCGCAACGATTGCAGAGCAACGATGGCTGATCAGGAAATGGCTCGGCAACTGACAGAACTGATAGGTGCCTGGATACTCGCTCGATGATACGGTCACCCATGATTGATGCATTTCCCCGCCAGGTGAATCATGATCAGTTCCTCCCCTGCCCTGCATATGAGTACGCCGACGGTAAGCGTTAAAGAAAGTACAGGCGCTCAGGCGCGCGAATTGCGTTTTCTGCGTCACCCAGATCGGGCGAGCGCCAGCGAACCTGCATCCATCCTGATCTCGCGCAGCGTTAACGAACCTATGTTGCGCACCGTCAGGCTGTATGGCGCACGGCAACTTCAGAATGCCGACGGGCTGGTGATCCCTGATGCCATTAGCCATGCTGCACTTAATCGGCAGGCACTCATGACTCATACCGCAGACGGGGATGAGTCATATTCTCTGGTCGGTATCGGTGGGCAGCCCATATGGGCCCGCAACGCTCAGGGAACGGTAAATGTTTTTATCTTTGAAGGTGCTGATACGACCGGGCGATTGCTGTCGGTTACCGAGACAGCGGCAGGAAGTCAAAAAGCCCGCACTCGGGAAAAACTGATTTACGGCGAGAGCAACCAGGCTGGCTGCAAGGCACGCAACCTGGCAGGTGCAGTAACGCGTCGTTACGACAATGCCGGGTATACGGACACCTGCTCGATAGCACTTACCGAGCAAGCGATCGATTCAGCACAGTGTCTGCTGAAACTGCACGAAGCATTGCCTGACTGGGCGGCCATCGAGCCGCCAGAAACCGAAGCGGCGCTCAGGCAAACGGCAACTTACGATGCCACAGGGGGTGTGCTGACCAGTACCAACTCGGAAGGTGTCACTGCAGCCACCGCATACGATATCACTGGCGTACTGCACACTTCCCGACTCAAATACAAGCAGCAAAACGCTCCGGTCGACCTCATTACCTTGAGGGACATCGTGCGTGAGCCGAACGGTGCTGTGATTAGGCAGTCAATGGGAAATGGGCTGACGGAGCTATTGGCGTATGACCCGCGCGCACATTACCTGACTCGGCATACCATCATGCGCCCCTCGCATCACCGGCATGGCCCACTGGTTATCAGCGACCTGCATTATGTATACGACCCAGTGGGCAATATCCTGACACTTGATGATAAGGGAGCCGACCCGCAATGGCACCGTAACCAGCAGGCTACTGGTTTACGAAGCTATGCGTACGACACCCTCTATCGACTGGCCGCTGCTACCGGGCGGGAGCGTGTTCCCGTTGCACATTACGGCGTTGGCCCTTCAAAGAGCAGGGTTTGGGTTCCCTATACCGAGATCTTTTCCTACGATCATGGAGATAACCTCGCCCTGATTCGCCACCTCTCAGGCGCCGGTGATTACACGCGCAAGCTCGCCGTTGCCGAGGACAGCAATCGAGCGATAGTCGATAAGCCTGGTCAGGCAGCGAAGAATGGCTTCTGGGCCGGTGGGCTGCAGAAGCAACTGTCCAATGGCCAGGCGCTAAGCTGGTATGCCGATAATAAGTTGTATCAGGTCGCCCCGGTGACGCGCAGCGACGGAGAATTGAATGACTCCGAGCGATACCTATACGCCGATGGCGGCACCCGTATCCGCAAGATTCAAACGCTCCAGTTGGCTGGCGGTTCGCAGGCTTCAGTTACCACCTACGCAGGTGGATGTGAGCGCCGCCAACGCCAATTGGCGAATGTGCTTCAAAGGGATATTTCAATTACCACCGCCGGGAATGTGCGCTTTATCGAGAATAAACTCACTGGCGAAATTTACCTGCGATATCCTTTCATAGACTGTCTGGGGAGCTGTGCTGGAGAGGCAAGTGAAGCGGGGCTGGTAACCTCACGTGAAGAGTTTTCACCTTATGGCAGCAGTGTTGGAGCGGATGAGGAATCCACAGAGATTACTGATCGCACGGTGCGCTATTCAGGCAAGGAGCGTGATGCAACGGGATTGTATTATTACGGCTGGCGTTATTATCAGGCTGAGCTGGGCCGATGGTTGAGCGCCGACCCTGAAGGATTGATTGACGGCGCGAACCTGTTTCGTTTTTGCCGTGATAATCCGTTAACGCTGATTGATACAGATGGCCGGAACCCTCATGAATTACTGCAGGAAAATTTCAAGGCCAACGTACACCCAATGATATTAGGGCGTGTAAGTGAGGATCGTGAGGCAGCGTTTAACAGACTGGGCGAGCACTTGGGGGTGGGAGGGCAAGCACTAGGGGAAAGCATGGCGATCATCATGAGTTATCTTGATGATGCGCCCCGTTCAATCAACGTTCGATATGGAGACCTTAAAGATTACACGGATGATTACGTCAAAAATACATTCGCCACTGGAACGCGCCTCAGTGATCCCGCTTATGTATTCAGACGTATCGCCAGGAATAAAGAACTTATAAATTTCTCCAAGGCCAGTGCAAGTCTTAAGCATCATTATTATTCCAGCGATACCGTTGCTATTGAATCTGCTCCCGCACATCCTGTTCATGGGGCCATTCAACTGCAGTCATTGACGCCGTCCAATGGGGGTGTTCCTTCAGCGGAGGTTTCGGCTTTCGGTGAGTCCGCATTTTTCTTGTCTGAAGCGGCTGCCGGGTATCTGTCTTATACCCCTCAGGATTCTATGGAGCTGTTCTTACAGCAATCATTTGAAGATGACGATTTTTTGCGTAAGCAGATGGCTGCGGAGGGCAATATGTTTCCTTTGATTCGCTATGCTCGGAGTGAGCAATTGGATTACTATATCGATGTTGCTGTTCGAAAGGCTCGAACGTCGACCCCGATGGTGCATTATGTAGAATGGCAGTCTCATCAGCGCCTTGAATTCGACAAGGATATTGCCAGCCTGGCTATTTCTGCGAATGAAAAAGGGTTTATAACAATGCTCAATGGTACCGACCGCGCCGTCAATGCCTTTACTAAAAAGTTCAATTTGAAAACCTTTTACACGCAATGAGGGTTAGAGGTCAGCAGCTTGCCGACCCGGCCAGCCAATGTCTGGGCGTGAGTTGAGCCGGCGATGCATCAAGCCTTTCAATCTCAGGCCAGGCCACCAAAGCGCTTGTAAAAGTTCTCGTTAACATCGGGCAGCGGTCCGTCGGCAGTTTCCAGCGCGCTGTTGAGCCAGGCTTCCGCCTTGGCGCAGACCAGCCGGTACAGGTTGCGGCACAGCTGGCGGGCGGCACGGCCCTCCCAGTCGCCGGGCAGCAGCTCGTCCGGCAGTTGCGGGTCGCGTAGCAGCAAGCGGCGGTATTCGTGGATCAGCAAGGTGCGCGCCAGGAAGCAATCCTGGGCATCGAGTTCGTCCTGCTCCTTCAGGCTCTGCCACAACGGCCGGAACAGTTGGATGAACTCGCTGTACTGCTGGCCAAGCTCGTCGATACGCCAGCTTTCCCGCACCTGGGCGCGCATGGCCTTGGAGGCCAGCACTTCCTGGGTATGGGTTTCGAAGACGATGCTGTCGTCGCTGGCCTCCAGCTCGCGCAAGGTGGCGGCCAGGTCGCTGCGATCGGCCCGCGGGCAGCCCAGCAGGTTCGGCGCCATGGCACCAAAGCCCTGCCATTCCAGCTCTTCGCGCACGGCCTTGCGCTTGCCGGCGTCGAGCTGGGACAGCAACACCAGCGTCCAGGCGCCGTCCCAGGCCGGTTGGCTGGGGCTGTACACGCGCTTGAAGGCCTTTTCGAAACGCCGCCGCCCGGTGCCTGTCAGGCTGTAGTAACTGCGCCGCCCCACCTTCTCGGCGGTCAGCCAGTCTTCCTTGGTCAGGCGGAAGATCGAGGTACGGATCAGCCGTTCGTTGATGCCGATCGGCTCCAGCAGGTTGATCAGGCTGCCCAGCCAGACCGTGCCGCCATGGGGCTCGATGGCATCACCGTAAAGGGTGATGATCAGCGAACTGGCACGGATCGGGGTCTGCTCCTGGAAGCGGGTGATCAGGTTGTTCAGCGGAACGAGGTTGCTCATGGACGAACTGCGCGCATTGAAAGCACCGACTATACCTGTGCGACGGGTCGCCTGACCATGGCGCGACGCCGGCAGGTTCATGCGCCCGCCTCGCCTTTGGGCCGCAAGCCTCCGTCACCCATGCGCGGTCGCTGTGCTTCGGCGGCGGTCAGCGGTGGGCATTCCACCATCGTCGCCATGCAGCGCTGGGTCAGGTGCTGGTACTCCGCGGTGCCGCGCTGTTTCCAGCTCAGTTCCTGCTCGGTCAGCGGGCGCTTGACCTGGGCTGGCGCCCCCATCACCAGGCTCTGTTCGGGGCACGCGAAGCCTGCTTTGACAAACGCCGTGGCGCCGACGATGCAGCGTGGCGCTATGTGAGCGCCGTCCATGACCACGGCATTCATGCCGACCAGGGCGTCTTCACCTACGCGGCAGCCATGCAGCACGGCGCCGTGGCCGACATGGCCATTGCGCTCGATGACCGTGTCACCGCCCGGGAAGCCATGCATGACGCAGGTGTCCTGCAGGTTCGCGCCTTCTTCCAGGACGATGCGCCCGAAGTCACCGCGCAATGAGGCCAGCGGGCCTACATAGCAGCGCGGGCCGACGATGACGTCACCGATCAGCACGGCACTCGGGTGCACATAAGCAGTGGGGTCGACCACCGGGGTCAGGCCGTCGAGTCGATAGCAAGGCATGTGTTTTCTCCACTAATTTCAATGTTGATACATTTTTATGTATCACAACCTGATGCGCCGCAGAACCGAGCAGAAGCCGCATGCAATCTGGTTCCAAGCAATATCTCCATAGGCGCCAACATAAAACGAGATACACAAAAACACAATTGCTATTGCATTGGTGTATCGCATGATGCTTATACTGATTGCACCTGGGCGGGCTCCCCTGCCGCCCCTGCAGACAATTCCAATAAATGCCGGCCTCCCGAAGTGCCGTGCGAGCAGCCTGAGGACCCCGACATGCCTCGTTTCATCGATGTGCAGGCCCCTGAACACGGCGTTCGCCTGCTCACCCTGCAACGCCCGGAAGCGCTCAATGCCCTGTGCACCGAACTGCTGGCGGAGCTGGCCAGCGCCCTCGCCGAAGCAGAGGCCGACCCCACTACCCGCGCCGTGGTCATCACCGGCAGCCGCAAGGCATTCGCCGCCGGCGCCGACATCCGCGAGATGGCCGAGCGGGACCTGGTTGGCATCCTCAATGATCCCCGTGTCGCCCACTGGCAGCGCATCGCGGCGTTTTGCAAACCCTTGATCGCCGCAGTAAACGGCTATGCCCTGGGCGGCGGCTGCGAGCTGGTGATGTGCGCCGACATCGTGATTGCCGGCGAAGACGCCCGTTTCGGCCAGCCCGAGATCAACCTCGGCATCATGCCCGGGGCTGGCGGCACCCAGCGCCTGCTGCGTGCGGTGGGCAAGCCGTTGGCCATGCAGATGGTCCTGACCGGTGAGGCCATCACTGCCCGCCATGCCTTGCAGGCCGGCCTGATCAGCGAAATCACCCAACCCGAACTGGCCGTCGAGCGTGCCCTGCAGGTCGCCCGCAGCATCGCCGCCAAGGCACCGCTGGCCGTGCGCCTGGCCAAGGAAGCCCTGCTCAAGGCCGGCGACAGTGACCTGGCCAGCGGCCTGCGCTTCGAGCGCCATGCTTTCACCGTGCTGGCCGGCACCGCCGACCGTGACGAAGGCATCCGCGCCTTCCAGGAAAAACGCCCGGCGCAATTCAAAGGCTGCTGAGCCGCCCACTTCCCATCGACTGATCGAGCGAGTCCGTCATGACTTTCGAGCACATTGTGTTTTCCATCGAGGACGGCGTGGCCTTCCTTGCGCTGAACCGCCCCGAGCAGCTGAACAGCTTCAACACGCAGATGCACCTGGAAGTGCGTGAAGCCCTCAAGCAGGTGCGCCAGAGCAGCGAGGCCCGGGTGCTGCTGCTGACCGGTGAAGGCCGTGGCTTCTGCGCCGGCCAGGACCTGTCCGACCGCAACGTCGCGCCAGGTGCGGCTATGCCCGACCTGGGCGAGTCCATCGACAAATTCTACAACCCGCTGGTGCGCACCCTGCGCGACTTGCCGCTGCCGGTCATCTGCGCCGTCAATGGCGTGGCTGCCGGTGCCGGTGCCAATATCCCGCTGGCCTGCGACCTGGTGTTGGCCGCCCGTTCGGCCAGCTTCATCCAGGCCTTCTGCAAGATCGGCCTGGTGCCGGATTCCGGCGGTACCTGGCTGCTGCCACGCCTTGTCGGCATGGCGCGGGCCAAGGCACTGGCCATGCTCGGCGAGCGGCTGTGCGCGGAGCAGGCTGAGCGCTGGGGCTTGATCCACCGCGTGGTCGACGATGCCGAGCTGCGCGACGAGGCCCTTGCCCTCGCCCGCCACCTGGCCAGCCAGCCGACTTACGGCCTGGCCCTGATCAAACGCAGCCTCAACGCCAGCTTCGACAATGGTTTCGACCAGCAGCTGGAGCTTGAGCGCGACCTGCAACGGCTGGCCGGGCGCAGCGAGGATTACCGCGAAGGCGTGAGCGCCTTCATGAACAAGCGCACGCCTGCATTCAAGGGCCGCTGACCATGAGCGCACTGAACAGCAACGCCCTGGTGGCGGTTATCGGCGCAGGCGCCATGGGGGCTGGTATTGCCCAGGTCGCGGCCCAGGCCGGCCACCCGGTAAAGCTCTATGACAACCGTCCCGGTGCTGCGGCCCAGGCAGTCGCCGGTATCGATCGCCAGCTCGGGCGCCTGGTGGAAAAAGGCAAATTGCAGCCAGAAGCACGGGAAGCCATCAGCGCACGCCTGCAGCCGGTCGAGGCGATCGAAACCCTGGCCGACGCCCGCCTGGTGATCGAGGCCATCGTCGAGAACCTGCAGGTCAAACAGCAGTTGCTGCAGCAACTGGAGGGCCTGTGCGCCGAGGACTGTATCCTCGCCAGCAATACCTCGTCGCTGTCGATCACCAGCCTTGCAGCCGGTTTGCAGCGCCCGCAACAGGTGGTGGGCCTGCACTTTTTCAATCCGGCGCCGCTGATGGCGTTGGTGGAGATCGTGTCCGGCCTGGCAACCGCACCTGCTATCGCCAGCACGCTCTATGACACCGCCAAGGCCTGGGGCAAGAAGCCAGTGCACACGCGCGCCACCCCGGGTTTCATCGTCAACCGCGTGGCCCGACCGTTCTATGCCGAGAGCCTGCGGCTGCTGCAGGAAGGCGCCGCCGACTGCGCGACGCTGGATGCCCTGCTGCGTGATGCTGGCGGCTTTCGCATGGGCGCGTTCGAACTGACCGACCTGATCGGCCACGACGTCAACTACGCCGTTACCTGCTCGGTATTCGAGGCCTTTTATGGCGACTTCCGCTTTCAGCCCTCGCTGGTGCAGAAAGAGCTGGTGGATGCCGGGCGCCTGGGCCGCAAGAGTGGCCAAGGTTTCTATAGCTACGCCGACGGCGCCGAACGCCCGCCGGCTGCGCAGTTGCACAGCCAGGCCAGCGTCGAATGCTGTGTGGTCGAGGGCAACCTCGGCGCCCTGCAGCCGCTGGTTGCGCGCTTGCGTGACAGCGGCCTGGCCATCACCGAGCGGGCCGGCAACGGCCTGCTGCGTGTCGGTGATGCCACCCTGGCCCTGTCCGACGGCCGCCTGGCCAGCCAGCGTGCCCGTGAAGAGGGCTTGCGAAACCTGGTGCTGGTCGACCTCGCGCTGGACTACCAGGCCGCCACACGCATTGCCATCAGCTGGTCGGCCGACACCACGGTCGAGGCACGAGACCAGGCGGTGGCCCTGCTGCAGCGTGCCGGCCTGAAAGTGACCGGCATCGCCGACCTGCCTGGCCTGGTGGTGCTGCGCACCGTGGCCATGCTCGCCAACGAAGCGGCCGATGCAGTGCTGCAAGGCGTCGGCAGCGCTGCAGACATCGACCTGGCCATGTGTGCCGGGGTCAATTACCCCCGTGGCCCGTTGGCCTGGGCCGAGCAGCTTGGCGTCGGTTACACCCTGCACGTACTGGAAAACCTGCAGGCCAGCTACGGCGAAAGCCGCTACCGGCCTTCCCTGCTGCTGCGCCGCAGCGCCGAACAAGGAGCGAGCCTGCATGGCTGACCTGCAACGTAATCCCACTGAGCTGGCCCAAGCCTGCGCCGACGCCCTGTATTCCCGCGACCAGGCCACACAAGGCCTGGGCATCACCTTGCTCGACGTAGGCCCCGGCCGGGCGCGACTGAACATGAAGGTGCGCGCCGACATGCTGCAGGGCCATGGCACCTGCCACGGCGGCTTCCTGTTCGCCCTGGCCGACTCGGCCTTCGCCTTTGCCTGCAACAGCCAGGACAAGGCCACGTTCGCCCAGGGCTGCAGCATCGACTACATCGCCGCAGCGCTACCGGGCGACCTGTTGGTTGCTTCGGCCATCGAGCTCAGCCGTAAAGGCCGCACCGGCGTGTACGACGTACGCATCGAAAACCAGCGCGGCGAGCTGATCGCCCTGTTCCGCGGCAAATCCTACCAAGTGCGCGGCACCGTGCTCGCGCAGGAGACCCCAGATGATTGAAGCCAAGCCCCTCGATGCCCTGATCATCGATGCCGTGCGCACCCCCATCGGCCGTTACGGCGGCGCATTGAGCAGCGTGCGCGCCGACGACCTGGCCGCCGTGCCGATCATGGCGCTGATCGAGCGTCACCCGGAACTGGACTGGCAGGCCATCGACGATGTGATCCTCGGCTGCGCCAACCAGGCCGGTGAAGACAACCGCAACGTTGCGCGCATGGCCGGCCTGCTGGCCGGGCTGCCGATCGGCGTGCCGGGCACCACCATCAACCGCCTGTGCGGCTCGGGCCTGGACGCCATCGGCAATGCCGCCCGCGCCCTGCGCTGTGGCGAGGCCGGGTTGATGCTGGCCGGTGGCGTCGAGTCGATGTCGCGCGCGCCGTTCGTCATGGGCAAGTCGGAGCAAGCGTTCGGCCGCAGCGCCGAGCTGTTCGACACCACCATCGGCTGGCGTTTCGTGAATAAACTGATGAAGGCCGAATACGGCATCGACTCGATGCCGGAAACCGCAGAGAACGTCGCCGAGCAGTTTGGCATTTCCCGTGCCGACCAGGACGCCTTTGCCCTGCGCAGCCAGCACAAGGCGGCCGCCGCCCAGGCCAGTGGCCGCCTGGCGCAGGAAATCGTCCCGGTCGAGATCGCCCAGCGCAAAGGCCCGGCCATCCGGGTCGAGCAGGACGAGCACCCGCGTGCCGAAACCACCCTGGAACAGCTGGCGAAGCTGGGCACGCCGTTCCGCCAGGGCGGCAGCGTCACGGCTGGCAACGCTTCCGGCGTCAACGACGGCGCCTGTGCCCTGCTGCTGGCCAGCAGCACGGCTGCCCAGCGCCACGGCCTCAAGGCCCGCGGGCGTATCGTCGGCATGGCCGTTGCCGGTGTCGAGCCACGCATCATGGGCATCGGCCCGGTACCGGCCACCCGCAAGGTGCTGGAGCTGGCCGGCCTGGCGCTGGCCGACATGGACGTCATCGAGCTCAACGAAGCCTTCGCCGCCCAGGGCCTGGCCGTGCTGCGCGAACTTGGCCTGGCCGACGACGACCCGCGGGTCAACCCCAATGGCGGCGCCATTGCCCTGGGCCACCCGCTGGGCATGAGCGGTGCGCGGCTGGTCACCACGGCCCTGCACCAGCTTGAACAAACCGACGGTCGCTATGCCTTGTGCACCATGTGCATCGGCGTAGGCCAAGGCATTGCCATGGTCATCGAGCGTCTCTGACCAAAGGCTTGTTACCGAACGCGACGCCGCCCGTATATGCTGCGTCCATGACACTCACGATAAGCCGCTTGCCCTGGCAAGCAGCCGACGTACAAGAACAATTCGAGTGAAGCCATGAACATGTACCATGATGCCGATCGTGCCCTGCTGGACCCGATGGAAACCGCCAGTATCGACGCCCTGCGCCAGCACCAGCTGGAGCGGCTGCGCTGGAGCCTGAAGCACGCCTATGACAAGGTGCCGCTGTACCGCAAGCGCTTCGACGAATGCGGCGCCCACCCGGATGACCTGAAATCCCTCGACGACCTGGCGAAGTTCCCCTTCACCGGCAAGAACGACCTGCGCGACAACTACCCCTACGGCATGTTCGCCGTGCCCCAGGAAGAGGTGGTGCGCCTGCACGCCTCCAGCGGCACCACCGGCAAGCCGACCGTGGTCGGCTACACCCAGAACGACATCGACACCTGGGCCAACGTGGTCGCCCGTTCGATCCGCGCCGCAGGCGGGCGCAAGGGCGACAAGGTGCATGTGTCCTACGGCTATGGCCTGTTCACCGGTGGCCTGGGTGCCCACTACGGCGCCGAGCGCCTGGGCTGCACGGTGATCCCCATGTCCGGCGGCCAGACCGAGAAGCAGGTGCAGCTGATCCGCGACTTCCAGCCCGACATCATCATGGTCACGCCGTCCTACATGCTCAACCTCGCCGACGAGATCGAGCGCCAGGGCATCGACCCGCATGACCTGAAACTGCGCCTGGGCATCTTTGGCGCCGAGCCGTGGACCGACGAGCTGCGCCGCTCCATCGAGCAGCGCCTGGGCATCGATGCCCTGGACATCTATGGCCTGTCGGAAATCATGGGCCCGGGCGTGGCCATGGAGTGCATCGAGACCAAGGATGGCCCGACCATCTGGGAAGACCACTTCTACCCCGAGATCATCGACCCGGTGACCGGCGCGGTGCTGCCGGACGGGCAACTGGGCGAGCTGGTGTTCACCTCGCTGAGCAAGGAGGCGCTGCCAATGGTGCGCTACCGCACCCGCGACCTCACCCGCCTGCTGCCAGGCACGGCACGGCCGATGCGGCGCATTGGCAAGATCACCGGGCGCAGTGACGACATGCTGATCATTCGCGGGGTGAACGTGTTCCCGACGCAGATCGAGGAACAGGTGCTGAAAATAAAACAGCTTTCAGAGCTTTATGAGATTCATCTGTATCGTAATGGCAACCTGGACAGCGTCGAGGTGCATGTGGAGTTGCGTGGGGAATGCCAGCACCTCGATGAGTCGCAGCGCAAGCTGGTGGTCGGGGAGCTGAGCAAGCAGATCAAGACCTATATCGGTATCAGCACCCAAGTGCTGCTGCAGCCTTGCGGCACGCTCAAGCGGTCCGAGGGCAAGGCATGCCATGTGTTCGACAAACGGTTGGCCAGCTGAGTCATCGGCTGCCTTTTCGGCCCCGGCATCGTCCGGGGCTTTTTTTTGCCTGTTGGATTGCTGGGGGCGCTTTGCGCCCCTTTCGCGACACAAGGCCGCTCCCACAAGGGATTGCGGTCTCCTGTGGGAGCGGCCTTGCGTCGCGAAAGGGCTGCGCAGCAGCCCCCTTGGACAGCAAAGCGATACATAAACCTTATTTGATACACATAAAACTGTTTGACGTTATGTTTTGTATCGCTTACAAATGACTCATGCCTTAGCAGGAGTCGGAACATGTACGCACAGCTAGTGGAAACCGGAGTCAAGCGCGTCAAGTCGCTGGAAGAGATGTCGCCCGAAGAGCGCAACTTCCAGGAAAAGATCGACGCCGAAATCAAGATCGAAGCCAAGAACTGGATGCCCGAGGCCTACCGCCAGACCCTGATCCGGCAGATCTCCCAGCACGCCCACTCGGAAATCGTCGGCATGCTGCCCGAAGGCAACTGGGTCACCCGCGCCCCCAGCCTCAAGCGCAAGCTGCAGCTGATGGCCAAGATCCAGGACGAAGCCGGCCACGGCCTGTACCTGTACAGCGCCATGGAAACCCTCGGCGCCGACCGCGACGAGGAAATCGCCAAGCTGCACAGCGGCAAGGCCAAGTATTCGAGCATCTTCAACTACCCGACCCTGAGCTGGGCCGACATGGGCGCCGTGGGCTGGCTGGTCGATGGCGCCGCCATCGTCAACCAGGTGGTGCTGCAGCGCACCTCCTACGGCCCCTACTCCCGCGCCATGATCCGCATCTGCAAGGAAGAGAGCTTCCACCAGCGCCAGGGCTACGAACTGCTGCTGACCATGATGCGCGAGGGCACCCAGGCGCAGAAGGACATGGTCCAGGACGCCATCAACCGCCTCTGGTGGCCGGCACTGATGATGTTCGGCCCGAGCGACGAACACTCCCCCAACAGCGCCCAGTCGATGGCCTGGAAGATCAAGCGCCAGACCAACGACGAACTGCGCCAGCGCTTCATCGACCAGACCGTGCCCCAACTCGAACTGCTCGGCTGCACCGCCCCGGATCCGCACCTGAAGTGGAACGCCGAGCGCGGCCACTACGACTTCGGCGAGATCCAGTGGGACGAGTTCTACGAAGTCATCAAGGGCAACGGCCCGTGCAACCAGGAACGCGTCGCCACTCGGCGCAAGGCCATCGAGGATGGCGCCTGGGTACGCGAAGCGGCCGTGGCCTATGCACGCAAGCAACAGAACAAGAACGCCGCCTGAGCGGCGATTGATGCGGAGATCGAAAATGTCTGTCTGGACCCTCTACGAAGTGTTCGTGCGCAGCAAGCACGGCCTTAACCACAAGCATGTCGGCAGCGTGCACGCCGCCGATGCCGCCATGGCCATCGAGAACGCCCGCGAGCTGTACACCCGCCGCAGCGAAGGCGTGAGCCTGTGGGTGGTGCCTTCGGCACTGATCACCGCCTCCTCGCCCGACGAGAAAGACCCGCTGTTCGCCCCTTCGGACGACAAGGTCTACCGCCACGCCAGCTTCTACGAACTGCCCGACGAAGTCGGGCACATGTGAGGTTGGCCATGCACAAGCACGATCTGATCCCGTATTTGCTGCTGCTCGGCGACAGCGCCCTGATCCAGGGCCAGCGCCTGTGCGAATGGTGCGGCCACGCGCCGGCCATTGAAGAAGAGCTGGCACTGATGAACGTCGGTCTCGACCTGGTCGGCCAGGCGCGCAACTGGCTGGAATATGCCGCCGAGCTGCTGGATGACGGCCGCGACGCCGATGCCCTGGCGTTCCGCCGCGACGAGCGCGCCTACCGCAACCTGCTGCTGGTCGAGCAGCCCAATGGCGACTTCGCCGTGACCATGACCAAGCAGTTCCTCTACGACGCCTGGCACTACGCCGTGCTGCAAGGCCTGGTCGAGTCGCGTGACGAGCGCATCGCCGGGGTTGCCGCCAAGGCCTTGAAGGAGGTCACCTATCACCTGCGCCGTTCCAGCGAATGGGTGCAGCGCCTGGGTGGCGGCACCGAAGAAAGCCGCCGGCGCATGCTCGAAGCGATTCCGGCCCTGTGGCGCTTCACGGTAGAACTGACCGCGGGCAGCGACAACGAAGTACAACTGGCCCAGGCCGGTATTGCGGCTGACCCGGCTGCGGTCGGCGCGGCCTGGTTGAGACAGGTGAGCACGACCTTCGAATCAGTCGAGCTGCCGCTGCCCAAGGCCGCCAGCCACTTCTACCTGAGCGGCCGCCAGGGCCTGCACACCGAGCACCTGGGCCTGCTGCTGGCCGAGATGCAGTTCCTGCCAAGGGCCTACCCCGATGCAACCTGGTGAGCTGATTGCCGGCGACCGCGGCGCCCGTGCGCCACGCGGCGACGACCTGGCGCGGGCCTGGGAGGTACTGGGCCAGGTGATGGACCCGGAAGTGCCCGTGGTCAGCGTGGTCGACCTGGGGATTGTGCGCGACCTCGACTGGCGTGCTGGCCACTTGCACCTTGTGGTCACGCCGACCTACTCCGGCTGCCCGGCCACCGAGGTGATCGAGGGCGATATCCGCCTGGCGCTGGAACAGGCCGGGTTCGCCGCGCCAGACCTGGAGCGCAGGCTGACCCCGGCCTGGAGCACCGACTGGATCAGCGAACTGGGCCGCGAACGCCTGCGCGCCTATGGCATCGCCCCGCCCCAAGGCAGCGCCAGCAAGCGCAGCCTGCTCGGCGAGGCCCCCGAGGTGTGCTGCCCGCAATGCGGCAGCCACCACACCGAATTGCTCAGCCAGTTCGGCTCCACGGCCTGCAAGGCGCTGTACCGCTGCCGCGAGTGCCTGGAGCCGTTCGACTATTTCAAATGCATTTGAGCCGTGGAGACCACCATGAGCCAGTTTCACAGCCTGACCATCAAGCAAGTGCGTAACGAAACCCGTGATGCGGTGTCGATCGCCTTCGACGTACCGGCGCACCTGCAGGAGGCCTTCCGCTTCACCCAGGGCCAGTACCTGGTGATGCGCACCCAGCTCGACAATGAAGAAGTCCGCCGCTCCTACTCCATCTGCAGCGCCGTGCAGGACGGCGAGCTGCGGGTGGCCGTCAAGCGCGTGCCTGGCGGGCGCTTTTCGGCCTTCGCCAACGAAGTGCTCAAGGCCGGCCAGCAGCTGGAAGTGATGCCGCCCTCGGGCAGCTTCTTCGTGCCGCTGGACCCGGCGCGCCAGGGCAATTACCTGGGCGTGGCCGCCGGCAGTGGCATCACGCCGATCCTGTCGATCATCGCCACCACCCTGGCCAGCGAACCGCACAGCCGCTTCACCCTGCTGTACGGCAACCGCTCCAGTTCCGGGGCGCTGTTCCGCGACAAGCTCGAAGACCTGAAGAACCGTTACCTCGACCGCCTCAACCTGATTTTCGTGTTCAGCCGCGAGCAACAGGATGTCGACCTGTACAACGGCCGCATCGACGCCGACAAGTGCGGCCAGCTGTTCTCGCGCTGGATGGACGTTTCCAGCCTCGATGCCGCCTTCATCTGCGGCCCGCAGGCGATGACCGAGACCGTGCGCGACAGCCTGCAGGCCAACGGCATGGCCAAGGAGCGTATCCATTTCGAACTGTTCGCCGCCGCCGGCAACGAGGCCCGCCGCGAAGCCCGCGAGGCCGCACGCCAGGTGGATTCGGCACTCAGCCATATCACCGTGATCAGCGACGGCCGGGCGCTGAGCTTCGACCTGCCGCGCAATACCCAGAACGTGCTGGATGCCGGCAACGCCATCGGCGCCGAACTGCCCTACTCGTGCAAGGCCGGCGTGTGCTCGACCTGCAAGTGCCGGGTGATCGAGGGCGAAGTGGAGATGGACAGCAACCATGCCCTGGAGGACTACGAAGTGGCGGCCGGCTATGTGCTGTCGTGCCAGACCTACCCGGTGAGCGACAAGGTGGTGCTCGACTTCGACCAGCTCTGATTGTGGGAGCAACTGTCTTGCTCAATTTTTAAAGCTCGCTCGATCCCTGTGGGAGCGGCCTTGCGTCGCGAAAGGGCTGCGCAGCAGCCCCGGCAATCTGTGCTCAGGGCCAAGATCCTGGGGCCGCGCTGCGGCCCTTTCGCGACGCAAGGCCGCTCCCACAAAAGGCAGATCCCACAAAGGCCACCCCAGCAGTAAGCAGCACCGCATTGCAACACCCGCGTGACCTCAAGAAAACAATTACAAAACAAAAGAGATCGCTTGCCATGACCCCGGAACACATCGAAAGCATCAGCAACCACCCCGACTTCCAGCACCTGGTGCGGCGCAAACGCCGCCTCAACGGCAGCCTGACCCTGGCCATGCTGGTGATCTACTACGGCTTCGTCCTGCTGGTGGCGTTCTCCCCCAGCACCCTCGGCCAGTCCCTGAGCGGCGGCGTGACCACCGTCGGCATGCTGGTCGGCGTGCTGATGGTGCTGCTGTCCTTCGCCCTCACCGGCATTTACGTGCACCGCGCCAACAACGTGCTTGACCCGCTCAACGACAAGCTCAAGCAGGAGTGCGCGCAATGAACTGGACTGCCATTTCGATGTTCATGGTGTTCGTCTGCTTCACCTTGCTGGTGACCCGCTGGGCAGCCCTGCGCACCCGTTCGGCCAGTGACTTCTACACCGCCGGGGGCGGCCTGAGCGGCATGCAGAACGGCCTGGCGATTGCCGGGGACATGATCAGCGCGGCGTCGTTCCTCGGCATTTCCGCGATGATGTTCATGAACGGCTACGACGGCCTGCTGTATGCCCTGGGCGTGCTGGCCGGCTGGCCGATCATTCTGTTCCTGATCGCCGAGCGCCTGCGCAACCTGGGCAAGTACACCTTCGCCGATGTGGTTTCCTACCGCCTGGCGCAGACCCCGGTACGCCTGAGCTCGGCCTTCGGCACCCTGGTGGTGGCACTGATGTACCTGGTGGCGCAGATGGTCGGCGCCGGCAAGCTGATCGAGCTGCTGTTCGGCATCAGCTACCTGTATGCGGTGATGCTGGTCGGCGTGCTGATGGTCGCCTACGTCACCTTCGGCGGCATGCTCGCCACCACCTGGGTACAGATCATCAAGGCGGTGATGCTGCTGTCCGGTACCACCTTCATGGCCTTCATGGTGCTCAAGCACTTTGGCTTCAGCACCGAAGCGATGTTCGCCAGCGCCGTGGCGGTGCATGCCAAGGGCCAGGCGATCATGGCCCCGGGCGGCCTGCTGTCGAACCCGGTGGATGCGATTTCGCTGGGCCTGGGCATGATGTTCGGCACTGCCGGCCTGCCGCATATCCTGATGCGCTTCTTCACCGTCAGCGACGCCAAGGAAGCACGCAAGAGCGTGTTCTACGCCACCGGCTTCATCGGCTACTTCTACCTGCTGCTGATCGTCATCGGCTTCGGCGCCATCGTCATGGTCGGTACCGAGCCTGCGTATCGCGACGCGGCAGGCGCGATCATCGGTGGCGGCAACATGGTCGCCGTGCACCTGGCCCAGGCCGTGGGCGGCAACCTGTTCCTCGGCTTCATCTCGGCCGTGGCCTTCGCCACCATCCTGGCGGTGGTGGCTGGCCTGGCGCTGTCCGGTGCTTCTGCGGTGTCCCATGACCTGTATGCCTGCGTGGTACGCAAGGGCCAGGCCACCGAGCAGGAAGAAATGCGCGTGTCGCGGATCGCCACCTTGGTGATCGGCCTGCTCGCGGTGGTGCTGGGCCTGGTGTTCGAGTCGCAGAACATCGCCTTCCTGTCCGGCCTGGTGCTGGCGGTGGCGGCCTCGGTCAACTTCCCGGTGCTGCTGCTTTCGATGTTCTGGAAGGGGCTGACCACCCGTGGCGCGGTGTGCGGCAGCATGGCCGGGCTGGTGTCGGCGGTGCTGCTGGTTGTGCTCGGCCCGGCGGTGTGGGTCAACGTGCTGCACAACGAAACGGCGCTGTTCCCGTACAGCAACCCGGCGCTGTTCTCGATGAGCCTGGCATTCCTCAGCGCCTGGGCGTTCTCGGTCACTGACAGCTCGGAGCGGGCCAAGGAAGAACGCGGCCGCTACCTGGCGCAGTTCATCCGCTCCATGACCGGTATCGGCGCCGCCGGCGCCAGCAAGCACTGATCTTTGACTCTGTCGGGTATAACAACAATGAACCGCACGCACCTGAAATCGGCCGCCTGGTTGGCCACCCTCGCCCTGCCGCTCCCGGCCCTGGCGGACTTCATCGACGACAGCCACGCACGGCTGGAACTGCGCAATCACTACATCAACCGCGACTTCCGCCAGAGTAACGCGCCCCAGGCCAAGGCCGAGGAATGGGCCCAGGGCTTTACCGCGAAAGTGGAATCGGGCTTCACCGACGGCATGGTCGGTTTCGGCCTCGATGCCATGGGCCAGCTGGGCGTCAAGCTCGACTCCAGCCCTGACCGGCGCAACACCGGCCTGCTGCCATTCGGCCCAAACAGCCATGAGCCGGTCGATGACTACAGCGAGCTGGGCCTGACCGGCAAAGTGCGCGTCTCCAAGAGCACCCTGCGCCTGGGCACGCTGCAGCCGATCCTGCCGGTGGTGGTGTACAACGACACCCGCCTGCTGGCCTCGACCTTCCAGGGCGGCCAGCTGACCAGCCAGGACATCGACGGCCTGACCGTCAACGCCGGGCGCCTGAGCAAGGTCAATCTGCGCGATTCATCCGGCCGCGACGACATGGGCTATGGCGCCGCCACCAGCGACCACCTCGACTTCGGTGGCGGCAGCTACGCGCTCACCCCGCAGACCAGCGTCAGCTATTACTACGCCAAACTTGAAGACATCTACCGCCAGCAGTTCGTCGGCCTGATCGACACCCGCCCGCTGGGCGAAGGCCTGAGCCTGCGCAGCGACCTGCGCTACTTCGACAGCCGCAACGACGGCGCCGAGCGCGCCGGCAACATCGACAACCGCAACTTCAACGCCATGTTCACCCTCGGCGTGCGGGCCCACAAGTTCACCGCCACCTGGCAGCAGATGTCCGGTGACAGTGCGTTCCCGTTCGTCAACGGCGGCGACCCGTTCACCGTCAACCTGGTCACCTACAACACCTTCACCCGCGCCGGGCTGGACTCGTGGCAGCTGCGCTACGACTACGACTTCGTCGCCATGGGCATCCCCGGCCTGAGCTTCATGACCCGCTACACCGACGGCCGCCATGCCGAAACCGCCACGGTCAGCAACGGCCGTGAGCGCGAACGCGACACCGACCTCACCTATGTCATCCAGAGCGGCCCGTTCAAGGACGTCAGCCTGCGCTGGCGCAACGTCACCTTCCGTTCCGGCAATGGCCTGACCAATGCCGTGGACGAAAACCGCCTGATCATCGGCTACACCCTGGCGCTGTGGTAACAGCGCCCACAAGAGGAAAACAGCATGTCTGACGCCCCAACCCTGCAGAGCTTCATTGCTGGCCGCTGGATCGGCCAGCACGGCGCCCAGGCCCTGCGCAGCGCCCTGGACGGCCACGTCCTGGCCTACAGCCACGAAGAACGCCCGGATTTCGCCGAAGCCGTGGACTTTGCCCGCGCGCGTGGCCTGGCCGAGCTGATGGCCATGGACTTCCAGCAACGCGCCCAGCGCCTCAAGGCCCTGGCCTTGTACCTGGCCGAGCGCAAGGAACAGCTCTACGCCCTGTCGCACCACAGCGGCGCCACCCGCGCCGACAGCTGGATCGACATCGAGGGCGGCAACGCCACGCTGTTCAGCTATGCCGGCATCGGCAGCCGTGAACTGCCGTCGGGCAACCTGGTACACGAAGGGCCGGCGATCCCGCTGGGCAAGCAGGGCCACTTCGCCGGTAGCCACATCCTGGTGCCGCGCGCCGGCGTGGCCGTGCACATCAACGCCTTCAACTTCCCGATCTGGGGCATGCTGGAGAAATTCGCGCCGACCTTCCTGGCCGGCATGCCGTGCATCGTCAAGCCCGCGACCTCGACCAGCTACCTGACCGAAGCCGTGGTGCGCCTGATGAACGATTCCGGCCTGCTGCCGGCAGGCAGCCTGCAACTGGTGATCGGCAGCACCGGCGACCTGCTCGACCGCCTGCAGGGCCAGGACGTGGTGACCTTCACCGGCTCCGCCGACACTGCCGCGAAGCTGCGCGTCACGCCCAACCTGATCCGTAACTCGGTACCGTTCACCGCCGAGGCCGACTCGCTCAACTGCGCCATCCTCGGCCCGGATGTCAGCCCGGACAGCGAAGAGTTCGAGCTGTACATCAAGGAAGTGGCGCGGGAAATGACCACCAAGGCCGGGCAGAAGTGCACCGCCATTCGCCGCGCCATCGTCCCGGCCAGGCACATCGACGCGGTGGCTACCCGACTGCGCGAGCGCCTGAGCAAGGTCGTGGTCGGTGACCCTTCAGTGGAAGGCGTGCGCATGGGTGCGCTGGCCTCCCATGACCAGCAGCGCGACGTCGGCGAGCGCGTGCGCAGCCTGCTGCAGAGCTGTGACCAGCTGTTCGGTACCAGCGATGGCTTTGCCCCGCGTGGTGAAGGCGTCGCCGAGGGCGCGTTTTTCGCCCCGACCCTGTTGCTGGCCCGCGACCCGCATGCCGAAGGCGGTGCCCACGATATCGAGGCGTTCGGCCCGGTCAGCACGCTGATGGCCTATGGCGATCTGGATGAGGCCCTGGCCCTGGCCGCCCGCGGCAAAGGCAGCCTGGTGGCGACCCTGGTCACCGCCGACCGCGCCGTGGCCGCCAAAGCCATCCCTGCGGCGGCTGCCTGGCACGGGCGCCTGCTGGTGCTCGACAGTGAAGCCGCCAAGGAATCCACCGGCCACGGCTCGCCGCTGCCGCAGCTCAAGCACGGCGGCCCGGGCCGCGCCGGGGGTGGCGAAGAGTTGGGTGGCCTGCGCGCAGTCAAGCACTACCTGCAACGTGCCGCGGTACAGGGCTCGCCGAGCATGCTGACCGCTGTCACCGGTGAATACGTGCGTGGCGCCGAAGTGATCGAGACCGAAGTGCACCCGTTCCGCCGTTACTTCGACGACCTGCGCATCGGTGAATCGCTGCTGACCCACCGTCGCACCGTGACCGAAGCCGACCTGGTCAACTTCGGTTGCCTGTCGGGTGACCACTTCTACATGCACTTCGACGAGATCGCGGCCAAGGAATCGCAGTTCGGCAAGCGCATCGCCCATGGCTACTTCGTGCTCTCCGCTGCGGCCGGGCTGTTCGTCTCACCGGGTGCTGGGCCGGTGCTGGCCAACTACGGGCTGGACACCCTGCGCTTCATCAACCCGGTGGGGATCGGTGACACCATCCAGGCGAGGCTGACCTGCAAGCGCAAGATCGACCAGGGCAAGACCAGCCCGCTGGGGCAGCCGCAAGGCGTTGTCGCGTGGGATGTGGAGGTGACCAACCAGCTGGGTGAGCTGGTGGCTAGCTATGACATTCTGACCCTGGTGCTGAAGAAGTAACAACGGGTTGGCTGTGCCGGCCTCTTCGCGGCTAAAGCCGCTCCCACAGGGATCGCGCTCACCCGGTGGGAGCGGCTTTAGCCGCGAAGAGGCCGGCACAGGCGCCACATAGAGGCACATAGCCACCTCGTACATCCGCCCTAATGCCCTGTCCGCTCCTCGGCGCTATAGTCCGGCCATCCGCCACACCCCACGCCAAGGAAGCCTCCACCATGAAACCCGCCAAGCTCCTGCTGAGCGCTGCCGTCCTGTTCACCGTCGCCGGCTGCCAGACCATCAAACCTTCCGACCAGACCCTCAAGGAACGCGCCGAATTCGCGCTCAACACCCCGGTTACCAAGGTCGCCAACGTGCGCAACGACAGCACCCTCACCTACTACACCGTCACCACCGCCAAGGGCGAATACAACTGCCAGATGCCCAGCGGCGCCATCGTCGCGGTCGGCAGCATGGGCCTGTATGAGCCCACCCCGTCCTGCCTGAAGGAAGGCCAGGCGATCATCCTGCAGTGATGCTGCCGCTGCCCCCGGCGCCGCGCTCCAGCTCCGGCGCCGCCGGCACCTCGCGCAAGGCCCGCAGGGCTGCGCGCAATTCCGCCGGGCGCACCGGCTTGGACAAGATTGCGATATTGCGCCCCTGCACAATCGCCTGGATCTTCTCCAGGTCATGCCCGGTCATGATCAAGGCCGGCACTTCCCTGCCCCGCTGCGCCCGCAAGCTGTCGATGCAATCGACCCCGGTGGCCTCCTGGCCCAGGTCGTAGTCGGCGACGATCACGTCACACTGGCTGACCAATCCCATGGGTGAACCATGCGCTTCAACTTCGCAGCCCCAACGCTGCAGCAGCGCCGAGGTCGCACGCAACACGTTGTGATCATCCTCCACCAGGCACACCTTCAGCCCGCCAAGCATGGCACCCTGCAACAGGTGCTGTTCGCTACGTTGTGGCAATGGCTGTGCGGCCAGCCGCGGCAAGCCCTGCAGGCTGACGGCCGTACCGTGGCCTACGCGAGAACGCAGCTGCACCTGCAACCCCATCAGACGCCCCAGGCGCTTGACGATCGAAAGGCCCAGGCCAACCCCTTCGACGTCCTTGTCACGCACCTGGCGCACCCGGTAGAACTCTTCGAAGACCAAACCCTGATGCACCTCATCGATCCCGCGCCCCTGGTCATAGACCACGATGGCCAGCGCCTGGCCCTGACGCCGCACGCCGATCAGCAGCGGCCGCTGGGCGGCGTACTTGAAGCTGTTGGACAGCACGTTCTGCACCATGGTGGCGAGCATGCCGCGGTCGGCGTGGGTCCAGTACGCGCAAGGGCGCAAGTGCATCTCGACGCCCGCCCAGCGCGCCGCCTCGGCGTTCTGGCGCAGCAGTTCGGCAAGAAACTCATGCAACGCAAAGGCCTCGTACTTCGGTTGCACCCGGCCATTGTCCAGCGTGTACAGGTCGAGGATCGAGCGGAACAACTGCGACACGTTGAGCAGCGAGCGGTCGATGCTGTCCACCAGGCGCCGCTCCTGCTCCGCCAGTGGCGCTTCGCGCAGGCAGGCAGTGAACAGGCCGATGGAGTGGATCGGTTGGCGCAGGTCGTGGCTGGCCTGGGCCAGGAAGCGCGATTTCTCCCGGGTGGCGGCCATTGCCAGCTCAGAGGCCTTGCGCGTGCGCTCCAGCAGCATATGGGCGTAGAGCGGGATGACCGTACTGGTGGTGAGCAGCATCAGCACCATGAACGGGTTGGCCTGCCAGTAAGGGTTGAGCTGGTACACCGCCACCAGGGCGGTCAGCGCCAGCACCGTGGCGATGGCCAGGTAACGGGTGCCGAAGCGCATGCCGTTGCCCAGGTTGACCCAGACCATCACCGCATACAGCGGCAGCGCCGCTTCGCCGCCAAGCACCAGGCCGAAGCAGGTGCCGGTGTAGTCGTGCACGATGCCCAGTACCCGCCGCCACGGGTAATGCCCCGGCCAGCGGGCGATGGCCTGGCGCAGGCCGATCGACAGCACGATGAAGCTGATGATGTAGTAGATCACCGGCAGGTAGCTGTCGATCGATTCACCCGGCAGGAAACCCAGTACGGTGATGTAGACCAGCGCGCAACTGGCGACGATGACGCGCAGGTTGGCCTGGTCGAGTTCGTTGTTCTTGTTGTAGTCCATGGTCGACGTCCTTGTGCACGGGGTCGCATAAACGCCCGCTTGGCGCAGCGCTTGCCGTTGTCGGGTGCTAACTTAGCATGGTCGGAAGAACCGCCGTTCACAGGGAGTGCCAGGACGTGACGTGCCGCATCATCGTGGCGGACGACCATCCATTGTTCAGGGAAGCGATGGTCCGCACCGTGCAAAGGGTATTGCCGCAGGCGCAGCTCGAAGAGGCTGGCGACCTGCAGCAGGTGTTGGCGCTGGCCCGCCAGGGCGAAGCACCGGACACACTGATTCTCGACCTGCGCTTCCCGGGGCTCGATTGCCTCGAGCGGCTGGCCGAACTGCGTCAGCTGTTACGCCGTACCACCCTGATTATCGTGTCGATGGTCGATGACCCGGCGCTGATCGAACATGTCATGGCCAGTGGCGTGGACGGCTTCATCGGCAAAAGCGTCGCGCCAGACGAGCTCGGCGCAGCGATCCTGGCCATCCGCGACGGCGAGGTGCTGGTTAGGTACAGCCCTTCGGGGTTGTTGCCGAGCCTGGGCAGCGCCAGCGAACTGGAACAGCTCACCCACCGTCAGCACGAGGTACTGCGGCTGATCGCCCAGGGCAAGACCAACAAGGAAATCGCCCGCGCCCTGGACATCTCGCCATTCACCGTGCGCATTCACGTGTCATCGTTGCTCAAGGCGCTCAATGTCACATCGCGCACGGCGGCGGCGGTGAAATACAGCGGTACCTGACGCTTCAGCTGGTCACGCTGGAATCACTGACCGCCTGGCTGGGCTTGCTGCCGGAAAGCCGCCAACTCACGGCGGTTATCCCATAGCGTTCAGCCATCGGCCGGCTGACTTTCTTGATCTTCTCTCGCCCGAATTTCGGGATGATGCCGATCCCTGCATCACAACTCGCCCAGTGCCAGGCCTCGGCGTTATCGATTTTCTCGAGCCGGATAATGAAGCTGCGCGGCTCGCCGTGCAGCAGGTAATCGATAATGTACAGCTGGGGACTCGGCATCACGCGGCCCTCCTCTTCTCCATGGATGACTATTTCATTGAGTGATGCCGTTCGGGAAAGATTCAAAAAGATTGTCGAACCATTCACTGAGAGCGGCCCGCCAGCGGCGCCGGCGGGCCTCGCGAACGCCGCTGGCGCTATTGCTGATGCGGGCGGCCGCCGCCGTGGCTGTTCTGCCCGCCCTTGCGGCCAGCCTCCGATGCCCGTTGCCGATCGTTGGCGAAGTTGCCGCCAGATGCCTGGCCACCTTTGTGGCCGGCACGGGAGGCCCGTTCGCGGTCATTGGCGAAGTTGCCTGGGTTGGTTTCCTTGGTGCCGCCACGTTGTCCGGTCCGTTGTTGATCACCAGCCATGTCGTTTCTCCTTGCGATGCGGATAGGTTGGGCGCATGAAACGGTGCCATGCCTTAGTTCCGAACCGGCGATGGGTGGGACTGCTCAATCGAATTACGTGTGGCTGACCGGTGGCGCGAAAGGTTCTTGGCACGGCTGTTTGTGCAGCAGGTATTGGCCAGGCAATTTTTCTCGATGGCAACGGTCACACCCTCAAGCGGCCCCACTTTGCAATACCTCGCGGCAGAGCCGACGAGCGGCCTATAATGCCCGCTCATCTGCCCGGCGATGCTTCAACGGGCCACCTTTGAGGTCTGCACAAGGCATCTCCATGACTGAGCAACCGGCATCGCCGCAAAACCCCGCGCTAAGCCCCAGCCACCTGGATTTTCCGGTGGTCGGCATCGGTGCCTCGGCGGGCGGGCTGGAGGCCATCCGCACCTTCTTCCAGCAGATGCCCAGTGACTGCGGCATGGCCTTCGTGGTGGTGCTGCACCTGTCGCCCGACCACCAGAGCGTGGCCGACCGGATCATCCAGGAAGCCACGCCGATGCCGGTGCGCCAGGTCACCGAGCCAGTGCCGATCGAACGCAACCATGTCTATGTGATCTCCCCGGCCAACCGCCTCTCCACCAACGATGGCTACCTGCGTGTCACCCCGGCCAACCGCCGGCGCGGTGACCATGTGGCCATCGACCTGTTCTTCCGTGACCTGGCCGACGTGCACAAGGACCACGCCTTCTGCGTGGTGCTGTCGGGCACTGGTGCCGATGGCGCGGTCGGCCTGTCGCGAATCAAGGAACAAGGCGGCGTGACCCTGGTGCAGACCCCGGATGACGCCCAGTACGACAGCATGCCGCGCGCCGCCATCGAAACCGGCATGGTCGACCTGGTGCTGCCGGCTGCCGAGATGCCGCAGAAGTTGACGGAACTGTGGCGCACGGCGCGCCAGGTGAAATTGCCGGAGATCGAAGACGATACCCTGCCGCCACCCCTGGGCACCCGGGCCGGCGATGCCCAGGCCGCAGAGCCCTTGCTTGAAGAGATATTGCTGCAGCTGCGCACTGCCACCGGCCACGACTTCCAGCATTACAAGCGCGCCACCGTGCTGCGGCGGATCGAACGCCGCCTGCACGTGACCGGGCAGACCGACCTGGGCGGCTACCTGCGCTACCTGGAGCAACACGCCAGCGAAGCCACGGCCTTGCTGGGCGACATGCTGATCGGCGTGACCAACTTCTTCCGCGACCGCGAGGCGTTCGAATCGCTGGAGCGCCATGTACTGCCGCAACTGGTCAGCGAAGGTGAGGACAATCGCGAGATCCGCGTCTGGTCTGCCGGTTGCTCCACCGGCGAAGAGGCCTACAGCCTGGCCATGCTGGTGTGTGAGCAGCTGGCCCTGGAACAGCGTGCCAGCAAGGTCCAGGTGTTCGCCACCGACCTCGACGAACGCGCCATCGGCATCGCCCGCACGGGCGCCTATCCCGAGGCGATCGTCACCGACGTGCCGCCCACCCGGCTGCGCCAGTTCTTCGTCAAGGAAGACCAGCATTACCGGGTGCGCAAGGAGGTCCGGGAGAAGGTGCTGTTCGCCCGCCACAACCTGCTGTCCGACCCGCCGTTCTCGCAGATCGACCTGATCGTCTGCCGCAACCTGCTGATCTACCTCGACCGCGAAGTCCAGCACGACATCCTGCAGATGTTCCACTATGCCCTGCGCAGCGGCGGCTACCTGTTCCTCGGCACGTCCGAGTCGGCCGATGTGGCCGGTGAGCTGTTCGTCCCGGTGGACAAGCGCAACCGCATCTTCCGCGCCCGGGAGGTCAGCTCGGCCGGGCGCAGCTCAGGCCGGCAGCTGCCCGGTGCGAACCTGGCTAATATCGTCCAGGACCTGCAGGACAAGGCCAAGCCCGGGCGCAAGCCGTCCTATGCCGAGATCCACCATCGGGCCCTGGCCCGGCGCACGCCGCCGAGCCTGATCATCGATGGCGACGGCAATATCCTGCACATGAGCGACGGTGTCGGGCGCTACCTGCAGCTGGCCGCCGGCGAGCCGAGCCGCAACCTGCTCAACCTGGTGCTGCCGAGCCTGCGCCTGGCCTTGCGCAGCACGCTGTTCCAGGCCCGCCAGGGCACCGAGGCGGTCACCTCGCGGCCGGTCGACCTTGGCGACGGTGAACACCGGCAGCAGGTGGAGATCACCGTGCAGCCCTTCAAGGACGACCTCAGCCCCGGCGAGTGCCTGCTGGTGGTGTTCGAAGAGCGTGCACCCGACCCGTCCTTGCCACTGCCGGGCGTCATCCGACAGACCGACAGCATGGTCCTGAACAACCTGGAGCGCGAACTGCAGCGTACTCGCCTGCAATTGCAGGAAACCATCGAGCAGTCGGAAATTTCCAGCGAAGAGCTGACCGCCTCCAACGAAGAAATGCAGGCCATCAACGAAGAGCTGCGCTCGGCCAGCGAAGAGCTGGAAACCAGCAAGGAAGAGCTGCAGTCGATCAACGAGGAGCTGCTCACCGTCAACTACGAGCTCAAGAACAAAGTCGAGGAGACCGACAAGGTCAACGACTACCTGAGCAACCTGATCGCCTCGACCGACATCGCCACGGTGTTCGTCGACCGCAACCTGCACATTCGCTGGTTCACCCCGCGCGCCACCGACCTGTTCAACATGCTGCCGGTGGATACCGGCCGTTCGCTGCTGGACATCACCCACCGTCTCGATTACCCGGCCCTGGCCGATGACGCCCGCGCCGTGGCCAAGGGCGAAACCACCATCGAGCGCGAGATCGGCGCCCAGGACAACCACTGGTACCTGGCGCGCCTGCTGCCCTATCGCTCCAGCGAGCAGAAGATCGACGGCACCGTGCTGACGTTCATCGACATCAGCAAGAACCACGCCGCCGAAGAACGTGTGCGCCTGGGTGAAGAGCGCCTGAGCAAGCAACTGGCCGAATCGCAGAGCTCCAGCCACATGAAGGACGAGTTCTTCGCGGTGATGTCCCACGAACTGAAACACCCGCTCAACCTGATTCAGCTCAATGCCGAA
This sequence comes from Pseudomonas sp. CC120222-01a, assembly GCF_003097235.1. GTDB lineage: Bacteria > Pseudomonadota > Gammaproteobacteria > Pseudomonadales > Pseudomonadaceae > Aquipseudomonas. The sequence goes on along the minus strand of NZ_QEQQ01000008.1, from coordinate 48,050 downwards.
ATCCTCCGCCGGCTGCCCACGATCAAGAGCATCGGCGCTGCCAGCAAGGCCGTTGGCACCATCTGCGAAGCCGTTTCCAGCCAGGCCCGGATCATCGATGACTTGCTCGACGTAGCGCGCATTCGTACCGGCAAGCTCAAACTCAAGACCGAACCGGTGGACCTCAGCGCCATCGTCCGGGGCATCCATGCCGTGGTATTGAGCGAGCAGCACCCTTGCCCGATGCGCCTGGAGATGCCTGCCGATGACCTGCCTCTGCTGATTGATGGCGACGTGACGCGGCTGGAGCAGATCATCTGGAACCTGCTGAACAACGCGCTGAAGTTCAGCCCGCCAGGCACTGACATTCGCCTCGTGCTGAGCCACGACGACACCCAGGCACGCCTGCAGGTGATCGACCAGGGCGTGGGCCTGAACAAAGACGACCTGGAGCATATCTTCGACCTGTTCAGCCAGGCCACGCCGCAACTGCCCAGCCATGGCCGCGAAGGGCTGGGTATTGGCCTGTCACTGGTTCGCCAGCTCGCCGAAGCGCATGGCGGCAGTGTCGAGGCCAGCTCGGCGGGGCTGGGCAAGGGCTGCACCTTTACCGTCCGCCTGCCGTTGTGCGACCCCGGCTTGCCGCTGCGCGCCGACGCCCCCGAAGCGTTCAGCGAGGGGCGGCTGCAAGGCACCGTGATATTGCTGGTCGACGACTCGCCCGACGTGCTGGAGGTGATGCAGGAGTTGCTGGAGATGGAAAGCGCTGAAGTCGCTGCCTACAGCGACCCGCTGAAAGCCCTGGAAGCGGCGGCCAGCGGCCACTATGACGTCATCATCTCGGACATCGGCATGCCGCGCATGGACGGTCACGCGCTGATCAAGGCCCTGCGCGGCCATGCTCATCTGCGCCATACGCCGGCGATCGCCCTCACCGGCTACGGTGCCAGCGCCGACCAGTACAAGTCACGGCAGTCCGGCTTCGATCGTCACCTGAACAAGCCCGTGGGCTATGACGAACTGGTCGAGGCCATCGAGGCGCTTAGCGGATCGGTGCCCTACTAAGCCGCCACAAGGGTTCGGCGCTCAGGCATGCACGCTCCACTGATTGACCTCCGGTTCGATCGGCATTTCGTCGATGGCGTGGATCATCCCGCTGTCCAGCGCCTCCTTGGGCCCCAGTATCCGCGGGTAGGCCATCAGGTAGCGCGGCACATCCAGCACTTCGCTGCTGCCTTCAGTGCGCTCGGCGACGATCTGCGCATAAAGGCGCAAGTCGTAATCCAGGCTCATGGCATATTCGGCCATGCGCGCATGGTCCACCGAGCCATGCAGCGTCCAGTGGAACGGGTGGAACAGGAACTTGCTGTAGCTGCACGCCGTGCGGTGCTCACCTGCCAGGAACAGGATATTGCCCATGGACTCGACAGTGCCGAGGTTATGGGTGTGCAGCCTGATCGGCAGGGCCCGCAGGAAGTTGTACAGGGTGAAGCCATAGCTGCACTCGCCGCCCATGGTCGCAATGTTCAACTGCAGCACGTCGGCGCCCTGCTGCAGGGCGCGCGAGCAGGTGTTGATCAGGTTGCCGCAGGTGGATGAGTTGATCGGCCCGGTAAAGTGAATGATATGTCTGGCCATGCTTGCCTCCGGTTGTGGCAGGTCATTCCTTGGTTTTCTGCCCATCGTCGCCGCGCCCGGCCATCTGCTGGTACTGCTTGCGCAAGGCATGCAGCTCGGCCGGGTCCATGTCCTCGAGGTCGAGCAAGGCCTTGTGCGCCTTGCGGGTGGTGCGCAGCAATTCGTCAATCTTGATATGCAGTTCGTCGTTGTCGCGGTTCTGGGTGTTCTGGATCAGGAACACCATCAGGAAGGTGATGATGGTGGTCGAGGTGTTGATCACCAGTTGCCAGGTGTCGTTGAAATCGAACAGCGGCCCGGTGATGCCCCAGACCAGAATCAACAGGAAGGCGACACCGAACGCCAGCGGTCGCCCGGTCCAGTTCGCCAGCCACTGACAGAAACGATCGAATTTCATCCCGACGGTCTCCTGCGCTGCATATCCGCTATGCGGTGGAATCGCTGGCGCCGGCAAAGTTCAACTCGGGGTGGCAGCGCTGCCTTCGATCAATTGGGCTGAACCCTCACAACCCTGCTCCGGTCGCACGTTGAGTGATGTTCAAAGGATCAGGCCATGAGGACAGCTGCGTGAACAAGACCTTGCCCGCGCCGCGCCGCATCATCGACAAGGTGACCGCAGTGCACCACCTGAGCGTGCTGACGATCAACGTGCACAAGGGCTTCACCTTGTTCAACCGGCGCTTCATCCTCCCCGAACTGCGCGAAGCCGTGCGCGCCACCCATGCGGATCTGGTGTTTCTCCAGGAAGTCCACGGCAGTCATCAACAGCACGCCGTGCGCCACCCGGCGTGGCCAGAGACGCCACAATACGAGTTTCTCGCCGACAGCATGTGGCCGCAGTTCGCCTATGGCCGCAACGCGGTGTATCCCCATGGCGACCACGGTAACGCGCTGCTGTCGAAGTTCCCCATCGTGCAGCACGAGAACCTCGACGTTTCGGTCCACGGCAACGAACAGCGCGGTCTGCTGCATTGCCGCCTGGAAGTGCCGGGCCATGAGCAGGTGCACGCGATCTGCGTACACCTGGGGCTGCGCGAGGCGCACCGGCAAAGCCAGGTCCAACTGCTGCTGAAGCTGCTCGACAGCCTGCCGGCCAAGGCACCGGTGATCATCGCCGGCGACTTCAATGACTGGCGGATGAAAGCCGATGCCGTGTTGTCCCAGCGCCTGATCGAGGCCTTTGGCGAACATTTTGGCAGCCCGGCGCGCAGTTTCCCGGCGCGCTTGCCGTTGCTGCGCCTGGACCGCATCTACCTGCGCAATGCCATGCCGACCAAGGCGCAGGTGCTGTCCATGTATCCCTGGTCGCATCTGTCCGACCATGCCCCACTGGCTGCGGAGATCAACCTGTGAACAGACCCTGGGTGGACGGCAACCGTGTCGAACTGTTGATCAATGGCGAGCAGTATTACCCCCGGGTGTTCGAGGCCATGGCCCTGGCGCAGGAAGAGATCCTGCTGGAAACCTTCATCATCTTCGACGACAAGGTCGGCCAGCAATTGCAAAGGGTGCTGATCGATGCCGCCCGGCGCGGCGTACGGGTGGAGGTCGCGGTGGACGGCTACGGCACCGCCGACCTGCCCGATGGCTTCGTGGCGGCACTGACCGATGCCGGGGTCAGCTTCCATGCCTTCGACCCGCAACCCCGGCTGGCCGGCATGCGCACCAACCTGTTCCGGCGCCTGCACCGCAAGATCGTGGTGATCGATGGCGAACGGGCCTTTATCGGCGGGATCAACTACAGCGCCGACCACCTGGGTGACTTTGGCCCCATGGCCAAGCAGGACTATGCCGTGGAGGTGACCGGGCCGGTGGTGGCGCAGGTGCATGCCGCCAGCCGCAGGCTGATGGCCCCGGTGCTCGAGCCGCCCAGCGAAATACGGCCCATGACCGCACCGACAGGCGCCAGCACGGCGGTGCTGGTGGAGCGAGACAACCGCCTGCGCCGCACCGATATCGAAGCCCATTACCTGCAGGCCCTGCGCATGGCACGCCAGCGGGTGGTGGTGGCCAATGCCTATTTCTTCCCTGGCTACCGGCTGCTGCGTGAGCTGCGCAACGCCGCGCGCCGTGGCGTCGAGGTCACACTGATTCTCCAGGGCCAGCCGGACATGCGCTGGGTGCGCGCGCTGTCGCGCCTGCTCTACAACTACCTGCTGCGTGATGGCGTGCGCATCCACGAATACTGCCAGCGACCGCTGCACGGCAAGGTGGCGCTGGTCGATGACGCGTGGGCCACGGTCGGTTCCAGCAACCTCGACCCGCTGAGCCTGTCGTTCAACCTGGAAGCCAACCTGTTCATCCGTGACCCGGCATTCAATCAGCGACTGTTCGAACACCTGCAGCAACTGGCCGTCGAACAGTGCAAACCGGTGACCCTGGAACGGATGGTGCGCGGCTACTGGTGGCGAGCACCGCTGATCTTCGTGTGTTTCCACGTTATCCGGCATTTCCCACGGATCGCCGGCTGGTTTCCAGCCCACCGCCAGCGCCTGCGCTCGCTCCAGCCGGAGGTCGAGGCCCAGGGCGACCTGCATGAGGGCAACACCTGATGGCGCAGAAAGCCTGGCAAATCTGGGGCAAGCGGCTGTTCACCGTGGCGTTCCTGATCCTGATCCCGGTCTTGCTCTATGTGCTGGCCCGCAACCTGGACTGGAACGAGGTACGCCAGTCGCTGCTGGCCTACAAGCCGGGCACGCTGGCCATCGGCCTGGTATTGGCACTGTGCAGCTACCTGATCTTCGCCTGCTACGACCTGCTGGCCCGCGCTTATACCGGGCACCGCCTGCCGGCCCGGCAGGTGCTGCCGGTGGCATTCGTGTGCTACGCGTTCAACCTCAACTTCACCACCTGGGTGGGTGGCGTTGCCTTGCGCTACCGCCTGTACAGTCGCCTGGGCCTGGACACACCGACCATCACCCGCATCCTCACCCTGGGCCTGCTGACCAACTGGATGGGCTACATGCTGCTGGCCGGCAGCGTGTTCGCCCTGGGCCTGGTCAGGTTGCCGGCGAACTGGGCGGTCGGGGCCAGCGGCCTGCGGTTGATCGGTGTGTTGCTGCTGGCCATCGCCATCGGCTACCTGCTGGCCTGTGGCCTGGCGAAAAAGCGCACCTGGCGCTGGCGCGAGCACGAAGTCACCCTGCCCTCGCTGCGCCTGGCCCTGTGCCAGGTGGCGTTGGGTGCAAGCAACTGGGCCATGATGGCCTTGCTGATCTTCTGGCTGCTGCCTGGCGAGGCGTTCTACCCGTCGATCCTCGGTATCCTGCTGATCAGCTGTGTCGCGGGGGTGGTCGCCCATATTCCTGCCGGCCTTGGGGTGCTCGAAATGGTGTTCCTCGCCCTGCTCCACGGGCAGATCGGCCAGGGCACGCTGGTGGCGGCGCTGCTGGGTTACCGGACGTTGTATTACCTGATCCCGCTGGTGGTCGCCGTACTCACTTACCTGATCCTGGAAAAGCGCGCCAGAGCCATGCGCCGGCGCGACAAACCGGCCTGATTGGCCGCGCCGGCTGCAAACGTAACTAAGGCATCTGGCTGACGCATTGATGCCGAGCAACTGTATTACTCATTCTCAGAATGTTGATGCGATCCCTGTGCGACAGCGCAGCCTGCAGGGCTGTGTAATCTCCCACAGGTTCATAGTGCTTTCTCCTCGTCATCCTCGATCACGTCATCGGTCCACGGTTCGCCATCCAGCGGGGCGGAACGGGCAAGTTCAGCTTCGTCCAGGCCAATGCCGCCGCCAATTTCGTCGGCATCCACGTGGCGCAGGGCCTGGTCCGCCGGCCCGCCGCTGCCGGGCTCATGCGGGTCGCGGGCGCCGGTTTCGTCCAGCAGCGTGTCCGGGCTCAGGTCGTCGTAGGTAACGCCGTCTTCATGCAGGCTGTCGCTCAAGGCTTCGCCGCCGGTCATGCCGCTTTCGGCAACGCGGCGGGCCGGGAACTCTTGCGCGACCTCTGCTGCCGGCCGTTCATCACCGGCCCGACCTGGGTGGTCGTCCTGGTCATTGAAGTCCAGTTCATGAACGCTGCCCATGCGGTCTTCGGTGGTGTCGATTTCGCTCGGTGTGTAGGGCTTGGGGTCATCGGGTCGGGTCATTGCCGTTCTCCATCGGTGCGGTACACACGGTCGACTCCGCCAAGCTGCGGATGATTCAGAGTTTTTTTGAACTACCGTGCAGGCGGCCGCCTCCCAATCTACAGACAGCGAATGCCCGGAGGCCGCCATGGCCAAGCCCCTTGCAGAATACGAGCGCAAGCGTGACTTCAACGCCTCGCCCGAGCCCAGCGGGCAGTTCAAGCGGGGCAAGCGCGCCCACGCCTTGCAGTTCTGCATCCAGAAACACGACGCCAGTCACCTGCACTACGACTTTCGCCTGGAACTGGATGGCACGCTGAAAAGCTGGGCCATCCCCAAAGGCCCGTCGCTTGACCCGAAAGTGCGGCGCCTGGCGGTGCATGTCGAAGACCACCCGCTGGACTATGCCGACTTCGAGGGGAATATCCCCGAGGGCCACTATGGTGCAGGTGACGTGATCGTCTGGGACCGGGGTATCTGGGAACCCGAAGGCGATGCCCTCCAGGCCTACGCCAAGGGTAAGTTGCGTTTTCGCCTGCAGGGCGAAAAGCTCAACGGCGTGTGGAACCTGTTCCGCACCCACCTGGCCGGCAAGAAGGAACAATGGATGCTGGTCAAGTCACACGACGGCGAGGCGCGCAGCGAAGCCGAGTACAGCATCGTCGAGGCCCAGCCGGACAGTGTGCTCAGCGACCGGGCCTTGGTGCCCCGGCGCGCCGCCAAAGCCACACGCTCACCTGCCCGTACCAGCCGCAAGAAGGCCAGCAGCGCCGTCAAGGCCGCGTTGCCCGAACACCTGCAACCGCAACTCGCCACCTTGGTCGACTCGCCCCCCGGCGGCGACTGGCGCTACGAAGTGAAGTTCGACGGCTACCGCATCCTGGCCCGCATCGAGGGTGACGATATCCGCCTGTTCACCCGCAACGGCCACGACTGGAGCGCCAAGATGCCCAGGCAGATTGCAGCACTGCGGGCCTTGGATGTGGATTCGGCCTGGCTCGATGGCGAGATGGTGGTCAACGACGAGAGTGGCAAGGCCGATTTCCAGGCCTTGCAGAACGCTTTCGACACCGAACACGACGAACAGATCAGCTACTACCTGTTCGACTTACCGTACTTGGGGGGCCAGGATCTGCGCCAAGTGCCGCTGCAAGAGCGCCGCGAGGCCTTGCGCACGTTGCTCGAGCACGATGAATCAGATGTGCTGCGCTATTCCGAAGATTTCGACGAGCCGGTCGACTCGCTGCTGGACAGCGCCTGCCGCCTGGAACTTGAAGGCCTGATCGGCAAGCGTGCCGACAGCCCCTACGTCGGCCGGCGCAGCGCCGACTGGGTGAAACTCAAGTGCAAGCAGCGCCAGGAGTTCGTCATCGTCGGCTACACCGACCCCAAGGGCAGCCGCACTGGCTTTGGCGCCCTGCTGCTGGCCTTGCACGACAACGACAGCGGCCAACTGCGGTATGCCGGCAAAGTCGGCACCGGTTTCAGCGCTACCACGCTGGATAGCATCCACGCCCGGCTCAAACCCCTGGAGATTGCCAAGCCGGCCCTGCCCAAGCCGCCCACTGGCGCCGAAGCCCGCGGCGTGCACTGGCTCAAACCGCAGTTGCTGGCCGAGGTTGCCTATGCCCAGATGACCCGCGATGGCGTGGTGCGCCACTCGGTATTCCATGGGTTGCGCGACGACAAGCCGGCCACCGCCATCGACCTGGAGCGTGCCATGCCCGGCAAGTCCGCATCCAAACGCAAACCCACCGACCTGCCGGACGACCTCGGCGACCTGCGCCTGACCCATCCCGAGCGGGTAATCGACGCCACCCTCGGTGCCACCAAGCGGCAGGTCGCCGAGTACTACGCCGAGGTCAGCCAGTGGATACTGCCGCAGCTCAAGGACCGCCCCGTGGCCCTGGTGCGGGCACCGGAAGGCCTGGCTGGCGAGCTGTTCTTCCAGAAGAACGCCGGGCAATTGCACATCCCCCATGTGCTCAGTTACGACAAGGCCGAAGCCGGCCAGGCCGCCATGGTCATCAACCGCCCCGATACGCTGCTGGGCGCGGTACAGATGAACATGTTGGAGCTGCACACCTGGAATGCCACCGACAAGGACTTCGACAAGCCTGACCGCTTCGTGCTCGACCTCGACCCCGACCCGGCGCTGCCGTGGAAGGCCATGCTCGAAGCGACGCAGCTGGCCCTCACCCTGCTCGACGAACTGGGCCTGAAGGTGTTCCTCAAGACCAGTGGCGGCAAAGGCATGCATTTGGTCGTGCCCCTCACCCGCCGTGCCGGCTGGGATGAGGTCAAGGATTTCAGTCACGCCATCGTCGATTACCTGGCCCGGCTGTTCCCCGACCGCCTCAGTGCAGTGTCGGGGCCGAAGAACCGTGTCGGCAAGATCTTCATCGATTACCTGCGCAACGGCAAAGGCGCCACCACGGTGTGCGCCTATACCCTGCGCGCCCGCGAAGGCCTGCCGGTGTCGGTGCCGATCTGGCGTGAAGAACTGGCCCAGCTCCAAGGCGCCAACCAGTGGCACATCGGCAACCTGCGGGAACGCCTGGCCGAAGTCGACGACCCGTGGGCCGACATGGCCAAGGTTCGCCAATCGATCACTGCACGCATGCGCAAGCAAATGGGGATGGCATGAGCATCATCCAGGATTTCGACCTCAACAACCTCGACCGGCTGCTGCGCACCTTTGGCGAACGGCCGCAACCGCTGAACCTCGACACCCAGCTGCCGCAACTGGTCCAGGCGCTCAAGGCCGACCACCTGGACCTGTTGCCCTTGCCCGGGCAAGGCAACACCTTGCGCCGCTGGCAAACCCTGGCGCGGGTGGCCGGCTGCGACCTGGCGCTGGCCAAGCTTTACGAAGGCCATACCGACGCACTGGCGATTCTCGCCGAGTGTGGCGCGGCGCATCGGGTGGCCGAGGGCATCTGGGGCGTCTGGGCAGCCGAGCCCCCCGACGCCCGGGCGCGGATTGTCGCGCGCGATGGCGACCAGGTGCACCTAACCGGTCGCAAGGCCTGGTGCTCCGGCGCACTGCAGATCGACCGGGCATTGATTACCGCCTGGGCCGATGACGACCAGCCGCAACTGGTGGCCATCGAGCTGGCCCAGCCGAGCCAGGGCTTGAGCATCGACCGCTGGCAAGCCGTCGGCATGGCAACTACCGCGAGCATCGAGGTGGAGTTCGCCAACACCCCCGGCATCGCCATCGGCCAGCCCGGGCAATACCTGTCGCGCCCCGGCTTCTGGCACGGCGGCGCGGGCATTGCTGCATGCTGGTACGGCGCTGCTGAAGCCTTGGCCGACTACTTGCGGGCGCATTGTCGCAAGCCCCGCCCCGACGCCCATGCCAATGCCCACCTCGGAGCGGTGGACGCCGTCTTGTTCGGCGCCCGCGCGGCGCTGCGTGAATGCGCAGCCTGGATAGACCGACAACCCGATGCCGACGCCAGTTTCGAGGTGCGGCGCACGCGCGCCCAGGTCGAACAGGCGGTCGAGCAGGTGATCCACCACGTGGGCCGGGCGCTGGGCGCTACACCGTTCTGCCGCAACAGCCACTTCGCCAGGCTCAGCGCCGACTTGCCGGTCTTCCTCCGCCAGAGCCATGCAGAGCGCGACCTGGCCGCACTGGGTGAGCAACTGACACAAGTCCCCGCAGGAGCCTGGAAGCTATGAATGCCAACCTGATCCAGTCCAGTGAAGGTACCCCATGGGCCGAGTGGCAGCACGCTGCGCACCTGGCACGTGCAACCTGGATAAGCCCCCGGCAACTGTGCCCGCCCGGGCGCCGCCTGGTGCTGATTGCACCGCACCCGGACGATGAAGTGCTCATGGCCGGCGGGCTGCTGACGCAGTTTCGCGGTCGCGAAGAGGACCTGCTGCTGATTTCCGCCACTGACGGTGAAGGCAGCCATCCAGGCTCGGCATGCTGGACCGAGCATCGCCTGCGTCGGCAGCGCCCGCTGGAAAGCCGTCAAGCCCTGCAGCAGCTCGACCTGGACCTCAACCGCCTGGACTGGCGCCGGCTCAACCTGAAGGACGGCGCCCTGCCCCGCGAGGAAGCCTTCCTGGTCAATCACCTGACCCAGGCGTTACGGCCCGATGATGTACTGATGGCTCCCTGGCGCGGCGATGGCCATTGCGATCACGAGGCTGTGGGCAGGGCGGCAGCCCAGGCCGCCCTGGCGCGCAAGGCGCAATTGATCGAGGTGCCGGTGTGGGCCTGGCACTGGGCGCAACCGGATGACCCGCGCCTGCCCTGGCCCCGCGCCCACCGCATCGAACTCGACGAGGCCACCCTGGCGCGCAAGCGCCAGGCGCTGGCCGCGCATGTCAGCCAGCTGCAGCCGGACGGCCCGCGTCCGCCGGTGCTGCCAGCCAGCTTGCTGGACTGCCTGCTGCAACCTTTCGAACTGGTGTTTCTGTAAACGGAGTCGTCATGAGCCTTGATGCGCAGTATTTCGCCGATCTATACGCCAGCAATGACGACCCGTGGGCCTTTCGCAGCCGCTGGTACGAAAAGCGCATGGATGCTGGAGCGTGGCGCAAGCTGGCTGGCCTGCACCGATGCCGACAGCCGGGCACGGGAAGGATTCGGCGATTACCTGGCGAGTCTTTAGCTGCCAGGCGAGCGCTGTACTTGTGGGAGCCGCGCTTGCCGGCGATGGGCCGCGAAGCGGCCCCAGGATTTCAAGGTTGCTGCATGAATCGCCGGGGCCGCTTCGCGGCCCATCGCCGGCAAGCGCGGCTCCCACAGGGATCTCGCCAGCTCAAGAGGCCTTGCGGGTACGCTTGGCCGGTTTCTTCTCAGGGGCGGCCTTCTTGGTTGATTTGCCCCCCAGGCTGCGTTTGAGCAGCTCGGTAAGGTCGATGATATCGGCGCCTTTCTCGCCAGCCCCACCCTCGGCCTTTTCCACCACGGCGATCTTGCCCTTGCTGGCCTTCTCCTCCACCAGGTCCATGATGGTCTGGCGAAATGCATCGTGGTATTCGTCCGGTGCCCACGACCCGCTCATGTCCTCTACCAGCCGCTTGGCCATGTCCAGTTCACGCTTGTCGGGCTTGCTGTCGGTCACGCTGTTGTCCAGTTCCAGGCTTTCCAGCCCACGCACCTCGTCCGGCCAGCGCAGGGTGATCATCACCAGAGCATCCTCCAGCGGGCGCAACAGCGCCAGGTGCTGCCGGGTATGCAGCACCACCGTGGCCAGCGCCACCTTGCCGGTACTGGCCAACGTTTCGCGCAGCAGCGCATAGACCTTGCCGCCGCGCTTGTCGGGGCTCAGGTAATACGGGGTGTCGAACTGTTGCAGGGGAATCTGGGCAGCTTCGACGAAGGAAAAGATGTCGATCGTCTGCGTGGCTTCAGGGCGGGCCTTGCGGATCTCCTCTTCACTGATCACCACGTAGCGGCCCTTCTCGTACGCCACGCCCTTGACGATGTTGTCCTTGTCGATGTCCTTGCCGGTGACCTTGTTGATCCGCTTGTAGCCCACCGGCTCCATGCTGCGCTTGTCGAGCCAGTCGAAGTCGACCCGCTCACTGCGCACGGCGGTGTTGAGCGACACCGGGATATGGACCAGCCCGAAACTGATCGCGCCTTTCCAGATAGCCCTGGCCATTGGCAGCACCTCCCCGGCCCGGGAATGGGCCTCATACCTGAAGTGACTGCCCGGCGCGATGAAGGTTTATTCGAGTTGCCTGATGGTCAGCCGGCCTCGGTGAACAACACCCGCTTGAACGCCTCGGCCGCCAGGTGCACCTGCACCGCCCAGTCGTCCGCCGCATCGCTGCCGGCGTCATCGGAGATGTACTTCAGGCACACGAACGGAATGCCTTCATCCCGTGCGATAAGGGCGAACACGTAGGCTTCCATGTCCACCACATCGTAGGGCGCGTCGCCGTGGTTGATCTCGAAGCTGTCGCCACTGCCGCAGGTTTCCACTGGCAGGCCAGGAATTACATGACCCTGCTCCAGCAGCACCGGAACGTTCGACAGCGGCGTCTCGTAACGGGCGAAACCCAGGGGCGTCACGTCCATGTCGCGTTGCACGAAGCGCGTGCAGCACACCACTTCGCCCTTGCCATGGCGTTGGCTGCCGGCCGAACCGAGGTTGACGATCAGCTTCGGGCGGCGCTGCTGGATCGCTTTGGTCAGGGCGATGGCGGCATTGACCTTGCCGATGCCGGTGAACACGGTGTTCACCCCGGCAAAAACATCACCTGCTTCTGCCTCCAGGGCGAAGACGAACAGCGTGTCGGCGAGGGAAATGTCAGGGAACTGCTTGATCAGCATCATGGCGCGGGGGTCCGAATGGCTTGCGATGGGCGCAGCCATTGTCGGCATTCGTCAGCTGAAAGCAAGCCCGGCCGCCACCACCTGCCGGACCACGGCCTGGCCTGCCTGGGCAGGGTTTGCGCCATTGGCAAGGGCGTGCTCCCGCGTGGCCAGCTGGCGGTCGGCGCTGGTGCCCTGTTCCAGAATGGACCGGGCATGCCGGTATGAACGCTCGGCGTCCACCGTATCCGGCGCAAATTGCGCCTGCAACTGGCCCAACCAGGCCAGCGCGGTCACCGGTTGCTGGGCATGGATGCCGATGAATTCGCCACAGCGGCCATGGCGCATCGCTCGCCAGTAGTTTTCCTGGGTGATCCAGCGCAGTTCACGGCTGAGTGCAGGCACATCGGGGTGCGTCGGCAGACTGAGCTCCACCAGGTGGCGAAACAGACCTGCCAGGCACAGCGCATCTTCCAGCTCAGGGCAGGCATCGCAGATGCGCAACTCCACGGTGGGGAAGCGCCTGGACGGCCGGATCGCCCACCAGAAATCACCGTCCTCGGCCAGCGCCCCAGTGCGTTGCAGCAGCGCCCGATAGCGCTCATAGGCGCCCCAGTCGGGCAATGCCTCGGGCAACCCCATGTGCGGCCACTCCGCGCAAATCACCCGCCGATAGCTCTTGTAGCCGGTCACCTGCCCGGCCCACAAGGGTGACGAGGTGCTCAATACCAGCAGCAAGGGCAACCAGTACAACAGGCGATTGATCAGCTGCATGCGGTCACAACCCGGCGGCACGCCGACGTGCACGTGCAGGCCATTGAGCAGGCTACGCCGCGCCACATGCTGGTAGTCGTCGAACACCTGCCGATAGTGCGCACTGGCCCTGGCCTTCTGCCGCAGCCAGGGCGCATCGGGGTGGCTGGCCGCGCAGTACAGGCCCACGCCCTCCTCGGCCAGGCTGGCGGCCAGGCGCTTGCGCATATCCTGAAAGAAGCCGCGTGCGTCGTGCAGGTTGCTGAACACCGGTGAGGCCACTTCGATCTGGCTGCGGAACATCTCTTCGGCAAAGTATTCGCCTGCCACCTCCCGGCAGCGCCGGGCAACACGCCGTGACGGCGAAGTCAGCAGGCGGCTGCTGGCAAGGTCCAGCAACAGGTATTCCTCCTCGATCCCGAACGTGCAGGGCCGGTGCATGCCAGGTCAGGCGCTGCGGTTTACGGTCAGGGCCACGGCCGCGATGCGCTCGACCCGTTCGTAGCCCGGCTCGAGCAATTGCTCGCCAAACACGTCTGGGTCGATTTCCCGGTAGACCCAGGCCCATTCCGGGCCAGCCAGGCGCAGGCGAATGGCTTCGAGCAAAGCGTCGCGGCCTTGGACAATGGCCACGCCGGTATACAGCAGCAGCGAACCACCCGGGCTCAGGCGCTCGCAGGCCTGCTCGACTATGCGCAGCGACAGCTCCGCGCCCAGTGCACCACCGCCATGGCGGTAGGTCCGCTGGCCGGCGTCGAGCATGTAGGGCGGGTTGGCGACGATCAGGTCGAACTGGCCGCTGACGCCATCGAGCAGGTCGCTCGATTCGACCGACACATTGCCGACCCCGGCCAACGCAGCATTGATCGCGGTATAGCGCAGTGCCAATGGGTTGATGTCGACCGCGCTGACTTGCGCATGCTGGGCCACCCGGGCGATCAGCAAGGCGCCGACGCCGCTGCCGCAGCCAATGTCGACGGCATGCTGGACACGGGTCGGGCTGCGCTGCAGATGGTCATGGATGACCTGGGCGAAGCGATAGCTGTCGGGGCCGAAGAACACGGCGTCGCTGGCCTCGGTGGGATAGGCCGAGTGGACCAGCAACAAGTCGTCGAGGTTCGACCAGCGCACCCGGCTGCGTAACAGGCCCTGCTCTTCGTGCAATACCTGTGCGGCACGTAGCTGCTGCAACTCGTCAGCGGAAATCAAGCCCTCGCTGAACGGCCGGCTCCAGCCGAACACGTCGCGCAGGCTGGTGGCCCGCTCGGCGCCATGCCTGGCGTTGTTGCGCGCCTGGGTGGCGGGCGTCACGCAGGTGAAGCGATAGCCGTCGGCGCGCAGGCGGCGGCCGAGTTGCAGAAGCGCTTCGTCAGCCTGGACCTGTTGCGGGGTGAGCATCATCAGTGCGGGCCCTCCTGGGCCAGGCCGGTGGCGCGCAGATAGGCACGGGTAGCCTGCAAACCTTCTGGCAAGGCATGGCGATTGCCGGCCATGCGTGTGATCAGGGTGTCCATGCAGGCCTCGCTGGCTTCACCCTCGTAGCCAGGCATTGGCGCCGCTTGCCAGCTACCTGGCAGCACCGGGCGGATCGGTTGCTGCCAGTCTGCGGCGATCCAGTCATGCCACAGTTGCTTCTCATAGGCACTGAACACGCCGAACATAGGGGCATGGGGCCCATCGATCAGTGACCACCAGCGGCTGTCGGACGGGTTTTGCCCGCGCCTGATCCAGCCTTGTGACTGCAGCGCCTGCAGGAATGCGGGTAGTGCGCCGGGCTCGGCCAGCCATTGATTGACCGTGCGCTGTTGTACACGGCAACGGTCGGCGTGCATGAACTGACCAAACGCCCGTTTGCGTTCCAACGCGGCCAGCAGCTCGGCATCGAGATCGAAGCGGCCGATCAGGCTCGGTGTATCGAGGCCCAGGTCGTTGAGACGGTAGCCGTGGCGCACACGGCGATAGAACACTTCGGGATCGTGCGCCGGGCACAGTTGCTGCACGGCGCGAATCGCTTTGCTGGCATGGCCGATGGCGGCGTTGTCGATGGTCACATGGAGCTGGAAGTAGTGGCCATCGATACCCAGCTCGGCCAATTCGTGGGTGGTGATCAGCAAATGCAGCGGGGGCTGTTCGTAGCCCAGGTTGTAGCCGATCACTTCAGGCAGAAAGTCGTCGCCGCAACACCCCAACGCCAGTTGCACCGCGCCCTGCAGGTAGCGCTGGTCATCCAGCGCGGGCGTTTCGAGGCAACCCAGGCGGCTCAGCAGTCGTTGGTAGATCAGCACATGATTGCAGCGTGGGTCACCCTCGCCGAGTTCTTCCAGGTAGGTACGAATGAGGCCGTGGAAGCGTGGGTCCTGCCAGTGGCGCAGGCTTGCGTGCAGCCAAGCGCCATCAACGGCCTTGGTCGGTGCCACTTGCTGCAGGAACCACAGGGCCTGGGAGCGATTGGCAAAGTAACGCCGTGGTCCGCCTTGGCGGCGCTGCTCCAGGTATTGGGCATGGGCCTGGGCGACTGCGGTTGCGTGCGCCGCACTCCAGGCATCGAGCTGATCGGGGGTCGCCGGCAGGTCATCGGCCTCGACGCTGACCTGGGCCAATAGCGCCGCCAGCCACTGCCGGGTGCCTCGTTCATCGCCCGACAGCAGCGCGTGATAACGCCTGATCAGGCTGTCACGTGTGGCCGGGAGCGGCGCGTGTGCGGCGGTCTTGCGGGTCATGACCGTCATGCGGGCTCCTTCGATCAATGTGTTTGCAGTGCCAGGAAGCCCCGGCACTGCGTTGCCGTCACTTACGAGCGGCCGCCCTTTCGGCCCGACTCGCGGTCCTGGTGCATGTTGCCCCCCGAGGACTGGCCGCCCTTGCGCCCGGCATCGGACGCCTTTTGCCGGTCATTGGCGAAGTTGCCCGGGTTCTTGTTGCCACCCTGGCTGCCTTGGCTGCCGGTACGGCTGTTCTCTTTGTTGGCCATGGTCTTCTAACCTCATGTGACTTCGGAATGCACGGCATGGCGCCGTACATAGGTTCGGAGTTCGGCGATATCGGGGGATTCGTTTTATTGCGAAGGGTTCGGACCGGTGGCGTTAAATAAGCGGCGGCGGTTTATTTGGTGCGACGGCCGATTCAGCCTGGCCCTGACGCCTTCCCAACCAGGCGCCTGTCACCGCCCAGCCCATGGCTAGCGCGGCACCGATCAGCATGGCTGTTTGAGGATGATCGGCCAGCAGATCAAGCCCGCGCTTGAGCCAGCCACTCAGGGCATCGCCACCGCGATAAACCACCGTGTCGATGAAGTTCTTCGCCTTGTACTTGTCTTCGGCCGGCAACACGGTGAACAGCATCTCGCGCCCCGGCCGCACCAACGCATACTCACCGGCCCGGCGCACCACCATCACCACCACGAACACGGCAAACACTGGCGCCAGGGCCAGCCACACGAACCCGGCAGCCATCACCAGCGGCACCGCCACCAGCAAAACGCCTACGCCCAGGCGCCTGGCCAGGCGGCCGGTGATGAACAGTTGCGTCAGGATGGCCAGCGCCTGCACCACGATGTCGATGATGCCGAATACCTGGGTCTGGCGGGTGCGATCGGTGAAGGTTTCGCTGACGATGCGGGCCTGTTCGAAATACAGAAAGGTGCTGACGCTGGCCAGCAAAATCACGAACAAGGCGATCGCCATCAAATAGGGTGAGCGCAGCACGGCCGTCGCGCCGGCGAAAGGATTGCCGCCCAAGGGTCGCGATGTGGGCTGTTCATTCGGCAATGGGTTGCGATCGCGCCAGTGCTGCAGGAAGACGCAGGCGACCACGCTGCCCAACAGAAACAACCCGGCCAACAGCACTAACCCGGCGTGCCCCAGCGGCGCCACCAGCAGTGTGCCCAGGATCGGCCCGCTCAGGCCGCCCAGGCTGGCCCCGGCGGCCAGCAGGCCGAACAGGCGCTTGCCTTGTGCGGTGGAGAACAGGTCGGTGAGCACGCTCCAGGCCAGCGAAATGGTCAGCAGGTTGAATACCGACAGCCAGATGTAGAACGCCCGGGCGTTCCACAGGCCTTCCGGGTTCACGGCAAACAGTGCCGCGAACAGCAACAGGTTGCTGGCGAAGAAACCGTAGGTCCAGGGCAGGATATGCCGGCGACGCACCTTCGAAGCCAGCCAGCCGAACAATGGCAGACAGACCAGGGTGGCGATGAAAGTGCCGGTGAACAGCCACTGCAGGTTGTCGACGCCGCCTGCCACACCCATGGTTTCGCGCACCGGGCGCAGCATGAAGTAGCCGGTGAACAGCAGGTAGAACAGCAACAGCCCCGCGATCACTGCCGGCCCTTCTCCGGGCTGGATGTTCAGCCCCCGGTCAAGACGCCTGCTCCAGCGGTTC
Organism: Pseudomonas sp. CC120222-01a; assembly: GCF_003097235.1. Classification (GTDB taxonomy): domain Bacteria; phylum Pseudomonadota; class Gammaproteobacteria; order Pseudomonadales; family Pseudomonadaceae; genus Aquipseudomonas. Next base: position 30,934 of record NZ_QEQQ01000008.1, on the reverse strand, counting down.
ATGGGCTCAGGCGAACTGCTTGATCAGCGCTTGTTGTTGCGCCTCGGTCAGCAGCGGTTCATGCCCTGCCTTGAGCTGGTCAAGTTGGCGGTCCGGGCGCCCGGTCGCGGGGATGACCGTGGTCACAGCCGGGTGGCTGATGGCGAACTTGAGAAACAGCTGCGCCCAGCTGCCGACCCCGGCCTCGGCGGCCCATGCCGGCAGGGCCTGGTCCTTGACCCTGGCAAACAGCCGGCCATCGTCGAAGGCGCGGTTGATCAGCACGGCGACGCCTTTGTCCTGGCACAGCGGCAGCAGTTCGCGTGCCGCATGCGGGGCATTCACTGAATAGTTGATCTGGATGAAGTCCAGCGGCTCGCTGCGCACGATGCGCGCCACGTCTTCGTGGCCGCTGTTCAGGTAATGGGTGATACCGACGTAGCGGGTCTTGCCCTGCTGCTTGAGCTCACGGGCATAGGGCAGTTGCGTTTGCCAGTCGCGCAGGTTGTGGATCTGCAGCAGGTCGACCTTGTCGGTACGCAGGCTCCTGAGTGTGCCGGCCCATTGAGCCTCGGCATCGTCCCGGCTGTCGGCGGCGATCTTGGTGGCGATGAAGCATTGCGGGTGCCAGCCGCCCTCCTCCAGCAACTGGCCGAGAATGCTATCGGCGCCGCCATAGTTGGGCGAGGTGTCGATGACCTTGCCGCCACCCTCGAAGAACGCCTTGAGCACCACCTTGAGCTGCTGGTACTCGGCGGAGCCGGCCTCGACCTCAAAGCTGCCTGAGGTACCGGCACCGATCACTGGCAAGGCCTCGCCCGTGGACGGGACCTTGCGCGTCAGCAACCCGCCAGAGCCGGCGGCCTGCAGCCAGGGGCTGGCGGCCAGCAAGCCCAAAGCCGCACCAGCGCGTAGGACATCGCGACGCTTGTACATGGCAAAGCTCCCGTCATAAGTCGGAAACTTTCAAGGCTAGCCGCTCTACCTCGCGCTGACAGGTGATTCTGTATCTGGATGTTTTGTGATCAGGCCTGCAGCAACGCGCTCAGGTCCAGACCCGCTTCGGCCATCGGCGGGCACCAGTAGTAGCCGCCGGTCAGGGGCCGGCTGAAGCGGTACAGGCCATCGATGATGCCGTCTTCCAGACCACTCATGCGCCGCAGTTGCACTTCGAAGGCATCGAAGCTGTGGCCCAGGGCGACGAACGCCAGGCCGGCGCCACGGCTGTCGGCCCAGGCGACCGAGCGGCGCACCATGAAGGCTTCCGGCTCGAAGCTTTCCTGGGCGGTGCGCTTGACGTGGGCCGACTCCGGCGCGTCGTCGAGCTCTTCGTTATCGCTCAGGCGGCGGCCGATGATGTTGTCCTGGTCGGCCTGGGGCAGTGACTTGAAGTACTCCAGGTCATGCTTCCACAGCTGGAAGGCGGCGAAGCTGGAACCGGCCAGGCCTGGCTGCTCGCCGGCAAGAATGGCGGCATCCACTGCATCCTGGTCCACCGGGTTCTCGGTGCCGTCTTCGTAACCGGTCAGGTCGTGGCCACCGCGGTGCAGGAAACCATCGACGCTGTCAGCCAGGCGCAATGCCGGGGCCAGCACCTGCTCCAGCGCCTGGGCCTGCAGCAGCAGGTCGCCACGCTCGTTGCCGCGCAGCCACAACCACAGGGCGTGCTGGGTGCTCGGGTTTTCCACTGCGGCATCGAGCTGCGGGAAGGCGCGCAGGCCAGGGATGTCGCGGCCAAGGGCTTTTACCAACGGCGCACCGATACCGAGGATCAGCGTCTGGCCATCCACCTGCGGCAGCAATACATCCAGTACGGCAGGCAGTGCCTCGGGCGACTGCAGGGCGAAGAACAGGTGACGGGCATGGGCCGGCACGGGGGTGGCAAGCAGACCTTGCTGGAACGGCATGACAGGCGAATCCTCGGCAAAAGCGGAATGCTACTGCGCCGGGGCGCCTATCGCAACGCGGCATGCAGACGCTGTGCGGCAAGGGCTGCCGGTAATCCGGTAACAAACGGTTACCAAGTACTGGCGCATTGCGATTAGCCAGCCCGCAAGGCCGGCCTAGACTGCCTGCATCCCTTGCCCGAGTGCCTGCCCATGACCGCCTCACCCTTGTTGACTGCGTTCCTCCCCCTGGCGCTGGGCATCATCATGCTCGGTCTCGGCTTGTCCCTGACGCTGGCCGATTTCGCCCGCGTGGTGAAGTACCCGAAACCGGTGGTGGTCGGCCTGTGCTGCCAGATTCTGCTGCTGCCGCTGGTGTGCTTCCTGATCGCCAATGGCTTTGGCCTGGAATCGGCGCTGGCGGTCGGGCTGATGCTGCTGGCCGCGTCCCCGGGCGGCACCACGGCCAACCTGTTCAGCCACCTGGCCCATGGTGATGTGGCGCTGAACATCACCCTGACGGCGGTCAATTCGTTGATCGCGATCCTGACCATGCCGCTGCTGGTGAACCTGTCGCTGGCCTGGTTCATGACGTCCGACCAGGCCATTCCACTGCAATTCGCCAAGGTCCTGCAGGTGTTTGCCATTGTCCTGCTGCCGGTGGCCTTGGGCATGCTGATCCGCCATTGGGCCCCACGCTTTGCTGCGCGCATGGAAAAACCGATGAAGCTGGTGGCGGCGCTGTTCCTCGCATTCACCATCGTGCTGGCACTGGCCAAGGATTGGCAGACCGTCGTCGAATATGCCCCAGTGGTGGGCCTGGCGGCCTTGCTGTTCAACCTGGTCAGCCTGACGCTGGGCTACTGGGTGCCACGCTTGCTGAGCATCCCCAAGCGACAGGCCATCGCCATCGGCATGGAAATCGGCATCCATAACGGCACCTTGGCCATCGCCCTGGCGCTGAGCCCGTCGCTGCTGAACAACGCCACCATGGCCGTGCCCGCTGCGCTGTACAGCCTGATCATGTTCTTCACCGCCGCAGGCTTTGGCTGGTGGGTCAGCCGCGGTCGCGTGGCACCCGCGCCTGCAGCTGGCGCTTGAGCACCTTCAGCGGCGGCGCATAGAAAAAGCCGAACGACACGCTGCCCGTGCGCCCTTTCACGGCGTGGTGCAACTGATGGGCACGGTGCAGGCGCTTGAGGTAGCGGTTGACCGGCCGCGGCTTACGCGGCCAGTGCCGGTGAAAGAAGCCGTCGTGGGCCAGCACGTACAGCACCCCATACCCGGCCACGCCAGCGCCCACCCACTGCAAGGGCGCATGGCCGGCCTTGCCCAGGGCGACCAGCGCCGTGGCGATCAGGCCCAGCGCCACCAGGTACAGATCGTTGGTTTCGAGCATGCCCAGCTGCGGCTCGTGGTGCGAGCGGTGCAGCCACCAGCCCCAGCCATGCATGATGTACTTGTGGGCCAGCGTGCCGACACCTTCCATGGCCACCAGGGTGCCGAGCAGCACGGCGAGATTGAACAGCATGTAACGGTCCGGGGTATGGCGGAGAATGGCGCAAGGGTACCGATTACCCAGGTTTATTTCCATGCAGGCGTGACCGGCCGTAGGGCATTTCCTGATGAATCCCTTGTCATGTTTTTGCCCTTGACCCCGTGCGGACGGCGGCGTAAGGTCCGCGACGCAATTTCGCATCCCTGAACAGGAGTCCTGCTTTGGACAGTAGCCCCAGTCGCTTGCGACAGGCCCACACGGCGAGCTAGTCCGGCAGCTTCCTGCCACTGTCTCGCCATTGGCCAGGCGGTGGAATTCTCCAGCCTTTGAAGGCTTTCCCCCCTCTTCCCTTTCGTGGTCCTGCGCATTTTCTGGTTATTCAACCGTGCGGGCGTGTGCCCGTGGAAGAGGTTTGCTATGGATTGGAAAGTCTTTCTGCTGCGCGTCAGCATTGCCCTGCTGCTCGGCGCCCTGATCGGTGCCGAACGCCAACTGCGCCAACGCCTGACCGGGCTGCGCACCAACGCGCTGGTCAGCACCGGTGCCTGCCTGTTCGTGCTGATGACCCAGGCGGTGCCTGGCATGGCACCCAACGATGCCTCGCGAGTGGCCGCTTACGTGGTGTCGGGTATCGGGTTTCTCGGTGGCGGCGTCATCATGCGCGACGGCTTCAACGTGCGTGGCCTGAATACTGCCGCCACGCTCTGGTGCACCGCGGCCGTCGGTGTGCTGTGCAGCCTCGGGCTGTTGCTCGAGGCAACGCTGGGCAGCTTGATGGTGCTGTGTGCCAACATCCTGCTGCGCGACATCGCCCAGCGTCTCGATCGCCAGGGCGTGCTGCCCGCCAGCGAGGTCGAACAACGTTTCGAGGTGCGCATCGTCTGCCGTGCCGAAGATGAGATCCAGGTGCGCAGCCTGATGCTTCACAGCCTGGGCGACCCGCAGTTGCGCCTGCAATCGCTGCACAGCGAAGACCTGGCCAACCCGGCCCGCCTGGAAGTGCGCGCCGAGCTGCTCGGCAACCCGCAGGCACCGGCGCAGCTGGAGCGGCTGGTGGGTCGGGTGAGCCTGGAAAAAGGTGTCAGCTCGGTGCGCTGGCAGTTGCAGCCGCAGGCACTGGCGGCGGACTAACGCGCTTCGCGCAGGTGCCGCTCCTTCTTTTCCTGGCGCTCCTTGGCTTCGATGCACAGCGTTGCCGTGGGGCGCAGCAGCAGGCGGTGCAGGCCGATCGGCTCGCCGGTTTCCTCGCACCAGCCATATTCACCCCGGGCCAGGCGCTCCAGCGCCTGGTCGATCTTGTCCAGCAGCTTCTTTTCCCGCTCCAGCGAGCGCAGCCGCCACTGCCGTTCCTCTTCGGCGCTGCCGATGTCAGCCGGGTCGCTGTGCACTTCCTGCTCACGCAGGGCCTGGAACTCCTCGTCGATACGCGCTTGCAGGTCGAAGCGCTGGCCAAGTAGCAGCTTGCGGAAAAATTGCTGTTGGACTTCGTTCATGTAGGCTGCGGGAGCCTGGCGCAGCAGTTCCTCTTCAGTCATCAAGGCAGTCTCGCGTAGCTGGGAAACCATAAATGTTACGTTATAACCCAATCATTGCAAGCCCCGCCCAGCTCGCCGCAGACTATTGCCCGCCTACGGAGGAACATTTAATGCGCATACGCCCCGCCCTGCCCGCTGACATCGCCCAGTTGATTGCAGTCGAGCAATCCGCCGCACACGCATTCTTGCGGCTGCCCGAACTGGCCTGGCTGGCCAGTGCCCAGGGGCTGGACGAAAGGGCGCACAAGGCCTTCATTGACGATCATGGCAGCTGGTTGGCCGAGGATGACCAAGGGCAAGTCCTGGGCTTTGTGTGCATGCGCCTGGAACGCCAGGCGCTGCATGTTCACGAGCTTTCGGTACGGTTGCAGTCGCAGGGGCAAGGTATCGGCAGGCAGTTGCTCGACCAGGCGTGTGCCGTGGCGCGAGATCGGGGTGCCCTGACGCTGACTTTGACCACCTTTGCGCAAGTGGCCTGGAATGGCCCCTTCTATGCCCGATACGGGTTCGAAGTGCTCGATGATCAGCAGCTCGACGCAAGATTGCGGGGCATTCTGGCAACAGAGCGTGCCCATGGTTTGCCTGGACGGTGTGCAATGCGCCTGGCTCTGGCCTGAGCGGTCATATTGCCCGCAAGCTGGATATCAGCGTACCGGACGAAGCCGCGCTGACTGACAAGGTGAAGAAAATGATCCTCGAATGGCGTGACGAGTCGTTCGACAAGTCCTACGTCAATAATCAGTTCGACGCCCAGGTCATGCTTTTTGCCCGCCTGCTCTGAGAAATGCGGCCCCTGCCGGTGCTGCTCGGGCTTGTTCATGTTGCGCTCTCCCGGTGATGTCTGAGGAAGAACACAGGCAGCTGAGCAAGTTTGATTCAATTCACCGCCTTCAGATGCGCCTGACAGGCCTTGAGCGCTTCGTCGCGGCCAACCAGTTCATCCTGCAAGTGCTGCAATTGCCTGCCCTGCTCGGCACACTGCGCACGCTTGTCTTCCAGGCTTTGCGATTGCGCCTGCAACTGCCGGCGCATCTCATCGCTGGCGCCTTGTGCCTGCGCGAGGATTGTCCGCAGGCCTTGGATCTGCGCGTCGCGCTGCTCGAGCAGTTCATCCTTGACTTTGCATTCACTGCTGGCTTGACGGTGCTCGCCGAGCATCCGTTCGTTGTCGCGGTGCAAGCGGGTCAGTTCGTCCTGCTTGACGATCATCCCTTGTTGCAACTGGCGCAGTTCCACTTGCAACTGCTGGGTCTGCGCTTCGTGACGGCGCTGTTCCTGCTCACGCTGTTCGCGGCTGGCGCTGCGGTAATGCTCCAGCGCTTCACGGGCGTGACGATGCTTGTCTTCCAGCGAACGGACCTGCTCGTCCTTGTCGGTCAGGCGCACCTGCAGTTCACCCAGCGACTGATTGAGGCTGGCGCTGCGCAATTGCTCGGCTTGCAGCGAGTTCTGCGCGGTCACCAGACGCTCTGATTCGACAGCCAGCGCAGCGGCCTGGATCTGCTGTTGCTGGTGAGCGGCCGCCAGTGCCTGCTGCGCCAGCTGCAACTGCGCCTCAAGCTTTTCGCGTTCCTCGTTGAACGCGGCTTCAGCCTGCTCGATGCGGGCGTCGCCTTCCTCCTGCACCTGCGCAGCCAATTGCGATACCAGCTTGGTCAGCGCGTCGCTGAGAGCAGCCTGCCCCTGCAGGGCCACCGGCTTGTGCCCTTCAAGCTCCTTCAAGTAGCGATGGATGGTGGTCTTAGACCCGGTATTGCCCAGCTCGATACGTACCGCATCGATGCTGGGGTACTCGCCCCGGGCGATCAGCACCTGCCGCGCCTGCTGCACTACCGCCTTGTTGATACCGCCCCGGGCCATGTTTGCTCCTACGATTTCGTAACATGATACGTACCATGTAATTACGCGGGAATTTTGTTCCTTACCACGCAAAATTTCAAGTTAAATCTAAGGCTTAATAATCACGGCTTATCGCATGTGAATGGAAAAAAACAGCACTCCCCGTCGCTGATCGGTGCAGCCAGTACGCCGGCCGCGAAATGTGGCCGATAAGCAGATTCGATATCCCATTAAGCATTTCCCAGAGGCGCCCGCTGCCGGGCGCGCCTTACAGTCACCTGCCGCCGAAATCCGGCGCGGTGGTTCTCCATCCGGACTACTCACCACTACAAGAACAAAAGGTGATCCCCCATGCTCAAGCCCTCTGTCGACGCCAGCGTCGACGTCAAAGACTGGATCGACAGCCGCCCTGTCTCGTCCTATCAGTGGCTGATCCTGTCGCTGTGCTTTCTGATCGTGCTGTTCGATGGCTTCGACGTGGCCGTCATGGGCTTCATCGCCCCTTCGCTGATGCAGGACTGGGGGCTGTCGCGTGCAGCGTTCGGCCCGGTGATGAGCGCCGGCATGGTCGGCCTGGCCCTCGGCGCCCTCACGGCCGGCCCGTACGCCGACCGCCTGGGGCGCAAGAAGGTGCTGCTGATTGCCGTCACCGGCTTCAGCCTGCTCAGCCTGGCCTGCGCCTTCGCCCGCAACCCTTATGAGCTGGCGGTGCTGCGCCTGCTGACCGGCATCGCGCTGGGCGCGGCCATGCCCAACAGCACCACCCTGCTGGCCGAATACCTGCCTGAACGCAGCCGCTCGCTGCTGATCACCTTCATGTTCACCGGCTTCAACATGGGCTCGGGTTTGGGCGGGTTCCTGGCGGCCTGGCTGATTCCCCAGCACGGTTGGCAGTCGGTGCTGCTGGCCGGCGGTGTGCTGCCGCTTGCGCTGCTGCCCCTGTTGCTGTGGCTGCTGCCGGAGTCCGCCCGCTTCCTGGCGGCCCGCCAGGCGCCGGCACAACAGATTGCCGCTGCCTTGGCCAAACTCGGCGGGCGCTTCGCCGAGGGTACCCGCTTTACCGTCAGCGAACCGGCCGTGCAGCACAAGGCCCCGGCTCGCCAGCTGTTCAGCGAGCGCTACCGCTTCGGCACCCTGGCCTTGTGGGCGACTTATTTCATGGGCCTGCTGGTGATCTACCTGACCATGGGCTGGTTACCGACGCTGCTGCGTGATGGCGGCCTGTCGATCGAGCGCGCCGCGACCATCACCGGCCTGTTCCAGATCGGCGGCACCGTGGGCGCGATCGTGGTCGGCTGGATCATGGACCGGCGCAACCCCAACCGGGTCATCGCCGTCGCCTACGCCCTGGGCGGGCTGTGCATCGTCAGCCTGGGCGCCTTGAGCCTGGAGTCGAGCCTGCTGGTGGTTGGCGTGGCTGCGGCCGGCTTCTGCATGAGCGGCGCGCAGACCGGCCTGAACGCCTTCGCCCCGGGCTACTACCCCACGGAGTTCCGCGCCACAGGTGTAAGCTGGATGCTCGGCATCGGCCGCTTCGGCGCCATCTTCGGCTCGCTGATCGGTGGCGCCGTGCTCAGCCTGGGCTTGGGCTTGCCACTGTTGTTCACCTTCCTTGGCCTGCCGGCGTTCGTCGCTGCCGTGGCGATCCTGGCCAACGGCCACGCCCGGCGCCGCGCCAACTCGGCCGTTACCGCGCAATAACCTGAAACAGAGGACCTTTACATGGCTCGCATCATTGGTGGCCTGGCCGTCTCCCACACCCCGACCATCGGCTTTGCCGTTGATCACGACAAACAGCAGGAAGCCGCCTGGGCGCCGATCTTCCAGAGCTTCGAACCGATCCGCACGTGGTTGCAGGCCAACCAGCCGGACGTGTTGTTCTACATCTTCAACGACCACGTCACCTCGTTCTTCTTCGACCACTACAGCGCCTTCACCCTGGGGGTCGACGACCAGTACGGCGTGGCGGATGAAGGTGGCAACCCACGCGACCTGCCTGCCGTCGGCGGGCATGCGGCGCTGTCGCGGCACATCGGCCAGAGCCTGATGGCCGACGAGTTCGACATGAGCTTCTTCCGCGACAAGCCGCTGGACCATGGCTTCTTCTCGCCAATGTCGGCACTGCTGCCGTGCGACGAGGGCTGGCCGGTGCAGATCGTGCCCTTGCAGGTGGGCGTGCTGCAGCTGCCGATCCCCACGGCGCGGCGCTGCTACAAGCTGGGCCAGGCCCTGCGCCGGGCCATCGAGAGCTACCCGGAAGACCTCAAGGTGGCGATCGTCGCCACTGGCGGGGTCTCGCACCAGGTGCACGGCGAGCGCTGCGGCTTCAATAACCCGGAATGGGATGCCCAGTTCATCGAGTTGCTGGTCAACGACCCGCAGCAGCTCACCGAGATGACCCTGGCCGAATACGCCACCCTCGGCGGCATGGAAGGCGCGGAGGTGATCACCTGGCTGATCATGCGCGGCGCGCTGTCGGCCAAGGTCGAGCGCAAGCACCAGAGCTATTACCTGCCCTCGATGACCGGTATTGCCACCCTGCTGCTGGAAAACCTCGACCAGGGCCTGCCGGCACCGGTCAACGAGCGCCACCGCCAGCACATGCAGCATCAGTTGGCAGGCGTCGAGCAACTGACAGGCACCTACCCCTACACCCTCGAACGCAGTGCCCGCGGCTACCGCCTGAACAAGTGCCTGCACCGTTTGATCGAGCCGCAGTGGCGTGAGCGCTTTCTGGCCGAGCCCGAGGCGCTGTTTGGCGAGGCCGGGCTCAGCGAGGAGGAGCGTGACCTGCTGCGACGCCGCGACTGGCGCGGGCTGATCCACTACGGCGTGATCTTCTTCGTGCTGGAAAAGCTCGGCGCGGTTGTGGGCGTCTCCAATCTGGACATCTACGCCGCCATGCGCGGGCAGAACATTGAGGAATTCATGAAGACGCGTAATCAGCAGGTGCGGTATTCGGTGGTGGGGAAGCGGTGAAGAGGCCTTAGGGACCGACGAGGGTCTTTCAGCGCCTGTGAGACCGAGCGCCGCCCGCGCGGCGCATCGCGGGCAAGCCCGCTCCCACATTTGTTTCGGGCCAGTCACTCCTGTCAGGCCAACAGGAACCGCCTTGGTGCATGACTGGAGATTGATGGAAAGCAACTGTGCCCACCTCGATATCGAAGGGAACAAACAAGGCGGTCCCTGTTGACTTCACAGGAAAGACTGGCCCGAAACAAATGTGGGAGCGGGCTTGCCCGCGATGCGCCGCGCGGGCGGCGCTCGATTTACGCACCACTACACACCCCAAGCCAGGCACTTCTCAGCCTCTACTCCACCCCACCCACCACCTCACGAATACAGCTCATCAATGCAGCCGCCGCCGGTGAATGCAGGCAGCCATTGCGGCAGGTCAGGCCGATGGCCCGCTCGGTATCGGCCAACGCCAGCGGCAAACGTTGCAGCTCGCCACTGGCGATCTCGTGGGCCAGTTGATGCTCGGACACCGCTGCCAGCATGTCCGAATGCAGCAACAGGCCACGAATGATCGCCAGGTCCGCGCTCTCCACCACCGGCCGTGGGCCAGCCAGGCCAGCGGCGGCGAAACAGGCATCAAGCTGGTAACGGGCCGGCGAGCCCGAGCGCGGCAGCACCCAACGCGCCTCGCGCACGGCGGCCAGGCTCAGCTGCCGCTGCAACATCGGGTGGCCACGCCGGGCCAGCAGCACGATCTGTTCGGTGATCAGCGGCTCCCCCGTCAGGTCGCTGGCATAGTCACCAGGGCGCAACGCACCCAGCACGAAGTCCACATCGCCCACACGCAGCTCGGTCGCCAGCAGGTCGAACGGGCTTTCATTGGTGATCACCTGTACCTGCGGGTGCGCTGCGGTCAAGCGCAGGATGGCCGCCGGCAGGATGCTCGAGCGCCCGAGCGGCAACGCCCCCACGTGCACCACACCTTGCAGGCTGCCCTGCATCGCACTGAGGTCGCTGTCGATATGGCGCAGCTCGTTCAGTGCGCGGCGGATCGGGAACAGGATGTCCTGGCTGGCAGACGTGGGTTGCAGGCCGCGCGGGGTCCGTTCGAACAACGCCTGGCCACAGCCCCCTTCAAGCACCTTGAGCGCCGAACTCACCGCCGGCTGGCTGAGCCCGAAATGGCTGGCGACGGTCTGCATGTGGCGGGTTTCACAGAGCTTGACGAACACTTCCAGCCGCCGCGCCTGGAATAGATACAGCGGCTCCACCGCCGCGGCACCCAGCACCTGCGGCACACTGCCCAGCTCCGCGAGCACGCGCTGCGCCCGGGGCAACACGCAGTGGCCGTAATCAGTCAGGCGCATACCGTTGGCATGGCGCTCGAACAGCGGCGCGGCCAGGCGCGATTCCAGCTCGGCGATCGCCCGGGTAACCACCGATTGCGCCCTGAACAACAGCTCTGCTGCACGCGACACGCTGCCTGCCTCGGCGACGCGGACAAAGGCACGCACCTGCATCAGGTTGGGCAATTCCTGCTCGTTCATGGGCACTCCCGCTAGTCGGCGCGCTATTGTGGCGACTATGCCCAGCCACCCGGCAATAAGTAAAACGTATACCTGAAGCAGTTGAACGCATTAGTCCGCCGTACCCGCCAGTGACATCCTGCCGTTCACCCCTCGCAGGAGCCAAACCCCATGAACGCAGCACAAAAAACCGCCCTGGTGGTCAGCGCCCACTCTGCCGATTTCGTCTGGCGCGCCGGCGGCGCCATCGCCCTCCACGCCGCACAAGGCTACGCCGTGCACGTGGTCTGCCTGTCCTTCGGCGAGCGTGGCGAGTCCGCCAAGTTGTGGCGCAAGGGCCAGATGACCGAAGCCAAGGTCAAGGCCGCGCGCCGCGATGAAGCCCTGGCCGCCGCCGAGATTCTCGGTGCCAGCGTCGAGTTCTTCGACATCGGCGACTACCCGATGCGCGCCGACCGCGACACCTTGCTGCGCCTGGCAGATGTCTATCGCCGGGTGCAGCCTGAATTCGTCCTCAGCCACTCGCTCAAGGACCCGTACAACTACGACCACCCGCTGGCCATGAACCTGGCCCAGGAAGCGCGCATCATCGCCCAGGCCGAAGGCTACAGACCGGGTGAGCAGATCGTCTGCGCACCGCCGGTGTATGCCTTCGAGCCGCACCAGCCGGAGCAGTGCGAATGGCGCCCGGACACCTTCCTCGACATTACCCCGGTGTGGGACAAGAAATATGCGGCCATCCAGTGCATGGCCGGCCAGGAACACCTGTGGGAGTACTACACCCGCGTCGCCCTGCAGCGTGGTGTGCAGGCCAAGCGCAATGTCGGCATCACCAGCGCCCGCAACATCGTCTATGCCGAAGGCCTGCAAAGTGTCTTCCCGCGGGTGACGGAGAACCTGGCATGAGCGCGCTGATCGGCAAGACCGGCGTGGTCGTGCGCAACATTCCCCGGGCACCGGCCGAGGTGGTCGAAGCCCTGGGCCGCCTGGGCGTGGCAACGGTGCACGAGGCCCAAGGCCGCAAAGGCCTGCTCGACTGTGGCCTGCGCCCGATCCAGCAAGGCGTGGCCGTGGCCGGCACAGCCGTGACGGTGCTGGTGGCGCCGGGCGACAACTGGATGTTCCATGTCGCCGTCGAACAGTGTCGCCCGGGCGACCTGCTGGTGGTTGCGCCCAGCTCGCCATGTTGTGACGGCTACTTCGGCGACCTGCTGGCAACCTCGCTCAAGGCCCGCGGTGTGCGCGCCCTGGTAATCGACGCCGGTGTGCGCGACAGCCAGACCCTGCGCGACATGGGCTTTGCCGTGTGGTCGCGGGCCATCAATGCCCAGGGCACGGTCAAGGAAGTGCTGGGTTCAGTGAACCTGCCGCTGCTGTGCGCCGGGCAACTGGTCAATGCCGGTGACATCATCGTTGCCGACGATGACGGCGTGGTCGTGGTGCGCCATGGCGAAGCGGCAGGCGTGCTGCGCGCAGCGACCGAGCGCGCCGAACTGGAAGAGCGCAAACGCCTGCGCCTGGCGGCCGGTGAATTGGGCCTGGACATCTACCAGATGCGCCCTCGCCTGGCCGCCAAAGGCCTGCGCTACGTCGACCAGCTTGCCGACCTGGAGCAGTGAACATGAGCCAGACCCGCATCCCCTGCCTGCTCATGCGCGGTGGCACCTCGAAAGGCGCGTACTTCCTGCAGGACGACCTGCCCAGCGATGGCGGCCTGCGCGATCGCGTGCTGCTGGCGGTCATGGGCTCGCCCGACAGTCGCCAGATCGACGGCATCGGCGGTGCGGACTCACTGACCAGCAAGGTGGCGATCATCCGCCCCTCGCAGCGCGCAGAGGCCGATGTCGACTACCTGTTCGCCCAGGTGCTGGTGGATGAGGCACGGGTCGACTACGGCCAGAACTGCGGCAACATCCTGGCCGGGGTCGGGCCGTTCGCCATCGAACGTGGCCTGGTCAAGGTCGATGGCCCGGTCACCGCCGTGCGCATCTTCATGGAAAACACCGGCCAGTTGGCGATCGCCCAGGTACCCACGCCCCACGGGCAAGTGGAGTACGCCGGCGATACGCGCATCGACGGGGTGCCCGGGTACGGCGCCCCTCTGGTCATCAGCTTTACCGACATCGCCGGCTCCAGTTGCGGAGCGCTGCTGCCAACCGGCAACAGCCGTGACCAGGTCAATGGCATCGAGGTGACCTGTATCGACAATGGCATGCCGGTCATCCTGCTGCGCGCCGAAGACCTGGGCCTGAGCGGCCAGGAAAGCCGTGAAGCGCTGGACGCCGATGATGCGCTGAAGGCGCGCCTGGAGTCGATCCGCCTGCAGATGGGGCCGCGCATGAACCTGGGTGACGTCAGCCAGCGCAACGTGCCGAAGATGTGCCTGGTCTCCCCGCCTCGCCAGGGCGGCACGATCAGTACCCGCTCGTTCATTCCGCACCGCTGCCATGCCTCGATCGGCGTGTTCGGCGCGGTCAGTGCCGCGACTGCCTGCCTGATCGAAGGTACGGTGACCCAGGGCATTGCCGTCACTGGCACGGGCGACCACCAGCGCCTGTCGGTGGAGCACCCCAGTGGCGAGTTCAGTATCGAAGTTACGCTGTTGCAGGGAGCGCTGAGCGGATGCGGGCTGGTACGCACCGCCCGCCTGTTGTTCGACGGGCAGGTGTGCGTACCTCGGGGGCTATGGTCGGGTGCTTAGAAGACGATAGGCACCGAATCAGTTGACCTGCTGCGCCACCTGCAACAACCCGCGCGGCAGCTTGAACCCCTTGAACGGTTGCTGGGTAATGGGGTTGAACGCTTTTTCGGCATTCAACCGGTAGCGCATCACCCCATCGCCGGCACGGAAGCTAAGGTCCACGCTGCTCTCGGTGCGCCCATTGAGCGCTCCGCGGCTGAGCAGACGGAACATCGACCAAGGGCCGCGATAATCGAGGCTGCTGCTGTTGCCACCTTGGCTGAGCAGGGTGAGGTTGCTGCGCACCTGCTGCCCCAGCGTATTGGGCCAGATCACCCCGACGATCTGGCGCGGCCCGTGGGTGTAGGAAATCAATTGGCCATCGAGGTCGAGCAGGCTGGTGCGCTGGTTGGCACTGAGGCCCAAGGGCTCGATGCTGAACTGCACGCTGAGGTTGCCACGCGGGTCGAAGAACGTCTCGCGGATGCGGTCGGCGGCTTCCAGTTGCCCGATGACATCCTCGCGAATCAGCGAAGTGCCCAGCCCGTCCGAGCGCAACGCCTCGAGATTGTCTTTCAGGAAGACCTTGAGGTACTGATCCTGAAACTGCTGCAATCGGCCCTTCGGCCCAAAGAAGGCCTCGAAGTCGTCCAGCGAGGCATCGGGCGCTTTCACCACGAAGGGGTAGCGGCCAGCCAGGCGTTGCTGGAAGAAGCTGTACACCTCACTGTCCCAGCGGCGCTCCAGTTCTCGCAGGGCCTCGATATTCAACACGCGAGCGGTCTGCTCGGCGACCGCCCTGACCTGCTGCCTGACTGGCTCAGGCAGGCCGGTCGCGACTCGCTGCAACGTACCGATGGGGTCGGCGCCCTGCATCGAGAAGCGCTGCAGCACCGCCTGCAACGCTGCATTGCCTCGTTCCGGACTGACCTGCACTGTCCTCGCATATTCATGGACGGCAATAATCGCACCGAGTGTTTCGTCGTAGTAGCTGGGCTTCTCACCTTTCGCGTCGAGCATGGCGTTCAGCCCGGAAAATGCCCGGCTGATCCCGGTAATCTGCAGTGGCAGCGGGCTGCCCGTTACGGCATCGGGCATGCTGGATAATTCCGGCAAAGGTTGGATGACAGTGTTGTCACGCACGGTCTCCAGCAACCGTCGCAATGGCGCCGCCGGCCCGGTCAGTTGCTCAAGGACCTTCACCGCATGGTCGAGGTCACGGAAATCTGCGATGGCCAATGCCTGAAGCGCGCGCTGCCAGCTGGCGATGTAGTCCGCGCTGTAAAGGGCGCGTACTCGCTCGGTCAGGGCTTCGCGGTCGGCATCGGAGTAATCGAGGGCTTTGCGTTCGCCCAGCGCCCACTGGTCGATCAAGGCCATGTCGGTGATGTGCCGACTCTGCGGCTCGAAGTACTCGCCAAGCCCTTTCGCCGTGAGCAGGCGCGCCAGGTAGATGTCCTCTGTGGCGCGGTCGGCTGGCTGATAGACGATGTCGAAGACCGGGCCCACCTGGTGACGCAGATCCAGCCCGTAAGGCAGCCGCTCCAGGGCCTGCTGCTTGAGCGTGGCATACACCCGTTGTGGCAACGGGACCTTGCGCAAAGCCTGCTGAACGCTCGCGACGCGCGCCTGGTATTGCGGAAGGTCGGCATCGGCATAAGCCAGGGCATACTGCAAATGTCGCATGAGTTCCCGTTGTACCTGCCCTTGGCCGGGAAACGCCTGTTGCCACTGGCTCGCCATCCACTCCTCGACCCATTCCGGACGACGGTTTTGGCGGTCTTCGAGCATGCGGTAGACCCTGAGCGCAGCCATCTGTTGCTCGCTGCCAGCCGGCGCTGCATCCATTGCATCAACCACGCCGCTGGCCAAGGCTGGCAGGAAGCGCCGCGAAAGCAGGCTCAGGTAGGCTTCGTCGACCCGGGGTCCGATGACCCGCCCCTGATACAGGCCAACATCCGCCACCAGCGGCCATGCGGCGCGATAATCACCAAACACCGCAACAGCGTCGCGGATCTGGTCGAGCGGTTCCAGCAGGTTGCGGCCGGTGGGGTCCAGGCGTGGGTCCACGGCCTGTTGGCTGAACGACCGGCTCTTGTCCAGCACCCCAGCCGCCTTGGCGCCGTTGAGGTCGAAGTAGCGATGCCAGGTGGCGGTTGCCACAGCCAATGCCAGCACGCCCACGGCGGAGCCGACCCACAGCAACTGGCGTTTGCCTCGCGAAACCCGTACGTTGTCGCCGGCCAGGCCCGCTTCCTTGTAGACGACCTGCTGGAAGACCTGCTGGGCGAAAAAGCGCTGCGCCTTGGGCTGTCGCGTGCTCTCGCGCGGTGGCAATGGTGTGTTGTAGGGCTGCGCCGCCTCGCGTACGAACGCGTTGCTGACCTCTCCCTGCTGCTGCACCGAGGACCAGAACACGCCGCGCACCAGTGGCGGCGTGGTGAAGCGATCACTGGCCAGCACTTCGCGCAGGAAGCCAGTCAGGATCGGCCGCAGCCCGCCCAGCTGTGCAAGCAGTGATACGAGGGATGTGCGCTGGGGCAGGCCGTCCGCAAGCAGCAATTGCTGCAGGGTTTGTGCCTGCAGCTGGAGGATCAGGCGATCATATTGCTCGACCAACTCGTCCTGCCAGGCATCAAAACGGCTGAGCGCATCGAGCCTGAATGTGAAGCCCAGCAACTGTTCGCGCTGGGCCGGTGAAAGACGGTTGTAAAACGGACCGAAGCCGTCCAGCAAGTCGAATTTGCTCAGTACCACGTACAGCGGCAGCCGGGCGCCCAGCTGGCTGCTCACCTCATGCAGACGGGTGCGCAATACATAGGCCAGCGCGGTACGTTGCTGCGGTGTCCCATGCAGCAACGCGGGCAGGTCCACGACCAGCAACAGGCCATTGAGCGCCCGGCGGCTGCGATTGCGCAACAACCAGGCCAGCAAGTCGCTCCAGAGCCTGGCCTGGATACCCGCAGGTAGCCCCGCCGACGGTCCCTGCTCGGCATCCTGCTGCTGTGCGTCTATGGCGTCGTGGATGATGAGATCGCCTGGCGGATCGAGGATCACCGCCTCATTGCTGACCCACCAGCCCACCGGAAAAGCAGTCTGCTCAAGTTGCTGCCCACGCGCCTGGACATTGCCGATACGCGTCAAGGAAAACCTCTGGTTCGTACCCTCAATAAAACCACTCTTGCCTGCGCACTTGTCGCCCAGCATCAGGTACCAGGGCAAACGGTACAGTGCCCGTCGTCCTCCCGCATTGCTCAGGTAGTTCGCCAGCTGGCGATCCAGCGCCTGTTGCTGGGCGTGAACAAACGGCAAGCACGGATCGGCCTGGGCCGCTGCGTCCTGGCGGCGTTCCGCCTGCAGGCTACGAAAGCGCTTGCGCAGTACAGCGATCCAGCACAACAGCGGCACCAGGACCAGCAGCAGGCTGGCCACACTGCGTTGCGCAACACTGGCCAAGGGCTGTTGCTCACGCCAGCTCCACTGCGGACCCAGCCACCAGATGGCGACCAACATCAACAATGCGCCCAACCCAAGCAGCAGCGGCATGGCAAGGCCGATTCGCATGGCCAGCGGCAAGCCCCAACGTTTGAATAGCTTCCAGAATTGACTCATGAAGGTTTCCAGTCCTTGTTCTGATCGGTCAGCTCGGCATGAGCGCCGTACTGCTGAAGCCTCTGGAACACATCAGGTTCCCAGGCATCCGCCGTGGTTTGCTGCATCGTCAGGGCGACACTGCTGCACAGGTCCTGGGCCAGCCAGGAAACCCCGCGCGCCGCCAGCAGATCAGCGGCAATCAGCGTGCTGTGGCAACGCTCGCGCGGTGCGCCAAAGTCCGCTTGCAGTGCCTGCAGGCGCAGCAGCACCGGCTCGATTCCACTCGCTTCCAACTGGTTGGCCAGCTCTTCACGAAGCGCCCCGAACTCATGGGCAGGCGCGCCCCGATCGACCTGCCTTTGCGCACCTTTGAGCCATGCCAGGCATGGCTCGTCGACGAACGCCGTGCCGTCGCTGAAACACAAACGCTGCAGGGCCGGAAGGCGCTGGACAAATCGGACGGAGGCGGCGCGAATGGCTTCGGCCACCTCGCCCATCGCCAAGCGATTTGCCACCGTCGCGGCCAGGAAACTGCCGCGGATCCAGTACGGCGAGGCCGCCACGCTCTTTTCAATGCGCAATAGCAGCGTCAGGTCCGTCGCGTGGCTGGCGATGGCGTCTTCGTAGCTACCGACGATATCGGTCGGCACTGCCATCAGCTCGGTGCGATGGTCCTGCCTGGACATCGGTGCCGCCTTGATTGGCGCCCACAGACCAAAGCGGCGCAGCTGGTAACCCGTTGGGTCGTAATGGTCCTGCTGGTTGATGTATTCGGCCATGTTCAACAATGCCCGCCGGGTCTCGCGCTCGTTGCCCAGAGACAAGCTGGCCTTGGGCATCGCGAAAGCGTCGCCCAGCGGTGCGGGCGTTGGCCGAGGCGCGGCGACCGTGGCAGGTACGCTTTCGACGTTGCCGACGGCACATTCCAGCTGCTTGAACAACTGCCGTTGCAACGTGTCGAGCAGGCTCGGTTCAAGTTGCGCCTTGTGCGTCTGCCGTTGCAGGCATTCCATTGCCTGGCGCGCCGCCGCTGCCTGAGTGGGGCCGAAGGTGAACCGGTCCAGGCGCGGCAGCGCCTCTAGCAAGCGGTTGAGCACCAGCACCACCAGTTTGCGCTTGACGAGCAAGCCCTTGGGCCCGGGCTTGGGGTGTGCGGACTCCCAGTAGCGGTCGAGCACCCCGGCCAGCAGCCCGGCGGTGAAGCCCCAGCGCGCCCAACAACCGCTGCGCAGCCAAGCGGCGCTCAGGTGCGCGACGATGCGCAAGTGCTTGCAGCGTTGGCTCAAGTACTCGCGGGATGCCTCTTCGATGTACGGCCAATCGATGGTCGCTTCGTGCAGGCCGCCAAGCTTGACCATTTCCTGGTCGACCGCCTGATAGCTATCGTCCTCGATGTCGAACAGGCCTGCCGGTGTTTCGGGGTCGATGGGCGCAAGCAACCGCTCGATGTCCTGCGCCGACACCTCCGCTACCAGCGACATGTTTTTCGCGCCTGGTCGATCAGTGGGTCCAGCCCCTGAGCATCGAACGTCAGCCCATCGACGGCCGGGTCATCGCTGACTACCTGAACCCTATGGGCACCTATCAAGCGCTTGATCTGTTCGATGGCCGGTAGTCCGCGGCCCGCATCGAGTACCTGGCCATTTTCCATCACCTGCCAAGCCGTTGCCGTGCTGACTCCACGCGTTCCCTGCAGTTGCACCTTGACCCGATTGACATTGAGCGGCTGCCCAGTGATCAGCTGCAGCCTGGAAATGTTCTGGATACAGCTGATCACCAGATAGCTG
Source organism: Pseudomonas sp. CC120222-01a (assembly GCF_003097235.1). Classification (GTDB taxonomy): domain Bacteria; phylum Pseudomonadota; class Gammaproteobacteria; order Pseudomonadales; family Pseudomonadaceae; genus Aquipseudomonas. The sequence goes on along the minus strand of NZ_QEQQ01000008.1, from coordinate 11,652 downwards.
CGTGGCTCGGCTGAAGCTATCGCCGGTGCTGATATCACCAGCCACGGCTGCGCTGCTCCAGCCTCCTCGTGGGCATTACCGAGGCGGAAGGTCAGGTCCTCGATGGGGCGGCCGGCCTCGTTGGCCATCACGCGTGACACGCTTGGAGCCTGCTGCTCCGGTGCCGACCATGCCTGACTGGGCGCCCGGGCAGGCGTGCCGGCGGCCTCGTCGAAGCAGGCCAGGCGCTCCAGGTTGGATACCACGCTTGGGCAGTCCCGTACGGCACCAGCAAACGCCGGTTGCAAAACGAACAGCAACGAAAGACCAGCGGCAAATGCACTGCGGGCAATCATCGTAAGTTAGCTCTCCCTCTAAAAATCCATGCTCGACCCCGCACTTGCAACCAAGTTAACAGCACCAGGCACAGCCAAACTTCAGAAAGACTATTCATGACCAACGAGATATTCAAATAAATATTTACTTACACTAAAAGCCTCGACCAACAACAAGCTTCCTGCGCATGTTTTTAAAGAAGGAAAACTTGCCGACCAGCATTCCCGTCAACAAATCATCCCCATGTAGGACGACTCCTACACAAAACGGACAGTCACGAGAAACATCCTACAAATATAAAGCCTCCACACTAGGCACTTGTACGAAACGCCCTACAAATACAGCAGGAAGTTTGAATAAATATGTCAAAGAATACGAACTCCGTGGCGCCAAAAGAGCGCATCAACATCCGTTACGTACCCGCTACAGGCGGCGAGCAGGCTGAAATCGAATTGCCCCACAAGATGCTGGTTATCGGTGATTTCGGACTGAACGACAGCCGTGCGCTCGAAGACCGACCCGTCCTGCGGATCGACAAGCATTCGTTCGACAGTGTGCTGGAAGACGCTCAGGTGAGCCTGAACCTGTCGGTCCCCTCCCTGCTCGGCCAGGACTCGGACACCGATCTGGCCGTCAACCTGCAGTTCGCCTCGATCAAGGACTTCGGGCCAGACCGAATCGCGCGCCAGGTACCAGAGCTGAACCGGCTGATCGAGCTGCGCGAGGCGCTGGTGGCCCTGAAAGGCCCGCTGGGCAACGTCCCGGCGTTCCGCAAGCAGCTCCAGCAGTTGCTGGGTGACGGTCAGGCTCGCCAGCGACTGGCACAAGAACTGAACCTGGTGCTCGACGCACCACGAAAAGACTGAAGACAACGGAGCGTCAGCATGCCGACCCAGCACAACACGACCACCACGGCCGAAGTTCCATCCGAAGTATTGGGCGAGGCTACCTTGCTCGACCAGATCATGGCGCAAACCCTGCTGGTCCCGACCCAGGAAGGCTATCAGGTTGCCCGGCAAGGCGTAGCCGCATTCATTACGCAGATTCTGCGAAGTGATGAGCTGGAGCAATCGATCAACAAGCATCGCGTCGACCAGATGATTGCCGAGGTCGACCGTGTACTTGGCAAACAGATGGATGCCATCCTCCATCAACCGGAGTTCCAGCAACTGGAGTCTGCCTGGCGCAGCCTGAAACTGCTGGTAGACCGCACGGACTTTCGTGAGAACATAAAGCTTGAGTTCCTGCATACCAGCAAGGAGGAGTTGCTCGACGATTTCGAAAACGCAGCCGATATCACCTGCAGCGGTATCTACAAACATGTTTACACCGCCGGTTATGGCCAGTTCGGTGGCGAGCCGATTGCCGCCATGCTGGGCAATTACCATTTCGGTCCGTCATCACCTGATATCAAACTGCTTAGTTACATGGCATCAGTGGGTGCCATGGCCCACGCACCGTTTCTCGCAGCGCCAGCACCGGAATTCTTCAATCTCAGCAGTTTCGAAGACCTGCCTGACCTGAAAGAAATCAAGGACATCTTTGCCGGCCCCCGCCATGCCAAGTGGCGAGCGTTCCGCGACAGCGAAGATGCTCGCCACACCGCGCTGGTCGCACCGCGCTTCATGCTGCGTGCGCCGTACCACCCTGAAGAGCTGCCGACTGAAAGCTTCAGTTACCACGAGAACATGGACGCTCGCCACGGCAACTACCTGTGGGGCAACGCCGCGTTCCTCCTGGCCAGCTGCATCAACGACAGCTTTGCCCGCTACCGCTGGTGCCCGAACATCATAGGTCCGCAGTCGGGTGGCGCTGTGGATGACCTCCCGGTGCACCTCTACGAATCACTGGGCCAGTTGCAGGCAAAGATCCCCACCGAGGTGCTGATCTCAGACCGTAAGGAGTTCGAACTGGCCGAGGAAGGCTTCATCGCCCTGACCATGCGCAAGGACAGCGACAACGCGGCGTTCTTTTCGGCCAACTCGGTGCAGAAGCCCAAAAGCTTCCCCAAGACCCCAGAAGGCCTGCAGGCCCAGACCAACTACAAGCTCGGCACCCAACTGCCGTACCTGTTCATCGTCAACCGCCTGGCGCACTACATCAAGGTCATGCAACGCGAACAGATCGGCAGTTGGAAGGAGCGTCGCGACCTGGAGTCGGAGCTCAACAAGTGGATCAAGCAATACGTCGCCGACCAGGAAAACCCTTCGGCCGATGTACGCAGTCGTCGCCCGTTGCGCGCCGCCGCAATCACCGTCACGGATGTCGCCGGAGATCCGGGCTGGTATCAGGTCTCCATCGCCGTGCGCCCGCATTTCAAATACATGGGCGCCAACTTCGAGATTTCGCTGGTTGGGCGGCTCGATACGCAATGAGCGGCCTGTTCGAACGCTTGATCGCCGAGTGCCAGACCCGTCGCACGCCTTCCCGGCGAGAACAGGCTGGGCAAAAGTTCGAGGTGATCAGGCGGCACCTCGAAACGTTGCTCAACGCCCGCCAGGGTTGCTCCCGAAGTAGCCCTGAGCTGGGCCTGCGCGACTTCAACGGATACGACCTGAGCATCGGTGATCGCGTGCGGCAAGTCAGTGAAGACATCCGTCAGACCCTTCAGCGCTTCGAACCACGTATCCAGATCCGTGGAATGAAAGCCGTGCCCGATGCCTACGCACCGCTTGAACTGCATTTGCGGCTCGACTGCGTGGTGCAGGTAAACGATCACCCCGAGCTGTTGCAGGTCGAGTTGCTGGTCAACGGCCTTAGCCGATACACCCGAGTAAGGTAGCCATGTCATTAAAGGATCGATTCAGCGAAGAACTTCGCTACCTGCGCGAGTTAGGGGCGGATTTCGCCAAGGACAACCCTCAGCTGGCGCGATTTCTCGGCAAAGACAGTGGCGACCCTGACGTGGAACGTCTGCTTGAGGGCTTCGCGTTCCTGACTGCCAAGCTGCGCTTGAAGCTCGAGGACGACCTGCCGGAGCTGACACACCCCATGCTGCAACTGCTCTGGCCCAATTACCTGCGCCCCCTGCCGAGCGCGACGATCATCCAGTTCTCACCGGAAAAACAAGCGCTCAGCCAGTCCCGCAGCATTCCCAAGGGGACACGGTTGTTCTCCGTGCCCGTGGATGGCATCGCTTGCGAGTACCGGACCTGCACCGAAGTAGCGCTGCATCCTTTTGCCATCAGCGACGTCCAGGCGACCCACACGCCGGAGCATTCCGTGGTGCGCATCGAACTCGAAACACTGGTCGAACGCCCGCTGAACAGCTTGGGCTGCGACAGCCTGGACGTTCATCTCAGTGGCGATGACGGTTGCGCGCAGACCCTGTACCTGTGGTTGTCGCAGTATCTGAAGCACATCAGCGTGACGATCAACGGGGAGGTCCGCCGGCTACCGGCCAGCAGCCTGGCTTTTCCCGGTTTCCGCCGCGAAGAAGCCCTGCTGCCCTACCCGCAGAATGTCTTCGACGGCTACCGGATCCTGCAGGAGTATTTCGTTTTCCCTCAGCGCTTCCACTTCTTTACCCTCACCCGCCTGGGCGAGCGCTGGCCGGCCCAGAGCAGCGGGCAGGTAAGCATCGACTTCCATTTCAGCCGCCCACTGCCTGGCGCAATGCCTGTTGGCGTCGACGACTTCTGCCTGTTCTGTACGCCAGCGGTGAACCTGTTGCACTGTGGTGCCGACCCGATCGACTTGTCTGGCGAGCACGCCCACGCATTGCTGAAACCAAGCTGCAGCGCAGCGCACGGCTACGAAATATTCAGCGTCGACCGAGTGATCAGCACGCGTACCATGGCCGATGGCGAGGCGGGCGAGCCGCTGCGGGTATTCCTGCCCTTCGAGTCGTTCGCCCATGAAATCGAGCATGTCCAAGGCCGGGCCACGCTGTACTACCGTTGCCAACTCGAAGAATCTTTGCTCGGAGATGGCGTGATCCACCGCATCGCTTTCGTACGCGCTGACACCAGCGTATACCGCGGTGCGCTGGAAACGGCTTCCATCGACCTGACATGCACCAACCGCGACCTGCCTTTGGCGCTGCATGCCGGCGACATCTGCACCATCAACGAATTCACGCCACCGCTGACCACCTACCGCAACCTCCGGCGCCCGACCCGTCCGTACCGCCCTGTGCTCGACGGCCAGTTGCAATGGGCGCTGATTTCCAACCTGTCGCTCAATTATCTGTCGCTGCTGTCGGCTGACCCGCTGAAGGCGGTCATCCGCGCCTATGACTTCACGGCCCTGCATGACATTCAGCAGGCGCGCACCACGCGCAAGCGCCTGGACGCTATCTGTGACGTGCAGACCGAGCCCCTGGACTGGCTGATCAACGGGCAACCCGTGCGTGGCCTGCACACCCGATTGCAACTCGACCAGCAGGGCTTCCTCTGCGAGGGCGACCTGTACCTGTTCAGTTGTGTGCTCGCGCACTTCTTTGCCCTCTACGCCAGCATCAATTCCTTCCATCAACTGGAAGTGACCAACACCACCAACAACGAGCACTACACATGGCCTCCGCTGATTGGCAAACAGCCCCTGATCTAGCCGATTCGCTGCTCGCACAGGCGCATCGGTTCGATTTCTTCCAGTTGCTAGAGCATCTGCACGGCTTGCATGGTGACAATCTGGAAGCGCGTTGGCCCGATGCTGCCACGCGCTTGCGGGTACGCCTGGGCTGCGATCCACGACTGCGCTTTCCTGCCAGCGATGTGCTGAGTGCCAAGCGAATGCCTGGCCGTGATGCCCGCTACCGAATCTGCACCACCTTCATGGGCCTGCACGGCAGCGACTCGCCGCTGCCAACCTACTACCTGGAGCAGATCGCCCATGAACATGTCCAGGGCATTGGTGTGCGTCCGGCGTTCCTCGATTTCTTCAACCACTACCTGCTCAGCCTGCTGCACCGTGCCTGGCGCAAGTATCGTTACTACATTCGCTTTCAACCTGGCGCCAACGACCAGTTTTCCCAATACGTCTTCGCGCTGATCGGCCTCAATGATCGGCAATTGCGCGGTGACACCGCACTGCCCTGGAGCCGCCTGCTCAGTTTCGCCGGTGTGATCGCCAGCCGCAGCCGTTCACCGGGTACCGTGGCCGGCATCATTGGCCACTGCTTCGACCTTTCGCAGGTACACATCCGCGAGTTCGAAACGCGCTCGGTGACCACTGCCACCCGCCAACGGGTGCGACTTGGCCGGGCCAACGGCGAACTGGGCAGCAGCTTCATGGTTGGCAGCCGAACACGAACCCGCAGCAGCAAGTTCACGATCGTGATCAGCGAGCTTGACCAGGCGCAGTTTCGCGACCTGCTGCCCAGTGGCATCAACTTCGGCCGTTTGCGTGCACTGATCGACGTGCTGCTGCGGGATGGGCTGGCATATGACCTCGAACTGCGCCTCAAGCTTAACGCGCTGACGCCGTTCAGCCTGCACCGGAGCCAGGGCGCCTACCTGGGCTGGACCAGCTTCATCGATGACCGTCACGGAGTGATCAGCCCGGTAGTCCGGTTCAGGGGGCGGGCATGAGCACGTTGACCCTGCACGTCAGCAACCTCGAACAGCTACCGCACGGCGTGAGTCGCCAGCACCGGTTCGGCCGCAGTGGCGGCACCCTCGGCAGCCAGGGTGCGGACTGGCTGTTGGTCGACAGGAGCCTGAAGGTGCAGCCCATCCACTGCGAGATCCGCTGGACGGAAGGCGGCTACTGCGCCATCGACCGCAGCGGCCAGACGTACCTGAATGACAGCACGCGCTGCCTCGGAAAACACCCACCCATGCGCCTCAGGGATGGCGACATCCTGCGGGTCGGTGCCTATCGGTTAAGGGTCGATCTGCAGCCGGAACAGGCAATCAGACGCTCTCTGGAGAAAGTCTTCGTGCCAAGTCAGGACGTGCACGAGGCCCTGGAGGCGAGCGCTTCGACCCGCCCGCGAGACAGCGCCATCGATGCCTTGCCACTCCTTGCCGCTACGGATGTGTGCTCGGCATTCGACCCGCTCCCCGGGCACGACCCTTTGGCTGCCCTCGATGCGAGGTTACAGGCTTGCCCTGCAGACCAGCATCCTCTGCAAGATCTGATTACAGGACCGTGATCATGCTTCCACGCCTGATGCTTTGCGCTTCACTGTCGCTTGGGCTCACCACCACCGCTGGCTGCACTGCCCTGGGCAAAATGTTCCAGGTGCTGAAAGACCCGTCTATCCCTGTGGGCGCACCGGAAGATGTGCCGACCGAACTTGCCATCAGCATCCATGTCAGCCCTACGCTCAATGGTGTTGCCGACAACGGCGAATCCGCTGAAGCAGCACCAGGCGAACTCGAGCCTGGCCCTTACACGGTCAGCCTGAGCGCAGACGACCCACATGCGCTCACCGAGAAAGTCGCCAGCCTGTTCAGCTACCTGCAGTCGCAGTATCCCGAATCAGCACCTGCCGATGAGACTGCGCTCGGGGCCTACGAGGTAGCCACAACAGCGCTTGAGCGGCCCGATGCAACGCCCAGCCAAGGTCACCAGCTCGCCAGCCCCATCGCCGTCAAGGTCCTGCAACTGCGGGACGACTCACTGCTGCTCAACAGCGTTTACCAGCAACTGGCGCCGGACCCGGCCAAAGCGCTGCGCAGCACCTACATCCGCGATGACGATTACCTGCTGTCGCCCGGCCAGTTCAAGTTCGTGCCGTTCGAACCCCTTCATGACGACACTCGCTTCATTGCAGTGATTGCCGACTACCGCAGCCTTGAGAGCGCAACCTGGCAGCAGGTACTGCGCATTGCCCCGCGAGGCCGCCGGGTGGTGCTCTCGCTGCAAGTCCATGACGCGCAAATCGAGCTCAAGGAAGAGGACCGATGATCGATCAGCCGGCCTGCCATACCCTCTTCCCTGACATGGAGTGCCCATGAGTTCACGTAACCCTGTGCTATGGCCTGAAGGCCTGTTCGTCAAACCGCAGCATTTCCAGCAAGCGGCCCGGGCCAGCGAGGCGGCGCTACATCACCGCCTCAGCAGCCTGAATGCGGCGTTCTACGGCTTCAGCGAACTGCAGTTGAACGATGAATACCTGTGCCTTGGCAAGATCGCTATCACCCGGGCCAGGGGCATCATGCCCGACGGGGCCGTCTTCGATATCCCTGGCGACCTGCCCCCGCCGCCACCGCTGGAGATCAGCGACGATGGCGCGCAGAACAGCGAGATCTACCTGTGCCTGCCGCTGCGCACCGACGGCGGCCGTGAAGTGAGCTGGCCAGACAGCGTGGCAAACCTGCGTTATGTCGCGCATGCCCGGGAAATCAAGGACACCCACACCGCCGATGGCGACATGGTGCGGGTGGACCTCGCCGTACCGAACCTGCAACTACGGCGGCAACGTGAAGACAGCAGTGCCTATACCCGCCTCGCCCTGGCAAGAATCCTCGAGCGTCGCCCCGATGGCAGCCTGCAGCTGGACGAATCGTTCTACCCCACCAGCGTGTCGGTGCGGGCAGTGCCGGCACTGCAGCGCTTCCTTGAAGAGATCAGCAATACCTTGCGCGAACGTGCGCGTAACCTGGCGGCGCGTATCGGCTCGTCAGGTCAGTCCGGCATCGCCGATATCCGTGACTTCAACCTGTTGCAGGCCCTGAATCGCTGGTGGCCCTGCTTCGCCCACCTGGCCCGGCAACCGCAGACCCACCCGGAACAACTCTATCTCTGCATGAGCCAGGCCTGTGGTGAGCTGGTGACCTTCACCGACGAGAACCGCCTGCCGCAGGAGTACCCGGCGTATTACCACAACGCCCTGCGTACTTCCTTCAAACCACTGGAAGACACGCTGCGCCGCGCCCTGAGCACGGTGCTGCAGCCGCGGGCGGTGTCGTTGCCGCTGCAGGCCCTCGATTGGGGTGTGATGACTACAACCCTGGAAGATCGCCGCCTGATCGACGAGGCCGACTTCATCCTCGCGGTGCGCGCCAACCAGCCCGTCGAATCGTTGCGTCAGACCTTCGTGCACACGGTCAAGGTCAGTGCGCTGGAAGCGATGAACGAAATGGTCCTGCATCACTTGCCAGGCATTGCGCTGGTGGCGTTGCCGGTGGCGCCACGCGACCTGCCCTTCCATGCCGGTTTCAGCTATTTCGAGCTCGACCGGCGCAGCCCGGCCTGGGCATCCATGAAGGACAGCCACGGGTTTGGCATCCACATCGCCGGGAAAATCCCGGGCCTTGAACTGCAATTCTGGGCAATCAGGAGTGAATGAAATGGATGCGTCTGGTAGCAAGGCTGTTGATACAACGCCAACGAAACGCGAACCGCTGGAGACGGCGCTTCACCCTTCAAAATACGGGGCTGAAGATGCGCATGCACCTGATGCCGAAGCCGCTTGCGCAGGCTACTTGGCGGACCCGGACTTCCAGCTGCGCGGCACCTTCCAGAACCCCATGATCGATGCGGCGATGCCGCTGTTCGGTCTGGTGATGCGCCTGCGCACGCTGGACAGCCTGCCCAACATCCAGGACGTGCACCATCAGGTGCGCACCCAGGTCGACAACATCGTCGAGGAAATGCGCCAGCGCGGCTATGAGTCCGCGCAACTGCTGGCTTACTCCTATGCCCTGTGCCTGTACCTGGACGAGGCCGTGATGAGTCGACCCTGGGGCAGAAATTCTTGCTGGAGCCAGGAGTCGCTGCTGAGCATTTTTCATCATGAGACCTGGGGCGGGGAGAAGATCTACACGGTGCTGTCGCGCCTGATGCAGGAGCCCCAGCGCTATATCGACGTGCTGGAGTTTGTGTACCTGTGTCTGTGCCTTGGCCTCAAGGGCAAATACGGCCTGGCGCCCGAGGGTGATGAGGCTGTGAACGCCCTGCTCCAGCAGATCCACACGCTAATCCGCGAAGTGCGTGGTCCGGTCCCGGAACAGGTCTGCGACCCACTGAGCAATGTCGCGCCTAGCGACTTCCGCATGCACCGGCAGTGGCCATGGTGGAGCCCGCTGCTGATCAGCGCTGCGGCTATGGCAGTGGTGTACGGGGTTTACAGCTATCGCCTGCACCTGCTCACCGCTGAAGTACTGGAGTCGCTCAACGGCATTCTGCAGCAGTGAAATTTTCCACGAACTGACGAGGTCCCGGCCTCGCTGACAAGCCCATCGATACCGATGGCCACGCCACCTGTGGTGCGCGTGTTTTATCCACTTGGATGCAGGAGAAACTGCCATGCCAACACCCGCTTACATCAAGATCGAAGGTCTGAAACAGGGGAACATTACCGCTGGCGCCTTCACCTCCGACTCGGTCGGCAATGTCTATGTCGAAGGCCACGAAGACGAGATTCTGGTACAGGAAATCAAGCACGAAGTTTCTACGCCAACGGACCCACAGAGCGGCCAACCGACCGGGCAACGGGTGCATAAACCCTTGACCTTCACCTGTGCGCTTAACAAGGCGATACCGCTCCTCTATCAAGCACTGGCAACTGGAGAAATGCTCACCAAAGTCGAAATCAATTGGTATCGAACTTCAGCGCAGGGCAAGCAAGAGCATTTTTTCACCACCAAACTCGAAGACGCCACCATCGTCAACATCCTCACAGTACTCCCCCATGCTCAAGACAAGGACAACGAAAACTACACGCAATTGATCAAGGTCTCGCTGGCCTATCGGAAGATTACCTGGGCCCACGATATTGCAAACACTGAAAGCTCAGATGACTGGCGAGCGCCGGCTTCCTGATATTCAAAAATGCACCGGGTGGTTTCTTCCGCCCGGGCATTCTGCCTTTGGAGACGGCGGATAAGGAATTCTCATGCCTAGCCAATCGGATCTGCGTTACAGCTTCCAGCCCCTGGCGGCTGATATTGAACTCGAAGTGGTGTCGTTCGAGCTCAAGGAGGCCTTGGGTACCCCTTTCCAGTTAACGCTGGAACTCATCAGTTTCTACGACGACATCGACTTCGCTCAACTGCTCGACAAGCCTGCATTGTTCACCATCTGGGACGCAGACCGCCCGGTGCGTTACGTACACGGCCTGATCAGCAGTTTCCGCCAGGGCGATAGCGGCTTCCACCGCACCCGTTATCACGCCCTGGTCGAACCACAGCTGGCCCGCGCCGGGCTGCGCTCGAACTGGCGCATCTTTCAGCAGAAGACCGTGCCGAAGATTCTCGAACTGATGCTCCAGCGCCAGGGCATCCTGCGCTTCGACCTGAGCACAGTCCGTGAGCACCAGATCCGCGAGTTCTGCGTCCAGGCTGGGGAGACCGACCTCGATTTCATTGCCCGCCTCGCTGCAGAGGAAGGTTTTGTCTACAGCTTCGAGCACAGCCCCAAGCAGCACAAGCTGATCATCACCGACTGCTTGTTATCACTGGGCCTGATCAGACAGGGTCCCATTCAGATCAAGGACAAGCACAAAGGCGCCTACGAAGCAGAGGATGCAATCCACTCGGAGCCTGTGCTTTACCACGTCAACAGCGGTGGCGACCAGGCGCAGCCCTGCCTGCGGCGCTTCTACTACAGCGAGAACGTGCGCACTGCGCGCCAGGCCCAGCGTGATTATACCTTCACCCACCCGGCCTATCGTCTGGATCAGCAAGCCAGCGCCAAGGGCGAAGTGCATCAGTCCATGGACTACGAGCGTTTCGACTACCCCGGGCGCTACAAGCGCGAAGCAGTCGGCATCTCCTTCACCCAGACCCGTCTGACCGGCTTGCGCCACGACGCCCGCATTGCCGAAGTCACAGGCGACGACGTACGCCTGCAACCAGGCCAGGCCTTCACCCTCACCGGCCACCCGCGCGAAAACCTCAATGTGCTCTGGCGGGTGATCAGCGCCCACCACGAAGGCAGCCAGTTCACCAGCCTGCAGGAAGGCGCCGCCGACGCCAAGCAAGGCACCCATTACGTGCAAAACGCGGTACTGGTCCCCGGCATGGCCGAATGGCGGCCGGCGCCCTTGCCCCGTCCGCGTGTCGACGGCCCACACATGGCCACCGTGGTCGGTCCGCCCGGCGAGGAGATCTTTTGCGACCAGTGGGGCCGGGTCAAGGTCAGCTTTCCCTGGGACCGGGAGAGCAAAAGCAACGAGTTCAGTTCCTGCTGGGTACGCGTGTCACAAGGCTGGGCTGGCGGCAGCTGGGGATCGATGGCCATCCCACGCATCGGCCAGGAGGTGATCGTCCAGTACCTCAACGGCGACCCTGATCAGCCGATCATCACCGGTCGCACCTACTGCGGTAACCAGCTGCCGCCATACGACCTGCCGGAACACAAGACCCGCATGACCATCAAGAGCCAGACCCACAAGGGTGATGGCTACAACGAGCTGCGTTTCGAGGATGAACTGGGGCGGCAGGA
>NZ_QEQQ01000007.1 GCF_003097235.1 Pseudomonas sp. CC120222-01a | reverse complement strand
GACATTACGCTCGGCCTCACGCTCAAGCCGGCGGCTGGACTGAATCCGATTGAGATAGCCATAGATGTAGATTTTTAGCAGCACTGCTGGATGGTAAGCCGGACGACCCGTTGCCGCAGGATCGACACCCTCGAACCCGAGTGTTCCAAGGTCAAGTTCATCGACAAAAACATCGACTACCCGAACTGGGTTTTCTTCGGTGATGTAGTCGTCCAGGCACTCCGGCAGCAACGTGACTTGCGTCCGAGACTCACCTTCTATGAATCGCTTCATGATCGTCCCCGCCACGATCTCGACGATCAGAAGGTTAGACAATCGCAGGCGTTTTCACACAGCCTGGACCCATAGCAGACGCTGAAAATAACGGGTTTCGTGAGCGCGATGCGCACTCTGTGGGAGCGGGCGTGCCCGCGAACACCGGCGCAGCCGGTGCCAGGCTCCGCGTTGGATTCTTCGCGGGCGCGCCCGCTCCCACAAAGGTTGCTGTTCGGCTCACCGGCAGCTTTGGGTCGGTAGCGGCCTTTCGTTCACTAGAACACCAAGGCCTATTCACTCACCAATTGAATGACCGTTTTGCCCTTGCTGCGACCTGCTGCGACCTGGCGAAATGCTTCATTGACCTCTGCCAGCGCAAAGTGCTGCTGATCGACTCGAATGCTCAGCTGGCCGGCATTGGCCAGCAAAGCCGCCTCGCGCAGGATGTCCCCATGGTGGTCGCGTCCCGTGCCGGTGAGCAACGGCGTCAGGGTGAATACGCCTGAGTAGGTGGCGCTTTTGAACGATAGCGGGGCGAGGCTGTGCTGGCCCCAGCCGAGGCAACTCAGTACGTGTCCGGTATAGGGTTTCACGGCCTGGAAGGACGCATCCAGCGTGCTGCCACCCACGGTGTCATAAATGATGTCGAACCCCTCGCCGGCCGTGTACTGCTCGACATAGGCCTCCACGCTTTGCGTCTGGTAGTCGATTGCCGTGGCGCCAAGCGAGCGAATGAAGTCGAGACTCGCCGCCGAACCGGTGGCGTAGACTTCGGCACCGCGCGCCTTGGCCAGTTGCACCGCGACTTGCCCGACCCCTCCCGCACCGCCATGGATCAGCACCCGCTGGCCGGCATGGACATTGGCACGATCCACCAAACCTTCCCAGGCGGTGATAAAGACCAAAGGCAAAGCGGCGGCCTCACGCATGCTGAGCACCTGTGGCTTTGCCGCGATTAATCGGGCATCCACGGCGATGAACTGCGCCAGGGTGCCTTGAGCACCGCCGATCCCGCCGGCCATGCCGAAGACCGCCTGGCCGGGCGTGAACCCCTCGACTGCCTCGCCCAGCTCGACGACTGTGCCGGCCAGGTCCAGGCCGAGCACCGCCGGCAGTGCCTGGCGGGCGTGTGCTCCGGCGCCAGTGGCGATCTTGGTATCGAGCGGATTGACCCCCGCGGCGTGAACCTTGACCAAGACCTGCCCCTTACCGGGAACAGGGCGAGCCATGTGGCGGACGGCCAGCGGGGCCTGGGCGGATTCGGCGATAGCGGCAAGCATGGTCTGATTCATGACGGGCACCTCTGAATGAGTGGACGCTTACAGATTGCTCCGTCTTATCCATTCTGATAAGAAACCAAATTTGCATATCACTCATTCCTCAAAGAGGCCTAATGTCGATGGATCTGTTCGACAGCATGCGCATTTTCGTGCGCGTCGTGGAGCGTGGCTCGTTCTCGGCGGTCGCGCGCGAACTGAACATCGGGCAGCCTGCGGTGAGCAAGCAGATCCGTGCGCTGGAGCAGTATCTGGGTGGGGCCGTGTTCACCCGCAGCACCCGGCTTTTGGCCTTGACCGACCAGGGGCAAGGCTTTTACAGGCACTGCCAGGACATTCTCGGCCAGCTCGACAGCGCCACCCGCAGCTTCGCCAGCGGCCAGGAGCAAATTGCCGGTCCCCTGCGAATCGCCGCACCGGTCACCTACGGAAGGTTGTGCATAGCGCCGCTGCTTGGGGCCTTTCTGCAGCGCCATCCCGATGTGCGGATCGACGTGCGCCTGAGCGATCACAACGAGGATCTGCTCAAGGAAAACATCGACCTGGCGATCCGCATCGGGGTAGTGAAGAGCGAGGGGCTGGTGGCCGTTTCTCTGGCCTCCAGCACGCGGCGGGTCTATGCCGCGCCCACCTATCTGGATCGCCACGGCCTGCCAGGCAAGCCCGCCGACCTGGCAAACCACAACTGCATCGCCTTCACCCTGCTGGAGCATTACGATCGCTGGCACTTCACCCACGGTGCGCAAGGGCTCGATGTCACCATCAAGGGCAACGTCACCAGCAACAGCAGCGAAGCCATACGTGAGATGGTCCTGGCCGGCCTGGGCGTTTCCCTCTCTCCGGAATGGCTGTTCGCAGCAGACGTCCAGCAGGGCAACGTGCGCAGCGTGCTCGACGATTATCAGACCACCGCGCTGCCAGTCAGCGCCGTGTTCAGCCGCGAGCGACGACGCTCGGCTCGGACGATGGCGTTCGTCGATTTTCTCCGGGAGCATTTGTAGCTGCTCCCAAGCGGGGCGCAGGTCCGCGCGCATTGGCGTGACGGGCAGACCTGTCAGGTATCATGCCGTGTTCTGCTGCAGCCATTCCCTCGGGCTTGCGCCCACCTTGCGACGAAAGGTGCGGGCCAGCGCAGACGGACTTTCGTAGCCCACCTCATCGGCGATCAGGGCTATGGGGCGGCCTTCGCGCAGACGCTTCTGCGTCAGGCTGATTCGCCAGTTGGCCAGGTAATCCGCAGGGGTGGCGCCCACGGTCTCGCGAAAGTGCGCAGCAAAGCTCGCGCGTGACATGCCGGCACGATCCGCCAACTCCGCCACGGACCAGTTTTGCTGGGGCTCGTTGTGGATAGCAACCAGCGCACGGGACAGCTGGGCGTTGGCCAGCCCGGCCATCATCCCCGAGGCGATGCTGCGGTTGGCAAGCAGATGACGAAGCAGCTGAATCATCATCAGCTCGAACAGGCGATTGAGGATCACATCCCGCCCGCACTCGTCGCCGAAGGCCTCTTCGAACAGCCAGTCGAGGGTGCTTTCAAGGCCCTGCAACTCGCGCAGCGGCTTGATGATGAAGTCCGGCAACGCCAGGGTCAGCGGATTATTGGCGCCACCATCGAATTGCAAGGTGGCACACACCAACTCGGCTTCATCGGCTTCGCTCGCCGACAACTGATGCTCCTGCGGGCGTACGGCCAGAATCAGGCTGGGTTCGGTCAATTCAATCAGCTGGCCGCGCTTGCCCCTCAAGGCCAGGCGCCCCGAACGCAGCAGATGGGCGTGGCCGACGTTGTGCTGCCCATAAAGGCTGGTTGTTCCGCAAAGCCCACCCTGGTGAAAGGTGGAAGCGTGCAAGCTGAAATGCTGGAGCAGCGTCGATAGTCGGTCCATAGCTCGCTCAGATTTAGACGATCTGTTGCATATATTCGACGATCCGAACCCGAAAGGAAAGGTAGCCCTCCTAGTATGGACGCCAAGCTTGATCGACAAGCCGGTTAATCAACCAACCTACTGGAGAACTACCATGACTCGTATCGCCGCTCTCTCGCTGGACCAAGCCCCTGCTGGCGCGCGCGCTGCCCTCGAAGGCATTCAAAAAGGTCTCGGCTTCATTCCCAATGCATTCAGGACCCTGGCCCACTCCCCGGCCGCACTCAACGGTTACCTGGGCCTCGCACAGGCCCTGGGTAGAAGCTCACTGAGCGCCGCCGAACGCGAGGTTGTGGCCCTGGCGACCTCGCAAATCAACGGTTGCGATTACTGCCTGGCCGCACACACCTTCTTTGGCGCCAAGGCGGGCTTGAGCGATGAAGCCATCAGCCAAGCCCGTAGCGGCACCCTCAGTGCGGTCGCAGCGCTGGCACAGCAGATCACCGCAAGCCGCGGCCAATTGAGTGACGAGCAGGTCGCTGCAGCGCGCGAGGCCGGCCTTGACGATAGCAAGATCGTGGAGGTAGTGGCGCAAGTCACGCTACTGACCCTGACCAACTACCTGAACAACATCGCTACGACCGAAATCGACTTTCCGCCGTCGGCACGCTAGGAGGTTTTGACGACCTGGCCAGCCTTGACCACCAGAGCAGGCTCGATGCGCTGCTTCACGCCTGATCTGCAGAGGTGCTCCGGAACGGGAATCCATCCGGAGCACTCATTATAGGTTTTCTATAATCTGCTCACGCCCCCTGTCAGGAGCCACCTCGCATGCCTCCCGTCCATGACGCCGCCCAGACCGGTTACTCCCGCCAGGCCCACACCTACACCCAAGGCCGGCCAACCTACCCCGAAGCCCTGTCCAGCTGGCTGCTGCAGAGGCTGATGATCAACGGGCAGACCCGTGTGGTCGATCTTGGTGCCGGCACCGGCAAGTTCACCCGCTTGCTGCTGCCGCTGACGGACCGGCTGACGGCCGTCGAGCCCGTTGATGCGATGCGCCAGGAGTTCGCCCAGTGTGTGCCCGGCATCGAGGTGCTTGCTGGCACTGCCCAGGCCATACCGTTGCCCGCTGCCAGCGCCGACGTGCTGCTGTGTGCCCAGGCCTTCCACTGGTTCGCGGACGCCCAGGCACTGGCAGAGATCCACCGGGTGCTCACGCCTGGCGGGCGCTTGGGGCTGGTGTGGAACGTACGGGACGAATCGGTCGATTGGGTGGCGGCGATTACCCGGATCATCACCCCTTACGAGGGTGATACACCGCGCTTTCATACCGGCCAGTGGCGCGCAGCGTTCGACGGCTCAGGTTTCTCGGCGCCTGAGCTGACCTGCTTTGCGCACACTCACCTCGGCAGTGCCGAAACGGTGATCATGGACCGTATTCTGTCGGTCAGTTTCATCGCCAGCCTGCCACCTGCGGACAAGGCCGAGGTTACCCGGCAACTGCGCGAACTGATCCAGACGCATCCGGCGCTGCGCGGCCAGGAAACCATCGCGTTTCCCTATCAGACCCAGGCGTACCTCTGCCAGCGACTTGGCTGAGGCCCAAGCGGAAAATCACGCCGCCCAGGTTTCATGGAGATGGCGCCACAGAACGCGATCTCCCTGAAGGCTGAACAGTGCCGTCGAGAGCCGTGTCTTAGTGTCCTGGCCGGGCTGCCGATGTGTCTCCTGATAACGAACCACTGCGCCATCCGGCCCTTGCGCCAAGCTTTCCAACCCGGTGAGCTCGATGGTCAACCCTGGCTGGCTACCGGCACGCTTGGCGAACAGGATGGCCACATCCGGCAGGCATACCTGCAGGCCAGTCGGCGTGATCATGGAGAAGTCCGGCGTGAAGCGCTCGATCATGGCCTCGACCTGGCCCTCCCCTCTGGCGAAGAGCGCCTCGATCAGTACGTGCAGGTCGATGACTTCTTGCAGGTAAGGATTCATGGCATTTCAGTCCTGGTTCGGTAGCCGATTATGACTGATTGCCTGGAACAACGAATACGCCTTCAGGCGCCCGGCGCGTGATGCACCGGCAAGGTGAGCTGCGCTTGGGCGCCAGGGCCCTGCCTCGGCCTCCTAGCGCACCAGCATTGTCACTGTGAGCGACCCGCAGAGACGTTCAAGGCATCGTTCATACCTGGCGCCCCCGATCAAGGCCATTCACCGCCAGATAAAGCAGCGGCCCGGCGGACACGAATACCGCCGTCAGCAGCAGGTAGGGAAGCATGGCGATGATCGACCTGCCCCGTGAGCGGTTGTCCTTTACCATCCAGAGGCAGGCCAGCGCCGCCATCAAGTACAAGTCGATGACCACCTGGGCTGTGTCCGGTCGCGAAATCAGCTCGCGACCGAAGGCCAGCAGCGATTGTTCGGCAATCGACATTGTCCAGCCGGTGTAGATCGAAAAGAGCACCAGCGATGCCAGCGCAAAAAAGCGAAGTGCCATGGTCCTGTCCCTGGTAGGTTTTCCTGGCACAGTAGGGGTAGGATTGTTGAGGCTCAATGACCTCTGAGGTCATTGAGCCCGAGCGCAAGGACGGGCCAGAGACGAAGCATGAGCTACCCATTGTTCCATCAAAAATCCCCCGCACCGACCACAACGGCGGGCCAGCATGTGCGCAATCTGCGTCGGCAGGCGGGGCTCAGCCAACTTGACCTTGCACTGATGGCCGGGGTTTCACAGCGCCACCTCAGCTGCATCGAGACCGGGCGCGCGCAAGCCAGCCCCGGCACCTTGCATGCCATACTTTCGGCCCTCGGGGCCCCACTGGATCACTGCAACGAAGTCTTTCTTGCGGCTGGCTACGCGCCGCGCTACGCCGCGACGCCGCTCGATGCACCGGCCATGGAAGTGGTGCACACAGCCATCGAACATATTCTGCATGCGAACAATCCAGCGCCTGCCATCGTCATCGACAGCAACTGGGATATCACTGCTGCCAACGTGAGCACTGGCCTGCTGTTGGCGCTGGCGGGTGTGACGCAGGAGGTATCATCAGGCCTCAACCTGCTTGAAACACTGCTGAGCCCCGGAGGCCTGGGTGATCGCCTGGCCAACGCCCAGGAGATCCGTGCTGCCGCGTGGCAACGCGCGGCCAGGGAGTCAGTCAGCAACCCGGCGCTCGCAGAGCGCCTGCGCAGCCTCCCGCCACCGGCCATTGCCTTGCAGGCAGCGACTGCCAGCCCCGTGCTGCTGACACGTGTACGCACCGCCGATGACGAGTTGAGCTTTCTCTCTACCTTCACCACCTTCGGGCTACCCCTGGACATCACAGTAGAGTCACTGCGTATCGAGCATCTGATTCCTGCCGATGAATCGACCCGGAGAAGGATGACCCAAGCCTTCGAACAATGGCGCGTGGATCACGGCCAGTAAGGTGCTGGTAGCTGTAGAGCCGGAGGCGCCAGTGAACCTTCGTGGCTGTCAGGGCTCAGTTGTCCAGAGCGCGTTTGCGACGTCGACAAAGGATTGCCATGGGACATGCCCCCTCCACCGCCCTCCCCCAGGTTCGCGTCGAACGTGAACTGAGCTTGCGGGCGGTGTTCACCGGTACGGTGCTGGGCATCATGCTCACGCCCTCGAATGTGTACGCAGGGCTGAAGATCGGCTGGTCATTCAACATGTCGATCATCGCCTTGCTGGTCGGCTTCGCCCTGTGGCAAAGCCTGGCGGGGCGCCGCAACAACCGCCCCGGGTGGACACTGCACGAAAGCAACATCAACCAGACCGTGGCCTCGGCCGCGGCCTCCATCGTGTCGGGCGGGCTGGTCGCGCCGATCCCCGCCTATACCCTGCTCACCGGTCATCAACTGGACTCGGTGCCGATGATGGCCTGGGTGTTCTCGGTGAGCTTCCTGGGTATCTGGATCGCCTGGTACCTGCGCCCCGCCCTGCTCAACGACCATGGCCTGAAGTTTCCCGAAGGCATGGCGACACTGGAAACGCTGCAGCAGATCTACAACCACGGGCGCGAAGCCATGGCGCGAATCAAGGTGCTGTGCAGCGCCGCGGTGTTGTCAGCGCTGGTGAAGTGGATCGACGGGTTCGTCTGGGCGATACCACGCTGGGCGCCCACACCGGCGCTCGAACGCCTGACCTTCACGGTCGACCCTTCGCTGATGCTGATCGGTTTCGGCAGCATCATCGGCATTCGCGTGGGCGTGACGTTATTGATTGGCGCTGCGCTGGCCTGGGGCGGATTGGCGCCGTGGCTGATCGAGCATGCCCTGGTGGTGCTGGCCCCGAACGCCAGCGGCCCACAGTTCGCCGCGCTGGTGGAATGGCTGTTGTGGCCGGGCGTGAGCCTGATGGTCTGTGCGACCCTGACTTCGTTGTCGGTTCGTCTGTTCCAGGTACCCCGGCGATCGCCCGCTGAGCAGCGCACGCCACGCGCCAGGATGCGCGTTACCCCTTGGCCTGCGTCGGGGCTGCTGCTGTCCATGGCGCTGGTCGTGACCCTTCAGGTGTTGTTGTTCGGGATCGACGGGTGGATGGCGCTGCTGAGTATTCCGTTGGCGGTGTGCCTTGCCGTGGTCGCGGCGCGCGTGGTCGGCGCCACGGGCATCGCGCCGATTGGCGCCATCGGCAAGCTGTCGCAACTGAGCTTCAGTGTGATCGCCCCAGGCCAGGTGGCGATCAACCTGATGAGCGCCAACACGGCGGGTGGCGCGGCCGGGCAATCCACCGACCTGATGAACGACTTCAAGGTTGGCCTGGCGATTGGCGCTACGCCGCACAAGCAGTTGGTTGCACAGTGCATCGGGATTTTGATCGGCAGCGTGGTCGGGGTGCTGGTGTATCGGGTGTTGATTCCCGACCCGCAGGCGTTGTTGCTCACCGAGCAGTGGCCGGCACCGGCCGTGGCGACCTGGAAAGCGGTAGCGCAGACGCTTACGCAGGGGCTGGGTGCACTGTCGTTGGAGCTGCGCTGGGCGATCGTGGTGGGTTGCAGTGTTGGCGTACTGCTGGGGGCGTTGGACAGCCTGCTGCCGCAGCGGGTGGCCCGCTGGCTGCCGAGTACGGCGGCGCTGGGGCTGGCGTTCATCTTGCCGGCATCGATCAGCCTGATGATGGGGCTTGGCGCCGTGGTGACCTGGCTGGTCAGTTGCCGGTGGCCTAGTGTTACCGAGCGGTTTGCGATTACCGCAGCGGCGGGGTTGATTGCCGGTGAGAGCATCATGGGGGTGGGGGCGTCGTGCTGGGAGATGTTGCGAGGGTTGTAGGGAGTGACATAGGCTGCATCGTCATGAGTGGATGCTACTGCCGCTGGAGAAACGATGATGGAATTACAAGGATGTGCAGGATTTCAGGGGCTGGCATGCCGGCCAGTTGAGCCCTCTGACACAGAAATGATCTGCTCGCATCGCGAGCAAATGTTTCTTGAGGCGGGTGGAAATCCTGAAGAACTGCGCGTCATGACTGAGCACTTTCGCCCATGGCTGGAGGAGCGGCTCGGGGACGGTCGGTATTACGGGTTCAAACTCCTGGATGGCGACCAACCGGTCGCCGCCATTGGCCTGATGAGCATTGATTGGCCTCCCCATCCCGCGCACCCAACCCTGGACAAGCGTGGCTACGTGTTGAACGTGTACGTCCAGCCGGCCTACCGCCGCCGTGGCCTGGCTTCGGCCTTGATGCAAGCGGCTGACGCCGAGTTCGCTCGCCGGGGCATCACGTTCGCTGTGCTGCATGCCACCGAGACGGGCAAACCGGTGTATGCGCAAAGCGGTTGGGTTGGGACGGCAGAAATGGCCAAATCCATTGCTGCGAAACCCTGATTCACCAGGACTGCGAGAGCAACCCCACACTACTGCGGCATTACCGCAGCACTGTGGGGTTGGTAGGACAGCGCTTACACCGCGCCGAATCGCACCTCCACCGTCAGGCTTCCCAGGTTATCCTTCAGGCCAACTCCATAACGCCCAGTCAGGTCATCATTGATGCACAGCTGCAACTCACCCTGCTGACCACGCGGCAACTGCACCTGGTTACCCACCAGGAACGGTACACCGTTGCTGCCGATACGCCCGATCAACGCCCCTTCGTTCTGCCCCGGCAGGGTGTAGCCCGGTTTGGCGATCAACCCTGGGTTGCCCCGCGCACCAACCATGCCGGTGGCCGGGTTGGCCGTCCACTGCCCGCCTGTACATACCGCCAACTGCCAGCTCTGCCCATTGACCTGCATGCCCGTGCCCTGCCATGCCTGATTGGCTTGCACCTGCACCGTGCGCTTGAGCAGGTCGCTGGCCACCACGTCGGCGGCCTGGAAGGTCAGCGCGGTGATGGTCAAGGTCGGGTTGGCGGTGCCGGTGGTGGGGAACACGCCGTCACCGACCAGGAACAGGTTGGGGTGGTCCCAGCTGCGCTGGTCTTTGTCCACCACTGACTTGTTACGGTCCGAGCCCATGCGGTAGGTGCCCATCAGGTGACCAGCGCCGAAGAACGGGTAGTTCTGGCCATCGTACTCGAACACCGTCTGCGAGCCGGGCTCGAGCTTGGGGTTCAGGTCGGTCAGCTCGGTGGCCCCCATCAGCTCGGTGATGATATGCGTGGCGGCCAGGCGCGCCTGCTTGAAGCCCTCCTTGGTGTAGTCCGACAGTGCGTAGGTGATTTGAGGCCGAGGCAGGCCCAAGCCGTCGGTGAATTCCGTGGTCCTCTCCACTCGGCACAGCGCATTGTCGGGGTCTTTCTCCACCTGCTCGATCAAGAAGCCCAGCCGGAACTGGCGGGTCAGCACACTGTTGAGCTGCTGCACCAGCGCTTGGCCGGACAACGCCAGCTTGTCGGGGTTGGCGCCACCATTGTTGGTACCGTCGATGAAATCGCAGACCGAGGTGTAGGGGTCGTTCACCGACCAGTTCCAACCCTCGTTGCCGATCTCGATACGCCACGCAGCGCGCTGGCGGCGGAACGGGCCATCGCGCATGTCCTCGATCCCCGAAGTGGACAACGGCCCGCGGAACGGGAACAGCGGCTTGCCTTCGGGCATCAGGCCCCAGGCCAGGTACACCGGGTGGTCGGCTAGCGCCTGGCCGACCTGGCCGCTGCTGTTGGCAACCCCTTTAGGGCTATGCGGGCCGATGGAGTTGAGCAGCAGCTTGGGCGTTTCGATCGCGTGGGCGGCGATCACGTAGCGCTTGCCCTGGGCCGTGCCGTTCTGGCGCGTGCCATCGTTCTGGTACTGGATGAAATCGATACCCGTGACCCCATTGGCATCGACCTGAACCTGGCTGGCCACGGCCTGGTAGAGGATGCGCACGTTGCCGGTATCCAGTGCCTTGGCCATGGTCACAGTGGCGTCGTACTTGGCCTGGATCGGGCAGATTGGCGTGCAGCTGGTATTGCCGGCGCACACCCGGCGGCCGTTGTCGTTTTGCGAATTGCGCCCGGCCGGGGTCTGCCGGACATTGAGGGTGACACCTGGGTACGGCTTGCCGTCGGGCCCCTTCTCCCCACTCTGGTACACCGTGCCCGTGACGTTCTTGCCCAGGCCCTGGTCGACCAGCGACGGCGGGATGCCGTGCATGCTGTATTCATAACCCTGCGGGAAGGTCACGCCCAGGTAGGCCTGCGAGGCGACATCGGCGGACACGCCCATCTCCTCCTCGGCGCGACAGTAGGCGGTCTGCAGGTCGTCGTAGCTGATAGGCCAGTCGACCCCGACGTTGTACGCAGTGCGCATGCGAAAGTCGTTGGGCAACAGGCGCAGGGCCGTGCCCATCCAGTGCCACATGGTACCGCCGCCTACTCGCTCGTAGGTGCTGGCGAACAGTTGCGGCCCCTTTTGCACCAGGTAGCTTTTCTGCACCTTGTGCGGGTCGTTGCTGCCGGCGGTGATCAAGTCCTGGATAGTTGCTCGCGGGGCGAACTGCGTGGCCGGGGTCTGCTCGGTCTGCTCCGGTGGGTAGGGCGACTCGGGCGACTTGAGCACGGCGGTGTAGAAACGCTCCAGGTACTCACTGCGGTTCGGCGGAATCGCCGGGCCCGACTCGAGCACCAGCACTTTCAAACCGGCCAGGCCCAACTGGTAGGCCATGACGCTGCCGGCCATGCCCGCGCCGACGACGATCACATCGGCGGTTTCGATGTTCTGGGTGGGTAAGTTGCTCATGGCTGCTGCCCTTCCTTGGCGTCAACACCGGTGAATTGCTTGAGGGTCGGTGGCTGCTCGGCCCAGTAGCCGAAGTGGTACTGGCTGTAGCCCATGGGGTGGGATTGGGCGATCTTCCACGCCCAGCTTTCCTTGTAGGCCTGGTCAGAGACCACGCGGGTGTCCCCCGTGTGGGCATTGCCTTGGTCATACGGCTGGTACCAGCTGCCAAGCAGCCACAACTTCATGATCGAACGAGCACCCTGGGCAATCTGCGGGTCCGCGTTACCGAGCACGGCGCTGGCGATCTGCGCAGGGGGCTGGCTGCTGATACTGGCGTACAGCTCCAGCAGGTTGCTGAACGCGGCGGTGCCCATGCCTTGCTGGGCGGTGGCGAAGAACAGCGGCGGCAGGTTGATCGGGTCGACGGCAGGCGCCAGCAGCTTGGCTGACAGGCCAGTGAGCACCGCGGACAGGTTGATGAAGTTCTGCAGGTTCGGGTCGCTCATGGCATCACTCCTTGGCGCCAGTGGATTGGGCACGTTCAAGCAGGAAGGTGAAATCGGCGAAGCTGGTGCGCGGTGACTGGGTCACGCGGGTGGTCGCGTTGTTGTGGCACTCCATGCAGCTGGACGAAGCCTGGGGCGTCGTGCCCTGGTTGTAGGTTTCCAGCGTGGCGTTGGCCAGGAAGTTCGGCGCCGGCGTGCCCAGCGGGTTGGTTGGCGACGGTACCTCGCAGTCGTCGGCGGGGTCGGTCGGCCACTGGGTGCTGATCAACTGGTAGTTTGCCCACACCGTGCCCTTGAGCGCGCCTTGCCACTGTGCGTTGAGCTGGTGGGTTGCGGCGGTGAGCGGAATTTCCCGCACGATCTGCGAAGGCGTGGCCTTCTTCGACGGGTCCCACGGTTGCGCGGGTGGCTCGTTTACCGGGCGGTCGCTGGCCTGGGCGTCGTAGAACAGGTAGGGGCCTTTGCGCTCGTTGATCGGCGTGGTCTTTTCCGGCACGTTGCGCACGTGCTCGAAGCTCGACCACACCCACTGCGGCGCACCTTGGGTCTTGTGAACGATGTGCAGGCCGATCAGCCCGACCTTCTGCGTACTGCACGACTCGGGGATTAGCGCGCCCTTGTTCGGGTCGGCGTTGCCGGGGGTGTAGACCAGCGCGTCGACGGCGTGGAAGTCCTCCGCCTTGTCGCTACCATCGAGCACCTTCCAGGACGACTTGACCATGATCGCGCCGACCTGCTGGGCCTTTTGCGAACCGCAGGCGAAGGCGATGCGGTTGTCGGCCTTGCTCAGGAACGCTTGCTGGCCTTCCTTGCTGTACAAGCCATGGTTGACGATGTCATCGAACATCGGCTGGTTGACCATGATCGCGTTGCGCGTGTAGGTGCCGCTCTGGTCTACCAACGGGCCGGTCTTGAACGGCTGGATGAACTCATCGAGCACACCGGCAACCTTGCCCATCTGCTGCAACACGGGCAGGTCACCCTTGCCTTGGCAGGCGGCGGGTAGCGGCGCCTTCTGATTCCAGCCGACTGGCTTCTGGCCTTTGGGCAGGAAAATCTCGTAGCTCTCCTTCCACGACTCCCAAACCGTTTGCCCCGGCGCGCCGATCTTCGCCGAGGTATTGGCGCTGCCGTCGGCGTTGGCGGGCCAGTTCAGCGCGACGAATGTCTGCCACGACAGCACGTCAAAATCGTGTTGCAGGCTGTCCAGGTTGAAGGGGGGATTGGCGGTGACGTCGAAGGGAATCGCAGGTGACAGCAACGGTGGGCTGGCCGCATCGGCCATGGCGAGCGCGCTGGTGAAGCTTGCTCCCAGGTACGCCAAGCGTTTCAGGGTTTTTCTCATTATCGTCTCCTCAGCAGATAAAGCGTCGGGACGACGAGGCGTACTGGCCCTTCCTGGGCAGAATGTTCAGCGTTATCCCTGACGCTATGCTGCAGGCTAGTTGTCGCGTCAGGTCCCTTGAAAATATCCGACTAGCGGTAGGGATATTATCGAGGGCAGCGTTGTCGTGAGCCTGCTCTCTGGCCGGAAGCTGTTTTCCGCGAAAGGTGGCTACGGGTCGAATGCACGACATGGGTCGTCAGCCAGACGGTCATGACGCTTCACCTTCGGGGGACTATCGTTGCTTGTCTGGGCAACGACTCCCGATCGAGGTTAGCGCCATGAACACCAGTGACTTACTCGAACAGCTACTTCGCGCCGGTCAGCGTTCGCAAGCGCAACAAGGCAGCGGCGGCATGTCTTCGCAAGACGGCCTGGGCGGTTTGGGTGGTTTGCTGGGCGGTCTGCTTGGCGGCGGTAGCTCAAGCGGCGGCGGCAATGGCCTTGGTGGCCTGCTGGGCGGTTTGCTGGGAGGCAGCAGCGCTGGTGGATCAACGCAGGGCCGCACCGCTGGTGGCGTCAATTACGCAGCCCTGGCGTCGTTGGGCATGATGGCGTTTCAGGCCTACCAAAGCTGGCAGCGCAGCCAGGCAGCTGCACCGCAACAGGCGGTGCGTACCGTCGATCAATTGTCCGGCCCCGAGGCCGAGGATCACAGCCATGCGATCTTGCGTGCACTGATTGCTGCCGCCAAGGCTGACGGGCGTATCGACGAGCAGGAAGAACAGCTGATTTATGCGGAAATCAAACGTCAGGCCGACGACCCGCAACTGCAGCAATGGCTGGATGAGGAAGTCAGCAAGCCGCTCGATGCTGCTGAGGTAGCGCGGTCGGCAAAGGACCCGGCCATGGCTGCGGAGATGTACCTGGCCAGTGTGATGCTGGTGGATGACCAGCAGGATGCAGAGCGGACCTACCTTGATGAACTGGCCAGCGCGCTGCAGATCGATCCGACGTTGCAGGTGCATCTGGAGCAGCAGGCCAAGGGGGCTGCGTGACGGGCTGACCTTTTGCTACCGCGGTGGATGGCACGGGCTTCGCCCGTGTTCGCGGGCAAGCCCGCTCCCACAGGGATCGCGCCGACTTTTAGAAACTGAGCAAGACAGTTACTCACTCACGCAGACCTGGTCTCAATGCCCACTGTGTGTCCGCAGCCGAGCGGCCCATTTGGCACGGGGCGTCAAGATGGCCAAGGCGATCGCCACGATGAAGAGCGCGGGCACGTCACCTGCCAAGTGCCCCATTTGCCCCGGCTGGGTGACAGCCTGGACAGCCATGATTGCGCCATGTACGGCGCTGGACCACACGGTGAACCAGATCAGGCTGAGATTGGCCAGTGGGTCACGTGCGGCCAGGATCAAGAACACGCCGAGCGTGGCGTAGATGCCCACGATCATCATCGGGTAGTCGGAGTGGCCGATGTGCCAGGCCCAGCCGGACGGCCAGAACAGCATGAGGGGATAGAGCGCAAGGCACGCGAGGCCCCCCAGGACTAGAACGACGCGCAAATACCTGAGGCGATCGACCAATGTCATGACGGGCTCCTCTGGATACGCCAGACCCTGCACCCTCCCTCTGAATGATGCAGGGCCAAGCGTGACTGGATTCAGTCTGCGGTCTGCTCCACTGCGGCTTCGGCGACAGGTGCCGGGGCGGCAGCTTTTGCCTTGGCACGGTCCTTACGGCTTTTGCCGCGCTGACGCGAAGCTTGCTGCTTGGCATACAGCGCCTGGCCGGCGGTGACAACGCCTGCGGGCTGGCCATTCAGGTCCAGGCGCGGTGCGTTCTCCACCATGCTGGCCCAGTAGCGGTTGCCCCGGCACCAGGTCGAGATGCCCAGCTTGAGCTGTTCACTGGTAATGCCCAGCAGCTCCAGGTGTTGCTCGGCATCCTTGAAGATGCCCTCTTTGAGCGGGACCTTGGGGGCCGGGTTTACCGGGAAGGCCAACGGGAAATGCTTCTGCAGTGGCCAGATCGCTTCCACCGCCGGGTCCTGCTCGCGAGCCTTGGCCTGCGGGGCGGGTTTGCGCTTGGCGGGCTTCGGGCTGTCGGCCTTCGGGCTATCAGCCTTTGCCTGCGCTTTTTCAGACCGCAGGCGGTCACGTAACTCAGCTAGTTGTTCAAAACCCATCGTTAATTCACTGCTTCTACGTTGATTGCGTGGCGCAAGGATAAGCCATGCAGCGCTTGGTAGCAGCAGAAAGAGGATGAATCGTTGCGGTTTTTGCCGATACAGCCTGATAACCCGCATCATTTTGGTGCAAATCTGTGATCTGCCCGACTCGATCGACGTCACAAACGCGACCCCCTCGCTGTCGTCCGGGGACTGATGACAAGGCCTTCCATGCAAACGCTGTTGAACGAGATTCTCGACGAAGTGCGCCCCTTGATCGGCAAGGGCAAAGTGGCTGACTACATCCCTGCGCTGGCCGACGTGCCTGCCAATCAGCTGGGCATTGCCGTGTATGGCAACGATGGCAGCCACTACTGCGCAGGCGACGCCCTGGTGCCGTTTTCGGTGCAGAGTATTTCCAAGGTGTTCAGCCTGGTTCAGGCGATTGGCCACTCCGGTGAAGCCATCTGGCAACGGCTGGGGCACGAACCTTCGGGCCAGCCGTTCAACTCGCTGGTGCAGCTGGAGTTCGAGCGCGGGCGCCCGCGTAACCCGTTCATCAATGCCGGGGCGCTGGTCATCTGCGACATCAACCAATCGCGCTTTGCCGCGCCCACCTTGTCGATGCGCGACTTTGTCCGCCGGTTGTCGGCCAACCCGCACATTGCGATCGATGCCCGCGTCGCCGATTCGGAGTACCAGTTCCGCGCGCGCAACGCCGCCATGGCTTACCTGATGCAGTCGTTCGGCAACTTCCATAACGAAGTCGAGACGGTGCTGCGCAGCTACTTCAGTTATTGCGCGCTGCAAATGAGTTGCCTCGACCTGGCCCGGGCGTTCTGCTTCCTGGCCAACGACGGGTTCTGCAAGCACAGCGGCGAGCAGATCCTCAGCCGACGCCAGACCCAGCAGGTGAACTCGATCATGGCCACCAGCGGCCTTTACGACGAGGCCGGCAACTTCGCCTACCGCGTCGGCTTGCCCGGCAAGAGCGGCGTGGGTGGCGGGATCGTGGCCATCGTACCGGGGCAATTTACCGTGTGCGTGTGGTCGCCAGAGTTGAATGCGGCGGGCAATTCCCTGGCCGGTATGGCGGCGCTGGAGTTGCTCAGTTCGCGGATCGGGTGGTCGGTGTTCTGATCAGGCTAGCAATGGAGACGACCGTGCAAGGGCTGCGGGAAGCGGCTCTGCTTCCAGGTAACCTCACGGCCGCATTAGCGGCTCGATGCCGATCCATTTCTTCACCGGGTGATAACACAGCTGCAGCGGCGGAATTTCCACCTTGCGACCCGGTACCTGAAGGCTGCCCAGGTGAATGGTCCACTTGGCGTCGGCGTTGAGTTTGTCCGTCTGGAAGAGCACATACGCCGAGCCATAGCGCTTGTTGTTGGTGAGCCTGGGAATCATCCGGTGCACTTCATCGCTGTTGATGTCGTACGGCGAAGGCCGGGCAGCCCGCTCACTCAAAGACGGAAAGTCGTAGGTATCGTTGAGGCCCACGTACACCTCGGGCCGAGCCTTCAGGCGCGAGCCGTCTTCAAACGTGATGTAGGCCTGGCGGCTGTCGTAGAGCACCGGTATCGGCGGCTCGCCGCGTTTGGAGTCCGTTGACGGGCGCTGGCGGTCTTTGTTGTAGGCGATCATCTGCACGAAGAATTCCCGCCGCGGAAACTCCTCGCCTGGGTACTGCACGTGCAGGCCTTGCACGTGGAGATTTTGGCCCCACATGGAGGCGCGGTCGTAGAGGTAGGTTTCCAGGTACAGCGTGGTTTCGCCTTGCGGGCCTGGGATTTTGAACTGGTATTCGGATTCACAGAGGTCCGCGTAGGCTGGGCGTTCGCGCTTCCAGGGGATGCAGGCGGTCAGTGAGGCTGTGGCGAGTAGCAGCAGGAGAGAGGTGGTGCGTTTGAAGTTGGTCATGACCTGCCTTGGTCTGGATGCGAAGGGAGCAGTTTCGAGGGATGGGCAGCGGAAGTCCATGGCTGAGCTGGCTTGCGAAGGCATCTGGTGAGTCACGCAAAGCCTGTAAACGCAGATCTCGGTAAAGCCGCCATTCACTTGCCGCCAATGGGCGTACGAACACAATATCAGCCCACACCCACGGTGTGCGCCGTGTCACGTTCCGAAAAACGCTAGCACATGCGTACTATTCTCACCGCGCTACCCCCTCCCGATACTTCCAGCCTTGTTTTGTTGCACCCAAGGAACGCCATCGCCCTCAGGGCTGGCAGCCACGTGCGTGGCCTCTAATGGAATATCTGGAGTCGTCATGAACCCCCTTTTCAGACTGTCCCCGCTTGCCTTCGCGATCACCCTCGCCATGCTGCCCAACGCCCACGCAGTGGACTACACCCTCGACAGCGGCGAAGACACCTTCAGCAGCGACCGCGCCTACGATGGCACGGTGTCGCTGCGCCCCGGCAACGGCGTGCCCGCCACCCTGACCATCAACAACGGCGCCGAACTCACCAGCAAAGGTGGGCGGATCGGTGGCTCGGCCACCAACGACGCAGCCAGCACGGCCATGGCCACAGTTACGGTCCAAGGCCCCGGCACCCGCTGGTTCGTACCGCGCACCACAGCCGTGCTGGGTAACACCATCGTCGTCGGCGGCGCCGGCCAGGGCACGCTCAACGTGCTCGACGGCGGCGAAGTATTCGTGCGCGACCTGCAGCTCAGCGACAACGGCAATGCCGGCAATGGCCTGTCCCGGGCAAACCTGGTGGTCAGCGGCCCAGGTGCGAAGGTGGATGCCGTCGAGGTGACCTCCGGCGGCACATTCCTCTACGACTCGCGCATCACCCTGCGCAATGGCGGGCAGCTGCTCAGCGACCGTGTGGCCATCAACTCGATCAGCGACCTGTCCGGCGCCAACACCCGCTGGGACAACACCGGCAGCTTCACCAACCGCAACGACCTCAGCCTGAGCGACGGCGCGGTACTGACCAGCGACACGATGAGGCTGGGCTCGGCCAACATCAGCCGCAATACCGTGGTCAGCGTCACTGGCGCCGGCACGCGCCTGGCCACGCGCACGCTGACCCTGGGCACCACCACCTCCAGCACCACCCTGGTGCTGGCCAACGGCGCCGAGCTGAGCAGCACCGACGGCATCGACATCAGCGAGCTGACCAGCATCAACTCGGCCGCACGCGGCGCCCTCAGCATCGGTGGTGCAGTGGTCCGCGACGACAGCCGCACCGATATCGACGCCATCACCGCCAGCGCCGCACAAGCCGCCGGCCGCCTCGACCCGCAAACGGCGATCCGCTTCGGCGCCGGTAGCGGTGCTTTGGCGTTCAACCACACCGACAGCGACCTGCAAGTGAGCAACCGCATCAGCGGTGCGGGCCGCGTCTACAGTTTCAGCGGCAACACCACCCTGAGCGGCGACCTGACCGGGATGTCCGGCAGCACCGTGGTACGTGGCGGGCGCCTGGTGCTGGCCGGTGATGTCGACCAGAGCAACCCGCGCGGCACCTCGCTGCTGAGCATTGGCAACGGCACCCTGGTGGTCAACGGCACCGTCGGCCACACCGACGCCCTTGGCAACTACAGCAACCGCGCCCAGGTGCTGGACGGTGGTGTGCTGGCCGGTATCGGACAGGTCGGCACCACGCAGGTTGCCTCGGGCGGCACCCTCTCGCCGGGTGAAGGTGCATTGGGCACCCTGAGGATCAACGGCGACCTGGACATGGCGGCCGGCTCGCGTTATGCCGCCGATATCGCCGGTGATGGTGGCTCCGATCACGTCAACGTCAGCGGCACCGCCACCCTGCGAGGCACCCGGGTCGATGTCACCACGCTCAATGACGCGCAAAGCTACCAGACCGGGCAGACCTACACCCTGCTGGCCGCCCAGGGTGGCGTGGTGGACGGTGCGGCTGCCGGCATCGCCTATGCACAGGCGTTCACAAACTCGGCGTTTCTCGACGTCAGCCTGCAGCGCACGGCCAACGAACTGAACCTGACCATCGCGCAGAAACCCACCACGCCGGAGCCACCTGTAGAACCCCCGGTAGAGCCCCCCGTGGAGCCACCCGTCACGCCGCCGGTGCAGCCGCCCGTCGAGCCACCGGTTCAACCTCCCGTCGAGCCCCCTGTCGAACCGCCCGTACAGCCACCGGTCCAGCCCCCGGTTCAGCCGCCCGTGCAACCCCCGGTCCAGCCGCCAGAAACCGGCGGGCCAGCCACCCCGGGCATCTTCCAGACCGTGGCGCTCACCGAGAACCAATGGAACACCGCAGGCGCACTCAGCGACCTGCAGCAGAGCGGCGAACCGCTGCGCCTGTACAACAACCTGCTGGTGCTCGATGCCGACAGCGCACGCGATGCCATCGACCAGCTCTCCGGCGACTACCACGGCAGCACCGGCACCGCGCTGATCGCCAACAGCCAGGTGGTCTCCGGCGTGCTCGGCACCCGCCTGCGCAACCTGTTCGACAGCACGACCGTGCGCATGCCGCTGGGTGCGTCGAGCTTCATGCCAACCGCCCCTGAATTGGAAGGTGGCGCCTGGGCGCAGGCCTTCGGCAACTGGTCGAAGCTGGACGGCAACAACGGCGCCGGCGGCCTGCACCAGAGAACCGGCGGCGTGCTGATCGGCGCCGACGGCAGCCTCACCCCCGACTGGCGCGCCGGCCTGTACGGTGGCTACAGCCGCACCAAGTTCGATGCCGACGACACCGATGCCAAAGGCCATAGCGACAACTACCACCTGGGCCTGTACACCGGCGCCCAACTCGATGCCCTGCGCCTGAGCGCAGACGTCGGCTACACCTGGCACAAGCTGGACAGCAAACGCAACGTGGCCTTCGCCGGGTTCAGCGACCACCTGAAAGGCAAGCGTGACGCCAATACCTTGCAGGCCAGTGGCGAAGCGGCTTATCGCATCGGCCTGGGTGCGGTGGCGCTGGAGCCGTTCGTGGGCGTGTCGTACGTGAAGTACGATGCCGACAGCTTCCATGAGAAAGGTGGGGCGGCGGCGCTGGATGTGTCCAGTGAGCAGCAGGACACCTGGTTCTCGACGGTGGGCATGCGTGCTTCAACCCGTACCCGCGTGGCTGACCATGACACCCAGTTCTATGGGTCGTTGGGGTGGCGGCGGGCTTATGGGGATCTGGACCCGCGCAGTACCCAGGTGTTGGCGGGTGGGCCGGACTTCGCGGTGCAGGGCATTGCCCAGACGCGTGATGTGGCGATGACGGAATTGGGGGCGACGGTGAAGGTGAATCGCCAGACTGAGGTGGGGCTTTCGTATCAGGGCCAGTTCGGCTCGGATGCCCGCTACCACTCGGTGAATGCGGGGATTACGGTTCGGTTCTGAATGTGTGAGTCGTAACCTTTGAGTGCCTGATAGATCGAGCGCCGCCGTGCGATGCTCGATCTATCAGGCACTGCTGTTTTCGCTTTGCCTGCGGACCTTTAATAGCGATACAGCCATATGCCATCATGGTCGATCATCGACAACAAGACCGCGCCCACCCTCCGCCGGCTTTGTCGTGGCATGGATATTCAGCAAAGGAAAGCGCAGCACATGATTGAAAACGATACTTTCAACCGGGTCGGCACCAACCACCAGATCTCGGCCAACGCCTACAACCTCATACTCGGTGCCGTGCTGCTGTGGGGGTTTGCGGTGAACTGGTACCTGGTCACCACGGTACCGGCCGAGGTCATGCTGGCCATTCCCCCGATAGCGTTCTACATCGGCTACTTCGTTCTGGCGATGGCCGGCGTCGCCCTGCTCTCCGGCTCGCAGGAGCCGATGTACAGCTTCCTCGGCTACAACCTGATCGTGGTGCCGATCGGCCTGTTGCTGGTCGTGGTGCTGCCCAGGTACTCGCACGAGCACATCATTCAGGCGGTGCAGACCACCATCCTGCTCACGGCCGGGATGATGATACTGGGGACCCTGTTCCCGGCATTTTTCAAACGGATCGAGTCGTCGCTGTTCATCGCCCTGCTGGTGTCGCTCATCGTCGAGCTGGGCCAATCGTTCTTTTTCGGCACCCACCTGGCGGCCATGGACTACATCGTCGCCGCGATCTTCTGCGGCTACATCGGCGTGGACTGGGGGCGTGCCAACCGAATCGAGCGCACCGTCGACAACGCGATCGACAGCGCTGCGGCGCTGTATCTGGACATCATCAACCTGTTCCTGCGCATTCTGCGGATCATGGCCAAGAAGTAATCAACGCCAAGCATCAGCCCCAGGCCTGCGCGCTCCCTGCGGGAGCCGCGCTTGCCGCGGCTCACCCACTGGGCTACGTCTCTTCCTGCTTGTAAATACGCAATCCACGCGCCTGATAGTTTCGCAGCGCGGCTGGATGGCCGAATGTGCAGGTATGCACCCAAACCCGCTCTCACGCGGATTGAATAGCGTGACTCAACAGCGCTCCGCGAGGTCGTGAGGCTGAGGATTTGCCTTCAGCTCGGATGCTGTTTTACGAGGACACAGCTACGTGGGCACCTGGCCAAGTCACAGCCTGCGCTACGATCACATCCTTGCCATTGAACGTGAGTGCAGGCCCGCCATGGAGTTGATAACCCAGCTTCAAGGCGTCACTGACCCGGTGGCAAAAGGATGCGTCATCGGGGCCGGTGAGCACCCGGTAAATCGGTAATCCATCCGGTGGTTGAGTCATCTGCTCGGTCCTTGCGGTAGTCGGTGTGTAGTCCGAGTGTACTGGTAATGGCGGGCGGACGGCCACGGCCAGCGGCTGCGCCAGTGTTCGCAGCAAAGCCTGATGCATTGGCACAAACATGAAATTCTGGCGATTGGCCAGTGTTTTCAGTTACCCTGCGCGGCCAAATTGATTCAAATTGTAAGGGACTACAATGAAACACCTACGCCATCTGTTGGCGGCAGTGTTGCTCTGCGCAACCACTTTGCCCGCCATTGCCGCCAGCACGCCCCCGTCTGCGCCAACCACCAGCGAACAACCGCAGCTGACCGCCGAACAGTGGCTGGCCACGCTCAAGCCACAGCACGGCCACATCACCCTGCCCAGCGGCATCGCCAGCCTGCAACTCAACAACGAGTTCTACTACCTGTCGCCGGACGACACCGAGCGCCTGCTGACCGAAGGCTGGGGCAACCCACCGGGCTTCAAGACCCTCGGCATGATCATCCCGACTGCCGTCAATCCGCTCGCGGACAACGGCTGGGGCGTGATCATCAGCTACAAGAACGACGGCCACATTTCCGACGATGACGCCGCCAAGATCGACTACGCCGAACTGCTCGAGCAGATGAAGGCCGAGGACGAGGAAGACAACAAGCAGCGTCGCCAGGAAGGCTATGCCGGCCTGACCCTGTTGGGCTGGGCCGAGCCACCGAGCTACGACCAGGCGACCCACAAGATGTACTGGGCGCGAGAGTTGAAGGCCGAAGACGCCGACCAGACCACGCTGAACTACAGCATCCGCGTGCTGGGCCGCGAAGGCGTGCTGGAGCTCAACGCCGTGGCGGCGATGGCCGACCTGCAGACCATCAAGCAGGAAACGCCGAAGATCCTCGCCTTCACCAACTTCACCGACGGCAACCGCTACGCCGACTACGACGCCAAGACCGACAAGCTAGCGCCCTACGGGCTGGCCGCCCTGGTCGCCGGTGGCATCGCCGCCAAAGCGGGCCTGTTCGCCAAGATCGGGGTTGCGTTGTTGGCGTTCAAGAAGTTTATCGTCCTGGGCTTGTTGGCCATTGCCGCCTTCTTCCGCAAGCTGTTCAAACGCAAGCAAGCCTGATGCTGGCCTGGCTCACCCTTGATGGGTGGGCCACGGCCGCGACTGTTCGAGTCGGTTTATGGGGCTGAGCAGTCACATATTGTTACGCCCTCTGGCTAATAAAATCAGATTTAGCCCCTTCCTCGTAGGACCTTTCCCAAAGATACTGCCGACGCCTGTTTTCCGTTGCGGTTGTTATTTCTGAGTTTTAGGCTCGGTGGGTCGTTGCACATCAACGACCGGCTTTGACAGGCCGCGACGATATACAGCGCACACTCGTTCATGGCGGTTGTGTATGGGGCACGTTCGCGTGCGCCGGTTTCTGTGTTCGCCGGTCTGTCAACCCATGCACAGCTGCCACCATTCCGTTTGACAGCGGAATGCCGGTGGCCCCATCGAGAACACAGCCAATGTTAAAAATAGTTCCAGATCCACCCCACAATCTCCACTCCCTCGAAGACACCCTGATGATGGCGGCTGACTACGCACTTTGCGCAGAGGTCGTTGCGCAGCAGGCAATGCTGATGCAGCCCAAGTCCCCCGTGTCATTGTTGATCATGACCTCAATGCACGAGCTCGAAACCCTGCGCAAATTGCTCGAATCGGCGCTGGTTCAAATCCAGAAACCAGCCGACCCGCAGACGCTGCATTAATTCGCATCATGTTCCTGCCTGGACTGACGCTTTCGTCTTCGGGTCCCCAGCTTGCGAGCGATTGGGCCAGCCCAGGCAGCTACAACTTCAGGGAGATCAACCAATGGCCACCGAAGAAACCAAATTCACAGTCGGCAAAACCACCTTCTACCAAGGTGATAACCAGACCCATCCCCTCTTCCGCATCGAACCCGGCATCCCTTGCCAAAGCGCCCGCGAACAGGCCTCTGAACTGATGGGTTACGTCCGCGACCTGACCATCGACGGCCTGATGGAAGACAAACCCCAGCTGCTCTGGGCCTCGCACTACCTCAGCGCCTTGGCCAAGGCCCTGCTCGATGATGCCGAACTGGGCATGATGAAAGACTAAAGTCGTGACACCCGACCCTGTGGGAGCCGCGCTTGCCGGCGATGGGCCGCAAAGCGGCCCCAAGAATTTGGGCCCTGCTCTAACTCCCAGAAGAATTCATCAATGCTCCAAACCAACACCCCGAGCAGCTCAAGTGACAACAGCTTCAGACCAACGTCAAACGCCTGCGCTTGCGTTTTGCCAACGAGGATTTCGGCTTTGCCATCTCGCTCAGCATGCCGATTCCCCTGCCCTATCCCACTGCATTCATGCTCGACCCCGAGATCAAATCTGAAGCCATCTGGGGTGCTGGAGTCTACCACCCCTCTTCGTTGTTGGTAGAGCGCAGAAACGCCATGGTGCGTGCCCGGGAGGGCGACAGCTGGACAGTGCTTGATCAGCACGCCGATAGTTGTGAGAGCTTCGTCAACATAGTCAGACGCCCCGCCAAGCGTCAAAGAACGGCGAGCTACGATGACGACTCAATAACTGGCGGACCTACGAACGCTTCCGCATCGAACAAGATCCCCCTTGCCGTCAGCACCAGCTGGGCATGACGCTAGCCACTCGGAAATTCATCTTTGTAGCTTATATTGTCTATTGTATTTTTTTACCTTTTCAACTTCATCCTTGCTTAAGGATCGACCAGACATATTTATACGAGCAAATACATTGGCCACTTCATCCCTAAACGCGCCATCGATAACTTGCAAAACCACTTGGTAACTTTGAAATTTAGCGTGAAGCACATTAACTTCTGAAATCAATTTGCCACGCAAGTCGCTTGCCACAAGGCTATCTTGAAAGACCATGAACGCCTTATAATCAAACAGGCTAGACATTTTTATTGTTGCGAACCTGTTTTTTTCTTTAGGACTGTATAAAAACTCCTTCTCAATTAAGTCGAAATACAAATCAACATCAACACCCCCCCCTCTCAGCACACCATAAAGCGCCGCGAGCCTTTGAGATCCATCAATAACCCACAAGATAGGACCCGAAGAGTTGAAAGTATTTTTCTGAATAGGGAAATTAGAAGATTCAGGGAGGGATGGTGCATAGTCGTCATATACCCCTATAGCCGCAAGAATAATTCCTATTGGATACCCTGAATAAACACTTTCGAATAGAGATTTAATCTCAGCTTTTTTCCATACAAACCCACGATTGAAATCTGGCGTGAGTATACCGCCACTTTCCATTTTATGAAGTAACTCTATCAAGCTCAAGGAAGTCACCTGAAACCCTGCCATTACTCTTCACCTTTCTGCTGATCACCACTGATCGCCATGACTCTATCTCTAGACTCTAGGATTACAGACTCTAGCAAGTGAAGAGTATGACTAAGATAGCCCACTTTGAATCTGTTAGACTTAAAATCCCATTTCCACTTACCTTTATCAGGCGTGATTTGTAGGCGCTGAGTTTCATAAAATTTATGAGTGAGGCTTCTCAGTACTTCTTGAAGCTGAGTAGTTATTTGAATTTCGATCTCAATCATCACGTTATACTTCGCCCAGGCAATATCATATATAGTCACTGGAATCTTTATATAAACATGATATGCATAATAACCATCATCGCGCTCCTGCGTGTACTGCCTTGAGTCTAGGCCATGCTCTCCAGCATAGTTTCGAATGGCTTCAGCGACAAACTCTGGACCATCGAGAAATCTGCAGACCAAACTACCACGTATTAGATCATTAAAACGAAAATATACGTTTTCGTGAGTAAACCAACCTGATTTTGGCTCACTTGGAAAACCTTTGTTCCACAAAATGTTTTGCCGATACGTTTTTTCAACAACTGAGGCATAAGGCTTTATAAGCAACTTAGGCTCGTGACTACTAGTAAATAAATCTGATTGTGTTGAACGATTATAATCGGCTAGCCAAGATTTTGCTTTATTTGAAAAACCCACAAAAAACGGGTGCTGCGTTACACCATTGAAAATATTATTCATATTGGTTTCATAGAGACTTTCCAATGGCTGATCGCTAAAAGAAGATCCTATATTTTCACTTGCCCAGAGTATATACTCATCCATGCCTTCTGGCTTATTCATGTACTATCCCGCTCTTCATAGGCAATGCGAATATTTCATCAATTTTTGTTAAAAAGCGGCTCAGCAGTCATGCATCAAAAACACCCCGCAGAAGACCTCAATGAACTGCTATGGCCTTATCCATAAGCAACTATGCATTTTCACACTTGCCATATGGTAGCATACTTTCTGAGTTAGCTGTCGCGCAAGAGCTAAGTACTATAGTTAGCAAGAAAAATGGTTTGAGACCAAAGCACGACAATATTAATTAAGCGCCCATAACCTGCATTTAGCCGCTCACACCCTGAGCCGACTGGCTGGTTTCCGTCGGCTCAAACACTCCTGCCTGCCAGCCTTGAGCCAAAAGCAACTTTTCGGGAGTTGCTGCTTAGGTCCCATGCTCTTGAACACGCGTAGATGACGTCTTGCGTGCAGCTCGATGTCAGTGGTTAGGCGAATGTGGAGCTGCCAGCCTGCGCGCAAGCTTGGATTTCCGGCTTTTGTAATAACCTAGATCAGCGACCCTCTTCAGCGTCTCAACTCCCGATTTCTTAACATGTTTAAGGAGATATGCTGACCGGGACTGGTTCAAGCTACTCTTCCACGGCATTGAGTAATCGCACTTGCAGTTGCAGCCTTTTGATCTTGTCACCGACAATCGATCGCTTCGTGATCGTGCTCTCCACTATCTTGACGATCAAAAGGCTAGACAATCACAGATTCTTTCATACAGCTCGGACCTGAAACAGCCGTTCGCTAGCGACGCTGAAAGTTCGGAACGGTTCTATTTGCTAAAAACAACGTATGTACCTACTCTGAAAAGGTCGCCAGAGGGAGTGTGGCTTGCGATTTTGTGAGAGTTGACATAGTGTTTCGTACGAGCCACAACACCGCAGATCTTTAAAAATTATGGCTCAAAGCGGCAATAGGGCCTTAGGAGCATGAGTTAAAATGAAATACCATATTTTAGATTTCAAGGATGAGGGTCAAAGTAAATGCTTTCTAGTAAAAGCCACGCTAAAAGAATACCTTTCCTCGTTACCCAAAGATTATGACGAATATTCTATCCAGCGATCCATTGTAAGTAATATTTATTTGGATCGTTTAATACATACCGTTTTAAATAAAGGACATATCCCTTCAATCACGTTGATTACGACAGACAACGACATTGGCATCAGCACTCACACGGGCAGCGAGTTTAAAATATTAGATGGTTTACAACGAACATATCGCCTGAAAATCATAAGTGACACCAAAGACTTGTTCTTGAGCAAAGTCGCCGGACAGATAGAGGGCTTAACTGATTTTCAAATAAAGCGAAAGTTCAAGGATGAACTGGCGAACATAGGTTCCGCAGGCAATGTCCTTATCTCAGTAAAAGAATATTTTGACAAAAATGGTAGAGAAAACCTAGAAAAGTGCTTTACCGAAAACTTCCAATGGTTCGAAGTTTGGATAGGCCTCACGCCCGAGCAAGAAGTAAGAAAAATGCTATTGTTGAATGCCGGACATAAGCCTGTCAACATCAAGCACCAGCTAGAACTTTTATTCCTAAATCTACTGCCAATAATGGCCGAAACTAAAAGCAATAAAATTAGAATCAAGAGAGAGAAAGACGTTTCTGCCACCTCGTTTAGCAAAGTAAGAAAAGTTGGTGACTACCAGTTTTCTCAGCTGATCGCCGCGTTAGTATCTTACGTTAGTCGCACACCAGTAATAACAAACACAATGTTTATTGAAAGCATACAGAATGACCAAGGAAAACTAGAATTATTCGTCGATATGTTTTCCTACCAATTTCTTGAAGACTTCATTGGTGCATTGTATCTCTTAGACGTTGCCGCGTCTGACGCATTTGGTGATGAGGGGGTCCAGTGGATGGGGCGCGAAGTGTCATTAGCTGCAATGTTTGCTGCAATCGGATCTTCTGCCAATCCCTCCGGGGAGCTGGTAAATATTGCAGAACAGCTAGCTAAAAACTTTCATTTAGTTAATCTTGGAGACTATGAGAAAGCGAGGAATAGCGTGGACCTTGCCAAAGTAAATGTGGGGAATATTAATCGTATTTCAATTTTCCAAGGCATTGAGTCTCTCATCAGCTCTGACTACAGCAGCAAAATTGATTGGGCCTTGGCATTCGCGAGGGAACCGCAATGAGAAAGGTTGATGCTGTTTATTCTACACTCATTGCTCAATTTGGTAGTGTCTGTGACGACACAACAAAAGCCGACATTTTTTCTGAAGCTTTGCAGAATGATTCGGAAAGGGAACTTTTTGAGAGTCTCTTTGTAGCATTCATTGATGAAAAAGAAAATTTAGAAAGCTATAGAGACCAACTGGATATTTACCCAGCTCTACCTCAGCTGCATGTTCTTATAAATAAGTTCAAGGACAATTTTGAGCAATTTCCAGGATTTGACTATCAGGCTTGCTTATTTGGCTTGATGATTGCCGAACGAATTCTACAGAATGAAGTTTCCCCTTTGCCTGCTGAGGATGTCGATGATGGATTTGATTTTTTTTACTGCGACATAGAGTTTGAGTGCAGGGCATTTTCAACTAACTTACCTACACTAAACCGGAATATTCTTTGGGTAAATCCTAGTTCAATTGATTCGTTGACAGCGCTTTCAGAAAGCGCTGTAGCGCTCGATCTTTTGTATTTTTTAATTTCGGTCGGAACAACAATTGACTTTAGGCTTGGGAAGTCGATGATCGTTTGCGAAAGAACCTGTGTAACAGATCGCCACGCCGGGAATGCTAACGTCATTGCGCTCATGAAATTGCACATGGTAAGTTCTGGCAATAAAATTACTCGCTCAAATCTTTATATAGCACCACCCCAAAATTCTTCGCAACAGAATTACATACCGGCTAATAGCTACGCTCAGTTTAGTGAAGTTATTCATATTTTAGGCGAGTATCTGGATAGAAAAGATGTACTTGCAAAGTTTCTCTCCATGTATCATGTGATCGAGAACTTCATGATAAAAAGCCAAATAGTTAAGCTTGAGCGAAAAGCAAATGGGGCAATGTTTTCCATAAGAGATTTTAGAAGACTTAATAAAGCAGTCGACATCTCCGAAGTGGACGCAATTGAGAAGCTTGTTAAATCGATTTTCTCATTATCTTATGCGACGGGAAATTTTGGAGATTTCGCGCTCACTACTTGGCGAAATTTTTTGACTACTCACGCTGCAAGCGGTTTAGAAATCGATACCTTTCTATCCAGCTTGATTAATGGCAGTCAAACCATCAACTCTTCAATACAATTCATCAGGTATTTTTCCACGCTTATTTACCAGATGAGGTGCTCGATAGTTCATAATAAAGAAACAGAGTTCCACATATCTAACGAGACTTACAGCACTGGATGCCGGCTAGTCATGGAGCAATACCTGCTACCTACACTAGAGGAGTTTGTTTTCTTAGCGATGGCTGAAGATAACGATATTGTTTGGTATCGCTCCAATTCCATAAAGCTTTGGAGCCTATCAGCTTGAGCTCACTTTGGCTGCATTACGAACTGAGGTCTATGAGGCGAACCGTTCACCTAGCCATTCGCATCGTCGCCGAGGATTTAATACCTGTAGACTAGACCTCTGTTCAACGACGTAATGTATCATGATTTAGCGCTAATTCGCCGAACTCCGAGCCTAGGGTTTCTGGGCCATGGGAAAACACGGGTGTGGACCCACTGTTTCCTATTGCCCAGGAGCAACCTCCTACAGAAAACAGCTAAGGTTTTGTATATCAAACGATTACCGTTAGCTTCCAGTTCACAACTATATGCCTAACAACTTCAGATGTTCGGCATTTAAATATACAGCTGGCAAACCATGTTTCATCAACGTGAAAACCAGCCTATTCACTCTTCCACATTGAACCGCATCCTTGACAAAGCACTCGCGAACAGGCCTCTGCGCTGATGGATAACATCCACGCCCTAACCCGTATGGAGGACAAAGCCAAGTTGCTCTGCGCTTCGCACAACCTCAGCGTCACAGCCAAGGCCCTGCTCAATGATGCCGAGTTTAGCAAGATAAAAAATGAAGCACCTGCACTACCCACCCTTTAGGAGCAGCGCTTGCAGGCGATGGACCCAAAACGTGCCACCAACAATCCAGGCCCATGCTCCAACCTCCAGGAGAACTCACAAATGCTCCAAATTAATGCCCCGAGCAGTTAGAGCGACAACAATCCAGCCCTCATTACAGACCATCCCAACGACCTTTCACCACCATCCCCTAAAGGCAAATTGAGCCGGAGCCGCGAGCCGCTACCCAGCAGGCAAGATTGAAGTAGCTCAGATCAACGGTGTGCTTATTGATTAAGACATCAATGTGTGAACTTTATGCCCTGCGTAAACTGCTAGACTTAGCGCGGATTCAAATCCCAAAACCAGCGGACCCGAAGATGCTGTATTAGTCCGCATTGTGATTTGCCTAGCCTGACCTTTTATAGGCTAATAACCAAGCACAGCATCTATTCTGAGGCCCCACCGAATCCATTGAAAAATCAAATCAAACGAACTGCATCTGTCGAAAAGCTTTTAGACTCAAGTTTCTTAGCATGATGAGCAACAACGCTGAAGACAACAGACGCAATTTTGTTTGCCAGAAGCGGTGGCACAGCATTTCCAACCTGGTGAAATTGCTTTGTCCTATTTCCTTGAAAAAAATAATTATCAGGAAATGTTTGTAGCCTCGCTGCCTCTCTAACGGTCAAACTACGACACTGCGTCGGATCATAATGAATAAAATAATGCCCATCCTTAGAAATATGGCTAGTGACTGTAGTTGCTGGCAGGCCCTCAAGCTGCACTCTAAAACGATCACTAAACTTACCAGTCTCCCAGTTTTTGTGCGCAGGAGCCAAACCAGAAAGTTTAAATTCAAGATGCCCTTTTGGCGAGGTCTTGTATGCGCGCGCATAAACACTGGCGAACATATACCTTCTCAAGTCAGAAGGCATATGACCTCGCGCATCATGGTTCAACCAGAAGGCTAATCTATCATCTCGATACCATTTATCCAACTCAGCGATACCGGTAACGCCATCATCTCTCTTGCGAGGAACTCGAAGCGCTCCGACCCCGTGCGTTGGGGAAAAAATATTTTCCCAAACTATTTTCATCTCCGCCGCAAGCTTTGGATCAACTGCAGAGTCAACCTCAGCCATCAGCTCATCTAGCTGATCTAGGACTACTTTATACCAAGCCTCATCATCATCTTCTTGCTTGGTTAGTCGACTACGCAGCTTTGGAAGATCATCAATTACTTGCTTGGTACTCACTTGTTCAACAAACGGAATTGGCAAGAAATCGGGAACCCGCCCTTGTTCATCTAAAGCGATACCTAATAAAATTACACGATGCCGAGCCTGAGGTATACCGTGATTTTCAGCTCTTATAACAAACTTACGAGCATCGACAGCGGAAACATCTTCATCAGGTCCAAATGACTCGGAACTCACTAACGAACAGATTCGATACTTATTGCCCGGCGAGGAATCACCAAGCGCCCTGTGAGGATCAGTGAGATCTTGAAGTATCTGAGTAAATATTCCCTCGCCACCAACCTTGGAGGACAAAATACCCTTAACGTTCTCCATTACAAATACTGTCGGCTGTCGCTCCTTGATAATTCTAAGATACTCTTTGTACAAAAAATGCCGATGATCATTTTCTGCACAATAATTCGCCTTGCCTTGGTTTCGTGATCTACCAACAAGGGAATAGGCTTGGCAGGGAGGTCCCCCGATTAATACCCAGGGCCTTTTGTGATCAAGCTTATCATCAAGTATCTTGTCAAGCTCCTCATCGCCGGCATTCGAGCCAAGCGTAATACATCTCGCTTCAGCGTCAGCTTCATGCCACTGTTCCTCGCTATCTTTACTATAGGGGCTATGACTGCGACCATTGCAAAAATCGTAATAATCTGAGAGGCAATCAGGGTTTTTAAGTTTCAGAAGCCTGTAAAACGCTCTAAGCTTAAGTGTTTCACGGGCTACTGGGTCCATTTCAGCAGAAACCACGATTTCAAACCGTTGTCCATTACCAGACGAAGCGAAGCCCTCACCTAGGCCACCTGGGCCGGCGAAGAGATCAACGATCTGGATAGCCTTCGAAAACTCATGGGCGGATTCGATAGCAGGGGTTCGTTCTAACGGTAAATTCATTTGGGATTCAGTCATGGACATCGTCAGTAAAGAAGTCAGGTCTCGCATGATGGGCGCCATCCGTGGTAGCAACACTACCCCGGAGATGAAAATTCGAAAGCTGCTGCACAAGCAAGGCTTCCGGTTCAGACTACATCCCAAGGATCTTCCCGGACGACCGGACGTGGTCTTACCACGCTACAGGCTGTGCATTTTCGTTCACGGCTGCTTCTGGCATAGGCATCCCGGGTG
Organism: Pseudomonas sp. CC120222-01a; assembly: GCF_003097235.1. GTDB lineage: Bacteria > Pseudomonadota > Gammaproteobacteria > Pseudomonadales > Pseudomonadaceae > Aquipseudomonas. The sequence continues at coordinate 215,901 of NZ_QEQQ01000007.1, read as the reverse complement.
CAGATTTACGACTACGCCCAAGACCCGCCCCGAATTTTGGCAAGCGAAATTCGACCAAAACATCGGCCGAGACCTGCAAAATAGAGCGAATCTCCTTAGCCTAGGCTGGCGAGTTTTCGAGATCTGGGAATGCGGAATCCACAGACCGGTGACGGAAATGGACTGGCTGCCTCACGCAATACGTGATTGTAATCAAAAACACATCTCATGGCCTACCTTTCCTGAGAAGCAAATAAGCGCACAAAAAAAATCACAAAATCATAAAATAGTCAAATAAAATCAATATGTTAGCATCAAAGATTTGTTCGACTTGCATCACGAAAAGCCTCATCAAGAACACTCCCCAAAACATTAGGCGGCAACCCGCCAAAAAACCTAATTTCATTTTTTGCACGAAGTTTGAGTATGGCCCGCCGGGTTAGAGCCTCCATAGACCCACGACCATAAATTAAAGAAGCACGCAGCCAGGCTTCTGCAAGAGCCGTCGCTATAACGGGACTACTTGCAATGCCGGGGCGCTCTACGATTTGCAAGAAAGCGTCTTCAGAGAGCTCGCTTAATAATCCCCAACGATTATCACTCTGCATCCCTCTGTCAAATAGCATACCCCTCATCCAGAGCCGCTGAAAAGTATTCCTAACACCACCAAAATACCGCTCTACACTTCCACCGAACCGCCAGCTCACAATATCAGGCATTACGACAATCGATAAAAAAGCCCATACATCATCTCTGAAACACTCCCCGCTTGATAAAAAATCTTTATTAATCAAAAGTATTGCCACCCGGAAATCAAAGCTTGAAAAGTCGGAACGTAAGGTTTTCCTTTGAGACTGACATTCATCTTTTATTCTTAGAATCTCCAAGCGTAGTTCAACCAAGGTTTTTGTAGATATCGGACTGCCACCAGTCGGCGCGAATCTCGTAGCCCTTGGAAGCTCATCCGCACTGAAAGCTTTCCATGTTTCCGGCCCTTCCTGCAGAAATACCTCTAGTAACCTTTCTGCTTCCGGAGCAGCTAACCGCGGCATTAACGCTATCATTCACCTTCCCCTAGGTCTGCAAGCGCCACCAATGATGCGCGAAAAACTCCAGGCCGATTGTCAAAAACCGACTTTATGAAATCATGATCTTTTCCAGGCCAAGCTTTTTTTAACCATGAAGCCGCCTGCGACGCCAGAGAGCCGGGTTCAGGAGAGTTGAATAAATCCGCAACCTCAGGATCCGTGATAAAGCGCTCACATACCTGCCCCATTATGTCAGCCAAGAGCATGCGCAAGGTCATGGGATCTTCCGACTCGACACGATCAATGAGATCACCATGCTCGTGACTAAGATAGAGTCGTAGCGCACCATGAAAATCACGAGACCATTCACGTGGAGACCAATGCAGATACCAAGGCGCAAAAGACGAAATGGCTTCACCTGCTAAAGAACCAATATCCGCAATCTCAATTGGAAATCTCGGCTCTTCGCCTTCCAATCTACTACGGGCACGATCCGACCAAAGTAGGTCACCTAATCGGCTCGGGGAAAGAACCGAGCCACCTTTGACTTTAGTCGCCAACACCACCCTAGTACTTACATCTATCACCGAAGAAAGCAGATCACCAAGCACCTCAAACTCAAAGCCGACAATCCAAGACTGTTTACACATCAACTTAGAGTGCTGCTCAATTATAAATCGAGGCAACCGCCCTTGCCCAGTTCCTAAAGCAACCAAGACCAAAAGCTCCGAATCCAAAATATTTAGACTCAAATCATCAGAAGCGATAGCAGGATCAATTCTAATTTCACGGCGCAGGCGAACCACAGATCCTGGATCCCAATCCTCCAGATACTCTCCCAATGGGGACCATTCACTATTATTTAAGGAAAACCACCATGTGGATGCAGTCACAGCAAACTCTGACAAGGTCAGAAATGGAAACGCAACACGCTTCACCGTTTGGCCTCCATAATCAATTCTGCACTGGCAATCACAGCACAATCATCTGGCATCATAACTCTAATTTCATATATGCCTTCTTCACCTTCAATATTGAGACGGCAACCCCTCGCAAAGTTTTGGCCATCCACAGAGGAAATCGATAAAACAACAGGATCTGGCAATCCCACACCTGCCTCCACTGCTCGCCCGCCATCCACCGCAACAGAGGCGCTCGCTATTAGTGCATTGGCACTTCGTTTTGCATCCTGCCGCACTTCGGTTCTAAACACCGCGACAATTCCAGCTTTTACGGACTCTAACCGAACAAAATGCGGCCCACTGGCAAGAGCGTGTGTAACTTTCCTTCTGCCGCCAGCCTTATTTCTAACTCTTCCAGCACCATCTCCACTGACACCTTCAAGTGCCGCTCCAAGTCGACTTGCTAGCTTCGCCAATGGCGGCCCAGCCTGCGTTTTCGGCTTGTTCAAAATTGAACTCAAGCCTATTTCAGAAGCAATCCTCCTCAAATCTCGAAGCGCGACATTCACAAGTGTCTTAGCAATACCTTTTTCTAGATTTTCGGGAATCCAGTCATCATGCGCAGGTGGCTCGGCCTCAGCAAAAGCCGACTCAACCTCTTCCTCATCGCTTACAACGAAGACACCGCCCCACTCTAACCTCTCATCCGGTAAAGCAGTACCTATCATATACTTCACGACCAAGCCCACAGGGCGCATCAACGCAATATGCTGCGCCACAGGTGGAATCAGGCTACTATCAGCAACATAATTACGCCGCTGTCCTCGCAGCCCTTTTTCTATAGCGAGCACTCCAAGCTTTATATTTGACTTGGTCGCAGAAAGCTCAAGAAGATTATTGCCTTTCCCAGATTTTGCGGATTTCATTGCTTTACAAAACAAATCTAACGGAGCGAAATTCTCCGGAGCAGGAATTTCAAAATTCCTACCCTCAACCTCAAGCCGCAAATTGAACTTAAGAGATGGTGGCGTATCGCGCATCATGCGCGGCCAAAAATTCCAGAGAATCGCTTCTGAAATTCTTCCCGCAAAGGACCGAAGATCCTCATCCTCTAAGATGTAATCAAGAATCATGATAGAAGTGCCAGTACGATCCCGCCCCCTTTCTGGCATACCTAATGCCGCTGCGAGCGTCTGTGCCGCCACACCCGTCACAGGATCTACCACCCCATCCTTCGGGTCAGCTACTCCCCACCAGTGTCGACCAGTGAAGCGGTGTGACATCGTTCCAGCCGATACTTCAAATGAGGGACCTAAATGACACCCAATTAGTCGTCTCCCTTCAGGTCCGTCCTCATGGGGCAAAGAATCTACGATGATTGTGCTGCAGTGGCTGGCTTTATATAGGGCAACCTTCCCAAATCCATAAGTTCCACCGCCACGCACAGTATTCCTCGCCACCCCAATATTTCGAAGAAAATTTATAAATTGGGTATTAGACGTACCTATAGGCACTCGATCCGATCGAGTTGGCCCTCCTAAGCCTATAGTCTGAAAATCACATATTTCCATAACTACCAGCCTATCCTTAGCTAGCGACTCCTTTAAGAGTGCGTTAGATTGCGCACCTACTGGCAACACTCCGATCATTTTATTTTCAAGGACAGAGCGTTGTTCGTCAGTCAAATATCGGACTCTTATCTCAATCGTAGGACCAACACCAAGCTTCGCCGCATCTGCTACATTTTGCAATGCCTCACGTATCAGAGTTTGTAGCGGATCAAGGGAGGGAGCACCAAGAAGGCGTGTTATATTATCCCCAATATTTCCGGTTGACCCATACGGCTCCGAAAACAGCTGCAGCCTTAATGACATTGACTAAGCCCCAACTCAATAGATCTATAAGCTTCGTTAGATTGTAAAAAGTCGCAAGCAAAGGACAAGTCAACAGAGTATTTAACTGAAAATAATCCCGCCGGCCTGACCCCACCAAGAAGCATTGCGGAGGTCAATTTTGGAAAACCATCCTTGACTTCATAAAACGACTCGGAATTAAGACGAAAGGACCTTGTATTCCATCGCGCACTCTGAAAATCTTCGCACCCAGCGGCTCGTAAAACCTTATGCAACCCAACTGGATCGTCCGATTTTCCAATCGCACTAAAAGCCAAACTTGCTACACTAAGGGCGCCCCCATGAACAGGTTCTAACTCTATTCTTAGAAGATAGAGATTCCCTCCCGATGGAGCTTCAAGTTGCTCGAGTCCATTAATAGTTATGTCTGACTTCCCAACCCGATCCGTAGACTTGACCTCAAGTGAAATAGCTGCGTTGCGAAAGTCATGCCTATCTCCGCTAGGCCCACGCCACGCCTTCCAACCTGAGGCCGAGTGGTCAAGTAGCCTATTGAGCACAAGAAGCTCTCCAACCAAGCCAATCACTTCGCTTGGATCAACTTCCGAATCACTAGATTCGCTTAAAAGGGAGCGGAAATCATTTATCGTGGAATCAATTGCTTCAAGACAACTACTCCCCTTCTCAACCCTAGCGATAATTTCATCAACAAACTCGCCAAACACAGAAGCGAGCGAGTCTGAAATGCAAGTCATGTCCGCAAAGCTAACTGACCGTCCTTCTAAGAAGAAATGTGACTCAGTTAGAGAAATTGAGCCCGGCACTGAGACACATGAAGCAAGCTCTCTATAGGCCAAGGGCAGCAAAATACGAGGCTCTCCCGAAGGGCCAAGCGCAAGGCGCAGCCTTCCAGCAGGCGCCCTAACGCTCAGTGGCATCGTACGGATGCCAAAGGGTTCAACAGGGCTATCGTTAATACGAAGCATTGCCCAAATGCTCTTTGAAGACATATTAGATTTCGTCACACACCTGCCGCCTGCAACTGCGCAGCTTCCTCTGAAGCAATTTCTTCAATATCTTCAGCCGAAAGAGATCGAAGCTCCACTGAGACAAAACTGCCGCTTTCAGTTACTGATCCTGGGAACACGATGCCGTAAGCCAATACATCCATCGCCGCATTCAATGGTTTCCGGATCGTACCGGCTTGAACGGGTGTTGATTCGGGATCAATAGCATAAAGAAGTAATAGCGGAACTTCACCAAGCTTCTCTCGGCGAGCAGCTTTCAGCTCTTCCCAACCGCCATCAAGAGCAACTTCATCATTGCAATCGTACACAACATCATTTTTCGACATGAGAGCTTTAATATCTGCATCACCACTACCATCGAGCTTAGAGCGCTTGACCATTGAAACATTGCCTACGCTACCCAAAGGTTCAAAGGAAGACGCTCCTTTTTTTGGCTGTACAATGGCGACATTCCATTCGCGCAATCGAACGTTATCACCCAAGATAAATGGAATCAACATTTCCCGATTCAAGTCGGCATGCGTAACATGCGGCTCATACTTCTCCAAAAATCTTTGTATTGATGATCTAGGCACATTGCGCCAGATATGTCTCCCAGACTTTGCCGCTTCATCATCTTTAAGCTCAAGCGCATCTGCGCGACTAACGAGCTCAGCTGCTGCGCCCCAATTAGCACGGAGTTTATCGAAATTCGTATGCTCAAACCGGAAGGTCTGTCTGTGGGTGCCCCAGTAGCTCACTGCACATTTTCGAGCAGCCCGCATCTTAGTAGCAGCCGTGATAGCCATGCCTGGAATTGAGCGAATACGAACCGCGATGTTCATGGGAGTTAACTGCCTAATGCGATACTGTTCGATGTCGCTGCGAATTTCTCGCTCAATCGACGCGAGCTCTCTAAATCTAAGCTTAAGGGTTTCGGGCATCCAGATTCGTGGAAGATCCTCATATCCAGGCCTATACCCGAACCACCGCCCCATTTGCAAAAGCGTGTCGTACTGATCCGCTGTGCGCAGGAAGAAGCTTACGGTCAAACCCTCGAGTGTCAAACCCCGCGCAAGAATTGAACCACCAACTACTATGTAGGTTTTCGCATTACCTGTATAATCTATCCGATCATCACTCCCACCATTTTCAATTGGAAACTCAAGCACAGATAGAACATTTGGCAGCTCATCAAAAATACACACGATATCAACTGATTCTTCAGAGCAGATGTCATGCGGCAACTTCCCCTGCTCTTGCCTCCAAATAGCCTCAAGCTCCTTACCAACTGCACTTGAGCTATCTAGTATTGCCTTGTGATTCACTTCTACCCACCCTTCAATTAGGGCTGACACGCGCTCATGGGCAGTAACATAGGCAGAAGTATGCACAAGCATCGTCATATGTTTGTTTAATTGCCCACGAATACGTCGTGCCGCGCAGCAGGCAAGGAAATATAGAATAGACTGTCTAAGACTATCAGTCATCAATGGCTGAAAGTTATCTCTTTCTTTTCTAGATCGAGGCTGAAGAGAGGAAACCTCACCGACATTAATCTCTCGAATCATATCAAGGCCCTCCTCTTCCGGAAGGACATTTTCAGGGTCGACTGGCACTTTACCGAACAGCCGCTCTGTACCAAAATACGATGCAGGCAATGGCAATGCAGTAATAAAATCACGCGGATAAAGGTCGTCCAGCACCTGACCTTCCTGGCGATAAGGATCAATTAGTACGTTCGCAAACGGAGTTGCGGTATAGCCCACATAACTAACCGCTGGCAAAAGGGAGATAATTTCCCGAATTCTCTCATTAATAACAGTTGTCTCAAACTCACCACGCGCAGAGTTTACACTGGCTTGATCGCACTCGTCATCAATAACCAAAACACGCAACTTAGACAAAACTGCAGGCATGGTTCGCTCTATGGCTAACTTCAGCTCCCCAAGAGGCGATACGTTTTTCTTAATAACTGCCAACTGAGCTTTATCAGTGTGCGATAAGAAGCCTCCTTGAGGAGGGGCTCTGAAGTCCCTTTCAAGCTCATTAGGCGTCAAAACCTGCCAATTTAAAGGGTTTCGAGCAATCAAATCATCAAAAAACCTTAACTGAGTTTGATACCTGAGTGCGTTAGTGAGACCCGCTAGAACTATCACAGTGTTGTAGCCAGCATCTAGCGCTTTAGCTATAGTCGCGGTCATATTTGCGGTTTTACCGGACTGCACATAACCCAAGACAAGTCCGCGACAAGAGAATTGAGGTTGTTTAGGGTTCTCGAGGAGAGAAACGACCTCATTGGATGCCAAGTGGATACCTTCTACATCAGCCTGATTCCACCCCTTCCCATTGAGCAGATATCCGTAAACAGCGGGCCAATGAAAATCTGACGGTTTAGACCCAAAATACCATTTTGGTCGATCTGCTATAACAGAATATCGATCCAAGATCTGGACTTGTTCAAACTGCTTCACTATGAGCGCTTTCGCTTCTTCAATTTCAGCTGTTAGAGACACTGCCAAACCCGGACACAGAGTATCCAGCTCTAAGCGAACGGAATCGACCGCAGAGTCAAGATCTGAAAATCTAGGCATTGCCTGTGAAATTCGCTCGTACAATTTTTCAACTTGCGGCCCTGGCATGATAGCTCCATGATATTGCACTTTAGATTAACGCAATGTACATCGCGCTGACGAAGGGTGCAAATCATCCGAGAAAGCAGTGACCCGAAAGTTTCTTCGCTGACAACGGAGCCTCAAACCACAACGAAAACATTAAGGCGACCTATTCAAAGGCAAAAAAAAACCAGCCACTTTTCAGTGACTGGTTTTTAGGGATTTTTGGTCGGGACGGAGTGATTCGAACACTCGACCCCTTGCACCCCATGCAAGTGCGCTACCGGGCTGCGCTACGCCCCGAATACATTCTCAAACCTCTGAGAACGTTGAAGAATGTACCCTAACCTCCTGATAAATGAAACCTTTTTCTCAAAAAAATTTCCATCCATCAAAACCGCAAAGGTCACTTCTTCAACACCACCAACACATCCTCCAACTCGACAATCATCTGCCGAATCAGCTGCTTGTACTGGCTCGATTCATCCTTCACCTCATCACTGGAGAGCCGCAACCGCGCCCCGCCAATGGTAAACCCCTGGTCATACAGCAGGGCCCGGATCTGGCGAATCATCAGCACATCCTGCCGCTGATAATACCGCCGGTTCCCCCGCCGCTTCACAGGGTTGAGCTGAGGAAACTCCTGCTCCCAATACCGCAGCACGTGTGGCTTTACGGCACACAACTCGCTCACTTCACCGATGGTGAAGTAGCGTTTGCCCGGTATGGGGGGCAGTTCGTCGTTATGGCTTGGTTCCAGCATAGGCCTCAACCCGGGCCTTCAACTTCTGCCCTGGACGAAAGGTGACGACGCGCCGTGCGGTGATCGGGATCTCTTCCCCAGTCTTGGGGTTGCGGCCCGGCCGCTGGCGTTTGTCGCGAAGGTCGAAGTTGCCGAAACCGGACAACTTGACCTGCTCGTTCTCTTCAAGTGCGTGCCGAATTTCTTCAAAAAACAGCTCGACCAGCTCCTTGGCCTCACGCTTGTTAAGCCCCAGCTCCTCGTACAGCCTTTCGGCCATCTCAGCTTTCGTCAGAGCACCCATGCCGTTATTTCCTTAACGTGGTGTTCAACCTTTGTTCGAGCGAGGTGAGGATGTTTTGCAGGGTAGTGTTCACCTCATCGTCGTTAAGAGTGCGCGATGGATGCTGCCAGGTCAAGCCGACGGCAAGGCTTTTTCTATCAGGATCAATGCCTTTACCTTGGTAGACATCAAACAGCCTGAGGTCTGTGAGCCATTCGCCTGCATTGTCACGAATTACTTCAAGCACGTCTTGAGAAGCCACATCACGTCCTGCGATCAAAGCCAGGTCGCGACGGGTTTCCGGGAACTTGGAGAGTTCGCTGAATTTCGGCAGGCGGCCTTCGACCACGTCACCCAGTACCAGCTCGAAGACGAACACCGGGCGGTCCAGGTCCAGGGCTTTGGCAAGCTCTGGGTGGATGGCGCCGAGATAGCCGACGTCCTTGCCGTCGCGCTGGATCACAGCGGTCTGGCCAGGGTGCAGGGCTGGGTGCTTGCCGGCGGCGAAGGTGAAGTCGCTCAGGGCGCCGCTGTAGCCCAGCAGGGCTTCCACGTCGGCTTTGACGTCGAAGAAGTCGATGGTGTCGCGCCCGTTCGCCCAGCCTTCTGGCAGGCGGCTGCCGGTGACGACGCCGGCGATCATGGGCTGCTGCTGCAGGTTACCGAGCTGGCCAACGAAGCGCAGGCCGCTTTCGAACAGGCGCACGCGGTCTTGCTGGCGGTTGAGGTTGTGCTGCAGTGCCTTGACCAGGCCCGGCCACAACGAGGCGCGCATGGCGGCCATGTCGTTGGAGATCGGGTTGGCCAGTAGCAGCGGCTCGACGCCTGGGCTGAACAGCTCGAACAGTTTCGGGTCGATGAAGCTGTAGGTGATGGCTTCCTGGTAGCCGCGGGCGACCAGCAGGCGGCGCAGGTTTGGCAGCTCGCCGCGGGTTTCCGGGCGGGCTTGCGGCGCGAGGCGGGCTTGCGGGTAGCGCACTGGCAGGTTGTTGTAACCGTACAGGCGGGCCAGCTCTTCGATCAGGTCGACTTCCAGGCTGATGTCGAAGCGGTGGCTTGGGACGTTGACAGTCCACTGCCCTGCCCCACTAGCTTCAGTTGCCAGGCCAAGGTTGTTGAGCAGCTGCTCGACCTGGGCCGGGTCCATCTCCATGCCGAGCATCTGGGCGATGCGGTCGGCGCGCAGGGTGACCGGGGCGACGTTTGGCAGGTGCTGTTCACTGACGGCTTCGACCACCGGGCCGGCTTCGCCGCCGACGATGTCGAGGATCAGCTGTGTGGCGCGTTCCATGGCTTCGCGGGCCAGCTGCGAGTCGACGCCGCGCTCGTAGCGGTGCGAGGCATCGGTGTGCAGGCCGTAGGAACGGGCTTTACCGGCGACGGAGATCGGCTCGAAGAAGGCGCTTTCGAGGAACAGGTCGCGGGTTTTTTCGGTGTTCACACCGCTGTGCTCGCCACCCATGACGCCGGCGATGGCCAGGGCGCGGGTGTGGTCGGCGATCACCAGGGTGTCGGCACGCAGGGCCACTTCCTGGCCGTCGAGCAGGACGAGTTTCTCGCCTTCTTCGGCCATGCGCACGCGGATGCCGCCGTTGATTTCGGCGAGGTCGAAGGCGTGCATCGGCTGGCCGAGTTCGAGCATCACGTAGTTGGTGATGTCGACGGCGGCGTCGATGCTGCGCACGTCGCTGCGGCGCAGGCGCTCGACCATCCACAGCGGAGTCGGCTTGCTCAGGTCGACGTTGCGGATGACGCGGCCCAGGTAGCGTGGGCAGGCGGCCGGGGCGCTGACTTCGACCGGGCGCACTTCGTCATGGGCCGGGGCAACGGCGGGCACGACCGGGCGGGTGACCGGGGTGTCGTACAGGGCGCTGACGTCGCGGGCCAGGCCGGCGATGGACAGGCAGTCACCGCGGTTCGGCGTCAGGCCGATCTCGATGCTGGCGTCGTCCAGGCTCAGGTACTGGCGGATGTCGTCGCCCACCGGGGCGTCGGCAGCCAGTTCCAGCAGGCCGTCGTTTTCTTCACTGATCTGCAGCTCGGCGGCCGAGCAGAGCATGCCGAACGACTCGACGCCGCGCAGCTTGGCCTTCTTGATCTTGAAGTCGCCTGGCAGTTCGGCGCCGATCATGGCGAACGGGATCTTGATGCCTGGGCGGGCGTTTGGCGCGCCGCACACGACCTGGAAGGTTTCCTGGCCGTTGCTCACCTGGCACACGCGCAGCTTGTCGGCGTCCGGGTGTTGTTCGGTGGCGAGGATCTCGCCCACGACGATGCCGCTGAACTGGCCGGCAGCGGGGGTCACGCTGTCGACTTCGAGGCCGGCCATGGACAGGCGGGCGACCAGTTCGTCACGGGAGACTTGCGGGTTTACCCAACCGCGCAGCCACTGTTCACTGAATTTCATGCTGTTCTCCTGAAAGTTGCGTCGGGCATTGACCTAGCGGAATTGCGCGAGGAAGCGCAGGTCGTTGTCGAAGAACAGACGCAAATCGTTGACGCCATAGCGCAGCATGGCCAGGCGCTCGGCGCCCATGCCGAAGGCGAAGCCCTGGAATTCTTCAGGGTCGATGCCAGACATGCGCAGCACGTTCGGGTGCACCATGCCGCAGCCCATGACTTCCAGCCAGCCGGTCTGCTTGCACACGCGGCAGCCCTTGCCGGAACACATCACGCACTGGATGTCGACTTCGGCGGACGGCTCGGTGAACGGGAAGAACGACGGGCGGAAGCGCACGGCCAGTTCTTTTTCGAAGAACACGCGCAGGAATTCTTCGATGGTGCCCTTGAGGTCGGCGAAGTTGATGCCACGGTCAATCAGCAGGCCTTCGACCTGGTGGAACATCGGCGAGTGGGTGATATCCGAGTCGCAGCGGTAGACGCGGCCCGGGCAGACAATGCGGATCGGCGGCTGAGTGGACTCCATGGTCCGCACCTGCACCGGCGAGGTGTGGGTGCGCAGCAGCATGTTGGCATTGAAGTAGAAGGTGTCGTGCATCGCCCGGGCCGGGTGGTGGCCAGGGATGTTGAGCGCTTCGAAGTTGTGGTAGTCGTCTTCGACCTCAGGGCCTTCGGCGATGCCGTAGCCGATGTGGGTGAAGAACTGCTCGATGCGCTCGAGAGTACGGGTGATCGGGTGCAGCCCGCCGGTGGTCTGGCCACGGCCTGGCAGGGTCACGTCGATGCATTCGGCGGCCAGGCGAGCGCTGAGCTCGGCCTCTTCAAAGGCGGCCTTGCGTGCGTTGAGCACGACGGTGACGCGCTCTTTGGCGTCGTTGATCAGCGCGCCGACTTTCGGGCGCTCGTCGGCTGGCAGGTTGCCCAGGGTCTTCATCACCTGGGTCAGTTCGCCTTTCTTGCCGAGGTACTGAACCCGGATCTGTTCCAGGGTATTGATGTCTTCAGCGCGCTCGACGGCCTCCAGGGCTTGTGAGACCAGCGCATCCAGGTTTTCCATGTACAGACTCCAGATACGAAAATAGGGGAAGAGCTTTGAAGGCTCTTCCCCTATCGATGACGTTCAATGCCCGGCGCCGCAAGCGCCGCCGGGTGATTGTCGCGGGTACTTAAGCCAGAACGGCTTTAGCTTTCTCGACAATCGCAGCAAACGCCGCTTTTTCGTTCACTGCCAGATCGGCCAGAACCTTACGGTCGATTTCGATCGAAGCCTTTTTCAGGCCAGCAATCAGACGGCTGTAGGACAGACCGTTGGTGCGGGCACCGGCGTTGATACGAGCGATCCACAGTGCGCGGAACTGACGCTTCTTCTGACGACGGTCACGGTAGGCATATTGACCAGCCTTGATGACAGCCTGCTTGGCAACGCGGAATACGCGCGAGCGTGCACCGTAGTAGCCTTTAGCCAGTTTCAGAATTTTCTTGTGACGCTTACGAGCGATGACGCCACGCTTAACACGAGCCATGAGTAACTTCCTCTATCTAAACCAGAATTAACGTACGCGCAGCATGCGCTCGACTTTTGCCACGTCAGACGGGTGCAGCAGGCTGGCACCGCGCAGTTGACGCTTACGCTTGGTCGACATTTTGGTCAGGATGTGGCTCTTGAAAGCGTGCTTGTGCTTGAAGCCGGAAGCGGTCTTCAGGAAGCGCTTCGCAGCACCGCTCTTGGTTTTCATTTTTGGCATGTTGGAACTCCGCATTCGATAAAAATTACACAATAATCATCAGGCCTGCCGTGCCCGGGAGATTACTTCTTCTTTTTGGGGGCGATGACCATCATAAGCTGGCGTCCTTCCATCTTCGGATGCTGCTCAACGGAGCCGTATTCGGCGAGGTCGGCTTCGACCCGCTTCAACAGCTCCATGCCCAGCTCCTGGTGGGCCATCTCACGGCCGCGGAATCTCAGAGAGATCTTGGCCTTGTCCCCATCGGTAAGGAAACGTACCAGGTTGCGTAGTTTTACCTGGTAATCCCCTTCTTCCGTCCCTGGACGAAACTTGATTTCTTTGATCTGGATCTGCTTCTGGTTTTTCTTGGCTTCGTTGGCCTGCTTCTTCTTCTCGAAGAGGTGCTTGCCGTAGTCCATCACCTTGCAGACAGGCGGTACCGCGTCTGCAGAGATTTCCACCAGATCCAGCTTCGCTTCTTCAGCGATACGAAGCGCTTCATCAATCGAGACGATGCCAACCTGCTCGCCATCAGCGCCAATTAACCGAACCTCGCGGGCCGAGATATTCTCGTTGATCGGGGCCTTCGGTACAGCACGCTTATCGTTTCTCATTTCACGCTTAATAGTCATTACTCCGATTCTTGGCGACCACGCCGGGAAACCGCTTGTGTCAGGAGCTCAGCGAACTGGGCGACGGGCATGGAGCCCAGGTCAGCGCCTTCGCGAGTACGCACAGCGACGGTTTGCGTTTCGACTTCGCGATCCCCTATAACCAAAAGGTACGGGACCTTGAGCAAAGTATGCTCGCGGATTTTAAAGCCGATCTTCTCATTTCTCAAGTCCGACTTGGCACGGAAACCGCTACCGTTCAGGGCATTTTCCACTTCGAGGGCGAAATCGGCCTGTTTGTCGGTGATGTTCATGATCACCGCCTGGGTCGGTGCCAGCCACGCCGGGAACACGCCGGCGTAGTGCTCGATCAGCATGCCGATGAAGCGCTCGAACGAACCGAGGATCGCGCGGTGCAGCATGACGGGGCGAACCCGGCTGTTATCTTCGGCGATATAGCTGGCATCCAGGCGCTCTGGCAGGTTCGGGTCGTACTGCAGGGTACCGCACTGCCAGTTACGGCCGAGGCAGTCGCGCAGGGTGAACTCGATCTTCGGGCCGTAGAACGCGCCCTCGCCCGGCTGGTATTCCCACTCCAGGCCCGACTCGTTCAGGGCGTCGGCCAGTGCGCCTTCGGCACGGTCCCACAGCTCTTCGGAGCCAACACGCTTGGCCGGACGAGTGGACAGCTTCATGGCGATGTCGGTGAAGCCGAAGTCCTTGTACACGTCCAGGGTCAGCTTGATGAAGTCGGCGGCTTCTTTCTTCACCTGTTCTTCGGTGCAGAAGATGTGCGCGTCGTCCTGCACGAAGCCACGCACGCGCATGATGCCGTGCAGGGCGCCGGATGGCTCGTTGCGGTGGCAGGCACCGAACTCGGCCAGGCGCAGCGGCAGGTCGCGGTAGCTCTTCAGGCCCTGGTTGAACACCTGCACGTGGCACGGGCAGTTCATCGGCTTGACCGCGTAGTCACGGCTTTCCGACGAAGTCGTGAACATGTTTTCGGCGTAGTTCGACCAGTGGCCGGAACGCTCCCAGAGGATGCGGTCGACGACTTGCGGGGTCTTGATTTCCTGGTAGCCGTTGACGCGCTGAACCTGGCGCATGTACTGCTCGAGCACCTGGTACACGGTCCAGCCGTTGGCGTGCCAGAACACCATGCCCGGGGCTTCTTCCTGCAGGTGGAAGAGGTCGAGCTGCTTGCCGATCTTGCGGTGGTCGCGTTTTTCGGCTTCTTCGATGCGCTGGATGTAGGCGGCCAGCTGCTTCTTGTCGGCCCAGGCGGTGCCGTACACGCGTTGCAGCTGCTCGTTCTTGGCATCGCCGCGCCAGTAGGCGCCGGACAGCTTGGTCAGCTTGAATGCCTTGAGGAAACGAGTGTTCGGCACATGCGGGCCACGGCACATGTCGACGTATTCTTCGTGGTAGTACAGGCCCATGGCCTGCTCGTCCGGCATGTCTTCGACCAGGCGCAGCTTGTAGTCTTCGCCACGGGCCTTGAACACGTCGATGACTTCGGCGCGCGGGGTGACCTTCTTGACCACGTCGTAGTCTTTTTCGATCAGCTCCATCATGCGCTTTTCGATGGCGGCCATGTCTTCTGGGGTGAAGGGGCGCTCGTAGGCGATGTCGTAATAGAAGCCTTCGTCGATCACCGGGCCGATCACCATCTTGGCGGTCGGGTACAGCTGTTTCACCGCGTGGCCAACCAGGTGGGCACACGAGTGACGAATGATCTCCAGTCCCTCTGCATCTTTAGGGGTGATGATCTGCAGGGTGGCGTCGTTGTGGATCAGGTCGCATGCATCGACCAGTTTGCCGTCGACCTTGCCGGCCACGGTGGCCTTGGCCAGGCCTGCGCCGATGGAAGCGGCGACGTCGGCGACGGATACGGCGTGATCAAACGAACGTTGACTGCCATCGGGAAGAGTAATAACGGGCATGGCGCCTCCTCTCCTAGTGGTGACCCCTACCAAAGGTCACGTGGGTTGGGATGAGCCAGTACAAGATCCGACCTGCCTTCCCTTCAGGGAAGCCTGCCTCACAGTGGCAGAAGCCTTTCGGCTTGCCAGGGACGAACCAGAGTGACTGGAAAGAAAAAAGCTCGCAGCAAAGGCTTTGCTGCGAGCCAGGCATGCTAGCACGCGGGTTGCGTGGCTCGTAGAAATATTTGGAAATTACGCCGCTGCGGTGAACTAACGCGGAAAAATTCCTATCAGACCTTGGGAAGCAACCTACTCTTGTTGAGACCTTAACCCAAGGAGTAACTGGTTATGCGAGTACCGTCTCTTCTGGCCCTGGCGGCCGCTGGCGCCCTGCTGCTGCCGATGGCTGCCAACGCTGGCAACTTCCCTGCCGGGAAGGAGGCCCACTACATGACCCAGTGCCAACAGGTGGCCAGCGGCCAGGGCGTCGACGCCGCGACCGCGAAAAAACACTGCGACTGTGGTGCCCAGGCCATCAAAAAGAATTTCACCGATAAGGAGATCGCCGATCTGGACAGCACCGACGGCGTGGACGCCAAGCTGATGCAGAAAGCACAGACGGTTGTGCAGGCTGCCTGCAAGCCGAAATGAGCCGTGCGCAGGGTGTGATCGACGCATCATTTGCCCTGGATCAACATCCTGCGAAGGTAAAAGGCGCTAGATGCGCAGAATTAGACTATGATGTTGCCCGTGCTCCGTAGCCTCGGCCACATTGCACCACTGAAAAATCTAAATGTTCTGGAGATTCACCTCATGTCCAATCGCCAACAAGGCACCGTCAAATGGTTCAATGATGAGAAAGGCTACGGCTTCATCACCCCAGCAGGCGGCGGCGACGACCTGTTCGTACACTTCAAAGCCATCGAATCCGACGGCTTCAAGAGCCTGAAAGAAGGCCAGACTGTTTCCTTCGTCGCCGAGCGCGGCCAGAAGGGCATGCAGGCTGCGCAGGTTCGTCCGGAGTAATTCGGGCAGCTGTAAAAAAACCCGCCACTTGTGGCGGGTTTTTTTATGGGCGCTTATCAGGCCCAGACGCTCGTTTTTTCTGTAGGAGCGGCCTTGCGTCGCGAAAGGGCCGCATGGCGGCCCCGGCAATTTCTGCAGCGAAGCTGAGATACTGGGGGCGCTGCGCACCCCTTTCGCGACACAAGGCCGCTCCTACAAGGGGCTGCGTTGCAGCGGGGTTAACCACAGTTGACGCGGGTCACCACACCTTGCTCATCCACATTCAGGTTCAGGCGCTCGGAGCGGTACTCCAGCGTCACCACGTCGTGGGGCTTGAGAATGCGCGCCATCTGCGAACCACTGGCCTTGCGCGCCTGCTCCAGCAGGTCGGCGCTGCCCGGCTTGCCGATGGCGAAGTCGGCACCGCTGGCCTCGCAGCGGCCATCGTTGCCGGCCGAAGCCTCAGGCGCCTTGCCACCCCCAGAGTTACCGCCAGTGCTGCAACCAGCCAGGACAGCAGCCACCGCCAGGGTTGCCAGGAAAGCGCGGGTACGGAACATGAATCCTCCTAAAATCTATCTGGGAACTGTCTGATCCGACAGCTCCGCCAGGAATTTGTTGCAAAACCGCACAAGTCTGCCTGAACACGGCACGCCGAGGCCAAAGGCAATCGTGACCGAATTTTACCGCTCAACCGACGAGCCGCTTGGTTTGCGCCGCAAAGTCATGATTTACTTTAGGAAGTGAAGGCATAATGCCTCCTTCGAACACCAGGATCCGGTGTTCGCCCCTCCGCCCCGGGCCCGCAGCGAGAGCCTTTCATGAGCAGCCACAGCATCGACGCCGATATCAAGGTCAAATGGGCCGAAGGCCAGAGTGCCTACAGCCCCAGCACGCCCGAAGAGTTGCTGTTGATCGCCATCGACCTGCTGGTGCGCGACCGCGGCGGCGAGGCGGCGCGCAGCTTCATCGACCAGGTGTTCGAGCGCTACGCGCCGCACACGGCTATTGCAATCGAGCCAGGCGCGCGCTGAGCAGGTCGAAAAAGCCCTGGGCGTCACCCTCGTTCACCCACTGCACGTTGGCCGGCTGCTTGAGCACGCCGTACCAGTCGGCGATGGTCTGGCCGAAGGTCGGGCCTTCGCGGCTGTCGACGCTCATGTGGATGCGCCGGCCGCTGAACAGCTCGGGCTTTAGCAGGTAGGCGATGACGCTGGCGTCATGCACCGGGCCACCCGGCATGCCGTAGACGTCCATGTCGTGCTTGATGTAGGCCTCAAGTATGTCGACCACCTTCTTGCTGGCTTGGTTGTTCACGGCAGCCAGCTGCTTGAGGCGGGCGTCGCTGGTGAGGATTTTGTGGGTGACGTCCAGCGACAGGTAGGTGAGCTGCACGCCGCTGGCCAGCACCACCTCGGCGGCATGCGGGTCGGCGTAGAGGTTGAATTCCGCCGCCGGGGTCATGTTGCCGCCGTTGAAGTGGGCGCCGCCCATGACCACTACTTCCTTGATGCCCTTGACGATGTCTGGGCGCTGGATCAGCGCCAGTGCCAGGTTGGTCTGCGGGCCGAGCATGGCGATAGTGATGCTGTGGGGCTTGGCCTGGCCCAGGGTGTCGACCAGGTATTGCACCGCATTGCCTTCAGCCAGGGGCTTTTTCGGCTCATGCACGGGTACGCCGGTCAGGCCTTCTTCGCCGTGGACGTCGGCGGCGTAGATGGGCGCCCGCACCAGTGGGCGCCCTGCCCCGGCGTATACCGGGATGTCTTCGCGGTTGGCCCACTCGCGGGCCAGGCGGGCGTTGCGCGAGGTCTTTTCAAGGCGCACGTTGCCGGCGACGGTGGTGATGGCGCGGATGTTGAGTTCTTCGGGGGACGCCATGGCCAGGAACAGTGCGACCACGTCGTCGGCGCCGGGGTCGGTGTCGATGATCAGGTCACGCGGGGCGGCCTGGAGGGTGGTGGTGGCTGCTGCGGCCATGAGGGTGAGTCCTTGTAGCAGGGGTTTGAGCATGGGGGCACTCCTGTTGCCGTGAAATGGAACGAGGTGCGCTTTTGTGTGGGAGCGGCCTTGCGTCGCGAAAGGGGTGCGCAGCGCCCCCAGGATTTCAGCTTCGCCGCATGAATTGCCGGGGCCGCTTCGCGGCCCTTTCGCGACGCAAGGCCGCTCCCACAATAAAAAAGCGCATCGCGTTTCGCTTGCTAGAAGGTGACGCCGGAAATCAGGGCGATGTTGCTGTAGGGCTGGCATTCTCCGGTACGAACGATTGCCCGGGCGCTGCGCGACAGTTCTTTGAAAGCTTCATGGCTCAGCCATTCACGCTTGCCCAGCTTGCCCTTCAAGCGCTCGACCTCGACCAGCGCCGGCGGCACCACTTTCTGCATCTCTTCGGCCAGCACGTGCCGCTCCACTTGCAGCTCACTCAGCACTGCGCGCAGCACGCTGGCAAAATCCGGCACCCCCGCCGTCAATGCCAGGTCGATCAGTTCGACGCCTGGCGGCACCGGCAACCCGGCATCGCCGATCACCAGGATGTCGCCATGGCCCATCCCGGCAATGGTCCGCGACAGCGCGACGTTGAGCAGCGTGGTCTTTTTCATGGGGTCAGCTCCGCCAGATAGGGAATCGACGGCTGGGCACCGGCTCGGGTGACGGACAAGGCCGCAGCGCGCTGGCCGAAAGCGATGGCCTCGCCCTCCCCCTTGCCCTGCACCAATGCAGCGGCAAAACCGCCGATGAAGGTGTCGCCCGCTGCCGTGGTGTCCAGCGGCTGTACCTGGGGCGCCGGGAAGTGCTGACTGCCGTCGCGGCTGACGAACAATGCCCCCTGCGCACCGAGGGTGACGATCACCTTGCGTGCGCCCAGCTGCAGCAGGCGCTCACCTGCGCGGCGGGCACTGTCCAAGTCATTGACCGGCTCCCCGGTCAGCGCCTCGGCCTCGCTTTCATTGGGGGTGAGGTAGTCGATATGGGCGAACCACTCTGCCGGCAGCGGGCCTGTGGCGGGCGCCGGGTTCAAGATCACTTGCTTGCCCAGCTCGCGCCCTCTGGCCAGGGTCCAGGCCACGGTCTCGGCCGGTACCTCAAGCTGGCAGATGATCACTTCGGCCGCCTGCAGTAACGCATCGAAACGCTGCACCGACTCGGGCGTCAGCAGCCCGTTGCCACCCGGGATGATGACGATGCAGTTCTGGCTGGCAGCGTCCACGGTAATCAGCGCCACGCCACTGGAGACGCCAGGGCAAACGCTGACCGCCTGGCAATCGATGCCTTCCACTTCCAGCGCCTGGCGCAACTGCTGGCCGTAGGCGTCATCGCCAACATTGCCGACCATCGCCACGCTGCCACCCAGGCGCGCCACCGCCACCGCCTGGTTGGCACCCTTGCCGCCAGGCACGGTGAAAAAACTCTCCCCGGCCAACGTTTCGCCGGCTCGCGGCAGCCGCTGGGCGCGGGCCACCAGGTCCATGTTGAGGCTCCCGACCACCACTACCTTGGCATGCATGGCAATTCCTTAGCGGTAATCATTGAACAGGTCCGAGCGTGGCCCGGTGGACTCGCGCAGCACAATGCGCGGGGCGACAATGCGCTGTTCGGCCGCATCGCGACGCGGCGTGGCGATGCGCGACAGCAGCAAGGCGGCAGCATTTTCGCCCAGCTCGCGAATCGACTGGCCGACCGTGGTCAGCGGCGGGTACACATAGCGGCTCAATTCGATGTCGTCGAAGCCAATCACCGACAGTTCGCCCGGCACGTTGATGTTGCGCTCGGCAGCGGCGCGCAATACGCCGAAACCGATCATGTCGTTGCCGGCGAAGATCGCCGTCGGCCGCTCGCCGTCGAGCAACTGTGCGGCGGCGGCATGGCCACCCGGGCTGGTGAAGTCGCAATGCAGCACACGGCCGGCCAGCACCTCGGCCCCGGCTTCGGCCATTGCCCGGCGGAAGCCGCTCAGGCGCAATTGGGTGACACCGGTCTCGGCCGGGCCGCTGATGTAGGCGATGTCGCGATGGCCCAGCTCCAGCAGATGGCGAGTCGCCAGGTAGGCACCGTGTTCATGGTCGATGCGCACCAGGTCGGCATCGACGCCTTCCAGTTCGCGGTCGACGATGACCATCGGCGTGCGCACACAGGCCAGGCTCTGCAGCAGGTCGGCATCCTCGCCCACCGACGCCACCACCAGGCCGTCGATGCGCTTTTCCAGCAACACGCGCAGGTAGCTGCGCTGCTTTTGCGGGTTGTCGTCGGAGTTGCACAAAATCACGCAATAGCCGTTGCGCTCGCAAGCATCCTCGATACCCCGGGCCAGCTCGGCAAAGTACGGGTTGACGCTGTTGGGCACCAGCAGGCCGATGGTGGCCGTGCTGCGCGCCTTGAGCGAGCGCGCCACGGCGCTGGGCACGTAGTCGAGCTCAAGGATGGCCGCTTCGACCTTGAGCCGTACCTGCTCGCTGACCGGGCGGGTCTTGTTCAGGACATGGGATACCGTGGTGTAGGAAATGCCCGCGAGGGCCGCGACGTCTTTGATGGTTGCCATGTTGTCAGTTCCGCCGGCCTGCACGCCGGCTGCGATAAGTGTCGAGCACCACGGCGATGACGATGACCGCCCCGGTGATAATGCGTTTGGTGGGTTCCGACGCGCCGATCTGTGCAAGGCCTGCGGCCAGCACGGAAATGATCAGCACGCCGAAGAACGTACTGATGACCGAGCCGCGCCCGCCCATCAGGCTGGTGCCGCCGATTACCACGGCGGCGATCACCTGCAGCTCCAGGCCGGACCCGGCATTGGGGTCGGCGGCTTCCAGGCGCGAGATCTGGAACAGCGCGGCCAGACCGGCGAGCAGCCCCATCAGGGCGAACACCAGCACCTTGTACGGGCGCGGGTCGATGCCGGCCAGGCGCACGGCCTCTTCGTTGGTACCGATGCCGATCAGGTAGCGGCCGAACACCGTGCGGGTCAGCACCAGCTGGGCCAAAACGATCACCAGCAAGGCGATGATGAAGGCCGGCGAGATGCCGAAGGCGACCGGGTCGGAGAACCAGGCGTAGGCATCGCCGATATAGGCGGTGCGCGAGTCGGTGAACTGGTAGGCCAGGCCGCGGGCCATCTCCAGTACGCCGAGCGAGACGATGAACGACGGGATGCGCCAGGCCACGGTGACGCCACCGGTGATGCTGCCGGCCAGCGCGGCGACGGCCATGCCGAGCAAAGCCGCGGGCAACACGCCCCAGCCCCAGCCGAGGATCGCCACGCTGACTGTGGAAGCCGCCAGGGCCAGTACCGAGCCGACCGACAGGTCGATGCCGCCGATGATCAGCACGAAGGTCATGCCCACGGCCAGCACCATCAGGTCGGGGATCTGGTTGGCCAGGGTGCTGAAGGTGGCGTACGACCAGAAGTGGCTGCTCAGGAACGAGAACAGCACGATCATCGCCAGCAAGGCGCCGGCCAGGCCCAAGTAGGTGCCCAGGCCGAAATAAGTGCCGCTGCGGCGCACCGGCGCGCCGCTCGGGGTGTCGAGGGGTGTGGTCTTCATGCATCCATCCTGGGCGCTGCGTCGTGCAGCAGGGCATCACGTTTTTGATAGCCGGCGAAGGCGGCGGCCAGCAGTTGATCCTGGCTCCAGTTTTCGCGGTCGAAGGTGTCGATCAGGCGGCCGGCGGAAAGCACGGCGATGCGGTCGCAGATCAGCATCAGTTCGCGCAGGTCGCTGGACACCACCACCAGGGCCTTGCCCTGGCGCGCCAGCTCGGCCAGCAGGCCATAGATGTCGAACTTGGCGCCGACGTCGATACCGCGGGTGGGCTCGTCGAACAGCAGCACCTGGCAATCGCGCTCCAGCCAGCGGCCGATCACCACTTTCTGCTGGTTGCCGCCGGACAGTTCGCCGACCACCTGCGCCGGGCTGGCGCTGCGGATGCGCATGGCGCTGATCTGGCGTTCGGCCAGGGCCTGTTCCGCCTCGCCGTCGAGCACCCCAGCGCGGGAAACGGCGGGCAGGTTGCCCAGGGCGATGTTGGCGCTGATCGATTGAGTCAGCAGCAGGCCTTCGCCTTTGCGGTCCTCGGTGATCAGCGCGATACCGGCCTTTACCGCCGCCTTGGGCGAATCGATGGTGACCGCCTTGAGCGGCTGGCCGATTTCGATGCTTCCGCTGTCGGCACGGTCGGCGCCGTAGATCAGCCGCAGCAGCTCGGTGCGCCCGGCGCCGATCAGCCCGGAGATGCCAAAGATCTCCCCTGCCCTGACCTGCAGCGACACATCACGCACCTTGTCGCCGCGGCGCAGCTTGTCGACCTTGAGCAACGGCGCGCCGATGGTCCGCCGCCCCAGGTCGATATGCTCGCCCAGTTCGCGGCCGACCATCAGGTTGACCAGCTCGGCGCTGCTGTAGCGCTGGATCGGCTCGTCGCACACCAGTTGGCCGTCGCGCAGCACGACAATGCGCTGGGCCACGCGCTGCAGCTCTTCAAGGCGGTGGGAGATGTAGACGATCGCCACGCCGCGCTGGCGCAGGCGCTCGATCTGGGCGAACAGCAGCTCCACTTCGCGGGCGGTGAGCATCGCCGTGGGCTCGTCGAAGATCAGCACATGGCAGTCGCCGATCAGGTTGCGGGCGATCTCGACCATCTGCTGATGGCCGATGCCCAGCTCGCCGACCGGGGTGTCCGGGTCGATGGCGTCCAGGCCGACCTGGGCCATGGCGGCCGTGGCCAGCTGGCGCAGGCGCTTGTGGCTGATCCAGCCGAAGCGGCTGGGCAGGTTGTCGAGGAACAGGTTTTCCGCCACGGTCAGGGTCGGCAGCAGGTTGAGTTCCTGCATGACCATGCGCACGCCGAGGCGCTCGGCCTCGCTGCGGCTGCCCGGCGCGTAGGCCTGGCCGCGGTAGGTCATGTGCCCGGTGGTGGGGGTTTCCAGGCCGCAAATGAGCTTGGACAGCGTGCTCTTGCCCGCCCCGTTCTCGCCGGTCAGCGCCAGCACTTCGCCGGCGCGCAGGGCCAGGCTGACCTCGGCCAGCACCGGCTGGGCGTAGCTCTTGCCCAGGCCACTGGCGGCAAGCACCACTTCATTGGCCGATGCTGACATGGCCATCTCTCCTGCTGAGGTCAGGGCTTGGTGATCAGTTCGACCGGGGTCTGGATGACGTTGTCGGCGTCCACGTCCGGCTTCTCGCCCTTGAGTACTTTCAGCGCTGCCTGGATGCCGTACACGGCCTGCTGGCTGGCGGCCTGGTCGAGGGTGGCGAGCACGCGGCCATCCTTGAGCATCGGCTTGATGGCGTTGATGTTGTCGTAGCCCACTACCTGCACCTGGCCGGTCTTGCCGGCAGCGCGCACGGCCGAGACGGCACCCAGGGCCATGCTGTCGTTACCGGCCAGCAGCGCCTTGAGGTCGGGGTATTCGTTGAGCATGGACGCGGCAACGGCGTTGCCTTTGTCGATTTCCCAGTTGCCGGACTGCACCGAGACGATGTTCATCTTCGCGGCTTCCATCGCATCCTTGAAGCCAGCGGTGCGCTGCTGGGCATTGGTGGTGGTCGGCACGCCTTCAATGATGCCGACCTGGTCACCGGCCTTGAGCTTCTGGTTGGCCAGGTAATCACCGACCAGGCGGGCGCCCTTGCGGTTGTCAGGGCCGACGAAGGGCACGCTGATGCCTTTGCTCTTGAGCAGTTCAGGGTCCAGGCGGTTGTCGATGTTGATGACGATGACGCCCTGGTCCATGGCCTTCTTCACGGCCGAGACCAGCGCCTTGGAATCGGCCGGCGCAATCACCAGGGCCTTGGCGCCGGAGTTGACCATCTGCTCGACGATGCGGATCTGTTCACCGGTATCGGTTTCGTTCTTGATGCCGTTGGCCACCAGGTCGAAATCGCCAGGGTGGGCTTTCTGGTAGTCCTTGGCGCCGTCTTCCATGGTGCGGAAGAATTCGTTGGCCAGCGACTTCATGACCAGCGCGACCTTGGGTTTTTCCTCTGCATGGGCAGCGGACAGCGGCATGGCGAGGGACAGCGAGGACATGACGGCGAGCGCCAGCAGACGACCGGGGAAGGGCAGCTTCATGGGAGATGACTCCGAATCTTGTGATTTTTATCGGATCGCAAACGTTTGCGTTGAGTAACTATGGAAACAAGACCTGGTTTTGTCAAATCCGTTTCGCTGGCAGGGGCAAGACGCGGCTGGTACTGATTATCCGGAATTTTTACGAAAAACCGAACACCTTTTCCTATGCTTGTTCGGGGTTCCGAATGGAATACGCCCTTGTAGGAGCGGCACCTTGCGTCGCGAAAGGGGTGCGAAGCGCCCCCAGGATCTCAGCTTCGCCGCTTGAATTGCCGGGGCCACGCTGTGGCCCTTTCGCGACACAAGGCCGCTCCCACAATCGACCGCGTACAGCTGGTACGGAATCTGCCTGTCGTTATGTGCGACACAGCAACCATCTCATTAGGAAGAGAGAGA
The DNA here is from genome assembly GCF_003097235.1 of Pseudomonas sp. CC120222-01a. Classification (GTDB taxonomy): domain Bacteria; phylum Pseudomonadota; class Gammaproteobacteria; order Pseudomonadales; family Pseudomonadaceae; genus Aquipseudomonas. The sequence goes on along the minus strand of NZ_QEQQ01000007.1, from coordinate 191,364 downwards.
ACAATAATTATGAATGCTGCACTGAAATCCTTCGCCCCCAGCGCCCTCGCGCTGCTGCTGATCCTGCCCGCCACTGCCTCGGCGAAGGAAGCCGAAACCCAGCAGAAACTGGCCAACGTGGTCATCCTCGCCACCGGCGGCACCATTGCCGGCGCTGGCGCCAGCGCTGCCAACAGCGCCACCTACCAGGCCGCCAAGGTCGGCGTCGACAAGCTGATTGCCGGCGTGCCGGAACTGGCCGACCTGGCCAACGTGCGCGGTGAGCAGGTGATGCAGATCGCCTCCGAAAGCATCACTAACGACGACCTGCTGAAACTGGCCAAGCGCGTCGCCGAGCTTGCCGACAGCAAAGACGTCGATGGCATCGTCATCACCCACGGCACCGACACCCTGGAAGAGACCGCCTACTTCCTCAACCTGGTCGAGAAGACCGACAAGCCGATCGTGGTGGTCGGCTCCATGCGCCCGGGCACGGCGATGTCTGCCGATGGCATGCTCAACCTGTACAACGCCGTGGCGGTGGCCAGCGACAAGCAGTCGCGCGGCAAGGGCGTGCTGGTGACCATGAACGACGAGATCCAGTCGGGCCGCGACGTGAGCAAGTCGATCAACATCAAGACCGAAGCGTTCAAGAGCGCCTGGGGCCCGATGGGCATGGTGGTGGAAGGCAAGTCGTACTGGTTCCGCCTGCCGGCCAAGCGCCATACCACCCAGTCGGAGTTCGACATCAAGCAGATCAGCAGCCTGCCGCAGGTGGACATTGCCTACAGCTACGGCAACGTGACCGACACGGCGTACAAGGCGCTGGCGCAGAGCGGCGCGAAAGCGATCATCCATGCCGGTACCGGCAATGGCTCGGTGTCGTCGCGGGTGGTGCCGGCGCTGCAGGAACTGCACAAGAACGGCGTGCAGATCATTCGCTCGTCCCACGTCAACCAGGGTGGCTTCGTACTGCGCAATGCCGAGCAGCCGGATGACAAGTATGACTGGGTGGTGGCCCATGACCTGAACCCGCAGAAGGCGCGGATCCTGGCGATGGTGGCGATGACCAAGACCCAGGACAGCAAGGAGCTGCAGCGGATCTTCTGGGAGTACTGATTCGGGTATGACTTGGGCTGGTGCGTTGCCTGCACCGGCCCTTTCGCGACTAAAGCCGCTCCTACAGGTACTGCATTCCCCTGTGGGAGCGGGCGTGCCCGCGAAGAATCCAGCACCGATGCAGTTGCGAAATACTTTGCCTTGAAATACTGTACGCACATACAGCACAACAAGGAAACGCCTCCGTGGCCAACACCGCCGAAGCAACCGCAAGCAGCTACCAGCAACTGGGCCTGCGCATCCAGAAGATCATCAACAACCCCCTCGCCCAGCGCAGCCGCGCCGCGCTGATCTTCCGCCTGGAACACGAGTCGCCCGATGACTGGGCAACCCTGCTCGAGGAAATCGCCGAGAACGACAACGTCACCCTCGCCCACCGCGACGACGGCGGCGTGCAGATTTTCTGGACGGTGCCGAAGGAAGACTGAGGCTCAGGGCAGCGCCTGCAGATAGGCACTGGCCTCGCGGTAACGGTCCAGCCGCGCCAGGTCGGCCGGGCCAGGCATCGCGATACGCGAAAGGTCGCTATTGTCGGCCAGGTCTGCCAGCTTGACGGTGCGCGCCAGCGGGTCACTGCCCAGGCGCACTACAAAGTCCTGATAACTTTCGCCCTTGTTCCGGCTCAAGGCCAGCAAGGCGGCGAGAATTTTCAGGGGGAAGCCCTCACGGGCCAGGTCGGAAAGGGTCAGCGACGTGTCTTCGATCACGTCGTGCAGCACCGCGACAATGCGCTGCTCCGGCGTGCTGACCCGCATCATCACTCGCAATGGGTGGAGGATGTAAGCCGCCCCACCCTTGTCGTATTGCCCTTCATGTGCCCTGGCGGCCACGGCAATGGCCCGCTCCAGCGTAGACATGAGGCCCTCCCCGTTTGGCTAGTCTCAAGCCAAGCATAGCTGGGGAAGACTACAGATTACAGTTAACGCTGCGCGCCATGCTGAATGACGATCGAATCGGTGCCCAGCTTGGCCATCACCTCGGCCTTGCGCGCATCGGCTTCGGCCTTGCTCGGGAACGGCCCCATGAGCACTACCGGTTTGCCGTCGCGGTATTCGACCGAGGACGGGATGCCCTTCTCGATCAGGCGTGCGGTCATGTCGGTCAACGCCCCCATGTTGGCACCCTGGATCACTTCGACATCCCAGCCTTCAGGAGCCGGCTGATCGGCCAATGCCTCGGCACGGCGCTGCAGGTCGGCACCGCCGCAGTACTCGCGTATACGCAGGTTGTTGCCGCCGTCATCGACGATGATTTCGTATTGGCCATCGGCACCCTTGATCGCTACGTAGCTGCGGTAAGCCTCGTACTGGCCTGCATCGTCCTTGCCACGCACCTGGCCGCAGATGGTGCCCTTGGTGTCGATCCGCACGTTGCCGAACTTGGCGGTCTTGGGGTTGTGCAGGTGCTCGGCAACCTGCTTGTGCACGCCCTCGACCTCGTTCTCACAGCCCGCCAGGGCCAGCACTGCCAATACCACTGCCAGTTTGCGCACGCGTGTACCTCCAGATTCGAAGGGGCGGATTCTAACACGAGGCGCGGTACAGACCGATGGTCAGATTGGCGCAGCAGGGGCACCTGGCCCGAGCAAGCCAACCATCAATGCTTGAAGGCATGCCTTATTCTGGAAAATAAATTCGGCCTTCGCACAGGCTGAGTAACGGTCGTCACCGGCCTTCGCTGATGGCCTCGTGCAGGTGCAGTCAAGTGCGTCGCTGGTGGGAGTTGCGCCTCGACTTCGGATCGACGCACCGTGTGCAGATCGCCTTCTCTCCCTTTGTAGATGTCCATGACTGCATCGTACTTATATCTGGCTTGCGCCTTGGCCTGCTGCTGTTTCGCTTTCACCTTGCTATCAACAAAGTCATAGATTATTTGATTGGCCTCTGCGTACAACTGGCTCACCCACTGGAAGCCCGTCTGCTCGACATCCCGCAACTGCCCATTGGCCTGGAACATTTCCAGAAGCAATACCGGCCTGTTTTGATTGAACGAAGAGGCGAGCTCTTCAAGACCTTGCGGCCAATGCGATTTCAGAAAAGCCAATACTGCTCGGCCCCTTTCTGCCCGATCATTGATTCTCCAGAATTCATTGACCTTGGCCATGTACGCTTGAGGATCACTGAACATTGTCATTCGCCAATCCAGTGACGCAGTGCTTCCATGCGAGGTTATTCGCGGCCTGTTGTTTTCAATGCCTGCTGCATAATCTGGCGGCGTTCGGTAATGCCCGGTCTCCGTAGTAATTCCATTCCCATCATAAACGCCTACAAAATCCGGAAAACCCTGCTCACCCGGCGGCCGAATGGACATATGCCTGTTCACCGTCGACACATAGGTGTTGTCACCCCAGATGGCGATAGCCCATGGCGGAGCTGAATCAAGTTGCTCACCCCACGCGACGAACCCCAAGGCATCGTGGTTCACATCGGTCATGACATCAGCCAGAAATGCCGATAGCACTGGATAAACCGGGTCCAACCCCTGTTGATCCTTGAGCGTGACGGGATTGTTGCGAACCATTCGATACAGGTTCAGCCCATCGACAACACCCGCAGGGTCAGCACTCAACCAGCGCCCCAGCCAAGGCTGGTAGTACCGCAACCCGTAATAGTACAACCCGGTGGCATCACACTCCTTCCCGGAGTAGCGCAAGGTCTTGTAATCCGCCTCCACCTCGCTACGTGCCGTCCACACCGCAGTACCGCCATAGGGGTAATACTCTTCCTGGCTGATGACCTCGCCCTGCTCATCCAGCTCCAGCTGACTGCTGCCCAGCAGATCGTCGAAGCTGTAGCGCAGCGAGTCACCGGTCAACCCATCGGGCCAATGCAGCAAGCGCACCTGCCCTCGCCCGGCACTGCCCACCGCAACCACTTCAAGCGCCTTCTGCGCGGCGCCGTCGAAAGCCTGGTCGCGCAGCTCGAGCCCAGGCAAGTACAAGACCCGGCGCTGCTGGATACCGTCACCGCTTTGCCGGGAAGTGACTTTCAACAGGCGCCTGCCAGCCCCGTCGTAGCGGTAATGCTCATTATCATCGCCCGTGCTGCGGGCGACCTGCACCACGCGCTCCAGTTCGCCACGCGGATTCCACTGCAGAGGCTGCCCCGCCTGTAACCACAGCGCGTGACCAGACTTGTCGAACATCCCCTCGATATCACCCGGCTCAAGACCCTCCTGCCAACGCATCGCACGATTGCCATGGGGCGAGACCACCAGCTGCGTGGTGTAGCTGTTGCCGCTGCCCGGCGCACTGTGACGGATGTGGGTCAAGTTGCCGCCGCTGTCGTACTGGTAGTCGCGCCGATAACGGGTAAACGCCTCGAGGCCACCCGCCAACGGCACTACTGCCGGCGGAACACCCTCCCCCTGCTGACCGTGCGCCGCCAATTCCCGGCCGCACGCCTGCACCAGCTGGTAAAGGCTGTCATGGATGAACGTGTTTTCTGCCGACACCTTTTGATTACGCCAGAACCGAGTAGTCTGCGCAGCGTTGCCCACGCTGGCCACATTGCCCACGGGGTCATAGACGTAGCGCAGGCATTGCAGCAATCGAGCCCCAGCCGGATGGTCCTCCGGGCGTTCCGTCCTGATGGCTGACACACGCTGCGTCTGCGCTTCATATAGGTATTGGGTCAGTACGCCATTGCCATGCAGTTCCCGCTGCTTCTGCCCCACGGCTGTCCAGGCCAAGGCCTCAAGCACACGGCGCTCGTGCTCCTCGCCTTGCACACGCACCGAACAGCTGCTCAAACGGCCAGCCACATCGTAGGCATGGCGCTGCCGATGCCCCCGCGCATCGGTTTGCGTCAGTGCCGCGCCGGTGGCGTCGGCGCTACACCCACTGACGTGGATGATGGGCTCCAGCTTTGCCTGCCAGCCTTGCTCATGCTCGCCAAGCCATTCAGGCCGCTCGGCGTCCCTCAGCATTTGCCGGGCAACGAGCAGTGGCGTCCCCGTCAAAGCGATGCTGCGCACCTGCTGCAGGCCGCCCGTGTCATAGTGGCGCACACACTCGCCTACCAGATTACTCGCTCGCTCGACAGCACCATCAAGCGCCCAGATCCAGCGCTCGCACACTGCACGCTCGGCGCCCTCTGCCTGCTCATCAAGTGCGAATAGTCGCCCTGACATGGCCGTCGGCTGGTAATTCCAGCGACGGGTGACCCCCACGCCGCTGCGACGCATCAGTGACCGCCCTGCGCAATCATCCAAAGCAAGCAGAATGCCAGCATCGACACTCTGAGTACGTACGACCGCCCCGGTCAGAGTTGGCTGCAACAACAGATTGGGTGGGGCATCTGGTGCATCGCGGCGGGATTGGGCCAGCCGCGGGTCTATGCTTTGCACGTTGTGGCCACGTGCATTGAAATGAAGGAGGGATATCCGACAATCCGTTGAGCCAGTGCTATCTGGATGGCGGTGAAAACGAATACTGCGGACAGTCAGCCCTCGGCTGTCGGAGACGCTGACTTCAGGCGTATTCTTGTGAAGCGACGCGTTGGCACCCTGCATGGAGAGGCTCCCCTCATCGGGATCGGCGGAAGACGCCAAGCAGCCTTCACACAATGCCGCTACCTACTCCGTGGCGATGTTCTCGAACCATTCAATGCGAGATTAGCCGCCCCTGGAACGCGCCGCCATGTCGAACAGCGAAAATGAAAAAAGGGCGCCCCTTTCGGGACGCCCTTCTTCAGATTTGGTAGGCACAATTGGACTCGAACCAACGACCCCCACCATGTCAAGGTGGTGCTCTAACCAACTGAGCTATGTGCCTGTCGTGTGGTGCGCATATTAGTGATCGAATGCGCACCTGTAAAGCGTTTTTTTCAAAAAAATCAAAAACTTTCAGAAACCTACAGGCGCCGGTAGCCACCACCGCGGATGCGCCCATAATGCAAAAAGGGCGACCCTCTCGGATCGCCCTTTTCGATGCCCGGAAAACCGGGGCTTTGTTTGGTAGGCACAATTGGACTCGAACCAACGACCCCCACCATGTCAAGGTGGTGCTCTAACCAACTGAGCTATGTGCCTGTCGTGTGGTGCGCATTCTACGCAATCCAAAAACCCTGTCAACACTTTTTTTCGCGCTAACTCACTGAATCTTAAACTGTTTATAGAGAAGGGCCCGCTGCAGGCCGGTAAAGGATTTTCAACAGACGACTAGCGGGTGTTTATTATTATTGATAGCATCGGTACATTCGTTAAAAATATAAAACACAGAGGTTCCTGCAGCATGGCTAACACCCCCTACCCCCAGTCCTACTACGCCGCCTCGGCCAACCCGGTGCCGCCACGTCCGGCGCTGCAGGGTGAGGTGGAAACCGATATCTGCATCATCGGTGCCGGCTACACCGGCCTGTCCAGCGCGCTGTTCCTGCTGGAAAACGGCTTCAAGGTAAGCATCGTCGAAGCGGCCAAGGTCGGCTTCGGCGCATCGGGCCGCAACGGTGGCCAGATCGTCAACAGCTACAGCCGCGACATCGACGTCATCGAGCGCACCGTCGGCCCTAAAGAAGCACAGCTGCTCGGCAAGATGGCCTTCGAAGGCGGCCGCATCATCCGTGAGCGCGTGGCCAAGTACAACATCCAGTGTGACCTGAAGGACGGCGGCGTGTTCGCCGCGCTGACCTCCAAGCAGATGGGGCACCTGGAGTCGCAAAAACGCCTGTGGGAACGCTTCGGTCACACCCAGCTGGAGCTGATGGACCAGAAGCGCATCCGTGAAGTGGTTGCCTGCGACAGCTATGTCGGCGGCATGCTGGACATGAGCGGCGGCCACATCCACCCGCTGAACCTGGCCCTGGGCGAAGCGGCTGCGGTCGAATCGCTGGGCGGCGTCATTTATGAGCAGACTCCGGCCATCCGCATCGAGCGTGGTGCCAACCCGGTGGTGCACACCCCACAAGGTAAGATCCGCGCCAAGTTCATCATCGTTGCCGGTAACGCCTACCTGGGCAACCTGGTACCGGAGCTGGCCGCCAAGTCGATGCCGTGCGGCACCCAGGTGATCACCACCGAACCGCTGGGCGAAGAACTGGCCCGCACCCTGCTGCCGCAGGACTACTGCGTGGAAGACTGCAACTACCTGCTCGACTACTACCGCCTGACCGGCGACAAGCGCCTGATCTTCGGCGGTGGCGTGGTGTACGGTGCGCGCGACCCGGCCAACATCGAAGCGATCATTCGCCCGAAGATGCTCAAGGCCTTCCCGCAGCTGAAGAACGTCAAGATCGACTACGCCTGGACCGGCAACTTCCTGCTGACCCTGTCGCGTCTGCCACAGGTCGGCCGTATCGGCGACAACATCTACTACTCGCAGGGTTGCTCGGGCCACGGCGTGACCTACACCCACCTGGCAGGCAAGGTGCTGGCCGAGGCCCTGCGCGGCCAGGCCGAGCGTTTCGACGCCTTTGCCGGCCTGCCGCACTACCCGTTCCCGGGTGGCCAGATGCTGCGCGTGCCGTTCAGCGCCATCGGTGCCTGGTACTACAGCCTGCGTGATCGTCTGGGCTTCTGATGTAAGCAGGCTTGGCCTCTTCGCGGGCTCGCCCGCTCCCACAGGGACTGCACAAGGTTCAAAACCATTGCAGTATTTGTGGGAGCGGGCGTGCCCGCGAAGAGGCCGGTGCAGGTAAGGCTACTTGTTCAGGCTGCGCACAGCCTGTTTTGCCGCCACTTCCTGGCCCGCACGGGCCAGTTCGTCGGCAGCCTGTAGCCAACGCTGGCGGTCCACCTGGGCCGGCAGCTGGCGCGGGGGCTGCACCAGCACCGCCCAACTCCCCTCCTTCGCCCACGCCGAGGCAAAGTCGTCGAACGCCATCAGCTGGCGCCGATGCATCCCTGAGCGCAGCAGCACGCGCTTCTTGAAGCTGTCATAGCCGATCAGCACCGCGTAACGCGGTTCGCTCCACCACGCCGAACCCTCCTCGTAACGCAGCAGCACCGGATTACCCGCGGCCACTTGAGTCAGCAAGGCATCCAGTTGCTTGTCCAGCGGGTACACGACCATGCCGTACTCGCGGGCCACGCGCGGGATGCTGGTTGCCAACGCATCGGCGCCCTTGGGCAGATTCAGCGGTTTGTCCAGCAGCCCCGGGGTGATTGGCGCACCTTGCTGCGAGAGCAGCGCGGCCAGGGCCATCGCCCCGCTGTGGTTGGCATTGCCGCGGTAGAACGGCACGCTGCTGATTTCGACCCGCTGGGGCATGCCCTTGAGGCTTGCAGGGGGTGCGCTGGCGCAGCCGCCCAGGGTCGCGGCCACCAGGCAGGCGGCCAACAGCTGACGTGGGACGGTCGCCCAGCGCTTGCAGGAATATTGCTCCATGGACACTCGCTTGTTCCGGTGCCAGGCAGGCAGCGCCCGGCTCTGGCCACCGATCATAGGGCGGCGCGTGGCGCGGGTATAGTCCGACAAGCGAACGGAACCAATCGGCTTAAGCAATCGACCTTTGGTCAATGGAACGTCACGGGCGGGCAGCTAGACTAAAGCTGTGTCTGGAGGGCGAACCGCAGGTTGGCCCAAGAGAAGGAGGCACACATGAGCCTGACCATGGCAATCCTCATGCTGGTGGGTATGTGGCTGAGCGTCGCGGCCGCCATGCTATGGGGCGTTCTGCGTATCGTGCGGCGTCATTCCCAGCATCACCACCTGCCACCGCAGGCCCCGGCCAAGGCGCCGCCTGTGCGCAGGGCGCGGCGGCATGCCGGGGTACACTGAGGTTTCTTCACCTTAATGCAAACGGGGCGCCAAGCGCCCCGTTGTTTTTTTCACCCGCCTTGATCAGCCTTCAGCGGCTTCACGCTTGACCCGCGCTCGGCGGGCCAGGATGTTGAGGATTTCGATCACCGTCGAGAAGGCCATCGCCGCGTACACATACCCTTTCGGTACATGGGCGCCAAAACCTTCGGCGATCAGCGTCATGCCGATCATGATCAGGAAGCCAAGGGCCAGCATCACCACCGTCGGGTTGTCATTGATGAAGTTGGCCAGCGGGTCGGCGGCCACCATCATGACAATGACGGCGGTGATCACGGCAATGATCATGATCGGCAGGTGCTCGGTCATGCCCACGGCAGTGATGATGCTGTCGACCGAGAAGACGATGTCCAGCAACAGGATCTGGAAGATCGCCGCGGCAAAGCCCAGGGTGACCGTGTTGGAGACCTTGGCTTCTTCCTTGGCGCCGTGCGGGTCGACGTTCTCGTGAATCTCCTTGGTGGCTTTCCACAGCAGGAACAGGCCGCCGGCAATCAGGATTACGTCCTTCCACGAGAAGGCGTTACCGAACACTTCGAACACCGGGTCGGTCAACTGCACGATCCAGGCCACGGTGCTGAGCAAGGCCAGGCGCATGACCAGGGCCATGCTGATACCGATACGGCGTGCCTTGGAGCGGTATTCCACAGGCAGCTTGTTGGTCAGGATCGAGATGAAGATCAGGTTGTCGATACCCAGTACCACTTCCATGGCCACCAGTGTTGCCAGGGCGACCCAGGCGGTAGGGCTAGCGGCGAGTTCCAGCAAGTATTCCATTGTTCAAATCCTGAAGCGGCGGTTGGGGTCAGATTTCTTGGGTGTGTGCTTTCTTCTCGGCGTCCTTGGGCTTCTGGCCCTCGTGACCGATGGCATCGCTCAACGCCTGCTGGGCGGCCTTGTTGGTGTCGTCGATGGCCTGCTTGGCCGACTTGGCGGCCTGATCGAGCATCTGCTGGGCAGACTTCTCGGCCTGGTCGCAACCGGCCAGGCTGAACAGCGCCAGGGCCAGCACCAGCGGAGTGCCAATGGATTTGAGTTGCAGCATGGTGTCCTCGCTTGAAAAATCCCGGCGGCGCGAAGCGCCTGATGGGGTCGCATTCTAAAGACGCCAATACTTCAGGAAAATTCGTATTTCCAGTGTGTATACTTCGGTTTTTTCGAATCGGGATCCGTGCGCGTGCTCAACTATCGCCAGCTCCACTACTTCTGGGCCGTAGCCAAGACCGGCAGCATCGCCCGCGCAAGCGAGCAGCTGAACCTCACGCCGCAGACCATCAGCGGGCAGATCAGCCTGCTCGAGCAGACCTACGGGCTGGAGCTGTTCCAGCGCGTCGGCCGGCAACTGGAGCTGACCGAGACCGGCCGTCAGACGCTGGTCTACGCCGAACAGATGTTCCAGATCGGCGGCGAGCTGGAGGCCATGCTCCGGGCCGGCCCGCAGGAGCAGATCCTGTTTCGCGTGGGGGTGGCCGACGTGGTGCCGAAGTCGATCGTCTATCGCCTGCTGGCGCCGACCATGGAGCTGGACGAAGTGCTGCGCATCAGTTGCCGCGAAGACAAGCTCGAACGGTTGCTGGCAGACCTGGCGATCCAGCGCCTGGACCTGGTGATTTCCGACAGCCCGATGCCCAGCCACCTGGACATCAAGGGCTACAGCCAGAAGCTCGGCGAATGTGGCCTGAGCTTCTTCGCCACCCCGGCCCTGGCCCGGCAGCATGCTGGCCCCTTCCCCGCCTGCCTGCAGGATGCGCCGCTGCTGATTCCAGGGCCGGAGACGGTGGTGCGCAGCCGCCTGCTGCGCTGGCTGGGCGAGCAGCAGGTACAGCCCAGGATCATTGGCGAGTTCGATGACAGTGCACTGATGCAGGCGTTCGGCCAGTCGGGCAGCGGGATATTCGTCGCACCGAGCGTGATTGCCGAGGAAGTGTGCCGGCAGTATGGCGTCGAGCTGGTTGGCCAGACCGAAGCAGTGCATGAATCGTTCTATGCCATTTCGGTGGAGCGCAAGGTCAAGCACCCAGGGATCGTGGCGATTACCGAGGGGGCGCGGCGGGAGCTGTTTCACTGGTAGTGCCTGCTGGCGATAGGGCCGGGCCTGATTGTGCTAAAGTCGCGCCCTTTGAAGATTCCGAGACTTCGCTGCACATGACGCCTGTTTTCCGCCTCCTCAACCGCACCAGCCTGGTCACCCAGATCGTCATCGGCCTGGTCGCCGGCATCGCCCTGGCCCTGCTGGCTCCCGCCATCGCCCTTGACCTTGGCTTCCTCGGCAAAGTGTTCGTCAGCGCCCTCAAGGCCGTCGCGCCGGTGCTGGTGTTCATTCTGGTCATGGCGTCGATCGCCAACCACCGCCACGGCCAGGAAACCCACATCCGCCCGATCCTCTGGCTGTACCTGCTGGGCACCTTCGCCGCCGCCGTGGTGGCCGTGGTCGCCAGCATGCTGTTCCCATCACAGCTGGCCCTGAGCGCCGGCGAGGCGACCCTGAGCGCACCGGGTGGCATTGCCGAGGTACTGCAGAACCTTCTGCTGAGCGCGGTCGACAACCCGGTCAATGCCTTGCTCAAGGGCAACTTCATCGGTGTGCTGACCTGGGCCGTCGGCCTGGGCGTTGCCTTGCGCCATGCCGGGCAGACTACCCGTACCGTGGTCGAAGACCTGTCCAATGGCGTGACCTTGATCGTGCGCGTGGTGATCCGCTTCGCCCCGCTGGGCATCTTCGGGCTGGTCAGCTCGACCCTGGCGCAGTCTGGCCTCAGCGCCCTGCTTGGCTACCTGCACCTGCTGGGTGTGCTGATCGGCTGCATGCTGTTCGTGGCACTGGTGATGAACCCGCTGATCGTGTTCTGGAAGATCCGCCGCAACCCTTACCCGCTGACTTTGCTGTGCCTGCGCGAGAGCGGCATTACCGCGTTCTTCACCCGCAGCTCGGCGGCCAACATCCCGGTCAACCTGGCGCTTTCGGAGCGCCTGGGGCTGCATGAGGACACCTATTCGGTGTCGATCCCGCTGGGGGCGACCATCAACATGGCCGGTGCGGCGATCACCATCACCGTGCTGACCCTGGCGGCGGTGCATACCCTGGGCATTCCGGTCGACTTGCCGACGGCGGTGCTGCTGAGCCTGGTGGCGGCAATCTGCGCCTGCGGTGCCTCTGGGGTTGCGGGTGGTTCGCTGCTGCTGATTCCGCTGGCATGCAGCCTGTTCGGCATCCCCAGCGAGATTGCCATGCAGGTGGTGGCGGTCGGCTTCATCATTGGCGTGCTGCAGGATTCGGCGGAGACGGCGCTGAATTCTTCGACCGATGTGTTGTTCACGGCGGCGGCTTGCCAGGCTGAAGAACGGCGCAGTATTTGAGATTGCCGGGGCCGCTTTGCGGCCCTTTCGCGACACAAGGCCGCTCCTACAAGAGCACGCGGCCCCCTGTAGTAGCGGCCTTGTGTCGCGAAAGGACCGCGAAGCGGTCCCAATTGCCTTACACCGCAGCTTTACCTACGCTAGTGGCCTTTCCCCAGCAATGAGACAGGGCCATGTCAGAACACGAAACCGCAGGCGAAGGCCGCTTCAGCAGCGTCGAGATCCGCATTCTCGGCGCGCTGATCGAGAAGCAGGCCACCAGCCCGGAAAGCTACCCGCTGACCCTCAACGCCCTGGTCCTGGCTTGTAACCAGAAGACCAGCCGGGAACCGGTCATGAACCTCACCCAAGGCCAGGTCGGCCAGGCCCTGCGCGCCCTCGAGGGCCAGGACATGACCCGCCTGCAGATGGGCAGCCGCGCCGACCGCTGGGAACAGCGGGTGGACAAGGCCCTGGAACTGGTCCCGGCACAGCTGGTGCTGATGGGCCTGATGTTCCTGCGTGGGCCGCAGACCCTCAACGAACTGCTGACCCGCAGCAACCGCCTGCACGACTTCGACGACACCGAACAGATCCAGCATCAGCTCGAACGCCTGATTTCGCGTGACCTGGCCCTGCACCTGCCACGCCAGGCCGGGCAGCGGGAAGACCGCTATACCCATGCCCTCGGTGACCCGGCGGAAATCGAAGCCATTCTGGCCGCACGCCAGCAGGAAGGCGGCGTTCGCGGCAGTGGTGGCAATGTTTCGGAAGAACGCATTGAAGCCCTGGAGGCGCGGATCGCGGCGCTGGAGGCACGCCTGGCCGAGCTGGAAGGCTGAGCCACCTACGGTTCCGGGTCGGGGAAGTTGCGACAGCTCTTGCGCTCGGCCAGCTCCCGCTCACTGGGGCGCTGGTCGACGAACACGGTGCGGCCGTCGGCATAGATCTCGAGGTAGCCCCAGTGCAGATCCTGCTCTTTCTGCCCGGGCTTGGGGGGGATTAGCCACCAGGGTTCGCGGCTGATCAGGGTCATGGTGAAGCTCCTGAGGGTATCTGCGGTAAGCATAGACACCCTCAGGTTTTGCTTTGTCAGTGCTGGCCTCTTCGCGGGCAAGCCCGCGAAGAGGCCCGTGCAGGCTTACGCCGGTGCCGAAGTGCGGATCAAGTGATCGAACGCCGCCAGCGAAGCCTTCGCGCCCTCGCCCACCGCAATGACGATCTGCTTGTACGGCACGGTGGTCACGTCACCTGCGGCAAACACACCCGGCACACTGGTCTGGCCCTTGGCGTCCACGATGATCTCGCCACGTGGCGACAGTTCGACCGTGCCTTTGAGCCAATCGGTGTTCGGCAGCAGGCCGATCTGCACGAAGATGCCTTCCAGCGCCAGGTCATGCACCTCATCGGTGGTGCGGTCCTTGTAACGCAAGCCCGTCACTTTCTCGCCATTGCCGACCACTTCGGTAGTCAGCGCGCTGGTGATCACCTTGACGTTCGGCAGGCTGTGCAGCTTGCGCTGCAACACCGCGTCAGCACGCAGCTGGCTGTCGAACTCGATCAGCGTCACCTGGGCGACGATACCGGCCAGGTCGATGGCCGCTTCCACGCCGGAGTTGCCGCCGCCGATCACCGCCACGCGCTTGCCCTTGAACAGCGGGCCGTCACAGTGCGGGCAGTAGGCTACGCCACGGGCGCGGTATTCCTGCTCGCCCGGCACGTTCATTTCACGCCAGCGGGCACCGGTGGCGAGGATCACAGTCTTGGCCTTGAGCGAGGCGCCGCCCGCCAGGCGCACTTCATGCAGGCCGCCGTCGGTGGCCGGGATCAGCGCTTCGCCGCGCTGCAGGTTCATGATGTCGACGTCGTACTGCTTGACGTGCTCTTCCAGCGCCGTGGCCAGCATCGGCCCTTCGGTCTCTTGCACCGAGATGAAGTTCTCGATGGCCAGTGTGTCGAGCACCTGGCCGCCGAAACGCTCGGCAGCGACACCGGTGCGGATGCCTTTGCGTGCGGCATAGATAGCCGCTGCAGCGCCGGCAGGCCCACCACCGACTACCAGCACGTCAAAGGCGTCCTTGGCGTTGATCTTTTCGGCCTGGCGGCTGCCTGCGTTGGTGTCGATCTTGCCGAGGATTTCTTCCAGGCCCATGCGGCCCTGGCCGAACACTTCGCCGTTCAGGTAGATGCTCGGCACCGCCATGATCTTGCGCGACTCGACTTCTTCCTGGAACAGCGCACCGTCAATGGCCACGTGGCGCACATTGGGGTTGAGCACCGCCATCAGGTTCAGTGCCTGGACCACGTCCGGGCAGTTCTGGCACGACAGCGAGAAGTAGGTTTCGAAGGTGAACTCGCCTTCCAGTGCCTGGATCTGCTCGATCACTTCGGCGCTGGCCTTGGACGGATGGCCGCCGACTTGCAGCAGCGCCAGCACCAGGGAGGTGAATTCGTGGCCCATGGGGATGCCGGCGAAACGTAGGCTGATGTCGGCTCCCGGGCGGTTCAGCGAGAACGAAGGGCGACGGGCATCGCTGCCATCCGCGCTGAAGGTAATGAGGTTCGACAGGCCGGCGATTTCCACCAGCAGGTCGTGCAATTCGCGGGACTTCGCGCCGTCGTCGAGGGAGGCAACGATCTCGATCGGCTGGGTGACCCGCTCCAGGTAGGTTTTCAGTTGCGATTTAAGCGTGGCGTCCAACATACGGGCGATTCCTTTTTCAAAACTCGGATACAAAAACGCCCAGGCGAGGTCGCCCGGGCGCTTTTCGGGGCGGTGGGTAGTTCAGCTTTGGCGGCTGCTCACCGCCCGCGGTTGATGCATGACCTTAGATCTTGCCGACCAGGTCCAGCGATGGCGCCAGAGTGGCTTCGCCTTCTTTCCACTTGGCCGGGCAGACTTCGCCTGGGTGAGCGGCAACGTACTGGGCAGCCTTCACTTTGCGCAGCAGCTCGGCTGCGTCGCGGCCAACACCACCGTCGTTCAGTTCGACGATCTTGATCTGGCCTTCCGGATTGATCACGAAGGTACCGCGATCGGCCAGGCCGGCTTCTTCGATCAGCACGTCGAAGTTGCGCGAGATGACGTGGGTCGGGTCACCGATCAGCGGGTACTGGATCTTGCCGATGGTGTCCGAAGTGTCGTGCCAGGCTTTGTGGGTGAAGTGGGTGTCGGTCGACACGCCGTAGATTTCCACGCCCAGCTTCTGGAACTCGGCGTAGTTATCGGCGAGGTCACCCAGCTCGGTCGGGCAGACGAAGGTGAAGTCGGCCGGGTAGAAGAACACGACGGACCACTTGCCTTTCAGGTCGGCTTCGCTGACCTGAACGAACTCGCCCTTGTGGTAGGCGGTGGCGTTGAACGGTTTGACCTGGCTGTTGATGATTGGCATGAGAGACGCTCCTTCATGGGGTTGGAATCAGTTGATGGAGAGAATCCTAACTGCTGGTCCCGATAAAGGCTCATTGGCAAAGCTCATGCTTGTGATTGGTTTTGGCTATAACCGGGGATAATTAATAGAAGGGAATGGGCTGAGCAAACGGTTTCGAAGGCAGCGCTGACCCTTTGTGGGAGCGGCCTTGTGTCGCGAAAGGGCTGCAGAGCAGCCCCAGGATATCGGCGAAAAAACTGATGTTGCTGGGGCTGCTCTGCAGCCCTTTCGCGACACAAGGCCGCTCCCACAAAAGCGATCAGCGGGTAACCGTGCGCATGGTGACGAACTCTTCAGCGGCAGTCGGGTGCACGCCGATGGTCTCGTCGAACTGTTGCTTGGTCGCGCCGGCCTTGAGGGCGATACCCAGGCCCTGGATGATCTCGCCGGCATCCGGGCCGACCATGTGGCAGCCCAGTACCTTGTCGGTCTCGGCGTCCACCACCAGCTTCATCAGGGTCTTTTCCTGGATGTCGGTGAGGGTCAGCTTCATGGCGCGGAAGCGGCTTTCGAAGATCTGCACCTTGTGCCCGGCTTCCAGCGCCTGCTCCTCGGTGAGACCCACGGTGCCGATCGGAGGCTGACTGAACACTGCGGTCGGGATGTTCTGGTAATCCACCGGGCGGTACTGCTCAGGCTTGAACAGGCGCCGCGCCACGGCCATGCCTTCGGCCAGGGCCACCGGGGTGAGCTGCACGCGGCCGATCACGTCGCCAACGGCCAGGATCGACGGTGCGGTGGTCTGGTACTGCTCGTCGACGCGGATAAAGCCGCGGGCATCCAGCTCAACGCCGGTGTTTTCCAGGCCCAGGTTGTCGAGCATCGGGCGGCGGCCGGTGGCGTAGAACACGCAATCGGCGACCAGCTCGCGGCCGTCCTTGAGGGTGGCTTTCAGGCTGCCGTCGTCGAGCTTGTCGATGCGCTGGATGTCGGCGTTGAACTGCAGGTTCAGGCCGCGTTTCTCCAGCTCTTCCTTGAGGTGGGTGCGCACCGAGCCGTCGAAGCCGCGCAGGAACAGGTCACCGCGATAGAGCAAGGTTGTGTCAGCGCCCAGGCCCTGGAAGATGCCGGCGAACTCGACGGCGATGTAGCCACCGCCGACCACCAGCACGCGGCGCGGCAGGTCCTTGAGGTAGAACGCCTCGTTGGAGGTGATGGCCAGTTCCTTGCCCGGAATGTCTGGCACCTGCGGCCAGCCGCCAGTAGCAATCAGGATGTGCTCGGCGCTGAAGCGCTGGCCATCCACTTCCACTTCGTTGGCGCCGGTGATGCGGGCATGGCCCTGCAGCAAGGTCACGCGGCTGTTTACCAGCAGGTTGCGGTAGATGCCGTTGAGGCGCTCGATCTCGCGGTTCTTGTTGGCGATCAGCGTGCCCCAGTCGAAGTGGCCCTCTTCGAGGGTCCAGCCGAAGCCAGCGGCCTGCTCCAGCTCATCGGCGACATGGGCGCCGTATACCAGCAGTTTTTTCGGCACGCAGCCGACGTTGACGCAGGTGCCACCCAGGTAGCGGCTCTCGGCCACTGCCACTTTCGCCCCGAAGCCCGCAGCGAAGCGCGCCGCGCGCACACCGCCGGAACCGGCGCCAATCACGAACAGATCAAAATCGTAGGCCATGTATTCACTCTCCTAGGCAGGCGCCCAGCATACCGCTGTTACCCGCCGCAAACAAAAAAGCCACCCCGAAGGGTGGCTCTTTGAACCTGCATGGGCGTATCAGTACGCCTTGCCGGCCTTGTAGAAGTTCTCGAAGCAGAAGTTGGTCGCCTCGATGTAGCCTTCGGCGCCACCGCAGTCGAAACGCTTGCCCTTGAACTTGTAGGCGATCACGTTGCCTTCGGCGGCCTGTTTCATCAGTGCGTCGGTGATCTGGATCTCGCCACCTTTGCCCGGCTCGGTCTGCTCGATCTTCTCGAAGATGTCCGGGGTCAGGATGTAGCGACCAATGATCGCCAGGTTGGACGGTGCGTCCTCCGGCTTTGGCTTCTCGACCATGGAATCGACGCGGAAGATGCCGTCCTTGATCTCTTCACCAGCGATAACGCCGTACTTGTTGGTTTCCTGCGGGTCGACTTCCTGGATGGCGACGATCGAGCAGCGGTACTTCTTGTACAGCGCGACCATCTGCGCCAGCACACCGTCGCCTTCGAGGTTGACGCACAGGTCGTCCGCCAGTACCACGGCGAACGGTTCGTCACCGATCAGCGGGCGGCCGGTCAGGATGGCGTGGCCCAGGCCTTTCATTTCGGTCTGGCGGGTGTAGGAGAACGAGCACTCGTCGAGCAGGCGACGGATACCGACCAGGTATTTTTCCTTGTCGGTGCCCTTGATCTGGTTTTCCAGCTCGTAGCTGATGTCGAAGTGGTCTTCCAGCGCGCGCTTGCCGCGGCCGGTGACGATGGAAATCTCGTTCAGACCAGCATCCAATGCTTCTTCAACGCCATACTGGATCAGTGGCTTGTTGACCACCGGCAGCATTTCCTTGGGCATGGCTTTGGTAGCAGGCAGGAAGCGAGTGCCGTAGCCGGCTGCCGGGAACAAGCATTTCTTGATCATAAACATCCTTAAACATAGGCGAGGCCTGTGGAATTCGGCGCAGTCTAATCAGGCGGCATGCAGCTTACAATGCCCTGCCTGTGACGACCGCTGCCATCATAGAGATAACCCAGTGTAGATAGTTCCAAAAAGTTCGTGAAAATCCCGTCATCCGGCCCTTGCGCGGCCCTTGAGTGAGCAGCCGCGAAAGGGCTGGCGCAACGCCCGCTCAGCTACCTGTGCCCTGCCCGACCAGCACCCCGTCGACCTGCTGGCCATACAGGTTGACGCCGTCGTTGGCATGGAACTTCAGCCGTGTTTTTTCGATGGAACCCTCCACCAGGCGCGGGTCCTGAGGGCGTTCGTGGCGGTTGACCCAGGCGGCCACATCCCAGGCCTGCTGGTCACTCAGGCTGCCCGGCTTGCCCAGTGGCATGTTGTACTTGATGAACGATGCCGCGGTATTGATCCGGTGCATGCCGGCCCCCCAGTTGTAGGAGTCCTTGCCCCAGAGGGGTGGCATCACATACTCACCGGCTACCTTCTGCCCCTCACCGTTGTCACCGTGACAGATAGCGCACTGATCACGGTAGACCTCCTGGCCGCGCTTGAAGTCGTAGCCACCTTTTGGCTGTGGCACCTCGGGGTAACCGCGACCGGCGATTTCCACACCGGTGGGAGCCTGGGTCGAAAGCCAGTATGAATACACGGCCAGCGCCGTCATCTGCGGGCTGTCGGCGGCCGGCGGCTTGCCGTTCATGCTGAACTGGAAGCAGCCCTGGATGCGCTCGGCGAAGGTGTTCACCTTGTCGTTCTTCTTGCGGTAGGCCGGGTACATCGGGTAAGCGCCCCACAGCGGCGCGGAATGCGCCAGGCGGCCCTGATCGAGGTGGCAGTTGCTGCAGTTCATGCCATTACCGACTGCCTCGGGCATCAGCCGGCGGGTATCGACGAACAGTGCGTGGCCCTCGCGGACCATCTTGCCGAAAGCATTGTCCGGCAGCTCGCTTTCGGCAGGGGGGGCGAATTGTGGCGCGGCCTGGGCGCCAGGGACCTTCAGTTGCGACTGATCTTCCATGGCAATGGGGGCCTGATTGGCAAAGGCAGTGCCCGTGGCCAGCAGTAGTAACGTTGGCAGCAAGGTTTTCATGGCTTGACCTCCGGGCTGGCGGGGTGGGCGAAGTACTCGGCAATCGCCTTGACTTCGGCGTCGGTCATGGCCTTGGCCACACCGACCATCAGCTGGTTGGGGTCATTGCTGCGGCTGCCGTCGCGCCAGCCGTTGAGCTGCGCCATCAGGTAGGCAGCAGGCTGCCCGGCCAGCGGCGGGAAGTGCTCACCGACACCGCTGCCGCCTGGGCCATGGCACTGCACGCAACCGGGGATCTGCCGGCTCCAGTCGCCGTAGAGGGCCAGGCGTTCGGTGGGGTTGCTTGCGATCTGCTGGCGACGCCAGTCTGGCGCAGGATCACTCGGCAGCGCAGCCAGGTAATGGCTGACGGCCTCGATCTCATCTTCGCTCAGGGCTTTGGCCAGTGGTGCCATGACCGGCTGCTGGCGGCTGCCACTGCGCCAATCATGCAGTTGTTTGCTCAGGTAACTGGCCGGCAGGCCAGCCAGGCGGGGGAACCCTGCGGCGGCAATACCCTTGCCGTCCGGGCCATGGCAGCCCAGGCAGGCCATGGCGGCGGGATCGGCCCCGCCCTGGGTGAAGACTTTCTGGCCATCGGCGGCATGCGCCGCGGGCCAGGCCAGGATCAGCAGGCTGCCGATCACGACGCGACTCAACGGTGTCATCACGAATCTCCATTTCTTTTGTTATAAGCTTAGGCTTAAAAAACATAAGCAAATGGATACTAGCCCTGTCAGGGAATTCGCAACAACGCCCAAGCCGACCACCAGCTGGCAATTGGCCTTCTAACCACCGATCCGTTGAGCCAGATCAACTGCCAGAGATGCACTCGGTCGTTGCCTTGCGCACATCACCCGGGCGCAGCGGGAAGTTGTTCAGCCGCTCATGCAGCTTGATGCTGCTGCCGCTGCCGCGCTTGTGGATGTCGAGCAATGCTGCCGGCCCGGAACCTGCCGTGAGCTTTTGCGGCACGATCAGACGCAAACCGTCATCACGCTGTTCCTCCACCAAAGGATCACGGCTTTTGGCCAGGTGCGCCTTGACGCAATCGGCGTATTCGCGCGGCGTCTTGCCAGACATGACATCCATGGTTTCATGGGATTGCTCAAGTTCCGCAACACTGACACAACCGCCCAGCGCCAGGCATAACGCCGCCACCGTCCACTTCATTTGACGCACCTCGAATGACAAGAAAGCGTAGGACAGCAGCCAGGCGGTTTTGCTCCCCACTTTGGCTGTTTTATCTGCCAAGTGCCATCAGGCGCGGCAGTGCAAGTCGACATCGTGGTATCGTTCGCCTTTGCAGAACCAAACCTTGCGGAGCACCCCATGAAATTCGTACACCAGCGCGAGCACCTCAACGAGGACGACATCGTCGTCATCGAGTGCTCCCAGCGCTGTAACATCCGCCTGATGAACGACGCCAACTTCCGCAGCTTCAAGAACGGCGGCCGGCACACTTACCACGGTGGCCACTTCGAGCGCTTCCCGGCCAAGATCACCGTGCCGAGCACCGGTTTCTGGAACATCACCATCGATACCGTGACCACCCGCCCGATCTCGGTAACGCGCAAACCGACCCTGACCCACAAGATCAAGATCATCCGCCGCTCGTCGTCGAAACTCGGATAAGGCCTACCATGACCCAGAACATCAAATACGTCATCAAGTACAAGCTCGACGGCCAGCGCCGCTGGGACTTCGCGGTGATGGCGGACGCCTCGCACGAACAGGCCATGGAAGCCCTGCGCAAGATCCACGGCGAAGACGCCGAGAAGATCAGCGACATCCAGGTGAGCAAAGCACTGTAAGGCAGCCGCGACAAGGAGCAGCGCATGAGCAACTGGCCCGACCGTCGTATCCTCGATCTGCTGGGCATCGCGTTGCCCATTCTCCAGGCACCGATGGCCGGCGCCACGGGTTCGGCCATGGCCATTGCCGTGGCCAGCGCGGGGGGCCTGGGTGCCCTGCCCTGCGCCATGCTCAGCGGCGACCAGGTGCGTGGCGAGATCGAGGCCTTCCGCACGGCCTGCCCGGGCAAGCCGCTGAACCTCAACTTCTTCTGCCACCAGCCGCCAGCGCCCGACCCCGAGCGCGACGCCCGCTGGAAGCAGGCACTGAAAGGGTATTACGCCGAAGTCGGCGCCGACTTCGATGCGCCGACGCCTGTTTCCAACCGTGCGCCCTTCGATGAGCAGGGCTGCCTGCTGGTCGAGCAGTTGCGCCCGGAGGTGGTGAGTTTCCACTTCGGCTTGCCGCACGCTGCGCTGCTGCAGCGGGTCAAGGCCACGGGCGCCAAGGTGCTGTCCAGTGCCACCACGGTGGAAGAAGCGCTGTGGCTCGAAGCCAATGGCTGCGATGCAATCATCGCCATGGGCTATGAAGCCGGCGGCCATCGCGGCATGTTCCTCAGCGATGACATCACCAGCCAGGTCGGCACCTTCGCCCTGGTGCCGCAAATTGCCGATGCCGTGCGCCTGCCGGTGATC
Source organism: Pseudomonas sp. CC120222-01a (assembly GCF_003097235.1). Classification (GTDB taxonomy): domain Bacteria; phylum Pseudomonadota; class Gammaproteobacteria; order Pseudomonadales; family Pseudomonadaceae; genus Aquipseudomonas. Next base: position 169,589 of record NZ_QEQQ01000007.1, on the reverse strand, counting down.
GCCGCTGGCGGCATCGGCGACCACCGTGGCCTGGTGGCGGCCCTGGCCCTGGGCGCCAGCGCAGTACAGATCGGCACGGCCTACCTGTTCTGCCCGGAGGCCAAGGTCTCCCCTGCCCACCGTCGCGCACTGGACACCGCACCGGCCAGCGACACCGCGCTGACCAACCTGTTCACCGGGCGCCCGGCGCGTGGCATCAACAACCGCATCATGCGTGAGCTGGGGCCGATGAGTGAACTGGCCCCACGATTCCCTCTGGCCGGCGGCGCCCTGATGCCGCTGCGGGCGGTTACCGATGCGCAGGGCAACAGTGATTTCAGCAACCTGTGGTCGGGGCAGGCGCTGCGCCTCGGTAGGCATATGCCGGCTGAGCAGCTGACTCGGGAGATTGCCTCAAAGGCATTGGCGCAGATCAAGCAATAGGATTTTGAATCCGTGTTTGCTGCTTCGCGGGCATGCCCGCTCCCACAGGTACAGTGCATGCCTTGAGGCCTGTGAAAATCCTGTGGGAGCGGGCGTGCCCGCGAAGAGGCCGGCACTGCCAAAACCTGACTCCCAGGATATAACTCCTCCCCAGCCCCTTCCCGACAAATGGCCTATCGCTATATAGTCAGCACCATAACGATAACCACCTCAAGGAGCTGTCTTCATGCGTATTCGCCTGTCCCACTTGGCCACCACCGCCCTGGCCAGCCTGATCACCCTCAACAGCGCCTGGGCTGACGAGGTACAGGTTGCAGTCGCCGCGAACTTCACCGCGCCGATCCAGGCCATCGCCAAGGACTTCGAGAAAGACACCGGCCACAAACTGGTCGCCGCCTATGGCGCCACCGGGCAGTTCTACGCGCAGATCAAGAACGGCGCGCCGTTCGAAGTGTTCCTCGCTGCCGACGACAGCACCCCGAAGAAGCTGGAAGAGGAAAAGGAAATCGTCCCAGGCTCGCGCTTCACCTACGCCACCGGCACCCTGGCCCTGTGGTCGGCCAAGCCGGGTTATGTGGATGACAAAGGTGAGGTGCTGAAGAAGAACCAGTTCCAGCACCTGTCCATCGCCAACCCGAAAGCCGCCCCTTACGGCCTGGCCGCCACCCAGGTGCTGGACAAGCTGAAGCTGACCGAGGCCACCAAGGCCAAGATCGTCGAAGGCCAGAACATCACCCAGGCCTACCAGTTCGTCTCCACCGGCAATGCAGAGCTGGGCTTCGTCGCCCTGTCGCAGATCTACAAGGACGGCAAGGTCGAAAGCGGTTCGGCCTGGATCGTCCCGGCCAACCTGCACGAGCCGATCCTGCAGGATGCAGTCATCCTCAACAAAGGCAAGGACAACCCGGCTGCCAAGGCCCTGGTCGACTACCTGAAAGGCCCGAAAGCCGCAGCGGTGATCAAGTCCTACGGTTATGAAATCTGATGCCACTGGACGCCAGTGACTTCGGCGCGGTCTGGCTGACCATCAAATTGGCCAGCCTGACCACGCTGATCCTGCTGATCGTCGGCACGCCCATCGCCTGGTGGCTGGCGCGCACGCGCTCTTGGCTGCGCGGGCCGGTGGGCGCGGTGGTGGCGCTGCCACTGGTGCTGCCGCCGACGGTGATCGGCTTCTACCTGCTGATCGCTCTCGGCCCGCACGGCTGGCTTGGCCAGGCTACCCAGGCCATGGGCCTGGGTACCGTGGTGTTCAGCTTCACGGGCCTGGTGATCGGCTCGACGGTGTACTCCATGCCCTTCGTGGTGCAGCCGCTGCAGAACGCCTTCGGCGCCATCGGCCAGCGCCCGCTGGAAGTGGCCGCGACCCTGCGCGCCAGCCCCTGGGACACCTTCGTCCACGTGGTGCTGCCGCTGGCCCGCCCCGGCTTCGTCACCGCCAGTATCCTCGGCTTTGCCCATACCGTGGGCGAGTTCGGCGTGGTGCTGATGATCGGTGGCAACATCCCCGACAAAACCCGCGTGGTCTCGGTGCAGATCTTCGATCACGTCGAGGCCATGGAATATTCGCAAGCCCACTGGCTGGCCGGAGCCATGCTGGTGTTCTCGTTCCTGGTACTGCTCCTGCTCTACGCCGGGCGCCGTAGCAAAGCTGGCTGGAGCTGAAATGAGCGGATCGATTGTGGCGCGCCTGAAGCTGGCGCGCGACGACTTCACCCTGGACGTCGACCTGAACCTGCCCGGCCGTGGCATCAGCGCGCTGTTCGGCCACTCGGGTTCGGGCAAGACCTCGTGCCTGCGCTGCCTGGCCGGGCTGGAGCGGGCAGCCAATGCCTACATTGAGGTCAATGGCGAGGTCTGGGAGGACAGCAGCCGCAGCCACTTCCTGGCGCCACACTTGCGCCCGGTGGGCTACGTATTCCAGGAGGCCAGCCTGTTCCCGCACCTGTCGGTGCGCGGCAACCTGGAGTTCGGCTGGCGACGGATCGCCCCTGCCGAGCGCAAGGTCAGCCTCGAACAAGCCTGCGAGTTGCTCGGCATCGGCCATCTGCTCGATCGCAAGCCCGCCACCTTGTCGGGTGGCGAAGCCCAACGGGTCGGCATTGCCCGCGCACTGCTCAGCAGCCCGCAGCTGCTGTTGATGGACGAGCCGCTGGCGGCGCTCGACGGGCCTCGCAAGCGCGAGATCCTGCCGTACCTGGAGCGCCTGCACGACGAACTGGACGTCCCGCTGGTGTATGTCAGCCATGCCCAGGACGAAGTGGCACGGCTGGCCGACCATCTGGTGCTGCTGGAGCAAGGCCGGGCCATGGCCAGCGGGCCGATCGGCGAGACCTTGGCCCGCCTCGACCTGTCACTGGCCCAGGGCGAGGACGCCGGGGTGGTGTTCGAGGGCATGGTGGTCGGCCACGACCCGCATTACGACCTGCTTGACCTGCGCCTGCCCGGCAGTGACGCGCCGTTGCTGCGTATCGCCCACCCGGCGCACAGCATGGGCAGTACCTTGCGGGTCAAGGTCCAGGCCAGGGATGTGAGCCTGGCCCTGCGCGCCGACAGCACCTCGAGCATTCTCAATCGCCTGCCGGTGCGGGTGCGCGAAACGCGCCCGGCGGACAACCCGGCCCATGTGCTAGTGAGCCTGGATGCCAGCGGCAACGCCTTGCTGGCGCGCATCACCCGGTTCTCGGCAGACCAGCTCGGCCTGCACACAGGCCAGGCGCTGTTCGCGCAGATCAAGTCGGTGGCACTACTGGGCTGAGCATCATCGAAGCGGCCGTTGTCCATTGATCAGTGACCTGATCGAGGCCCGCCACCGATGCTCGACTGCCCTCTGCCACCCAGCCTGCACTATGTCGACGACAGCCAGCCGGGCCTGACCCGGCGCCGCTGGCGTGACCGCTTCATCTACCTCGATGCCCAAGGGCAGCGCATCCGCGACAAGCAGACCCTGGCACGCATCGCCGCCCTGGTGATCCCGCCGGCTTATACCGATGTGTGGATCTGCGCCGACCCGCAGGGCCATCTGCAAGCCACCGGTCGCGATGCCCGAGGCCGCAAGCAGTACCGCTATCACGCTCAGTGGCGCGAACTGCGCGACCAGCACAAGTACGGGCGGATGCTGGCCTTTGCCCGAGCCCTGCCGAAACTGCGCGCGCAGCTGGAAACACATCTGGCCCGCCCGGGCCTTGACCGCGAGAAGGTCATGGCGCTGGTGGTCAGCCTGCTCGACCACACGCTGATCCGCATCGGCAACCAACGCTATCTGCGCGACAACCAGTCCTACGGGCTGACCACCCTGCGCAATCGTCACGTTCAGGTGAAGGGCAGCACCGTGCGCTTTCAGTTCCGCGGCAAGCGCGGCGTGGAACACAATGTCACGCTGCGTGACCGGCGCCTGGCCAACCTGCTCAAGCGCTGCCTGGAACTGCCCGGGCAGGCGCTGTTCCAGTATCTGGACGACGACGGCGAGCGGCACAGTGTCGGTTCCAGCGAGGTCAACCAGTACCTGCAGCAACTGACCGGCGCCGACTTCACTGCCAAGGACTACCGCACCTGGGCCGGCAGCAGCCTTGCCCTGAGCCTGCTCCGGCCGCTGGCGTGGGAGCCGGAAAGCGAAGCCAAACGCCAGGTCGCGGCCATCGTCAAACAGGTGGCCGCACGCCTGGGCAACACCCCTGCCGTTTGCCGGCGCTGCTATATCCACCCGGCAGTGCTCGAACATTACGCCCTCGGGCGCCTGGCCGACTTGCCCGGGCGCCGGGTGCGCAAAGGACTGGACGCCGAAGAGGTGACCCTGTTGCTGTTTCTTCAGGCCCTGGAAACAAAAGACGATGATTGAGTCGAACTATTCAGCCCATCATGCAGAGAAATTTCCCATAAAGGCCGAAGCCCCCTATTCTTGCCATCGAGCACCTTCGCCGAAACGTTTGACGGCATTTACCTCGGCACCTGCGACTAAAGACACGCAACAGAATTTGTCTTTCGGGGAATTACTATCCGCCGAAAGCGTCTTTAATGAGAAGGAAGAGGGACACGCTCCCACCGTTGCGGCCCATTGGCCCATCGGATTTCTACATCACCAAGGAGAACTACATGCTGATACTCACCCGTAAGGTTGGCGAAAGTATCGTCATCAACGATGACATTAAAGTCACCATTCTGGGCGTAAAAGGGATGCAGGTGAGGATTGGCATCGATGCACCAAAGGATGTCCAGGTGCACCGTGAAGAAATCTTCAAACGCATCCAGGCCGGCAGCCCGGCTCCGGAAAAGCACGACGACCAACATTGACCTGAGGGCCTCGCTTCAAGCCGCACGGATGCGCTTGATCGAAAGGCCGGCGCAAGCCGCAACCTGAACCTCAGGTGCCGAGCAGCTCGCGCACCTTGGCGATCATCCTGTCCATGTCGAACGGCTTGTCGAAGACCGCAGCGAACAGCTCCGGGCGCCCTTGGTTGGCCTGGGCGCCGCTCATGAGGATCACCGGCAGGTCAGGCAACTCCAGTTCGTCGCGAATCGCCCGCACCAGTTCTTCGCCGTTGAGCACCGGCATCATGTAGTCGGTAATCACCAACTCCACACGTTTTTCCTTCAGTGCTTCCAGCGCCTTGCGCCCATTGCTCGCCTTTTCCACCAGAAAACCTTCGTCCTCCAGGGCAAAGCCGAGGATATCGGCGATCAGGTATTCGTCATCGACGATCAGGATAGTGTTCATCGGCAGGCCCCGTTAGCCACCCCCTTGCGGCACCGGCGTACCCGAAAGAACGCCACAGGCGCCCTCGAACGCCTTGCGCAGGCTGATGCCCTGCGGCCCGATGTGCAGCTCGTGCAGCGCAGGGTCGTGATGGCTGTCGCGCACTTTCAGAATCGACAGCATGCGCCGCAGTTGCGAGTCCAGCTCGACGAAGCGCATCAGCATGAGGTTGTCGACGATGCTCGACAGGTCCGGCGCCGGGGCGGTGATTTCCGAACCGAAGATGTCACGCATCTCCCAGGTGAGCATGACGCTGACATCCCGCGCTCGTAGCTCGCCTGTCAAGGCACGGAAGAAGGCGTTGAGCCGCGCCGGCTCGATCGCAAGGCGGCTGAACGCGCCCAGGCTGTCGATCAGCACACGCTTGCTACCCTGCCGTTCGACCTGCTCGAGCAGGCGCGCACCCACCTGGTCCAGCAGGCCTTCGGTGGTCGGTTGCCAGCACAGCTGCAAGGCACCCGTGCTTTCCTGTGCGGCGAAGTCGTAACCCAGCGATGCAGCCTTCAGCCGCAGCCTTGCGGGGGTTTCGTAAAAGCCGAAATGCAGGGCCGGCTGCTCGGCGCTGGCTGCCGCTAGAAATGCCAGGCCCAAAGAGGTCTTGCCGATCCCCGAGGGCCCCATCAGCAGACTGACCGAACCCAGCGTCAGGCCTCCACCGAGCATTTCATCCAACGCCTCGACACCGGTAGACACGCGGCTCAAGGAGGCGCTGCCTAGCTGACTGGGGTGGCTGTAGAGCGATTCCAGGCGCGGATAGACGTGCATCCCCGCCTCATCGATCAGGCACTCGTGGCGCCCGGACAATGCCCCGCTGCCGCGAGTCTTGCGCAACTGCACATGGCGCACCGCCCGGCTACCGACCAGTTGCTCACCCAACTCGATCACACCATCGACCATGGTGTGTTCCGGGCTGTTGTCATCCAGGCGGGCGCTGGTCAGTAGCAGCACGGTGCAACCGGCGAAGGCCGCATGGCCCTGCAGTTCCGAGACGAATTTCTTGGTGTCCAGCGCCGTTTCCGCACGCACCCGGGCATTGAGCACGCCATCGACGATGAGCAGGCTCGCCTGCTGCTTGCCGATTTCCTGGCTCAGCAACCTGACCACCGCATCGAGCCCCTCCTGCTCCAGGGTGTCGAAGGCACTGACAAACTGGATCCGGTCACCGACCAGCGCTGGGTCGAAGAACTCAAGGGTCGCCAGGTACTGGAACAATCGCTCATGGGATTCGCTGAGCAAGGTCGCCACCAGCACCCTGCCACCCTCACGCACGTGGTTGCAGGCCAACTGGTTGGCCAGGATGGTCTTGCCCGCGCCGGGCGGCCCCTGCACGATGTACGAAGCGCCCGCAATCAGGCCGCCCTTGAGCAGCGCATCGAGCCCATCGATCCCGGTGACCAACCGCTTGAGTGCCTGCACCATGGTCGCTACCTGTCGTCTTGTGTTCCCGCATCGGGCTGATAGGCCGGCAGGTACAGGCGCATGCATGTGCCCTGGCCTGGCGTGCTTTCGACACTGATGGTGCCATTGCTCTGCTTGGCAAAGCCGTAGACCTGGCTGAGGCCAAGGCCGGTGCCCTTGCCGAAAGGCTTGGTGGTAAAGAACGGCTCGAAGATGCGCGGCAGCACCAGCGGGTCTATACCGTCACCACTGTCATTCACTTCGAAGCACACGAACGTGCCGTGCAGCCCCTCCACTTCGCCCGCCAGATCGACTGTAAGCACCGCCAGGTCGATCGTGCCTCGCTCGCCGATCGCATCGCGCGCGTTGAACAGCAGGTTGAGCAGCACCATCTGCAACTGCCCGGTATCCACCTCGATCATTGGCAGATCGGGCTGCAAGTACTCCTGCAATACGATCTCACGCGGCAGCGCATGTTCCAGCAGACCACGGGTGGACGCCAGAAGTTGGGCCGGGGCGATCAGCGAGACATCGAGCTGCCGGTGGCGGGCGAAGCTCAGCAGTTGCTGGGTCAGCTCGGTGCCGCGCTGCCCGGCATCGAGGATGTGCTCGAGCATGCGCTGCACCCGCACCGGGTCCTGGCTGGCCTGCGCCAGGCGCGCCGAGTTGATGATGATGGTCAGCAGGTTGTTGAAATCGTGCGCCAGGCCGCCGGTGAGCTGGCCCAACGCTTCGAGCTTCTGCGCCTGGAACAGCTGGGCACGCACGGCATCGAGCTGCAGCGCCGATTCGCGCCGGTCGGTGATATCACGGGTGACCTTGGCCAGGCCGACGATCTGCCCCTGTTCGTCACGGATGACATCGAGCGCGGCCAGGGCCCAGAACTGCGTGCCATCCTTGCGCACGCGCCAGCCTTCGTCCTGCGCCACGCCCTGTTCCAGGGCCTGCTTGAGCAGGCGCTCCGGGCGCCCTTCGAGGCAATCCTGAGGGGTGAAGAACAGCGAGAAATGCCGGCCTATGACTTCTTCGGCGCGGTAACCCTTGATCCGTTCGGCGCCTGCGTTCCAGGACACCACATGGCCGGAGGGGTCAAGCATGTAGATGGCGTAATCCACCACCGATTGCACCAGCTGCTCATAGCGGCTGGCGGGCATCACCGGGTGATCGATACAGTCAGCTGAAACCATGCAAACTCCACAGGCACAGCGGGAGGGATCTGGACAGCCTAGCCAAGCGTACCCTTCTGCAACAGTGCGCGATGCAACAGATGATCAACGTTCGGGTTCGACCATCACCGGGCTGATGCGCCGCGGCATCGCCACCTTCAGCAGCCACAGGCCCACCAACAGTATCAGGCTGCCACCTGCCAGCGCCATCAAGCGCTGTGGTTGCGGGTGCTCGGCATCAAAACCGAGCAGCAGCAGGTAGCCACCGAGGGTAATCAGGCTGAGGTACAGAAAAGCGCCCAGCAGCAACACTTGCGCGAACAGCAGACGCCAGAACAACCGGGGACGAACGGTACGCCCGGGAGGAGTCGAGGAAGTGCCCTGGGACATGGCGTCACACTCATTGGATCCAATGAAGTGGGCAACAGTGGCCTAATGACAGCAAGGTGTCAATTGCCCAATCGATCGACCCCCTCATTCCTTTGATCATAGGTGCTGCGATTGACTCAACTATAACAATGGGTTATAAAGCGCACTTGATTGTCAGGCCCTTCTGCCTAGAAGCGCGCCGGTCGTTACGACCCTGTCAAGCGTGCGAGTGTGGTGGAATTGGTATACACAGCAGACTTAAAATCTGTCGGCGTGAGCCTTGCGGGTTCGAGTCCCGCCACTCGCACCAAACTCCTTTGAAAAGGCGCCCTTGCGGCGCCTTTTTGCTGCCCGCCAGCAATCCCCCGCACAACTGCTAGAGTGGAGCTTGTCCCCATCCACCGGTATGCCGCCATGCGCTATTCCCTGTTCGATGGTCAACGCGACATCATCCTGCTGATCGCCCGCGTGCTGCTCATGATCCTCTTCGTTCTTTCCGGCTGGGCCAAACTCACCGGCTTCGAAGGCACGGTCGGCTACATGACCTCACTGGGCGCCCCTGCCCCGATGCTGGCGGCAGCGGTTGCGGTGATCATGGAGTTCGTTGTCGGCATCCTGCTGATCCTGGGTTTCTACACCCGCCCGCTGGCCTTCCTGTTTGCCCTGTTCGTGCTGGGGACCGCGCTGCTTGGCCATCCGTTCTGGAACATGGTCGACCCGGAGCGCGCCGCCAACATGACCCAGTTCCTGAAAAACCTCAGCATCTGCGGCGGCCTGCTGGTGTTGGCGGTCAGCGGCCCAGGGCGCTTCTCGGTCGACGGGCGCTGATTCAGTCGTCCAGGTCGTCGTGCCAGGCTGGGTGATCGCGCTCTTCGTCATCGAGGTCATCCAGCAGCTCTTCGTCCTCCTCGACTTCGTCTTCGGCGCCTTGGGCATCCGCTTCAGGGTCGTAGTCTTCATAGAGGAATTCGTGATCGAGCAGGTGATCGTGCTCGGGTTCGTGCAGGTCGTCTTCGTCGCGCATGGTGGCTCCTGGAAATCTGGCACGCCTGTATAGGCGCATCGTTGGCCGTGGTCAATGGATTGCGGTTAATGCTGACTTAACCAGCAGGCCTCAGGCTGAAATCTCTCCCTTCAAAACGTCTGTTGCCCGCCTTCATGGCGGGCTTTTTTTGCTCATGAAGCGTGTCGACACGCTATCAACGTGAACTTCACGAGTTCATGACAAGCGCTTTGGCATTCTGACCCTGCTCCGTACGTTCTTTAGGACCCGCCCCTGGTTGGCGGGTTTTTCTTTTTCCGGGTATTGGAAATGTGTACGGAAGGTTGTCGCATCCTATGCCCGACCGCACGCAGGCGAGCTCCTCATCGCCAGAAAAACCTGAGCAAAGCCCGGCCCTGAGCCGGGCTTTTCTTTGGCTGTCACCCGCAGACCTGAGCCACTTTCTTACCTGTCATCACGCCTTACCTATTTGCAGGCCTTGCAAAAAGATCATTCGAATATACTGTATATGCATACAGCTATCGCGCATTCCAAATCATCCGCCTGCGCATTTACGAGTGCCCAGCCGGATGCGGAGGAACGCATCACGGTTGGAAGGCAATCGTGCCAGGCCAATGATTTTATCGTCAGGAGTATTTATGACCGTAAACATCAGCAATCTAACGATCGCTACCCCGGTGGCAGTCTCTTCAACGAACCCCGTGGCGCTTGAACTCAATGGCGCCGAAGCCATCGCCGAGTTCCCCAGTGTGGTTAAAGTGCTCAGCGACGGGTCAGTGCAGTTCACGGCACCGACCAAAGGGGCTTCGAGCAAGAGCACCCACAGAACCCGTTGCGAGTGGTCGGAGACACAGAACTGGACGCTGGGCAGCGCCCCGGATCACTGGAATCGCCAGACCATGACCCTGACCAAGGTCAACTCGGCGCAGAAGGTAGTCGTCAGCCAGATGCACGTCAGGGGGGACGACAGCCCGCCAGTGAAGGTGTTCTGGAACAAGGGCAACATCACCCTGGGTTTCCGGACGTCCTATAACCAGACCAACCCGGTGAACAGCACCCTACTGCAAGGCGTGCCGCTCGGTACGAAATTCGACGTGATCATTCACGCCACCTCGGCGGGTGTGGTCAAGGTGACCGCCAGGTGCAATGGCGTCTCCAGAACATCGAGTGAACTGCAGCTAGATGACAGCTGGGACACTCGCCTGTTCGAGTTCCATGGCGGGATCTACAACCAGGTCGATTACACCGATGCGACGCCGGCTGATGACGGTTCGGTGTGCATCATCAGTGAGCTTTCGCTCAGTCATGGCTGACTGCTGGACGCAATAAAAAACCGCAGATTCCTTCTGCGGTTTTTTTGAATAGAGGAGGCCGAGCTGAATCGAGCCGATACGGCGCGAATCCTTGCCACTCACTACCATCCCTTGCCGGAAGTCCCAAGGCGGGACTAACATACCAATCATGAAGATCATCGCCATCAGCCAGCTCAAGGCGTTTTGGGAAACCTACGCAGACGCCGAACAGCCGCTACTTGCATGGATCGACGAAGCCAGGAAGGCCACATGGACCAGTCCGGACGCGATCAAGCGGCAGTACCGTAGCGCTAGCATTCTCAAAGGAAGGCGTGTCGTCTTCAACATCAAAGGCAACGACTACAGGTTGGTAGCTGCCATTGCCTACCGCTTTGGCGCGGTATACATAAAGTTTGTCGGTACTCACAAGGCGTACGACAAGATCGACGCAAACACCGTGGAGATGGAGTGACCCTCATGAATATCCGCCCAATCCGCACTGACGAAGACTACCGGGCAGCGCTCAAGGAGATATCACCACTGTTCGAAAATGAGCCCGAACCTGGCACCGCTGAGGGTGACTTTTTTGAAGTCATGATCACGTTGATCGAGGCTTACGAAGCAAAGCATTTTCCGGTTGATTTGCCGGACCCTATCGAGGCCATCAAGTTTCGCATGGAGCAGTCCGGGCTTACTGCTGCGGACCTGGCGCCCGCTATCGGCAAGACCAATCGGGTGTACGAAGTGCTTAACAGAAAGCGCTCATTGACACTCCCCATGATTTGGAGGTTGCACAAGCTGTTTGGCATTCCAGCGGAAAGCCTGATCAAGCCAGTCAAAGTAGCTTGAAGCACTTTATCCGGCCCCGATCACTGAAAAGCCAGGGTTTCGGAACCCATGGCTTTTGTGAGCCTAAAAATAAAAACCCCGCAGATTCTCATCTGCGGGGCTTTCGAATGGTGGAGGCCGAGGTCGGAATCGAACCGGCGTAGACGGATTTGCAATCCGGAGCATAACCACTTTGCTACTCGGCCTCAAAGTTCGGATCTAGCAGCTTGCGCTTCGCTATCTCCTTGAAACACCGCACCTTTTCAAGGTTTGCTGCGTTTCGATGGGCGCCATTATGTCCGCATTCCTTTCACCTTGCAACCCCCTGAACGAAAAAAAATTTCAACGGGTTCAAGGTGTTAGCGCAAGCGCCCGAGTTTGCTCCACAAACCTACCACGGTGTTCTCGACAGTGCCGCTGGCGGCCATGCCGATTCGCTCCTGCAGGCTCTTGCGCTCGGCGTAGTGCAGGTGGAACAGGTTGGCCGTGCGGGCGCGTTGGCTAAGGTACTCGTCACTGGTCTGCAGCTCATCAACCAGCTTGCGGTTCAGTGCGGCAACGCCTAGCCAGACTTCGCCGGTGGCCACCTCATCGATGTGCAGCTGCGGGCGGTAGCGGGCCACGAAGTCCTTGAACAGCTGGTGGGTGATGTCCAGGTCTTCCTGGAACTTCTCCCGGCCCTTCTCGGTGTTCTCGCCAAATACGGTCAGGGTGCGCTTGTACTCGCCGGCGGTCAGCACTTCGAAATCGATGTCGTGCTTCTTCAGCAGGCGGTTGACGTTGGGCAGCTGCGCCACCACACCGATCGAACCCAGCACGGCGAATGGCGCACTGACGATCTTCTCGCCAATGCAGGCCATCATGTAACCACCGCTGGCCGCGACCTTGTCGATGCACACGGTGAGCGGGATGCCGGCCTGGCGGATGCGCGCCAGTTGCGAGGCGGCCAGGCCGTAGCTGTGCACCAGGCCACCGCCGCTTTCCAGGCGCAGCACCACCTCATCGCGTGGGGTGGCCAGGGTCAGCAGCGCGGTGATCTCGTTGCGCAGGCTTTCGGTGGCGGAAGCCTTGATATCACCGTCGAAGTCGAGCACGAACACACGGCCCTTGTCTTCGCCCTTGCCCTTCTTCTGCTGTTTCTCCGCCTTGGCCTGCTGCTTGCGCAGGGCCTTGAGCTGGGCCTTGTCGAGCAGGCCGCTTTCCAGGCGCTCGCGCAAGTCTTTATAGAATTCGTTGAGGCGGGTGACCTGCAACTGCCCACCGGCTTTGCGCCGCCCCTTGCCGCGCAAACCGGCGATGGCGGACAACACCACCAGGATGGCGATTACCAGGGTGGCGGTTTTGGCGAGAAAGCTTGCGTATTCGGCAAGAAACTCCACGTTGACTCCTTATGAACCTGCGCCAGATCGGCGCGAAACTGTAGCAAGCATACCGTTGCGCCCGTGCCCTCGCCAGCCGAGGTAAACGCTGGCAACACAGTTCAAACAACCTTTTCAAACGCTTGTATGTTTTTTCGTTGACAGCCTGTGTGGCGCATCCTAACCTCGCAGCAACCTCCAACGCCGGATACCGCAGTGGGCAATCTCTACCTGATCCGACATGGCCAAGCCTCCTTCGGTGCAGACGACTACGACGTCCTCTCGCCCATCGGTGTGCGCCAGAGCCAGGCCCTGGGTGAACACCTCGCCCAGCTCGGCCTGCGCCTGGACCGCTGCGTGGCCGGTGATCTGCGCCGTCAGCAGGACACTGCCCGGCACGCGCTGCAGGCGCTGAACGCCTGCGGTTGCGCGGTGCCGGCCATTGAGACCGACCCGGCGTTCAATGAGTTCGACGCCGACGGTGTCATTCGTTCCCTGCTGCCTGGCCTGTTGGCTGAGGAGCCGCATGCCCGGGAGGTCCTGCGCAACGGTGCGCAGAACCGCAGCGAGTTCCAGCGCCTGTTCGCCCTGATGGTGCAGCGTTGGCACGCAGGCGAGCATGCCGATGACGGCCTGGAGACCTGGCAGGCGTTCACCGCGCGGGTCGAAGCCGGCCTGCAGCGTGTGCTGGGCACTGCTGAGAGTGGCGACAACATCGCTGTTTTCACCTCCGGAGGCACCATCGCCGCCCTGCTCCACCTGATTACCCGAATCACCCCCAGCCAGGCCTTTGCGCTGAACTGGCAGATCATCAACACGTCGCTCAGCCAGCTGAAGTTCCGCGGCCGCGACGTGGCACTGGCTTCCTTCAACAGCCAAGCCCATGTGCAGCTGTTGAGGGCGCCGGAGCTCATTACCTACCGTTGAGCCCGGCCTGTTATGTCCCTGCGGGGATGTGAATATCACTCTATAAGGAATGCACCATGACCTCCGTAGCTGATGCCGTGAAAAAGATGCAAGAGAAGTTCAACCCGTCCGCTGCTGCCGGCCTGGACCTGGTGTTCGGCTTCAATATCACCGACGAAAACAAGCAATACGCGCTGATCGTCAAAGATGGCACCTGCGACATCCAGGAAGGTGAAAACCCGGATGCCAACTGCACCCTGGTGCTGGACAGCGAAACCCTGAAGGGCATCGTCAGCGGTGAAACCGACGGCATGCAGGCCTTCATGGGCGGCAAGCTGCGCGTCGAAGGCGACATGATGCTGTCGATGAAACTCAGCGAGCTGTTCCCTTCCTGAGTGATGGGCACAACGCACGATGAGAAAACCGAAGCCTGACCGGCTTCGGTTTTTTTTTGCCCGGCATTCGGTGCAGTGATCGACCAGCAACACCCTCACCTATATGGCACCTGGCACGCTTGTTCCACAGCCAACACGCCATTAGATTAACCAATAGTCCTTGCGCCAGATAATAAGGAAAACGCATGACGCTCACCGACCAGTCCACCCAGGTACGCCCCGGCGAAGAACTCGACGCGGCCGTCATCGATCCTTACCTGAAGGACCACATTGCTGGCCTCGAAGGCACGCCGAGCATCAGCCAGTTCCCTGGCGGCGCGTCCAATCTCACCTACCTGGTCAGCTACCCGGGCCGTGAATTCGTGCTGCGCCGCCCACCGTTCGGGCAGAAAGCCAAGTCGGCCCATGACATGGGCCGCGAGTTCCGCATCCTCAACCAGCTCAACAGCGGCTTCCCGTATTGCCCCAAGGCCTATGCCCACTGCACCGACGAATCGTTGATCGGTGGTGAGTTCTATGTAATGGAGCGGGTCAAGGGCGTGATTATGCGCTCCGACATCCCCGCCGAGCTGGGCCTGGACGCCGGACGCACCGAGGCCCTGTGCAAAAGCTTCATCGACCGCCTGGTCGAGCTGCACCAGGTCGATTACCACGCCTGTGGCCTGGCCGACCTGGGCAAGCCGGAAGGTTACGTACAGCGCCAGATCGAGGGCTGGACCAGCCGCTACGAAAAAGCCCTGACTCCCGATGCACCACGCTGGGAGAACGTGATCGCCTGGCTGCGCGAGAAGATGCCCGCCGACCATCCGCGCCCGGGCATCGTGCACAACGACTACCGCTTCGACAACGTGATCCTCGACGCCGACAACCCCATGCGCATCATCGGTGTGCTGGACTGGGAGATGGCCACCATCGGTGATCCCTTGATGGACCTGGGCAACAGCCTGGCCTACTGGATCGAGGCCAGCGACCCGGCGCCGGTGCAACTGATGCGCCGCCAGCCGAGCAATGCCGCGGGCATGCTCACCCGCCGCCAGTTCGTCGACTACTACGCCGAGCGCGCCGGCATCCGCCTGGACAACTTCGATTACTACTATTGCTACGGCCTGTTCCGCCTGGCCGGCATCGTCCAGCAGATCTACTACCGCTATTACCACGGCCAGACCCAGGACAAACGCTTCGCCCAGTTCATCCACATGAACCGGCTGCTGGAGCAGATGAGCCTGCAGGTCATCGGCAAGTCCACGCTCTGACGCCAGACAACAAGGAAAACAGCATGTCCAAGACCCAACTGTTCGACCTCGACGGCAAGATCGCTTTCGTCTCCGGCGCCAGCCGTGGCATCGGCGAAGCCATTGCCCATCTGCTGGCCCAGCAAGGTGCCCACGTGATCGTCTCCAGTCGCAAGCTGGAGGGCTGCCAGCAGGTGGCCGACGCCATCATCGCAGCGGGCGGCAAGGCCACGCCGGTCGCCTGCCATATTGGCGAACTGGAGCAGATCCAGCAGGTGTTCGCCGGTATCCGTGAACAGTTCGGGCGCCTGGATATCCTGGTCAACAACGCGGCCACCAACCCGCAGTTCTGCAACGTGCTCGACACCGACCCGAATGCCTTCCAGAAGACTGTCGACGTGAATATCCGCGGCTACTTCTTCATGTCGGTGGAAGCCGGCAAGCTGATGCGCGAAAACGGTGGCGGCAGCATCATCAACGTGGCCTCGATCAACGGCGTTTCGCCGGGCCTGTTCCAGGGCATCTATTCGGTGACCAAAGCTGCAGTGATCAACATGACCAAGGTGTTCGCCAAGGAATGTGCGCAGTTCGGCATTCGCTGCAACGCCCTGCTGCCAGGCCTGACCGACACCAAGTTCGCCTCGGCCCTGGTGAAGAACGACGCCATCCTCAATGCTGCGCTGCAGCAGATCCCGCTAAAGCGTGTGGCTGATCCCAAGGAAATGGCCGGCGCCGTGCTGTACTTGGCCAGCGATGCGTCCAGCTACACCACCGGCACTGCGCTGAATGTCGATGGTGGTTTCCTGTCCTGATCATGGCTTGCCGGCCTCTTCGCGGGCTCGCCCGCGAAGAGGCCGGCCCTGCGAACCTGTTACAAGCAGGTCGCCGCCGCCGCCCGGCGCTGCAGGGCCATGCCATCATTCTTCTGCGCGTAGTAATCCACCCGCGTCCCGCCCGCCTGTGGATACACATCCACGAACGACTCCGCCTCGCGGGTATAAACCGTCAACCCGCCCTGCTTGCGCGGCTCCAGGTAGCCGCTGGCGTCGTCGCCGAACACATCTTCTTTCTGCCAGCTGAACTGGATGCACTGCGCCACCAACTCCGGCGCCTTGCGCGAATCAAGCTGGGCCGTCGGCTTGCCGCCCCGCGCCGTATCCATGGTCGCGCTCGC
Source organism: Pseudomonas sp. CC120222-01a (assembly GCF_003097235.1). Taxonomy (GTDB): domain Bacteria; phylum Pseudomonadota; class Gammaproteobacteria; order Pseudomonadales; family Pseudomonadaceae; genus Aquipseudomonas. The sequence goes on along the minus strand of NZ_QEQQ01000007.1, from coordinate 153,292 downwards.
GCAACCGACCAACACCAGCGCCGCAGCCATCGGCAGAATTGCTCGCATGTTCCATCCTCGGGGCAAAAAAGAAAGCGACTCTAGCACTGCCAATGAATTGGCCCAAGTACGCCATTCATCGTCCACACGGCAAAATTTTGCAGGGCATGGAAACCAAATGGATCGATCCCAGTCTCAGTAAGTGTCCCGTAAACCTATGCGGATCAAGGACCTATATCGAGATGACCCGCTTTGCAAGCTTTTCGCTGATCGCCGCCTTCCTGCTGTTGTCGGGCTGCTATCACGACCACTACCGTGATGACGGCGGCTGGCGCGATGACGATCGCGGCCACCGTCACCACCACCGACACGATCGCGACGATGACGACGACCGCCAATGGCGCGGTGACCGTTACGACCGCTGAAGCGTCTCCCCTACCCTGACCCGCCGCCCAACCGTGCGGCACCTTAACCTGATGATTCCTTCGAGGTTCCAATCATGCGTCTGACTCTACCTTCCCTCGCTCTTGGCCTGCTGCTGTGCCAGGGCGCTTTCGCCGGTGACGGTACTGCCGCCATTGGCGGTGGCCTGGGTGGTGTCCTGGGCAACGTTGTCGGCCAGCAAATGGGCGGCCGCACCGGCGCAGCCATCGGCGCCGGTGTCGGCGGTGCGGCCGGTAGTGCGGTAGCAGCGAAGAAAGGCAACCGTACTGAAGCCGCCATCGGCGGTGGCCTGGGTTCGGCCGGCGGCTCGCTGCTGGGCGGCGCGGTAGGCGGCAAGAATGGCTCCACCATCGGTGCCGGCCTGGGCGGCGCAGCCGGTGGTGCCCTGGGTAACCACCTGGGCGACAACGGTGGCAGCAAGAAGCACCATCACCGCCGTCACTGAGTAATGACAACGAAAAGGGCCGCAACTTGCGGCCCTTTTCATTTGTGGCAGGGGTGCAAACCTTGCAGCACATCAACATCACCTTCAGCGCAAGCTGCCACACTGACTGCTACTGTCTTTCGTGCCCCCTTGAGTGAAGGAACACCCCCGCCCCATGAACCAGGAACTGCTCTGGGTCCTCGGCCTGCTGGCTGTCGTCGTCATCCTCTTTGTCATCAACCGCCCACGCATGGACGTGATCGCCCTGCTGGTGATCCTCGCCCTGCCGCTGTCGGGCATCCTTACCGTGGAACAAGCCCTGGCCGGTTTCAGTGACCCCAACGTGGTGCTGATCGCCGCCCTGTTCGTGATCGGCGAAGGGCTGGTACGCACTGGCATCGCCTACCGCATTGGTGAGTGGATGAGCGAACGGGCCGGTAACAGCGAGGCCCGCCTGCTGGTCTTGCTGATGGTGTCAGTGGCCGGGCTGGGCTCGGTGATGAGCTCGACCGGTGTGGTGGCGATCTTCATTCCGGTGGTGCTGAGCATTGCCGCGCGCCTGAAGCTGTCACCCAGCCGGCTGATGATGCCGCTGAGCTTCGCCGGCCTGATCAGCGGCATGCTCAGCCTGGTGGCCACGCCCCCCAACGTGGTGGTGCACAGCGAACTGGTACGCCATGGCGTGCCCGGCTTCAGCTTTTTCAGCTTCACCCCCTTCGGCCTGGTGGTGCTGGTACTGGGTATCGGTTACATGCTGCTGACCCGCCACTGGCTCAATGGCGAAGTGCGCAAGGACGGCCGCGTGGAAAGCCGTCGTACGCTGCTCGACCTGGTGCTCGACTACAAGCTCAACGGCCGCGAACGCCGCCTGCGCATCCGCCCGCAGTCGCCCCTGATCGGCCATACCCTGGGTGAACTGGAGCTGCGCACCAAGCACGGCGCCAACGTGATCGGCATCGAACGCCAGCACAAGTTCACCACCCGGGTGATCGCCGCCGACTCGGGCACCGCCCTGCAACAGGGCGATGTGCTGCTGCTCGACCTGTTCGCCAACCGCGATGACTTGCGCAACCTGTGCCAGACCATGCAACTGGAACCGCTGCACTTCAAGGCGGCCTACTTCATCGACCAGTCCCAGGACCTGGGCATGGCAGAAGTGTCGCTGCCGCCGGGCTCGCAACTGATCGGCAAAAGCATTCTGGAGCTGGCCTTCCGCAGCCGCTACGACCTCAACGTGGTCGGCCTGCGTCGCGAGCAGGCGGCCATCGAAGAGCAACTGGTGGAAGAGAAACTGCGCCTCGCAGATACCCTGCTGGTGGTCGGCCCGTGGAAGGCCGTGCGCCAGCTGCAGAGCCAGCCAAAGGACTTCCTGGTGTTAAGCCTGCCGGCCGAAATCGATCAGGTCGCGCCCGCCCGCACCCGTGCACCGCACGCGCTGGTCAGCCTGGCGGTGATGGTCGGGCTGATGGTCAGCGGTGCCGTGCCCAATGTCATCGCCGCATTGATCGGCTGCCTGCTGATGGGCGCCGGGCGCTGCATCGACATGAACAGCGCCTACCGGGCCATTCACTGGCAGAGCCTGGTGCTGATCGTCGGCATGCTGCCGTTCGCCCAGGCACTGCAGAAAACCGGCGGCATCGACCTGGCCGTGGGCGGGCTGGTCAGCCTGCTGGGCGGGGCCGGGCCGCTGGCCATGCTGGCCTGCCTGTTCACGGTAACGGCCGTCATCGGCCTGTTCATTTCCAACACCGCCACCGCCGTGCTGATGGCACCGGTGGCGATCAGCACAGCAACGCAACTGGGGATGTCGCCCTACCCGTTCGCCATGACCGTGGCCCTGGCGGCATCGGCGGCGTTCATGACGCCAGTGTCTTCACCCGTCAACACCCTGGTGCTCGGCCCGGGTCAGTACCGCTTTGGCGACTTCGTCAAAATTGGCGTGCCCTTTACCGTGCTGGTGATGCTGGTGACCGTGCTGATGGTGCCCTGGTTCTTCGGCCTTTAGGCAATCTGGCAAGGAATGGAGGCTATTTGACATCAACTTGCACGATTACGGCAGATTGACATCAAGCACCCGGTGCCAACACACTGACGCGTCAACGCCCCAGGTGCTTATTGCCGTTGTCCTGGATTTCGTTCCCGCTTGTCGGTCGAGCCTATGGTTTTTCCAGCACAATCGCGTCTGTTGCCCTTTATCTCCCTGTTCGGGCTGACCTTTGCCCTGACCCTTGGCGGGATCCTGGCCCGGCCGATCGAATCGTTATCACTGTTCTGGCCAGTCAATGCAGTGATGGCCGGCGTGCTCTTGCGCTACCCGCGCCAGGCCAGCCTGTTGGGCATTACCCTGGTGTGGCTGGCGATGGTTGCGGCCGACCTGGCCTGTGGCAGTACCTGGGGGCCAGCTCTGTGGTTCAACCTGTGCAACCTCGGCGTGGTGGTGACGGTGTGGTGGCTGCTGTCACGCCTGCCCCGCCTGCATCGGCGCATGCGCACCCCGCATGGCGTGCTCAGTGTGTTCGGTGCCTGCGCGGCGGGTGCCGTGGTGGCAGCCAGCATGGCCTGCGTGATGGCCGCACCGTGGTTCGAAAAATCGCTGCAGGCCACCTGGCTGGCCTGGTTCAGCGAACAGTTCTCGACCAGCGTGCTGGTGTTGCCGGTGCTGCTCACCGCCCCTTCGGCGCGTGTACTGATGCGCAGCGGCGCCCAGGCCATCCGCCTGGCGCCCTTGCTGGTGCTGCTGGCCTCACTGGCCTTCAGCATTGCCTTTGGTGGGCCAGGCGCCATCGCCTTTCCGATTGCCGCGCTGTTGTGGTGTGCCTGGACGTACTCACCCTTTCTGGTGTCGTTGCTGGCACTCACCGCTGGCAGCACGCTGATCGTCGCGGTGGCGCAGAACCTCATGCATTTCAGCGTGCCGCAGAGCGAACCCGGGGTCACCACACTGATGTCGGCACGCCTGGGTATCGCCATGCTGGTTCTCGGCCCGCTGGTGGTCGCCTGTGTCAGCCAGGCCAATCGCAGCCTGCTGACACGCCTGGCACGCCAGGCCACCATCGACCACCTCACCGGCCTGCTCAGCCGCAGTGCCTTCACCCGCCAAGCCAATGCCCTGCTAGAGAGCCGTCAGCAGCAGGCGCTGCCGCTGACCTTGATGATGCTCGACATCGATCATTTCAAATCGATCAACGACCGCCATGGCCATGCGGTGGGCGACCAGGTCCTGCGCCAGTTCGCCCGCACCCTGCAGGACCAGTTGCACGACGAAGAACTGCTGGCTCGCCTGGGCGGCGAAGAGTTCGTGGTGGTGCTCCCGGGCTTGCCACCGGAGCAGGCCAAGTTCACCGCCGAACGCCTGCGCCGCGCCGTGCAGGACCTGCATGCGGCCCAGGGCGATGCGCGCCTGCAGATCACGGTCAGCATTGGCCTGGCTGGCTGCGCCGCGGACGAAACCGCGCCCAGCCTGGACGAACTGCTGGCACGCGCCGATCAGGCGCTGTACCGGGCCAAGGCCCATGGCCGCAACCGCGTCGAGCAGGCCGAGGCACAGCGCCAGGTAATCTGAATCAGGTCAGCAGGTCCCAGGACAGCTTGGCGATCAACACGCACAGCAGAATCAGGAACAGGCCGCGCACAAAGCCTGCGCCCTTGCGCACCGCCAGCCAGGTCCCGGTCAATGCGCCGAGGATATTGCACGCGGCCATCGGCAAGGCAATGGCGTAAAGCACATTGCCCGACGGCACGAAGAACACCAGGGCCGCCAGGTTGGTGGCGATGTTGACCACCTTCGCCGACGCCGAGGCATGCAGGAAGTCGAGGGCAAAGAAACGGATGAACAGGAAGATCAGGAAGCTGCCGGTGCCCGGGCCGAACAAGCCGTCATAGAAGCCGATCGCCCCCCCGATCAGCACTGCCAGGCACTGCTCCCGGCGGCCGATCTTGGCCGGCTTGTGCAAGGTGCCGAAGTCTTTCTTGCAGAAGGTGTAGATCGCCATCAGCACGATCAGCACCAGCACCGCCGGGCGCATCACGCTAGGTGGCACCAGCGAGACCGTGGCTGCGCCGGCGAACGACATAACGAAAGCACTGACCGCCGCCGGCACGATCAGGCCCCAGTCCAGGGTCACCTTGCGAATGAACGAGCGCGCCGCAAAGGCCGTGCCGCACACCGAGGCCAGCTTGTTGCTGCCGAGCAACGCTGCTGGTTGCGCAGTAGGCAGCACATTGAACAGCGCCGGGATCTGAATCAACCCGCCGCCGCCGACGGCAGCATCGATCAGGCCGGCGGCGAATGCGAACAGGGAAAGTACGGCGATATCCATCATGGCGCGGTTCCAGGCAGTGAAAACAGACTGCAAGGCTAATCAAAGCGGCGCGCTTGTGTTGAAATGCCATATTGCGAAAACTGCAATCAGGAGCCCTCCATGGCATTGGACATGCTGCGCGAAATCCAGGCCTTCGTCAGTGTTGCGCACAAGCGCAGCTTTGTTGCCGCCGCACGCGCTCTCGGCCGTTCACCCAGCGCGGTGACCCGTGCGGTGCAAACCCTGGAAGACAATAGCGGGTGCAAGCTGCTGAACCGCAACGCCAACGCCGTGTCCCTCACCGAAGCCGGTGAGCGGCTGCTACCCCACGCCGAACGCTTGCTGGATGTGCAACGCGACGCTGCCGATGAACTGGCCGCGCTGACCGGCAGTGCGCAAGGCTGGGTACGTTTTGCCGCGCCGCAACTGCTCGGCGAGCATGTCTTGCCTGACGTGCTGGCCAGCTTCAGCCAGCGCCACCCGCAAGTGACCCTCGACGTGCAGTACAGCGACGCGGCCCTCGACCCGTTGCACGGCAAGTTCGATTTTGTGGTCCGCGGTGCCTTTCCGCAGTCGAGTGAGCTGATTGGTTATCCGCTGTGGCGCTATCATCGCCACTTGTATGCCAGCCCTGCCTATGTCGCCCGCGCTGGCATGCCCGAGCGGCCCGAGCAGCTGGACAAGCACGCCCTCATCCTGCATACCGCGCCGCGCATCCTCAAAGCCTGGCACTTCTGCCGTGATGGCCAGATCACCAGCCTGCGCCCACACCCACGCTTGCGCCTGGGTTCGGGCGACGCGGTGTACCACAGCACCCTGGCCGGCGCAGGTATCGCACGCTTGGCCGACTGGGTGGCAGAGGCACAGGTGAAGGCTGGGCGCCTGGTGCGGGTGTGCGCGGATTACCGGCTGACCTCAAGCACCGGCCAGGACCCACAGATGCATGCGGTGTACCCCTCCGGCGAGTTGCCGGCCCGGGTGCGTGAGTTGCTGCTGGCCTTGCGCCAGGCCGGGGAAGCCGCCTCTGAACGGGCGTGCTGAGCGCTGTTCAAATTCTGCTCAATTTAACAGAGCCCGCCATTTGCCTGGCTTACAGAACTTTATCCACAGACCTACCCACGTTTTTTGTGGACAGATTTCCCCGAGCAATGAAGGACTTATCGTACGCTCAGCAGCGCGATATTCGCCGCCTTGACCAGCTCGATCCATTCCTGCGCGCTGATCACCCCGGTCTGTTCCAGTGACTCGGCACAGCGCAGCGCCTGATCGTATTGCTCCTCTTCGAGGATGCCTTCGCTGAGATAACGGCTACGCCACTCCAGCATGGCTGAAGTGCCCTTCTTGCATTCCATCTATGTACTGACTCCCAAGGCAAAAGACTGGGTTCGTTATGTACGACCCATTATGACGCAGCGGGAGACTACACGAGGCCTTTACACTTGAGAACGACTTGCACCTACCACTGGTCCAGCGGTACGGCCGAGGAGGACTGCCAGGATCTGGCAGCAATCTGGCCCATCTCGCGAGGTAGACGGGCCGGAGGGCGGGGGGAGCATCAGCTTGGCGGAATGGTGCCCAACAGGCCAATCAGAATGGTCAACAGCAGAAAGCCACCCAGAAACAGCGCGAGCTTGCCCATCGAAACCTCTTCAGTGTGATAGCAGGGATGAAGAGCATTGTCGGCTTCAGGCTGATACGGTTACAGATGCAGGTTCGAAGAAAAAAAGCGGATCAGATGAGGTGCTCGGCGCACGGCATCGAGCGCCGCGCCTGTATCTCAATGTGTACAAACTGAGACCGGATACACAAGAACGCTCACCGCAGCTGCAATCGACACATCCTCGATACAGCGATCGTCTTGAATGACTTGCATCCCACAGCGCCGATGGCCAAGCCAAGGAGACGCCCCATGCAAGCTCGCCAACTACCCGTCGCATCGACCGCACCCCGTCGCTTCAGCCGTTCCATCCTGTTTGCCTGTGCCCTGCTGCCACTGGCCGTCACGGCAGCCACCACTACCCAGGCGGCGCAGGCGCAGCCTGCCGCCGAGGCGAGCGACACGTTCGGCCCGCTGAAACACATCAAGGCTGGCGTCCTCGACGTCGCCTACGTCGAGCAAGGCCCGGCCGACGGGCCGGTGGTGATCCTGCTGCACGGCTGGCCCTACGACATCCACAGCTTCCAGGACGTCGCCCCCGCCCTCGCCGCCAAGGGCTATCGGGTACTGGTGCCCTACTTGCGCGGCTATGGCGAAACCCGCTTCCTTTCGCCTGATACGCCACGCAACGGCCAACCTTCGGCACTGGCCAGCGACGTGATCGCCTTCATGGATGCACTGCAGGTCAAGCACGCGGTACTGGCCGGCTTCGACTGGGGCGCGCGCACCGCCGATATCGTGGCGGCGCTGTGGCCCGAGCGGATCAAGGCACTGGTCTCGGTCAGCGGCTACCTGATCAGCAGCCAGGAAGCTGCCAAGGCACCGTTGCCGCCGAGCGCTGAGTTGCAGTGGTGGTACCAGTACTACTTCGCTACCGAACGTGGCCAAGCCGGCTACGAGAAGAACCGCCACGATTTCGCCAAGTTGATCTGGCAGACCGCCTCACCCAAGTGGGGCTTCGACAGCGCCACCTTCGATCGCAGCGCCAAGGCGCTGGACAACCCGGACCAGGTCGCCATCACCGTGCACAACTACCGCTGGCGCCTGGGCCTGGCCCAGGGCGAAACCCAGTACGACCCACTGGAAGCCAGGCTGGCCAAACTGCCCAGCATCGGTGTGCCAACCATCACCCTCGAAGGTGACGCCAATGGCGCGCCGCACCCGCCGGCCGAGGCCTATGCACAGCGCTTCACCGGCAAGTACGAGTACCGACTGATCACTGGCGGTGTTGGCCACAACCTGCCACAAGAGGCCCCACAGGCATTCGCCAAGGCAGTGGTGGATGCCGATCACCTCTGACCGGCCCACAGAGACGAAAAACGCACGCAGCAGACAGAACGCGCAGCCATTTGCGCTGCGCGGCAACTTGTAACATTCAGTTTCATCTTGCCCACGGACAGTAGCCAGCCCAACGCACCTGATCGAGGCTACTTCCGTGTTGCAACGTCTGTTCTGCTCCGTGTCCCTGCTTGCTCTGGCCATTTCCGCCGCCAATGCCGCCGACGCACTCGACACCCCGCGCCTGGCCGGCATGGACAACTTCCGCGACATCGCCGGCACCACCAGCGCCTACACCACCAGCCATGATGGCGTGATGCGCGCTGGCGTGTTCTACCGCTCCAACGCCCTGACCCCGACGGCGGCCGACCTCGCCATCCTCAACGGCCTGGGCATCAGCGATGTCTACGACCTGCGTACCGCCAGCGAAATCGCCAGCACGCCCGACACCCTGCCGGCCGGCGCCAGCTACACCAACATCGACATCATCGGCAGCACTACCTCGGGCTCGAACATCACCAGCATCTCGTTCACCAGCGCCGAGCAAGCGCGGGCGATGATGCAGGAAACCAACCGCGCCTTCGTCAGCGATGCCGGCATGCGCGGGCAGTTCAGCGTGCTGTTCAACGAACTGGCCAGCGCCGACGGTGCCGCGCTGTTCCACTGCACCGCCGGCAAGGACCGCACTGGCTGGACCGCCGCCGTGCTGCTGAGCATCGCTGGGGTCGACGACGCGACCATCATGAGCAACTACCTGGCCACCAACGACTACACCGCTGCCCGCGTGGCCGCGACACTGGCCGCCATGCCGGCGAGCATGGCCGCGATCTACGCGCCGCTGCTCGGGGTCGAAGCCAGCTACCTGCAGGCTGGCCTGGATGAGGTCACCGCCGAATACGGGACCATGGACAACTACCTGAAACAGGGCCTGGGGCTGTCACAGGAAACCCTCTACGTGCTGCGCGGCAAGATGGTGCGCTACGGCACGCTGCCCGGCGAAGCCGGCCTGCTGGGCAACGCCGCGGCGGGTGCACAGCTGCTAGGCCAACTGCAAGACACCGCGCTTTCGGGCAACTACACCGCCTACAACTACTACCTGCAGTCGGCCATCGACGCCGGCACGCTGGGTGGCGTTGAGTCGACCGTGGGTGGCCAGGTACATGCCGACGCCGCCAGCTTCCTGCTGCGCCAGGGGGCGATGATCGACCGAGCGGCCGCACCCTTTGCCGATGGCACCGACCTCAAGGTCGGCCAGTCGCGCCTGTGGAGCACCGCGCTGGCCGGCTACCTGGGCACCGATGGCTCATCCCACGCGGCCAGCAGCAACGAGCACAGCCAGGGCCTGATGGTCGGCATGACCCAGCGCTTCTCCGAACAGCTCAGCGCCCATGCCGGTTTCGGCTACAGCAATGGCAATGTCGGGGGCGCCGGTGGCGAGGCGGACACCGACCTGACCTTCCTCAGCCTGGGGGCGCGCTTCGCACCGAATGGCCTGGAACAAGGCCTGTTCATCGACGCCGATGCCAGCGCCGGCTGGCTCGACTATTCGAGCAAGCGCGAACTCGGCGGCGGCCTGGGCACGGCCAAGGGCGACAGCCACGGCACCCTGGCCGGCGGCAGCCTGGCGTTGGGCTATCGCCTGCCCACCGGCGCCCTGGTGCTGGAGCCGAGCCTGGGGCTGCGGGTCAGCCGCGTTGACATGAATGGCTTCACCGAGAAAGGCAGCGAGCTGGCCCTGCAGGTGGATGACCTGAAAGAAACCCGTCGCGCTGCCGTGGCCAACCTCAAGGCCTCCTTGGCGCCGGTCGCCGTGGGCAGCTGGCAGCTGGTGCCGGGGGTCGAGGTGGGTTACGAGCATGTGCTGGGCGATCATGAGGTCGACAGCGAAGGCCATCTGCTGGGGCTGGATATCGAGCAGCGGGCGGCCTTTGATAATCGTGACCAGTTCGTGGGTGGCGTGAACCTGATGGCCAACCTCGGGGCGCTGAGTGTGGGGGCCGAGGTGGCAGCCATGGGGGGCGGGGACAGCCATGGCGTCAGTGGCAGCCTCAAGGCCAGCTATGCCTTCTGATGCCTGAAGGGGGCCACTTTGTGGCCCCCGACTAACGGCGCCGAATCAAAGCCGGGCTGACACCAAAGGCTTGCTGGAAGTACTGGGCAAACCGCCCGGCATTGCTGAAACCATGGCGCAAGGCAACCTCCGCCACCGACCCGCCCTCCCCGCGCGCCAGCACTTCTCGTGCCTGCTCCAGCCGCACCTGCCGCTGATAGCCAACGATCGATGTCCCGGCAAAACGCCGGAAGCCATCCTGCAACGCCCGCAGGCTGACATTGGCCAACCCCGCCAGCTCGCTGCCACTGACCTGCCTGGCCGGATGCTCGCGCAAATAGGCCATGGCCAGCTTCACGTGCCGCGGTGCAATCGCCGGTGCAGGCTTGCGCAATGCCTCGCTGTAGTTGTGCGGCCAGGTTTCGAGGAGCGCGTCGACCAGCATCTCCTGCAAGCGTACAGGCATCAGCAGGCCGGTGTTGATCAGCTGGTCGAACTCGGTCCCGGTTGCCAGTTCGAGCAAGGCCCGGATCCCCTGAAACGCCGGGTTGCCCAGGTCGACCTGCGGCGCAAAGCGAATCGGCGCGGGCAAGGGTTGTTCGAGCAGGGTCGAAAGCCGCTCGGCGAACGCGCCACGGCGGATCGACATACCGCACTGGGCGTGGCCCTCGGTGATGCGCACCGAACGGATGTCGAGCTTGTCCACTGCCAGGCCGACCTGGGCACCGCCGATCGACTCGCCGCGGTGGTCGAAGATGATCTTGCCCGCCGTGGGCAGCACAAAGGTGATTTCGTCCTGCGGCGTCGGCAGGACGATGGTGAAATCGCCCTGGTAGTGCATGCGCCGCACACTCATGCCGTCAAAGCGGCCATAGACGCCACCGATGGCAATGCCCTCGCCCAGCGGCGGCATGTCGGCATACAGGTTGCCGTAAAGCTGGGTGAACAAGGCAGCGAACTCATCGCTGCGCATGTCGCTGGAGCGGAGCATGAACTGCTTGCGGATCGTGCCGGGATACACCGTGTCGCACACCTTGTGCCACGAAAGGGGACCGGCACACTATCAGCCGCGCATGACAGGCATGTGACGCCCTGTCTTGGCCCAATCAACCTACCGACTTCAGCGGCGGCCGCCCTTCCAGGCGCTCGAGCATGGTCTCGCAGTACCAGTCATCGAACTGGCAGACACCATTCTCGGCATTCTCGGAGAACGGGCCAGGCTCGTAGCTCGGCGAGGAAACGCCGGCATGGGTGCCTTCGACCAGGCGACGATCCTGGTCGTTGGTGGCCAACCAGACCTTGGTCAGGCGGTCGAGATCATAATCGACCCCTTCCACGGCAGACTCCGGCACCAGCCATTTGGTGGTCACCAGCGTCTCGCCGGGCCCGATTGGCAGCACGCGGAAACTCAATGCGTGGTCGCCCAAGAAGTGGTTCCAGGTCGAGGGGTAGTTGAAGTACAGCAATGCGCCGATGTCTGGCTCACCGCTCTTGTCCAACCGACCGGCAACGGCCGGCTTGCCGTCCATGGTGTAGCTGACCGCACCGGCAGACAGCGGAATGCGCGTCATGCGGAAGCGCCCCAGCGGGTCCATGTTCAGCCGGCTGGGCATGCCGGCGGCTTCACAGCGGTCCCAGTGCGCGACCAGTTCCGGGTCGTCATCGCCGCCCACGCCGGCAACCGAAAGGTTCTCGACGAAGGAGTTGAGCAACTCCGGGTGGGTGCCGTCACAGTGGTAGCACTCGCGGTTGTTCTCGAAGACCAGTTTCCAGTTGCCCTTCTCGATCAGGTTCGACTCGAAGGCGACCTTGCAGTTTTCCAGGAAGTGCGGCGCGATGAACGGGCTGACGGCGGCGCGGAAGCTGGAGAAGTCCGGGGCCTTTTGCGCGACGCAGACATAGATGTAGGTGTGCACCACTTCGATATGCACGGGTTTCAGGCCGTAGTTCGATTTATCGAACTCGGCGCCCATGTTGCCGGCATAGATCAGGTTGCCATCGAGCTCGAACGTCCACTTGTGGTACGGGCATACCAGCTTGGCGACCTTGCCACTGGCGTGCTCGCACACCTTGGCACCGCGGTGGCGGCAGGCGTTGTGGAACGCGCGAACCTCGCCATCCTTGCCACGCACGACGGCCACCGGGTAATCGCCGATCTGCAGGGTGAAATACTGCCCAGCCTTTGGAATCTCGAAGGTATGCCCGGCAAACACCCAGTCCTTGTGCCAGATGTGCTCAAGGTCCTGCCGATAGACCTCAGGGTCGAGGTAGAGCTCGCGCGGCAACACATGGCGAGGCTTGCGCTGCTTGATCAGGCCAATCACGGATTCGTTGCTGTTCATTATTATCCTCCAGACACCAAAGCCCGTTGTCGTGGTGCAAATGAGTGAAACTTTAATCACTGCCTCACATAGTACACCGCGCCGAGAAAGTTACACCGGCACAAAAATTACCTTACGCATAACTAAAATTCATGCGAGCAATCCACTTAATTCCTGCTGGACAATCAGCCATCCGCGACCTTATGTTACGCAGCCATAACAAGGGGTTATCGAAAAAGGCCTGACAAAGTCGTTAGACCAACGCCTGATTCGGCCTTTATATTAATGCGCACACTGATGGCAACTTTACCCATCAATAAAGCATCGTCATTCAATGAGTTGCTCAGGCCTTGCGCCTGGGCTACCGGGTGCCGCCATGAAAACAAGTACAAGAGCGTTCAGCCGTACCTTCGCCGACCGTAATCTGGGTTTCATCTCCCAGGAGCGCGTCGAACGAAACACCTCCAGCGTCGGCTTTCTCCTGCTCGAGAACTTCTCTTTACCGTGCTTCACCCAGGCACTGGATGTGCTGGTCACCGCCAACCTGCTGGCGCCGGGCGCGGTGCGCGTGCACACGTTCAGCCATGACCACCGTGAAGTCATGAGCGACCTGGGCATCCCGATCAGGCCTGACACGCCGCTGACCGACATTCGCCTGTCCGACCTCGACCTGATGGTCATCTGTGGCGGCTTGCGTGCTGCCAGGACCGCACCGAACTGGTTGTCGACCTTGCTCAAGCAGATCGCCAGGCTGCCGATCGCCCTTGGCGGGCTGTGGAACGGTGCCTGGTACCTGGGCAGCGCAGGCCTGCTGGATGGCTACCGCTGCGCGATCCACGCCGAGCAGCGCACGGCCCTGGCAGAGCGTGCCCCGCACGCCAACGTGACCCATGAACCGCTGGTGCTCGACCGAAACCGGATGACATCCGCCACGCCCAATGGCGCTTTCGAGATGATGATGCGCTGGCTCGCATCGGGTGCCGGCCCCCAGCTGGCCGACGCAGTACTGGACACGCTGGATGCCGACCGGAGCAAGTACCGCAGTGTGCAGAAGCCGCAGCAACCCAAGGTGAGCAAGGCGCTGCGCGAGGTCATCGCCTTGATGGAGGCGAATATCGAAGAGCCGCTGTGCCCGGAGCAGCTTGCCCAGGTCGTCGGCCTGTCGATACGGCAGGTCCAGCGGCTGTTCAAGGATCAACTGAACACCACGCCGCAGAAGTACTATTTCCAACTCAGAATCACCGAAGCACGCCGCTTGATACAAAACTCCAGTGCATCGATCTTCGATGTTTCGCTGGCGTGCGGTTTCGTCTCGTGCACGCATTTCAGCCGATCCTACAGTGCTTTTTTCGGGCACCCGCCGTCGAAAGAAATCAGGTATGAAACCTGATCAGGTCAAGGACAGGCCCCGTTGCATAACAACAATAACCACAACTATCGCCCACTGATGTTTTTGCGAGAGTTCCGCCGCGGAATTTATTGTTCGCGGTGTTGCCCTGCCGAACTTCAAACGCCTTGTATCAGGATATAAAAATGACCCGCCCCACACTTTCAGTAGAAGATGTACCGCTCAACAACTTCCACCGGCTACTCACGCTGCGTTCGGGCGGCGGCTCGTTCGTCGACGGTTATGTGCTCAGTATTATCGGTGTGGCCCTGGCACACATCAGCGCTTCGCTGTCCCTGAGCAACTTCTGGGAAGGCCTGATTGCGGCATCGGCCTTGATCGGGATCTTCTTCGGCGGCTTTCTCGGTGGTTGGCTGACCGATCGCCTGGGTCGCAAGCGCCTGTTCTTTGTCGGCCCTACCCTGTTCATGCTTGCCTCCATCGCTCAGTTCTGGGCTGATTCCGCTGAAACGATCTTTGTTTTGCGCCTGGTCATCGGCATTGCCGTGGGCATCGAGTACCCGGTCGCCACTTCGCTGCTGGTGGAGTTCATGCCAAAGAAGTATCGCGGCCCACGCCTGGCGATGTTGACGATCCTCTGGTTCGCCGGCGCAGCGGCGGCCTACATCGTCGGTGAACTGGTGCTGCGCAGCGGCGGTGACGACGCCTGGCGCTGGGTGCTGGCCAGCTCGGCCAGCATCGGCCTGGCGCTGTTCCTGGTGCGTATCGGCACCCCGGAATCGCCACGCTGGCTGCTGGGCAAAGGCCGGGGCGCCGAGGCAGAGCAGATCATCAAACGCGTGTACGGCAATGATTTTTCCCTGAACAACCTTCCGGAAGAGAGCCCGAACTACAAGGTCAACGTGTGGAGCCTGATCTATTCGGGCTATGCCAAGCGCATGCTGTTCGTCATCGTGTTCTGGACTTGCTGCATCATCCCGCTGTTCGCCGTATACGCCTTCGCGCCCAAGGTGTTGGCGGCGATGAACGTGAAAGGCGACAGCGCCGCCATCGGCTCGGTGCTGATCACCTTGTTCTTCGTGCTCGGCTGCATCATCGCCACCCGCCTGATCAACACCCTCGGCCGTCGTAACCTGTTGCTGTACAGCTTCAGCGTGTCGGGCCTGGCGCTGCTCTGCCTTGGCGCATTCAACAACGGCGCGGGCATCTGGGTGTTGCTGTTCTTCGCCCTCTACGCGCTGTTCATTGGCGGCGCCCAGGTGCTGACGCTGGTCTATCCGAACGAAATCTTCCCGACCGAGATCCGCGCATTCGCGGTGGGCGTGGGCACTTCGATCTCACGTATTGGCGCGGCGGTGGGCACCTACCTGGTGCCGATTTCGCTGGATACACTCGGCATCGCCCAGACCATGTATGTGGCCGCAGGCATCACCTTCTTCGGCTTGCTGCTGTCGTGGCTGCTGGCGCCGGAGACACGCTCATTGAACCTTCAGCAGGCCGCAGCGCTGGGTTAAATACGCTGAGGGCTATCGGGTTCTCCTGAGCTTTTCCGCCTTCAAGCGCCGATAGAGGGCCATCACCGGCCGCAGCATGGCCAACCGGTCGAATATCGACAAGGCATGCAGGTCGGTGCGCGAAGGCCTTTGGTAACCGAGGTTCCAGGTGAAGTAGTAGGCCTGGATGTTCTTGTCGGTGTGGATCAGCGTATTGAGGGCCGCGTCATAGTGCATCGGCCCGCCGTCGGGGTGCCCTGGCGGGCGCTGCAGGATCTGCGCGAGAAAGTCCCGCAACTTGCCCACGCTCTTGCCATTCACCGCATAGAAGTGCGACAGGTGGATGGGGCGATCGACCAGCACCCAGCCGGGGGTATCGGAATTGCCCTCGCAGGAATGACCCAGGTAGGCAATGTCCCAGTCCATGCCTTGCAGGGACTCGATGGCCTTCTTGCCAAACGGGCCAATGCGCCGGGAAAACTGGATGTCGTCTTCCATGATGAGGATGTTGTCGACATTCAGGCGCACGGCTTCTTCCAGTATCTGCATGTGGCTCATGAAGCAGCCCCGGGCGCCGATGCTGGGGAAGCCCTCTTGGTCAGTAGGCGTCACTGCCGGGAAAAAGCCGATCTTCTGGTCATCGATGTGGAAGCCGTTGCGGGCGAACTCGGCTTTGGTTTCTTCGCGGCGGTCCGTTCTGGACGGGATATTGATGATTCGGGTCCGATCAAAAAAGTCGATCACATTCATCGTTCAGGTCCTTGGTACAGCCGGTCAGAAGGCGAACAGGTGGCTGATGAACTGGCCACACAGGGCGCCAAAGACCATGACGGGCAGCACCACCAGCTCACGCTTGATACTCAGCATGCCCAGCTGGTGGCTGACCTTGAAGATCAGGATCAGCGTGAAGAAGGTATGCAGGGCCACCCCCCACAGTGCGTAGGTCACCCCGCCGATGGCCAGCAGCAACGGCATCAGGGTGAACAGCGCCACCACTCGGATGATGTTGTCCATGGCCATGTACTTGGTCAGCCCCAGGGCCATCCAGATCTGTTGCGTCAGGCCGTAGCGCAAGGTGAACAGCGACAGCGACAGGATCGCCATCATCTGCCCGGCGTCCTGGTACCGGGCGTCATACAGCCAATGGATGATCAGCGGGCTTGCGGTGAACAGGAAGCCGCAGGTGAAGAGGGTCAGCACATCGAAGATCAGCCTGAAGCGGAAATACAGATTGCGCAGGCGCTCCATGTCGCCGGTCCTGGCCGCCTCGCTGAAGGCCGGCAAGGCCACGGCCCCGGCCAGCCGCTGCAGGCTGAGCTGGAAGGCGGCCAGAATGCCCACGGCAATCGAATACACCCCCAGCTGCGCCACGGTCATGCTGCCGCCGAACCAGATCCGGTCGCCCTGCATGGCCAGCACGCCGACGGCGGACGACAGAAACACCCAGCGGCCGTAGTTGACGATCTCGCGCAGGGCTGCCGGGTCCCACTGCGGGCGGTCTTTGTGCCCTGGGAAAATCATGTGGCTGAGCACCGTGGTGACCAGGGTGGAGACCAGGCCTGCCGCCACCAGCGCCCAGATGGAACGGAACAGGTAACCGATCACCAGCATCACCACCAGGCCGGCGATTTGCGACACCAGCTCGACCAGCACCACTTTCTTCTGCTGGAAGGTGCGGATGGCCACATCGATCTTGGTCGACTGGAAGGCGAAGATGATTGCGAAAAAGCCGGTGACAGCCAATATCCCGGGCAGCTGAGGGTCAGCGTAGGTGGAATGCATCGGCCACATTTCGAAGTGCTGGGAAATCCACGACGCCAGCGCCACCAACTGCATCACCACGAACAGCCCCAGGCCGCGAATGATCTGCAGCGACCAGATGGTATTGAGGAACAGCGGCTCGTCGCCGCGCGGGCTTTGAATGATGTTCTGCCGCAACCCCACATCGGACAGCAACAGCAGCAACACCGAAACCGTGGTGGCGATGGCCATGAGGCCGAACATTTCCGGCAGCAGCAGGCGGGTGATGATCAGGTTGCCACCCAGGCGTATGACCTGGGAAGCGACGATGGAGCCGATATTCAGCGCCCCAGCCAACAACACGCGTTTGCGAAGACTTTGCGAGGACGACAGATCGATCGTAGACATGGCACCCACAGTCCCTGTTTTTAAGACGTTACTATAGTCTCAATCTGCCATGTTGCTATGGCACCAGTGCTCATGCTTACCGATGGCGACACCCTGCTCGGCATGGCCCGGTTTTACGGTAGTTACTGCGCTTTCAGGTAGCGCCTTGTATGCTTGCCCGCAGCCAGGAATGGCTATATGCCATGGCTTTCAACGATTGATCGCCAGCGCCGGAATTCGGATTTCCATCAGGTACCACCGTGAAGCGTGACATTCAACTCGTCGTTCTGCTGCTATCGGTCATTGGTTGCTCCCTCGCTTCGCTGACGCTCTGGAAAGTCATGGCTTCCCGCGAACGCGCCCTTGCAGAAGTCGACATCCATGGCCTGAACCTGACCCAAGCCCTGTCCACCTACTCCGAGGGGATTGTCCGGCAAAGCTCCATGATCCTGCTCGGGCTGGTCGAACGCCTTGAAACCGAAGGCAGCGGGCCACGGCAGATCGAACGCCTCACCCAGCTTGTCAGCAGGCAGCAACCGCTGATGCCGCAGTTGAGCGGGATCACCGTGTACGACAGGGACGGGCGCTGGTTGATGTCGTCCAACCGCCCTATCCCGGCCGGTGCCAACAGCAGCGACCGTGCGTACTTCATCCACCACCGCGACGACCCTTCCCGCGAGCCCTTCATAGGGCTGCCTATTCGCAGCCGCGCCAATCAGGAATGGGTCATCACCATCAGCCGCCGCTTCGACGACGCCACCGGGCAATTCGCCGGTGTGGTGGCCGTCACCTTGGGCGTTGAGAACTTCCTGCGCCTGTTCGGCCAGATCGACCTCGGCCACGACGGGGCCATCGGGCTGTCCTACACCGATGGCTCGCTGCTGGTGCGTTACCCGTTTCGCGAGCAGGACATGGGGCGCAACTTTTCCAGCTCGCCCATTTATGCCAAGTACCTGATCGACAAGTCGGTGGGTACCGCTTCGTTCACGTCAAGCCTGGATGGCGTCGAACGCCTGTATGCGTTTCGCAAGAGCGACCAGCTTCCTCTGGTGACCACTGTCGCCCTGGGCAAGCGTGAGGCACTGGCGGCCTGGCAGCTGGAAGCGCAACTGTCGGCGCTGGTGGTGAGCGGCCTGCTGTTGCTGACTGGCAGTATCGGCTGGCTGTTGATCGGCGCCATGCGTCGTCGCAGCCTGGCAGAAGGTGAACTGCGGGTGACCCAGCAGCAACTGCTCGACAGCAACCAGCAACTGGAACGCCTGGCCATGCACGATGCGCTGACCGGGCTTGCCAACCGGCGCTGCTTCAACGAGACCCTAGCCCAGGAGCTCGGCAGGGCCAGGCGTAGTGGCAGGCCCCTGGCGCTGTTGATGATCGACATCGACCACTTCAAACGTTACAACGACAGCCACGGCCACCTGGCCGGTGACGCCTGCCTGCAGCAAGTGGCCCAGCGCCTGGCGGCCTGCACGCGCCGGCCACCCGACTTGCTGGCGCGCTACGGCGGCGAGGAGCTGGCGGCAATCCTGCCGGATACCGACTGCGCAGGCGCGGCCAGGGTCGCCCAGGCGATGCTCGATTGCCTGGCCCTGGAACCTCTTGCCCACGCTGACAGTCCTTTTGAACAGGTGACCGTGAGCATCGGCGTCGCCAGTGCCCAAGGCTGCGACCTGGAAAACAACGAGGCGCTGCTGGCACGCGCCGACCAAGCGTTGTACGTCGCCAAGGACGCGGGGCGCAACCGCCTGCATATCGGCTGAAAATGACGCGGACGGCAACGGCCCACAGGCTCGCCGCGCATCAGTGGCAGCCGGCATGCACCCCTGGCATTGTCAGGCTGGTGGCGCTGCCCGAGCCCCATCCGGCCCCTCGCCGTCACCCTCCTCTGCACCTTCAGGAAACTGACCCAGCATGCCTTTGAGCGACAACGCATCGATCATCTGGACGGTGGCCGCCTTGGCCACCTGCGGCGTAATCCTGCGCCCCTGGCGTATCCCCGAATACGTCTGGGCCATGGGCGGCGCATTGCTGTTGGCCGGTCTGGGGCTGATCACTCCTGGCAACGCGCTGGCCGCCGTAGCCAAAGGCAGTGACGTCTACCTGTTTCTGATCGGCATGATGGTGCTGGCCGAGCTGGCTCGTCAGGAAGGCCTGTTCGACTGGCTGGCCCGTTATGCAGTGCACCATGCGCGGGGCTCCGGGCAACGGCTGTTCGACCTGGTGTTTCTGGTGGGCACGCTGGTTACCGTGTTCCTGTCCAACGACGCCACGGCAGTGGTGTTGACCCCGGCGGTGTATGCCGCGTGCAAGGCCGCCAGAGCCGAACCGTTACCGTACCTGTTCATCTGTGCCTTCATCGCCAACGCTGCCAGTTTCGTGTTGCCGATCTCCAACCCGGCCAACCTGGTAGTGTTCGGCAGCCAGATGCCACCGCTGCTGGACTGGCTGAGGCAGTTCAGCCTGCCGTCGCTGGCGGCGATTGCCCTCACCTACCTGACGCTGCGCCTGGCCCAGCGCCGGCAGATCCGCCAGCCGCTGGCCTTGACCGTGGATACCCAGCCATTGACCGCAGGCGCGCGCCTGAGCGCAGTGGGCATCGGCTTTACCGCAGCCTTGTTGCTGGGCGCGTCGGCACTGGACCGGGCACTGGGCCTGCCGACCTTCTGCGCCGGTATGGCGACCACGGCACTGGTTCACCTGCGCCAGCGGCGCAGCCCGATGCCGGTGTTGCGCCATGTGGCCTGGGGCGTCCTGCCACTGGTGGCGGGTTTGTTCGTATTGGTCGAGGCGGTCGCTCAAACCGGCGTGATCGTGCGTCTTGCCCAAGCGTTGGCAACACTGGCCGAGGACTCGCCGGTCACCTCCAGCTGGGTGGCGGGTGTGGGTGTCGCCATTGCCAGTAACCTGATGAACAACTTGCCCACGGGGCTGATAGCCGGGTCCATGGGTTCGCTGGTGCAACTGCCGCAACAGGCGACCGCTGCACTGCTGATCGGCGTAGACCTGGGGCCGAACCTGTCGATTACCGGTTCACTGGCGACCTTGCTCTGGCTGGTGGCAATCCGTCGCGAAGGCGAACATGTCAGTGCCTGGCAATTCTTGCGCCTGGGCCTGCTGGTGATGCCTCCAGCCCTGGTGGCTGCGTTGCTGGTGCTGTGGGTGTGAATCAGCATGTCTGCCTTGATTCAGTGGTGAGCCATAAATCGAGCTCCACGCGCATGCACCTGGCGGTCCTGACGCGCCCTCAACCCCGGCCAATCAGTTCCGAGGCTGCTCGCGGGCATCCTGGCAAGGGATGCCAGGCTCAACGCAGAACAGTGGGTGGGTCAGGTTTTCACCTTGGAAGAGGTTGTCTGTGGACATTGTGTAAATCTCCCTGATCTCTATTGCCCGCGAAGAGGCCAGACCAGTCAGCACATCACCTGAGCCTCAGTGCAAAGTCCGAGGCCCGGTGGGCATCTGCACCTGAATCAAGGCTGACTCGAGCAAAGCCCGCAGCCTGAATAAGCGTGTTTTCCAGGGAATGAATATCGTGGGGTGGACAAGGAAGGGAAAAAATCTGAATTTTTGTAGTAGCCAGAAACGAAAAAAGGCCCCGAAGGGCCTTCTTTCTTGCCTTACCGAAATACTTCGTTAAGGCCAATTTGGAGCGGGAAACGAGACTCGCATCGGGCCTGCGAGCCTTTGAAATCTATAGGTTTTCAGCTATCCCTGAAACAGGGATAGCCTTGATTCTGGACTTAAAGTTATGCCATGGCAAGCAGCAGAACTGGCGCTATTCTAGCCACCGGCTCGCTGACCACTCCGGCCACAGTTCACCTCGCGCTAAGCCGCAGCCAGCATGGGCGACAGTCAATCTAGGCTTTCCGGAAGCCTGTACTGGCACTGACTGCTTCCCCGCGGATTATTTCCTCATCCACTGCCCTCATTTTTGTCCTCACCCGTTCCATCGCATCGGCGCCCAGCAGCAGGTGCAGCGGTGGCTGTTCTGCCGCTACCGCTTTCAGGATCGCTTGGCTGGAGGTGGTTCGAGCGTTACAAAGCGTCCAGTGCTACACCCACGGTTGCCCCGTAAGCTGCATCTTGCGTATCCGCTTGCCGCGGCTCTGCATCGAGAAAGTCGGTACGAAACTGGCTAGGGGCAACGGCGGTAACATTGGTGCCAAAGGGTTCGACCTCACGAGCCAAAGTGGCGGTAACCCCCTCAACGGCAAACTTGGTGGCGGCGTAAAGCCCGGCCCCTAAGCCCGGCGCGCGTCCGGAGATTGAGGAAATATTGACGATGTGCGCGCCTTGTTGCTTGCGCAAGTAAGGTAGGGCCTTGCGAATGATCCGGATCGGCGCGAAGTCGTTTACCTGAAACAGCTTGTGCAAGTCGTCATCGGTCGAGCTTTCGATCGGCCCAAGCAACCCATAACCTGCGTTATTGACGAG
Organism: Pseudomonas sp. CC120222-01a; assembly: GCF_003097235.1. Taxonomy (GTDB): domain Bacteria; phylum Pseudomonadota; class Gammaproteobacteria; order Pseudomonadales; family Pseudomonadaceae; genus Aquipseudomonas. Next base: position 131,436 of record NZ_QEQQ01000007.1, on the reverse strand, counting down.
CACATCGATTCTGCCAAAGGTTTCGAATGCTTGGTGAGCTGCAGCGATAACGTCTTCATCATCATGCATGTCGACCTTGAGCACGCGCCAGCGGCCTTCGGGGTATTCCAGAGCTGGCGCTTCGCTTCGTACGGTCCCGATCACCTTGTCGCCATTTGCAAGGGCCGCGCAAAGCCTCGAGAAACTCCAGTAATGATCCAGCACTTCATAATTCGCCTCCTTGGACCTTTCGAAGTTAGCCTCCGACAGTTTCGGACCTACCAGATGACCGCTCAGGACCACTATCTTTATCAGTCGACCTCGAACCAAAGCGCAGCTCAAAGTGGCCCGCAAGCTGAACCACAGCCACGCCAGCAAGAATCAACAACATTGCAATCCAGGTAGTGGCTGACGTAGGTTCGCCAGCCGCCACACCTATCAAAAGAGCAACCACCGGTGGGATGTAGGTCACCACCGAGGCCGCCACCGCGCCTTCGGTTTCCACCAGGCGGTAGAATGCGATGTAGGCAATGCCGGTGCTGAGTACGCCCAGCCCAAGCACGATACCCACCATCGCAGCCGGCCTGGCCGCAAGGTTGGCAATCCCTGTCATGGGCGTGAGAGCGGCCAGGGTGAGCAAGGTCAACCCCAACTGGTAGGTGGTCAACGCCACGGCCGGTATCTTCAGTGGCGATATGAAACGTTTGGTGTAGACGAACGAGGCACCGAAGCACAGCGCCCCGAACAGCATGAAGGCCACGCCATCGGGATCCACGGCTTGCGCGCTCGACCACGGGGCGGCGATCAGTAGCATGCCGCAAAAGCCCATCAGGATACCCGCGCCTTTGAGCAACCCAAGCCGCTCCTCACGCAGGAACAGCCAAGCGCACAGAAAGGCAAACAGCGGGATCGCACCATTGAGCAACCCCGCAACGCCTGACGGTAGCAATGCCGTACCTGCGGTAATGGCAAAAAAGTAGACACTGCCTGCCAGGATGGACATCGCGGCAAAGTGGTGAAGGTGGCGCATGTGCCGCCACTGCAGCACGCCGGTGAACAGGCCGTAACCCGCAATAGGCAGAAAACCGAACAGCACGCGAATGAAGGTGGTCTGCAGCGGCGTGATCAGTTGCGTCGCCCACTGGAGAAAGGTGTAAGTACAGCCCCAGATGAGGCCTAGCCCCAAGCAAGTCAGTGCCGTGGTTCTTTTCATTGCTAACGCTACCCATGAAAACGCTGAGCAAAGCCCGTCGTGACAACTGGACCTTTCGTGAATATCGAATCAATCGATGACGGCCGCTCCGGCCTTGGCGATCAGGATGTCCTGGTGCGATGCAACGCCAGAAACGCCAATCGCGCCCAGGCACTGCCCTTCGTATCGCAGCGGCAAGCCGCCCTCCAGGCAGGTAAGGCCTTGTACGCTCAATAGGCTCAGGCGCCCCTCCTGGACCATCGTTTCAAAGGCCTTCGAGTCGCGCTTGCCAATGGCCGCGGTTCTGGCTTTCCCTTGGGCAAGCTCTGCACTGAGCAGGCTGGCGCCATCCATGCGCGCGAAAGCCAACAGGCCGCCGCCTTCGTCCACAACGGCGATCGATACCGCCCAACCTTGGGCACTTGCGTGATCTATCGCCTGTTGCAAAATGACGCTGACAACGTCCAGATCCAATGCGTAACGGGTTTGCATCATCCATTGCTCCTTGAAAAAGCAGGGGCGGGTCATCCTCTCAACTCACGTTCCCGTTTAGCTCTTGAAATCAGTCCCGATAGTCACAGATTCCCACCGTGCCATTTCTGCCGTTATCGTCTTCAACTTGCCTTTGGCACGGTCCAAAGCATCCGAACCCAGCAGCAGATGAAGAGGCGGCTCTTCGGTATGCGCCAGCTGCACGATCGCCTCTGCGGCCAGTGCCGGGTCACCGAGTTGGTGCTCATGGAGAGTGGACATCGACTTTAGCGCTGCTGCCACGGTCGGCGAATATTCTGCCAACGCAGCCGTCTCTTGCAGCGAGGTTTCAGCCAGGAAATCCGTACGAAACTGACCGGGCGCTACGGCCGTCACGTGCAATCCTAGCGGTTCGACTTCCTGCGCCAACGAAGCCGAGAACCCCTCCAGGGCGAACTTGGACGCCGCATAGATAGCAGAACCGACACCAGGAGCGCGCCCTGCAATCGAGGTGATGTTGATGATATGGCCACTTTTCTGTTCGCGCAGGTATGGCAAGGCCGTGCGGACGATGCGAATAGGCGAGTAGAGATTCACCTCGAACAACTGCCGGACTTGCGCATCCGATGAAACTTCCACAGCGCCCAGCACGCCGTAACCGGCGTTGTTGACGACGACATCGATCCGGCCAAGACTCTTGAATGCCTCGTGAACGGCCTCCACCACACCCTGCGCATCGCCCATGTCGACGTTGAGGATTCGCAGGTTCTCGCCCATGCCCTGAAGTTCGGGAACTGCTGCCCTCGCAGTGCCTAACACCCGATCTCCTTTTGCCAATGCAGCTCGCGCCATGGCCAAGCCCAAACCGCGGGATACCCCCGTGATGAACCAGTTCTTCATGTAATGCTCCTTTTAAGTGATCAGATGCACCTACCGCCGTCCCGCCATTCGCTTTCGTGACACTGCTGAGCCAGCACCGTGCACCAGCGGGTCAACATTCCTGCTCCCTCGCCAGATAAATATAGACAGTTTATATTTTATTGGATAATTATTTATCTGTTTTTATTGAGTAGCGAATTTTATGCTGCATTGAATGTGTGATGCGCGCCGAGACGACGGCGTGCCACCTGCCAAGGCCGCAGCTTGCGGCCCTAGGTGTCACGGGCAGGCCAGCCATACCGAGCCGTTTGCCCATTCACTCAAGCCCCCAATGCTTCTCGCTTGGCGTGAAGCACCCACAGCAGAGGCGTCTTAAATGGATCTAAAGGAAGAGTTGGCAGTACTGATTCACCAAGAGCAGGTGTTACAGTTCGAAAGCTTCGACGAGGACAACGCCTGGGAGCTAGGAGCCCTTCTCTACAGCAAGGCCACACGCGAGAACTGGCCGCTGGTCATCGATGTAAGGCGCTTTGACCGCCCGTTATTCCTGGCCGCCAGACCGGGCGTCACCGCCGATAACCATGACTGGGTACGGCGCAAGAACAATACCGTTCAACGGTTTCTGCGCAGTTCTTACCGGGTTGCTCACCAGCTCAAACTGGAAGGTAAGGACATCAGCCAGCGCTATCATCTGCCGCCTGCGGATTACGCCAGTTTTGGAGGAGGGTTTCCCATTATCGTTCGCGGCACGGGCCCCATCGGCAGCGTGACCGTTTCAGGCCTGCCAGACAGACAAGACCACCAGATCATCATCGATGCGCTTTGCGCAGTGCTCGGCAAGTCGTCGGAGACGATCTCACTTCCCGCCAGCTGATATCTGGCTTATGCGCAGCGCTTGAGCAACTGCGAGCAACCGCGCTACGCAGTCACTCAAGGGACCCAGGCCCTGGTACAGAACGCCGGAACGCCCGAGCACGCCCCAGGCGACCTAACCCGCCCTTTACCAAAGCGCTGCGTACCATAACGACATGCCCATGATCGCAGCAGGCGCACATCGGCACGAATAACCCACAGGTCATGATGACCTTCAGTAAATCGGCGGCGCGATCACCCACACGACCACAACCTCGGTATCGCCGGTATTCACCCATCGGTAAGGCTCATGGACGATACGGAAGCTATCCCCGGCCTTGAGGCTGAACATGTCGTCATCTATCCAGATATCGAACTGCCCTTTGACGACGTAAATTTCCTCCTCGGTATCCCGGGGCACCGCTGCCGGCCGCGTGGCGCCCTTTGCAAATGTGCTGAGAAACATTTCGAACCTGCCACCGATGTCGGGCGAGAGCAGCTCTTCGGTAATGCCATCAAGAAAGGCGCCCAAGCGGCGCCGGCTATCCGCTCGCACTACCCGCCCCACTTCTGATTGTGGCTTGCTGTCAGCGGTAAAAAACCAACCGAGCGGCACTCCAAGAGCGGCCGCCAGGTTCCTCAAATCAGTGATCGAGATATCGGTGTTTCCTCGCTCCAGCTGGCTCAGAAAGCTGGGAGAACGGCCGGTGGCCAGGGCCAGCTCGGCCAACGTTTTGCCGCGCGCCTTGCGCAGCTTTCGGATTTCGTGACCCCAAGCAGGGGCAGGCTCTGACAACTCGAATCCGCCTTCAATTAAAGCGTCGCCTGCAGCATTACCAGTCATACGAACCTCATCATTCTCTTCGAGCCAGCCCTAGCGAGCGGCAAAAACGCTCCACCGGGGCACGCAGCGAATTTCCACAAAAGACAAATCAAAGCCAATAAATAACCCATATAGAAATTATCTGACATTTTATCAATTTTATGAAAATTTTTTACAAAAAATTATTATTGTAGCTATGTTTGACAGGCGGTCAGCAATACCGAGCGGGAGCCGCCTGCTTCCAAGCGTCCTCATCCATTCAGCTGGATCCTGCAGGTGGGCTCGAACGCTTCTCGTGCGCAGATTCCGACCCAGCAGAGCAATGTGAATGGTTGGGTAACCTCAAACACCAAGCCTGTAGGGACTCACATGGAATTGACCGATAACGGCATACGCAACTCCTCAATCGATTTGCTCGAATCCGCCTACCGTCGCATGAGCTGGCGATTGATACCTTTCTTGTTCCTCTGCTACATCCTGGCGTACTTCGCACGGATCAACGTCAGCTTCGCGAAACTGCAGATGCTGACCGACCTGAACATTTCAGAAACGGCCTACGGCTTGGGTGCCGGCATCTTCTTCATTGGCTATGTGGTGTTCGCGGTACCGAGCAATCTGATTCTGGAGCGTGTCGGGCCGCGCCGCTGGATCGGCACATTGATGGTCACCTGGGGCTTATTGACAGTGGCCATGATGCTGACCTCTGACGTGAGCAGCTTCTATGTGTTCAGATTCCTGATCGGCGTTGCCGAGGCAGGTTTTTTCCCGGGGGTGATCTATTTCTTCACTCGTTGGTTCCCCAGTGAGCGACGCGGAAGAGTCATTGCGATGTTCATGGCAGCTGCGCCGCTGTCCAGCGTCATCGGCGGGCCAATTTCTGGCTGGGTAATGCAAGCCATGACTTGGGGCGCCATGGGCCTGTCCAACTGGCAATGGCTGTTTGTGATTTACGGCGTGCCCACTGTTGCTGTAGGGCTGATGGTCAAGCACTGCCTCCCCAACAGTTTCGAGGAAGCAACGTTTCTCAGTTCAACGCAAAAACAATTGGTGCGCCAAGCGCTGCAGCGTGACCTCGCCAAAAATGTTCCCGCCCCGCGAGCAGGCCACTCCCGGCTAGCGTTTCTTCGCTCACCGGTGGTCTGGTACTTCAGCATGGTGTACTTCTTCATAGAGATGGGTGAGTACGCACTGGGTTTCTGGATGCCAACCATTATCCAGAACTCCGGTTTCTCAGACCTGCGATCAATCGGCCTGCTCAGTGCTGTGCCCTACCTGGTTGCCAGCATTGTAATGATTGTGGTGGGTCGCTCCTCGGATCTGCGCAGAGAACGTCGCCTGCACCTGGCGATCTCACTGTTGATAGGCATGGCTGGCCTGATCATCGCGGCTCGCTTCGCTCATCATGGCGCCGTCGCAATGGTTGGCCTGACATTGGCTACCTGCGGAGTGATGGCCGCCTTCCCTGTGTTCTGGAGCGTACCCACGACACTTCTGGGGGCAAGCGCGGCCGCAGGCGTAGCACTCATCAACTCCATCGGCAACCTCGCGGGACTGGTCAGCCCCTGGTTGGTGGGCTGGACCGTGGACCTTACCCACAGCACCGACCTGGCGCTTTACATCGTCGCGGCCTGTGCTTTTCTCGGTGCAATGCTGTTCGCATTCGCACCTTCAACATTCAATAAAGGTTGAGGATCACTTTATGTTGAATGGCAAAATTGCGCTTGTAACCGGTGGCGGCCGAGGGATTGGCCGCGGTATCTGCGAAAAATTCCTCGCCGCCGGCGCGCAGGTGGTCATTGCACAGCGCCAACCGCTTGATGGGGCATTGAGTGACCACCCAAACGTAACTTGGGTCGAGGCTGATTTGGCCGTATCCAAGGCGCCTGCCACTATTGCGGCAGCAGTGGCAGACAAATTCGTCGGCCTGGATATCCTGGTCAATAACGCCGGCATCATGTTCGAAAGCAGCCTGGACGACATGGCCGAGTCAGAATGGGATCGCATGATGGCGATCAATCTGCGGGCACCGGTGTTTCTGGTGAAATACTTGCTGCCGCTACTTCGGGGACGTGGGGGTAGTGTGATCAACATCAGCTCGATAGAAGGGCTAGGCGCCAATCCGCTGCATACGGCCTACTGCACCTCAAAAGCCGGCGTGCACGGGCTTACTCGAGCCCTTGCGGTCGACTTGGGTACAGAGGGGATCCGGTGCAATGCCATTGCACCTGGGTGGATTAATTCTGCGCTCAGCAAGGCCTATCTCGACGAGCAGCTCGGCGAAGGCGCAATGGCAAATCTGCTAAACCTTCACCCCGCCGGCCGATTGGGAGAACCGGCAGACATCGGTGACATGGCCTTGTTCCTGGCGAGCGATGCCGCATCCTTCATTACCGGCCAGGTGATGGTGGTAGATGGCGGTCGCACCATCAAGCTGCCATTACCCCAATAAGGTGGCCTGCGCGCGCATGAAATCGAGGCTCATCAGGCTAACCCGCCAAGCGTGACAGGGTTCGTCAACGGTCAACGGGGCACATTCCTGGCGGGCTGAGCGTTCGCTCAACCCGCCAGGGAAAACTCCCCAACCTGAGAGCCCTCCCCGCCGCTGCCTTGACGTGGGTTTCAACCGTATCAGACACGGGCAAATGCGCTGCAAAGGCCAGAGCCTTCCGCCCGGCAATCGCGAGGTAGCTCAATCCGCTTGGGCAAGGCGAGCCGCCGGGTGCTGCCGGGTCGCACCCCAACAAAGCAGTGAACCCAAAGTCACCAGAAGCGTGCCCTGCCAGAAATGCACCGAAAGTTGAACATCGAGCCAGAATGCGGCGAATAAAGAGGAAAAGACTGGCCCAAAGTAAGAAACCGTAGAGAGCAGCGTGAGGTTGCCGCGCAAGACGCCAATATTCCAGAGGGCGTAGCCCAGGGCGAAGGACAGGCTCGCCGCTACGAGCTCAAGCGTACCCCTGAACGTCAACGTAATGGCCCGCTCATCACTGAACGCATAGTCCAGCCATAATGCCAACGCCGTCACAGAGAAAAACAACGTGACCAAGTTCTTACCGTTCGCATATTTGCGCGTGACATTGCAGTACAACGCAAAGCTCACTGCCCCGAGTGTCGCCAGCCCGAAGCTCAGTGCGTTAGCCTCGATAGCAGCAAGGAAACCCACCCCAGTCAGCGTATCCCCACTCACTACCCAGGCAATGCCAACTAACGCCATCAGCGTGCCCGGAATGACCGGCCACCTGGCAGGCTGGTTGTTCATTACGATGGCGATCAGAACGGTCAAACTCGGCCAGAGATAGTTGACGATACCGACCTGGATAGCCTGCTGGTCAGTACCGGCGTAGCCGAGCGCGAGAGAGAAAGCGACCTCAAACAGCACAAACATGCCTGTACCCGCTAGCAAATAAAATCGGGAGATCCCTCTTAGCCTCGGTCTTCCCAACAGCACCGCAAGCATCACGGCACCGAGTGTATACATCAACGCAGCGCCGCCAATGGCGCCAAATGTTTCGCTGACACGGCGAAGTAACGCGACTGCAGTGCTCCAGATCAGAATTGCCAGCAGCCCGTAACTGGTCGCCTTACGCTCACTTTCCATGCTTGGACCCAACATCCATCGGTTATTTTAGAGTCACTGCGCAGTCAATATCCCAGCAATCAGGTGCCCGCCCGTGAACATCAGCACCTGATGCCCAAGGCCGGGCCCACTTCGTTCCGCGCCTTACAGCGAGGGTTGCGAGGGTTCGAACAAGGACCGGCCAATCTCGGCGGCCGTCAGCAAGTGAGCGCCCGCGGTGCCACTCTCGGACTCACCCAACAGTCGCGAGCTTACGATCTGCGCACCGCAATAGCCGAAAATGCCGTGCTCAATCTGGGTGTTCATCGCCTGGTCGTAACCATGGCGTGCATAAGCTTCAGCGCCAGATGCCCCCAGCGCGACCAGGTGCACGCGCAGGTCCCTCAACTTGCTGGATTCAGGATTTTCTACGCCGAAATCAAAGGCCCACCCATTGCAGAACACGCGATCTATCCAGCCTTTGAGCAACGCCGGCATCGACCACCAGTAGACCGGGAACACCAACACCAATGCATCGGCGTTATCGATGCGCTGCTGTTGCGCGACAATATCGGGTGCTACCGGTGCAACGCGATGGTACGTATCGCGATCCGAAGCGGTAAACCGCGGGTCGAACCCCTCCTTGGCAAGGTCAGCGATCTCACAGGTGTGCTGCGATTCATACGATGAAACGTGCTCGGCAATAGTGGCCGCTACACGATGTGTAAGCGAATCGGGGTCATGATGTGCAACTACAATAAGGGCGTGCATTAACACTCTCCATACAGGTCAGGTGCCAATCCAAAGGCGATTGGTCACCACCTCTCGAAATGACGAACTCCGGGAAGTGCTCACGTTCGAGATATTAGGACGCAACACGGGATTACTTTATCTTGCGGCTGAGCGCCTCAAAGAAAAGCTCGGACTGCAGCCGCTCACTGTCGACCTGACCCGCCACCATTTTTGCAATGCCCGCGTCGGCTGGACGCAGTGGCAATCCGGTCGAGCGCGCAAGGACTTCTGCATTGCACGCGCGCTCCAGGTAGTAAAGGTCGTCGTATGCATAGTCAATGCGCTCAGCGCAGACAACCACCCCGTGGTTGCCCAGGAACACGATATCGGCACCGTTCATTGCACGCGCGATTCGCTCACCTTCGGAGTGATCCAGCGCAAAGCCGTTGTACTGTTTATCGACCACTGTACGCTCATGGAACCGCATGGCGTTCTGCGAGAGCGTCGTATCCAGCCCACCGGCTTCGGTCAGGGTCAGCGCTGTCGCATACGGCATGTGCGTATGCAAGACACATGTTTTCTTGGCAATGCGGTGAATTGCTGCGTGAATGAACATTGCCGTAGGTTCAATTTCATGCCGCCCAGCGATGCGGTTGCCGAAATCATCCACCAGCACGATGTCGTCCGCCTGAACTTCTTCCCACATCAACCCCCTCGGGTTAAGCAAGAATAAGTCCGGGCGCCCTGGGAGGGTGACACTGAAGTGGTTGCACACGCCTTCGGCGAGCCCATGATAAGCGGCAGCTCGCAACGCCAAGGCGAGATCCTGACGCAGAATTCTGACTTCAGTATCGTGATACAGGTCCTGCTCGACACTACTCACTACTTTCATGATTCACCTCTGAAGGTTGCTGGGACGCTGATTTCGAGCTGCCGGCAATTCTGGCACTCAGCCGCTCACCGTCTATTCAATGCCATTGTTGCTCGCAGCCTTGCATTCACAACGGGTACCGCCCGATGAAAAGCTAATCTCAACACCGTTTATTGTCAACAATCATCAATCAACACATTATAATTCAATGATTTAGATGACGCATCAGTACTTTTTTTCGTCGCATCATCTATCCTCAGCCAGGCAAACGTGTACAAAATCCCCTTTGCAGTGCTATATCTCGGTCCGCAAACATCAGGATCCCTGCCATGAAACCGACACAGCTTCGGCCCATCTCGAAGCTCTCCGCTGAGCAACAAGCGACCGATAGCCTGAGGGAGTCCATTCTTTCGGGCTATCTGAAACCTGGAGAACGCATCACCGAAACCGCCCTCGCCGATCAGTTGGGGATCGCCCGTGGCACCCTTCGTACCGGATTGAACAGGCTGGCGACCGAGGGCATCGTCGTTCAAACCCCGTATGTGGGATGGGAAGTCGCCAAGCTGACGCCATCCGATGTGTGGGAAATCTGGACGTTACGAGGCAGCCTTGAGCGCTTGGCCGCTACACTCGTGGCGCAAAAGAAAGATGCCGAGGTGTTGTCCAAGGTTAAAAATGCATTCGACACCCTTTTGAATGCTTGCGAAAAAGGCTCAACCAAGACCATTAACCAATGTGACTTCGCCCTTCATCAAGCCGTTATCGAAGGCACCGGCCACCAGCGGCTCATCAGGCAGTACGCCCTGGTTCAACAGCAAATACGATGGGTCATCAGTTCGACGAACGTGCTGATGCACCCCACCACCGATACTATCCTTGAGCAGCACAAGGCGTTCGTACAGGCCATCCTTGATGGTAATAGCGAACGAGCCGGAGAGCTCGCCTGGCTGCACAATGCGTACGATGGGGAACGCCTTGCCGATTTGATCGAGGGGGCCGATCGCGCCCACTCAACAGCCTCTCTATGAACGCTGCAAAGTACGCCCCACTTTAGGTAACGCAGCGATCAGGTTGCCCGGCCGGCAGCTGGAAATGCCGCCGAGCTGCTGCGCCATTGTGTTAGCGAAGCCATACTCATATTCTCTGTGCAGCGAAGAAGCGAAAAATTTTCTTTGATGCAAAGACATGTTTCGCTATTTTTCGTTATCTGACTCCACGTAAACGATTAGGAAAAAAAATGGCAATCGAAGACGCGGGTTCCGGCCAGGGGCACGATACCTACAAAGATCGCGTCATGCTCGGGCAGGAGATCCGCAAGCTACGGAAGGCCCGCGCCAAGACCCTTGCAGAGGTCTCTGAGGCAACAGGGCGTTCGGTCAGCTTCATCAGCCAGCTGGAGCGCGGCCGAGCAGAGATACCCATCTCGGACCTCAAGCGCATTGCGTTGACCTTGGGTGTTCCTCTGAACTGGTTCTTCACATCCGAAGCGCAACCACCTGCCGAGGTTGGCAGGGTTGTACGCCTGGGCGAACGTCGACGGCTTGGCCCGGCTTCAGGTGGAGGGGCTGATGAATTGCTCTCTCCAAGCGTAGGCGGGAAATTCGACATGTACATTTGTACCATGAGCCCTGGCGCCTCAAACGGGATCAAGTCTGCCAAAGAAACCGAAGAGGAAGGTTATGTGATAGCCGGTGAACTGGAAATGTGGATCGGTGACAATTGCTTCCAGTTAGGCGCCGGAGACAGCTTCCGCATCGCGCAGGAAACCTACCGGTGGGAAAACAGGGGCGAGGCCGACGCCGTCGTCTTGTGGGTCATAGCCCCGCCTGCCGGTTGAAATAGACACGTCGGCAGTTGCGGATGCAGGCCGAGACCCTGTAGCCGTTCAGAATTGCAAAAAAAAGGGGCTGGCGCATTCTCCGTCAGAACAATGCCGGCCCCTGAAAGGGATAACGCTTGATGGTTTTTTTGTTAGTGATTTCTTTGCGCAACGCGTGAATCAAGCACAGTACGCAACGCCAAGCGCATTGCCCCACTCGCCGTTCAACCTCCTTAGCCGGCAGATCAATACGCAGGAGAGGCAATCACCCACACCGCTAACGCTTCGTTCTCAGTCCTGTTGGCCCAGCGATACGGCTCGTTGGCAATTCGGAAACTGTCACCGGCCCTGAGATTGAATTCATTGTCCGCGATCCACACCGTCAGCTCTCCGGACATCAGAAACCCCTCTTCTTCCCCGCCCCGGGGGGGCACGGCTTCATAGCTGGATCCAGGCGCAAACGTGGTCAGGTACATTTCAAACTTGCCGCCAATGCTGGGCGATAACAACTCTTCATCGACGCCAAGCGTCACAGAGCCCACACGACGACGCGCCCGGCTCCTGACAATCCGCCCTATCTCGTTCTCTGGCTGCTCGTCCGTCCTGAGAAACCAGGCTAGCGGCACCCCCAGCGAGAGCGCGATACGCTTGAGATCCGAAATCGGAATCTCCGCACGCCCGCGCTCAAGCTGACTGATGAAACTGACTGAACGACCTGTGGCGAGGGCGATTTCCGCCAGCGTCTTGGCCCTGGCCCTGCGCAGTTTTCGAATTTCCTCGCCGAGGGCAACGCGGCCGGTGATGGCGTTACTGTCGTACGCATCTGCGAGCTCACTATCATCGCTTTGCATTTTACCTCCCGCCTTGCCCTGGTTAACCGCCATTGCTGGCGAAGTTTACTAGTTAAGATTCAATGACACTCCAGCACTGAATCAACCATTTAAATTATCGGTGATTGATCTAGTCAGTTCAGAGCAGCGGCCTGCTGCAAGTTCAAAGAACTTGTCTCGGGAGCCATCATCCAAGAGATCACCAAGCCAACCAAGGTAATCAGAATGGCAATATAAAGTGTTTGCTCGACACCCAGGCTTTCCAACGAAATCGGAACCAGGTAGGTGCCCACTGCCGCGCCGATTCTCGAGAACGCAGTGCCAACGCCTACGGCCAAAGCACGCATTTCGGTAGGGAAAATCTCATTGGGATAGACCAGCGCCAACACTTGCGCACCGCCCATGAACAATGCGTACAACGAGAAGAACACCACCACCAGCATCCCATGACCAGCCGGATTGAAAGCCAGACCTGAGAGTGCAAGCGTCGACAGCAGGAAACTGTAGATCAGCATGTTTCGCCGACCGATATGATTGATCAGCCAGGTGCACACCAGGCATCCCAAAACGAAGAACACCGTGATGACCACCGACCCCAGCGAACCCATGTTGCTGTCGAGCTTAAGTGCTGCCAGCACTTTGGGCGCAAAGGCGTACACAGCGAACACCGGCACGATCGAGCACGTCCAGAACATCACCACGAAAAACAGCCGTTTGCCATAGCCGGAACGCAGCAGAGCACTCAGCGGCAGACGTTGCTCTGCGCTAGCCTCAGGCAAGTTGGCCAGTGAGAACTGTGGCCCATAAACGCGTTTGATCACCAGCTCAGCGGCTTTGGCCCGACCCTTGGCAATCAACCAACGTGGGGATTCCGGCAAACCCACACGGACCATGAACAGAAGCGCACCAAAGAACGCGCCACTGGCCAGCGCTATGCGCCAGGCGTCACCTACGCCACTTCGCAGGATCAGCTCACCTACCGCGTATGCGCAAGCTGCACCAATAAACCAATTCAACGCCAGTGCTGCCAGGCGAGGGCCACGGCTGCGGCGTGGCATGAATTCGACCAACATGGCGGTGGCCACAGGGTACTCGATACCCACGGCAACCCCGATCAACAGTCGCATGGCAAACAACATAGGGGCTGATTCAACCCAGAGATGCGCCAACGAGGCAAACATGAAAATCAGCGGCCCCACGAAGAGGATACGTTTACGTCCCAGCTGGTTGGTAAGCCACCCCCCCAGCAAACCGCCAAAAAAGATGCCGATCAAAGCCGCTGCAGCGATCATGCCTTCCCAAAAGCTATCAAGCCCGGCTGCCAGAGACATCTGCAACATCACCACACCGACGATGCTCAGGACGTAGCCGTCTACGAAAGACCCACCCCAGGCAGCAACAGTCAGCTTTTGATGGAAGCCACTGAGGGGCACGTCTTCAATAGAAATACTGGATTTTTTCATCATTGTTTTTTCCTTAACCAGGCCAACAGCGGCGCAGCCCCCCCCCTACACTGGTGATCGCAAGATCAATCAGCGGTGCACTGCGCGCTAGCCGAACTGCAACATGTGCTACGTCAACATGACTAATGAGCAAGTTATCTTTGACCCGCGGCTCTCGCCGGGCAGACGCTACTGAATCGAACGCTACCCGACGAGTCACACGACTGTGTAGCGGGCTATAAATGCCCGCCCACATTCAGCAACACTATCAGTCGGGCTTGGAGAGTTCCGACCAACGCTGGGTGACATCGGCATTCGCCTTCCACCACCTTTCCGCTGCTTCGTCGGCGCTAATACCTTCATTCATTTCAGCATTCATGTGCGTGACATCGTCGATAGAAACGAACATGCTGGCCAGAGCTTCACGCGCGTGAGGGTTCTTCAGGGAGAAGCCTTTCTTGGCAATCCAGTAATAGCTTTGTGGTGGAGCAAAGATATGCTTGGGGTCATCAAGGAACTTGACGTCGTATTTGTAGACCTGCCAAGACGGTTTCCACAGCACAGTTACAATCGGTGCCTTGCGCTGGATAGCCCCTTCGAGCTCGGCGGCCATCGCTGCAGTACTGGAGTCAATGACGGTGTAGTCAAGTGGATATTGCTTGACCGCCTCCTTCAGCTCACGCATCAAGCCTGAACCCGGTTCGATACCGACGATCTTGCCGCCAACTTGGTCCTTGATACCGTTCAGCTGATCGATCGAGTCGATATTCATGTAGCTGGGTACGACGATGCCCTGCCTAAGGCCGTGGGAGGCCACAGAGACTTTCTCCAGGCGGTTCTTGTTCTTCTTCCAATAGTCGAAGGCGACGTAGTTGATCTGAGAGACCATCAGATCAATGTCACCGCGGGCGAGCGCAGCGTAGGCGATGCCCCACTCCGAAAAATTGGTAATTTCGACTTTGTAGCCTTCCCTCTCGAGAACGCGTTTGCCCACGAAAACCAGAGAACTCTGGTCTTCCCATCCCATGGCGCCTAATTTGATAGTTTTCAACTCGTCTGCGTTGGCAAAGGCGCACGCACACGTCATAAGCACAATCGCAAGGATTTTCTGAAACACACTCATTTTCACATTCCTCAGTACTGACTTGTCGTAGTTCTGGCAGGTTTTTTATTTTTTTGCAGTGTGATGTCGCCACCCGCTTGGGGCATTGATTCTTGTTTTGGTGAAGCGCTGAGTTCTCCTTGAGCCATGAAACTATTGCATTACTCGACGATCTCTTCGTCAACCCATACATCAACGGAGGCTCATGAAGAGCCCCCGCGGATGATCACTTGATGTACCAACCCCATGGAGCTGGCGTCACGTAGCTGGTGACTTGCTTGGTTTCCAGGTAGTTGTCCAGCCCCCATGGGCCCAGTTCACGGCCAATGCCGGACTGTTTGTAGCCACCCCACGGTGCCTCGGTGAAGCCAGGCTGCGAGCAGTTGACCCAGACAATACCGGCGCGCAGCGCATTGCTGACGCGTTCAGCGCGAGCTTGGTCCTGGGTCATCACCGCGGCGGCCAGGCCGAAGCGGCTTTCATTGGCCACTTCGATAGCTTCGGCTTCAGTCTTGAACGAGCGCACACACAGAACCGGCCCGAAGATTTCCTCAACCCAGGCATCGCTATCGAGCTTCAGGTCTGCCAACACCGTCGGTTCGTAGTAATAGCCCTTGTCGAAGCCTGGCGCACGACGGCCGCCACATACAACGGTCGCACCTTCCGAGCGAGCGCGCTCGACGGCAGCACTGACCTGATCCAGCTGCTTCTTCGAGACCAGCGGGCCTAGCAGCGTACCCTCATCTTTGCCGTTGCCGATCTTGATCTTGCCAGCCTCATCGACCAGGCGTTCAAGCACCTTGTCGTACACCGACTCGTGAATCAGCACACGCGAGGTTGCGGAGCAGACCTGGCCCTGATTCCAGAAAATGCCGAACATCATCCACTCGACCGTGGCTTCGATATCGGCGTCTTCGAACACTACCATTGGGCTCTTGCCGCCCAGCTCCAGGGTTACGCGTTTCATATCGGTCGCCGCTTCACGCATGATCTGCGAACCGATTGGGCCAGAACCCGTGAACGCTACCTTGTCCACTTGCTTGTGCTTGACCAAAGCGTCGCCAGCGACGCTGCCACTGCCGGTCAGTACGTTCAGCACACCAGCTGGCAGTTCGGCCTGTTCAGCAATGGCGGCCAGTTCCAATGCGGTGAGCGAAGTCAACTCAGCGGGCTTGAGCACAACCGTGCAACCTGCAGCCAAGGCCGGGGCGACTTTCCACGAAGCCATCAGCAGTGGGTAGTTCCATGGCGTGATCGCACCGACCACCCCCAATGGCTCGCGGCGGATACGGCATGCGAAGCGATCATCGGAGACGGCGATGGCGTGCTCGTCGTTATCCAGCTCTTCAGCCAGCTTGGCGTAATACTCGAAGCATCCCGCCGAGTCGCCAACGTCCCACATAGCCTCCGGCAGCGGTTTACCGTTGTCCAGGGTTTCCAGCGCAGCCAGCTCTTGCTGGCGCTCGCCAATGATTTTGGCAATACGACGCAGGTACTGTGCACGCTGCTTACCTGTAGTGCGCGACCAGCCATCCTGATCGAAGGCACGACGGGCAGCTTTGACCGCCAGGTCGACGTCTTCAGGCGAGGCCGAAGCGAACTGGTGAACGACCTCCTCGGTTGCCGGGTCTACAACATCCGCTTGCTTGCCGTTAGCGGCATCGCGCCATTGACCGTCGATATAGAGCTTGGTACGCATGCTAACTCCCTTGTTCATGATGGGTGTACTTCAAGTGTTCAAATAACGGGCGGGCACCGAGCCGCGACAGATGCGGTCCAGAATCAGTGCCAACACCACGATGGCCAAGCTGGCGCGCACGCCCAGGCCAAACTCCATGCGGGTCAATCCCCGTGTTACTTCCGAGCCCAACCCACCAGCCCCCACCAGGCCTGCAAGCACAACCATGCCTAAGGACAACAGCACGCACTGGTTGACGCCAACCAGCAAAGTCGGCAGCGCTGAGGGCAGCTCGATCTTCCAGAAGATTTCACTGGGCTTGGCACCGATGGCGGCACCCAGCTCAAGGCGATTGATAGGCACCTGCCGGATGGCCAAAAGGGTCAGGCGGATCATCGGCGGCACCCCAAACACGATGGTGGCGAGCAGCGCCGGGACAGTACCCAAGCCGAACAGTACGACGGCGGGCACCAGGTAAACCCACGGAGGCATGGTTTGCATCACGTCCAGACAAGGCCGCGCCAGCGCCTCTAGCAACCGGCTGCGCGATATCAACACACCGACAATGATGCCGATCACCAGCGAGAACGCCACGGCCACCAGAATCAGAGCAAGTGTCTGCACGGCGGGCTCCCACATCCCCATGACCAGGCAAAGCCCCAGGCCAAAGAGGCACAGAGCCCCGCCGCGCCACCCCGCCACCAGGAGCGCGAGCAGCGACAACACCGCAATCGTCACCCACGACGGGGCAAACGATAGGCCCGACGCAATGCCGCTGATCAACCCGTCGAAGAAGCCGGCGACTGCCTTGAAACCATCGTGAAAGTTGTTGTTGAGCATACTCAGGAAGGGCGCGATCAATGCGCCAGGCGAAACCTCAGGCGTTGCCATGGGCGGGCTCCTTACTGGTGTTGCAAAGGCCTTGGGAAATGCGGTCGAGTACGATGGTCAGAACCACGATGGCAATGCCGGCATTGACCGCAGCATCGATTTTCATCGTCCGCACAGCTTCATAGATGGTCTGACCCAGGCCGCCAGATCCGGCAATACCGGCAATCACGACCATGCCAAAACTGAGCATCAGACTTTGGTTGATCCCCGCGAGGATGGAAGGCATGGCAAAGGGCACACGAATCTTGAACACTTGGCTGGTCGCGGTCATACCCACCGCAGCACCGAGTTCGCAGAACTGCTTGGGCGTGTTGAACACACCATGGGCGGTGAGGCGGAACGCCGGCGGTATTGCCACCAGGCAAGTCGCCCAGATGGCCGTCGCAGGCCCGTACCCCAGCAATGCAATGCCTGGGAGCAGGAAGATGTACAACGGCACCGTCTGAATGAAGTCCATCAGCAGTTCAGCGCCCTTTTTCCAGCGCGCCGAAAGCCCCACCAGCACGCCGAGCGGCACCGCGATCACCAGCGCGATCAGGGTCGAGGTGAATACCAGCGTGAGGGTGGCCATGGTTTCCTGCCACAACCCCATGAGCTGGCACAGCCACAGCCCGAGCACAGCCACGACAGCAAAACCCATGTTGACGACACGCCAGGCTGCAACGCCGATGAGCGCGCACAGCGCCCACCAAGGTGCGAGCAGCAACAGCGCGTTGAGCATGGCGTAGAGCCCGGTCATCACACTGCTGACGGCATCGAAGAACGCACCGCCGCGCTCGACCAGCCAAGCCAGCAAGTTTTCCACCTGCAGGTCGAATTGTTCGATAAGGTCAGGCATCGCCAGCCTCCTTGGAACGTTGAGAAAGACCCTGGCTTAAGCCAGATCCAGACCACGCACGGCTTTGAGCAGTGTTTCGCGGCTGACGGTGCCAACGATGCGGCTACCATCGCGAATGGCGACTCGATCCTGCTGGCCCTGCAACGAAACATCGATCAGGGTTTCCAGGTCGGCATCGATATGCACGCTGGCCATCGCCTCTAGCGAGCCCGGATGCGGGTCAGCATGGAGGCCCTGCAGCATGGAGCGGGCCTTGAGCAACTTGAGTCGCGAGATACCTTCCATGAAGCTGGCCACGTAGTCGTCGGCCGGGCGCAATACCACTTCTTCTGGCGTACCTACCTGAATCAGCCGACCGTCCTTCATGATCGCGATGCGATCACCGATGCGAATCGCTTCGTCGATATCGTGAGTGATGAAGATGGTGGTCTTGCGCAGCTCGGTGGAAAGCTTGCGGAATTCGATCTGCAGTTGTTTGCGGATCAAGGGATCGAGGGCGCTGAAGGGCTCATCCATCAGCAGAACATCCGGGTTGGCGGCCAGGGCCCGGGCAATACCCACCCGCTGCTGCATACCGCCGGAAAGTTCCTGTGGGTAGCGCTTGGCCCAGTTGCCGAGGCCGACCTGATCCAAGGCCTCCTGGCTTTTGCGTTGGGCTTCCTGCTTTTTCATCCCCTGCACTTCGAGGGGGAGCATCACGTTCTGCAATACCGTGCGGTAGGGCAGCAACGCGACGTTCTGGAATACCATACCGATCTTGCTCGAGCGCAATTCGCGCAGCTCGGGTGCCGACATCTTGCAGATATCACGACCGTGCACCAGCACTTCACCACATGTGGGATCGATCAGCCGGTTGAAGTGGCGGATCAGTGTAGACTTGCCACTGCCTGACAAACCGATGATGCAGAACGTCTCCCCTTCAGCAACGCTGAAGTTGGCATCCGACACGGCGATGACCGAACCGAAGGCTTCCAGCAGCTGATCCTTGCTGTGGGTGTGTTTTCTGGCGGCATCGATTGCTGCAGCGCTCTGATTGCCAAAAATCTTCCATACACCGCGGCACTCGACCACGGTTGACGCTGTTCTATTACTTTTATTATTCATCGCGTTCATGTCTTCTTACCCGCAAGCATGAGGGGGTCGTAGAGGGCACCGCGTGGGGTGCCCTCTACGCAACGTTGAAAACAACGTGGCCGTCGTCCCTGACGGCGGGCGCATCAAGCGCCTTTAATTTGCTCCAGGACTTTCTTCAGCTCGGCTTCCTCAGCAGGTTCCAGTGCGCGCAGTGGTTTGCGCAGGTTACCGGTGCCAAAGCCATTGAGCTGTGCAGCTTTCAGAACCAGCGGCACGTAACGGCCGTTCCAGAACAGCAGCATCAGTGGCAGGATTTTTTCCCACACTTGCAACGCTTCGGCGTACTTCTTCTCCTGCACGAGGTTGTACATGCGTACTGCTTCATGCGGAACGGCGTTGGCACCACCCCAGATGGCACCTTTAGCGCCGGCAACCAAAGCGTAGAAGGTGGTGGTGTCGCAACCGTTGAGTACGGCAACCTTGGTCTTGCAGGCATCACTGGTCAGGAAGCCCTGCTGGGTAGTCAGGTCGCCAGCACTGTCCTTGATGTAGGTGAAGTTCTTCAGTTCAGCCAGGCGCTGCAGCAGATCGGTGGACACGGCGATCTGAGTGGCTTGCGGGATGTTGTAGCCGATAATATCGATGTTGACAGCCGCATCGATCTCTTTATAGAAGTTGAAGAGACTGTCGTCGTCGGTCGGGCCTTCGAAATACGGAGGCAGGATCATCAGCGCGTCGGCGCCGTGTTTTTCGGCGTGCTGCGAGCGACGCACCACTTCATCAACGTTCAGCGCCGAGCTCTGGCAGATCACGTTGCAACGTTTGTTGATCTGCTTGATACCCACTTCGTAGAGTTTGTTGCACTCTTCTTCGGTGAGGAACGGGTGCTGGCCGGTACCTGCGCCCAATACGAGACCGTGAACGCCGGCGGCGATGTACTGCTCGATCACCTCTGCATAAGCGCTGAAGTTGATCGACCCGTCTTCATTGAACGGGGTTTGCATCGCGACGTTGATACCACTCAGGTTTGCCATGCTGCGTCTCCTTTGTTATTAATTTCAGATTTCTTCGCCAGCTTCTTTGAAGCGCTTGCCAGTTACATAATTCACGCCGAACTCGGTAATAAGTTCCGGGTAGGCGCGACTTGGTTTGGCGCGTCGCTTGAGGATTTCAATAGTTTCCGAGCTCATGCCAGATGCAAGTTCTGCAATGGCTTTGCCGAACGCACTGCCACGCGAAACACCCGTGCCGTTACAGAACGAAGAGCTGTACACATTTTCGGCCAGCTCGCCCCACGCCATGCCACCATTCTGGGCGAGCGTGAGCATGCCGCCCCAACTGTGCTCGAAACCGATCTTGGTAAGTTCCGGATAACGGCGGTCGAAGGACAGCTTCTGGTACTCACGAGCGTTGTAAATCTCAGCCGTGCCGACGTTGTGACCTTTGGCATAGGCGTAGACATTGCGGAAGATCAGACGATTGTCAGTGGTGCGGCGTACGGTGGTACCGAAGCTGTTGGCCGGAATCAGGCCGAACGGGCCGTGACCGACACCCGCCAGTTCCTTTTCCGTCAGCACACGCGTCATGCTGGCAAAGGTGTAGACCGGGATGGCCGATTTCGGGAAGAAACCGAAGTTGTTCAGGTAGCCAGCGGTGCAGAGAATCACCTTGCGTGCCCTGATTACGCCGCCCTGGGTCTGGAATACGTGCTGCGGTTTGCCGAAGGTGGCTGTATTGACGATGGTGTTCTCGTACACCGTGACGTTCTTGGGCATCATCCGCGCGGCATTCATCAGGTACTTGGCCGGCTGCAACAAGACGGTGCCTGGATGGAAGAGCCCCTTGATGTAATGCTTGCTACCGGTCAGATCTTGCATCTCATTTTTTTCGACCCAGCGGTACTTTTGACCCATGCGGTCAAGGGCCTTGGAGAAGTTCATCAAGTCAGCAACACCATGATCGGTAGCTGCACTATGGTACTTGCCCTGCGGGTCCCAGTCGCAATCCACACCCATGTCCACCCAAGACTTCAGGTAGGCGGTACCCTCGAGGTTAACGTGATACTCCTCGTTATTGCCTTTGACATCTTCGATGAAATCACGCTTGCGCGGGTTGTGCGCCAAATCGATGGCAAAGCCCAGGCAGCGGCCCGAGGCGTTGTTACCGATGCGCCCAGCATCTACAAGCACCACGTGAGCGCTGGGATTGAGCTCAGCATATCGGCGTGCCGCGTGCAGTCCCATCCAGCCAGCACCGATAACCAGGCACTCGCAGGTAACTTCGCCGCGCAAGGTGTTGTAAGGAAGTTCAGGGCCTGCAGCAAGGTACCACCCTGAGTCAGTCGGGTCTTTTTTGGGCGGGGCAACGTCAATGCGCTTGCCAAATACCGTAGAAGCCACTTTTATTCTCCTGACGAAACAAGAAACCGCTATTGAAGAGATTCCAAGGCAGGCGTACCCGCCCAGGCAGTAGGTAAATAGCTGCCCTGCAACGCAGGACGATTATTTATTCTTTTGTTCACCCACCAGCGCTGATATCAGGAAGATTTCGGAGCGCTGCTTTTATTTTTATTGTTGCAACTGAATAGCCGTAGCGTGATCAGCCTCGGTCTGCCGAGCAGCCCACCCAAGACTACCGATCGCACGCCCTGCCGCCCGCCGAACCGAGCAAGAGCCCATGCCCGGAAACCGGCATTTGGCTATCCGCTCGCGGTTCGAAGCCATTGGCGCAGGCATGCAGCTGATCGGTCATCGGTCGCCTCCATCCGGCTAAGGGTCATATGCATCAAGAAAACTATGGGGTCATTATCTCCAACTCAATAAAAAAATCCACTTTTTTTTCTTATGAATAATTTTTGATTTACCATCTGTGCTAATTCCTCCACGGAATAGCAGAACGTCGCCATTTTCACCCTTGCGAATCGCTGAAAAGCCGCCCTCTCCAGCGCCCAGGCGCGCGCGGGCAGGCAGCGCTAGCCCGAGCCCGGGTGCTGGCTGGCGATGGGAAATAAGGGGGATTGATGCGCAGGGCAACGGTTAGCCCTTCAGCACGCTGGTGAAACAAGCGAGCTAGCGAAGGCTGGGCATCCAGCGCTGCCGCGAAAGCGCCGGCGCAGGATTCAGGACGAAGGGGCGATTACACCAAAGCCACTGGGGTATGGCTTGAGCAAGGCGTTGAAGAAGCGCACCCCATGCCTCTTCAGCGCTTGAAAAACGGCAGCGTACGATCCAGTGGGTCTACAGATCGATGACCAGGTCAGAGGTTGGCCGGCTGCAACAAAGAAGCCGTTGGCCCTTGTCGATTTCTCGCTGGCGAATGCCTCCCTTGTGCTGCATTTCTACGGAGCCTTCGATTATGGTGGTTTTACAGGTGCCGCAAACACCCTGGCTACATGATGACGGCACCACAGCACCCGCTTTTCTCGCAGCGCTCAATAGGGTCTGCGAGCCGTCCATCGTGAACACCTTCGCGCTTCGAGCAAGGGTTACCGTAAATACTTCACTTTCGGTTGCAGCCTGAAGTGGCTGGGGCTCGACACCCTCGGCACCTGAGCCAAGGTCGAAGCTTTCCTGGTGGTAGTGGCGCAGGTCGAAACCACCTTGCCCGAGCATTCGCTGCACAGCCTCCATGTACCCCTTGGGCCCACAGGTAAACACCTCGCGCTGCAAGAAGTCGGGCACCAGCTGTTGCAGCAGGCTCAGGTCTATCCGCCCGAGGGGGCCGCCCCACTCCGGTTCGTCACCAACCGCCTCGCAAATGACCGATACCTTGAAATGCGATTGCGCCTGTTCAAGGCGGGAAAGCTCACCGCGAAACACGATATCCGATGGCGTACGCGCGCTGTGCACGAATGCGATATCAAGGTCGGCACGCAGATCGAAAGCGGTACGCGTCATGGACATCAACGGTGTGATACCAGAGCCCGCACTCAGGTAGAGCAATTTTCGGCAAGGGTGCCCGACGGGTGTGAATACGCCGGCAGGCCCGGACGCATTCAACCTGGCGCCGACGCGAAGGTTGTCGTGCAACCAGTTCGATACCAAGCCTCCCGGCACGCGCTTGACCGTGATAGAGAAGGTGAAAGGCCGCGTGGGTGATGACGACAAGGTGTAGCATCGCGACCAGACCTGGCCGGCGAATTGAGGGGAGACGGTGATGAATTGCCCCGGCTCGAAAGACAAGGCAGTTAAATCCCCACAGCGAAACACAAAGGTGCGAACGTCCGGGGTCTCGTCGATAACAGCGCAAACCTCCAGGTTCTTTTGCTCACCGCTGCTCCACGGCTCTCCAACCGAGGACCATACGTTGGCATCACTGAAACATTGGGACTGCCCCACGGTGTCAATGTGCGCCGCCGGAATAATCTGCGGGCTCAAGGTATGAACCGCCATCCGAGCGCCATACCACCGTACAAATGGGTTGGATGCATGCTCTGCGTCGCCATCGGTATCAGGGGAGCTGGCGATAACGCCTCTACCTGGCAGAGCCGTCTGGTCATAGTTCCGCCCTTCTACGGAACTGGGATCGGAGAGCCAATGCGTACGCACTACCGTCTTGTCTGGCTCGACCGGAATAATCGAAGTGATTACAAGGCATCCGTTGCTCACCGCTCCCCAGGCGTTGTGGGTCCAAAAGCTCACGCCGTCGGCCCGGCCCTGCAAAAACGAAGATGAAGCCTCCAGCGCACCGACCTGTCCGTCATCACATGCATGGACGTTTTCCATCAATCGTTTCCAATTGATGCTTTCGACCACTTCGCTTTCATGCACGAGCTTGCTGTACCGGTGCCCGCATGCACTCATCATCGGCTGGCCCAGCTCCTGCACGCCTTCGGGCGCACTGTCACTCAAGCAGGCGAAGATCAGCGGCCCTATTACGTTGATCGAGACGGGTATCAGGCTACGGCACGTCGGGTCGAAGTCCTTGCCCATATGAAGGGTGTGGCGTAGCGCCCCATCCAGATCATACGTCCATTGATGATACGGGCACACCAGCATTCCCACCGGGGCCTTTCCGGGCGCCTTGAGCCGCGCACCACGGTGGCGGCAGACATTACGATACGCACGAACCCGCCCTGCGTCATCGCGCACAATAATGATTGAAGAGGTGCCAATATCAACGGTTAAACTGTCACCCGGTTCGGCGACATCGGCGTTAACGCCTACCACGACCCAGTGCTTGTGATAAAAAATGTCGAGGTCAGTCTCGAACACACTTAGTTGTCGCAAAACACTGCCGCCCCCATCATGAGCGGGCGCCTGAAGCGGGGCCAGCGCTTGACAGCTACTTATGATTGCACTATTCACGACGCACCTCGAATCCAGCACAGCTGTTATTAAATTTATACTTTCGAGTATCAAGCCAGCCCTTAAAATACGTCAACGCACTTTATTGTTAAGCTAACATGAGTGATAGTTATGTCCGGCTCACCCAGCCTACTTCAACCCGTGGCCGCATCTGAACAGGCAAACAATGACCTGTCGCCACTTGAAGTCATGCGGCATGAGTGCACCGCGCCCAGGTTTGCCTGTGGCACTACACCACCTGCCTGTGCCGCACGCACCGGCGTTGTCGGAGAACACGATGAGCTGTCCCGAAAAGCCCCGTCAGCAAAAAGGCTACCGTCGAATCATCCCTTCCATGAATGCGCTGGTGGCCTTTGAGGCGGTGGCCCGGTATGAAAGCTTCACCTTGGCAGCCCAGGAGCTCGGTGTGTCCCAGGCGGCGACCAGCAAGCATGTCAAATTTCTTGAAGACGTGCTGGGGACACGTCTATTCGAGCGGCTGCCCCGATCGATCAAGTTGACGACGGCAGGCGCGCTGCTGTTCG
The DNA here is from genome assembly GCF_003097235.1 of Pseudomonas sp. CC120222-01a. Classification (GTDB taxonomy): domain Bacteria; phylum Pseudomonadota; class Gammaproteobacteria; order Pseudomonadales; family Pseudomonadaceae; genus Aquipseudomonas. The sequence continues at coordinate 106,577 of NZ_QEQQ01000007.1, read as the reverse complement.
GTGCAATGGACGGATCGATGCAGCGCATCGCGAGTGCCTTCGACAAAATTACCGACGGTCTCCACGAACTCAGTATTTCTTTGGCCAGTTCACCGGACTTCTCTAATCTTCGGGTACTACCGCGCTTGCCGCTGATCAAGGCCTTGATGCCGGGCCTCAAACTTCGGCTCACCGTCAACTCGGATCGAGAAGCAGACATCTGGGTGCGTTTCGGCACCGGCAACTGGGAGGGCGGCGAGTCTATCTTTCTGTTTGATGAAGAAATTTTTCCGGTGTGCTCTCCCGCCTGGCGTGATGAGCACGGGGCGCCAGCAAGCCTCGAAGACTTGGCCCGCGCAGCACTGATCGATACCGATGCCACACTGGAAGGCTGGATGACCTGGCACACCTGGTTCAGGGCGCTGGGTTATGCCCCTTCCAAACTTGAGTTCACCCTGCGCAGCGTGTTGTACGGCAATACAGTGCAAGCGGCGCTGCAAGGTCATGGTATTGCCTTGGGCTGGAGCCGAATGCTGCAAAGCCAGCTTGCCACCGGTAGCCTGGTGAGGGTGTCAGAACATTCAATCAAACTGAAGGATGCCTACTATTTGTTCCTCGCGGCCGGTCGCCAGCGAACGGCGGAAGTCAACGGCATTCTCCAGTGCCTGCAGAGCGATGTCCCACTGCCGTCCCCCTAGGATACAGGCATAACTTATACTCACGTCAGCTTGAGAATAAAGCCCGTTGACCATCTTTCCAGGCATTCCGATACTGGCCCAGTTCAATATCAGAACTGCGCAACCGGGAGATGGACATGGCTCAAACAAATACAATAACCCACCGTGAACTCATCAATTTACGACAACCCTACAGTGCCCTACCCGGCGGTGTATTCGGGCGCGAAGATATCTTTCAGACCGACATGGACATCTTCTTTAGCAAACACTGGATCGTGGTCGGCGTGACGCCCCAAATCCCGAAGCCGGGCGACAGCATCAACGTGACCGTCGGCAAATACACCGTGAGCTTGGTACGACAAAATGTACTGACTGTCGCTGCGTTTCGCAGCGTTGGAGACAGTGACGATGCTCACAGCTCGAAGCCCTGCGCGGTGCGCGTGGTCGGTGCTCACATACTGGTGTGCTTTGACGATCACCCGCCGGCAGATATTGATTACCTCACCGAAACCCTATCGCCGCGCTTCGCCCCGTATGAATTTGCCGACAGTAAAATTGCCTTTGAGATGGAAATCATCGAGGACGGCAATTGGAAACTGGTGATTGAAAACAATCGCGAATGCTACCACTGCGCGGCAGGGCATCCTGAGCTCAACGTTGCGTTCATCCCAATGGAGGACTTCTCCGACGGCAGCGCCACCGCTGAGCAACAAGCGGAAAGGGATGCGCTCCAAGCCCAGTGTGCCATGACCGAGAAGAGTTGGGCCAACGAGGGCTGGATCAGTGAAGCAGTCGAGTACCTAGATGAGGACGCTACCACCCAGTTCAGAACCGAACGCTGGGTGATTTCCAATCATGGCGAATCGCTCACTTTGAGTACCCGTGTGGCCTGCTCCCAACTGCTGGGAAACCTGACTCGGCGCGATCTTGGCGACCTGCACTTCTGGACGCACAACTCGTGGACTCATGTGATGAGCGACCACGCCGTGATCGCGTACCTGATTCCGCTTTCGACGGGCAAGACGCTGGTGCGCTCAAAGTGGCTGGTTCACAAAGATGCTGTGGAAGGCCGAGACTACAACCTGAAGGAATTGACCGAGGTCTGGATCGCCACGCATCAGCAGGATGCTGCGCTGGTGGGGATCACGCACAGCGGAACCCAGGATGCCGCCTATGTGCCCGGCCCCTTCTCACCGGTGGTTGAAAACTTCGTGGACCAGTTCACTCGCTGGTACAGCACGCGCTTGGCGGCTCACGGTATTTAAAACCCTAAAAGGGGCTTGGCGCACGAGCGACAAGCCCCCCAAACGCCTATCTACTTGGCCATTACGGCCCATTTATCGACCAGTCGCGTGTTCTGGCCCCACCATTTCTCCACCGCTTGCTGCATGGTCATGCCTTGATTGACCCACATATTGATCGCCGTGATGTCGTCGATAGGTACATAGACACTGGCGAGTGCCTCTCGCACCCGCGGGTTCGCATTGGAGAAGCCTTTCTTGGCGATCCAATAATACGTTTGCGCAGGCGGGAATACCCCCTTGGGATCATCCAGGTAGCGAACTTTGAACTTCATGTCCATCCACGAGGGTTGCCACAGCATGGTAACGATGGGCGCCTTTCGCTCGATCGCCGACTGCAATTGGGCCGTCATCGCAGCAGTGCTGCCTTCAAGCAACGTGTAGTGCAGACCATACTGCTTGATGACATCAGCGGTGTCGCGCATGATGCCCGACCCCGACTCGATACCGATGATTTTGCCACCTACCTGGTCCTTGATACCGTCCAGTTCTTCAATAGACTTGATGGGTACATAGTCGGGGACCACTATCCCTTGGCGCAGGCCATGGGAAACCACTGAAACCTTCTCGAGGTTCTGGTAACTTTTTTGCCAATAATCAGCGGTGACGTAGTTGATATTGGAAATCATGATATCCACATCGCCTCTTGCCACGGCGGCAAACGCGATACCCCAATCGGGCAAGGTCGTCACCTCAACCCGGAACCCCTGCTTCTCGAGAAAATGCTTGGCAATATCAGACAGCGGTATGAAGTCTTCCCATGGCAGCGTGCCTATCTTGATAACGGGCTTGTCTGCCGCCTGAACGAAACCGGCAAAAAAGCACGCCAGGGTAAGCGCCAAAACTCTTAAAAGTTTATGCATACGTTCGCACCTTTCGATGATCGGGTTAGTAGCATCATATTGATAAGCAAGGTTTTTACCGCTGCGCGGCAGGTTAACCCCCCTGCACTCAATCCACACGATGGCAACACAAGCAGACTAGCGGGCGCGCGTTAACCGGTCGCGCCGGCCATGGCTGACCGCTGCAAGGGTTCGCAAAATCAATCAAGATGAACGGGGCGACGAACAGGACAATGTTGGCGGTGGTTGTACTTCCTCGATCATCAGTGTGCCAACGGCCAAGTGCGCATGCGCAGTCAGCGGGAGGGGCGCGCTGTTGGGTTGACGCTCAGAGGCGTCTAGCCTGATGTCAGCATAAAACGCTCGCAGCTCAACTTGAACTTGCTTCAGAGCCCTTTGCAGCACGGAGAAGAGTTTAACTTGCAAACCATCAAAATGGTCACGAAAGCCACGATTCAAAAGCACTATTGTTTTCATAAGGCACGCTCATTTTTTGTTATTTGATTCAAGCCACGCTTCATGTACTTTTCAGCTATAGAACAGTGTGATGCTGCCTTGCAATCCTCCTTATTGATTTCTACGTAACATTTAATTGTCCGCATCGGGACTGGCCACTGCTGCACACCAGCCCCAAGGCATTAACATCCACCTAGCAATTCCTGGCCAGCCTCGGCCAGGCGCACAGGCAGCACGGGTTAGGCAACAGAGCGCTCCGGACTTACCCCCATACGCTCGTCCCCCACATAACGGGGATCGAACGCAGGCCGCGTAAAGATCCGCCGAACCATGGGTTCAAAATGTTCAAGCGGAAAGGTAGGGTAATCCGGGTCGAAAGACGCTTGGTCCCAGGCCTCACAAAAATTCACACAACTTTGGTAATAGGGGTGATCCTTGTAGAAGTCTCGCTCATTGGGGTCGCCGCCGAAGAAGTGCACGTAATAGAAATTCTGAAATAAGCCGTGATAGTTGATCACCCATGTAACTTCTGGACGCACATAGGGCCGAATGATCGAAGCCGCGTACTGGGAGTGGTTATACGGTGCCAGTTCATCACCAAGATCATGGATCAGTGCAGCCACGATCATTTCCTCGTCTGCCCCGTCATTCTCCGCGCGCGTGGCGGTTTGCAGCGAATGCTGCAGTCGGTCGATCTGGTAGCCACCCAGGGAATTTTCCAGCGCGCGCAGGCAACCCAGAATCCGGTCTGGCAGAAGCGTCGCGAAATCCGCCTCTATCTTGTGCAGCATTTCGTATTCTTCTTTTTTCCCATCTTTCATCTGACGGAACGAAACACTTTCCATTACACCCTCCTGTTAAGCTCACTGGCGCACCCTCACCGCGGTCGGGCGAGTGCAGCCACCTCATCAAGTCATCCGACTGTCTTTCTAGTTTTCTTCAGGTACGGCCAACCCCAACCTGTGGGCGTCAGTACGTAGGCGGCGCAATGACCCAGATCACCTTGACTTCAACGTCTCCGGTATTCACCCAGCGGTAAGACTCACGCACAATTCGGAAGCTATCACCGGTGCGCAAGCTGAACTTTTCGCCTTTCACCCAGATATCAAACTGACCTTGCAGGACGTAGAGCTCCTCTTCGGTGTCCCGCGGTGCAGCTTCTGGACGTGTGGCCCACACGGCGAAGGTACTCAGAAACATCTCAAACATGCCGCCGATATCAGGCGACAACAATTCTTCGGTAATACCGTCGAGGAACGCGCCGAGTCGACGGCGACTGTTACACCTTACCAGGCGGCCAACCTCCAAAGGGGCCTGATGCTGCGCATCGAAAAACCAACCGATAGGCACCCCGAGCACACCTGCCAGCTTTATCAAATCGGTGATGGATATCTCGGTACTCCCCCGCTCCAGTTTGCTGATAAAGCTGGTCGAGCGACCGATCGCTGACCCGAGCTGGGATAGCGTCTGCCCACGCGCTTTGCGCAGTTTGCGGATCTGCGCCCCCCAGGCGGTGGAATCACTGACGGTGGCGCCTGCGCTATTGCCGGGGTGTGTCATGTAGCTTGTCATACGACCCTCATGCTGTACTTCGCCCAGTTCAGGATGCACGCTAGGAAATTTCTTAAACCAATTATGCACAATGGGAAAAATATTTCATGTTTTTTGTTAGTTTTTTTCCATTACGATAAAAATATGAAAATTTTATCAAACGTATGGTTTTCCAGCTGATCTGTACCGCCTAGATGCTCGGCCACGCAGGCCTGCGCTCAGCATCAGGGCAAGGGCAAGGGCAAGAGCAAGAGCAAGAGCAAGAGCAATCATCACGCTTGCTGCAAGCATCGCGCCCCTCGGCCCGAATACGTTCAACGCGCTCCCGCCCATGATCACCCCGAGCCCAATCGCACTGTTCAACACGGCCGTATGCATTGCGGTTGCCGGCAGCGTGTGATCACCAGCAATCCTCAAGACCCAGGTTTGCAAGCCTGTAAACAAGCCGGAAATTGAGATACCCCAGAGCACCAGCAGGAGAACCACTGCTGCAATGCCTGGCGCAGAGTCGAAGATGCTCAGGGTCATCAGGGACATTGCCATCGTGGCCAATGCCCCAAGGATGAAAACCCTCAAGTGACGATCAATAAACAGCGCACTGAGCACATTGCCAAGGAGGCCAGCTGCGCCGTAGGCAAACAGGAGGGTGGCAATCATCCTGGGTGTAATGCCGGCAAGCTGGTCGAGAAAGAGTTCGACAAAGGTGTAAGCGGCAAAGTGCGCAGCAGCCGTTAGGCCAGTGATGATGTAAACGAATAGCAGATCCTTGCGCCGCAACACGGCTGCGAATCCGACACCTTTACAAGCGGAGGAATCTGCATGGGAGGAAGCGCCAAGGCTAGTGCACCGGCGCTAACAACGCACGTCAGGGCAAGGTAAGCAAACGGCGTGCGCCAGCCATCGTGATTGCCCACCAGATTGACCAGTGGTACGCCCATGACCGTAGCAGCTGTAATGCCACCAAAGACGATCGAGGTGGCCAGCCCCATGCGCTGTACTGGCACGATGTGCGCGGCACTGGCGGCGACTATCGCCCAGAAAACGCCATGCACCCATGCACCCAAAGCGCGGGCGCCGAGGAACGTTGAAAAATCCGAAGATACCGCCGCCAGGCCGTTCGAAGCGGCCAGTAGCAACATCAACGTGATCAATAGCACCTTGCGCGGTATCCAACGGTTCAACCCGCTGGACAGTAGGCCGCTGGCAGCTCCAATCCATGCCTATAGCGTCACCGTCAACCCCACCGTCGAGGGGGATTGACCCAGGTCGGTTGAAATCTGTGACAACAGACCAATCGGGGCGAATTCTGAGGTAACAATGGTAAACGAAGCGGCGCACAGCACGCTGACCGCACACCATACCCGTATAACTGAATCGCTCATCGGCGCTGCCTGTCCCTGTTCACTGCCCAGTCTCCATGCCCACCCGTTCCAGCACGTGCGGTACAGGTAGGGGCTACGGCCTAGTATTGCATTTACAAAATTACTCAAAAAAACTCAAATCACACATTAAATTCTCATGCAGATAATTTATTGAAAAAATTATTTGAAATCCTTTATGATCTCCCACGAACACGACCTGACCGGTTTTTCCTGGCCCAAGCATTGCCCGTAGAGGATTTGACTCAAGCGACTGCATAACGCCCTGAGCAAATGGTCAACGGCCCCTGCTTCTGCTTTGCCGCCTCACACGGGCGGCTTTTTTTTGATCGCAAAAAACAGGCCTCTCCCGCCACGGTAAACCCAAGCCCGGTCACGGCTGTCAGCGTGCGAATTCTCACACTCAGAACAGGACTGCGTCACATCAGGGACGCCAGCGAACATGACAAGAAAACTGAGCTTCAGCCAAAAAATCCTGCTGGCCGCCTCCCTGGTGGTGATCGCAGCCATTTCTCTGTTCACCTTTTACAACGACCATTTGCAACGCAACGCGGTGAGTACGGACCTCGAGCACAGCCTGCAGGAGATGGGGTCGGTTACCGCCAGCAACATTCAGAACTGGGTTTCCGGCCGCGTACTGCTCCTCGAAAGCATGGGTGAATCGCTGGCTGCCAACCCCTCAACCGGCGCCATCCAACGGCTGCTGGAGCAACAGGTGCTGAGCGCTACCTTCGTTTTCACCTACCTCGGCACCCAGGACGGCACGTTTGCAATCAACAAGCCCACTGTCCGGCCCGATGGCTACGACCCACGCAGCCGCCCTTGGTACAAAAGCGCCCAAAGCGCCGGTGGTACAGCCCTGACCGAACCCTATGTCGATGTCACCACCGGACAGCTGACCATGACCATCGCCACCCCCGTGCACTCCCTGGGCGTGGCCGGTGGCGACCTCAGCCTCGATGCACTGGTGAAAATCATCAACGCCCTGAACTTCGACGGCATGGGCTACGCCTTTCTGGTTAGCGCCGACGGCAAGATCCTGGCGCATCCGCAAAAAGACTTGATGATGAGAACCTTGCATGACGCATTCCCGCATAACACGCCGAGCATAGGTGGCGGCCTGACCGAAGTTTCGGTCGACGGCCGCACGCAAATCATGACCTTCACCCCTATCAATGGTTTGCCCTCGGTCAACTGGTACATCGGCGTAGCCGTGGACAAAGGCAAGGCCTACAGCACCCTGGATCAACTGCGCACTTCAGCCCTGATGGCCACTGTGATCGCCGTGATATTGATCATCCTGCTGCTGGGCATGCTGATTAGGGTGCTGATGCAGCCGCTACATGCCATGGGCCGTGCCATGCGGGACATTGCCAATGGTGAGGGCGACCTTACCCAGCGCCTGGCCATTCACAGTCAGGACGAGTTCGGCGAACTGGCCCAGGCCTTCAATCAGTTTGTCGAGCGCGTGCACAGCTCGATCCGAGAAGTGTCCTCGACCACCGCACAGGTCAACCTGGTCGCTCGTCGGGTACTCGACGCCTCGAATGCGTCGATGAACAACTCCGACAATCAGGCAAGCCGTACCAATACCGTTGCCGCAGCGATCAACGAACTGGGCGCCACCGCCCAGGAAATCGCCCGCAACGCTGCAGACGCCTCGCAACAGGCCTCGTCTGCGCGCGGTCTGGCCGATGAAGGCTTGCAAGTGGTTGAACACACCATCTCCAAGATCAACGAGCTGTCTGGCAAGATCCGCGCCTGCTGCAGCAACATCGAGTCGCTCAATAGCAAGACGGTCAACATCGGCCAAATCCTCGAAGTGATCAAAAGCATTTCCCAACAGACCAACCTGCTGGCTCTGAACGCTGCCATCGAAGCGGCTCGCGCCGGGGAGGCAGGCCGCGGCTTTGCAGTGGTGGCCGACGAGGTGCGCAACCTGGCCCACCGTACACAGGAATCGGCACAGGAAATCCAGCAGATGATTGAAGAACTGCAAATCGGCGCACATGACGCAGTCACCACCATGAACGACAGCCAGCGGTATAGCGAACAGAGCATGGAAGTTGCCAACCAGGCGGGCCTGCACCTAGGCAGCGTGACTCAACGTATCAGCGAAATCGACGGGATGAATCAGTCCGTTGCAACTGCCACTGAAGAGCAGACCGCCGTAGTCGACTCGCTGAACATGGATATCAGCGAAATCAATACCCTCAACCAAGATGGCGTACAAAACCTGCAATCGACCTTGCGCGCGTGTGCCGAACTGGACCAGCAGGCCAATCGGTTACAGCAGTTGGTAGGAAGCTTCAGAATATAGCTGGCGACGGCAAAGCCGTACCGGAGGACTACATGCTTACTGTGCATGAACTCGCTGCCATGGAGTTGCTCAGACTGGAGATCGTCGCAGGCTCAGGTGGCAGCAGCAGGGTCATCAGATGGGCACACACCGTCGAGCTGCCAGACCCCTGGCGCTGGGTCTCACCTGGCGATCTGGTGATGACAACCGGTGTAGGCCTGCCTTCGACTGCCCACGCCCAAGTCGACTGGCTGGAGCAACTGCAGCAAAGCAATGCCAGCGCCTTGGTGATCGCCCCCAGGCCCGATGCGCCGCCGCTGACACCCCAGATGCTCGAAGCAGCCGACCGGATGTATTTCCCGATCATCCACGCAAGCTTCGAGCTTGAGTTCGTCAAGCTCTCGCACTTAGTCATCGAAAGCGTGCTGCAGGCACAACGCGAACGCTTCAATGCCAGCGAGCGGTTGTTCCACACCTATGCCGAGGCACTGCGGCGTGAAGCGGACATGGGCGGCCGCCTTGCGGTGCTGGCCCAGACCCTGGATCTGGACCTGGCCATCGAGGATGCCGTCAGCGGCATCTGTATTGTCGAAGCCAGACAAGGCAACCCGAGTGCCAGCCATGGGCTCGAGCGTATTCCTATCGCTGGCCGCGCCAACGCCAACCTGTTGATCGGGCGCCGCCCAAAGGGCTCGCTGGATGACTCGATTCTGGTACGTTCACTGGTGGGATTGCTTGGGGTCGAACTCGAACGAGAGATGATTCACCGCGACACCCAGCGCATGGAGGGCGCTGCCTTGCTGCGTAGCCTGCTCGACAACGAGACCGAGTTCGCCATCGCTCGGCCCACCCTGAAACGCAAGGGCTTTGATGGTACGCTGGTGTCCCTAGCTATCAAGCCAGGCGCCGCAGGTCCATGGAATGCGAGCGAAGTCCACCAAGCCCCTGCCCTGCACCTGGCCTGCCCCTTGCTACTAGAAGCGGACGATCTGCTTCTGGCTCTCAGCTGTGATAATCCGGCCATGATCAATAACCTGCTCGACAGCCTGGGCAGCAGCACCGTAATCGGCGTCAGCGGCCCGATCGCAACGGCTACCGGTTTGCGCGAAAGCCTCCGTCAGGCACGCCTGGCGCTGGCTCAGGCGCAGGAAACGGGCGCACTGGCATTGCGTTATGGTGACATCGATACCGGACTGGTCATGGCACCGAAATCATTGCCCGAAGCACGAGCGCTAGTAGGCCGTTACCTTGGAGCGTTGATCGAGTACGATCGGGTGAACAACGCCAGGCTGCTGAACACCCTGATCACGTTCCTGGCCAACGACGGTAACTGGAAGGCCACGGCGATCGACCTAGAGGTTCACCGGCAAACGCTCGTTTACCGTATGAAACTGGTGGGGCAACTGACCGGCATCAAAGCGACCTCCACCGAAGGCATCGCGCGGCTCTGGATTGCGATTCAGGCGGGCAGGAACTGCGGCTTGCTTGAGGGAACAGATATCGCAAAATCCATGTAGAAATCGACTTGTCGGAAATGAGGTCATTGCAGCCAAACGACGTTGGCGCTGCCTGTATCGGCCTGATCTCCGACAAGCCGACTCCTACAGCTTTTTATGCTGGAAAACGACAACCCCGCCGCATGGTCGGGGTTGTACGTTTCGATTAGCCGAACGCCTTAATGGCTTGTCGGCATCGCGAACTCTGCTCCTTTGGCGATCGCCTGCGGCCAGCGCTGCATGATGCTCTTCTGCTTGGTATAGAAGCGCACCCCTTCTTCGCCATAGGCATGCATGTCGCCGAACAGACTCTTCTTCCAGCCACCAAAGCCATGCCAGGCCATCGGTACCGGAATCGGCACATTGATGCCGACCATACCGACCTGGATGCGGCGGCCGAACTCACGGGCGATGTGGCCGTCACGGGTGTACAAGCTGACGCCGTTGCCAAATTCATGGGCGTTGATCAGGTCGACTGCCTCGGCGAAGTCTTTCACGCGCAGGCAAGTCAGCACTGGGCCGAAGATCTCTTCCTTATAGATGCGCATGTCCGGGGTAACGTTGTCGAACAGCGTGCCGCCGAGCCAGAAGCCATCGCCGCAGCCTTCACCGGCGGTCTGGCCGTTGAAGTTGCGCCCGTCGACCAGCAGCTTCGCGCCCTCTTGCACACCTTGATCGATGTAACCGGTGATGCGCTCAAGCGCCGCACGAGTAACGATCGGGCCCATCTCGGCTTCGAGGTTAGTGCCGTTGAGCACTTTCAGCTCGCGGGTGCGCTCGATCAGCTTGGGCATCACTTTCTCAGCGGCATCGTCACCGACGAACACCGCCACGCTGATCGCCATGCAGCGCTCGCCAGCGGAACCGTAAGCCGCACCGATCAGCGCATCGACGACTTGGTCGATGTCAGCATCGGGCATCACCACCAAATGGTTCTTCGCCCCACCCAAGGCTTGCACGCGCTTGCCGTGGCGAGCTCCCGTTTCATAGATATGGTTAGCGATCGGTGTAGATCCAACGAAGGATACCGCTTGAACGTCCGGGTGCTCGATCAGCGCGTTGACCGCGTCCTTGTCGCCCTGCACCACGTTGAACACACCGTCCGGCAGGCCGGCCTGTTTCAGAAGCTCGGCGATGAACAAGCTCGGGCTCGGATCCAGCGGGCTTGGCTTAAGCACGAAGGTGTTGCCGGTGGCCAAAGCGACCGGGAACATCCACATTGGCACCATCACCGGAAAGTTGAACGGGGTAATGCCGGTGACCACGCCCAGCGGCTGGCGCAGGGTCCAGTTATCGATGTTGGTGCTGACCTGGTCGGTGAAGTCGGTCTTCAGCAGTTGCGGCGCGCCGCAGGCAAACTCGACAATCTCGATGCCGCGCATCACTTCGCCCTGTGCGTCGGTGAAGACCTTGCCGTGCTCGGCGGTGATCATCCGGGCCAGATCGTCACGGTGATCATTGAGCAACGCCAGGAACTTGTTCAGCACCCGCGAACGGCGCAGCGGCGACAGGTTGCTCCAGGCCGGGAAGGCCGCCTTGGCCGAGGACACAGCAGCATCCACATCCTGCTGTGCCGAAAGCTGGACCTGGCCGGTGACCGCGCCAGTGGCCGGATTGTAGACCGGCAGTTGCTGGCCGCTGGTCGTCTCGGCGCGCGCGCCAGAGATCCAGTTCGTAATGCTTTGGGTCATTGTATTGTTCCGAACACGTTATACGGATTGGATCACAGTCCTGTAGGAGCGGCCTTGCGTTGCGAAAGGCCATCTCCACGGGGAGCAAATCAGTAGATGGCGTAGACCTTGCGCACGGTATCAAGCACATCCCAGCGCCCGGTCCAGCCCGGAGGCAGGATGATCAGGTCGCCAGCAGTGACTTCCACCACTTCTTTGGTGCTGTCATCGGTGAGCAGCGCCTTGCCCGAAATGATGTAAGTGAATTCAGTGTCAGGTCGGTTGACTACCGGCCAGCCACCTGGCTGGCACTCCCACACACCGAGGTTGCCAACGGCCTCGGGGGCCAGTGTCTGGATGGCGATCTGCGGATCGCCCTTGTCGGCGCCAGCGCGCTGGCCTTTCGGGGCCAGTGGCAGGGTTTTGATGTCGGCATGCTTGATGATGGTGAACGAAGGCATGGAATTTTTCCTTATCAATGAGCGCCCGTGAGCTTTTCCAGCAACATCGCGGTGCGTGAGGGTTTGTGGGTGTAACGCTCTTCCATATCGCTGAGGGACGCTGCCGCCAGGCCGCTGTTGATACCAAACCAACGCAGCGGCTCCGGCTCCCAGGAGGGTGAGCGGTGGTTGACCAAAGGCAGTGTGTTGATATCCTCGTCATGCCCCAGAATCAGGTTGCGCAGCAGACGCCCGGCTAAGTTGCTGGTGGCCACGCCATCGCCAACATAGTTGCCGGCCCAGGCCATACGATTGTTGCGGTCGATGCTGACTGTCGGGCACCAGTCGCGGGACACGCCCAACGCGCCGCCCCAGCGGTGAGTAACGCGGACACTGGCCAGCTCCGGGAAGAACTCAGTCATGGTGTCGTAGATCTTCCCGTGAATGCTGTCGACCAGGTCGGCCTGCTCGGGCATGACCGAACCCCATTTGTAGGGTGCACCACGGCCGCCAAACACCAGCCGGCCTTCCGCAGTGACCTGGCCGTAGACGCGCAGATGGCGCATGTCGTTGAAGGCCATGCGATGGTCCAGGTTCAGCCTGGCCAGCAACTGACGCGGCAGCGGCTCGGTGGCTAGCACCAGCGAGTAAAGCGGAATGACGAAGCGCGATTTGCCCGGCTGCTGAGAAGTGAAGGCCTCAGTGGCACGCACGGTCATTTCGGCGCGTACCGAGCCGCGTTCAGTATGCACAACGCCCGGGGCCATTTGGGTGACGGCCGACTGCTCGTAGATCTTCGCGCCCATGCTTTCGACGAGTTTGGCCAATCCCCGCACCAGCTTGCCAGGATGGATCAATGCGCAATGCTCGGTGTACAGGGCGCCAAGCGTTCCGCGTGCGCCGGTTTTTTCAATGGCCTCAGATCCCTCCAGCAAACGCCATTGGTCCGGCAAACCAAATCGCGCAGAGCTCTCCACTGCTGTCCGCACTCGGGCCATCTGAGGTGCACTACGGGCCAACGACAGGAACCCTTGCTTGGCGTAGTCGGCATCGACGCCTTCAAGCGCCAGTACCCGGCCAATCTCATCGACTGTCTCGTTCATCGCTGCCTGCAGGTGCAAAGCGGCGTGATGGGAATACAGCTGCTCAACGCGATGCAACGAGATCGGAAAAATCGCCGACGCCCAGCCGCCGTTGCGCCCAGATGCACCAAAGCCGACTTCACGTTTTTCAAGCAACACTACCTTCAACGATGGGTCGGCCTTGAGCAGATAGTAGGCCGTCCATAATCCGGTGTACCCGGCACCGACGATGACCACGTCAGCCTGGATAGCGCCATCGAGCTGCGCGCGCGATTCACTGGGCGCGAACCATAAAGGCTTGTTGGGTAACATCGACAAATCGAGTTTCGCTGACATGCTGTTGGCTTCCGGCTGACTGCCCAAGATGTAGGCAGCGTCTGAATGACGTTCGGTGTTCTAAACCAGAGCTTATGTACCTTGATGTTTACTCGCCATCGGCAGATTCCAAAATCCACCCACGCAGTACTATACGAATGTATGAAGCGTGGAATGGACTCAGAAACTTCTTAATATAGTTATGACGAGGTGCTCTTAGGCGGAGTTCGTAGGCGTCACATCCTGTCGCGCGTAAAAATTTGGTGCTAATACTCAGCAATTACGGGTTATCAACATTGGATCCTAAATAGATCCAATGAAACCAGGCCCGCTTCACGAGGGCCTCAAACAGCAGCTCTCGCCAGGCGCGCAAGACTCAGGAAGCGTTGCTGGCCGTGATATCTTCACCCTTTCCCGCTCGCAACTGTTTCAGATTGGCGCCCAGCTACATGAGCTGATCGTGCGCTGTTCGGGCAACCCGTTCTTCCTGGAGTCTATCCGCAGACAGAATCAGTTGCGCCGCTTCATGGCCTACAAAGCCAACGTGGACAGGCCACGCTGATCCAGCAATGCCGAGAACACATCGAACTGCTCGACCTGATCGAGTCCGGTCAGCGCGAGCAAGCCGCGCAGTTCCTGCGGTCACACCTGGACCATGTCAGCAGGCTGAAAGCGGCGCATGAAGCCAAGTCTTCGACATGAGCAGCATGTGCGCAGTTTAAAACTCGATCGTCACCTCATTTCGAAGCGGCGCGGTTCGCCCACCAGCACGCGCATGCTGCCTTCCACGGCAGAAGACGGGTCGTAGGTGCGATCGAACACATTGCGCACCACAAACGCCACTGACGTGTCCGGACCCGCCATCTTTGGCAGGTCGAACTTCATCGACAGATCGGTAACGGTATAGGAAGGCAGGTGATAGGAGTTGGCAGCGTCACTAACCCGGATCGAGTTCTTCAGGATGCGGTACCCTGCCGTAAACGGGGTCATTCACATTGATATCGCTCTAGATGAACGCACGATATCGGAGTCAACATTGTCGCGGGTGCGCCGTTTACTAAAGGATTGAGACCAGCATGATAATTTCGTCTGATACGGGCTTTTGTAGACGTGCAGGCTGAATTAGGCCACGCCTCTGACGATATTTTTCGGTAAAGCAGCATACATAGTGAGTCTCTCTGTGCTCATTTTTTTGCTGATTATGCTGCAAGCGTGACACGTAGCGACGCCAAGTTCATAGTAATGCTATCGCTACCGTCAATCGCGCGCTGGACAAGCAGTGCACCCTCAAGTGTCGCGAGAATTAAATTTGCGCCTTGTGTAGCAGAAAGACGGCGAGTGATATCGCCGCGATTCTGCCCCTCAGCTAATCCGCGTGAAAGCCACTCAAGGTGCTCGCCAAAGAATGAGTTGACGCCTACATTCAACGCTGCGGGCACGACTTCCCGTTCGGCATTGAGCGCAGCGCACAGACAGCCCAAACCTTGCCGGGCACCTTCAAGGTAAAGTTTGCCGTATGCTTCGATCTGATCCAGGGCGTTTGCATGCGCCTTAGTAATTAGGGCGAGCTGGTCCGCGTACCTCAAGCGATATTGTTCGAGGACGGCTAGGACAAGCTCTTCCTTAGTAGAGAAGTGATGATGGATGCTTGGTTTCCGAATCCCTATCGTTTCTGACAAGTCGGCATAGCTGAAACCTGAATATCCGCGCCCCCTGACAAGACGCTCTGCTGCAGAAAGTATCTCAGAACGTCGATCACCCATTTTCTACTCTCACAGACAAAAGATAGCATATTACTCCAAGCTAACAGCCTTTACCATCGAGACCACACATTGCGCCTAAGACTTCAGTCATCTCCCAGCCTGTAGCCTTTAGCAAATTTTCCCTAAGATTTTCGGCGGGCATGAAGCCGCTGCCAATTAGCACTGCCTTATCTTCGATCTTCAAAATGACCGCTGGGAAACCTTGAAGTCCCATGCGTTGAATCGTCTGCCGCTCAACCCAAACATCTTGACTGATTTCGTCTGTCTCGATCAAATTCCTGAATGTGGAAAATCTGACGCCGAATCTATTAGCTATCGGGGCATATGTCTCAATGACCTGCAAGTCTTTGTTATCATGATAGTATGCTTCTTGGATCGCTGTGGCTATTCCCAATTCGTCTTCCACACCCAGCCGCCGCAAGGTGGCTGTCGCCCTGGCAGGCATAGTAGAGTTGAGAATTCTCTTGCTAGTGCGGAACGCGGCTATTTCCGCCATGTAAGATGCCCCGAACTGCTGGCCCGACATATCCATGACTCGCTGATGAAGACCAACTGGATCTGGAAAGCGAGCGAACATAGTCGCAAGCGGCATATCTGACGGAATCATACCGCCGTTCAGGACACTAACCGCCAACCGGCCCCTGTTCTCGTTGGCGACGGTGTGTATGGTTTGCGCAAAACCGAAACACCATATGCAATAAGGATCGGTGACGTAAATTAGCTCCATACTCATCACCCGACCTCCGCCGCGTTCGACGCTACGTTGATTGTCAATTTCGCATTCAGCCGGATAGCATTTGCGATGTTCCAGCGGTTTGGCGACGTGCGGACCACTGCCTCGTGTATTTGTGAGAACTGCTCTGGCGTCCCGTCACCTTCTACAATCACCTCGTAATCCAAACTATCGTATCCAGGTTTTATCTGCTGATTCAAATCAAGGAAGCCGCGCAGGTCCAGCATCCCTGACGCTTTGATCGTGAGTGAGCTAATCGTTACGCCCATCATGGCAGCGGTCGCTACATAGCCAACCGTCATGCAGGCATTCATCGCCGCCAATAGCAGCTCTTGGGGGTTCGCTGCTTTATTACGACCAAGCAATTCGACCGGCTCATCAACGGCAATCTCGAAATTGCGATCAATTTTCACGCCGCCCAACTCATAGCTGGACACCTCCGTGACCGAGTGGGTCCCACCCTTCCATTGTGTCGCCACGCCGAAGCGGACTGCGCCCTTCTCCGCTTTCGATTCAACCAACCTTGCAAAGCCCTGCAAGGCTTCCACGTCAATGCCATTCAGATTTTGACTCATTTCCAGACCTCCCTGATGCCTACCTACTAGTTGGTAGATTTTCATGGCCTGGCTATAGCTGTCAAGCACTTCGCTCGCAATTACTCGTCCGGCACCACACCGGCATGTTACCGCTAGCCATTTGTAGGGAGGAATTGCGCTCACGCGCCATCCTTGCCGGTGACATCTTAATCACCGATTCCGAGCCGATAGCAGTGAGGCTCTGCGTCGCACTACTCCATGACAAGTCCATCCTTACGACCTTGACGCTTGATAGCGAGAAATCGTAGCTTCGAAGTCCTAGTAGTGCGCGAGTCCAAATGGATGGACGGCAACAAGCAAGTTTACCTTGCATTCTGCACCAAACAGGAAACGAGACCAAAAGCCTGACGAGAGGCGGTAGATGAGGGTGACATGGTAGTCACGAAAACCTAGGTGAACTTTAATAACTCGCAAATCTAAAATTCGTCACTGCCTAGCTCGAGTCATTAATAAAACCCTCGCAGCACCTTACGTTACTGTGCAAGCCATTATTCAAAAAGTCGCCCAGAAAACCAATTGAAATCTTTTCGCAACAAGCCAGAAAACGACTGCACTGAATAAGTTATAAATAGCTTTTGATACAATCATAACTCACCCACAAGCAAACTTGACGTAGACCCAATTACCAAATCGGATTGATAACCATAAATCGACAGACACGCTATTCCGACAAGACCAAAGAGACTTGGCCGGTCGCGCCTAACGGCAATTCATCTTTAACGTGTAACCCAGCACTCTTGGCTGAGGTACCAATACTTTTTGGGCATCAGTTCGGCGCGGCGGTTGCACGCAGTCCCCGGGACTCGCAAATAAATAACTTATCGAGATTCTTCCGAGGCTCGTCGCTATTTGGTCCAGCACCTGCTGGACTGACATCGCGTAGCCATGCGATGTGAAGCGTTACGGTTCTAACACCTATTTATAGGCACTCGCAGCAATGCGATCACTAAATCGAAATACTTACCTGCAACTTGCAAAAAAACAACAACCCCTAACGTTATTGAGTAGAAAATTACTATCCTAAGATTCAAACAAAACCATCTTTACACCCTGCATTTACCGCCCCAATTAAATACTCTCTAAATGACTGCGCCGCTGGAGACAATGGCTTTGCCGCAGCATACACAAGATAATCCGAACGTCCGGTCTTAAAGGAAAAAGGGCCCAACCTTCTAATCATCCCACCATCAATCATGTCCTTTGTCATAAAGTCCCAACCGAGGGCAACCCCAAGCCCGCGAGCACTCGCATTCAAGGTCAACGTAACTTGATTATAGACCAGCACATTGGCCGCAGGTATGTACTTTACATCGAAGTGACTAAACCAGTCCTCCCAATTCATCCAGTGCCACTTTTGAGGGTCCAACTGTACCAACTTTAAACCCAGCAATTGCTCCGGCCTCTCGATCTCTGGGCTTTTGAAATCCATGCTACATATTGGATACACCTCCTCATCATATAGTTTCTCGCAGTTCAGCCCACTCCATCCCCCCTTCCCATAAAGCACGCCAAGATCATGATCCGCACAAGCTTCAGCAGTAATTTCATTAGTCGAAATAATGTGAATGGTTAAATCTGGCCTAAGGCGATTAAATTCGACAACTTTTGGGAAAAGCCAATAATGCGCCACAGCCTGTGTGCAAATGACCGTAACAACGTTCCCGCCGTGGCTGTGGCGAATTCGCGAAACACATTCTCGCAAAGCGCGAATCAAGGGCTGACAGGCTGCAATCAGTTCATCCCCCGCCGCAGTCAGTCTAACGCTTCGATGATGCCGTTCGAACAGGGCGAAACCCAAGCTCTGCTCCAGATTACGCACTTGCTTGCTGACGGCGCTTTGAGTCACGCACAGTTCATCTGCAGCTTTCGTGAAGCTGAGCAGTCTTGCAACTGCCTCGAAGTACATTAGGGCATGCAACGGAGGCAGGCCTGAGACGCTGGGAACCATTTTAACCCCATCAATTTAGCATTTTCCCAATGCTAGCGTAGCACAGCTAGCATGCCAAATTGGCATGCCTGCATGACTTTATATCGTTTGAATGTGCCAGCCCCCAGCCTTACCTTGCAATTAGATAACTGGAGCCATGTACCATGCAAAAAATAAAAAATTTTCCAAAAATCGATGGCGAGCTGGGTTGGTACGAGACATCCCCAAGCCGCGAGGTGACGCTAGGCAGACGCTTGAAAGGCGACCACACCTTCGACATCGCTATCATCGGTTCCGGCTACACCGGATTATCGCTGGCACACCGACTTGCTGAGAACCACCCTGAAGCGTCAATCGCTATCATCGATGCGCTGCGCGTAGGCCAAGGCACATCGGGGCGCAATGCTGGTTTTATTATTGACCTGCCTCATAACCTTGATGCCGGCCAGCCGGATGTCGAGCATGACCGTCAACTGCATAAGCTGAACACCTTCTCAATTGAGAGGCTGCGGGGTTTCAAGGACAGATACAATATAGAATGCAGCTGGCAGAACGCCGGCAAGTACATGGCCGCACACGAAAGTTCGAACTTGGGTGGCCTCGACAGCTTTGTCACCACCCTTAAATCCTCAAACTTTGAGTACCAAGACCTAGATGCCTTGGACCTGAAGAAACGGCTCGGCACAGACTACTACCAGCGGGCCATCTATACTCCCGGCAATATCCTGATGAACCCATCCTCGCTGGTGAGGGGTGTGGCAGCTGCACTGCCCAAAACAGTTCATCTGTTCGAGGAAAGCCCGATCATCTCTTGTGAGTACGGTCACCCTCATATCCTAACGGCCGTTGGCGGCACTGTGCGGGCGAAACTGCTTATCCAAACTACTAACTCCTACACCGAAGAGTTCGGCCTACTAAGCAATCGCCTGGCTCCGGTATTTACCTATGCCAGCTTGACAGAATCCCTGAATGACGCTGATTACGAAGCGCATTTCAAAGATGTGCAACCATGGGGTCTCACCTCTGCCCATCCTGCGGGAACAACTGTTCGCCTGACCCCAGACCGCCGGATTTTCATCCGCAATGTGCTGGACTTCGAACCGTCCTTGAGCAGCTCTAATGAAGGTTTGCACAAGGCATGGATTCAACACCGAAAATCCTTTGAACAGCGCTTCCCTAACTTGCGCAAGACGAAATTCGAGTTTACCTGGGGTGGTATGCTGTGCATGACCATGAACCACCAGTCGGTGTTTAAGAAGGCCGATGACAACCTCTTTGTGGTCGGCGGGTGCAATGGTGTAGGCGTGGCGAAAGGCACCTACCTCGGATATTACATGGCCGACTACATCTCCGGAATTCGCAGCGCCAACCTCGATTTCATTCTGGGTAACAGCAACCCCAGCTGGGTTCCGCCTGACCCTATCCGCACCCTTGGCGCACGCATGCGCTTAAGTTATGAATCGAGAAATGCTGGCGGAGACATCTAAAACTCCTTTTGTTGCTGCAGGCCCGCAAGGGTCTGCGGCGGCGTCGTACTCGCCTTGGACACAAGGCTATTTCCCGCTGCATTCGCAGATGCTTTAACGAGACTAATAACAATGACAACGCTTCCCGCAGGCTTCGCTTACGCGTTTGATGAAGCCCCGCTTCGCCGCCTCCATATCAAAGCTGCCACTGGAGGGATGGGCGGTCAGTTCAGCGACGGTTATGTCCTGGGGCTAATCGGTATCGCCATGAGCCTTGCAACCTCTCCCCTGGGCCTCACGACCTATTGGCAGGGCCTTATTGGTTCAGCGTCACTGATCGGCATTCTCATCGGCAGCTTACTAATTGGGCCACTTGCCGACCGCATCGGCCGCAGAGGCCTGTACAGCTGGACTATGGCTGTCTTCTGCATAGTTTCGGTATTGCAGTTCTACGTGAACAGTCCCGAGCAACTATTCGTTCTCAGGCTGATATTGGGTGTGGCCTTGGGAGCTGACTACGTCGTCGGGATCTCGCTGGTTAGCGAGTTGGTACCACGTCGCCACCGTGGGCGCTTGCTGAGCTTGATGATGGTCGCCTGGGTAGCGGGTTTCAGCTCCGCCTATGGTATCGGCTATCTACTTCAACAAGTGGGTGGCGAAAACGCATGGCGCTGGATCCTCTTCAGCAGTGCAGTGCCTGCGCTGCTAGTCTTCACGATCCGACTGGGTACCCCTGAATCACCGCTTTGGTTGGTAAACAAGGGCCGTCACGAGCTGGCCAAGCGCATTGTCCAGGCAAGCCTTGGAAACGACATCCAGCTACCCCCTCCAAGCGCCCAGATCGAACAGGCATCTTGGCTACATCTGTTCAGCCGCAAATGGATACGCAATACCTTGGTTGGGGCAATGTTCTACACCTGCCAAGTCATTCCATACTTTGCAATGAGCACTTTCATCCCTCGCGTTCTGGAAACCCTAAACGTTGAAGATGGCTACGCTAGCGGTATCGTCTACAACGCGTTCCTGCTCCTCGGATCGATACTCGGTTTGATGATCATCAACAAGATATCACGTCGCGCCTTCCTCACAGGTAGCTTCTACGTCACCTCGGCCGCGTTACTGATACTTGCTGCCTGGACGAACATGCCAGCCGCGCTGGTCGTAGCGCTGTTTGCCGTTTTTGCGTGCGTGCTTGCAGGCGCGGGCGTGCTTGAGTTCGCCTACACCCCCGAATTGTTCCCTACCGAACTGAGAGCTTCTGGTGTCGGTTTCGTCGTCGCCGCAAGCCGCCTTGGAGGTGCCGGCGGCACCTTCATCCTGCCCATTCTGATGGAAAACTACGGCACCCATGCTGCATTGGGCGGCTGCGTGGCAGCACTGCTGCTGGGCGGCATCATCTGCCAGATCTGGGCGCCAGAGACCGGTAATACACCCATAGAAGGACACCACTGAGGAGTAGTTCTGATGATTGAACGCAAGCTAGAAAATGAACTTATGGCACAGGTTGTCTCGTTCGGCCACACCGTTGAAACCGCCGGCCAAGTTGCTGATGACATCAGCAAGGACGTCAAGGGGCAGGCCGCAGAGGCATTCGCAAAAATTGACCACCTGCTCTCCCAGGTTGGTGCCAGCAAACAAGATCTGACAAGGATACAAATGTGGCTGGCAGATATGAAAGACTTCGATCATATGAACGAAGTGTACGCTCAATGGCTCGCCGGCTCGGGCAAACCTGTTCGAGCGTGCGTTGGTGCAGAGCTAGTTGCAGGCGGCTATTTGATTGAGGTTCAGGCGTTCGCTTATCGCCAACGCTAAGCCTTTTGCGTGAGGTACGGACCTGCCACGACCGGGCACGTATCTCACAAGCGACTAAGCCTTCCTGGTAGCAGGAAGGCTTAGCTTGAGCTAAAAACGTCTGTCAGGTGAAGCTGCGATGAGGATCAATAACGAATTTCTTCGGAACACCCGCATCGAATTCACCATAACCTTTTGGCGCTTCGTCCAGACCTATCACTTGCACGCCAACGATCTCGGCAATGTTGATGCGGTCCCACATGATCGCTTGCATCAACGCGCGGTTGTACTTCATAACCGGAGTCTGACCAGTGTGGAAGCTGTGCGATTTGGCCCAACCGAGGCCGAAGCGGATACTCAGAGCGCCGATCTTGGCCGCGGCATCATGAGCGCCTGGATCTTCGGTTACGTACAGGCCCGGGATACCAATCTTGCCAGCCACACGGGTGACTTGCATCAACGAGTTGAGCACGGTGGCCGGAGCTTCCTGCTTGGCGCCCTCATGACCATGGCCACGAGCTTCGAAGCCAACGGCGTCAATAGCGCAGTCCACCTCTGGCTCACCGAGAACATCGATGATTTGCTCATGCAGCGGGGTGTCCTTCGACAGGTCGACCACTTCAAATCCTTGAGCCTTGGCGTGAGACAAGCGTGCCGGATTAAGATCGCCGACAATGACACAGGCAGCACCCAAGAGGCGGGCCGAAGCAGCAGCTGCCAGTCCGACCGGGCCTGCACCAGCCACATAAACGGTGCTACCTGGACCAACTCCAGCAGTGACGGCGCCGTGATAACCCGTTGGAAGAATATCTGACAGGCAAGTCAAATCACGAATCTTCTCCATGGCCTTGTCGCGGTTTGGCAATTTCAGCAAATTGAAGTCGGCGTATGGCACAAGCACGTATTCTGCCTGACCGCCGGTCCAATCGCCCATGTCGACGTAGCCGTAGGCACCACCAGCGCGAGCCGGGTTAACGGTGAGACACACGCCGGTGTGCATTTCCTTGCATGAACGACAGCGACCGCATGCGACGTTAAACGGTACCGAGACCAGATCACCGATTTGCAAGTGTTCGACATCCTTGCCCATCTCAATCACTTCCCCAGTGATCTCATGCCCCAGGACCAGGCCAACCTGGGCAGTGGTTCGTCCACGAACCATGTGCTGATCAGAGCCGCAAATATTGGTGGAGACTACCTTGAGGATCACACCGTGCTCGATCTTCTTACCGCGCGGGTCTTGCATCTTCGGGTAGTCGATGTGCCGAACTTCGACCTTGCCAGCTCCGAGATATACCACACCTCTGTTGTTCGCACTCATGCGTTAGACGCTCCTCTTTTGGGCGATTGGGATTTTTCGAGATGAAAGAGAACCTCTGTAGCGCACACGCTACAGAGGTTGAAGAAAGGAAGGGGTTACAACGCTCAATCCAGAGCAGCAGCCTGCTGCAAATTCAGCGACCGGGTCTCAGGAGCCATCGCCCAGCTGACGATCAGACCAATCATGGTGATCAACGCAGCGGCATACATGGTCTGCTGAATTCCGTAGTCCTGAAGGCCAATCGGTACCAGATAGGTACCCACCGCGGCCCCGATACGAGAGATCGACGTACCGATACCGACGGCCTCAGCACGGATCTCAGTAGGGAAAATTTCATTGGGATATACAAGCGTCAGTACTTGCGCGCCACCAATGAACAATGCGTAAGCACCGAAGAGCAAGAGAATTACCAGCGCATTGCTGTCGTGGAATAGACCAAGTCCGAACAAAGCTAATCCTGAAGTGAGGAAACTGAAGATCAACAGGTTACGTCGACCCAAGCTGTTGATCATCCGAGTTGCCGCAATACAACCTACTACGAACAGTGCCGTGATCGCCACTGAACCTATCGATGCCCAGTCACCTTCCAGATGCAACGACTGCAGGACTCGCGGCGCAAAGGCGTAGACAGCAAAAACAGGGATGATTGAGCAAGTCCAGAAGACGCTGACAAATAGCATACGCCGGCCGTAGCCTGCTCGCATCAGGCTCCACACAGAAAGCTTCAGAGAGCGAGGCTCTTCCGGCAGGTTCGCTAATGAGTACTCAGGCCCATACACGCCCTTGATGATTTTTTCAGCTTCATCATCGCGCCCTTTACTAAGAAGCCAGCGAGGCGATTCCGGCGTTCCCAAGCGCAAGATGAATAACGCTGCGCCAAATAAGGCAGCACTTGCCAACACCAATCGCCAAGCATCAGGACCACCCAATCGTAGGATCAATTCACCCACAACGTAGGCCGCAGCAGCACCGACAAACCAGATGACGATGAAGCCGGCTAACCTCGGTCCGCGCGAGTTTTTCGGCAGGAACTCCACCAGCATAGAGGTCGCTACGGGGTATTCAATACCCACTGCCACTCCAATCAACAGCCGTAAGAGAAAAAGAGTTTGTGCATCCTGCACGAAATACTGCCCAAGCGATGCGAGCACAAATAGGATGGGGCCAACGAAATAGATACGTCGACGGCCGAAGTGATTGGTCAACCAACCACCTAGAAAACCACCAAAGAAGATACCGATGAGCGCGGAAGCCGCGATCAAGCCCTCCCAGAAGCTATTGAAGCCTAGGGCGGCTGCAGTGGGCATTAGAGCAATGCCAATCAGGCTGAGTACGTAGCCGTCTACAAACGATCCACCTGCAGAACGGAGTGTTAACAGGCGATGAAAACGGTTAAGAGGTACATCTTCAATTGAACGATTAGTTTGAGCCATGGTGTCTCCTGGAACAGCTGAGCTTTTGTTTTTGTCAGGCCTTCGGCGCCTTACGGCGTGGTTCGCGGGCCATTGATCAGCGAACGAATGGGTCCATGCGCGGCGTGTCAGGCCGCAGTAAGGGATTGACGGATTGGATAGTCCCTCGGTTAGGCCGCACCTCTGCGCAACAAGGCAAAATGCTTTGCAGAGGGAGCAGATCGTGGAATATGCACGCGAGCGCGTGAATTAGAGATCGATAACAAGATCAGAAGTTGGACGACTGCAGCACAGCAGCCGCATGCCCTTATCGATTTCACGTTGACGAATGCCACCGTTATGATTCATTTCCACAGTGCCTTCCAGCACTGCGGTTTTGCAGGTACCGCATACACCCTGGCTACAAGAAGAAGGAACAATGGCTCCGGCCTTTTTTGCAGCAGAAAGCACGGTCTGTTCGGCAGACATGGTGAACTCCCTGCCGGAGCGAGCCAGACGTACAGTAAAGGTATCTTGCGGCTGACCCAGAACTGCAGGAATCAACGCGGGCTCGACGATGCCTTCGGTAGAGATATCGAAGCTTTCCTGGTGGTACCGCGCCATGTCAAAACCCGCTTTTTCAAGAAGCGCACGAGTAGCATCCATGTAGCCCTTTGGCCCGCAGGTAAATACCTCACGCTCTTTAAAATCAGGAATTTGCCGCTGAAGCTGCTCGATCGATAGACGACCGATTGGACCATTCCACTCTGGCTCATCCCCAAGACCTTCACAGAAGAACAAGGTGCGCATTTCGGCCATCGAGCCTTCCATACGCCCAAGCTCTGCGCGGAAAATAATATCCTTTGGTGTGCGCGCACTGTGAACAAACACAATGTCGAGCTCTGCATAAAGGTCAGCAGCGGCACGTGTCATAGCCATCAAAGGAGTCACACCGGATCCCGCCGACAGATAGAGCATCTTTCGCGACGGTCCAGCGACCGGCGTGAAGTTACCCGCAGGACCTGACGCCACCAGCGAATGACCTGCACGCAAATTGTCGTGAAGCCAGTTCGATACCGAGCCACCCGGTACACGCTTGACCGTAATCGAGAAGCTGAACGGACGAGTCGGAGTCGAGGACAGGGTGTAACAGCGCGACACGCTTTCCCCGCCAATCACTGGTGACACAGTGAGGAACTGACCTGGTTCGTACGCCAGGGCATGGTAATCCGGGCAACGGAAGGTGAAAGTCTTCACATCGTGGGTTTCGTCCACCACACTGAGACATTCAATCTCTTTACTGTCGCCGCTTTCCCATTGGGCACCAAAAGCGCACCAGTGATCGGCGTCGGCAAAACGTTCGCTAGCCGGACTGACGGGAATGACGTGAATGCTGTTCATGACTTCACCTCAGATGCCGTGAGCAGCAAGACGAGCTGCATACCAGCTTGAGAACAACTCCACGTATGTTTCAGTGAACGCGGAGAATGGGCCAGGGGTATATGCAGGATCCTGCGTGCCACTGTGGGTGATAGCCACCAAGCTGGCGTCCTGCATATTGGTAGCCTTCCAAACCTCGGTCAGCTTCTGCAGATCGTAGTCAACACCCTCTACTGCATCCTTGTGCACAAGCCACTTAGTACGCACCAGGGTACGATCTGGAGAAAGTGGAATGATGTAGCTGATCACCGAGTGGTCGCTCATGACATGAGTCCACGAGTTGTGGGTCCACATGTGGATATCCCCCATATCACGACGAGTCAGCTCACCAAACAACTTGGTGCACGCAACTTGGGTAGTCAGCGTTTGCGATTCGCCGTGCCCCGCGATAACCAAGCGCTGCGTGCGGAATTGCGTCACCACATCAGGGCCCAGTCGATCCACAGCTGCAGTCAGGAAGCCTTGACTCTCCCAGTCATTTTCAGCGTCGCGGTTGCGTTGGTAGTAATCGTCCAGAGCCTTGAGTGAATCCTCGCTCATGCCATCAGTACAGAAGCCAAAATCTTCAGGCAGGAATGAGGCAACTAATTCAGGATGAGTTCCCGCGCAATGATAACATTCGCGATTGTTCTCGATGACCAACTTCCAGTTGCCATTTTCGATGATCTCGGACTCGTACGCAATCTTGGTATTGGTCAGATCATATGGTGCGAAGCGGGGCTCCATGGTCGCCTTGAAGTCCGCCACGTCTTCAGGTGGATTATCACTTAGGCATACGAAAATGTGGGTGCCGATAACCCTAACACTTACAGAAATCAAGCTTCGACATGAGGGATCGAAATCCTTACCCATATGCGCAGTATGCTTTAAACTACCATCAAGATCGTAAGTCCACTGGTGGTATGGGCAGACCAGCATACCTACGGTGGATTTACCAGCTTCTTTCAGTCGAGCACCGCGATGACGACAGACATTACGATAGGCCCTTACCTCTTCATCTTCGTCGCGCACTAGAATAATTGAAGATTTTCCAATATCGATTGTAGATACATCGCCAGGCTCAGCGATATCAGCAGTAACCCCCACTAGAATCCAGTGCTTGGTGAAAAAAACATCGACGTCATTTTCGAAGACATCATGGCGACCAAATAGGTCACCATGCATGCCATGGCCAGGTTGACGATTAGTCACGAGTTCGCGGTGCGATTGTACAGGCGCAATGTTCATTGTTTTCCTCAGGCATTTTGTCAGAACAATACGAATGCTGTGAGCAAAGTATCAGAGGCAATAAAAATTGCGTCAATGCGCTAAATTTTAACTCTGGCATGATTTAGGGTTATGGATCATTTCTCCACTGCGAAAGGCTCGCGCAACCACTCAATTAGAGCCCTGGTGCTGGCCGTCTCGATGCGCCCGTGCGGGACGACGATGTAGTAAGCATCTCGCGGTTTCACGACAAATGTGGTCAAGCGCACCAGCTGCCCAGAATCGAGGAAGTAGTCGAGCAGACGGCCCCAACCTAACGCGACCCCGTGACCATGGAGGGCTGCCTGAATAGTATCAGTGTAGAGGTTACACCGAAGACTGTAGTGCAGCTTGGGAGAGACAACCCCCTGCTCCTTGAACCACCCCTGCCAAGTCATCCAGCCTTCTTTGGTGACCTCTGCGTCTAACAGATCAGCTTCTGCTAATTCGTCCAGCGTTATTACTGGTCCGCGACGATCAAGCCACAAAGGGGCGCAAACAGGGAAAACCTCCTCATTAAAGAGGAACTCGGATCGACCGTCTTCCCACACGCCATTGCCATAGCGTACCACCACGTCGACATCACGATTGCGTAGCTCTCCTACGAATAGCTGGGTCGCTAGTCGGAGCTGGACGCCTGGGACGGACACATGAAGCTGAGTCAGTCTTGGCATGATCCTGAGTTGCGAGAAAGCAGCGGTAGTTGTTAAAACAATTTCCTGAGCCGCTTCACCCTCGCGTATACCGTCATATACAGTGGCAATTTTCTGCATCGAGCCTGAAATAACATCAAATAGGCGCTGCCCTTCATGCGAAAGCCGAATACCTCGATGCTCCCTGTAAAACAGCTGCGCGCAAATGTTGTCCTCTAGTAACTTTATTTGTTTACTTACTGCAGCCTGAGTTACACCCAACTCAGAGGCAGCTTGAGTGAAGCTTCTTAATCGAGCCACAGCCTCGAATTGTAATAGCGCCGTCATCGAAGGAATGATACGTCGATACCCTTTATACTTCCCAACAGTCTCTTTGGTTTTCATGCTCAATCAAGGCCACTTTTAATGTTTATCTTGTAATTATTTTAGGCATGGCCTCGCTTCGCGCCTGCCCACGAGAAATCATAACAGCCATCGCTGAATGAGCAACGCAGAAAAAACATGCCATTTTGGAATGCTAGAATTCCAAAATGACATTCGACGCGAGCTAGGAATACAAAGCTGCCCGCGCAAATTAGCGCTGACATCCGCATGGGTCGAAACTGCGGCTTAATGCAGACCACTAACACCCCATTGCGACCAGCATCGCCCTAGCGCCCAGATACAAGTAAATTTAGCACTTCGTCGAAATTATTGAGAGTGACGACACTGTACGGAGCACTACCTCGTAATTTGGAATGGGGTTCGCCTAACATACGATAAGCATCCCAAGAGCTCATGGCTGGCAACGCTTCGAAAACTGCAACCACCAGCTTGAGCTTTAAAGGGTCTAGTTGCCAATCGGGAATGCGCTGCCCCCTATTACCAAGGCTGAGGGAAAGCAACCTACGCGCCTTGATATCACGATTCAGTTGATCGCGCGACTTGCCTGCCAGCCGGGCGAACACAGGGAGTGGAAGAGTAGTTGGCGCCTCATAGATAGCAAGCATGTCGACACGCTCTTTTTGGATGCCGGAGATTTCTCGACCTGTAACGTCAGCTTGGAACGCCACTCCCGACGGCCTCCTCTCACTTCTAGAATACCGGCCCTCTTTTTGATCGGGATGTACGAGAACATTGGGCATTGAAACAGCCTGCTGGACTCCGGAATGCACTGACAAGGAAGCGCTCCCTTCCAAGCGTATCGTCAAGGGCGCTTCCGCTGCCTTTACATGCCCTTGCGCACAGAGATCTAGTCGATTCGCCCAGTCCTGCATCATTGCCCGGCGCTGCTCAACGTACTCGGCGTGATTGTACGAAGCGCTGACCCTATCGGGATCGGCGTGTGAAAGCTGTGCGTCAACCCATGCTTTCGGGTAACCGATCTCGTTGAGGGCTGTTGAGATGGTAGCTCGCATGCCATGCCCGGTGAGCCTGTCAGCAAAGCCCATACGCCGCAGCGCACTGTTCAGAGTGTTCTCGCTGATGCGTTTGCTCAAGTCGCTTCGATGGGCAAGTAAATACCGCTGCGCGGGCACTATACGTTCAAGCAGCAGGCTCACCACTTCGATCGCCTGGACTGACAACGGAACGATGTATGGGGGCACTTTGGAAGCGCTGCTACGGCTCTTGCGCATCTTGAGCTGCAACTGCTTGACCACCTCTGGCGGTATCACCCACAGCCGACGCTCCAAGTCGAATTGATCCGGCGTCGCCAACCGCAGCTCACCGGTACGTACACCAGTGAGTAGCAGAAGCCAAATACCCAATAGGGTCTGCTGACCGCCGTGATAAGTACGTAGTTTACTTAGCAGCGGGGGCAGCTCAGCCATACGCAGGAAAGGATTATGCTCCACTGGAGGCTTCGGCATCGCCACGACATCCAGATCGGCCGCAGGGTTATGCTCGAGGCCAGGGATGCGCACCAGCGCATAGCGGAACAGTTGATTGAGCCAGGTCCGGCACTTTTCCGCCGTGGTAAATGCGCCGCGAGACTCAATCCGATCCAGCACCTCCATGAGCACATGCCGGGTGACGTCATGAATGGAGCGGTCGCCGATGTGGGGAAGAATATCTTTGGCGAAGATGCGCAGCATCTGTGACAGCGTGCTCTGACGCCCCTCTTTGAGGCTCAAGCGGCGGAAGGCGACCCACTGATTGAACACGGCCTCGAAGGCATGATCGCTGGATAGGCGAACTGCAAGACGCTGTTGCTTGCGTTGCTCGCTTGGATTCGTGCCTTGTGCTATCAACGATCGCGCTTCATCCCGCTTGGTGCGCGCATCCCGCAGCCCGAGCTGAGGATAACTGCCGAACGACATGCGCTTCTGCTTGCCAGCCCAGTAGTAACGGAAATGCCAGACCTTTCCACCTTGCGCGGTGATATGAAGAATCAGGCCATCGCTGTCAGCGAGCGTGTAGTCCTTGCCGGTGACCCGGGCGTGCCGAATCGCCATCTCCGAGAGTGCCATGGTGACCTCCTGAACCTGTCAGAGGCCAAATGCTCGTCTCGTGCTCCACCAAGCTCCACCGGAAAAGCGAATTGAGGCATTTCCAATTCTGGCCTTAAATCTGGCCTTAAAATGCCCGGATACTACCGGTTTTTGGTGGTTCCCGCTGGAACGAAAAAAGGGCCCTAAGGCCCTTTTTTCAACGACTTACAGACTTCGATGGAACTCTGTAGATCTATAACTGGAGCGGGAAACGAGACTCGAACTCGCGACCCCGACCTTGGCAAGGTCGTGCTCTACCAACTGAGCTATTCCCGCGTCGTGATGGGTGCCATTCTAGCGATATCTGAAACGGCGTCAACCCCTTGATTCAAAAAAACTTTTATTTTTGCTCGGAGCCTTCCCGCAGGTGCGGCCAGGCAGCTACCAGGTAGTGCACCATCGACCACAGGGTCAGGGCAGCGGCCACCAGCAGCAGGCCATAGCCCAGTACCACCCAGAAGCTCACCACCGGCGGGTTGGCCAGCAGGATCACCAGCGCCAGCATCTGCGCCGCAGTCTTCCACTTGCCGAGGTTGGACACCGCCACGTGCGCCCTCGCCCCCAGTTCGGCCATCCACTCGCGCAGCGCCGAAACGACGATTTCGCGGCCGATGATCACCGCCGCCGGCAGGGTCAGCCAGAAGTTGGCGTGCACCTGCACCAGCAGCACCAGGGCTACCGCCACCATCAGCTTGTCGGCCACAGGGTCGAGGAAGGCGCCGAACGGGGTGCTCTGCTGCAGGCGACGCGCCAGGTAGCCGTCCAGCCAGTCGGTGGCGGCGGCGATGGCGAACACCGTGCTGGCGGCCATGTAGCTCCAGTGATAGGGCACATAGAACAGCAGGATGAAGATCGGGATGAGCAGGACGCGTAGAACGGTGAGCAGGTTTGGAATATTCATCGGTACGACTGGCTGCGGGTTGAGCCCGGCATTCTACTCGCTATGCAGGCTGGCATAAATCGACTCGGCAAGCTTTTTACTGATGCCGGGGGCTTTGGCGATCTCATCGATACTGGCGCGGTTGAGCTCCTGCAGGCCGCCGAAGTGTTTCAGCAGGTCGCGGCGGCGCTTGGGCCCTACCCCCGCGACGTCTTCCAGGCTTGAGGTACGGCGGGCCTTGCCGCGCCGGGCACGGTGACCGGTGATGGCAAAACGGTGGGCTTCGTCGCGGATCTGCTGGATCAGGTGCAGCGCCGGGTTGTCGCCCTTGAGGGTGAACTCGTGGGCCACGTCGTTGAGGTACAGGGTCTCGAAGCCGGCCTTGCGGGTCACGCCCTTGGCCACGCCGAGCAGGGTCAGGTCGGTGAAGGCCAACTCCTG
Organism: Pseudomonas sp. CC120222-01a; assembly: GCF_003097235.1. GTDB lineage: Bacteria > Pseudomonadota > Gammaproteobacteria > Pseudomonadales > Pseudomonadaceae > Aquipseudomonas. Next base: position 74,969 of record NZ_QEQQ01000007.1, on the reverse strand, counting down.
CATCACTTCGCGGGCCATGTTCAACTGGCCCTTGCCGCCGTCCACCAGCAGCACGTCGGGCAACTTGCCCTCGCCGTCCTTGATCCGCCCATAACGCCGGGTCAGGGCCTGGTGCATGGCGGCATAGTCGTCGCCGCCGGTAACGCCTTCGATATTGAAGCGGCGGTAATCCGACTTGATCGGGCCTTCGGGGCCGAACACCACGCAGCTGGCCACCGTGGCTTCACCGCTGGAGTGGCTGATGTCATAGCACTCCAGGCGCTGCGGCACTTCATCCAGGCCGAGCACTTCGGCCAGGGCCTCGAAGCGTGCGGCCATGTGCTGGCGGTTGGCCAGGCGGGCATTGAGCGCCTGCTCGGCGTTGGTTACTGCCAACTGCTGCCAGCGCGCACGGGTGCCGCGAACGCGGTGGCTGATGGTCAGCTCGCGGCCGCGCAGGCTCTGCACGGCCTCGGTGATGGCCTCGAAGTCTTCGTGCACCACGTTGACGATCAACTCGCCAGGCAGCTCGCGCTCGGCATTGCCCAGGTAGTACTGCGACAGGAACGCGGCCATGACTTCGGCCACCTCCTCCTCGATACCCACCTGTGGGAAGAAGTTCTTGCTGCCCAGCACCCGGCCGCCACGCACGCTGATCAAGTGCACGCAGGCACCGCCCGGGTTGACGAAAGCAGCGACCACATCGACATCGCCGGAGCCGCCTTCCATGTACTGCTGGTCCTGGACCCGGCGCAACAAGGCAATCTGGTCGCGCAGTTCGGCGGCCTTCTCGAAGTTCAAGGCCATCGCGGCCTTTTCCATTTCCTCGTTGAGCTCGTTACCCAACTGCTGGCTGCGGCCCTCAAGGAACATCACCGAGTGACGCACGTCCTCGGCATATTCCTCGGGCGTGACCAGGTTGGTGCACGGGCCTTTGCAGCGCTTGATCTGGTATTGCAGGCACGGGCGGGTGCGGTTGGCGAAGTAGCTGTCTTCACACTGGCGCACCGAAAAGGCCTTCTGCAGCAGGCTGAGGCTCTCGCGAATGGCACCCGCACTCGGATACGGCCCGAAATAGCGCCCCTTGGCTTTCTTTGCCCCACGGTGAATGCCCAGGCGTGGGAATTCACCGTCCGACAGGAACACGTAGGGATAGGACTTATCGTCGCGCAACAGGATGTTGTAGGGCGGGCGCCACTGTTTGATCAGGTTCTGCTCGAGCAGCAGCGCCTCGGTCTCGTTGGCAGTGATGGTGGTTTCGACCTGGGCGATGCGCCCCACCAGCGCGGCGGTTTTCGGCGCCAGGCCGGTCTTGCGGAAATAGCTGGCCAGGCGCTTCTTGAGGTTCTTGGCCTTGCCCACGTAGAGCAGCCGCGCCTCGGCGTCGAACATCCGGTAAACGCCCGGGCGACCACTGCAGGTCGCCAGGAATGCGCTGGCATCAAAGACTTGTGACATGAAGGTTTACAGGCTTGCGTCAACCATACCGTGGCGAACGGCCAGCAAGGTCAATTCGACGTCGCTGGTGACCGAGAGTTTTTCGAAGATCCGATAGCGGTAAGTATTGACGGTCTTGGGCGACAGGCACAACTTGTCGGAGATGATCTGCACTTTCTGGCAGCCAACAATCATCAGGGCGATCTGGATTTCCCGCTCCGACAGCGCATCGAACGGCGACGCTTGCGGCTGGAACGACTTGAGCGCCAGCTGCTGGGCAATCTGCGGGCTGATATAGCGTTGGCCGGCAAACGCCAGGCGAATGGCCTGGACCATTTCGTCCAGCCCGGCGCCCTTGGTCAGATAACCGGCAGCGCCGGCCTGCATCAGGCGGGTGGGGAACGGGTCTTCTTCACACACGGTGACTGCCACCACCTTGATGTCAGGGTGGCTGCGCAGCAGCTTGCGGGTGGCTTCCAGGCCGCCGATCCCGGGCATCTTCACGTCCATCAGCACGACGTCAGGTTTCAGTTCCCGGGCGAGTTTCAGCGCCGACTCGCCCGAATCCGCCTCACCCACCACCTGCAGGCCATCGATATCGGCCAGCATGCGAGTAATACCGGTTCGAACCAGATCGTGATCGTCGACCACTAGGACCCTAATCAAGCAGACACCTCGTCAACAGGGCGATTGGATCCCGCCACCTTAACAAAATTTTTCATGGCGGACCTAGCGTAAAACTTCCTACAGAAACGTCTGGCGCTCATGACGCGGCTGTCGCATCAACTCACTACCACTGCCCTCACCCACCAGGCGCCCCAGCAAATGCCACAAAGCCGCCTTGTCGGCCGCCGGCAAACGCCGAAATGCGCCCAGTAGACCGGTTTCATCCGCCGACAGGCTTTCCAGTGGTGCTGGCGTGCGCTCACCGCTGAGCACATACAGCGCGTCCACACCCTGAGTTGCCAGCGCCGCCAGGTAATCCGCCCGTGGCGTACGCTCGCCACTTTCGTACTTGCCCTGGGCGTTGGGCTCGACGCCGCCGATATCGCCAAATACCCGCTGGGTCATGCCCAGCCGTTCACGCTCTTCGCGCAGCCGTGGACCGAGTCCTTTCATATGACGTTTCTCCTTGTTCCTTTGCCGTCATGGGTGCTGCTCACAATCCTGTAAGCAGTTGCAGACTGTGTGGTCACTATGCCCATCGCCGGCCAGCGTCGCAAGCCAGTATTGCGCCACCACCCGGCCCTGCGAGGCCTTGATTGACAGGGGTTTCGTACGTTCCAACAGCGTAATTCAGGCGGTGCAGCGCAAGAAGAAAACAGAGCGGGCGCCACACCTTTGGCGTCACTTTATTGCCATGCGCGGCGATATCATTTTTTTGACGCCCAACTAACAACAACTTTAACTTATTGATTTTAAAGAGTTTTTAAACTTTAACACGAGGCGTTTAAGTTATTTTCAAACAAGCCAATATCAAAGCTTGCAATAAAAATAAAAACGCCATTAGGCTGTAAAAAGACCACTAAGAAACAGCCTGCAACGCCACTTCCGAGCGCGGCTTAATTCTGCGCGCCTGCCATTTCGACAACTTCATGAACGATGTATCTCGGCCGGCTTTGCCGTGCCCCAGGGAGAGGGACCTATGAACATCAGTATCTTTGGACTTGGCTATGTTGGCGCAGTCTGCGCGGGCTGCCTGTCGGCCCGCGGCCACAATGTGCTGGGGGTGGACATTTCCCCGGCGAAAATCGACCTGATCAACCAGGGCAAGTCACCGATCGTCGAACCGGGCCTGGAACAGCTGCTGCAGGACGGCGTCAGCAAGGGCCGCCTGCGCGGCACCACCGACGTGCAGGCGGCGATCCTCGCCACCGACCTGTCGCTGCTGTGCGTCGGCACCCCGAGCAAGAAGAACGGCGACCTCGACCTGGTGTACATGGAAGCGGTCTGCCGGGAAATCGGCACCGCCCTGCGCGACAAGGGCAGCCGCCACACCGTGGTGGTGCGCAGTACCGTGCTGCCAGGCACGGTGAAGAACGTGGTGGTACCGATCCTTGAGCAGTACTCGGGCAAACAGGCCGGCGTCGACTTCGGTGTGGCGGTCAACCCGGAATTCCTGCGTGAAAGCACGGCGATCCAGGACTACGACTTCCCGGCCATGACCGTGATCGGCGAACTGGACAGCCAGTCCGGCGACCTCCTCGAGTCGCTATACAACGGCCTTGATGCCCCGGTGATCCGCAAGTCGATCGAAGTCGCCGAGATGATCAAGTACACCTGCAACGTGTGGCACGCGACCAAGGTCACCTTCGCCAACGAGATCGGCAACATCGCCAAGGCTGCCGGCGTCGATGGCCGCGAGGTGATGGATGTGGTCTGCCAGGACCACAAACTCAACCTGTCGCGCTACTACCTGCGCCCGGGCTTTGCCTTCGGCGGCTCGTGCCTGCCCAAGGACGTGCGCGCCCTCACCTACCGCGCCGCCAGCCTGGACGTGAAAGCGCCGTTGCTCGATTCGCTGATGGCCAGCAACGTGTCGCAAGTGCAGAACGCCTTCGACCTGATCGAGCGCCAGGACAAACGCAAGATCGCCCTGCTCGGCCTGGCCTTCAAGGCCGGCACCGACGACCTGCGCGAAAGCCCCCTGGTGGAACTGGCCGAGCGCCTGATCGGCAAGGGCTACCAGCTGCACATCTTCGACGAGAACGTCGAGTACGCCCGCGTGCACGGGGCCAACAAGGAATACATCGAAGCGAAGATCCCGCATGTTTCGTCGCTGCTGCACAGCGACCTGCAGCAGGTGATCGATGACGCCGAGGTGATCGTCCTGGGCAACAACGACCCGCGCTTCGCCAGCGCCCTGCAAGCCGGCCACGGCAAGCAGGTGATCGACCTGGTCGGCTTCATGCCCGGCCTGAGCGACAGCCGCACCCAAGGCATCTGCTGGTAACCGAGCCGGCACCCACCGCGCTCCACCTGCCTCAGGCTCACGCCTGGGCGGGGTGGCGCGCGGGCACCGCAAAAACAGGAGTCAAGGCGACATGGATCGACAGCAACCACCCTTCGTGGCACCCGGCTACCTGCGCGCAGCCGCCAGCTTCTTCGGCTGGGCGTGCCTCGCCGGGCTGATCGCGCTGGCCTCGGAGATGGTCGCGCCGCAGTACCTGGACCCGAACCACCACCTGTTCATCTTCATCATCGGCACGCTGGGCATGTGGCGCTACGGCAACGCCATCGTCCACTACCTGCGCGGCATGTACTTCCTGCACTGGAAGTTCCCGCGCCTGCGCCGACAGGTCGAGCGCCTGGGCGATGCCGCACTGCCCTCGCACATGTTCATGGTGGTGACCAGCTTCCGCATCCCCACCACGACCACCTTCAAGGTCTACCAGTCGGTATTCCAGGAAGTGCAACGACTGAACGTGCCGTGCACGGTGATCGCCTCGATCGTCGAAAAAGGCGACGAGACTTTCATCAAGGAGATCATGCGCAACGAGGTCAAGGACCGCGACGACATCAAGCTGGTGATCGTTCGCGCCCGTGGCACCGGCAAGCGCGACGGCCTGGCCCATGCCTTCCGTGCGCTGTCGCGGCAGATGCCGCTGAATGACGCGGTGGTCGGAGTGGTGGACGGCGACACCATGATGCTGCCCGGTTGTGTCGAACGTGCGGTCAAGCTGTTCGCCGTGCTGCCGGACGTGGGCGGCCTGACCACCAACGAATTCTGCGAAGTTGAAGGCAGCCGCTGGATGCGCCAGTGGCACTCGATGCGTTTCGTCCAGCGCCACATCAACATGTGCTCGATGGCCCTGTCGCACCGGGTGCTGACCCTGACCGGGCGGCTGTCGTTCTTCCGCGCCGAAGTGATGACCGACCCCGAGTTCATCCGCGACGTCGAAGCCGACTTCCTCGAACACTGGCGCCTGGGCCGCTTCCAGTTCCTCACCGGTGACGACAAGTCGAGCTGGCTGAGCCTGATGCGCGCCGGCTGGAACACCTACTACGTGCCCGACAGCCACACCCTGACCGTCGAGCACCCGCCCAGCGACAGCTTCCTGGTTGCCACCCGCCAGCTGATGTTCCGCTGGTACGGCAACTCGCTGCGGCAGAACTTCCGCGCCACCGCCCTGCTTGGCCGCGCCCGACTGGGGCTGTTCACCCTGTACGTGCTGCTCGACCAGCGCGTATCGATGTGGACCTGCCTGATGGGCCTGACCGCCTCGGTGGTGGCCGGCCTGGTGTTCGGTATCCAGTACCTGCTGGTGTACCTGTTCTGGGTGCTGATCTCGCGCAGCCTGGTGACCGTGCTGTTCGTCTTCGCCGGCCACCCGGTCAGCCCGATGTACCCCTTCGTTCTTTATTACAACCAGATCGTCGGTTCGCTGATGAAGGTCTACGCGATGTTCCACATGGACCAGCAAAGCTGGACGCGGCAGAAGACCACCCTGGCCACTGGCAGCGTCGACTTCGACGCCAGCCTCAACCGCTGGTCCTCGAAGGCGATGCTGTGCTCGTCGATCGCGATCTTCTTCGGGGTCATCACCGTTCTTTTAGAAGTCTCTCATTAAGAACCCGCAACGTTAAGGAAAGGCGCCTGCACATGAGTACCACGAACATTCCCGCGGCCCCGGGCAAGACAGCGGCCAACATCGTCCATGAGGCGGTCGACGAGCGCCAGTACGTGCGCACCCGGATGAACGCGCGAGTGCGCCTGGCCAGTGCCGGGCAGGCGCCGTTCGAAGTGGCCCTGCAGGACATTTCCTTGGGCGGCCTGGGCCTGACCCACGACGCGCCGCTGAAAGTCGGCACGCTGTACGACGCCTCGATCCGCCTGCGCCTGAACCAGGTCGACCTGAACATCGACAGCAAGATCCGCATCGTCTCCCAGCGCGGCAGCGAAGTGGGCGCGCAGTTCGTCGAACTCGATGCACAGAAGCGCGACATCCTGCGCTACCTGATCAGCGCCTATATGTCCGGCGAAATCGCTGACATCAATGGCCTGTTCAATGTCATGCAGCGCGAGAACTACATCAAGGAACGCAAGCACAAGTTCGCCAGCGCACGCACCCCGGGTGCCCGTCTCAAGGCCCTGACCGGCACCTTGCTGTACACCGCCGCCGGCGTCGCTGCGCTGGCCTTCGTCGGCTACAAGGGTTACCTGCTGTTCTTCCGCATCCCGGCGCTGCAGGCCCAGGTGGCGACCAACGCCCAGGTCATCAGCATGCCCGACAACGGCTATGTGAAATACCTGCTGCCCGCTGGTGCCACCGAAGTGCAGGCCGGCCAGCCGCTGGCCAGCATCTCCACGCAGTTGGCCACCAGCTTCACCAGCCCGGCCGACATGAAAGCGGTCGCCGACCTGTCGCCGGGCGACCTGCAGACCCTGCTCGGCCGCGCCACCATCGAGACGGTGATCAACAGCCCGTGCGACTGCACGGTCTACTACCCCAGCCAGCGCCTGGACGGCTACGGCTACAAGGAAGCCCCGCTGATGCACCTGCTGCCCAAGGACCAGGGCCTGTTCGTGCGCGCCAACGTGCCGTTCGACAAGCTCGCCGATGTCGACCGGGTGAAGTCGGTGGACATGCAGGTGTTCGGCCTCGACCAGCACTACAGCGGCAAAGTGGTCGACGCACGCGTCGACGAGGTCAACCGCAACCTGGCACTGACCATCCAGCCTGACAGCCCGCTCCCGGCTGCGGCCTACCAGAAAGCTGTCGCGGTCGACCTGTTCATGGGCCTGCCGTTCGGCGCAGCGCGCTAAAAGGCCGAGGACGATAACGCCATGACCGCCAATATGCCTCCCCGTCTGCTGCTGGCCGGCCTGGCCCTGGCCTGCGCCAGCACGGCCAGTGCCGGGCAGAGCCTGGAGCAGATCCGCTACGCGCTGTACAAGGACCCGTCGGCCGAGGTCACCACCGACCTGCGCGAACTGGCTGCCCGTGGCGACCTGGCCAGTACCCTGCTGCTTGGCGATGTGCTGGCCGGGCGCGAAGACGCCAGCCGCGCGGAAGTGGTGGCGCTGTACCAGAAGGCCTTTGCCGACGGCCATGGCATGGTTCCGGCACTGGCCTCGCTGGCCCGCCTGATCGACCGCACGCCGAGCCTGCGCGAGGCGCAGCGACCGTGGATGGCGCAGGCCCTGACGCGCTACCCGGCCAACCTCGACCCGCGCAACACCAGCACCACGCTGGAAGTGTTCCTGACTTACCCGGAGCTGGTCGACACCGCCCAGGCCGCCCAGCTGCTGGCGCTGTACGAGCAGGCCTGCCTGCTCAATTGCCGCCCCGAGCTGTACCACGCCGTGCTCGCCGAGCGCCAGGGCGACCGCGCCAGCGCCGAGCGCTGGTATCGCCAGGCGGTGCGCGTGGACGTGCGCGCCCTGGACCGCTACTACGCGTTCCTCGGCGAGCAGCAGGACCGCCTGTTCCCGCCCTTCGCCGACCAGCTCGAACCTGAGCGCGAGCAGTTGCCGGTGGAGATCATCCACCGCGTCGCCGCGCTGCTCGACAGCATCACCAGCGTGCAGCGCGCCGAACAGGACGCCGACCGCTACGAGAGCCAGGCCACTGCACCCGCTGCCGAGAAGCTGCCGCCCACCCCGGAACAACTGCCCCGCGAAAAGGCCCAGGACGACGCGCTGAACCTGGCCACCGCCCGGGTCCAGCGCTGGCGCGATGTGGCCGTGGCCCGTGGCTTCGTGCCGGCCATGGTGTCCAAGGCCAACTACATGATCTCCAACCCGACCGAACACAACGCCGAGGAAACCCAGGCGCTGATCGACCAGGTGCGCGAGCGCGAACCGACCCGGGCCAAGGCCCTGCAGGCGCAGTTCTACATGGTCAACAACTGGCTGACCCTGGACCCGGACAAGGCCCGCGCCCTGATCGACGAGCTGCGTGCCAACGGCTACCCCGGTGCCGGCCTGCTGCTGGGCGAGTACTACAGCAAAGGCGTCGAGGACCAGCCCGACCAAGAGAAGGCCCTGGCGCTGTTCCAGGCCGAAGCCGACAAGGGCAACACTGCCGCCTGGTACCGCATGGCCACCCTGCACGCCTACGGCCGTGCCCTGTGCCACGACCCGGTCAAGGCCTATACCTACGCCCGCGTCGCCCTCGACCTGGGTGAACGCAGCGCGCGCAGCCTGATCAGGCGCCTGGAAAAGACCCTGCCAAAGGATGACATCGAGCGTGCCCTGGCCGCTCGCAACGGGCTGTTCAAGGAGGCCACCCTGTGAAAGCGCATCACCCCCTGTTCGGCGCCCTGCTGGCCCTGGCACCGTTGCCAGCGGCCTTCGCCGCAGAAGAAATCACCGGCCCCGAAGCCGACAGCAACGAACCGGTGCGCGTCGCCGCGCTGGATGGCAGCGAGCCGGTCATCACCTCGGAAGTGTTCAACAAGCTCACCGTGCAGACCGGCTACGGCCCGCAAGACTCCCAGGTCGGCAGCGACCGCGAGATGTTCTACAGCCTGCGTTACGAGCCATCGTTCGCCTGGTACTCGCCGGAAAAGCGCTGGGCCAAATGGATGGTCTACGGCCGCCTGTGGTTGAACTACGACTCCAGCCAGTCGAGCAACCTCACCAACGAAGCGTCCAACGCCAACGAGCGCGAGCAGCCCGAGGGCTGGTACGCCGAACTGCGCGAGCTGTACGTCAAGCGCAACCTGATCGGCGACGACCCGCGTTTCTCTGCCTCGTTCGGCCGCCAGCGCTTCTATGACGACTACGGCATCTGGTGGGACGACAGCCTCGAGTCGCTGCGCTTCAACTACCAGGACACCTTCAGCGAGGCGTTCTTCGCCGTCGGCCAGAAGTTCCACAACTACAACACCGACGTCAACCGCCTGGCCGACAGCGAGGAGCGCACCACCTACCTGATGGGCCAGTACGCCTACCGCTGGAGCCAGAACAACCAGGTCGGTGTGCGCCTGATGCACGAGAACGACCACAGCGGCCACGACGCCGACGACCGCTACGACTTCAAGGGCATGCGCTACGGGCTGTTCTTCAAGGGCGACAACCTCGCCTACCCGGTGCTCAGCGACTACCACCTGGAACTGGCGGCGCTGGACGGCAAGATGGACAACACCGACGGCAACGGCGTCACCACCACCGGTCACAGCAGCAAGGGCTGGGCGGTGCTGGGCGAAGTCGGCAAGCGCTTCGACGAGCTGGCGTGGACCCCGCGCGTGGCGCTGCGCGGCGGCCTGACCGACAAGCCCAGCGACGAGAACGACGGCTTCCGCCTCAACGCCATCCAGTCCGACCGCATCACCCGCACCGGCTTCTACAGCACCCGCCTGACCAGCTCGTTCGTCGCCCTCGACCTGCGCAACCTGAGCTACTACGGCTTTGCCGTGGAGACCCGCCCCACCCCGCGCAGCGCGCTGGACCTGCGGGTGACCCAGCTCGACCTTCGCGATGCCGACGGCACCCTGCCGATCCGCATGAATGGCGACCAACGTTCGGCACGCAACCGCGCCATCACCCAGGGCACCAACGGCAACGGGCGCAATGTCGGGCAGATGATCGACCTCAACTACTACTGGAAGATGTTTCCGGTGGCTATCGATGGCAAGCACCTGGACGTCAACGCGCTGGTCAGCGCCAGTTATCTCAATGCCGGCAGTGCATTGGAAACCGGCGATGACTACCAGCTGAGCGTCGGCGTGGTGATCAGTTACTAAGGAAGGGCCGTGCCATGATCTTCGCCTCCAATGTGTTCCTGTTCCTTTACCTGCCGCTGTTCCTGGCCGTGTATTTCCTGGCCAAGGCGCAGTGGCGCTCGACGGTGATCGTGGCCGCCAGCTACATCTTCTATGCCTGGTGGCGCCCGGACTTTCTGCTGCTGTTCGTTGGCATCACCTACTGGAACTACTGGTTCGGCCTGCGCATCAAGGCACGCCTGGATGCCGGCGACAAGCGCATGGCCCTGCGCCTGCTGTGGATTGGCATCGCCGGCAACCTGTCGACCCTGGGCTACTTCAAGTACGCCAACTTCGGTGCCGAGGTGCTGGCCCTGCTGCTGGCGCCGCTGGGCATCAACACCTGGACGCTGGAGAACATCTTCCTGCCGCTGGGCATTTCGTTCTACGTGTTCCATGCCCTGAGCTACATCGTCGACATCTACCGCAAGGACGCCACGCCAACGCGCAACTTCATCGACTTCGCCGCCTTCGTCGCGCTGTTCCCGCACCTGGTGGCCGGGCCGATCCTGCGCTACAGCCAGCTGGCACCGCAGTTGCGCGAGCGTACCCATTCGCTGGAGCTGTTCTCGCTGGGCGTGTGCCGCTTCATGCTCGGCTTCATCATGAAGGTGCTGATCGCCGACCGCCTGGCGCCGATCAACGTGCTGTTCGTCAGCGAAGGCACACTGCAGTTCAGCGACGCCTGGTTCGGCCTGGTGATCTCGACCCTGCAGCTGTACTTCGACTTTGCCGGTTACAGCCACATGGCCCTGGGCCTGGCGCTGATGATGGGCTTCCGCTTCCCGGAAAACTTCAACCAGCCCTATGTCTCGCAGAGCATCACCGAGTTCTGGGCACGCTGGCACATGACCCTGGCGCACTTCCTGCGCGACTACGTGTACATGCCACTGGTGCGCAAGCGCGTGGCCGGTGCCCTGCCGGCGCTGATCTGGACCATGCTGCTGTCGGGCCTGTGGCACGGGGCGAGCTTCGCCTTCATCTGCTGGGGCCTGTTCTTCGGCGTGGGCATGGTGATCGAGCGCAAGTTCAACCTGGCGACCAAGGTCACCACGCCCTACCACCTGGGCCGCAACCTGCGCACCGGGGGGCTGATCCTGCTGAGCATGCCGCTGTTCTTCACAATGGACCTGCGCCACAGTATCGACATCTACCAGGCGCTGTTCGGCCTCAACGGCTTCGGCTCGCTGGAACTGTACGTGCTCGGCGCCTCGAAGATGGCCATGGCCTTCGCCCTGGTGGCGCTGGCCTGGCTGGTACTGGCCGGGATCAACAACGTGCGTTTCTACGCCGGCAACAAGGACGGTTACTTCATGCGCCATGTCGGCGCGCTGCACAGCGTGCTGCTGTGGGGCGGCTTCCTGCTGGCATTGAGCAGCCTGGCGGCCAACTCGTTTTCGCCCTTCCTGTATTTCCAGTTCTAGGAGACGGCCATGTACCCGGTGATGAATTCAGCCAGCAAGGCTAATGGCATTCTGTTCGTGGTGGTGCTGGCGGCGATGTTCGTCTATTCGCTGCCGCCGGTATTCAGCTTTGCCCGCACCTCTACCGACACCTGGAACCTGTTCGTCGACGGCAAGCTGCTGCGCAAGTTCGAGCAGGCCTACGACAAGCGTTTCTTCCTGCGTGACCCGTCGGTGGAGCTATGGGCCGATGCCCAGTTCCACCTGTTCGGTGAAGGCACCAAGGGCGTGGTGCTGGGCAAGGATGGCTGGCTCTACACCAACCAGGAATACCGCGTGCCCAACGACCTCAAGGCCAACGTGGCGAGCCAGCTGGAGCAGATCGCCAAGGTCCGCACGCAGCTGGCCGAACACGGCAAGCAGCTGGTGATCCTGCCGCTGCCGATGAAGCTGGATGTGTACGCGGCCCATGCCCAGCACGCCTTCGACCCACGGGTGACCAGCCTCTATGACCACTTCGTCGGCGAACTGCAAAACCGCCACCTGGACGTAGTGCCGTTGCGCGGGGCCTTCCTCGCCAACCTCGATGGCCCGCAGCTGTTCCTCAAGTCCGACACCCACTGGAGCCCGGAAGGCGCACGCCTGTCGGCCTACGAACTGGCGCGCCAGCGCCCGCAATTGCTGGGTGACCAGGTGTACGTGTCGCACAAGGCCGGCGAGAAGAGCATCAAGGGCGACCTGATGAACTACATCCAGTTCGACCATGCGCGGCTAGCGCCACAGTTCGGCCCCAACCCGATCGCCCTGTACGAAACCCTCAAGGCCGAACAAGGCGCCGACGACCTGTTCGCCGAGGAAAACCAGAGCCTGCTGCTGGTCGGTACCAGCTACAGCAAGATTGACGACTGGAACTTCGTCGGTTTCCTCAAGGAGGCGCTCAACCGCGACCTGCTGAGCATTGCCGTGGAAGCCCGCGGCCCGTTCGAGGCGATGAACCAGTTCCTGGCCAGCGACCAGCTGGCCAACACACACATCGAGACCGTGGTCTGGGAATTCCCCCTGCGCACCCTGCTCGCCCACCGCCCCGGCTCGCTCAGCCGCAGCGCTGCGCCCCAGCATTTCTGACGATTCAAGGAGAACCTGATGAAGCTTGCCCCACTGTTCACCGCTATCGCCCTGGCCGCTGCCAGCCATGCCGCCCTGGCCGCCGAAGGCAACGCCGACCTGTACGACGCCGTGGCCCCGGCCGACTCGGCGTTCGTCCGCGTGCTGAACCTGTCCGACAGCAACATCGACGTCACCCTCAGCGGCAAGGTCAACCCGCAGCGGGTAGCCGCCGGCCAGCTCAGCGGCTACCGCTTCACCCCTGCCGGCCCGCACAAGATCGCCGTCGGCGGCAAGTCGATCGAGCCGCAGCTCAAGGCCAATGCCGCCAGCACCGTGGTCTACGACGGCAAGCAGCTGAAGCTGATCAGCGACAAGTACGTCAACGAGCCGAAGAAGGCGCAGATCGCCTTCTACAACCTGAGCGCCAACCAGGCCACGCTGAAAACCTCCGATGGCAAGCACGACGTGGTCGAGGCCATTGGCAACGGCGAGACCGGCACACGCATGGTCAACGAGATCAAGATCGACTTCGCCGCTTACCAGCAGGACACCAAGGTCGCCAGCTTCGACGAGCAGTTCCTCAAAAAGGGCCGCTCGTACAGCTACGTGCTACTGCCAGGCAACCGCAGCATGACCCTGGCCAACAGCATCGACCCGACCGAGTGATGAATGCCCTGCAAGGATGAATGGCACATGAAGACCCTTGTACCTTTTGGCCTGAGCGCTGCCCTGGCCTTGCTCAGCCTGCCGGGCCTGGCCGCGCAGCCGGCCCAGGCTGCCCAGGTGGCCGGGCCTGGCTGCGAGAACCTGCAGTGCATGGTCTGCCCGGCCCTGAGCGACCCGCAACGCTATGCCGAAGGGCGCATGAAACTGATGCGCGAGATCGTGCCTGGCAAGGACCGCTGGCTGTTCCGCTCGGCCGTCGACCTGACCAATGACTTCGGCATCCCCGCGCCGATGCGCCCGGAGTTCGCCCGCCTGATGCAGGCGTTCGAGCGCCAGGGCATCCATGTGGCCATGGCAATCCAGCCGACTCGTGGGCTGATGCACCGCGACAAGCTGTTCGCCGACCAGCTTCACGGCTTCGACTACGCCCGCGCCAGCAACAGCCTCAGTGCCTACCTCGGCCAGCTGCGCCAGGGCGGCGCGGTGGTGGCGCCGATGATGCAGCTGGTGCAGCAGCCGCCGAAAGGCGAGTACTTCTTCCGCCGCGACCACCACTGGACGCCCACCGGCGCCGAGGCCACGGCGAAACTGATGGCCGAAGAGATCCGCCGTCAGCCGTTCTACGCCGGGCTGACCAAGAAGGCGTACCGCACCGAGCCGGGCGTGATGGTGCCCAAGGACGGCACCCTGAACCTGGCGATGAGCAGCATCTGCGGCAACAACTACGGTTTCCAGTACGTGCGCGGCTACCAGACCATCCCCGTGGCCGCAGGCGCCGACGCGCTGTTCGACGAGGCACCGGACCCGGAAGTGATCCTGGTCGGCGACAGTAACGCTGCGGCCCGTGAGGACGAGAGCAAGCAGTTCAATTTCGATGGCTACCTGAAGCAGTACCTGAACGTCGACATCCTCAACTACGCCCTGCCCGGGGTGGGTGAAGATGGCTCGCTGCTGGAGTACCTGTTGTCCAGCGACTACAAGCCCAAGGCACCGCCCAAGCTGATCGTCTGGGAACTGCCGGCCAACTACCGGCTCGATTCGCCGCTGATGTATCGCCAGCTGGTGCCGGCGGTTCAGGGTGGTTGTTCGGCAAGCAAGGAAGTGCTCGGCGCGAAATTGCAGCGCCCGGCGTTGAAGGTGGGTGAGCGCATCGAGCTGCTGAGCAATGCCGGCAGTGGTCGCCAGGCACTGTCCAAAGGGTTCCTCGACATTCGCCTGAGCGACAAGAACGTCAAGGACTTCTACATCATCGTCTATTACGACAACGGTGCCCGGGACAAGGTGTGGTTCCGCCGTGACGCGGTGGTGACCGGCGGGCAGTATTACCTGGAGCTGAGCAAGGCACCGGAGTTTGCCGGGGCCAACCTGTTGTCGGTGTTCATGGAACCGACCAAGGCCGGGACTGTAGCGACCGATGTGGAGACGCGCCTGTGCCTTTGAAGAATGTATTGCCAAGCCTGGGGCTGCTTTGCAGCCCTTTCGCGACACAAGGCCGCTCCTACAAGGGACCGCGATCGCCTGTAGGAGCGGCCTTGTGTCGCGAAAGGGGCGCAACGCGCCCCCAGAAAGCTGCACTGCTGCTCGCCATGGGCCTGCTTCTCCCCCAGACCCACGCGGCACAGTCCATCTGGCCCGCCCACAGCACCCCGCAAGCGGCCATGATCGCCGACTACCGCACCCTGGCCTGCACCAAGGAACCCCCCGTCCCCTACACCGGCAGCCTGCGCCTGGAAAGCAAATACGACCAGCGCGATGCCAGCAAGTCGACCCTGCGCAGCAGCCCCGACGCCAACAGCGAGCAGATCGCCAAGCAGGTCAAGCAGTTCGTTGGCGGCCTGATCTATGCCAGCAAACGCTTCCAGCAGGCAAAGAAACCTCAGGACGCCAACATGGCCCTGGCCTGCCAGGACCAGTGGCTGCAACACTGGGCCGAAGCCGGCGCCCTGCTCAACCCGGACGCCAGCGGCACCGGCATGGCTGCGCGCAAGTGGGCGCTGGCGGCCATGGCCGGTGCCGTGCTGCTGACCCAGTCGGCTGCCGACGGCAAGCTGCAACTGAACGAAACCCAGCGCAGCTGGTTCACCCGCCTCGGCGAGTTGGTGATCCACGAGTACGATCCCCGCCGCAGCGCCAGCGGCGTGTACTTCAACAACCACGACTACTGGGCCGCCTGGGCCGTCGCCGCCACCGGCATGCTGGTCGGCCGCGACGACTTCATCCAGTGGGCCGACGGCAACCTGCGCCGTGGCCTGGCCCAGGCCGTGCGCGCCAGCAATGGCAACTACGCCTACCTGCCGCTGGAAGTGGCACGCAGCAAGCTGGCGGCCAACTACAGCCAGTACGCGCTGGTGCCGCTGGTGCTGCTGGCCGAATCGGCACGCGCCAATGGCCTGCCGTGGAGCAACGAAGACCAGCAGACCCTCGACCTGCTGGCCAACTTCGCTGCCCGCACGGTGCTCGACCCAGGCGACCTGCCCGAACTCAAGGGCCAGTCCCAGGCGGACGTGGCACCGTACAAGCTGGCGTGGCTGATCCCGTTCCTGCAGCGCAACCCCGGCCATGCGCTGGCGCGCCAGCTGTACGACAGCGAAGACGGCGAGGTGGACAACTACAGCCAGCTCGGTGGCCCGATCAAAGCGTTCTACCCTCCACTGCCCGGATCAAGGAGCTGACCCATGGCTGCCCTCGCCCGCTTTTCCCTCACCTGCCTGGCCGCCCTGTGCCTGGCAGGCACTGCCCAGGCCGCCAGCCAAGCGCTGCCGGTCAACCAGACAGTGGACACCCTGCCCCGGGAGCAACGCCAGCTCAAGGTCGAGCAACTGCGCCAGCAGGTGCGCCAGGCCGTGACCTTCCAGCAGGCCGAACGGCAACGCCCGGCCGGGCGCGCCAGCGTCAGCCTGCAGCCGATGTTCTCGGCCCAGGCTGGCAGCTGGCCGTTCGAGCCGTTCGTCAACAACGGCCTGTTCCGCGCCATCGCCGGTTACCAGGCACACCACCCGCAAGTGGTGATGCTGCGTGGTGGCAGCATCACCCTGGCGCAACTGCACGATGCACTGAACGACCCGCGCGTCCTCAAGCGCTACAAGGATGGCTACCTGCTCAGCTACCCGCTGTTGATCGGCAGCGATGCCGGGCTGGTGCTCGAAGGCACCAGCCTGTACCTGTCGAGTTTCTCCGGCACGGCGCTGATCAACCAGGGCTGGCTCGGGCTCAACCAGTCCAGCCTGGAGAGCATGGCTGGCGACAAGCCGGGCAGCACCGACCGCGCCTGGCGGCCGTTCGTGGTGGCCTGGGCCGGCAGCCATACCCAGGTGCTCGGCTCGACGCTCAAGCGCCTGGGCTACAACGCCAACCTTTCCCGCGGCCTGACCACCGCCTTGAGCACCCAGCAGGCGGCCAGCACCCGCCCGGCCACGGTGATCATCCGTGACAGCCAGTTCAGCGAAATGTCCAGCGCGGTGGAACTGCAGCACAGCCAGGCGACCATTACCGGCAGCCGGTTCGAGCAGTCGCAGCAGTACGCCCTCGATGTGCAGAACAGCCAGGTCAAGCTGCAGGGCAACCAGCTGCGCGGTATCGACAACAACAGCGGCGTGCGCCTGCGTGGCCAGACTCGCGCCCTGGTCGAAGGCAACCTGATCCTCGGAGCGACCAAGGCCGCCATCGAAGTCAGCGAGCAACAGGGCGCAGTGCTGTTGGCCGGCAACCGCATCGGCGACAGCCGTGGCAATGGCATCCAGCTGCGCAACCTGGCGCCCACTGCAGCGGCACCGTTGGTGATCGACGACAACCTGCTGGCCAGCAGCCAGGGCAGCGCGGTGGATGCCAGCGAGGTGGGCGCTGTGGCGCTGCTCGACAACCGCATCGGCAATACGGCGGAATACGCCATCAGCCTGCGCAATGCCACGCCACTGGCCGGGCCGCTGGTGCTCAGCGGCAATCGCCTGGGCCGGGTCGGCAAGGCACTGGTGCGGGTGGAAGGTATGCGGGATGTGGTGCTGGGGGGCAACAGCTTCGATGGCAAGCCGTTGCTGCAGAACCTGTTGATCGGGGATTTGTTGCCCTTGCAGGGGCAGTTGCTCGAGGCCACGGTTCGCCAGGGTGAGACGGTGCGGGTCAGGCAGCAGTGATCCATTGCTTGCATTGACTTCACCGGCCTCTTCGCGGGGCAAGCCCGCTCTACAGCGATACGCAGGGTCTGTAGGCGCGGGCTTGCCCCGCGAAGAGGCCAGTGCAGGTCACCCAATGACCCGCTGCATCCTCACAAAACAATCATCCTCCCCCATCTCGACAAACCCATGGCGCAGGTACAGTTGCCGCGCCG
This sequence comes from Pseudomonas sp. CC120222-01a, assembly GCF_003097235.1. Taxonomy (GTDB): domain Bacteria; phylum Pseudomonadota; class Gammaproteobacteria; order Pseudomonadales; family Pseudomonadaceae; genus Aquipseudomonas. The sequence goes on along the minus strand of NZ_QEQQ01000007.1, from coordinate 57,344 downwards.
GGTTGCTCTTGAACACCATCAACCTCAATAACGGCAGCCGCCGCTGCGCCGCCCATCTGGCCAGCGTCTCCAGCACCTGGCTACCCACCCCGCGCCCACGCTGCTCTGGCAAAAGGTGCAACTCGCGAATGAACAACGCCTGCCGGTCCTGGCTGAGGCTGCAGAAACCCAGCACGGTCTCCCCTTCCATCACCAGCCACTGCTCGCGCCAGCCCCAGGCTTCATCGAACGCCTGTTCGATCCACAACAGGTCGAACTCGCGGTAATAGGGCAGCATCGCCCGTCGCGTCAGATCGCGAGCAAAGGTGCGCCAGACATCGCTCGCGGCGACCAGCAGGCACGGGCCATCTTCATCGTCGATCTCGTCGTAGACATGTTTACAGCGAATCATGGTGTTCTCATGCCTCTACCGTCTGTCCTGAGACTAGGTGATTCCTTGATCGAGGTCATATCCAAGTGAGGAATTGTTTCTATGCTCAGTGCCACCCTCGCCGACGCCAATCGGAGCCCCCATGGCAACCCCGTCACTGGCCAGCCAGCAGCCCCTGGCCCATAGCGATGCCCGCCCGCAGTTTCCGCACAAACCCGGGCGCGCCACCCTCGTGCTGTTCTTCGGCCTGTTACTGGCTGGCATCGCCTACACCGTCTGGAGCCTCAAACAAGATGTGGTCGCCAGCGGTACGGTGATCACCACCGTCACGCCCTTTCTGCTGCTGGGCCTGGCGCTGCTGATCGCCCTGGGATTCGAATTCGTCAACGGCTTCCATGATACCGCCAACGCGGTGGCCACGGTGATCTACACCCATTCATTGCCGGCACCGGTTGCGGTCGTGTGGTCCGGGCTGTGCAACTTTCTGGGCGTACTGCTTTCCAGCGGCGCAGTGGCGTTCGGCATCATTGCCCTGCTGCCGGCCGAGCTGATTCTACAGGTCGGTTCTTCGGCTGGCTTCGCCATGGTCTTCGCCTTGCTGCTGGCGGCGATCATCTGGAACCTCGGCACTTGGTGGCTGGGGTTGCCAGCGTCCTCTTCACACACCCTGATCGGCTCGATCATCGGTGTCGGCGTGGCCAACGCGCTGATGCACGGGCGCGACGGTACCAGCGGGGTCGACTGGAGCCAGGCCAGCAAGGTGGGTTATGCCCTGCTGTTCTCGCCGCTGATCGGCTTTGCCTGCGCCGCCTTGTTGCTGCTGGCGCTGCGCGCGCTGGTCAAGCGCAAGGCGCTGTATCAGGCACCTGAAGGCCGCACGCCCCCGCCGTGGTGGATCCGCGGCATTCTGATCCTGACTTGCACCGGCGTATCGTTTGCCCATGGTTCCAATGACGGGCAGAAAGGCATGGGCCTGATCATGCTGATCCTGGTCGGCACCCTGCCGATGGCCTATGCCCTGAACAAGACCATGCCCAGCGAGCAGGCGCTGCAGTTCTCCGCCGTTGCCGAAGTGACCCGCCAGGCACTGGTAAACACGGCGCCCGGGCCGGCCCCCGCCGACCCGCGCCAGGCGCTGACCGCATTCATCGCCGAGCCCAAGGCCAACCCGCAGCTGGTACCGGCACTCGCCGCGCTGACCGGCATGATCGGTGACCAGGTCAAGGGCTATGGCTCACTGAAGCGCGTGCCAGCCGAAGCCATGGCCAACGTGCGCAACGACATGTACCTGACCAGCGAAACCATCCGCCTGATCGAGAAGAAACAGCTGGTGGCGTTCGACGCCGACACCCGCAGCCATGTGCTGTTGTTCAAGACGCAGCTGGACGATGCCACCCGCTACATCCCGTTGTGGGTCAAGGTGGCCGTGGCCATCGCCTTGGGCCTGGGCACCATGGTCGGCTGGAAGCGTATCGTGGTGACGGTGGGCGAGAAGATCGGCAAGACCCACCTGAGCTACGCCCAGGGGGCTTCGGCGGAAGTGGTCGCCATGTGCACCATCGGTGCGGCGGACATGTTCGGGCTGCCGGTGTCGACCACCCACGTGCTGAGCTCGGGGGTGGCCGGTGCCATGGTCGCCAACGGTTCGGGGATCCAGAAGCGCACGCTGATCAACCTGCTGATGGCCTGGGTGCTGACCCTGCCGGCGGCGATGCTGTTGGCCGGGAGTCTGTACTGGCTGCTAAGCCAGATTTTCTGATCCGGAATGAACGCTTTTTTGCGGGAGCGGCCTTGCGTCGCGAAAGGGGCGCGAAGCGGCCCCAGGATTTCTGCACCATTACATATCGCTGGGGGCTGCTTCGCAGCCCTTTCGCGACGCAAGGCCGCTCCCACAAAGGCCGCACCTGCAGGAAGTGGCGTGAGCTGATTCAGGCGGGGATTTTCAGGCCACGCTGCACGGCGGGCCGCTCAAGGAACTTGGCCAACACCCGCTGCACTTCCTGGAACGCATCGAAGCCCACCAGCTCGCGGGCGTTGTAGCGCTCCACCAGGTTGCGCACCCAGGGGAAGATGGCGATGTCGGCGATGCTGTATTCATCGACCATCCACTCGCGCCCTTGCAGGTGCCGGTCCAGCACACCCAGCAAGCGCTTCGATTCGTTGACGTAACGGTCGCGCGGGCGCTTGTCTTCGTATTCCTTGCCGGCAAAGAAGTGGAAGAAGCCAACCTGGCCGAACATCGGCCCGATGCCGCCCATCTGGAACATCAGCCACTGCAGGGCCTGGTAGCGCTGGGCCGGGTCCTGGCTCAGCAGCTGCCCGCTCTTTTCCGCCAGGTACTGCAGGATCGCCCCCGACTCGAACAACGCCAGCGGCTGGCCGCCCGGGCCGTTGGGGTCGAGGATCGCCGGGATCTTGTTGTTGGCGCTGAGCGAGATGAATTCGGGGCTCAGCTGGTCATCGTTGTCGAAGCTGACCTTGTGCGGCTCGTAGGCCAGGCCGATCTCCTCCAGCATGATCGACACCTTGACGCCGTTGGGCGTGGGCAGCGAGTACAGCTGCAGGCGCTCGGGATGCTTCGCGGGCCATTTACGGGTGATGGGGAAAGCGCTCAGATCGGTCATGGTCAACCTTGGGCTTGAATGGGAACCGTCACTGTAGAGACATCCCGGCTGGCTGACCATCACCCGCCGTTGATCAGCTGGCCTGGCCGTGCGCCTTGAGCTCTTCTGTGTCTTACAGACGCCTGTCTTGGCTTTTTTGGTGGTGCGGAAATCGAGCGCCGCCCGCGCGGCGCATCGCGGGCAAGTCGGATCGCCGCACCGCCGCTCCCACATCTGTTTCGGGCCAATCGCTCCTGTGAAGCCAACAGGGACCGCCTTGTTGGCATGGCAATGCATCTCGGTGGGCGCTGATGCCGCTCCATCTATCTCCAGTCATGCGCGCAACTGCTTATCATCGGTCTCCAGTCAGGCACCAAGGCGGATCCTGTTGGCGGCACAGGACTAACTGGCCCGAAACAGATGTGGGAGCGGCGGTGCGGCGATCCGACTTGCCCGCGATGCGCCGCGCGGGCGGCGCTCGATCTCACAGACGCCACAAAACCCAAGGCGAACGCCCCAAATCAAAGCACCACCCTCAAGCGGTCTGGGCAACCACCTTTCCGCTCTTCTGGGTCAGCGAGACCAGCAGGATAAACAGGGTCACACCAGCGGTCATCAGCGTCTCGTAGCGGTAGGCATCGCTGAACAGCATGTAGCCCAGGACCATGACGATGGTGCCGATCACCAGCCAGGTCAGCCACGGGAACAGCCACATCTTCAGTTCCAGCGGGCGCCCTTCACGCTCGGCACGGGCACGCATGCGCAGTTGCGACACGGCGATCACCAGGTACACCAGCAAGGCGATGGCGCCCGTGGTGGACAGCAGGAAACCGAAGACCTTGCCCGGCAGCACATAGTTGACGAAGCAACCGACGAAGCCGGCCAGGGTCGAGAGGATCACCGCCACGGTCGGCACGCCAGCACCGGAAATGCGCTTGGTCATGCTCAGCGCCTGGCCACGGGCACCCAGCGAATAGAGCATCCGCGAAGCCGTGTAGAGGCCGGAGTTCATGCAACTGGTCACCGCCACCAGCACCACCAGGTCGACCAGCAACTTGGCGCCCGGCACGTTGAGCACTTCCAGCACGCGCTGGAACGAGCCTACCGCTTTCAGGCTCGGGTCGTTCCAGGCCACCAGCGACACCACCAGGAAGATCGATGCGAGGTAGAAGATCGCGATGCGGTACACCACCAGGTTGGTGGCACGGCGGATCTTGTCTTTCGGGTTGGCGGTCTCGTCGGCGGCGATGGTGACGATCTCGGCGCCGAAGAACGAGAAGATGGTGATCAGCACGCCACCGAGCACGGTGCCGAAACCGTTGGGCATGAACCCGCCGTTGTCCCACAGGCGGCTGATGCCGGACACCTCGGCCAGCGGCCAGAAGCCGAACACGGCCAGGCTGCAGACCGCGATGAAGGCGATGATCGCAACCACCTTGACCAGCGCGAACCAGTACTCGAACGCGCCGAAGTTCTTCACGCTGACCAGGTTGCTGCCCGACAGCACGACCATGATCAGGAAGGCGAACAGCCAGGACGGCACGCCCGGGAAGTAGGCATGCAGGATGTCTGCACCGGCGATGGCCTCGACCGGGATGATCAGCACCCAGAACCACCAGTACAGCCAGCCGATGGTAAAGCCTGCCCAGGGGCCGATGGCTTCGGAGGCGTAGGTGGAGAACGAGCCGCTGTTGGGGTTGGCGATGGCCATTTCCCCCAGCATGCGCATCACCAGCAGCACCAGCAGGCCGGTCATGGCGTAGGAGATGAGAATGGCTGGGCCCGCCGTCGCGATGGCGTTGGAAGAACCGATGAAGAGGCCGGCACCGATGATGCCGGCAATGGAAATCATGGACACCTGACGCGAGGTCAGGCCGTGCTGCAAGGAACGCTGTTTGTTGTTGTGTAGCGAAGCCATGAAGAACCCTCGAATGGGTCGGCCGGCGTGCGGTTTGAATGCCGTCGTCGGCTGAAAAGTTGGAGCAGAAGTCGGGTAGGTCGTATTGCTCGTTGTTGTTGTTTTATGTCGCCGGTCGCGCCGTTACCTCCTCTTCGCCGTACCGGTTGTAATCGTTGATCGAGGTCAGTATTAATCTATAGGGCGAGGTCAACAAACGACCTTTTCGAAGCACATGATTCCAATACGGAATGAACTTCATCCTTTTTTGCTCGGTACGCGCCTGCCATGTCCAAACGCCTGATGCCCTCGACCACCGCCCTGCAGTGCTTCGAAGCCGCCGCCCGACACCTGAGCTTCACCCGTGCAGCACAGGAGCTGCACCTGACCCAGAGTGCCGTCAGCAAACAGGTCGCGCAGCTCGAGGACATGCTGTCGCATTCGCTGTTCCAGCGTATTCGCCGGCGCCTGCACCTGACCCCGGCCGGCGCGCTGTACCTCACCGAAGTGAACAAGATCCTCACCCAGATCGACATCTCCAGCCGCTACATCCTCAGCTACGGTGACGAGACCGAGGTGCTGCGCATCGCCACCCAGCCAACCTTCGGTGCGCGCTGGCTGGTGCCCAGGCTCAAGGGCTTCGGCGACCGCCACCCGCGCATCCACCTGGACATCCGCAACGAACTGGAGCCATTCGACCTGGTGCAGGCCAAGGCCGATATCGCCTTTTTCTTCGGCCAGGGCACCTGGCCGGGGGCCACCTGCATCGAGTTGTTCAGCGAGGAGGTAGTGCCGGTGTGCGCACCCGAGCTGCTGGCCCGGCACCGTTTCGACAGCGCCGAGGCGCTCACCGAACACCGGCTGCTGCAGTGCGCATCACGGCCGGAGGCTTGGCACGAGTGGTTCCTGGGGTTGGGCTTGCACAGCCAGAACAGCTACCACGGGCCGCGCTTCGACACGTTCTACCTGTGCATCCGCGCCGCCATCGCCGGCTGTGGCATTGCCCTGATTCCGCGCTACCTGGTGGCCGAAGAACTGAGCGAAGGCAAGCTGGTGGTGGCCTGGGACCACCCGGTGGCGAGCAATGGCCGGCACTTCATCGCCCACGCCGAACATGCTGCCGAAGTGCCCAAGGTCAAGGCCTTCGTGCAGTGGATCCGCGAGCGGGCGGCCGAGGACGACCGCTAGAGTTCGCGAATCCAGGGAATGATCGCAATCGAATAATTCGTTTGCGGAATAATACCGCGGCGCGCTTGGATATTAAGAAACTCGAACAAGGTCCGCGTGCCCATGAATCTGGAAAGTATCAGCCAATCCATTGCCATCGTTCATCCGATCACACTTTCCCATGGCCGTAATGCCGAAGTCTGGGATACCGACGGCAAACGTTACATCGACTTTGTCGGCGGTATCGGCGTGCTCAACCTGGGCCACTGCAACCCGGCCGTGGTCGAGGCCATCCAGGCCCAGGCCAGCCGCCTGACCCACTATGCCTTCAACGCTGCGCCCCATGGCCCGTACCTGGAATTGATGGAGCGCCTGCGCCAGTTCGTCCCGGTCAGCTACCCGCTGGCCGGCATGCTCACCAACAGCGGCGCTGAAGCGGCGGAAAACGCCCTGAAAGTTGCACGCGCCGCCACTGGCAAACGCGCCATCATCGCCTTCGACGGCGGCTTCCACGGCCGCACCCTGGCCACCCTGAACCTCAACGGCAAGGTCGCGCCGTACAAGCAAAAGGTCGGTGAACTGCCGGGGCCGGTGTACCACTTGCCCTACCCCAGCGCCGATACCGGCGTCACCTGCGAGCAGGCGCTCAAGGCCATGGACCGCCTGTTCAGCGTCGAATTGGCGGTGGAGGACGTGGCGGCGTTCATCTTCGAACCGGTGCAAGGCGAAGGCGGCTTCCTGGCCCTTGACCCAGCGTTTGCCCAGGCACTGCGGCGCTTCTGCGACGAGCGCGGGATCCTGATCATCATCGACGAGATCCAGTCCGGTTTCGGCCGTACCGGCCAGCGTTTCGCTTTCCCACGCTTAGGCATCGAACCGGATTTGCTGTTACTGGCCAAGAGCATCGCCGGCGGCATGCCGCTGGGCGCCGTGGTCGGGCGTCAGGACTTGCTGGCGGCACTGCCCAAGGGCGGCCTGGGTGGGACCTATTCGGGCAACCCGATCGCCTGCGCGGCGGCGCTGGCGAGCCTGGCACAGATGACCGACGACAACGTTGCCACTTGGGGTGAACGCCAGGAGCAAGCGATCGTTAGCCGCCACGCCCGGTGGAAGGCCTCGAACCTGAGCCCGTACATCGGCCGCCTGACCGGCACCGGCGCCATGCGTGGCATCGAGTTCGTCAATGCCGATGGCAGCCCGGCACCAGCCCAGTTGGCCAAGGTGATGGAAGCGGCGCGGTCCAAGGGGCTGCTGCTGATGCCCAGCGGCAAGGCGCGGCACATCATTCGCCTGCTGGCACCGCTGACCATCGAGGCCGAAGTGCTCGAGGAAGGGCTGGATATCTTCGAGCAGTGCCTGGCTGAACTGAGCTGAGGCTTACAGGCCCAGTTCTTCAGGGGTGAGCATGTCGGACTCGAAGGCGATCCAGCCGCCTTCGAGTTCGGCGTGGCCGTTGACGATCGGGCCGTAGTAGGTCAGGCCGTTCTCCAGGGTCACGCAGATGTGCGTGGCGGTTTTCTCGGGGGCCGCGAGCGTACCGACGAAATGCACCTTCTTCAGGGTTTCGGTTACCGCTTCCAGACCGACGCGCATGCCTGGGTTTTCCGAGGCTTCGGTGTCACCGCCGCGGTCTTCGGCGCTGATGGTCACGGTGGCGGTGTAGGGGTACTTGGTGCTCAAGCGGGGTTACCTCAAAAGGGTGTCGGGGTAGATGGGCGCGTAGAGTACGCGGAAGAGGCCGGGCCTGCAAAAGCTGCCCCGATCTGTTAGGGTGCCCGCCGATGCACGCCACACCACACGAGGACACCTGAGTGAGCGCCGAAGAACCCCTGATCGCCGACCTGTTCGAGGTCGACAAACGCCTGACCCTCAAGCCCGTCGTGGATTTCAACAGCTACCTGCGCAACGCCTTTGGCGAAGGCCCGTGCCGCTGCCACCGCTGCGCCGAAGGCAGCGACGAAAGCACCTACAGCCACGCACACAACTTCACCTTCGAAGGCCGCCCGTGGCACCGCCGCTTCGCCAGCACCGCCGGGAGTGACGTCGCCCAGGTACTGAAAAAGGCCTGGCTGTCGTACACCAAGGCCGACCTTACGCTGCTCGGCGCGCTGGACCTGACCACCCTCAAGACCTTCACCGAAGCCGCCCTGCACCAGCGCCTGCTGGCCCTGCTGCCGGCCAGCGGCCTGGCCCGCGAAATCGACGGCCAATGGATGCTGCAAGCCCAGGCTGACTGACGGCCCGGCGGTCAGGCAGGATTTCCCCGCTCTGCTACCGTGGGGGAATCCGCCCATCCGCAGGTAGCCCGCCATGGCCCGTACAACGCCCATCGAGCTGTACCGCAATATCGGCATCGTCGCCCACGTGGACGCTGGCAAGACCACGACCACCGAACGCATCCTGTTCTACACCGGGGTCAACCACAAGATGGGCGAGGTGCACGATGGCGCCGCGACCATGGACTGGATGGCCCAGGAACAGGAACGCGGCATCACCATCACTTCGGCGGCGACCACAGCCTTCTGGCAAGGCTCGACCAAGCAGTTCGCCGACAAGTACCGTTTCAACATCATCGACACCCCCGGCCACGTCGACTTCACCATCGAGGTGGAGCGCTCGCTGCGCGTGCTCGACGGCGCGGTGGTGGTGTTCAGCGGCGCCGACGGCGTCGAGCCGCAATCGGAGACAGTCTGGCGCCAGGCCAACAAGTACCACGTGCCGCGCCTGGCCTACATCAACAAGATGGACCGCCAGGGCGCCGACTTCCTGCGCGTGGTCAAGCAGATCGACCAGCGCTTGGGTCACCACCCGGTGCCAATCCAGCTGGCCATCGGCAGCGAGGAGAACTTCATCGGCCAGATCGACCTGGTGAAGATGAAGGCGATCTACTGGAACGACAACGACCAGGGCACCAGCTACCGCGAAGAAGCCATTCCCGCCGAACTGCAGGCACTGGCCGACGAATGGCGTGCACACATGATCGAGGCCGCCGCCGAAGCCAACGATGAGCTGACCATGAAGTTTCTCGAAGGCGAGGAACTGAGCGTCGATGAAATCAAGGCGGCCTTGCGCCAACGCACCATCGCCAATGAAATCGTCCCGACCATTCTCGGCTCTTCGTTCAAGAACAAAGGCGTACCGCTGATGCTCGACGCGGTGATCGACTACCTGCCCGCGCCCTCGGAAATCCCGGCGATCAAGGGCACCGACCCGGACGACGAAGAAAAGCACCTGGAGCGGCACGCCGACGATAAAGAGCCCTTCTCTGCCCTGGCCTTCAAGATCGCCACCGACCCCTTCGTCGGCACCCTGACCTTCGCCCGGGTATATTCCGGCGTGCTCAGCTCAGGCAACGCCGTACTCAATTCGGTGAAAGGCAAGAAGGAACGCATCGGCCGCATGGTGCAGATGCATGCCAACCAGCGCGCCGAGATCAAGGACGTGTGCGCAGGCGATATCGCTGCGCTGATCGGCATGAAGGACGTCACCACCGGTGACACCCTGTGCGACATGGACAAGCCGATCATCCTCGAACGCATGGACTTCCCCGACCCGGTGATCTCGGTGGCGGTGGAACCGAAGACCAAGGGCGACCAGGAGAAGATGGGCATCGCCCTGGGCAAGCTGGCCCAGGAAGACCCGTCGTTCCGTGTGCGCACCGATGAAGAAACCGGCCAGACCATCATCTCCGGCATGGGCGAACTGCACCTGGACATCATCGTCGACCGCATGAAACGCGAGTTCAACGTCGACGCCAACATCGGCAAGCCGCAGGTGGCTTACCGCGAGAAGATCCGCAATACCTGCGAGATCGAGGGCCGCTTCGTTCGCCAGTCCGGCGGGCGCGGCCAGTATGGCCACTGCTGGATCCGCTTTGCCCCTGGCGATGAAGGCAAGGAAGGCCTGGAGTTCGTCAACGAGATCGTCGGCGGCGTGGTGCCGCGTGAGTACATCCCGGCGATCCAGAAAGGCATCGAGGAGCAGATGAAGAACGGCGTGCTGGCCGGTTACCCGCTGATCAACCTGAAGGCGGCGGTATTCGACGGCTCGTACCACGACGTCGACTCCAACGAAATGGCCTACAAGATCGCCGCCTCCATGGCCACCAAGCAGTTGTCGCAGAAAGGCGGCGCGGTGTTGCTGGAGCCGGTGATGAAGGTCGAAGTGGTGACGCCGGAGGAGTACCAGGGCGATATCCTCGGCGACTTGAGCCGGCGCCGGGGCATGATCCAGGATGGCGATGAGACACCGGCGGGCAAGGTGATCCGCGCCGAGGTGCCGTTGGGCGAGATGTTCGGCTATGCCACCTCGATGCGCTCGATGACCCAGGGGCGGGCGAGTTTTTCGATGGAGTTCACCCGCTATGCCGAGGCACCGGCGAGCATTGCCGATGGCATCGTCAAGAAGAACCGCGGGGAATGACGTTCTCCTGTGCCGGCCTCTTCGCGGCTAAAGCCGCTCCCACAGGGATCGCATCCCCCTGTGGGAGCGGCTTTAGCCGCGAAGAGGCCGGCATAAGTAGCACAGAACTTCAGTGCTGCTCGCCAGCCCGCTTCAGCAGCTTCTTGCAGCGCTCCGACAGATGCACCACGCGCAGGTGCTTGCCGGCCTTGGCATAACGCTCACGCAGGGTCTTCAACGCCGCAATCGCCGAATAATCGACAAAGCTCAGGTGCTGGCAATCGAGGGTGACCTTGGCCGGGTCTTTGGCGGGGTCGAACTGGTTGAGAAACGGCGTGGTCGAGGCAAAGAACAGCGTGCCATGCACCTGGTAATGCTTGCCACCTTCCCCGTCCTCGTGGCTGTCGGCATACAGCTCGCGGGCGTGCTGCCAGGCAAAGTTCACCGCCGCGATGACAATACCGAACAGCACCGCCGTGGCCAGGTCGGTGAACACCGTCACCACGGTCACCGCGATGATCGCCAGCACATCGCTCACCGGCACCTTGTGCAATACCCGCAGCGAGGCCCAGGCGAAGGTCTGCTGGGCTACCACGAACATCACCCCGACCAGCGCCGCCAGCGGAATGCGTTCGATCAGCGGCGACAGGAACAGCACGAACAGCAGGATCATCACCCCGGCCACCACGCCCGACAACCGGCCACGGCCGTTGGAGCTGAGGTTGATCACGGTCTGGCCGATCATCGCGCAGCCACCCATGCCACCGCACAGGCCGGAGACCATGTTGGCCGCCCCCAGGGCCACGCATTCGCGGTCCGGGTAGCCACGGCTCTCGGTGATCTCGTCGGTGAGGTTGAGAGTCAGCAGGGTTTCCAGCAGGCCGACCATGGCCATCAGCACCGCGTAAGGGGCGATGATCTTCAGGGTTTCCAGGTTCCACGGCACCTGCGGCAAAGCCAGCTGTGGCAGGCCACCTGCGATGTGCGCCATGTCGCCGAGGGTGCGCGTCGGCAGGTCAAGCAGGTACACCGCCACGCCAACCCCGAGGATCGCCACCAGTGCCGGCGGCACCGCACGGGTCAGCTTCGGCAGCACGTAGACCACCAGCATGGTCAGCGCCACCAGGCCGATCATCAGGTACAGCGGTGCGCCGCTGAGCCAGTGCTCACCGTCCTTGAAGTGCTCGAGCTGGGCCATGGCGATGACGATCGCCAGGCCGTTGACGAAGCCGAGCATCACCGGGTACGGCACCAGCCGCACCAGCTTGCCCAGGCGCAGCAGGCCGAACAGGATCATCACCACCCCGCCCAGCAGCACCGTGGCCAGCAGGTATTGCACACCGTGTTGCACCACCAGTGCGACGATCACCACCGCCATGGAGCCTGCGGCACCGGAGATCATCCCCGGGCGGCCGCCGAACAGCGCCGTCAGGGTGCAGATGATGAAGGCGCCATACAGGCCCATCAAAGGGTTGAGGTGGGCTACCAGGGCGAAGGCGATGCACTCGGGCACCAGGGCGAACGAAGTGGTCAGGCCGGCGAGCAGGTCGGCGCGTAGTCGGGCGGGTTTCATGGGCATCCTGTGGTGCGGTCCGGGCGGACGGTACGGAAAAACAAGGGGCGCGATGTTACGGAATTTGTCTGACAACGGCCACCGCGAGGCATGCTATCGGCCTGTACGGGTCAGCCACTGCGCCATCGACGCATCCTCCAGGGCGTACTCGCCACGGTTGGCCTTCCACACCAGCTCCTTGTCGCGCAGCGCATCCAGGGCCTTCTGCACATTGGGCGTGCTGGCGTTGACGTTGGCCCCGGCCTGCTCCAGCTTGCGTGCGACATCGATCATGGTCTGCTCGGTAAACGGCGAGAACGGCTGCCGGACCTGCGCGCGGTCGGCCATGACCTCAAGCACAGCCTGTTGCAACGGCGACAACTCGTTCCAGGCACTTTCGTAGTCACTCCACACCCCAGCCTGGTGGTTGAGCGCGCCGGTGCGCAACAACTCGCCCAAGTTGGCCGCTTCGCCCAACCCCACACTGACCTCAGCCAGCAACTTGTTGAGCATTTCTGGCCGCCGCCCCACCAACTCAAAGGCATATTCCAGATCCTCGGCCTTGAACTGGTTGCTGTCGGCCAGACGGCGGTTCCACAGCTCGGTAATGAAGCCGACATACTCGCGCCCCAACAACGGAAACGGGGTGATGCTGGCACCGAAGAACGGCTGCTTGCTCTTGAGCACCAGGTTGGCGAGCTTGTCACGGCTGGACCCGGTGAACACCAGGCGCAGGCCGTCCGGGCGGTCTCCACGATTGAGATGGTCGCGCGCCGCCTTGAGGGCGAACATGGCATTGAGGCCATCTTCACTGTTGAGCGCGTGCTGCGCTTCATCGATGATCAGTACCACCATCTGCCCTGACACCTGGTGCAGCACCGCCAACGCCTGGGCCAGGGTGGTACCGGCTGGCAGTTGCGGGCGGGTGAAGTCCCAACTGAGGGTACGCAGCAGGTTGATCTTGTCGATGCCCGCTTTCTTCGCGGCCTTGGGCAACGCACCCTCGAAACGGCCCAGCGCGGTACCGATCGCGCCGCTGATCAGATCGGCCGGGGCGGCATCGCGGTCCGACCACAGATCGACATACACCGGCAGCCAGCCACGCTGCACGCACTCAGGGATGAAGTCGTTGTTGAGGAAGGTGCTCTTGCCGGTACGCCGAGGCGCAGCCAGGAACATGCCCGAGCTGTAATCGACCAACGACTCGCCGGCCAGGTCCTGGGCCAGGGCTTTGGCCAACTGTTCGCGACGCAGCAACGGGCGGGAGGGTGACATGTCATTATCCTCAATTATCGTAACGACTATAATTTATAGCCTACAAGATAAAAGAAGATAAAACACCCTTCTCCCTTTCCATGGCAGCCATGCATACGGACAGCTGTGATCCAGGCCCGGCAAATATCTGACAAATTTGCCATCATGTTGATTCCACCTGCGGAGATCATGGACATGCCGCTACGCCCCCTCTTCACTGCCCTGTTGCTGGCCACCAGCCTCACCGCCCAGGCCGCCACCGAGGTGGTGCCCCTGCAGCATCGCAGCAGCGCCGAACTGCTGCCTGCCGCCCAGGCCTTCATCGGCCGCGACGGCACGGTCAGCGCCTTCGAGAACAAGCTGATCGTCAATGCCAGCCCCGAACGCATCGACGACCTGCGCGCCCTGCTGCAACAGCTGGACACCACCCCCAAACGCCTGCTGATCAGCGTCGACAACAATGACAGCAACTACCAGGACAACCGCGGCAACGGCCAGGTCATCCGCTACGGCACCAGCAACCGCGATGGCGGATTGCAGCAAATCCAGGCCAGCGAAGGCCAACCCGCGCTGATCCAGATCGGCCAGAGCATCCCGATCACCAGCACCAGCACCGATGGCTACGGGCGCATTCAGAGCAACACCGAATACCGCAATGTGACCCAGGGTTTCTACGTCACGCCGAGCCTGAGCGGCGATACGGTTCGCCTGCAAATAAGCACCAATAACGACCGAATGAGCCAGGAACGTGCCGATGTAGTGAAAGTGCAAAGTACCGACACGACAATCAGTGGCAGGCTCGGCGAGTGGATCACCCTGGCCGGCTACAACCAGCAGAGCCAAGCCGAGCGCAACCCGTCAAGTCGCACTTACAGCACACAACGGGGTGAAAACATGACTTTGCGCGTCAAAGTCGACCTTCTGGACTGATCCCAGGCAATTCAAGGCCTCGACCAAAGGCCTTGAAACTGACCGCCAAGTCGCACTAGACCAAAGATGTAGTAAGTAGAAAAAAGCACTACAAAACCGTTGACAGGGTCTTTTTCCCAAAGGCATGATGGCCTCGCTCCCGCTAATCAGGGGCCCTGGCAAGGGCCTTCGAGGCGTACTCCTCCCACCCCTGGAGGCACCTCGTGTCTATACGGCCCACAAGGCGGTTCGACGGGATTGCGACTGCAACGAAGAAGTTGTCCCGAGGGACGGAAGCGCATCACCGCAGTAATGGCAATCGCGTAGCACCGCAGCAAGGCAACCACGAGCCGACCTGCCGGAGCACACCTGCGCCTGACCTGCACCTCCTTCCCCTTCGAGCCTTCGCGTTCGCCGCCGCACTCCCCCGGACAGGACAGCTGCCAGGTCCCTGATCGGCCCCGAGCATCAGCACAATTAACCCAAGATCGATGCGACGAGGTTTATTTCCATGGCACTGACACGCGAACAGCAAATTGCAGCCCTCGAGAAAGACTGGGCCGAGAACCCGCGCTGGAAAGGCGTGACCCGTACCTACACCGCCGCCGATGTCGTTCGCCTGCGTGGCTCCGTGCAACCTGAGCACACCTTTGCCCGCCAGGGTGCAGAAAAACTGTGGAAGCTGGTCACCGAAGGTGCCCATCCATCCTTCCGCCCAGAAAAAGATTTCGTCAACTGCATGGGCGCCCTGACCGGCGGCCAGGCAGTGCAGCAGGTCAAGGCCGGCATCCAGGCCATCTACCTGTCTGGCTGGCAGGTCGCCGCCGACAACAACTCGGCCGAGTCCATGTACCCTGACCAGTCGCTGTACCCGGTCGACTCGGTACCGACCGTGGTCAAGCGCATCAACAACGCATTCCGCCGCGCCGACCAGATCCAGTGGAAAGCCGGCAAGAACCCAGGTGACGACGGCTACATCGACTACTTCGCGCCGATCGTGGCCGACGCCGAAGCCGGTTTCGGCGGCGTGCTGAACGCCTACGAACTGATGAAGAACATGATCGAAGCGGGCGCCGCCGGCGTGCACTTCGAAGACCAGCTGGCCTCGGTGAAAAAATGCGGCCACATGGGTGGCAAGGTACTGGTACCGACCCAGGAAGCCGTACAGAAGCTGGTGGCTGCGCGCCTGGCTGCCGACGTATCGGGCGTGCCGACCATCATCCTGGCCCGTACCGATGCCAACGCCGCCGACCTGCTGACCAGCGACTGCGACCCGTACGACCAGCCGTTCGTGATCGGCGAGCGTACCCGTGAAGGCTTCTACAAGGTGCGTGCCGGCCTCGACCAGGCCATCGCCCGCGGCCTGGCCTACGCCCCGTACGCCGACCTGATCTGGTGTGAGACCGCCAAGCCGGACCTGGACGAAGCCCGTCGCTTCGCCGAAGCCATCAAGAAGGAATACCCGGACCAGATCCTGTCGTACAACTGCTCGCCTTCCTTCAACTGGAAGAAGAACCTGGACGACGCGACCATCGCCAAGTTCCAGCGCGAGCTGTCGGCCATGGGCTACAAGCACCAGTTCATCACCCTGGCCGGCATCCACAACATGTGGCACGGCATGTTCAACCTGGCGCACGACTACGCCCGCAACGACATGACCGCCTACGTGAAGCTGCAGGAGCAGGAATTCGCCGACGCCAGCAAGGGCTACACCTTCGTGGCGCACCAGCAGGAAGTCGGCACCGGCTACTTCGACGACATGACCACCGTGATCCAGGGTGGCGCTTCGTCGGTGACTGCACTGACCGGTTCGACCGAGGAAGAGCAGTTCCACTGATAGTGGGTTGCTGACAGAGGCCCGGGGCTTGCGAAAGCCCCGGGCTTTTCTTTTTCCTGTACTGGCCCTTTCGCGGGCACGCCCGCTCCCACAGGAACTGCGCACAGTTCGAAGGCTGTGGTTATCCTGTGGGAGCGGGCGTGCCCGCGAAAGGGCCGGTTCAGGCTGAAGCAATTCCCAGGATCAGGGCTATGCTTGTGGCAGCCCAGCAGCAAGGACCGCCCATGCCCCGTCCAAGCCACCTGATGATGCTCGCCCTGGCCGCCGCCGCCCTCTATCTATATGCAGTGGCCAGCGACAACGCGCTGCTCGGCCTGTTGGCCAAGCCCATTCCAGTTTTGGCACTGATTGCCTGGCTTTACACCGCCCCCGCCTCACCCTATCGCCGCTGGATCACCATCGGCCTGGCGTTCTCGGTACTGGGCGACATCCTCCTGGCCATCCCTGCTGACCTGTTCGTGTTCGGCCTTGTCGCATTCCTCTGCGCCCATCTGGCCTACCTGCGCGCCTATTTAGGCAAGAACCTGCGCCCCGCCCTGCCCGCACTGCTGTTGAGCGCCATCACCGGCATAACCCTCTTTGGCGTGCTGGCCAGCCACGGCCTTGGCCCGCTGCTGGCCCCGGTCGCGGTCTACGCCCTGGCCATCAGCGCCATGCTCTGGCGCTCGCTGGCCTGCGGTGGTGTTGCCGCATTGGGCGCCTGCCTGTTCGTGTTCTCCGACAGCCTGATCGGCATCGATCGCTTCGTCAGCCCATTCGCTGCCGCGCCTTACCTGATCATCCTCGCCTACTGGCTCGGCCAGTGGGCCATCGCATCGTCAGTCCGTCATGGCTCAACCGATAAAGTATTGACCCAGAGCGGTGCGCGCGGCATCGGAAGCTGCTAGAACAGGAGTCTTTCGCATTTACAAGTAGGGGGAATCTGCAGATGAACTTTACAAGGTGCAGAACAGCCCAATTAGATGGGTTCAGCTCAAATGATATTAATTATCATTACGAAGTTTGTAATTCGTTACCAGTCGCAAGAAACATAATTAACAAAACCGCATGCAATGCCCGAATCTCAAGGCTTTCAGCCAGTTAGGAGCGAGTTTTGTTCTAAATCCTACGAATAAATTTGCAACGGAAATTTTACTTGCATCGGGTTTACCCATAAAATCAGCCCGATTGATTCAGCTGCGACATTTGGTCACTGCACCTGCGACACCACGTCGCCGCTCTACTTATTTCAGACTGCAGAGCTGGGTCTCTGTATAAGGATCTCTAGCATGTCCGATTCGGCAGGACTCATCGCCCACAACTGGGGCTTTGCCATCTTCCTTCTGGGTGTCGTCGGCCTGTGTGCCTTCATGCTCGGTCTCTCCAGCCTGCTCGGTAGCAAGGCCTGGGGCCGCGCCAAGAACGAACCCTTCGAATCCGGCATGCTGCCCGTCGGCAGCGCCCGCCTGCGCCTGTCCGCCAAATTCTATCTGGTCGCGATGCTGTTCGTGATCTTCGATATCGAAGCCCTCTTCCTGTATGCATGGTCTGTGTCCGTCCGCGAAAGTGGCTGGACCGGATTCGTCGAAGCACTCGTTTTCATAGCAATTCTGTTGGCTGGTCTTGTCTACCTATGGCGCGTCGGAGCTCTTGACTGGGCACCCGAAGGTCGCCGCAAGCGGCAAGCGAAGCTGAAACAATGAGGCTTTGGCAATGCAATACAATCTCACCAGAATCGATCCGGATGCGCCCAACGAGCAATACCCGGTAGGTGATCGGGAAACCGTCACCGACCAGCTGCTCGAAGACCAGGTCCACAAGAACATCTTCATGGGCAAGCTTGAAGATGTGATGCGTGGCGCGGTCAACTGGGGTCGCAAGAACTCCCTCTGGCCGTATAACTTCGGCCTGTCCTGCTGCTACGTGGAAATGACCACGGCCTTCACGGCGCCCCACGACATCGCCCGCTTTGGCGCCGAAGTCATCCGGGCATCGCCGCGTCAGGCCGACTTCATGGTCATCGCCGGTACCTGCTTCGTCAAAATGGCGCCGATCATCCAGCGCCTGTACGAGCAGATGCTCGAGCCGAAGTGGGTCATCTCCATGGGTTCGTGCGCCAACTCCGGTGGCATGTACGACATCTACTCGGTCGTTCAGGGGGTCGACAAGTTCCTCCCCGTGGACGTCTACGTGCCTGGCTGCCCGCCACGCCCTGAGGCTTTCCTGCAAGGCTTGATGCTGCTGCAGGAGTCGATCGGCCAAGAACGACGCCCGCTTTCCTGGGTGGTTGGTGATCAAGGCATCTACCGTGCCGAGATGCCAGCCCAGAAAGACCTGCGTCGTGAACAGCGCATTGCGGTAACCAACCTGCGCAGCCCCGACGAAGTCTGATCCAGCGACCTGCCGCCCGCTCCCGATGGAGCCGGCGGCCTGGCTTCATTCTTAACGCTGACCCAAAGCGACCGAGACCATGACAGCGGACAACGCTATTTTCATTCCGCCCTACAAGGCTGACGACCAGGATGTGGTCGTCGAACTGCACAACCGTTTTGGCGCCGACGCATTCGTCGCCCAGGAAACCCGCACCGGCATGCCCGTGCTGTGGGTCAAGCGCGCCCAGCTCAAGGAAGTGCTCAGCTTCCTGCGCGGCGTGGCCAAGCCGTACAGCATGCTGTACGACCTGCACGGCGTCGACGAGCGCCTGCGCACCCAGCGCCGCGGCCTGCCAGCTGCCGACTTCAGCGTCTTCTACCACTTGCTGTCGGTTGAACGTAACAGCGATGTGATGATCAAGGTGTCGCTCAGCGAAGGCGACCTGAACCTGCCGACCGTGACCGGTATCTGGCCAAACGCCAACTGGTACGAGCGCGAAGTCTGGGACATGTTCGGCATCGACTTTGCCGGCCACCCGCACCTGAGCCGCATCATGATGCCGCCGACCTGGGAAGGTCACCCGCTGCGCAAGGACTACCCTGCCCGTGCCACCGAGTTCGACCCCTACAGCCTGACCCTGGCCAAGCAGCAGCTTGAAGAGGAATCGGCGCGCTTCAACCCGGAAGCCTGGGGCATGAAGCGTCAGGGCGCCAACGAGGACTACATGTTCCTCAACCTCGGCCCGAACCACCCTTCGGCCCACGGTGCCTTCCGTATCGTCCTGCAGCTGGACGGTGAAGAGATCGTCGACTGCGTGCCGGACATCGGCTACCACCACCGTGGTGCCGAGAAAATGGCCGAACGCCAGTCCTGGCACAGCTTCATCCCCTACACCGACCGTATCGATTACCTCGGCGGGGTGATGAACAACCTGCCGTACGTGCTCGCGGTCGAGAAGCTGGCCGGCATCCAGGTGCCGCAGAAGGTCGACGTGATTCGCATCATGCTGGCCGAGTTCTTCCGTATCACCAGCCACCTGCTGTTCCTGGGTACCTACATCCAGGACGTCGGCGCCATGACCCCGGTGTTCTTCACCTTCACCGACCGCCAGCGCGCCTACACCGTGATCGAAGCGATCACCGGTTTCCGCCTGCACCCGGCCTGGTACCGCATCGGTGGCGTCGCCCACGACCTGCCGCGCGGCTGGGACAAGCTGGTCAAGGACTTCGTCGAATGGCTGCCCAAGCGCCTCGACGAGTACACCAAGGCCGCCCTGCAGAACAGCATCCTCAAGGGCCGTACCATCGGTGTTGCCGCGTACAACACCAAGGAAGCCCTGGAGTGGGGTACCACCGGTGCCGGCCTGCGTGCCACCGGTTGCGACTTCGACCTGCGTAAAGCGCGCCCGTACTCCGGCTACGAGAACTTCGAGTTCGAAGTACCACTGGCCCACAACGGCGATGCCTACGATCGCTGCATGGTCCGTGTCGAAGAGATGCGCCAGAGTATCCGCATCATCGACCAGTGCCTGCGCAACATGCCGGAAGGCCCGTACAAGGCGGATCACCCGCTGACCACGCCGCCGCCGAAAGAGCGCACCCTGCAGCACATCGAAACCCTGATTACGCACTTCCTGCAAGTCTCGTGGGGGCCGGTCATGCCGGCCAACGAGTCGTTCCAGATGATCGAGGCGACCAAGGGCATCAACAGTTACTACCTGACGAGCGATGGCGGCACCATGAGCTACCGCACCCGGATCCGTACCCCGAGCTACCCGCACCTGCAGCAGATCCCTTCG
The DNA here is from genome assembly GCF_003097235.1 of Pseudomonas sp. CC120222-01a. GTDB lineage: Bacteria > Pseudomonadota > Gammaproteobacteria > Pseudomonadales > Pseudomonadaceae > Aquipseudomonas. Next base: position 37,204 of record NZ_QEQQ01000007.1, on the reverse strand, counting down.
GTGATCAAAGGCAGCATGGTCGCCGACCTCATTGCGTACCTGGGCAGTATCGACTTCGTTATGGCTGACGTGGACCGCTAAGCATGAACAGCACGCTTATCCAGACAGACCGTTTCGCCCTGAGCGAAACCGAGCGCTCGGCCATCGAGCACGAAATGCATCACTACGAGGACCCGCGCGCGGCGTCCATCGAAGCCTTGAAGATCGTCCAGAAGGAACGTGGCTGGGTGCCGGACGGCGCCATCCACGCCATCGGCGAAGTGCTGGGCATCCCGGCCAGCGACGTCGAGGGTGTCGCCACCTTCTACAGCCAGATCTTCCGCCAGCCTGTTGGCCGCCACATCATCCGCGTGTGCGACAGCATGGTCTGCTACATCGGCGGCCACGAATCGGTGGTCAGCCAAATCCAGAGCGAGCTGGGCATCGGCCTCGGCCAGACCACTGCGGACGGGCGTTTCACCCTGCTGCCGGTGTGCTGCCTGGGCAACTGCGACAAGGCCCCGGCGCTGATGATCGACGACGACACCTTCGGTGACGTGCAGCCGGCTGGTGTTTCCAAACTGCTGGAGGGTTACGTATGACCATTACTTCCTTCGGCCCGGCCAACCGCATCGCGCGCACGGCCGAAACCCACCCGCTGACCTGGCGCCTGCGTGATGACGGCGAGCCGGTCTGGCTGGCCGAGTACGAGTCGAAAAACGGCTACGCCGCTGCCCGCAAGGCGCTGGCGCAGATGTCCGCCGACGACATCGTGCAGAGCGTCAAGGACTCCGGCCTCAAGGGCCGTGGCGGCGCGGGCTTCCCCACTGGCGTGAAGTGGGGCCTGATGCCCAAAGACGAATCCATGAACATCCGCTACCTGCTGTGCAACGCGGACGAAATGGAGCCGAACACCTGGAAGGACCGCATGCTGATGGAGCAACAGCCCCATCTGCTGGTCGAGGGCATGCTGATCAGCGCCCGCGCCCTGAAGGCCTACCGTGGCTACATCTTCCTGCGTGGCGAATACACCACCGCGGCGAAGAACCTCAACCGCGCCATCGACGAAGCCAAGGCCGCCGGCCTGCTGGGCAAGAACATCCTGGGCAGCGGTTTTGATTTCGAGCTGTTCGTGCACACCGGTGCCGGCCGCTACATCTGCGGTGAAGAAACCGCACTGATCAACTCGCTGGAAGGCCGCCGCGCCAACCCGCGCTCCAAGCCGCCCTTCCCTGCCGCCGTTGGCGTGTGGGGCAAGCCGACTTGCGTGAACAACGTCGAAACCCTGTGCAACGTCCCGGCCATCGTCGCCAATGGCAACGACTGGTACAAGTCGCTGGCCCGTGAAGGCAGCGAAGACCATGGCACCAAGCTGATGGGCTTCTCCGGCAAGGTGAAGAACCCGGGCCTGTGGGAACTGCCGTTCGGCGTCACCGCCCGCGAGCTGTTCGAAGACTACGCCGGTGGCATGCGCGACGGCTTCAAGCTCAAGTGCTGGCAGCCAGGCGGCGCCGGTACCGGCTTCCTGCTGCCCGAGCACCTCGACGCGCAGATGTACGCCGGTGGCATCGCCAAGGTCGGCACCCGTATGGGTACCGGTTTGGCCATGGCGGTCGACGACAGCGTCAACATGGTCTCGCTGCTGCGCAACATGGAAGAGTTCTTTGCCCGTGAGTCGTGCGGCTGGTGCACCCCATGCCGTGACGGCCTGCCGTGGAGCGTGAAGATGCTGCGCGCACTGGAGAAAGGCCAGGGCCGCGCCGAAGACATCGAGACGCTGCTGGGGCTGGTCAACTTCCTCGGCCCAGGCCGTACCTTCTGTGCTCACGCACCGGGTGCCGTCGAGCCGCTGGGCAGTGCCATCAAGTACTTCCGCTCGGAGTTCGAGGCCGGTGTTGCGCCTGAAAGCGCTGGCACTTTGCGTCCGAACCTGGCGAAGCCGATCGTGGTCGGCGCATAACAAGATGATTAGGCGGGTGGTCCGTGCCACTCGCCAGCTTGCCGGCAGGCCCGAGTCGATCGTGGCGTGTCGCAAGCTCACCGATTTCCATTAGCCACGCCCGCTCACGCGGGCCAACGAAGAACTTTGAACAATGGCCACTATCCACGTAGACGGCAAAGCGCTCGAAGTCAACGGTGCAGACAACCTGTTACAGGCGTGTCTGTCACTCGGCCTCGACATCCCTTATTTCTGCTGGCACCCGGCGCTCGGTAGCGTCGGCGCCTGCCGGCAATGTGCGGTCAAACAGTACACCGACGAGAACGACACCCGTGGTCGTATCGTCATGTCCTGCATGACCCCTGCCTCCGACGGCACCTGGATTTCCATCGACGATGACGAGTCCAAGGCGTTCCGCGCCAGCGTCGTCGAATGGCTGATGACCAACCACCCGCACGACTGCCCGGTGTGCGAGGAAGGCGGTCACTGCCACCTGCAGGACATGACGGTAATGACCGGCCACAACGAGCGCCGCTACCGTTTCACCAAGCGTACCCACCAGAACCAGGACCTCGGCCCGTTCATCGCCCATGAGATGAACCGCTGCATCGCCTGCTACCGCTGCGTGCGCTACTACAAGGACTATGCCGGTGGTACCGACCTGGGCGTCTATGGCGCCCACGACAACGTGTACTTCGGTCGCGTCGAAGACGGCGTGCTGGAAAGCGAGTTCTCCGGCAACCTGACCGAGGTCTGCCCGACCGGCGTGTTCACCGACAAGACCCACTCTGAGCGCTACAACCGCAAGTGGGACATGCAGTTCGCCCCGAGCATCTGCCACGGTTGCTCCAGCGGCTGCAACATCAGCCCGGGCGAGCGCTATGGCGAACTGCGTCGGGTCGAGAACCGCTTCAACGGTTCGGTCAACCAGTACTTCCTGTGCGACCGCGGCCGCTTCGGCTACGGCTACGTCAACCGCAAGGACCGCCCACGCCAGCCACACCTGGCCGACGGCACCAAGCTGGGCCTGGACGCCGCCCTGGACAAGGCCGCCGACCTGCTGCGCGGCCGCACCATCGTCGGTATCGGCTCGCCACGTGCCAGCCTCGAAAGCAACTACGGCCTGCGTGAGCTGGTCGGCGCCGACTACTTCTACTCCGGTATGGAAGCTGGCGAACTGGCCCGCGTGCGCCTGGCCCTGAACGTGCTGAACAACAGCCCGCTGCCAGTGCCGACCCTGCGCGACATCGAAGACCACGACGCCGTGTTCGTGCTCGGAGAAGACCTGACCCAGACCGCTGCCCGTGTTGCCCTGGCCGTACGCCAGTCCACCAAGGGCAAGGCCGAGGCCATGGCTGAAGCCATGAAGGTGCAACCGTGGCTCGACGCCGCCGTGAAGAACATCGGCCAGCACGCGCTGTACCCGCTGTTCATCGCTTCGCTGGCTGAAACCAAGCTGGACGACGTGGCTGAAGAATGCGTGCACGCTGCCCCGGCGGACCTCGCCCGCATCGGTTTCGCCGTAGCCAACGCCATCGACCCAAGCGCGCCGGCCGTAGAAGGCCTGGACGCTGAAGCCAAGGCCCTGGCCCAACGCATCGCCGACGCCCTGGTCGCCGCCAAGCGCCCACTGGTGATCGCCGGTACTTCGCTGGCCGACCCGGCGCTGATCGAAGCCGCCGCCAACATCGCCAAGGCCCTGAAGCTGCGCGAGAAGAACGGTTCGCTGAGCCTGGTGGTGCCTGAGGCCAACAGCCTCGGCCTGGCCATGCTGGGTGGCGAGTCGGTGGATGCCGCACTGGACGCCGTCATCAGCGGCAAGGCCGACGCCATCGTCGTGCTGGAAAACGACCTGTACGCCCGCGTACCGGCCGCAAAGGTCGATGCTGCCCTGGCCGCAGCCAAGGTGGTGATTGTCGCCGACCACTCCAAGACCGCCACTGTCGACCGCGCCCACCTGGTGCTGCCGGCCGCTTCCTTCGCCGAAGGCGACGGTACCCTGGTCAGCCAGGAAGGCCGCGCCCAGCGCTTCTTCCAGGTGTTCGACCCGCAGTACCTGGACAGCAGCATTCTGGTTCACGAAGGCTGGCGCTGGATGCACGCCCTGCGTGCCACCCTGCTCAACAAGCCGGTCGACTGGACCCAGCTGGACCACGTCACCAGCGCCTGCGCCGAAGCCGCCCCGCAACTGGCCGGCATCGTCAACGCCGCGCCTAGCGCCGCGTTCCGCATCAAAGGCATGAAGCTGGCCCGTGAGCCGCTGCGCTACTCCGGCCGCACCGCCATGCGCGCCAACATCAGCGTGCACGAGCCACGTACCCCGCAGGACAAGGACACCGCGTTCGCCTTCTCCATGGAAGGCTACTCGGGGTCGGCCGAACCGCGCCAGCAGGTGCCGTTCGCCTGGTCGCCGGGCTGGAACTCGCCGCAAGCCTGGAACAAGTTCCAGGACGAGGTCGGTGGCCACCTGCGTGCCGGTGACCCGGGCGTGCGCCTGATCGAATCGCAAGGCGATCGCCTGAACTGGTTCAACGCCATCCCGGGCGCCTTCAACCCGGCCCGTGGCACCTGGACGGCGGTACCGTTCTTCCACCTGTTCGGCAGCGAAGAGAGCTCCTCGCGCGCCGCCCCGGTGCAGGAGCGCATCCCGGTCGCCTACGTCGGCCTGGCCAAGTCCGAAGCCGACCGCCTGGGTGTCAACGACGGCGCCCTGCTGAGCCTGAACGTTGCCGGTGTGGCCCTGCGCCTGCCGCTGCGCATCAATGAAGAACTGGGCGCTGGCCTGGTTGCCCTGCCCAAAGGCCTGGCCGGCATCCCGCCTGCCATCTTCGGTGCATCCGTCGAAGGTCTGCAGGAGGCAGCACAATGAGCTGGTTCACCCCCGAAGTGATCGATGTGATCCTCACCGTGGTCCGGGCCGTCGTGGTCCTGCTCGCGGTGGTGGTCTGCGGCGCGCTGCTCAGCTTCGTCGAGCGGCGCCTGCTGGGCTGGTGGCAGGACCGTTACGGTCCGAACCGCGTCGGCCCGTTCGGTATGTTCCAGATCGCTGCCGACATGCTGAAGATGTTCTTCAAGGAAGACTGGAACCCGCCCTTCGTCGATCGCATGATCTTCACCCTGGCGCCGGTCGTGGCCATGAGTGCCCTGCTGATCGCCTTCTGCGTGATCCCGATCACCCCGCTGTGGGGCGTCGCCGACCTGAACATCGGCCTGCTGTTCTTCTTCGCCATGGCCGGCCTGTCGGTCTACGCGGTGCTGTTCGCCGGCTGGTCGTCGAACAACAAGTACGCCCTGCTGGGCAGCTTGCGTGCCTCGGCACAGACCGTGTCGTACGAAGTGTTCCTGGGCCTGGCGCTGATGGGCGTGGTGGTGCAGGTGGGTTCGTTCAACATGCGCGATATCGTTGAGTACCAGGCACAGAACCTGTGGTTCATCATTCCGCAGTTCTTCGGCTTCTGCACCTTCTTCATCGCTGGCGTCGCCGTGACTCACCGTCACCCGTTCGACCAGCCGGAAGCGGAACAGGAACTGGCCGACGGCTACCACATCGAGTATGCCGGCATGAAATGGGGCATGTTCTTCGTCGGTGAGTACATCGGCATCATCCTCATCTCGGCGCTGCTGGTGACCCTGTTCTTCGGCGGCTGGCACGGCCCGTTCGGCATCCTGCCGCAACTGTCGTTCCTGTGGTTCGCTCTGAAGACCGCGTTCTTCATCATGCTGTTCATCCTGCTGCGCGCCTCGATCCCGCGCCCACGCTATGACCAGGTGATGGACTTCAGCTGGAAGTTCTGCCTGCCGCTGACCCTGATCAATTTGCTGGTGACCGCTGCGATCGTGCTCTACAACACGCCAGCCGTCGCGGCCCAGTGAGGATTTGACCCATGTTCAAGTATATCGGCGACATCGTTAAGGGCACCGGCACCCAGCTGCGCAGCCTGGCAATGGTGTTCTCCCACGGGTTCCGCAAGCGCGACACCCTGCAGTACCCCGAAGAACCTGTGTACCTGCCGCCGCGCTACCGCGGCCGCATCGTCCTCACCCGCGACCCCGACGGCGAGGAGCGCTGCGTAGCGTGCAACCTCTGCGCGGTGGCCTGCCCGGTCGGCTGCATTTCGCTGCAGAAGGCCGAGACCGAGGACGGCCGTTGGTACCCGGAGTTCTTCCGCATCAACTTCTCGCGCTGCATCTTCTGTGGCCTGTGTGAAGAAGCGTGCCCGACCACCGCGATCCAGCTGACTCCGGATTTCGAAATGGCCGAGTTCAAGCGTCAGGACCTGGTGTACGAGAAAGAAGATCTGCTGATCTCCGGCCCCGGCAAGAACCCTGACTACAACTTCTACCGTGTTGCGGGTATGGCGATCGCTGGCAAGCCGAAGGGCTCTGCACAGAACGAAGCCGAGCCGATCAACGTGAAGAGCTTGCTCCCATAAGGACAGAAAGATGGAATTCGCTTTCTACTTCGCATCCGGGATCGCCGTGGTCTCCACCCTTCGGGTGGTGACCGGCACCAACCCCGTGCACGCCTTGCTGTACCTGATCATCTCGCTGATTTCCGTCGCGATGATCTTCTTCGCCCTGGGTGCGCCGTTCGCCGGCGCCCTGGAAGTGATCGCCTACGCCGGCGCCATCATGGTGCTGTTCGTGTTCGTGGTAATGATGCTCAACCTCGGGCCGGCCTCGGTCGCCCAGGAGCGGGGCTGGCTCAAGCCCGGCATCTGGGCAGGGCCGGTGATCCTGGCCGCCCTGCTGCTGCTGGAGCTGCTGTACGTGCTGTTCGTCTCGCCGAGCGGCGCGGCCATCAGCGGTACCACCGTCAGCCCTAAGGAAGTGGGTATCAGCCTGTTCGGCCCGTACCTGCTGGTGGTCGAACTGGCGTCGATGCTGCTGCTCGCTGCAGCGGTCACCGCCTTCCACCTGGGCCGCAACGAGGCGAAGGAGTAAATCATGGGTGCTATCCCTCTCGAGCATGGTCTGGCAGTCGCCGGCATCCTGTTCTGCTTAGGTCTGGTTGGCCTGATGGTCCGCCGCAACATCCTCTTCGTGCTCATGAGCCTGGAAGTCATGATGAACGCCTCTGCCCTGGCGTTCATCGTCGCCGGTGCCCGTTGGGTCCAGCCCGACGGCCAGGTGATGTTCATTCTGGTGATCAGCCTGGCAGCCGCCGAGGCCAGCATTGGCCTGGCAATCCTGCTGCAGCTGTATCGCCGCTTCCACACTCTCGACATCGATGCTGCCAGTGAGATGCGCGGATGAACCTTATCTTCCTGACTTTCGTCTTCCCCCTGATCGGCTTCCTGCTGCTGTCGTTCTCGCGTGGTCGGTTCTCGGAGAACCTGTCCGCGCTGATCGGCGTCGGTTCGGTCGGCCTCTCGGCCGCCGTGGCCGCCTACGTCATCTGGCAATTCAACGTCGCCCCGCCTGAGGGCGGCGCGTACAGCCAGCTGCTGTGGCAGTGGATGTCGGTGGATGGCTTTGCGCCGAACTTCACCCTGTATGTGGACGGCCTGTCGGTCACCATGCTGGGCGTGGTCACTGGTGTGGGCTTCCTGATCCACCTGTTCGCCTCCTGGTACATGCGTGGCGAAGCCGGTTACTCGCGCTTCTTCTCGTACACCAACCTGTTCATCGCCAGCATGCTGTTCCTGATCCTCGGCGATAACCTGCTGTTCATCTACTTCGGCTGGGAAGGCGTGGGCCTGTGCTCGTACCTGTTGATCGGTTTCTACTACAGCAACCGCAACAACGGTAACGCGGCACTCAAGGCGTTCATCGTCACCCGCATTGGCGACGTGTTCATGGCCATCGGCCTGTTCATCCTGTTCGCCCAGCTGGGTACCCTGAACGTGCAGGAACTGCTGGTGCTGGCACCGCAGAAGTTCCAGGCTGGCGACACCTGGATGGTCCTGGCAACCCTGATGCTGCTGGGTGGCGCGGTCGGTAAGTCGGCCCAGCTGCCGCTGCAGACCTGGCTGGCCGACGCGATGGCAGGCCCGACCCCGGTTTCGGCGTTGATCCACGCGGCAACCATGGTGACCGCGGGCGTGTACCTGATCGCCCGTACCAACGGCCTGTTCCTGCTGGCGCCGGACATCCTGCACCTGGTGGGTGTGGTGGGTGGCGTGACCCTGGTACTGGCCGGCTTCGCCGCGCTGGTACAGACCGACATCAAGCGTATCCTCGCCTACTCGACCATGAGCCAGATCGGCTACATGTTCCTGGCCCTGGGCGTTGGCGCCTGGGACGCGGCGATCTTCCACCTGATGACCCACGCCTTCTTCAAGGCCCTGCTGTTCCTTGCCTCCGGTGCGGTGATCGTTGCCTGCCACCACGAGCAGAACATCTTCAAGATGGGCGGCCTGTGGAAGAAACTGCCACTGGCCTACGCCAGCTTCGTGGTCGGTGGTGCTGCCTTGGCTGCCCTGCCGATCGTGACCGTGGGCTTCTACTCCAAGGACGAGATCCTCTGGGAAGCCTTCGCCAGCGGCAACACCGGCCTGCTGTACGCCGGCCTGGTCGGCGCGTTCATGACCTCGCTGTACACCTTCCGCCTGATCTTCATCGCCTTCCACGGCGAAGCCAAGACCGAAGCCCACGCTGGCCACGGCATCAGCCATTGGCTGCCGCTGGGCGTGCTGATCGTGCTGTCGACCTTCGTCGGCGCCTGGATCACCCCGCCACTGGCCGGTGTGCTGCCTGAGAGCGCCGGCCATGCCGGTGGCGAAGCCAAGCACGCGCTGGAGATCACCTCGGGTGCCATCGCCATCGCCGGCATCCTGCTGTCGGCCCTGCTGTTCCTCGGCAAGCGCAGCTTCGTCAGCGCGGTCGCCAACAGCGGCATCGGTCGTGTGCTGTCGGCCTGGTGGTTCGCCGCCTGGGGCTTCGACTGGATCTACGACAAGCTGTTCGTCAAACCTTACCTGCTGATCAGCCACGTCCTGCGCAAGGATCCGGTTGACCGCAGCATCGGCCTGATCCCTCGCCTGGCTCGCGGCGGCAACGTCGCCATGAGCAAGACCGAGACCGGCCAGCTGCGCTGGTACACCGCTTCGATCGCCGTTGGCGCAGTGCTGGTACTCGGCGCTGTAGTAGTGGCAGCGGTATGACCATGAACTTTGCGAACCTTGCGACTCTGCGAAAGGAAACCAACCCGTCATGATTTTGCCTTGGCTGATCCTGATCCCCTTCATCGGCGGCCTGCTGTGCTGGCTGGGTGAGCGCTTCGGCGCCACCCTGCCGCGCTGGATCGCGCTGCTGACCATGTCCCTGCTGCTCGGCATCGGCCTCTGGCTGTGGGCCCACGGCGACTACACCCTGGCCCCTGCCCCGGGCGCCGAACCCCACTGGGCGGTGGAATACAAAGTCCAGTGGATCCAGCGCTTCGGCATCAGCATCCACCTGGCCCTCGACGGCCTGTCGCTGCTGATGATCCTGCTCACCGGCCTGCTCGGTGTGCTGTCGGTGCTGTGCTCCTGGAAAGAGATCCAGCGCCACGTCGGCTTCTTCCACCTCAACCTGATGTGGATCCTCGGCGGCGTGGTCGGTGTGTTCCTGGCCCTGGACCTGTTCCTGTTCTTCTTCTTCTGGGAAATGATGCTGGTGCCGATGTACTTCCTCATCGCGCTCTGGGGTCACAGCTCGGCAGACGGCAAGAAGACCCGGATCTACGCGGCGACCAAGTTCTTCATCTTCACCCAGGCCAGCGGCCTGATCATGCTGGTGGCGATCCTGGGCCTGGTACTGGTCAACTACAGCAACACTGGCGTCATCACCTTCAACTACAGCGACCTGCTCAAGGCACAGCTGCCAGCCGGTACCGAGTACCTGCTGATGCTGGGCTTCTTCATCGCCTTCGCGGTGAAGCTGCCGGTGGTACCGTTCCACTCCTGGCTGCCTGACGCTCACGCCCAGGCACCGACCGCAGGTTCCGTGGACCTGGCCGGTATCTTGCTGAAGACTGCGGCCTACGGCCTGCTGCGCTTTGCCCTGCCGCTGTTCCCGAACGCCTCGGCTGAGTTTGCGCCGATCGCCATGACCCTGGGCCTGATCGGTATCTTCTACGGTGCCTTCCTGGCCTTCGCGCAGACCGACATCAAGCGCCTGATCGCCTTCTCCAGCGTCTCGCACATGGGCTTCGTGCTGATCGGTATCTACTCCGGCAGCCAGCAGGCCCTGCAAGGCGCGGTGATCCAGATGCTGGCCCACGGCCTGTCGGCTGCCGCGCTGTTCATCCTGTCCGGTCAGCTGTACGAGCGCCTGCATACCCGTGACATGCGTCAAATGGGCGGCCTGTGGCACCGCATCGCCTACCTGCCAGCCATCAGCCTGTTCTTCGCCGCGGCGTCGCTGGGCCTGCCAGGTACCGGCAACTTCGTCGGCGAGTTCCTGATCCTGATCGGCAGCTTCGTGCATGTACCGTGGATCACCGTGATCGCCACCACCGGCCTGGTGTTCGGTTCGGTGTACTCGCTGATCATGATCCACCGCGCCTACTTCGGCCCGGCCAAGGCCGACACCGTGCTGGCCGGCATGGACGGTCGCGAGCTGATCATGGTCCTCGGCCTTGCCGGGCTGCTGATCCTGCTGGGCGTGTATCCACAGCCGTTCCTCGACACCTCTGCCGCCACCATGAGTGGTGTGCAGCAGTGGCTCGGTTCCGCTTTCACTCAACTCGCTTCGGCCCGGTAAGAGCGCTATGGAATTCACCACTCAACACTTCATCGCATTGGCGCCGATGCTGATCACCACCATCACCACGGTGGTGGTGATGCTGGCGATCGCCTGGAAGCGCAACCACTCGCAGACCTTCCTGCTGTCCACCGTGGGCCTGAACCTGGCCCTGCTGTCGATCCTGCCGGCGCTGAAGGTCGCGCCGTTGGCGGTGACCTCGCTGGTCACCATCGACAAGTTCGCCTGCCTGTACATGGCGATCATCCTGGTCGCCACGCTGGCCTGCGTCACCCTCGCCCACGCCTACCTCGGCGAAGGCTCCAAGGGTTTCCCGGGCAACCGTGAAGAGCTGTACCTGCTGCTGCTGATGTCTGCCCTTGGTGGCCTGGTGCTGGTCAGCGCCAACCACCTGGCCGGCCTGTTCATCGGCCTGGAGCTGCTGTCGGTACCGGTCTATGGCCTGGTGGCGTATGCCTTCTTCAACAAGCGTTCGCTGGAAGCCGGCATCAAGTACATGGTGCTGTCGGCCGCCGGCTCCGCCTTCCTGCTGTTCGGCATGGCCCTGCTGTACGCCGACGCTGGCAGCCTGACCTTCGACCAGCTGGGCAAGGCCCTGGCCGCCACCAGCATGCCAAGCCTGCTGGCCCAGCTGGGCCTGGGCATGATGCTGGTCGGCCTGGCCTTCAAGCTGTCGCTGGTACCGTTCCACCTGTGGACCCCGGACGTGTACGAAGGCGCCCCGGCGCCGGTCGCCGCGTTCCTGGCCACCGCCAGCAAGGTTGCCGTGTTCGCCGTGGTGGTGCGCCTGTTCATGCTCTCCCCTGCTGCCAGCAGCGGCGTGCTGAGCACCGTCCTGGCCGTGATCGCCGTGGCGTCGATCCTGATCGGTAACCTGCTGGCGCTGACCCAGAGCAACCTCAAGCGCCTGCTCGGTTACTCGTCCATCGCCCACTTCGGCTACCTGGTCATCGCCCTGGTCGCCAGCAAGGGCCTGGCCCTGGAAGCCATGGGCGTGTACCTGGTCACCTACGTGATCACCAGCCTCGGCGCCTTCGGTGTCATCACCCTGATGTCCTCGCCTTACGGCGGCCGCGACGCCGACGCGCTGTACGAGTACCGCGGCCTGTTCTGGCGCCGCCCGTACCTGACCGCCGTGCTGACCGTGATGATGCTGTCGCTGGCGGGTATCCCGCTGACCGCCGGCTTCATCGGCAAGTTCTACATCATCGCCACCGGCGTCGAGTCGCAGCTGTGGTGGCTGGTCGGTGCCCTGGTGATCGGTAGCGCCATCGGTGTGTACTACTACCTGCGCGTCATGGTCACCCTGTACCTGGTCGAGCCGAACCTGCGTCGCCACGACGCCCCGCTGAAGTGGGAACAGCGCACCGGCGGCGTGATGCTGCTGGCCATCGCCATTCTCGCCTTCGTCCTGGGTGTGTACCCGCAGCCACTGCTGGAAATGGTCCAGCACGCAGGCCTGCAACTGCTTGGCTGATCACAGCTGAAAAACAAACACCCCGCACATGCGGGGTGTTTTTTTATCTGCGTTTGGTGGCCGCCTCGGTGGGCTTTCCCAGCCCTGGGCCACCCGGCGAGCTTTCATTGCGCGCCAGGGCAGCAGACTTGCGCAGTTCCTTGCTGGCCGAAGGCAAGTGCACTTCTGGGTTGGGCATGCCACTGGGCGAAAGTTCGTGGGTCATTTCAAACTCCGCCCTCACCGACCAGCCGCAGGCCTCATTGATACATTGCAAGTAGGCTACGCGCAGGAAGATATGCCGACCTTCACTGGTCCGAATGCGCATACGGCTGTTGCAGTGGGGGCAGACAAGCTTGTAGGTACTCACGCAATGTACCTGCGCGTGCTGCTTGAACCATCACGCTGTAGGAAAAGCCCGCCATTGGCCCGAGCATTGACTACGATTCTAGAAAGTTTTTTCATCATATTACTTCTCATGCCAAGATATCTCCTCAAATCGGATTGAAAATATTCATAACGAGTATTCTAAGCCCAAGGAATGTTGTTAAACCAGTCATGGATATTTGTTATGAGTAGCCACTTGTTTGCATCGGTGCTGGCACGCCTCAAGCTACTGACCGGCTCGAATACCGACGTTCAGCTGGCAAGGGCTTTGGCAGTCAGCCCGCAGACCCTGAGCAGCTGGAAAGTACGCGACAGCATTCCATACTCACTTTGCATAGACCTTGCCCGACAGCACAGCTGCTCGCTGGACTGGCTGCTTCTGGGTGAGCGCGATGACAGCCGTGCGCCGGAAAGCCAGGACAACTGGCAGAGCGACATGCTCGACCGGCTACGCGAGCTTTCCCATTCAGACCGCCAGTCGGTGCTGCTGTACATCGAAGACAAGCAGCGTATCCGTCAGCTCGAGCGGCAATTGCAGGAGCTGACAAAGCGCTCGCCTGCGACACAGTAAGATCAGCCTCGGCGGCGCCAGCGCTGGATGAGCTCGCGCAGGTCTACCGAGTCCAGCCAGACCAGCACCTTCAAGGTAATCGGGATAACCACTACCGCAGCGGCGAACGCGGCCATGCCACGGGACAGCATTGGCGCCATCGCGTGCAACAGCGGCTCGAACAAGTAACCGACCCCCAGGGTCAGGAACACCAGCAACACCTGCTTGCGGGCAGACAGGCGCTTGCGCGAAACGATGATGAACCGATCCCGGGCGGCGCTTACCAGCAAGGCCCCCAAAAGCGCACCGAACAACGCCCTGCCCTCGGTATCCAGCAATTCGTAGAAAGCAGCGATAGCGGCCTCCATCAGGTAGGGCTCATCCATGTGCAGTTCCTCCGCCGGCTGTCGGCCCGGCATGCAGGCCACGCCTTACCGCAGCCGCAATGAAGTACCGATAGCAGACTGACAGCGCCCTGCCGCTGGCATGCCCGGCCACCTCTTCAAGGCGCCGGTAACCGCGACGACGCAACGCGCTACGCCAGCTTGCGAATTCCCTGGCGGCATCGATGGCGGCGCAGCGCGCGGCCAAGGCAAGGCGCGCCTCACTGACCGCCTCGCCAAGCTGCAGGTGTTCACGTAGCACGCTCAGTTCGATGCGTGGCCAAAAGGGATCGTGACAATCAGGAAACCGTGAAGCATTGAACGAAGGCTCGGTTGGAGATTGCGGGGTTAAGTGTTCTGCACGCATGTCGTTCCTCACTACTCGGCCAGCATGCCGTAGCGGATAGCTTTGATGACGGCTGCGACGCGCGTGGGAACATCGAACTTGCGCAGCAGGTTGGAGACGTGAAAGTTCACCGTCGACTCTTTGCACTGCAGGATCTGACCGATCTCCCATGAAGTCTTGCCGTAGGCGCACCACAACAGCACTTGCTGTTCACGTGGTGTCAGGTGAATCGGCGCATCGGCATGGCTTTCAGGTGTCCGTCGCAGGTTGGTGTCCATCACTGAGTTCCCCAAGTAGTCGCCAGATTGGGCAGCGCGGAGTGCTGCCGCCTATGGGGCCACCTTACGGACGCCGGCCTTGCCTGCTCCAGCGATGCAACTTGTAAAGAACCGTCTTACACATCCGTCCAACACGAGCTACACAGGAAAATTTCTTATCGCCGTGCTTCGATCGGCTTTTCGCGCGTCACAACGCCGTTGCCCGTCCGCCTATCGCCTGGAGTTGTACGATGCGTCCCGTTTTACCCCTCTCGTCTTACCTTGGTCTGCTGGCCCTATTCACCGTCAGCCAGCACGCCACGGCAGCGCCTGCCGTCGAATTGGGCCAGGTACTGATCAACGACGAGGAGCAAAGCGAACTGGACGATGCCCGCGAACGCCTGCGAGCAGTACCGGGTGCCACCAACCTGGTGGACATGCAAACTGTCGGGCAAGGCCGTGTTGCCAGCAACCAGGATGTGCTGGCCTACCAGCCCGGCGTGTTCGCGCAGTCGGCGGGTAACGATGGCATCAAGCTGTCGATCCGCGGCTCGGGCATCAACCGTGCGCCGGGTGCCCATGGCTCCGGGGTCTACACGATGTTCGACGGCCTGCCTCTGACCGGCCCGGGGGGTACGCCTTACGAGCTGTTCGAACCCCTGTGGCTGAGCCGTGCCGAAGTGCTGCGCGGGGCCAACGGCTTCGATCAAGGCTCGCTGGCCCTGGGCGGGGCCATCAACTACGTGACCCACACCGGCTACGATGCCGCGCCGCTGCAGGTGCGCTACGAGGCCGGCAGCCGCGGCTACCAGCACCGGCAGATCAGCTCCGGGCAGGTGCTGGGCAACCTCGATTACTACGTGGCCCTGACCGACTCGGAGTACGACGGCTATCAGGAACACAGCAGCGGCAGCTCGAAAGGCATCGCCGCCAATGTCGGCTACCGCTTCAACCCGAACCTGGAAACGCGCTTCTACCTGCGTTATCGGGAAACCGAAAACGAGCTGGCCGGGCGTTTGACCAAGGAGCAGATCAAGCACGATCCACGCGCCGCCAACCCAAGCTACCTGTCGCGCAACGACAGCCGCCCGCAACCCGGCAGCACCTGGGTGGGCAACAAGACCACCTTCTTCCTCGATGACGATTCGCGGCTGGAGACGGGGCTTGTCTATCACGACTACCCGATGGACCTGCGCGAAGGCCCGATGCGCCTCAAGGTGGCCTACACCGATGTCAGCGGCACGCTGAACTACTTCCGCCGTGACACCCTGTTCGGTCACGAAAGCAAGACCACCCTTGGCTGGCGCACCACCAAGCATCTGCCCAACAGTGGCGCCTCGCAGTTCTCGCGGGTCAACGATGTGGTCGGCGCCCGCACACGCGACTTCAGCTACCAGGGCTCGGACACGGTGTTGCATGCCGGTAATGACCTGGAACTGGTCCCGAACCTGTGGCTGACCACGGGCCTGGCGATGATCTACACCCGTCGGGAAAGCGATGTCACTTACCCGGCCAGTGGTGGCAAGGTCAGCCAGCATGATTGGGACTATGCGCCTCGTGTGGGCCTGCGCTACGACATTCGCCCGGACCTTCAGGTTTACGGCAACCTCAGCCGCTCGGTGGAGCCACCGCACCCGTGGTCGCTGGTGTGGAGCGCGCCGGTCAACAACCAGCCGATGAAGATGCAGAACCAGACCGCCACCACCCTGGAACTGGGCGCCCGCGGTGACTCGGCGCTGGGGCATTGGGACCTGGCCTGGTACTACTCGCAGGTACGTCACGAACTGCTCAACGTGGAAGTCGTGCAAGGCTTGCCGTTCAAGGAATTCAACGCCAGCCCTACCGTGCACCAAGGCGTCGAGGCCGGGCTGGACAGCATCCTCTGGGCGCAACCCGGCACTGGCAAGCTGAGCCTGCGCCAGGCCTACACCTTCAGCGACTTCCACTACCGCGATGACGACAAGTTCGGCGACAACCGCCTGCCCGGCATCCCCATGCATTACTACCAGGCCGAGCTGCGCTACGACTGGCCGAGCGGGTTCTACGCCGGGGTCAACACGCAGATGGCGTCGAAGGTGCAGGTCGACTACGCCAACAGCTACCACGCCGACGCCTATGCCCTGCTCGGTGCGCGCCTGGGCTGGGATTCGCCGAAGCAGGACTGGCAGACCTGGCTGGACCTGCGCAACCTGACCAACCAGCGCTACGCGGCAACCGTGACGCCGGGGTACGACGATGCCGGGCAGGACGTGGCCCGCTCGACACCGGGCGAAGGCTTTGGCGTCTACGCCGGGGTTTCGTACAGCTTCCGTTGACTGAACGCCTCAGGACGGTAACTGCACCTGAGGTTTCGTCGCGGCGAAGATTGCCCAACTGGAGACGAACAACGCCGCGATCAATGGCCCGATCACGAAGCCATTGAGCCCGAATACCGCCAAGCCGCCAAGGGTGGACACCAGGATCAGGTAATCGGGCATCCGCGTGTCCTTGCCCACCAGGATCGGCCGCAGCAGGTTGTCCACCAGGCCGATCACCAGTACCCCGAACGCCGTCAGGATCACTCCCGGCAAAATCGCCCCGGTAAGCAGGAAATACGCGGCCACCGGCGCCCAGACAATCCCCGCCCCCACCGCCGGCAACAGCGACAGAAACGCCATCAGCACCGCCCAGACCAGCGCACTGGGAATATCCAGCACCCAGAAGATGAAGCCACCCAGCGCGCCCTGGGTGATGGCCACCAGCACATTGCCCTTGACCGTGGCCCGTACCACCCGGTTGAACTTCAGTTGCAGCCGGCGCTTCTGGTGTTCCGGCAGCGGCACGGCAAGGCGCACCCGGCGCGCCACGTCGGCCCCCTCGCGCAGGAAGAAGAACAGCAGGTACATCATGATGCCGAAGCTCACCAGGAACTCGAAGGTGCCCTGGCCAAAGTTGAACGCCTGGCTGGCCAGCACCTGGCTGCCCTGGGTAGCCCACTTGGTGATCTTGTCGCGCAGGCCGTCCAGGTTGCCCACGCCCATGCGATCCAGGCCGTGCTGGGCGAAGGCCGGGAGCATGTCCTTGCCGTGCTCGACGTAGCCGGCGATGTCCAGCTGCCCGCTCTCGATGCGCTGGTACAGCGCGGCGCCTTCTTGCACCAGCAAGGCACTGGTGACGATCACCGGCAGCACCGCCACCAGCAGGCATACCAGCACGGTGCAGCCCGCCGCCAGGTTGCGGCGGCGGCCAAAGCGAATCAGCAAATGACGCTGCAACGGCGCGAACAGGATGCTGAGAATCACCGCCCAGAAGATCGCGCCGTAGTACGGCAGCAGGATCCACACGAAGGCGATGGTCACCAGTGTCAGAAGTACTGCCAGGGCTTTGTTCTGCAGGGCGTCTTGGTTCATGGCGGCTCCTTGGGTGTCATGGTTATTAGTGCACACCACCTACGCAAAAGTGCCACGCTGACCTTGATTCAAATCAATACCCCGCCGCCGCTCAGCCGTTAGCATCCGCGCCTTTGCCCCGGTGCGCCCATGACCCTACCCGCCAAGCCCGAACTGCTTGCCCCCGCCGGCAGCCTCAAGACCCTGCGCTATGCCTTCGCCTACGGAGCCGACGCGGTCTATGCCGGCCAGCCGCGCTACAGCCTGCGGGTGCGCAACAACGAATTCGACCACGCCAACCTGGCGCTGGGCATCAGCGAGGCACATGCCCAGGGCAAGCGCTTCTATGTGGTGGTCAACATCGCGCCGCACAACGCCAAGCTGAAGACCTTCCTCAAGGACCTGGCACCGGTGATCGCAATGGCGCCCGATGCGCTGATCATGTCCGACCCCGGGCTGATCATGCTGGTACGCCAGCATTTTCCGCAGATGCCGGTGCACCTGTCGGTACAGGCCAACACGGTGAACTGGGCCAGCGTGCAGTTCTGGCAGCAACTGGGCCTGAGCCGGGTGATCCTGTCGCGGGAGCTGTCGCTGGAAGAGATCGAGGAGATCCGCCAGCACGTGCCGGACATGGAGCTGGAAGTGTTCGTCCATGGCGCACTGTGCATGGCCTACTCCGGTCGCTGCCTGCTGTCCGGATACCTGAACAAGCGCGATGCCAACCAGGGCACCTGCACCAATGCCTGCCGCTGGAAATACGAGGCCACGCCGGCCACCGAAGACGCCAGCGGAGACATCGTTCGCGAGGTCGAGCCGACCCTGGGCCTTGGCGCCCCCACCGAGCAGGTGTTCCTGCTGCAGGAAAGCAATCGCCCAGGCAGCGAGATGCCGGCCTTCGAGGACGAGCATGGCACCTACATCATGAACGCCAAGGACCTGCGCGCCATCCAGCACGTCGAGCGCCTGGCCGCCATGGGCGTTCACTCGCTGAAGATCGAAGGCCGCACCAAGTCGCATTTCTACTGCGCCCGGGCGGTCCAGTCATACCGCAAGGCCATCGACGACGCTGCGGCCGGGAGGCCGTTCGACCTGGCCCTGATGGACAACCTCGAATCGCTGGCGCAACGGGGATACACCGAAGGCTTCCTGCGCCGCCATGTACACGACGAGTACCAGAACTACCTGCGCGGCAACTCGTTGTCCGAGCGCCAGCAGTTCGTCGGCGAACTGACAGGGGTGCGCGTCGATGGCCTGGCCGAGGTCAAGGTGAAGAACCGCTTCGCCCTGGGTGACCACCTGGAATTGATGACCCCGCGTGGCAACTACCACTTCGACCTGCACCGCCTGCTCGATCGCCAACAGCGCGCCATCGAGGTGGCGCCCGGCGACGGCCACGTGGTGTACCTGCCGATTCCCGAGCAGGTTGCGCTGGATTACGGCCTGCTGATGCGTGACCTGGGCGACGCTGAACAGGCTGCCTGACACGGCTGTAATCTGCGCCTCAGCCAGCTGACAGGCGCAAACGGCGAGGATCGTGGCTCCCCTGCATGAGGCCACGCCATGTTGCGCAACCCTACCCGCCGCACCTTCGTCAAAGGCCTGGGCGCCGCCACCACGTTGGCCGGCCTGGGCTTGTGGCGGCCGCTGGCCCAGGCCAGCGATGGCCGCGAGCTGGCCGGCCAGCACTTCGAGCTGTTCATTGGCCAGACGCCGGTCAACATCACCGGCCGGCCACGCACCGCGCTGACCGTCAATGGCAGCCTGCCCGGCCCGCTGCTGCGCTGGCGCGAAGGTGATACGGTGACCCTGCGCGTGCGCAACCGCCTCGACCAGGACACCTCGATCCACTGGCACGGCATCCTCCTGCCGGCCAACATGGACGGCGTACCGGGCCTGAGCTTCGCCGGCATCGCCCCAGGTGGCGATTACCTGTACCAATTCACACTGCGCCAGAGCGGCACCTACTGGTACCACAGCCATTCCGGCCTGCAGGAGCAGGCCGGGGTGTATGGCGCAATCGTCATCGAGCCGCGCGAGCCCGAGCCGCATAGCTACCAGCGCGACCATGTGCTGCTGTTCAGCGACTGGTCCGAACAGGCGCCAGAAGCGTTACTCGCGACCCTGAAAAAGCAGTCCGACGCCTTCAACTACCACAAACGCACGCTCGCCGACTTTGTCTCCGACGTGGCGGACAAGGGTTGGGGCAATACCGTCGATGAGCGCCTGGCCTGGGCGCGCATGCGCATGAGCCCGACCGACCTCGCCGACATCAGCGCCGCCAGCTACACCTACCTGCTCAACGGCCAGCCCCCGGACGGCAACTTCACGTGCCTGTTCCAACCCGGCGAAACCGTGCGCCTGCGCCTGATCAATGCGTCGGCCATGAGCTATTTCGATTTCCGCATCCCGGGCCTCACGCTGACCGTGATCGCCGCCGACGGCCTGCCGGTGACGCCGGTGAGCGTGGACGAGCTGCGTATCGCAGTGGCCGAAACCTATGACGTATTGGTGACCGTCGGCGACCTGCCCGCCTATACCCTGTTCGCCCAGAGCATGGACCGCAGCGGCTATGCCCGCGGCACCCTGGCCCGTGCCATGGGCCTGCAGGCCGTGGTGCCAGCGCCTGACCCGCGCCCGGTGCTGAGCATGGCCGACATGGGCCACGGCAACATGGCCGCGATGGACCACAGCGCCATGGCCGGCATGGACCACGGCAGCATGGGCAGCATGCAGGACCATCCCGACAGCGAAACCGGCAACCCGCTGGTCGACATGCAGACCATGGCCCCCCGCGCCAACCTGTCCGACCCTGGCATCGGCCTGCGCGGCAATGGCCGCCGGGTGCTGACCTATGCCGACCTGCGCAGCCCTTACCCCGACCCGGATGGCCGCGAGCCTTCGCGGGATATCGAACTGCACCTGACCGGGCACATGGAGCGCTTCGCCTGGTCGTTCGACGGGGTCAAGTTCAGCGATGCCGCGCCGTTGCGCCTGGCCTACGGCGAGCGGGTGCGCATCACCCTGGTCAACGACACCATGATGACCCACCCCATCCACCTGCACGGCATGTGGAGCGACCTGGAGGACGAACACGGGCGCTTCCTGGTGCGCAAGCACACGGTCGACATGCCACCTGGCAGCCGCCGCAGCTACCGGGTCACGGCCGACGCCCTGGGCCGCTGGGCCTACCACTGCCACCTGCTCTACCACATGGAGACCGGCATGTTCCGCGAGGTACGGGTCGATGAATGAGATCAACAACCGGCGCCTGGTCACGGGTGTCGCCCTGGCCGCGCTGCTGGCCAGCGAACGGGCCATGGCCGCTGCTTCGCCCCTGCCCGGCCATCAGGTGCATGATCGTGCCGTCGATTGGGCAGTGATCGTCGATCAGCTGGAGTACCAGAACTTCGAAAGCAGCAGCGCCCTCAAGTGGAACGCCACGGCCTGGGTCGGTGGCGACATCGATCGCCTGTGGCTGCGCACCGAGGGTGAACGGCAACAAGGCAAGACCCACAAGGCAGAGTTGCAGGCGCTGTGGGGCCATGCGATCAGCCCCTGGTGGGAGTTGGTCGGCGGCCTGCGCCAGGACTTCAAGCCGGCCAGCGGGCAGACCTGGGCCGCCTTCGGCATCCAGGGCACCCCGCTGTATGGCCTGGAACTGGAAGCCACCGCCTATGCCGGCGAGCGACAACAGAGCGCACTGCGCCTGGAAGCCGCTTACGCTATCCTGCTGAGCAACCGCTGGATCCTCGAGCCGAACCTGGAAGCCAACTTCTACGGCCGCAACGATGCCGGCCACGAACAGGGCGCCGGGCTTGCCGACAGCGAAGTCGGCCTGCGCCTGCGCTACGAAATCAGCCGGGGCTTCGCGCCCTATGTCGGGGTAAGCTTCGAGCGCCTGCACGGCAACCGCGCCAGTCAGGCCCGTGAGGACGGCGATGACCTCGGCCAAACCCGTCTGGTGGCAGGCATACGCCTGCGTTTCTAAGGAGTTGTTCGACCATGCTGCGTAAACACCTGATCACCTTCGGCCTGCTGGCCATTACCGGCCTGGCCCAGGCTGGCGAAACCATCGATGTCTATCGCGACCCCAACTGTGGCTGCTGCAAGGCCTGGATCAGCCACTTGCGCGACAACGGCTTCAGCGTCAACGACCACGTCGAGCCGAACATGAGCGCCGTCAAGCAGCGCCTGGGCGTGGCGCCGCGCCTGGCGTCGTGCCACACCGGGGTGATCGACGGCAAGTTCGTCGAGGGTCATGTACCCGCCGAACAGGTGCGCCTGCTGGCCAGGCGCAACGACCTCAAGGGCCTGGCCGTGCCGGGCATGCCCATGGGATCGCCTGGCATGGAAATGGGTGACCACAAGGATGCCTACCAGGTCATCGGCGTGACCCAGGATGGCCAGGACACCGTGGTCGCCAGCTACTGATGCTGAGCCTCTGGGCGCTGTTTTTCAGCGCTTTCGGTGCCGCCACCCTGCTGCCGCTGCAATCGGAGGCGGTGCTGGTCGGCCTGCTGCTGCGCCAGCCCGAAGTCTGGCTGACCTTGCTGCTGGTGGCCACCCTGGGCAATGTGCTCGGGTCGGTGGTCAACTGGCTGCTCGGTCGGGCCCTCGAGCACCTGCGCGACAAGCGCTGGTTCCCCTTCAGCGCCAGCCAGCTGGAACGCGCGCAACAGCGCTACCAGCGTTGGGGGCAATGGTCGCTTCTGCTGAGCTGGATGCCGGTGATCGGCGATCCGCTGACCCTGATTGCCGGCATCATGCGTGAGCCGTTCTGGCGTTTTCTGCTGTTGGTGACCCTGGCCAAGGGCGGGCGCTATATCGTCGTGGCGATGATTACCCTGGGCTGGTTTCACGCCTGGTAACACCTTTAACGTTTAAGGTGGTCCACTGACTGTTACAGTCGCCAATTCCTACATGGTCCTACACGGAGTTCCCCCATGCTGCGCGCAACCGCCCTGGCCCTGGCCTGCCTCGTCGGCATCCCCGCCATCGCTGCCGAATCGCCCACCTACGGCAAACAGCTCGAAGGCTTCACCTACCCTCACCCACTCAAGCATTTCGACTTCCAGTCCCAGGGCCAGCACCTGCAGATGGGCTACATGGATGTGCCGGCCCAGGGCCAGGCCAATGGCCGCAGCGTGGTGCTGATGCACGGCAAGAACTTCTGCGCCGCCACCTGGGAGACCACCATCGACGCCTTGAGCCAGGCGGGCTACCGTGTGATCGCCCCGGACCAGATCGGCTTCTGCACCTCTAGCAAGCCGGCCCAGTACCAGTACAGCTTCCAGCAACTGGCGGTGAACACCCACGCCCTGCTCGAACAGCTGGGCGTCAAGCAGGCTATCGTGCTCGGCCACTCCACCGGGGGCATGCTCGCCACCCGCTACGCGCTGATGTACCCGCAGCAGGTCGAGCGCTTGGCGATGGTCAACCCGATCGGCCTGGAAGACTGGAAAGCCCTCGGCGTGCCCTACCGCACGGTGGACCAGTGGTATGCCCGTGAGCTCAAGCTCGATGCCGAAGGCGTGCGTGAGTATGAACGCAAGACCTACTACGCGGGACGTTGGAAGCCTGAATACGAGCGTTGGGTGCAGATGCTGGTGGGCCTGAACAAGGGGCCGGGGCATGAGGCGGTGGCATGGAACTCGGCGCTGATCTACGACATGATCTACACCCAGCCGGTGTATCACGAGTTCAAGGACCTGAAGATGCCGACCCTGCTGCTGATCGGCGACCAGGACACCACGGCGATCGGCAGCGACATCGCCCCGCCTGAGGTGAAGGTCAAGCTGGGCAAGTACAAGGAACTGGGGCCACAAGTGGCCAAGCTGATTCCACAAGGCGAACTGGTGACTTTCGAAGGCATGGGGCATGCGCCGCAGATCGAGGAGCCACGGCGCTTCAACCGCACGCTGGTGGAGTGGCTCGGCCGCTAACCCTTCCAGACCTGCGCTTCGCTCCAGCCGAGTTCGGCAAAGTCCAGCGCCCGCAGGTCGGCTTCCTCTTCACAGAAAAACTCATCCAGCTGCGGCGGCCTTACTGCCGTATCACTGAGCATCGCATGCACCTGCCCACGGTGATGGATCTGGTGCTCGAACAGGTGCGCCAGCAAGCGCAGGCGCTGTTCGCGCTGGATCCGTTCGGGCCGCACGATACTCACGTAGCGCGCCAGTTGGTCGTCCTGCAGCAAGCTGCAATAGGCGATCAGCCGATGGTCGGCCTGAGCCTGCTCGGCATGCAGGTCGGTGCAGGTGGCGAACGGTTGCTCCGGCTCGAAGAAGCGTTCGCCATCCGGGTTCGGCGCCTCACCGCGCTGTTCGCACTCGAGCATGTCCAGGTAGAACCAGTCCACAGTCAGCAGGTGGTTGAGGGTGGCCTTGATCGACGGGAAGAAGCTGCAACGGGGGGCGACGAACTCGTCGTGGGTCAGTTGCAGGCAGGCCTTGTACAGGCGGTGGTTGGCCCAGCCATTGTTGTAGGCCTGGGTCAGCAGATGATGCGACAGCGGCTCCATGGTTTGGCTCCTTCAGGCGAAGCGTTGCAGTTGCATCTCCCGTAGCCGGCTCAGGGTCCGTTGGTACGGGAACGCCAGATACCCTTGAGTGTAGAGCGCATCGAGCGGAACCTGCGCCTCCAGGTACAGGGCCACCCGGCGGTCATAGCATTCGTCCACCAGGGCGATGAAGCGGCGCACGGCGTCATCCTCGGGCGACAGCATCGGCAATTCGCGGTCACCTGCCGCAACACGCGCCGCGCCATCTTCGGTGCCACGGGCGATGCGCCCGGCCCGCTGTTCGCCGCCCAGGGCCGGGATACCCTCGACCAGGATGGCCGGGAACTGATCGCACAAGGCCATGAACTCCATGGCGGCCAAAGGCCGTTCGCAGAGCTCGGTAAAGTGGCACCAGATGGCCTGGGTGCTGCGGCGGATCACCTGGATCTGCCGCGTACCGATCAGCAGGGGTGCATTGCTGCCGGGGTCATCCGGGCTGAGCTGCTGGAAAACGGCTTCGAGCGCGCCGCCTTTGCTCCCCGCTTGGGCCACCCAGTAACGCTGGCGCTGTGCGCCCGGGTGCAGGCGATGATCCTGCTCGCCTGCCACCGAAAGCACCTGCATGTGCCGTTCGATGGCGCTGATGGCCGGCAGAAAGCGCTCGCGATTGAAGCCATCGCGGTACAGCTGTTGCGGTGGCTGGTTGGAGGTGGCGACCACCACGACGCCGTGATCGAACAGCACCTGGAACAGGCGGCCGAGGATGATCGCATCGCCGATGTCGCTGACGAACAGCTCGTCGAAGCACAGCACGCGGATCTGCGCGGCCAGTTCCCGCGCCAACGCCTTCAACGGGTCGGCAGTGCCGTTGAGCTGGAACAGGCGCTGGTGGACCCAGGCCATGAAATGGTGGAAGTGCTGGCGCCGGGACGGGACGCTGAGGCAGCGGTGGAACAGGTCCATGAGCCAGGTCTTGCCGCGACCGACCGGGCCCCAGAGGTACAGGCCCTGGGGGGTATGGCCATGCTCCAGGGCTTCGAAGCAGGTTTGCAGGGCCGTGACAGCCTTGACCTGGGCCGGATCTTCGGCGAAGCCGTGCTCTGAAAGTGCCACGCGATAGCAATTTAGCGGGTCGAGTTGCATGGCTGCTGGCTTGAACTGTGAGGACTGCATTGTATGGGCTGGCCCTTTCGCGGGTAAACCCGCTGCCACAGGGGCTTCACCACGCCTGAAGCCAATGAGGTCCCTGTGGGAGCGGGTTTACCCGCGAAAGGGCCATTGCAGTCAAAAAGCTGCTTCAGCCCTCGCCCAACCCCACCTTCAGCAACTCCCCATCCTTGGCATCGGTCAGCACATACAGGTAGCCATCCGGCCCCACCCGCACATCACGGATGCGCGCCTTCAGGTCACCCAGCAAGCGCTCTTCATGGACGACCTTGTCGCCATCGAGTTGCAGGCGGATCAGTTCCTGGGTGGCCAGCGCGCCAATGAACAGGTTGTGATCCCAGGCCTTGAAGGTCGGGCTGTCATAGAAGGCCATGCCGCTGATGCCGGGCGACTTCTCCCAGACATGGTGCGGGTCGACCATGCCGTCGACATGTTTGCCCTTGGCTTCGGGGATCGGCATCAGCGAATAGTTGATACCGTGCGTGGCGATTGGCCAGCCATAGTTCTTGCCAGGCGCCGGGATGTTGATCTCGTCGCCGCCACGCGGGCCGTGTTCGTGGGTCCAGAGCTGGCCGGTCCAGGGGTTTAGCGCCGCGCCCTGTTGGTTGCGGTGGCCGAACGACCAGATTTCCGGGCGCACATCCTGCTTGCCGACGAAGGGGTTGTCCTTCGGTATTTCGCCGTCGGGCAAGATCCGCACGACCTTGCCCTGCAGCTTGTCCAGGTCCTGGGCGGTCGAGCGCTGGTTGTTCTCGCCCAGGGCGATGAACAGGAAGCCGTCGCGGTCGAACACCAGCCGCGAGCCGAAGTGATTGCCTTCGGAAAGCTTGGGTTGCTGTCGGAAGATCACATTGAAGTTTTCCAGCCGGGCGCGGTCCTCGGACAGCTGGCCACGGCCTACCGCTGTGCCGGCCTTGCCATCACTGCCCTCCTCGGCATACGACAGGTACACCGTGCGGTCTTTGGCGAACTCAGGCGACAGCACCACATCGAGCAGGCCGCCCTGGCCTTCGGCCCAGACCTTGGGCACGCCGCTGATGGGCGGGCCGACCTTGCCCTCGGCGCTCACCACGCGCAGGTTGCCTGGGCGCTCGGTGACCAGCATGTCCTTGCCACCTGGCAGGAAAGCCAGCGCCCAAGGGTTGCGCAGGCCATCGGCCACGGTGCTGACCGTGAGTTGCCCTTCTTCGCTGGAAAATTGCTGTTCAGGGGCGGCGTGTGCCAGCAGCGGCAACAGCGCAGCAGCGGTCAAGGCGGTCAGCCAGTGGGTTCGGGTCATGCAGGATTCCTTTCTATGGGTCAAGGCGCACGCTGGCTATCACGCGGTGGCCGCGTCGGCTCCAGATTGGGGGCCTGCTGCTGGCGGCGCAGGTTGTCGCCATTGCCAATACCACGGTTATCCAGGCTTGGCGTGCGATAGATGGGCTGGGTGGACGGGCCGCGCACGGGCGGTGTGGCCGGCATGCTGCCCTGGCGACTGTTGGGGTTGGCACGCTGGATCGGGCTGTTGTAGGGGTTGTTGTTACTGGCGGCGAGCTGCAAGGGCTGCGCAGGCGCTGCCTGCACCGACAGGCCCAGAGTCAAGCCGATGATCAAGGTTGGCACCGTGAGTTTCATGCTTCACCTCCTGTACGAAAAAGCGCGCCTTGAGCGTTTGGATAGCCTAAGGCGCGAAGGGTTCGCGGCAAAAGTGTGAATGCGATTCCTGATGTTTCAGTATGGGCCTGATGGCACGCTGCATCAGGCCCGCCGATCACCGGGCGGCATCGACCTTGTGCCGCGCCGCGTACAGGCACAGCATCTCCATGGCCAGGGTGGCCCCGGCCAGCGCGGTGATGTCGGCGTGGTCATAGGCCGGTGCCACTTCCACCAGGTCCATGCCCACCAGGTTGATGCCGCGCAGGCCACCGAGGATCTCCAGCGCCTGCACCGTGCTCAAGCCGCCACATACCGGGGTACCGGTGCCGGGTGCATACGCCGGGTCGAGGCAGTCGATGTCGAATGTCAGGTACACCGGCTTGTCACCGACCCGCTGGCGGATCGCGGCGATGATCGCTTCGGTGCCCTGGCGGTGCACCTGCCGGGCATCGAGAATGGCGAAGCCCTGGCTGTCGTCATTGGTGGTGCGCAGGCCGACCTGCACCGAGCAGGACGGATCGACCAGGCCCTCGCGGGCGGCATGCCAGAACATGGTGCCATGGTCGATGCGGCCCTCTTCGTCCGGCCAGGTGTCGCTGTGCGCATCGAAATGGATCAGCGCCAGCGGGCCATGGCGCCGGGCATGGGCCTTGAGCAGCGGGTAGCTGATGAAATGGTCGCCACCCAGAGTGAGCATGGCGCAACCGGCTTCAAGAATGTGCTCGGCGTGGGCCTGGATGCTGTCGGGTACCGACTGCGGGGTGCCGCTGTCGAAGGCGCAGTCGCCATAGTCGATCACTGCCAGGTGGTCGAACGGGTCGAATGCCCACGGCCAGTGGCGCGCCCAGGCCTGCTGTACCGAGGCGGCACGGATCGCACGCGGCCCGAAACGCGCGCCGGGGCGGTTGCTGGTGGCAGTGTCGAACGGCACACCGCTGACCACCACATCCACCCCGCGCAAATCGCGGCTGTAGCGACGACGGGAGAAACTGGTGATACCGGCGTAGGTACTTTCCGCTGCGGTACCGTACAGGCTGTCGCGGGTCATGGCCTGGTCGTTGTTCTGGGCTTGTTCCACGGTTGGGCTCCTTTATGGTTATCGGTCACTGGCGGCTGCGGAAGGCCGTCCACAGCCGGTTGCGCTGGCGCAGGTCGGACAACGCCATGCTGCGGTCGGCATACAGGCGCTCACGCACGTCGGCAGGGGGGTAGATATCCGGGTCATTGCGCACGGCTTCATCCACCAGCGGTGTGGCCGCCTGGTTGGCATTGGCGAAGAACAGCGTATTGGTGAGCGCTGCCACCGACTCAGGTTTCAGCATGAACGCGATGAACGCCCGGGCAGCTTCCGGGTGCGGGGCGTCCTTGGGGATGACCAGGTTGTCCTGCCACACCAGCGTGCCTTCACGGGGGATGCGGTAGATCAGCTCGAACGGCTTGCCGGCGCGGCGCGCCTGGTCGGCGGCCATGGCTGCATCGCCGTTGTAGGTCAGTGCCAGGCACACGCTACCGTTGGCCAGGTCGTTGATCTGCCGGCCATTGGCGACGTAGCTGATCGACGGTTGCAGCTGGTTCAGCAGGTTCTGCGCCGCCGCGAGGTCAGCCTTGTCCTGGCTGTAGGGGTCTTTGCCGAGGTAGTTGAGGGCGACGCCAATCACTTCCTGGGGCGAGTCCGGCATGGCGATGCCGCACGCCTTGAGGCGGCTGGCGTACTCGGGTTTGAACAGCAGGTCGAGGCTGTCCAGCGGCACATCGCCCAGGCGCTGGCGCACCGCCTCGACATTCACCCCCAGGCCCAGGGTGCCCCAGGTGTAGGGCACTGCGTAACGGTTGCCTGGGTCGGCCTCGGCCAGCTTGGCCAGCAGGTCCTTGTCGAGGTTGGCGTAACCGGGCATGCCTTGCGCATCGAGCGGCTGCAGGGCATTGGCCTTCAGCGCCCGGGCCAGTACGGTGGCGGACGGCACGACCACGTCGTAGCCGCTGCGGCCGGTGAGCAGCTTGGTTTCGAGGACTTCGGTGGTGTCGAAGGTGTCGTAGCGCACCTTGTAGCCGGTTTCCTTTTCAAAGCGCTGGAGGGTTTCCGGGGCGACGTAGTCGGCCCAGCTGTAGAGATTGACGACCTTTTCTTCGGCCTGCAGCGGCAGGGCCAGGATCAGGGACAACAGGCACAGCGATCGACGCATGATGGGCACCTCGCAAATGGGTGGATGCCGCCAGCATGCCAGCCGGGTAACATTGCAAGAATGGCAAGTTTGCAAAGCTGACATTCATCGGGAGCAATGTGATGCTCGGACAACTGCACGACCCCGACCTGCACCAGCTGCGGCTGTTCGTCACTGTAGTAGAGGCCGGCGGCTTCAGTGCTGCCCAAGGCGTACTGGGCTTGAGCCAACCCACCATCAGCCAGCGCATGGCGCAGCTGGAAACGCGCCTGGGTTATCGCCTGTGCAGCCGCGGCAAAGGCGGCTTTCGCCTGACCGACAAGGGCGAGTTGCTGCTGGAAGCGGCACGTGGTCTGTTACTGAACATCGAGTTGTTCCGCCAACAGGCCAACGGCGTGGCCGGGCGCCTGCTGGGCACAGTGCGGGTGGGCATGGCCGAGAACCAGGATGCGGCCGTGAGCCTGCGCCTGGCCTCGGCCATTTCACGCTTTCGTGACCGCGAGGAAGCGGTGCAGCTGGAGCTGATCAGCGCGCCTCCAGCGGAGCTGGAGCGGCTGCTGCTGGAGCAACGGCTGGACTTCGCCATCAGCTACTTTTCCGGCAACCAGGCGGCGTTTGACTACCAGCCGTTGTTCGAGGAGCGGCAGCGGTTGTACTGCGGCAAGGGGCATGTGCTGTTCGATGTGGCCGAGGTGACCCACGAGCAGTTGCTGGAGGCGGATCAGGTCCGTCATCCCTATCGCTTTCTCAAGGGCGGCGAGCCGTTCCAGAGCCGGCGCAGCATGGCGGTGGCGGAACAGATCGAGAGCGTGCTGACGCTCATTCTTTCGGGGCGCCATATTGGCTATCTGCCGTGTCACTGTGCGGCGAGTTGGGAGGCTCAGGGGGTGTTGCGGGCGCTGGATCCGGGGCTGGATTTCGTGGTGCCCTTCACCTTGGCCCGGCACCGGGCGCAGGTGCCAGGGGAGGCGCAGGCGGCATTTGTGGAAGATTTGCTGGTAGCGTTCTGCTGATCTGGCCTCTTCGCGGGCTTGCCCGCTCCCACAGGAACAGCGCTGCCCTGAGGTTGGGCGCTATCCCTGTGGGGCGAGCCCTCGAAGAGGCCGGGTCAGACAGCAAGAATCAGTAAGCCATGCTCCAGGTCAGGGTGTAGGTACGGCCGCGCCCCTGGTAGTCATAGAGATAGGCCGGTCCATAGGTCGGCGAGTAGAACAGCGTCGCCCGCTGCCCCCACACGGTGCTGTACTGCTTGTCCAGCAGGTTCTGGATACCTGCGCTGAAGGTACCGAAACCGGTGTCCTGGCTGCCTAGAAGGTCGAAGGTGGTGTAGCCGTCGATCTCATGATCGGCATCGTCCTTCAGGCTGAAGGCATGGTTGGCCTGCAGTCGCGCGCTGCGCCCATCACCCTTCCAGCCGACGAACGCCGTGGCCTTGGACAGCGAGGCATAGCGGGCATCGCGCTTGATCCAGCCACCGTCGGTGTCTTCTTCCTCGGAACGGGTCAGGTGAACGGTACCCCCCGCCTCCCAGCCCGTCTGGAAGTGCCGGGTCAGCGCGCCCTCGAAGCCGAAGTCGCGGCTCTTCTGGTCTTCAACGTTGATGGTCAGCGTTTGCGAGTCGACGTTGATGATCTTGTCCGACCAGATGTAGTAAAGCGCTGCCTGCGCGTCCCAATCCAGGTCGGCATAGCGCCAACCCAGTTCGACCTGGCGGCTCTTGATGCCGGCCAGCGGGTTGTCCGCGACGCTCAGGCCAGGCTTGCCGTAGTACTTGGCCGGGTCCGGCAGGTCGAAGCCTTCGCCATAGTTGGTCCACACCTGATGGCCGTTCTTGAAGTCGTAGATGGCGCCGACGTTGTACAGGTTGACCTCATAGTCGTTACTGCCACCAGGCACGCCCTTGAAGTCGCTGACATCCACGTCCATCTGCTGGCGCCGGGCGCCGCCGGACAAGGTCAGGTTGTCGGTGGCATGCCAGTCGAGCTGGGCGTAGACCGAAACGCCATCGACCCGGTAGCTGGGATAGCGCTCGGCTTTGCTCTGCTTGTCCAGGTCCAGGCCGCCACTTTCGGATGAAGTCAGAGCGTCGAAGGTGGTCTGGTCGGCATTGAAGCGCTCGCGGTCCAGGTCGACGCCATAGGTCAGCTTGAGGGTATCCCACTGCTTGGCGAACAGGCCCTTGAGGCTGGTGACCTCGAAGTTCTGCTGCGAGGCGGCGAAGTACACGCCGCGCGCACCGGTCGGCGTGGCGCGGTTGTAGTACGGGAACGGAAAGAAGTTGTCGTTTTCCTTGCGGTACGAGGCCTGCAGGTAGAAGTCCTGGCCCAGCACATCGGTGTGGTGGTAGTTCGCATTGAGCAGCAGGCGCCGGGTGCGTGGCTCCAGGTCCGAGGAATAGCCGCTGCGCAATTCGGCGTCCTCCAGGTCGGAGGGGGCGTTGTAGTTGAGGTTGGGGAAGTAGATACCGGTACTGCCGTGGTTGCCGGAATCGTAGTACTGGGCCAGCAGGTCGACGCTTTGCTCATCGGTGAGCTTCAGGCCGAGGGTGCCCAGCACGTCGATGGTGCGGTTGTACTGCAGGTCGGTCTGGGTGTTGTCGATGAAGATCTGATCGCCTGCGCCATCGTAGAACGCTTCGTTCTGCTCGCCGGAGATCCCCAGGCGCCCGCTGACTCGCTCGTTGCCGCCACTGACCGACTGGGCGAAGCGCGTAGCCAGGTCGTCGCTGTTGTTGAAGCCACTGCTGGCACCCAGCTGGGTCTCGAAGCGGGCCGGGCCGGGTTCGCCTTTCTTGGTGACGATGTTGATGATGCCGCCGGTGGCGCCGCCGCCGTAGATAGCGCTGGCGCCGGACAAGACCTCGACGCGTTCGACGTTGAACGGTGAAATGCTGTCGAACTGGCGCGACAGGCCGCGCGAGCTGTTCTGGCTGACGCCATCGATCATCACCAGCACATTGCGCCCACGCATGTTCTGGCCATAGTTGGTGCGCCCCTCGGGCGCCAGGTCCAGGCCTGGCACCAGCTTGCCAATGGCCTCCTTGAGGCTGACGCCGCTGTCGATCTGTTCACGCAACTGTTGTTGGTCCACCACCCACACCGTGCCGGGGATTTCGCTGATGGCCGTGCTGGTGCGCGAGGCAACGCTGACTTCGATGGGTTTGAGGTTGACCGCCTGCGGCGCAGGCGCAGCCTTGCGCAGGGTGACCGTGCGCGGATCGCTGAACTGCCAGGCCATGTCGCTGCCGGCCAGCAGCCGTTGCAGCGCCTGCTCGAGGCTGTAGCTGCCCTGCAGCGCCGGGCTGTTCAGGCCTGCCACATCTCCCGTGGTGTACAGCAGGTGCAGGCCGGCCTGGTCGGCGAAAGCGGTCAGGGCCTGATCCAGAGGTTGTGCCGGCAGGTCCAGTTGCACCTGGCGCGCCTGAACCTGTGCAGGCACGTCTGTGGCGGCCCATGCCTGCAGGGGGCCGGCGAACATGGCCAAGGCACTGCAGGACATCAAGGCATGGTGAAGGCGACCGCCGCGACGGTGGGTGGGCATGGGCAAAAGAGGCACGAATAAGCTTCCAGACAAGTCGTAAATGAGAATGGGTTGCTGATCAGTCCCACTACGACGTTCTGGCTTGCACGAACTTGCAGCGCCAAATGAAAAAAGTTTCGATTATTTTTTACAGGCTCAGTGGACCACGGCCAGCCACGGCAGATAGGTGACCTTGAGGCCGTAACGCTGCTCCAGGGTGCGCAGCAGGGCCTGTGGCTCGTTCAGGTCGAATACGCCACTGACTTCGAGTGCCGAGAGCTTGTGGTCGGAGAGCAGAATGCGGCCGTGCTGGTAGCGTTCGAGCTCGGCCAGCACCTGCCCCAACGGTTTGCCATTGAAGATCAGCTTGCCCCGCTGCCAGGCCGTCTGCGCGCTGGCGTCGGCTGCGATGGCCAGGCTGTGATCACCAAGCCGCGCTTCACCTTTGGCCAGCACCACATGGCCGTCACGGCGCACACTGAAGGTTGCCGCACTGCCCTGCACCGCTTCACCGGCGGTTTCGACCACGAAGGGACGTGGGTCATCGGTGGTTTCGAACAGGGCCTCGCCGGCCTCTAGCGTCACCCTGCGCTCGCCGGCGCTGAAGGCCACGTTGAGGGCACTGGCGCTGTTGAGCAGTACCCGCGTACCGTCCGCGAGGGTAATGCGCTGTTGCTCGCCGATGCCCGTGTGATAGTCCGCCAGCCACATCGGCGCCTGTTGCCAGCCGCCGTAACCTGCCACCAGCAGCACCAGGGAGGCGGCGATGCCCGTTGCCCAGTGGCGCCTGTTGCGGCGCACGGGCGCTGCTTCGAACACCTGGGCAGTCGGCGTATGGCCCAGATCCTGCCACAGCGCTTCGGCCTCATGCGCCGCCTCGGCATGTGCCGGGCTCAGCTGGCACCAGCGCTGGTAGCGCGCCTGATCGGCAGCACTGGCATGGCCCGAGTGCAGCAGTACCTGCCAGTCGAGGGCATCGTCGGACAAGTCACTGATCGGCTGCGGAGCGTGCATGGTCGAGGTATCAGTCATGGTTGTGCTTGAGCCAGTCGCGGCAATGGCGCAGGGCCTGGCCGATGTATTTTGCCACCATGCTCTCG
The DNA here is from genome assembly GCF_003097235.1 of Pseudomonas sp. CC120222-01a. Taxonomy (GTDB): domain Bacteria; phylum Pseudomonadota; class Gammaproteobacteria; order Pseudomonadales; family Pseudomonadaceae; genus Aquipseudomonas. The sequence continues at coordinate 3,763 of NZ_QEQQ01000007.1, read as the reverse complement.
GAAACGCCCAGCCGTTGTGCGATCTGCGCCTGGGTCAGGCCCTCGACACGGTTCAGCAACAGCGCCTGGCGAGCGTTGCTGGACAACTGCAGCAGGGCTTCGTCGAGAATCTGCAGGCGCTCGCGGGCCAGCAGCGTCGCCTCCGGTGGCGGCGCCGGGCAAGCCACCTCCCCTGCTCCGTCACCGTCGTCATGGCTGGCCGCAATGCGCTGTTCACGGCGCAGGGCATCGATGGCCAGATTGCCGGCCACACGGAAGATGAAGCTGCGCGCATGCAGCACCGGCACCGCCTGCTCGTCGATCTTCACCAGCTTCAGGTACGTCTCCTGGGCCACGTCGGCGGCACGCTGCCGGTCGCTCATGCGCCGGGTGAGAAACTGCAGCAGGTCGTCGTAGTGCTCCTGGAAACTTGCCAGCAGACCGGACACGGGAGACGTCAGCATGGGGTAGAAGCACTGCCAGTAAGAGAAATTGTCGGGCGTTAATGAGAAACAGTATCTTTCATAAAGCCCTGCACTTTCAACGCTGCCGCGCATTTGCCACACTGCAGGCACCACTTCGTCGGCAAGGACCTTCCACATGGCTGCCCGTTTGCACCGCTCCCTTCGTCTGCTGCTGGTGCTGATGCTGGCTGGCGGGCTCAACGCCTGCGCACTGTTCCAGGCCCGTGACCCGCTCAACATCAGTGTGATCGGCATCGAACCGCTGCCGGGACAGGAGCTTGAAATGCGCATGGCAGTGAAGATGAGGGTGCAGAACCCCAACGAGTCGGCCATCGACTACAACGGCATTGCGCTGAACCTGGAGGTGAACGGGCAGCCGCTGGCGGCTGGGGTCAGCGATCAGCAAGGGCACATCGGCCGCTACGACGAAGCCGTGATCGTGGTGCCGGTGAGCATCACGGCGTTCGCCTTCCTGCGCCAGGCCTATGGCCTGGGCAAGCTCGATTCACTGCAAGGGATGCCTTACAAGCTGCGTGGCAAGCTGGCCAGCGGGCCGTTTGGCACCGTGCGCTTCACCGACGAGGGCAAGCTGGACCTGCCCAAGGAGGGCAGCCTGTATTGGTAGGGGGATGGATCAGCGATTGGTGCTGGCGGCAGCCATCATCTTGTTGACCTCGCTGCGGACCATGCTGGCGTATTCCGGCGGCGACAAAGCGTCCAGTTCGGCCCGCACCCATTCCGCCCACTTGCCTTTGCGGCGTGGTTTTTCGGCGATCAGCCGCGCGGCTTCACCCTTGGCCTTACCCAGGTTGTTCTGCCACATCTCGAACAGGCGGGCCTTTTCCGCCTCGATCTGCGCCCGTTCCTCGAAGCTCATGTTGGCCAGATTGAAAGTCATGAAAGTACCTGCCTGTTGAAAATGGCCGCTATCTTACACCCTGGCGTCGCATCATCGGCAAAGCCATCGCAACTTTCCCGGCGCGCTGGCATCCATTGTTCAATCCCCCATCAACGAGGACGTGTTCATGGCCCGAAAAACCGCCGCACTGGCCGACAGTGATCAGATCAAGGACCAGGTGTTCAGTGAACTGCAGGCATTGATCGAAGAATCGGAAAAACTCCTCAGCGAAAGCGCCACGCTGGTTGGCGAAGAAGCCGAGACCCTGCGGGCGCAGGTGAGCCTTAAACTGCGCCAGGCCCGTGAGGCCGCCGGCCAGGTCCGCGCCAAGGCGCAACCGGTGGTCGACGCCACCCAGGACTATATTGGTGGCCATCCATGGCAGACCGTGGCTGTGTCAGCAGGCTTCGGCCTGGTGATCGGCCTGCTGCTGGGGCGCCGCTACTAGGCGTCAGGCAGCCTGCGCCATCGGGATACCACTGTGGAAGCGGAGTTCCTGATCGGGAGACTGGATCAGCTCTGCTTCTGCTGCGCGCACCAGTTCGACGCGACGGGCGATGTCCGCCTCGTCCCCATATTGGTGGGCCAGCTTCAAGTAGCCCTGATAGTGGCGGGCTTCGCTTTTCAGCAAGCCGTGGTAGAAGGTGCCGAGCTCCTCATCGAGGTGGGGTACCAGGGCCGCAAAGCGCTCACAGCTGCGGGCCTCAATGAACGCCCCGACCACCAGCGTGTCCACCAGCTTCACCGGTTCGTGCGCCCGCACCAAGCGGCGCAGGCCAGACGCGTAGCGCCCTGCCGAAACCGGCCGCAGCGGCACACCACGGCGCTTCATCAGCCGCAGCACCTGCTCGTGATGCACCAGCTCTTCACGGGCCAGGCGCGACATCATGTTGATCAGGTCCAGGTGGGTGTTGTACTTGGCGATCAGGCTCAGGGCGGTGCTGGCCGCCTTGAACTCGCAGTTCTTGTGATCGATCAGCAGGGTTTCCTGATCGGCGAGCGCCGCTTCGATCCAGGCATCTGGGGTCGGGCAGCCGAGGAAGGCATCGATTTCGGGGATCAGCGACATAAGCGAACAACCACACTGGACAGGCAAGACCGGCGATTATACCGAGGGCGACGGGCAGCACCAGTGACTATGCTTGATGTACATCAAGCGGCGACGCGGGAGGCGCCGACTATAGTCAGGCATTGGTCGCCACCTTTGACGGAGTTCACCCCCATGCAAGCTGTCCGTAGCATCCTCGTCGTCCTCGACCCCGAACATGCCCATAGCCGTGCGCTGACCCGGGCCAAGCTGATTGCCGGCGTGACCGGTGCTCGCCTGCATCTGCTGATGTGTGACAAAAAGCATGACCACAGTGCCTTGCTCAGCCTGCTCGGCAGCCAGTTGCATGATGATGGCTATGACAATGTCACCCATGAACAGACCTGGCATGAAACCTTGCATGAATCGATCATCGCCGTACAGCAGGCTGAAGGTTGTGAGCTGGTGATCAAGGAACATCGGCCAGATAACCCGCTGAAAAAGGCCCTGCTGACGCCTACCGACTGGAAGCTGCTACGTCAGTGCCCGTGTGCAGTGCTGATGGTCAAGAGCGAACGACCCTGGACTGGTGGTGTGATCCTGGCAGCGGTGGATGTGGGCAACCAGGACGAGGATCATCGTCGCCTGCACGCCAGCATCATCGACCACGGCTACGCGATTGCCGGGTTGGCCAAAGGCAACCTGCATGTCGTCAGTGCGCACCCCTCCCCCATGCTGTCGGCGTCAGACCCGGTTTATCAGTTGAGTGAAACCATCGAGAAGCGCTATCGGGAGGCCTGCAGTGCGTTCCAGGCCGAGTTCGATATCAACGAAGACCGCCTGCATGTCGCGGAAGGGCCAGCAGATGTGCTGATTCCCCATTTCGAGAAGCAACTGGATGCCGTTGTCACAGTGATCGGCACCGTTGCGCGCACCGGGATTTCCGGTGCCCTCATCGGCAATACCTCGGAAGTGGTGCTCGATTCGCTGGTAGGCGATGTACTGGTACTCAAGAGCGAAGAAGCAACGGCACACCTGGCGGAACTAGCCCGGGGTTGAGGGTTTTCTCTGCCAGAAAGACAAAACCCCTACCTGCATGCGCAGATAGGGGTTTTGCGAAATGAATCTTGACGATGACCTACTCTCACATGGGGAAACCCCACACTACCATCGGCGATGCATCGTTTCACTGCTGAGTTCGGGATGGGATCAGGTGGTTCCAATGCTCTATGGTCGTCAAGAAATTCTGTAGCCAGAATGTCCAGATGGACAGCCCAGCGAATTCGGATATGTGAATTTGTGGTCTTGCGAACTTTCGGTTCGTTTCGTCTTCACCACCGCAATCTGCGTCAGCAAATTGCTTGGGTGTTATATGGTCAAGCCTCACGGGCAATT